>JAEXFI010000041.1 GCA_023400235.1 Bacillota bacterium
AGTCCCCTTTCCAAACCCCGAATATAGGAATTTATATAGAATGGAATTTTCTGGTGTACACACTCAAACTCAGTATTATGGGCATCTCATCCCTGTTTTAAAATATATAAATTCCTATATTCTAAAAAACGGTGTAGAGTATGCTAAAAGAGCAGAACTCAACACCGGCTATCAGACTGATCCAATTTCCATATATGCGTTTATTCTACCATATTACCATTCTACGTTGATATTGTACAATAAAAAGTACATATAGACAATATGGAAATTGCCGTTTATGGAATAAATAACTTATATTCTGTTGAAAAAAGTATTTTTTAGACAAAACAAACCCCATCAGCGAGCCGATGGGGTTTAGGCTTTATAATTTTTAATGTATTACTGCATTTCAGCTTGTTATGCCTTCAATCTTGCTTCCAATGCTGCTAACTGACTAGCCAATTCAGCAGGAAGCTTGCTGCCGTATTTAGCATAGTGTTCCTTAATTGATTCAACTTCCTGGAGCCATTCAGCCTTGTTGACCTTGAGAAGTTCAGCCATATCAGCGGCAGACACATCAAGACCAGTAGTATCGATAGCATCTTCAGTAGGCATAAATCCGATTTCGGTTTTAACAGCTTTTCCTTCTCCAGCTACTCTTTCAAATATCCACTTGAGAACACGGCTGTTTTCACCGTAACCAGGCCACAACCACTTGCCATCCTTGTCCTTACGGAACCAGTTTACATAGAAGATCTTTGGAAGCTTATCTTCAGTTGTAGCAGCTCCAACATCCAACCAGTGCTGTAAGTAATCGCATACGTTGTATCCGATAAATGGAAGCATTGCAAATGGGTCACGACGAACTTGACCAATCTTGTCTGATATAGCAGCAGCTGTGATTTCGGAACCCATTATAGAACCGAGGAATACACCGTGCTTCCAGTCAAAGCTTTCATGTACCAATGGAATAGTGCTTGGACGACGTCCACCGATAAGTATGGCTGAAATAGGTACTCCAGCAGGATCCTGCCACTCAGGAGCTATTGCAGGACACTGTTCAGCAGGTGCTGTGAAACGAGCATTTGGATGAGCAGCAGGAGCTTCTGCGCCAGGAGCCCAATCCTTACCCTTCCAGTCAATCAAGTGAGCAGGTGCTGCAACTCCCATGCCTTCCCACCATACATCTCCATCGTCAGTTAAACCAACATTTGTGAATATGGTATTCTTTTCGATGCTGTGCATAGCATTTGGATTTGAATCCATTGAAGTTCCAGGAGCAACTCCAAAGAAACCTGCTTCAGGATTGATAGCATAGAGCTGTCCATCAGCCTTGTACTTCATCCAGGCTATATCGTCACCGATTGTTTCAACTTTCCAGCCTGGGATAGTTGGAACAAGCATAGCCAGGTTTGTCTTTCCGCAAGCACTTGGGAAAGCACCGCAGATATATTTAACTTCACCCTTAGGGCTAGTAAGTTTCAAGATCAACATGTGCTCAGCCAGCCAGCCTTCTTCACGAGCTATAGCTGATGCTATACGAAGAGCAAAACATTTCTTTCCCAGCAATGCGTTTCCGCCGTAACCTGAACCATAGGACCAGATTGTTCTTTCTTCAGGGAAGTGGCTGATGTACTTCTTTTCGATTGGAGCACATGGCCATTTTGTATCCTTTTCGCCTTCAGCCAAAGGAGCACCAACTGAATGCAAGCATGGAACGTATTCTCCGTCACCCAGTGTTTCAAGTACCTTTGTACCGATACGAGTCATTATACGCATGTTGATAACAACATATGCGCTGTCTGTAAGTTCAACACCGATTTTGGATATTTCTGAACCGATAGGTCCCATTGAGAAAGGAATAACATACATGGTTCTTCCCTTCATACAACCCTTGTAGAGACCTTTCATGGTTTCCTTCAATTCATTGGGGTCTACCCAGTTGTTTGTAGGACCTGCATCTTCTTTAGTCTTTGAAGCGATATATGTTCTGTCTTCAACACGGGCAACGTCTGATGGGTCACTATTGAATGCATAGCATCCTGGACGTTTTTCTGCATTTAAAGGCTTAGCCAAACCAGCAGCTACCAATTCCTGAATAAGTCTGTCGTTTTCTTCCTGAGAACCGTCACACCAGTAAATCTGATCTGGCTGTGTCAACTCAGCCACTTCTTTTACCCACGCTTGCAATTTCTTGTTCGTAGTCATTATAATTCTCCCTTCGATTTATAAAATATACTGCTGTAAATGAGTAGTATTCTTGTAATGTCTTGAAATTAAGATTTAATGCAAAAAAAAACACTTACCTGACTATTCTGCACTACTATATCTTAAATTATTAAAAGTCATAAAGCCTCAAGCCATGAACAATTTACTATTCAGTATAACCAATCCATCCCACGTATTTCCAGAAAGCATTACCGTCTTTTGAATCGATTTAATAAAGCAATAGATTTAGTTAATTTTTTCACTAACAATCTTAACATAGTAAGTCATAAATTTCAACAATTGTTTTGATAGTATTTGTAAATTTTTTATTAAAATATGCAATTTTAAACTGCCGGAATTTCATGTTCTTACTTTCATACAGTGTGAATACACTGACTAATTTTCCATTAGAGACTTTAAAGTTTCAGGTTTTTTTGACAGGTGTGTTTTGTCCTTATTTTAGTACAATAAATTGATAAATCGAAAAAACGAATTGTAGGAGGTATAAAATTGCACGTGCCAATTCTTAGCATAATTACGGTCTCCTGCATACACTATATTGAAGTGTTATATTTGAAAGGTGGAATATATTTGGCTGCCAGGATCAGCAATTATTATGCCAGCGCAAATTCGGCGCAGGGGTTTGTAAGCTTTTTTGAGGACAATGTAGCGGGAATTGACAACTTCTACATACTCAAAGGCGGCTCCGGGGAATTCAAGTCCGCACTAATGAAAAGGGTGGGAATAAATTGGTACTTAAAGGGTTATGATATCGAGTACATTCATTGTGCTTCAGACGAAATTGAAGTTGAGGCTGTGCTAATACCCGCCTTAAAACTGGCCGTGGTTGACGGTGACCTGGAGTACATAGCTCAGTCCAGAGCCTGCGGCACGTCGGGTGAGATTGTAAGTCTGGACTCCCCTACCGCCTGCCGGGCCCCCCAACCTGAAGAAAGCATTGTCTCCCAGTTAAGAGGCAAAATACAGGAATACTATAAAAAAGCATATGAACAGCTTCAAAAAGCTCTGGGCATTCACGAAGAGTGGGAGAAGATTTATTTAAACGGTATTGACTTCTCAAAATTGGATGTAATAGCTGACTCTGCCATCAAGAAGTTTCTGAGCGATATGAATCTGAAAAAGGAAGGGATTATCAAGAACCGCTTTTTTGGAAGCCTGACCTACAAGGGCTCTATTGACTTTGTGGCCGATTTGACAAGAAACCTGGGCAAAAGATATTTTATCAAGGGCAGACCTGGCTCGGGAAAATCAACACTGTTGGGGAAAATAGCTGATGCCGCCCACGAAAAGGGCTTTGATGTTGAAATATACCGCTGTGTTTTAGACCCTGGGAGCATTGATATGGTAATTGTCAGGGAGCTTGATTTTGCTGTATTTGACAGTACTTATCCCCACGAATATTCCCCTGTGGGAGCCAATGATGAGGTTATAGATCTGTACCAGCTGGCCATTGCCCCTGGAACAGATGAAAAATACAGGGATGACCTGGGCTCCATAATCAGCAGCTATAAGGATGCCATAAGCCTGGGGATTTCTTTCTTCTCCAAGGCAAAAGAGCTGGAAGACCAGATAAAAGCCATTATTGGACAAAAAATAAGTCAAGAGGAAATAGACAAGGCCTATAAGGCCCTCATTCAAAAGTTGAACGCTCTTTAAAAATAAAGCCACAGGTTATCTGCACTTTTGGCAATTAACCTGTGGCTTAGTTTTAATATCCCAAAATCAGAATATCATATGCTTTACAGTTTCATAACAGCGCCCACTATAAAGTTCACTATAAATAGTCCGGTGACTACATACATAATGGGATGCACCTCTTTTGGCCTGCCCTTGCATATTTTAACTGTAATATAGAATATGAATCCGGCAGCTATACCGTTTGATATGCTGTAGGAGAAGGGCATCACCACCGTGGCAAAAAATGCAGGCAGAGCTTCGTCAAAATCCCCCCACTTGATTTTTGCAAAGGAGCTCATCATCAGAACACCCACTATTATCAGTGCAGGGGCGGTGGCGGCTCCGGGAATAATGCCTGCCACTGGAGCAAACACCAGGCAGACGGCAAAGAATATAGCTGTGAAGACGGAGGTCAGTCCTGTTCTACCGCCTACGCCTATACCCGAAGCGCTCTCAACATATGTTGTAGTGTTTGAGGTTCCCAGCAGCGCACCGATTGATGTGGCAGTAGCATCAGCAAAAAGAGCCTTGTCCATTTTGGATTTGAAGCCTTTTCCCGCAAACAGCTCGGCCTCTTCCTTATCATCGAAGATGCCGCTCTTTCTTCCCGTACCTATAAAGGTTCCTATTGTATCGAAGGTGTCTGACAAGCTGAAGGCCAGTATTGTTACAATAACTACCGCGATTTTCTTCGGATCGCTGAAGATACCTGCGAAGTCCAGTGCAAAGGCTGTCTGGGTTATATCCGACACCTTGTAGGGGGTCTCCAGAGACAGGCTGGTCACATGCATGGGGATGCCTATGACCGTGCTTGAAAGTATTCCTATAAGCATGGCAGCTTTAACCTTTAGCAGCATGAGCACCACGGTTATAATAAGTCCGATAAGTGCAAGCTGTGCAAACGAACTTGTAAAGTTTACAAAAGCAGGAACAACATTTGCACCTCCGGCAATAACCGTAGCAGCATCGGCTTTTTCCCCCAGTATGATCAAGGGTGCACCCGGCTTGGCTTCAGATGTAAACTTCAAAAAGCCGGCATCCTTAAAGCCTATGTAAGCTATAAAGAGTCCAATACCTCCGCTGATTGCCAATTGAAGAGATTCTGGAATCGCCTTGATAATTGATTTTCTGACCTGTGTAATTGTTATTACAATATTGATTATACCGCAGATGAATACCATTGCCAGGGCCTGGCGCCAGTCGTATCCCAGCGCACCGCATACCGTGTAGGTAAAAAAGGCGTTCAGCCCCATGCCAGGTGCCTGTGCATAAGGAACATTTGCAAACAACCCCATTACAAGAGTTCCAATCACTGCTGCAAGTATTGTGGCAACATATACTCCGCCCTTTGGAATACCTGTCTGTCCCAATATGGAGGGATTTACAAAGATGATATACGCCATTGTAAAGAAAGTCGTCAGACCGGCTACAAACTCCGTCCTTACATTAGTTCCGCTCTCCCTTAACCGGAACTGTTTTTCAAAAAAACTCATAATAGCTTCTCCTCCTGAACTTAATCCCCACTTTTATATTAACCATTGAAATTTTTGATTATTCAAATATCATAAAGGCAAATAAAGAGAGCGGAGACTACTGAATGTCTTAAAACACAGAAATTATTTTATCACATTTTGTCTTAAAGACAAGTAGCTGTTATGTAAATAAAAGGCCAATCCCATAAATTCCACTTAACCCTAAATAAGTATTATTTAGCCTTAAAAAACACATCTTTCAAAATATGAATTTTTGAAGTATCATATAAATAGCAGCTAAGTAACAGCAATATCAAAACGGAGGGCAGTAATGTACAGGGCATTAATAGTTGATGATGACAGAGCAATCCGGTATGAGTTAAAAAAGTCTCCTATTTTCGGGAAAAACAGATTTTTGGTCACAGGTGAAGCGATTGACGGGAAAGAGGCTCTGGAAAAGGTCAGTTCTGAAGAATACGACATTGCCTTGGTGGATGTACGAATGCCAAGAATTGACGGCATTGAGTTTATCCGGGAACTGCGCAATAACGGCAATGATCTGTGCATTGTAATAATAAGCGGTTCAGGAGACTATGCCTTTACACGTCAGGCTATCAGGCTGGGAGCCTTTGACTACCTGCTGAAACCCATCAACCCCGGAGAGTTGAATGAGTTGCTACATAACGCACGGTTATTTTTGAAAAAAAAGATGGAAAACCGTGTACTGGTTGAAAACACAAGCCGCCAGTTGGCTGAAAGCCTTAAATTGCCCTATTCCGTTCAGGACGAATCCCATCTTTTCCGTCTTATTAAAGAAAACAGCCGTAAAGCGGAAGAATTTTCACAAACTCTGGCCCTCAGGCTGGCAAACTTTTATGAAGGAGACACCTTCAAGCTGTCCATCATTCTTGAAAACTCCTATAAAAACTTATGCAGGCTGCTTCTGTCCGAGATGCCCTGGCTGGGTACTCTTCAGCTTAAGGGACTGGAGCTTTCAGCAAGCTCCCCTTCTGATGCAGAGTCCATTATCTCCTCCTTTACCTGCAGCATAAGAGAGCTGTCAGATTTTATAGGCAATATGCATATCAGCGGAACATACCCTGTAATAAAACTATTGTGTGAATATTTCATAAAGAATGTGGAGGGGAGGACTACTCTGGAGGAAGCTGCAAAAGTACTCAACTACAGCAGCAAGTATTTGGGGAAGATCTTTAAAGAGGTCACAGGTGAGAGTATTGTGGATTATATGACAAAAATAAAAATGGAACGAGCCAAAACCCTGATTCTGTCAGGAAAATATAAAACCTATGAAGTAAGTGAAATACTTGGCTACAAAAATACTGACTATTTTACCCGGCTTTTCAAGGAGCACTACGGACATACTCCGCTTGAAATAAAGAGATCCTCCCTTTAACCGCCCACCTCAACCTCCACCGGCAAGGTAAAGCACACCTCCGCCCCCCTTCCTGCCTCAGAGGTAATCCATACCTTCCCACCGTGAAGCTGTATTATTTTCTTTACCGTGGACAGGCCTATTCCCGTGCCCTCATATTCACTTTGCTCATGGAGCCTGACAAATAGGTCAAAAATGTTTTCTGCATACTTCATATCAAAGCCCACGCCGTTATCTTTTACTGAAAAAGTATACACACAGTCATTTTTGCTGCAGCTCATATGTATTACGGATTCCAGCCTTCCTCTGGAATACTTTGCAGCATTTGAAAAGATGTTTGACAGCACCTGTTCCAGAAGCAGCCTGTCCCCATGCACAACAGGCAAGGGTTTTTTCTCGAATACTATCCGCTGTCCGGGATGTGCTTTTTGAATTTCCTCCATCACCTTCCAGGCAATACAGTCCATATTGACCTCACCTGTATTTATTGCTGTAGAGGACAGCTTTACCAGCTTTGTGTACTTCTCCACAAGCTCTACCGTCCCTGCCGTTTTTTCCATGAGAATGTCCAGTATTTCATAAATTTCTTTGGTATCTCCCATTTCTACTGCTGTCTTAAGGAAGCCGGCCAGCTTATGTATGGAATAAACAGGCGTTTTGAGATCATGGGATATCACATGATTGAAGCTGTCTATGTCCTTATAGGCTTCCAAAAGCCTGTCTGTCCTCTTCTTCAGGTTTAAGTGCGTTTCAATTCTGGCCAGCAGTTCCTTTGTGTTTACCGGCTTTGACACATAATCCTGAGCCCCTGCCTCAAAGCCTCTGACTATATTCTCACTGTCATGCACCGCCGTAAGAAAAATGATTGGTATGGAGCTGTACAACCGGTCTGCTTTTATTAATGAGCACAGTTCAAAGCCGTTCATACCCGGCATAAGCACATCCAGAAGGATTAAGTCCGGAATTCCCTTTTCAAGTGCATCAAAGGCCTGCAAAGCTCCGATAACAGCCCTGACCCTGTAGTTCCTCCGTATGAGGATGGATGCTACAAAATGGATATGTTCCGGTGTATCGTCTATTATCAGTATTTCCGGACTCTTGTTTATATATCTCAAAGCATGGGCCTCCTGACTACTATTTAATGTAAATATTTTCTAGTATAATACTATTATAATCCATAAACTGGAATATTGTTTAGTTAAGTCAAAAACGTAAGGAGAGAGTAGGAATTTATGAGCTTACCCGGTGTGGCTATTTTTCACGCAGTCATTATCCTCACAATATTACTGATTTTTGCATTTATGGCCAAATTATACAGCAAACTGAAAAAGAGCGAGGAAAAGTTCAGATTTGCCGCCCTGGCAGGCCAGATTGGCCTGTGGGATTATGACCTGGTCACTGGAGACGTATCTATTTTTTACAATTATAATGGAATAAAATTACCCGGCCGTCAGACTGCGGGAGATTTTGAGAAATTGGTACATCCGGAGGACTTAAGCATGGTGCAGGCGGTATTCAGAGAACATCTTGACGGAAAAAAAGAAGTATTTGATATTTTGTGCAGGATTGACACAAAAAATATCGGCTGGCAGTGGATGATGATAATAGGACTGGCACAGGAGAAGGATAAGGAGGGAAGGGTGCTGAAAGTGGCCGGCTATATGAGGAACTTTACAAATGAAAAGAGATCCCAGGAAGCGCTTATACGTGCCAGAATATCCGCCGAAGCAGCTAGCCAGGCAAAAAGCCAATTCATTGCCAATATGAGCCATGAAATCCGGACACCGCTAAATGCCATATTGGGTCTGGGCCGGATTTTGCTCCACTCGGGAGTCAATTCCAAGCAGTACGATTATCTCCAGAAGATACAATATTCCGCGGAAAATCTATTGAACATTGTCAATGACATCCTGGACTTCTCCCGTTCTGACGCAAACAGGCTTGTGCTGCAGGAAGTCAGGTTTGATATATATGAGTTGATCAATAAAACCGCCGGGTTACTTTTCAGCAGCATCAAATCCAAGGGCTTAAGCTTTAGCGTTTATCTGAGCCCTGAACTGCCGCTCTATTATTCCGGTGACCCCGGCAGAATAACACAAGTGCTTACGAATCTTCTCGGGAATGCTGTCAAGTTCACAGAGAAGGGCTCTATTTGCTTAAGTGTATTCGTTGCGGAAGGCTCAGACCAGGATGATTTGCTTCAATTTGAAATTGAGGATACCGGAATCGGGATATCTCAGGAGCAGATGTCCAGGCTGTTTCAGCCCTTTTCACAGGGAGATTCCGGCATAGCAAAAACCTTTGGGGGCACTGGCCTGGGGCTTGTCATATGCAAGAACCTTGTTGAAAAAATGGGCGGAAGCATTGGACTCAAAAGCAGCCTGGGAGAGGGCAGCAGGTTTTCCTTCACACTCAGGCTCAGACATGCGGATAATCTGCAGGACGCAAATAACGGGGCAGCCCTGTCCGGCTCCACAGCCATACTGCTTATAAAAGACCAGGGTATGCATCAGCATACAAGAAAACTTTTAACTCTGCTAGGTATAGATAATATAGTTGAAACCTCGGATTTTACTATTAAGGATATGAATAATTCACACTTTTTGTTCTATCAATCGGGCACAGAGTTTGACTCACCTGTGCTGCTCAGCACTTTTTCAAAGGCCAAGGCAATAGCTGTTGGTACTTTTGAAACCCATCACAGGGAGTTGCTGCAATTGCTTTATCCCTTTGGGCTTGCCCAGTTATACAGCATAATGACAGGCCCGGAACCCATGGCTCAGGCCGTCGGTTCAGCTGCTTCACAAAATATCCTGGTGGTGGATGACAACGAAATAAACCTGATGGTAGCCGAAGAGTGCATTAAAAATGCAGGCCACCGGTCAGACAGGGCCGCCAGCGGTCAGGAGGCTCTGGACAAGCTGCTGCAGAAGGCCTATGACGTTGTTCTAATGGACCTTCACATGCCCGTTATGGACGGGCTCGAAACCGCAGGCAAAATCAGGGGGCTTCAACTTGAGGCAAGGCCGGTCATAATTGCTCTTACTGCGGATATAGATGCGCAAATAAAAAACAAAGCCCTGAATACCTGGTTTGATGACTACCTGACAAAACCCTTTGAGCCCGAAATGCTTTCCGGAATCATTGACAAATGGGTTTTAATACGGAATATTCACGACCTTGATATACCTGCCGTACTCAAAAAACTCACCGGTAATTATGACGCTTATCTGGACCTTCTGGAAATGTTCCTGAAAAATAACGGCAATTTCATTGACAACTTACGTTCAGCCCTTGAGAAAAAAGATTTTACATGGGCTGCATTGTCTTGTCATACCATGAAGGGCCTGGCGGGTAACATCGGAGCTAACTCCTTGTCCCAGACAGCCGGCACGGCAGTTAATGAACTGAGATCAGAGATAAACCCAGGTCTTTCCGGGAAGGTGCTTTCCTCCCTGGGGGCAGATTTCGCAAAAGTATGCAAAACTGCGGCCTTTTTGATTGAAGAGGCTGGTACAAGGTCAGGACTTACAAAGAATTCAGATGCCTTCGCCCGCCGCAAGCCAAGTGCAGCCTCTCAGGAAACACCGTCTCCTCTTTCAGGCAGTTCACCCGGCAAGGATGAACTGGAGGATCTGATATGGCTTTCTGAAAGAAACGATTTTGAAGCCTTTGAAAGATTTAAAATTGCAAGAGACTCTCTAATGATTTTTTATGAACCTGAGCAGGTAAGAGCCCTGGGAGATGCCATTGCCAGGATGGACTGGAAAAATGCAGTTTCTCTGGCTGAGGACATGAAAAGCAGCAAGGCCCGCTGAGCCCTGCTGCTTTTCATGTCCTTCACCTGCCATTCAGGATTTTTTATGGGAATGGTCAGTATTGTCGTTAACCTTCTGTCCAGGGTTTGGAACCTGGCCCTCACCGGATTTAACTCTTGCCTTCCTCTGCTCAGGCTGTTCTTTCCTCGCCATTTTAGTTACCTCCATTTTTTATTGTGTAACTATTTTTAGCATATTGAAGAAAAAGAATACCCGGAGTCTTTCTACAGGTTTTCTACAAATTGTACTTTTAATCCATTTGGATCAATAACATAAAAGAACCTGACATGAGGGTTTGGCTGAAAAGGCCCGCTATGAACTGAGACTCCTTTTTCTCTGACAAAGGCCATATGCTCGTCCAAAGCTTTGACTTCAAAGCCTATTGATATATCTTTCCCAAGGTCCACCTGCTCTGTTCCTGCATTGCTTATAATTTCAAGCTTTGTTTCCCCGTCTCCCAAAAATGCTATTTGTGTATCCGGATTCAAGGTAATATGGCTTGCAACCGGCAGGCCGCATACCTCCTGATAGAATCTAAGAGACTCTTCCATATTTTTTACCCGTATGGTAGTCCAACAAAATTTCATAGTGATTTCCCTCTTCTTAATTAATTTAACTTAAATTGTTGTGCCGGCTTAACATGTGATGAGCACAAATAAATCTTCTGCTGACTGCATCCGCTTTCTGCCCCATACATATTTAAACATCACAACAAGTTAATATAATTTAACATTAGATTTTGAAATTTTGCAATGGGATATACGTATACTATAAAACTTTTACTGTAGAACTTCAGGGGCCCTTTTTATTCTGTCATCAGTAAATATATCGGAAAAATCCTCTGAATTTGTTGAAAACTCCGATATGACAGCTCCCTCTTCTCCCGCCTGGAACCAATGAAGAGTATCAGGATACAGCGTGTACTGTTCTCCCGGGTTCAGTTGGATTTCCTTCCAAACGGTATAGTATTGCTCACTGCCAACTGGCGGCCTGCAATGGGGGGTTTCAGTTCTGTCACCTTCTACATACAGATATACCCTGCCCCTCCGGCAGCGGAAGGTTTCTTCCTTGCCTGGATTTCCGCCCCTGTCTGGATGCCTGTGCTCAGGGCATGTCTGTTTTGGGAAAAGTACCATTTCCTTTGAACACACTCTGTGGGTATTGATATAGGTAATCAGTTGAAGCCCGGTCTGCTTTAAATCATTCAGGCCAAAATCAGCAACCTCTATTTTGCTCTTTTCCTCCTCTGTGAGAACTATTGCCGCCTTCTCAAAATGAGACAAAGCGTCTTTTACCGCCTTCTCATACTCCTGTCTTTTCAGCAATAACACCATCTCCTTTTTTCATAGTTATTTCCATGCCCCCACTTCGCGCAAAACCCCATGAAAGTCAAGGCATGGAATCGGTGCCCAAAATTTCTTTTAACCTTTTCCTCATACTCAACCGTTTAATTCCACTACTGCATAAAGGGGTAATTCATTAATTTTGATCTTTGTAAAATTCCCTTCTGAGTTGCAGGAGAATTTCAAAGCTTTTCCGTCAAGTGTATGGAGCTTCACATCAGTATATTTTTTGTCTTTGGTATTAATCTTTATATTTATTTCAGGGATTGCTTCAACTTTGTCATTTTCCTTTGAGTACCTGTAGTTTATAAGATGTACAGCCATTCCGCCTTCAAGGGCATGGGTCTGTATTCCTATGGAGGCATTATCTGCCTTGACCTTCCACAGGCTGGCATATACGGTTTGGAATGCATTGTCAAACTCTTGAAGTGCTTTTGGCTTGTAGCTGTCATTCAAGCAATATATGACATTTTCCGAATCCTCCATTTTTTCAAGCCAGCCGTCAAGATTCTCCGCTGCATTTCCGAATAACAGGACCATTCCACCGCCACGGGCATAATTTTCAACGGCTGCAGCCTGCTTACCGGTAAGAGTATTGCAGGCAGGAAGAATAACCAGGTCATACCCCTCCATATCCTTCATGCTGAAGGTATCCTCTCTCAAATCCCCATCCGCCATAAATTTCACGTCATAGTTCACCTGTTCTCTGGACAGGTATCTTGCGACCTCCCAGAACGGCATTCTCACACCGTCTGGATCATCGGGGTCTATTACGCTGTAGGACAGGGTTCCTTCTTCTCCGTCCAGCACACTGCTGGAATAACCGGCTATTGCCTCACTCCAGTAGTTGCTGGGGAAGCTGTACAGCAAAAGTACGTTTGAGCCGGATTTTTTAGAATACAGCCTCTCATTATTGAGAAGGAAGTCCTGCACTTCACAAGTTACATTACGGGGAGGCCAGAAGGCATCCTTGACGGTGTTCCCCATCCATGCACCATAGGGTACCGACATGTTGCAGCCATACGCTGAGGCCTCTATAAGCAGAAGCCTATACAAATCATAGCCCCTGCCTTCATTCAGCAGGTCCACCAGCTCATACACCGCACTTCCATATGGATTTTCTGCCACAACAACAGGCTTTTCACCTGCAAAACCTGCCACATACCTGTACCAGTGTGCCTGCTTCAAAATACTCTGCTTCATTTCGGTTATTATAACGTCGGCACTTGGTTCCATAGGATAGTAGGAGGGCATTATATCAAAGAAATTTCCCGAAACCAGCACCTCTCTGCCCTGCTGTCTTCCGTATACCTTTGAGAAATCGGCCAGCTCCTTAAAGTATTTCTTGATGGCACGGAGCTGAAATTCCCAGTAGTATCTGAACAGGGGCAGTTCTTCAATATTCCCCGGATAAACCACATTTCTGGCCTTCAGGTATTCACCGTAATTGAAGGTATCCAAATCGGCCCCCTTCAGCTCTTCCGGAAGTTGTCCCTTTTCAGCCAAGCCCTTAAGATAGTCATTGAACTGCTTCATACAATCCTTGCAGAAGCAGCCGCCATACCTTATGGAGGTCATCGGGAGCTCACACTCATCCAATTGTATTCCCGCAACACCGGCGTTTATCTGAATCCTTATTATTTGCTTCAGATATTCTCTCCAGACAGGATTATTTCTGCACATGGAATGGGCTATGTGCTTGTGGTTCTTTACCTCTACCCATTCGGCATGGCAGGGAACCCCGTTAAAATCCCTGGCGCAGCATTCCTCCCAGATATTTGTCACTTCTTCACCGTTGCTGTTGTAAAGTCCATCCGGGAAATAGTCTGAAAACTTCTTCCCGAAAACCCCATAGTTCTGATCCTTTGTAAATTCGCGCAAGCCATACCATTCATGTTCCTTATCATCTTTAATAACATTCAGCTCTTTAAAGGATTTTCTATCGTCACTGTAGATAGCCGGAAACTCCCAGCCCTGAACTTCAAAAACTATTCCAAATACCTTTATACCGCGCTTGTTGCACTCTGCAATAAATTCCGAGTCGTTCATATATCCATAAAAGCGCAGTCTGGGGTCCACCTCTCCAAAAGCCTCATGTTCGAGATACGGAAGAGATATTACCCCTCCCCCCAGTGCAGACCAGACCAGCATAGTAGCATGGTACCTTTCGAGATCTTCAATCATCTGCTGGCTTCTCAAGGGGAGGCTGGGGTGATAGCAGTGATTGTCTTTGTACCAGCCGTCAAAATATATTCCTCTTTCCATTTAGACACCTTCCTTATTACGTATTATTAGGTATTTATTATCAATTGGGTTTTCGTTATTTATATTCAAGTCAATTACTATCGGCTGGAAAGCGAAGGTTTCAACCGTAATTCACTTTATGACAGAAATCATGGAAGGCCGCTGTCTGATTGAAACAGGTATAGCTTAGCCTTTAACAGAGCCGGCGGTCATACCTTCAATAATTCTTTTTGAGGACAGTAAATATATTACTATGACAGGGAGTATGGCTATAACCATAGCTGCCATCAATTGAGGGTAATTTACAGTATATGCCCCGTTAAAGTTGGACAACCCGATAGGCAGGGTTTTAAGGCTCTGCTTTGTGAGCAGGATAAGTGCAAACGGGAACTCATTCCACGCATTTAAAAAGGATAGAATCAGTATTGTGGAAATTACCGGCCTGCACACGGGAAAAACAATTTTGAAAATAATGGTGCTTGTACTGCTGCCATCCAGATAAGCTGCTTCTTCTATTTCTACAGGTGTAGATTTTATGAAGCTTTCAAACAGGAATATTGCCATGGGCAGCCCAAATGCCACATAGGGCAGTATCAACGTAAAACGCTTGTCCAGCAGCCACAGAACCTTGAACTGTATAAACAGCGGTATCAGCAGACTGTGTACCGGTACCAGCATTCCAAAAAGAAATACTATATATATGAGATTCCTCAATTTAAAGTTATACCTTGACAGAAAATAAGCGACTACAAAGCCAATGATTATTATGAGAACCACTGAGACAGCACTGTTAAACAGACTGTTTCCAAAAAACATATGCATTTTGCCTATTTTTATTGCTGCGATGAAATTATCAAAATGCAATACTTTTGGCAGAGAAATTATATCCATGCTGAATTCCTGCTGTGTCTTCAGGGAAGAATAGAGCATCCATATCAAAGGGAAAATACAGGTGATTGAAAATAATATCATAAATAAATTTAATATTGCTTGAGTAACTAATTTTAATATTTTAAAACTCATCATTCTTCCCTCCCCAAAGTTTTCTGCTCAGAAGAATCAGCGAAAGGCTCAGGACAAGAATTCCAACGGAAATAGCACTTCCATATCCCAGCTTGAACATTACGAAAGAATTTATATAGGCATATTGGGCCATTACCATTGAGCTGGTTCCGGGACCGCCACCGGTCATAACATATATGTGGTCGAAAATTTTCATGTTTCCGGCAATGCACAACATGACAGAAACCTTTATAGTATCCGACATCAGAGGAATGGTAATATACATGGACCTTTTTATCCCTACTGCACCGTCAAGGTCTGCGCTTTCATATATTTCTCCGGGTATACTCTGTATGGCTGCCAGGAATATTACAAGATAAAAGCCTATATACTGCCATATGATAGGCATACTTACAGAAATAATCACATACTTGGGATTGTCCAGCCATGGAATAATCAGAGATTCCATTCCCAATGCCTTCATTATAAAATTCAGCAGCCCGAAATCCTTATTGTATATCATTGTCCAAAGAAACCCCACAACAATTGCAGATACAACAACAGGAAGGAAGATAATATTTCTGTGGACTGCTTTGAGCTTTAGTAATTTAGACATCATAAAAATGGTTATTACAAGTGCAACTCCGATTTGCCCCACCATTGACAGCAATATGATCACCAGATTGTTTTTAAAAGAGCTCCAGAAATCAATATCTCTGATCAGGTGCTGGTAATTCTTCAATCCGGTAAATTTCATACTTATCCCGCCGCTGTAATCGAAAAAGCTGTAAATCAACGATATTATCAGGGGAACTATTACTATAAAACAATATATAAGCAAACCGGGAGCAAGGTATGCTGCGATAACACGATTTTTAGGTCTCAGAGTTCTACTGGTCATATTAAGTCCGCTCCTTGCCTGCCTTATCCCGGGAGAGCCGCTTAAAGGCCCTCCGGAATAAACAGATTATATGATTTGAGTTGTTTATTTTTCGTACTCTACCTGGATCTTTTTGGCCAGATCTTCAGGTGTGATAGAGTCAATCAGCAATTGCTGCAGCCCGGTATTCATTACCTGGATCAAGTCAGCGGAAAGCTGTGCATCATATATCGGAACAGGTTTTATTTTCGCCGACAGGTCAAGATATTTTATTGAAAGAGGCGCCAGCTTGCTCCTGTCAATAGTCTTAGGATTACTTGCAGGGAAGGCATTGGATTCCACTGAGATTGTGGCGTAGTCGGCATCGGTAACTGCCTTTAACACTTTATATGCAGTTGCAAGCTTCTCACCTTCAAGAGAGGAATTGACGTTATATGCCCAGGCAGCACCGGCTGAATTGGCCATAGCATCTCCTTTTCCACCGTCAACTGCGGGGAGAAGAGCCAGTTCGGTATTATCCTGTATTTCCTTTGGAGCATCATTTATTACATTGCTTACAGCCCAGTTGCCTTCCATGAACATTGCCGCTTTGCCATTGTAGTAAGCGGTTTTCTGCTGCATGTTATCTATACTGTTCAAATCCGTATTGAAGGCTCCCATTTTGGCAAGCTCTTGCAGGGCTCTTAAGGCACTGATAAATTCAGGGTCCGTAAACTTGGCGCCTTTCTTTTCCTTTATACTCCTGAACCAATCCGTTCCGGTATATCTGTCACCCAAAGTACTTAGAATACAAGACTCCGCTACCCAGTTTCCTTTATTGCCTAAAGATATGGGTATAAGGCCTTTTGCCTTGAGCTTGTTTATAGCCTCCAGGAATTCTGTCCATGTAGCCGGGAAGGCAGTTATACCTGCATCGTTGAGCAACTGCTTGTTATAATATATCAAATGGGTATTGAGCATCTGGAAGGGTATGCCATAACTTTTGCCGTCAACCACAAAGTCATCGAAGGCACCCTGGAGGAAAGCTGCCTTCCACTCCGGATCACTGTTGATCACATCATCCACAGGATTTATAAGCTTGTTTTCTATAAACATGCTGGTCATTGAACCCTTAACAATAAATATGTCAGGGAGTTCATTTCCGGCGGCAAGTGTTCTGACCTTTGTTTCATAGTTGTCATGGCTTAAAGGTTCTTCATTTATTGTTACATTTGGATTTTCACTTTTAAACTTTTCCAAAGCCTTGTGAAAAGCTATGGAATTACCTTCGGTGTCCTCTGTGGGAAACATATGTGTGAAGGACAGTGTTACAGGTAATTTATTCCCGCCAGTACCTTGCGCGGCTGATGAATCGGTTGGACCGGGTTCCCCTCCATTAGTGGAACCGCATGCTGCCAGGGAAAATACCATTGTGATTGCGATAAGCAGACTTAAAAATTTTAAGGCTTTTCTCATATATATTCCTCCTGAAATTTAATAGATAACCGGCGGCCACCAGATCATATTTGAATTATAGGACTGGTTCGGGCTAAAAACCAGTAGTTATATCTATACAAATATCGTAATTTGTGTTGTATTAAAAATTGTGCTCACAAAATATGATGAGGCTGTTGCAAAACGTATAAATATGCAGAGTTGAAGGGGAAAAGTGCAATTTTGCATCCATTTTGGGAAAGATGGATGCAAAATGTGGGCCTTAGCGTATGGCCCACAAACAGTTTTTCTATAGAAAGAGTTGTAAAATAAGTTAATTTTAAAATGATTTAAGTTATTTTTATAATACTTTCCCTGTATTCCTTGGGTGTACAGCCAACATATTTCTTAAAATTGTGGGTAAAAATCTTATAATCGCTATACCCCACTTCTTCAGCCACCTCATAAACCTTAAGCTTTAAATCCTTTAATAAAGCCTTGGCCTTATCCAGCCTTACTGTATTCAACCATTCTGTATAGCTTCTGCCCATCTCCTTTTTAAAGACTCTGCTGAAGTAATTGGGCGTTACATAGGTAATCGCCGCTAAATGCTCAACACCTATATCCTCATAATAGTGTTCATGCGCATACTGGAGAGCTACTTTGACAATACCCTTGAACTTGTCGTTTTTGCTGCTTTGTATGGCGTTTATAATGGTGTGGAAAATCCCCTTATTCCACTCTTTAATATCCTCTACCGTCTCATATTTTTCTATCTCAACATAGTGATCCAGCTGCTTCTTGTTCTGGTTCCCATAGGCAATACCCAATTCCTCCAACTGGATTTCTGCAATAGTGATAAGTCTCAGACAGATATTTTTTATATCCTTATAATCTGCCTCTGAATCGGAGAGCTTCATGTACATCCTGTCAAGGACACCATTTAGCTTTTCAGAATCCAAGGCTCTTATGCAGTTAATTATCTCTTTTTCTTCAGAAGCAGGATAAATAACCGGGGCTGACGCTTGGGCCCTGTTGACATCATTGATGCTGATTATCTGGTTTTTTCCTTTGAAAGCCTTGTTGCTTATGGTTTGTATAGCTTCACCAAATGCCTGCGGTATGCCGTATATATGCTTTTGTATGCTGCTTAGGCCCAAGGTAACCGTTATGCCGTGGCTTTTCCCAACCTCATATTGTATTTCTCTGTACAGGTTGTTAAGATCATACCTGTTTGAATCCTTTACATTTATAATTGAGAACAAATAGCCATTTTCACTTAGAAAGAACAGACTGCCGGTTGAAGGATATATTATCCTGTCAGCTATGGTTTTTACATTATCTTTTATTGCTTTTTTTTGACCTGATGACATATTTTCGGTTATCCGCAGGTAGTCATCAATATCTATAATAACCGACTGATAGTCCTTTCCGCATAAATCCAGATTCAATTCCCTGGACTTCTCAGGAATAAGCTCCCAATCGCAATTTTCGCCCCGTACCACGTTATTTATAAACCTCTCCTGCATGAAGTAGAAGTTTTCGTCAAAAATACTCTTTATTTTTGTTTCCCTATCCGTTTCACTGCATTCTTTAATAATTTCGTTGCACTGTTTCAGCATAAGCTTGACAAGCTCATCGGCGCCTATGGGTTTCAAAAGATACTCACTGACTCCCATCCTCAAAGCTTCCCTGGCATATTGGAATTCATCATACCCGCTTATAATTATCACTCTTACTTTGGGCATAGTTTCTCTTAAAAGCTTTGTAAGTTCCAATCCATCCATTATGGGCATTCTGACATCGGTGACTATGATCTGAGGCTCAAGGCTCAGGGCTTTTTCATAGGCTTCCCTGCCATTTGCAGCCTCTCCTACAATTGTCATGCCCATGGATTCCCATTCAATGGAGGTTATTATTCCCTGACGTATTACATATTCATCGTCTACAATCATTATCTTTATCATTCTACACCCCTCCCCTTTTACATGGTTGAATAACTATAACAGTAGTTCCGTTTTTACGGTTAAAAAACTCAAGTCCGTATCCCTCTCCAAAATACAGCTTTATTCTGTCATTTACATTCTTTATTGCCAGCCCTTTGTTGTTAACCGTATTTCCACTGAGAAGCCCTTGTATTTCCTCGAGATTTACTCCGTAACCATTATCGCTTACAATAAATATAAGCTTTTCGTATTCCTGTTTAATAATTATATCAATCTGCCCATTATCACCCTTTTGTTCTATACCATGGACAATGGAGTTTTCAATAAGCGGCTGTAATACCAATTTTAGAGTTGTACAGTCCAATACCTCCGGAGCAATATCCAGGGTGAAATTTATCATATTCTTATATCTGGCCTGTTGTATCACAATATAATTTTTTACGTGTTCTATTTCGCTTTTTACAGTGGTTATTTCATTACCGCTGTTCAAGCTAAGTCTGAACAGCTTTGACAACGCCTCCACCAGCGTGCAGGTTTCAAAGGCCTTTTCCATCCTTCCCATCCAATATATATTATCCAGCGTGTTGTAAAGAAAGTGAGGATTGATTTGAGCCTGAAGAGCTTTCAATTCGGCTTCCTTCTGCTTCAGCTGCACAGAATATACCTTTTGAATCAGCTCCCTTAATTTTCCGGACATTTTGTTAAAGCTCCTGCTCAACAGGGTGACTTCGTCATTTCCTCCGGGCTCTATATAGACATCGAAATCTTCATGCTCCAGCCTGACCATCATTTTGTTCAGCAGCTTTATCCTGCGCAGTATTCTTTTGGAAAATACAATTGCCAGCAGCAGACATAAGGAGAAGCTTATAAGCATTGCAGCAAGTATTGCGCCCTGAACCGCTATATTTTCCTTTAAAAGCTCATTTGTAGGAACTATGTTCACTACCTTCCACCCCAGGCTTTCAATTGTATAGTACGTAACAAGGAAATTCCTGTCCAGAGTATTAAATTTGAAATAGCCTTCGGAAGTGTCAAAGGAGCTTTCCCCGTATTCCTCATAGTTGAATTGCTGTCCTATTTTTGCGGAATTCGTAGCTGATATTATAAGCTCTTCTTCGTTTATAATAAAGAAATCATCATCTTTTCCCAGTATCTTATCTTTATAAATGTTGTAGAAGGCGTTATTTCCTATGTTTATCTTCAGTACCGCCAGCTTGTTGGAAACATCTGCGATATCATTTATGATTCTGACCATTGAAAAGACATCGGCACTTTTATTGTTATAATTAATTACCTTGTTCAGATACCACATGGTTCCCCCTCTTAGACCGGAGGCCTTTTCAATAGTATTGGCATCAATTATATTCATGGTACCGGTGGTATTAAGCTCAAAATTATTAAAGCCTTTTATATATATGGAATCCACAAAGGATTTTGAGGCCATCAGCTGCATAAGGTCAGTTTCAATTTTTATTTTCTTTTTGGATATGACATCAGCAGGTTCATTCCCTCTCAGCTTCAGAAATTCCCGTACATCTTCGTTTTGTATAAGATAGAGGGAGGTGTCTCCTATGTTTTTTACAATATACTCTATATTGTTCCCTATCTGCTTTACAGTGTTTACATTGGAGATTGCAACCTTTTCCTGAAGTATTTGTGAGGATTTAACAAAAGAGATGATTCCCAGGACTATTACGGGTATTATAATAATTACACATGAGAAAAGTAAAACCTTATGCTGCAGGCTGAAAAACCGCTTTTCTGCCATATTCAAGCCCCCTGTTCCAGTTTTGATACCCAAAAGACTTATATACATTTCAATGTACTTAAAATAACATAATTCGACAATTAAATCAAAGGTAATTAAATGGTCTTATATCTAATAAAAAAATGAGGGCCTATAAAAAAATGACTCCAAAACGAATATTACTTTTACATGTCAAAATTTACATACTATTTTATGTATGATAAAATATGTTTTATATTGGAGGTGTAATATGAAAATATTAACAAAAATTATTTCCCTGTTTACGGTTCTTGCTCTAGGTGTGACCATGCTGGCAGGCTGTGCCGTTGATGAACTTTCACTGTTAAATGCGATTTGCAGAAAAGCGGATATCACATCCTGCGAAAGTAAGACAGAATTAAGTATAAGTCTCTCTTCTGAAGGCTTGAATGATAGGGATAAGGCAGATTTTAACAAAATTGCCTCACTTGTAAACGGCATGAAATTTGTAATTGACCAGAAAACACAAGGCAATACCGAAAAGACCATATCCAAATCTCAGTCCGACTTTAAGGTAGATATGGGCGGCATAAGTGCATCTGCTTCAATATGGGCTGATGTTGATTTTAGCGGAGATTCCCCCAAGGTGAAAGAAGTGATTAAGCTTCCGGCAATTTTAACCACGATTGCTGCACCCGAGCAAGCCGGTAAGGATTACATGGTTCTGGATATGTCAGACCTGCTGCCTTCCAATAGTACATCTACATATACTCAATCATCCAAGGAAATATTTCAGTTCAGTAAAGATATATCATCCAAGCTGACAGGTTTCCTTAAGAGCTTCGCTAGTGAAATGGATCCCGGCTTTTCTGTCGTAACCCGCAAAGAGACTAAAATAATGGATAATCAGCTTTACAATGTTTATAATCTTAAGCTGGACGATGCTGCTTTCAAAAAACTACTATCCTATACTGTGACTAAATTTGCCCAAAGTGAACAGGCCATAAGCTTTGTCAAGGACCTGGTCAAGAGCTCCATCAAGCTGTCCGACCTGCCGGAGCAGGAAAAGTTGTCAGCCATATCCGAGATAGATAAGTCCTTTGAAGAATTCCAGGCTGAAATCCCGGGCTATCTTAAATCCTGGGATACAATAATGGCTGCACTCAAGGATGTAAAAATACTTGGAGAAAAGGGTATTGATATTGATTTTACAGTTAACGGACAGGGCTTTATAGTAAATGAACACGGCAGCCTTGACTTTGTAATCGATACAAAAGCAATCTCAAGTGCTCTTATGGCTTACTCATCTCTTGAGGATTTTGACTATACGGAAGATTCCTCCTTAAATCAGGGTATCATCAAGCTTGGTTTTACTTTTAATACGGATTACTCAAAGATTAATAAGGACGTAGTTATTGACTTCCCCGCACTGACTCCTGAAAACTCTTATAAATTCAGTGATCTGGGCTTTTTTAAAACTACCTCAATTCCATTAGGCGAGGAATTTGATGAGGATACGGTACCTCCTGCTCCCCCTGCTGTGGATAAGGTACTAAAAACCTCCAAAGCTGTAACCGGCAAGACAGAAGCTTTTTCTATTGTAACAGTAAGAAAGGGAGACACCGTTCTGGGGCAAGAGATGGCGGATGAATCCGGAGCCTTCAGTGTCAGTATTTCTCCGGTAAAAACCAAGAGTACTCTTACGGTTACGGCCATGGATCTCTATGGAAATGAAAGCAAGCCTACTACAGTAAATGTAAATTAAAGCAGCATAAAGAGGGCTGCAACTGGCAACAGGGATTTGACAGTCACAGCCCTCTTTATATTTGAAAACCTTAAAAGGCTATATAAAATCAATGATTCTCGGGCTTCCGTTTCCGACTATCTTCAAAAAGGTTGAACCTACTCTCACTATGGGATTTACTATTGCATGAGGTGGAATGTACACTATTTCTCCCACCTGCCCATTATCCAATCGAACTCTGGAACCAACAAGATGAGTAGAAAAATTCAGTAAAAACGTCTGAGTAACCAAGGTGTCAAAGGTGCATATTCCGGAAGTAATAAACATATTGAAAGCCTCAAAGGGCGTTACCTTCTTTTTGTAGGGGCGGTCTGAAGTCATGGCATCATATACGTCTGCAACCGCAACGATTCTGGCAAATTCTCCGATAGCCTCACCTTTCGCACCCAAAGGATACCCTGATCCGTCAACCCTTTCATGATGCATAAGCGTTGCCTCCTTGATGTCGGAAGATATGTAAGGTGATTCATCAAGTATCTCATAGCCCCAGTTTGTATGTTTTCGTATTATTCCAAGTTCTTCATCCGTCAACTGACTTTTTTTATTCAGGAGCTCGCTGTCAATTTTTATTTTTCCGATATCGTGAAGCAAACCGGCCTGAATAAGATCTATCAGTTTTAAATCCGGCATATGCAATCTTTTTCCAATGAGCATGGAATAAAAGCCTACGTTTACACAATGGGAATAGGTGTAGTCATCATAGCCCTTTAACTCATTTAAATACTGAACTAAAATATCCGTACCTTCAGCATTATTGTAAATTGCTTCGGCTATTTGTCTCATATCATGGTATTGCAGTTTTTTCCCCGCTACAATACTGTTGAGTATGTTTTTTACTGTGAGAACCGTATCCTTGTATCCTTGTACGATTTTTTCCTTTTTCTCATAGTAGCTGTAGGTGACACCGGATTCTTTATATATCCAGACAGCTAGAATTCCTATGGTTTTTAATTTAGATATAATGAAATCATTGAGCACTAAATTTTCTGCAGCCAAAATCAATCCTTTGTCGCTGATTACATCCTTGGCAAGAACGTCACCGCATCTGCAATCAAATACACTCACCCGCAATTTAGTCATATAAAACTCCTCAAATAATCTATTTATAAGCAAATTATGTCACATTTAGTTAAAATATTGTAACTATTGTAGCATTTTGAATATTATCGTATATAATTAAAATAAAGATTTTTTAAATAAAATAAATGTACTTTATTAATTCAGACATGAGAAAGGAATACATATGCACGAGAAAAGTACAATTTACAAAATAATAAATACATTTACTTCTACCACCCAGGTACCTGTAATGTACGTGGAAGATCTTATGCAAATACCCTATATGACCTCGGAAAACTACGATTACGCCGCTGTTCACGAATATGCCGATTTTGATGAAATTGTCAGCTTTCTTGTAAAATTGTTCAGCCAAACTGAAGACAGCCTCCGGAAGGTAAATATATTTTATACGAAAAAGAATCTGGTATACCTTATTATACCTGTATTAAAGGATAAGGTAAACAAGGGGGGCTTCATAGCAGGCCCGATGCTGCCCTACATTCAAGATAAAAAAATTATAGATGACACTTTAAGAGGCAATACCCTTCCCCTACACAGAAAAGTTAAACTTGAAAGCTTGTTGAGAACTATTCCCCTTGTCTCTGAGGAAAGGCTCAATCACCTTGGACAGCTGCTTTTTGTTCTGTGCAGGTCTGAGGAAAAAGTCTGGTACTCTTCCATTGCCGAAGAACATGTCAGCAATGAATTATTCCATTCCCCCATACATTTCAAGGACGACGACAGTAATTTTGCACTGGAAAACGATGAATACAACCAATTCTATGGCTTTTGTCTGAAATTGAAGAACAAAATAATCCACGGCAATACCGACGGTCTTATTGATCTTCTTAACAATCACTCCAATATTTTTTGGAATACCTTGTCAATAGATGACAACTTTCGGCCTTTGAAAAACAAATGCATAATACTGTGTGCGGTTTCCTGCGTTTTCGCCATTCAGGGAAATGCTCCCTACAAAAGAGTAATCGGACTGATGGCCAACTTTGCCTCAAATATTACAAATATGAATACACCTCAGGAGATAATTTTAAAGGCCACCTATACTCTTGAAACCTTTGCTTACCTGGTATCCATTTCAGGCAGCAGCACCTATTCTTTGCACATAAAACGTGTTATGCAGTATATTAAACTGCATTATAAAGAAAAAATAACACTAAAAAAGCTTGCTGAATTTGTAAATCTCAATGCTGTTTATCTATCCAGTCTTATCAAAAAGGAAACCAATCTTTCCCTCCTGGATAACATAAATATCATACGTATAGAGGAGGGAAAGAATCTGCTTATTTTTACGAACAAATCAATTCAGGAAATCTCATTTACTCTTGGCTATAATTATCAAAACCACTTTAATAATGTTTTCAAAAAATTCACAGGAATGACTCCGCTGGAATTCAGACACAACTTTGGACGCAATTCCATAAATCCTGATGCCGAGAACAAGTAAGCAGCCGCGGAGCCTCCTGTCATCTTCTACCAGAGGCTCCTGCATCATGTATGATCCTCTTAATGCTGTATTCCGACAGGTGGTATCTGTCTGCAATCTCCTGCTTGCTGATGCCGGTTTTGTAAAGCATAAGGATTTCATTATTCCTGACGGCATATCTTTCTTTGGTGCCGTTGGCTTCGCCCCATCCGGCACGAGGAAGGTCATCCCCGGGAACATATATCATTTCCCCTCGTACATACTGTTGTATTTCCTTTAACAGACCCTGTGGCAGTATGGTTTTTGCATTTTTATATTTTAACATTATGGTTCTCCTTATGTTTTAAATAAGCTGTTTTACCAACTTTAAGTTCTTATAGCGCATATTTCCCGGGAAGCATAAAAGCAGCACCCTGCTTACATTTCAGGACTACTGCGGAAACATACATTTATACCTCCAAAGGCAATAAAAAATCCGCAGGGAACAACCCCCTACGGACATAAAAAAAGCACGATAACCTTATTACCGCACTGCTGGTTCAATAATATTCTGGATTAAGGGTTATTTCATTTTTGCGTAAAAGATATCCCAAATAGACCGACTTAAATTCGGCCTTAAAAAAGGATTCCTTTTACAAATATTCAGTTATTTGAAGGCCACCTCATATATTATTATAGTTTTCAATCTTACCACTCCTTCCAACTGATATTTTTGAATCGACCTGTGAAAGTTAATCCTGTGATAATTGTATTACCTTTTTTTGCCTTAAGTCAAGATAAAAAACGAATATAGCTGTTTGTAATCCGTCTATAAATCAAAAATATCCTTACAGAAAATCACCACGCGGGTTTGCTCCAACTTCGCAGGATACACAACGCACTAATAATAAAAGGGCGCCAACCCTTTTAAGATCAGCGCGCCCTTGGGCTGTCAGAGGACAGCCACCTCCATTATGTTCTTCAAAATAAAACCCTCCTTTCCTGTAGGATTCGGTTCCGGTACCGCAGTACACTGTTTTGTGCACAGTCTTATTATAAGCTATCCCTCAGCTGGCCTCAAGTCAGCATTCAGTTATAAATAAAGTCTGTCCTGCAGGGGTACGTATTATTTTTCAGCCTCTATCTCCTTTTTCAAGGAAATTTTAATTTCCCCCAGTTCCATTCCGCTCTGTCCGAAGAACAGCCGCATGTAGGCATACTTGTTCTTATACGGTCCGAAATCAAAGGCAATATTAAACCATTCTCCTTTGCTGCCGTTAATGGTTATAACCTTTATCAAATGCTGATTGATAAAGAAGGACAGCGGCAGCTGCGCCAGTTCAAATGAAACCGCCCTGACTTTAATGGCTATGGTGTATTCTGAGTACTCTGAGATTTCAAGACCGAACAACGCCTCCGAGCCCCTGTCGGTATTGACCGCCGATACATCCAGAACCAACTCCTCACCTACCACACTGAAACTGGAAAGCAAGGCAGCATTTTGTGCAGCTTCAATTTGTCCGGTGACTGTCACGTCATCCTGAGAAAGTTTTCCAAGGAATCTCTCCATGACGGGAAGCCTCATAAGTGCTTTCAATATGTTCCCTGCCGCTCTCTGGAGTTCACCTCTGGAAATCACCCCTGCCGCCAAACCTTCCAGTGTATTGTCACCTCCGCTGTTGGAAAAGGAATCGCTGACAACCATATATAAATCATTTTGCCCTCTTATCATGGCAGCAGTGTTATCCAGCCGTCCGTCCTCCCCCTCGTCATTTATCTTTGCCCACCAGTCAGTCATCACAATTCCTTCAAAGCCCCACTCCTTGCGAAGTACAGTGGTAAGCAGATCATAGCTGCCTGCAGTCCAAAGACCATTCAACGCTCCATAGGTGGACATCACTAGAAAGGCAGCACCCTCCTTTATGGCTATCTCAAAGCCTTTAAGATATATTTCACGCAGTGCTCTTTCTGAAACAATGGAATCTATGTCATTTCGCTTGAATTCCTGATTATTGGCCGAAAAGTGCTTGATGGTACCAGTGGTACCGCTGCGGTGCATACCTCTCAGCTGAGCCGCTGCCATTTTCCCTGATAAATGCGGATCTTCAGAGAAATATTCAAAATTTCTGCCATTCAGAGGATTTCGGTGAATGTTCATACCTGGGCCCAGCAGAGTATCAATATTATTTTTCAGGAGCTCTAAACCAAGCATCTCAAACAGCTCTTCAACCAGGCGAATATTAAAGGTAGCTGCCACCGCTGTTCCAATGGGCAGACTAAAAGCATGGGTCCCACAGTCCATACGTATTCCGGAGGGGCCATCAGCACAGCAGCCCACCGGAATGCCCAGCTCCTGAAGTGCCGGAGTGACACCGCCAAATGCTGCGGCAGTTCCCGGAGTGACCTTGGGTGAGCACATGCCCTCTCCCCGGACCATACAGGCCATATCCTCATCGGTGAGCTGGCTTATAAAGTCTTCCAGCGGCGCATCGCCCTCGTAGACCTGTTTCAGCGTTATACCGAGCTTGCCCTTATATTGTATCTCCTTTGGAAGATTAGCTTTTATTCTGTCTCGAAGATTAATGGTCCTCAAAGGCACAGCCTCTTCAATCATCTTCAATCCAGCAGCTGTATTATCCTGTACGGGCTTAAGCCTGTTAAAGGGCTTCACAGGGGCAAGTACTTCCTGCCAGCTCTCAGTAACAAACGTTTCTGCAACCTCAAAGCTTCCTGCTGGAACGGCACCTCGAACATCACAGCCTGCGTAAAGTTCATA
The DNA here is from genome assembly GCA_023400235.1 of Bacillota bacterium. Taxonomy (GTDB): domain Bacteria; phylum Bacillota; class Clostridia; order Acetivibrionales; family DSM-1351; genus Ruminiclostridium. Next base: position 28,185 of record JAEXFI010000041.1, read on the forward strand.
TCTGCCCGCCTCCAAAACATAGCAGGACTTGAATCCCGTACAGCCGCTGTCGTCATAGGAGGCCAAATCCTTTTTAAAAACTGTGAACTCAAGCCTTTGACTTTCTCCCGGCTGCAGCAGCTCTGTCTTGTCAAATGCCGCCAGACTCCTTGAGGGCTTGCCCAGCCTCCCCTGTGGGGCTGCCGAATAAATCTGTATGACCTCCTTACCGGCAGACTGACCTATGTTTGTGACTTCCACAGAAAGCAGTATCCTGTCTTCAGTTTCCTCAAACCCCAAGGTCTTGAAAGAAAAGCTGGTGTAGGAGAGACCGAAGCCAAAAGGATACAGCACCCTGTCCTTTGCCACCGTCTCAAAATAGCGATAGCCAACATATATGTCCTCTGCATAGAAAGCCTGCTTTTCTCCTCCAAAATAAGCTGTGGAGGGGTAATCCCTAATATCCCGGGCAATAGTACCTGTCAGCTTGCCTGAAGGATTCACTTTTCCCACCAGCACGTCTGCCGCCCCGTTTCCGCCTTCCATGCCACCCTGCCAAACGTAAAGCACCGACTGTGGGTTGTATTTTATAACCCAGGACATATCAATGATATTCCCCACATTCAGTACAACTGCAGTTCTCTTGAAATACCTGCAAACCTTATGGAGCATTTGTTCCTCAAGCTCACTTAAAAGATAGCTCCCGCCTTCGGCCTTATTATCCTGATCTTCTCCTGCCGTCCGCCCGATAATGACTATGGCCATATCCGAGCGCCGGGCTGCGGACTCCACTACTTCATCAGAAAGAGGCATCTCCGGCTGAGACCAAGGCTCCTGCCCCCAACCTCTTCCCTGGTCAAATGGATTCTCCTGCACCCATTTTTCATAGATTTCAGTCAAATCCCGATCTATATCAATCTCTTCCGCCTTTAACGCCTCCAAAATTCCTGATACATAGGCGGTATTTACCATCCCTCCGGAGCCTGTACCACTTTTGTAATAGTTGAACTGTATCCTTCCAAAAATTGATACCTTTTGTCCCTTTTTCACAGGCAGTACCTGATGGTCATTTTTCAGAAGTACAGCGCTTTCAGCTGACACTGCTCTTCCAAGTGCAGCATATTTTTTCATATCCAATGTGAATTTTCCCATGACATTTTCCCTTTCAAAAAGTTATCAATATACAGGCCAACGGTGAACTATCCGGCGTCATAGCCGGAACACCCCGGGCACAAATGTTTAAAAACAGCTTAATTATACTGTAATCCAATTGTATATGATAGTTTGAAAGAGTGTATTTGCGTTTGTTTTTCAGACAAAAAATGATATTGCCCTAAATAGGACATATGACAAATTGCAAAATCTCACGGACATTACCTGCTTTTGAGTTCAGAGAATCAATTGCTTTCTTCCTTGGCTTCCGCCTCATCCGTACTGTCCACAGGGGCTATCATACTGTCAGCAGGGGCTATTTTAGCTTCAACCAATTTGTTTACCAGGTAAATTATTTCTCCTAAGCCTATAAGCAAGGTTCCCAAGGCCACTGAAACAATGATTCCAACTAGTCCAATCACCTGATTTCCCGTGTTACCGGCCACCACAATACTGAACACTGTTCCGAAGATCACCAGTCCCCATCCCGCTAACTGAACACCTAAAGCTGTATTATTCATAATCATTTCCATGCCTCCACTTCGCACAAAACTCCATGAGAGTCACGGCATGGAATTAGTGCCACATTTTTATGTGCTATAAAATTTCTTTCAGCCTTATTTACCTCTTTATCTTCAGCAAATAGCACTGGGCCATTCCGTATTGAATATACCCGCTTCTATGCCAATTAAAAATAGATCTGCACAATTTACATATTTTTACTTTATTGTAGCTCCATATCCATATTTATGCAAGAAATGATTTTTAATTTGTTTACTATAGAGGATTTTCCAATTATTAGTCGAATTATCTTTCCTGAAAGTACATCTCCAGGCACAAGGGCCGGATTGCGGAGGCATAAAATGAGGTTGGTCAGGAATTTATTATTAGGTCTGTATGTAAACATCTTTCTGGTTTTAGTACTGGTAATACTCACCTTTATCAGCCTGTCAGGCAACAGGATAAGCATCATTTTGATACATGTCGTTTTTGCAGCCGCCATTATCTCTGCAATATTTTGTGTCGTTGTTGGTGCCATTGGAATATTAGCTGCCCGCAGGCTGTTCCACAAGAAGGAATACGGCCTGCTGCGCCACAATATGAAAATACTTAAGCTGGCATCCATACCTTATCTTTTTATTAATTTTATCATATATTATTTGCTTTTTATCATATTTTTTGTGGCCTCCGGAAGCACAGCCGCGGTCACCCAAATACCCATGTTTTTTATGTTTGTCATCTTTTTTACGTACCTGGGAGTAATATTTACCTCAGCATACGGTATATGCCTTCTGGCCCTGCTATTGAAGGAGAGGAGTCTAAATACAGGCTGCTTTTTGTTTCACCTGCTCCTGCAGCTATTCTTTGTACTGGATGTGGTGGATACCCTGGTGCTTATGAAGAGGTTTAAAAGACCTGGAAGCCCCAGAAGATAATAAAAATATTCAACATTATTTTCATACTCCTTCATAATATTTATATATTAAATTATTAGGAGTGTGTATTATGTTCAGTATGGACGCCTTATGTCAAAATTACCTTGAATTTTGCAGGTATCAGAAGAATTTGAATGACAAATCCCTAAAGGCTTACAAAATCCACCTGACACAGTTTTCCAGTTTCTTAACGGAGATGAATAGAACTCTGCATATTTATACGTTTTGCAACAGCCTCTTCTACATCTGCCTTATATAAATGTCAACCCTCTTGCAAAAATAATTTCGACAAATGCAGAAAATGTTTTTAATATCCTTCATAGATTGCTTATAGGTTAATGCCAAAACGGTTCACTTCGGGCCAAGTTGTCCCGAAGTGAACCGTTAATTTGAGTTGATTTGCTTATACAATATACCGTTTATTGGCTATCTTCCTGTTATTGTTGATTTCAAATTCTTGCTTCTCTATGGATACTGCCCATTACGACAGGCAGTAAAAACAAGCGTATCGCTCACCATGAGCGATACGCTTGTTTTAGACATTTTTACTTGGCAGTTGCCCATTAACAGTTTAAAGTTTTGTACTGTCTTATGACGGACTACCTTTTTAGGCGGTTTTTTTACGGTTCAGCTTGCTATGTGCATTATTTTGGCTTTAGTACTTATCATATAGGTGCATGCCCTTTATTATTTAGGATAATTTGTCATATTGTTTTCTGCCACCTTATCCCTAACTTGTGAAGTGCCGGTGTATTGAACGGGTTTGTAAAATCTGTTTAGTCTCGATTTTATATACTCCTGCAGCTTTTCATCTACACAATAAATATAACAGCCCTTTTGTCCTCTTGACATAAGCGTCCTATATGTATTCTTGATTATTTGATCCGCAACCTTCAATGCATTTTCCCTGTTTTCTCTATACATCTTTTTTATGCCGCTTAAAGACTTATCTGTTTTTGCCCTTTTTGTAAAATCAGTAATAATCCTTTTCCCGTCATAGCTAATATCAGCTCCAAGAATAACCCCTATATAATCAAATTCAAGTCCCTGCGAGGTATGTATGCACCCCGCCTGGTTAACTGAATTCCCATCAATAGCCCACGTAGTATTGCTTAAATTCCAACTCATATTAAAGTCGTGCTTCTCCATAGATATATCGAATATCCTGCTATCTGTTTTACCCTCTGTTATCCAGTTCCAACAGTACCCGGCAACTACTCTCGCTTTATTGTTAATTTTATTTTTCTCCTCAATTAATTCTCTTAATTCATTTGGATTATCAAAAACTTTAAAATCGTAATCAAACTCAAATCCATCAAAGTTTGCTGTACGACCAATCTCCAATACGTCATCCAGCCAGGAGAGATACCCATCCGACCCATTACATCTGAATTGGGACTCAAGCTTCATTTCAACAACATCTGCATTATTAAATCGAGTGAAATTTATAATGTCCTGCTTATTACCATAATCACTTAGGCTGATTCTTTGGTATTCGTCAATAAAGAATATGGAAAACTTGGCAGCATTTATTATTTCCTTGGTTTGATTCTCTCCCTTATTTTTATACAGTCCGGATTTCTCCCCCAAACGGTGAGCCTCATCAACAATCAGTACATCAAACTCGTTTTTATCTGATTCGTAATAACCGCCAGATCCTTTAAACAAATTGTCAATATATGACTTTTTATAGTTATCCTGCAGTTTTTCAGAATAAACTTTTCGTGGAGCACTATTTTTTGTTACATACTGACAGACCATGTCCTCAGAAGTAAGTTTTACTAGCAGGTTAATAGCGAGCACTGACTTTCCGGTCCCTGGCCCGCCCTCCACAATCAATACTTGTTTTTTCCCATATCGGTAAGCATTTCTTGCCATTTCCAGGGCAGTTTCATAAACAACCTTCTGGTCGTCAATCATAATAAACTCTTGATTTCCATTAAGCATTCTCAGCAGACTATCCTGTAACGATTTTGATGGTCTGATTTTTCCATTCTCAATAATATAGAGTGTCTTCTTGTAATCTGGCTTTTTTATATACCTTTCAATAAATTCACGCAGTTTGAAAACATCGCCCTTTGCATATACAGGTGCTCTTTCGATATAACTCCTGTATACTTCGTTGGTTAAGGGATCATTTTCTTTAGTAAAATAATTATGGAGATATGCGCATGGATATAATCGTACTCCCATATTCTGAACAGACTCATTATATTCCGAAATAAGCTGCGCATATGACCATGCCTGATAGGAGGGGTGGGCAGTGACCTGACGGCCAGTATAAGGGGTTTTTACAACACCGTCCCTGTCTATGATGGCCTCCACTTTATCCCATTGCTTCAGCTCAATAATTATTGCTGCATTTTTGTCATCCTCATCCAGCCCTGATAATATAAAATCAATCCTTCTGGACGATGCAGGAATCTTATACTCAATTGCAATACCGGATTCCGCTGGTATCGCTGATGTATTAAGCACCTTGTACATGTAGTTCATGGAATTATTCCACGAATTAATTTCATTTTCAGACGTTCGCCCAAACTTGTCCTTGTAGGATTCATATATCTTTACCGCTATTACATCTCTTTCTACATGCTCCATGAAATCTTGCTTAGTGGCCTCGTAAACAATCATATTCACAACCATGCTCCATAGTTAGTTCAAAATATATTGAAACCCGTGCATGGCCCGGCACCTCCCTTGAGATATATTCAAATCTCCTTAAACCTTCACACTTGTCAGAATTCTGTATATTTCCTGCTATTTCCTTTTGCCTTTTCTATGGGATATTTCTCTGAATTCTTCTTTAGCTTATCATCCATAATCTTAATAATATCTACATTCACCGAATCTGCCATTAAAACGCAATATATCATTATGTCCGCCAGCTCTTCCTTCACCTGCTCTTTATCGAAGGCATCATCCCACTGAAAATTCTCCAATAATTCAGCTGCCTCAATTGCTATGGACTTTGACAAATTCTCAGGAGTATGAAACTGTTTCCAGTCTCTCTGATCCCTGAATAGCAGTATCTTTTTTATAAGTTCTTCCAATATTGTTCAACCCCATTCAATTTTATATTTAAAGCAAATTCCTTTCCTTAAAGCTCATATACTTATCACCGGCCACAATAATATGATCCATAACCTGCACTGAAATGGGTTCAAGAGCTGAAGCTATGTTCTTCGTTATGGCCATATCCTCCTGGGATGGCTGCAGGCTTCCTCCGGGGTGATTATGGGCCAGAATAACACTATGTGCCTGATGCCGCAGCACTGTTTCAACAATTAGTCTGGGGTAAACCGGCGATTCATTTATAGTTCCCTCATGAACCAAAGCTGCATAATTGACTTTGTTTTGTGAATCCAGGCATATGACAAAGAACACCTCATAAGTTCTTCCGGCAAAAAGAGAAACTGCATATTCCCCGGCTTTTGACGAGCTGCTCAGAACCGGCTTGTCCCCCCATCTCCTGCTAAAGTATCTTCTTGATAAGGATGGTATAAGTGAGACAAGTACAGCTGTATTTTCACTAACCCCGCATCTTTTGCAGATATCTTTAGGATCGGCTTCAAACAAGCCTGCCAGTGAGCCAAACTCATTAAGCATTTTGTGAGCCAGCTCATTTGTATCTTTCATAGGTATGCTGAAAAAAAGCAGCATTTCCAACACCTGATGATCCTCAAATCCGTCCAGGCCTTCTGTCAGGAACCTTGTTTTAACTCTTTGCCTGTGGCCCTGGTGCACATTCTTTTCCATGATGACCTCATTACTCTCTTTATCCTCACTAAACGCTAACTAAGCTTCACTAGGCTTCCACAAGCTCACACTAGCTTTTACAAACTTACACTAATTTGTTATGTATTCAAACATTTTTTCTTCAATAGGCTGTTTCAATCCATACCTGATATTTACGATTGGGAGGTCAACACCCTGGTCATTTTTAATAGTTGCAGGAGTAAAGCTACTTGGCAGCATGTCCCCCATATAATAAAAATCCGAACCCTCACTGTCACTTTTTTTAATAAATAGCAATATTCTCAGTCCGGTCTTCTCACAAGCCTGAAGTCTTGTAATCTCTTTAGAGTCCATTTTAACCCTGCTTCTGGTCATCCAACTAAATTGCTGACTATTAATAAACTCGTCCTTATATTTGGTGCTTTCACTAATATGTTCCTCTTTATTATAGGTAACAAAGATAGGACAGGTATTGTTTTTGATTCTATACCCATATACAGTGGAGGATTCGTCGCTTTCCCAATTAAGTATGCGGCAGACATCCTTTCTGCTGTATTTATTATAAAGCTTAAAGCCCTCAACAAAGTTCTCCCTGTTATATCCCGCACTAAATACGGCTTTGCCGTATGCTGCAACATCATTTAAAAAAGCTTTAAATACTGGCTTTTTCAGCGCAGCTTCCAGTCTGTCGCTTATTGCGATTGTGTTATTTGCTACGTTAATGCTATAGGGCCTTTTGTATTTTTCAAATTCCTGCTCTTTAACAAACTGGCAATTCAAGCTGCTTATTGAAGAATTAATTGTTTCATCTGAAGGGAGGTATGAGTAATCCTCAAATACCTTTTGCTTGATGTCTTCAATTGACACCTTTTTATTACTTATAATCGACTCCAAGATTATAATCTCTTCAATTCGCTTGCCATTTCCTATCTCCCTGGAGCAAAACTCAAGATACCCCTTTTCACTTGCAGATAAGTCCTCCTCAAAGCTTTCATCATATTTGCTGACAAAGTTAAAATAGGAACCTGAATAAACTACAAACCCGTAGGGGTCCCGGCTTCCGTGTTCTATAAAATCCATCATCAGAGGCATTTTACCCAATTTATATTTTAACAGATTGTAATCTTTGAAAAGGTCCTTTTTAGAATTAGGTGCTGCAGTATTTATAGCTTCAAATATTTTTTGCTTTGTAATGTAGTCAAAATTTATCGTAGATGCTCCCGGGATAAAACTGCTGCCACCGGTTATTAATTTTCTCAGGTTATCCCTGTTGTAAGAGTTATCTCCATACAAGGCTACAGGTATCAAATAGTTATTTGAATAATTCCCTATAAAATCAATAACCACCAGATACTCTTTATTCTTGCTTTGCCTGAGCCCACGTCCCAACTGCTGTACAAACACAATTGCCGACTGAGTTGGCCTCAGCATGATTATTTGATTAACGGAAGGGATATCAACTCCCTCGTTAAATATGTCAACCGTAAAAATATAGTCCAGTTGTTGCTTCTGATCATTCTCTTCCTCCAACAGCTCTATGGCATTCTCCCTTTGTTCTTCACTGCTGCTTCCATCAAGTGCGCTGGTCCTAAACCCGCGCTGATTAAATTGCTTTGACAGTTCTTTTGCCTCTTCAACCCTGCTGCAAAAAACAAGCCCTTTGACTCTTCCCCTGTCACACCCGTAAAACTCTGATTTTTCAATAATGTGTTCAACCCGCTCGGCAGAAGTTAACAAGCTGAAGTCTGCAGTTTCATTAATCACCTGTCCATCAAGCTTAATATCACTTATGCCGTAGTAATGAAACGTACAGAGCATATTTTCTTCCAAAGCCTTATTTAGCCTGATTTCATAGGCTATATTGTGATCAAAGGCCTTAAATATATCATAACCATCCATTCTTTCCGGTGTAGCAGTCATACCCAATAGGAATTTCGGCTTAAAATAGCCTGTTATGTTTTGATAGGAATTGGCACCGGAACGATGAGCTTCATCAATGATAATGTAATCAAAATGCTCCTGTGCAAATTTTTTCATAATATCATCTTTTGATAGGGTTTGTATTGTACAGAATATAAAATCCGCTTCAAAGTCCTTTGAATTGCCGCTTAATAGACCCATGGAAACACTATTCCCAAATATCTTCCCATAGCTTTCCAGCGCCTTTTTTGCGATATTTTCCCTGTGCACCACAAATAACAGCTTTGCAGGCTTAAATATCCTGGCATCAAAGGCAGACAAATATGTTTTTCCTGTACCGGTTGCAGAAATAATTAGGGCCTTGTCTTTTCCTGTTTCTCTGAGATTATTAATACAGGTTATAGCCTCTACCTGCATTTTATTGGGGGATATTTTATGCAGCATGGAAGGTTCTGTATTTTCCTGTTTATCTACGAAATATCCTGCGTTTGTGCCTGCAATGCGATTTTCTGTATTTTTACGGGCATATGTATCTGTATTATATTCATAAGTACGTGTCCCATATATCTTTTGATATCCATCTATCCATTCATCAGTAACAGTCACAGCATTGTCAAAGGTGTAGCTAAATTCCCTCATGGTCTGCTGCAAAAGAGAGCCTTCGCTCATGGAAGTAACCTTTAGATTCCATTCCTTATTATAGCTCAGTGCATCTTGTGTTAAATTGCTGCTGCCCACAATTATAGTGAATACATCATCTCTCCTGAATATATAGCCTTTTGTATGGTGGTTATTTTCAACTACTATTTTTACTTCAATATTCTTTAGACTTATTAGACGCTTTAACGCCGAGGGCTCTGTGAAGTTTTGATACTGTGACGCAATTATCTTGCCTTTAACCCCCTTCTCCTCAAGTTCCTTTAGTACATTAATAAGAGACGCAACCCCGCTGTTGGTTATAAAGGCCGTTGAAAAGAAAAACTCCTCGCATTTATTCAGCTCATTTAAGATACTGGTTAAAACCTTTTGACCTGATTTGTAGTTATTTATAAGCAGGGAGGGGCGGTATTCCTCCAGAGAGATTTTATTATAATCAAAAAGGCCGTTATGCAAGCTCCTTGCCAGATTCTTTTGGATACTCAAGGCATAACCTCCTTGAGCCTCTTAACTATGGGCAAATCAGCCGCAGCCCAATCTATGGTTTCAAGCTCCTTGGATTTAAGCCATATATGTGAAATGTGTTCCCTTCGTGTGAAAGTTTTGCTTTCCACTTTACAGACAAAGCTGTGCATGGTGATGGAAAAATCGGGATATGTATGCTCTACAGTCATGAAGAAATCCTTTGGAGTAACTACCAGGTCCAAATCCATCTCCTCGGATAACTCCCGTATTAAGGCTTGTTCTCTGCTTTCCCCGGGTTCTAGCTTCCCACCTGGGAATTCATATTTGAAGGACACATAATCATATTTAGCTTTATTACGCTGCATACACAATATTTCATCATTGTTTATTATTATTGCTGCAACAACCTCTAAATGTCCCATAATCATCACCTATAGCTTATCACCTGTTTTTTACTTATTATACCACCTTCTGGGGATAAAAATAAAGCTATCCATTTTTAAGCATACTTAAGTTTTTAATCAAATGTACATGTTTTTGCATCAGTAATTCATCCGCTAATATTGGCAGCTTGTTTTATCCCTGTCTTATGGTTTACCGCTTACGTTAAATGCGGAAACCTTTTACGTAAAAACTCAAAGCCTTTCCATATTCTCCTAATTCTCATAGGAAAGATATTAGCATAACTGTAAACTGTCTTGTAACTTGAGCAATTTCAGGACATTTAGCTCGGGCAGAAACAGTTAAGATAAAGCCACCAGCTTAGTCATGTGATAGTTAATAAGAATAATTATAGCTGATGCACTAAAAAACGTTACTATCGAAATCACTTTTTCCCCTAATCCATTAAAAATGCCATAATAATCAATCCCTACTTTAATAAAAAATGCAATAATAAGAAGCAAAAGAGCGCAAAGAAAACTATAACATTTTTTCCGTAGCTTAGTATTACAATTATCGCACCGGTATACTCTACCATTAGATGCAAAAATTAACCACAATTTAGGTATTGATGAATTACATACCGGGCACATTATTTTTTTCATGATTTTACAACCTTACCAAAATATAATCATATATTCCAACTATTGAATTCGGCCCCACATATCATCATTTTCTGTTACTATAGATGTGGATCTATTACTACCATCGTTTGACACATAGGTTGTTACAAGAGTGAGACAACCACAGAGTGTGTAGACTCTATCAAGGCATCAACATATTAAAAACTAACTATCTAGAGGCCAAATTATATCATCATCATTTTTAAATAAAGGACTAAACTCTACACTTCTTAACCGCTCAAATACAAATTCAAATGTAGTCCATATCTCTCTGCAAAATAATGTCTCAAACGTATCATATAAATCATATTCAAAGTCTGAATACCCATTATTTATCAAATAATTTTCTATTTCTTTTTTTGTTTTTAAAAATATATGTTTATCAAACATCTTTACTTTAGGGTTATGAACTTCTATAGAATATAGTTTTTCGTTTTCATCTAAATCAAATTTTAATTTAACCATTTTGGAATTAAAATAATAAACTATACCTTGCTCTTTTTCTTCTGTATTGATTCTATTAGGCTCTCCCCAAATCCCTTTTACTTCATCTTGGTACATTCCAAAACGAATGTCTTCAAGCCCAACTCCGATTTTAATCTCCATAACTTAAATACTCCTCTCAACAATAATTATTTCAAGTAACTATTTTAGTTAAATTTAGTCAATTTTATTTTTTATTTCCCTGTGAATGATTTTCTCCATTTTTCTTTTTTTGGGCGTCTTCTCTTATTCTTTGAATTTTTTTTCTTATTTCTTTTTTTTCACTTTTTGATTTCGCATTAGCAAGCTTCTTTTCTAATTCCTTTATTTGTTTGTTCGCTTTTTCTAACGCTCTACCACCATCACCATGCTGTTCATTTTTACTAGAATCCTTAGCTTTAAAAATATTGCTAGCCTTATTTTTCAACCAGCTCCAACCATTACTGACTGTGTCCACTGCAGCAGGTCCATATGTACCTACCCAGTTGGCAACAGCCGGCCCATATTCATATATTGCTGTTCCAGCAGCACCTGCACCATAAACAATATCACCAACAGGCAATGGCCCATCTACTCCACATAACCACCACATACTACCAGACCATGCTGCAAATTCACCGCTATTGCCCGTAGGGTCAATCATGTTAATTGGGTCATTTTCACAATATGTATACAAATTCAAACTTAATGGGTCATCAATTATATACTTGTCATCTTTTTCGCCTCTATATACTCCTCCTACAAGCATAGAGCTATAATCTATTTTTTCTTCAACATTAAATAAATTAACTTTTCTGCTCCAAACACTATCCTCAGTAATAAACCTACCAATCTCAGGGTCATAGTACCTAGCCCTCAGATAAATAGTCCCGGTTTCCTTATCGAAATACTCACCGCAGTACCTGAACATATTGGTATCGTTGAGGTCAGGGTCCTTTTCATTCCCAAAGGCATCATAATCATATGTTTTTATGCTGCTTCCGGTTGTGCTGGTAAGCTGCACTGTGTCTCCATGACCATTATACAGGAAATATCTTCTATTTGCACCTGAGTCCTCGGAGTATATGAGATTTATTCCCCGTATGTACTTATTTGTTACGTTTCCTGCGCCGTCGGTTTCCAGCACCATCTGGTCACCGTCCCAAACATGATTAGTTGTATTTCCATTTACTTTTTTACTTATTCGTAATCCATCAGAATTATAGAAATAGTCCGCTTCCATATTATCTGATATTGTGTTTGTAAGCTGATTCAGTGCATTATAGCTGTTAATTTCAGCACTATTTGCATCATCCTGGCTGCCGCCTTGCGAATTATTGCTTCCTAGAACACCCATACTAATCGCTGCATTCGTCAGAGAGCTTCCATCTTTTAAAGTTTCTTTTACTTTACTTATTTGATTACCATTTGAGTCATATTGATAGTAGCTTATCTCCTGTGTATCATTGCTTGTTTTTGTTTCAGACATAAGTCTGTTATTTTGGTAAGTATAAGTGGTATTAGCATCACCATATGCCATAGCAGCTCTATTATTATAGTCATCATAGGTGTAACAAATTGCAGCATCACTAGTGGTCAATTCCTTGGTTAGTCTTGATAAATCATCATACGTGTAATTTGTAACTTTACCGGTATTATCTGTTTTTGAGCTCTGTGAACCATTTAAATAATAGGTATACTTATATTGAGTTAATATTGTACTATCCTTCTTATTAGTTAACGTTTTAATCTGATTTGCCAAATTATATTGATATTCAGAAAGATTGCCATTTGAGTATAAAAGCGTACCTCTGCTATTGTTTTCATCATAGGTATATCTCGCCTGTTCTATGCCGTTTTCAAGCACGCTTTCCAGCCTGTTCATCTTGTCATACACATAGCTGGTATTTAACTTAGCTATTCCATTGACTGATAAGGTAAAGCTTTTTCTATTATTATCTGCATCATAAGAATAAGCTTTTACTACATTTACAGCAGCCTCTGTAACAAGCCTTCCAAGATTATCATAATAGTAGTATGTAGTATTCGCCCCATTACTTGCAGAGGCTTTATTACCCGTCAAGGTATAAGTATTGCTTATGTATATGTCACCGTTATTATCTGGTGTTACGGCTGTAATACTTAATGCTCTGCCCAGGCCGTCATATTTTGTGGAGATGACGTTGCCATTTCTATCAGTTTTTTTCACCTGATTGCCATTTAAATCATAGTCATATGTTTCAACTTGATTTGAAGGATCTATCATATTAACAAGCATATTTAAACTATTATATTCATATTTTGTTGTGGAGAAATAGGTATCACTCCCTACGGCAACATTGTCAAGCCCATTAATAACTAACGGACTGGATAAGCCGGTATACATCCTGCGTTTATTTCCAACCAAATCATAGTAATACTGGGTATAATTTTCAGGTGAATTATTATTGTAATTAGTTACCTTGGTCAGTTGGTTGCGGGAATTATACTCATAGTCTGTCCTGCTATACTTAGTTGCTTCCCCAGGCTTGTTATTTGTACTTTTTTCACTTATAACATTATTATTGGAATCGTAAAAATGCTTTTTATTGAATAATAAATATTACCAGACTCATCCTTCTCAAATGGTATTTTTTCTACCACTAATTTATCCTGATTATCGTACACATACTCTGTTGAATAGGATAGATTTTGGCTATTGGCCTTATTATCTTTTTTCTTAACTAACCTTCCTAAGGCATCATACTCCATTGTAGTTTTATGTCCCAAAATATCGGTAACTTCTGTCACATTCCCGTAAAAATCCTGGTTGTACTTAACTGTATATTGTTCACTAAATTTTTCATCATTTGCCCTGGCGGACTTTTCCTGAGTTTTGTTGCCTAAATAATCATATTGGTATGTTCTATACAATTCTTTCCCATTATTAATTGTACTTTCTCTTATTACCCTTCCGTTTTTATCTGTATAAATACATGATGTAATTGTTGGAGAAACATTGTCACCAATTATAGTTTTTGTTGTTTTACTGCAATCAGAAATGCCATCGCCATTTAAGTCATAGGAATCCACGTAGCTATAATTTTCTTCATTTATTCTGTTACCGCCCTTATCATATACTGTTTTTGATTTGATCCTGCCATCTCTGTAATAGCTATACTTTGTACTATTACTTGAGTCCAGACCCTGACTATTCCATTGTGTATCCAATTTAAAGTCACTATTGTACTTGTAGGATTCCAGGGACTTTCCTGATTCTACATCAACCTTATTAAGAAGATTTCCAAAACCGTCAAATTCATATCTTAACTGTTTATTGTTTTCGTTTTTAACAGTCAGGTAATTATTAACATTATCATAATTATAGACAACGGTACTTCCGCCGCACCGTAATATTCAATCAATTTTGCGCAAAACTCTTGACGGTACTGAGTAATTATAGACTACTATATTTCCTAATCAACCACGTTCAGACTTCATTGTAGAGATACACAAAACTAGAACATTAAACACTTAATCAATAATGATTTTCCTTGTTATCATTACAACTTATTTTCTACTATATTTTTATAAAAAACTTGCATATTCCCAGAGTTCTGGAAATTTCAACTTCCCCCAATTTTGTTTCATAAATTGAAAATAAATAAAAATTTTGTCTTTTCGTATTCATGTTTATTACTTTTTCTGATATAGATGTTATCAGTTTACCTACTGAATCTTTAGTACTGTAATTGAACTTATCCCCAAAATTGTTATTAACCCAAGAACTATAATCGGACTGATTAGGGTTAGTTACAAATAGTAAAATTAATAGCAATACAATCAGGGCTAAAATTTTCTTCATAGTTCTATCCGTTCCTTTCGCTTCCCTCGTGGGAATCCCTATGTTGCAGAGCAGCTTTATGCTCCCTGCAGATATCCGCCAACTGCGTGACCTTATGTGCTATCGTTACAAACAACAAAAATAATACTTGCCTGTCATTTATTAAAGCTTAGAAAACTCACTTTTTATTCTGTCGTACATTCCGTCATATTCGGTGAAGTTTTTCTCATAGTCTGAATACTCCGAAAACATTTTCTCAAGTATATCTTTAGTATTTCTGATGTTATCCTGACATTCAAACTCAAGTTGCTTTCTTTTTGCTTTGTTGATAATATATTTCCCAACTCCAAAGCCAGCACCGATAAGTGTAACAGCCAATAACCAGTATCCGGCAAAGAAGGCACCAACGGTAGCTAAAGCACTCGCTCCCAAGGCCACGTAAGTTGCCAAGTTTTTTATTTCGGCAATTAACCCATTCTTTCTTTCGGTAAAAAAGTTGGTTATTTTATTCAATTCTTTGGTCTCATCTTTAAAATCTGCAACAGTTGAATATTCATTCATACGGATTTCATAAGTTGTCTTTATTTTTCTACGATATTCGTCAACAAAACGAGTTACAGCTTTCTCTTGCAAGTCTTTAGTTATTGTAAACATGTTTAGCCTAATTTGCCCATTAATATTCTTCGAATCTTTAATATATATCCAATTAACCATTTCAGATATAAGATTCAAGTCGTCCTTAGCTCTTTTTTGTTCCTGCTGGTACTTTTGCTTGGCACTCTCAATGTCACCTTGGAATTCAATTATCAATTCGTTATACTTAATCTCTTCGTAGACATCTTCCTCTACCTGGTTTGGCGCTGAAATCAACTCATCTATATATCCCTTCAGGTACTCATTTTTCTGTTCTGGAGATACATTAATTGTAGTAATAATAAATTGCAAAATATTTATATTAGTCTTTGCATTAAGCAAAATATCTGCCATAAAATTAAACTCTGAGCAGAACTTTCTTAAAGCAGGATAATCAACAGTGTCACTGGGTTGCATTTTACTAAAATATTTACATATCTGCTCAGTAATATCTTCTTCACCATAACCCTGTGACTTTAAATTATCTGTTACAACCTTATTAATATATATGTTGATTCGGCTTTTTGTATCATCATTAACATTTTCCGCTATGGTTTTGCTAACTAAAGAAAATAGCATTAAGAATGTACGCTGATCACTTCCTTTTAGATCACACTCCTGATACAAGGTGAACCATTTTAATGCCGCCGCGTCGCGCATTATTCTCAGATTAAAAACCATATAAAAAATACAAGTGTTTTTTTTCTCTAATCTGAGAGCTCTTTCCATCGACCTGTCTGAGAGTTCCTTATCATCATTCTTCCAGGCCATTATACTAATCAATACATATGTAAGCCAATAATCCGGTACTTGGAGATGCTGAATCTCAATTGATTTGATTATAGTATTATCGCTTACCATTTTGACATCAAGGTTGTCCATCATTCCCTGAACTATTTTCCTTACCGTTCTATAATTTCCGAATTCATAATATTTCTTGTTATTACAAGCTCTTATTTTCTTATTTGCTAATTCCAAATTTTTAAATCTAGCATATAATTTTTCTATTTCTCCCTGCATTTCATATGCTGCTATCACTTTATCATGTGATGAAACCATCATACCATCGCAGTTTTCTAAAGTATTCTGAATATAATTGTTATAATCCCTCAATTGTTGATCAGCTCTTGACACTCCATTTGCAACAATAGAAATTTCATGTCTGAGTTCATTATTTATTCTTTGCTGATGACTTAATTCTCTTTCCAGCTCGCTAACACGACTTTTCAAATCATAATTACCCATTACTTATCCCTCCCAAGTTATTTGATGCTAGGATGGCTCTCTCATGACCCCACTTCTGAATTTTTTCAACAATTTCCGGATTACTCTTCTTAATTGGCATGACGGACATGAATTTTTCTTTAATCAGATTACTCGTTATTATCTGATTCCCCTTTATTATTGCCAAGTGCGCTACTTCCTTTATTGCATATTCAATATCAGAATAAGAAAAACCCTCAGACATTTTTATCAGCTCGTGTAATATTTCATTATCAATATGATAGTGTAGGGATTTTCCAATGTATTGTAAAATCACCAAACGTCTTTCTTCCTCATTTGGGAGGTCTATAAAAAACACCTCTGAAAATCTGCCTTTCCTAAAAAGCTCGGTAGGTAGCAATGATATATCATTGGCTGTAGCAACAAGAAAAACTCTGCTGCATGACTCCTGCAACCAAAATAAGAACTGTCCCAGCACCCTCTTCCCTGTATCATTACCGGAATCGGAAATAGAGAGTGCTTTTTCAATTTCATCAATCCATAAGATGCAAGGCGAAACATTGTCAATGAATTGTAACGCCTCTTTCATCTTCTTTTCACTTTCACCAACCCATTTATCATAAACAGTTCCTATATCAAACCTGAATAGCGGAAGTTCCCACTCCTTGGCGATCATTTTTGCAGAAAAGGATTTTCCACAACCAGGAACACCTGACAGCAGAATCCCTTTAGGCGTTTTTAAATCTCTATAATTTAACTCCTCTTCCGAAGCAAAGAAAATACTTTTCTTTTCATAAAGCCATTGTTTTAGTACCTCAAGCCCTGATACTTCCAAGGATTGGTCTACTTGTACCATTTGGATGCTTGAAACCGGGGCATATAGCCTGCTCTTCTGACAAGTCAATTCATAAATATTTGACTTAAAGAACCCCTTATTTGTAATAAGTGTTGTAGCCAAAATATTTTCGATCTGAATTTCTGTAAAGCCTTTTAATAAAGTAGCAGCTTTACGGACATCCCCCGCTCCCCAGTCAATAGCAAATCTGCTTTTATACATATTTATGAATTTGTTGATTTGCTCTATAAGCTCTTCAACATCAGGATAATTTAGTGAAGTAAGCATCCCGAATTGAGCCAGCCGTGACCATACTTGATCAGCTGTAATCAGAATAAGCGTGCAATTGGTTTCTTTAGCCAGGTAGAGAATGTTTAATAGTTCTCTTGTATATGAATTATCGTCCCCTAATCTTTTTGCATCTCCGAATGCAAACGTAGAGCTCCTCTTCTTTTTAAAAGTATTTGCAATATAAGCCAGCGGATCACTTTCCACATCTAATTGTTCAGTTTGTTTAGACAGATTGTGTACTTGCTTTGCATCAGTATAATAATACAATTCAACTGTCTTCTCATCTGCCATTTCAGTTAGCAGGCGTTCTACTCGCTCACGTTCAGAAGAATCAATTATAATTAACGGGGTGCGAGCACATATGTAATTGTACACTTCCGATTTTGTATCTTTATAATTACTCATGGCACCTCCTGCCATTAATTATTATTCAAAAAATTTAATTCTTTTTATCTGATATAGCACATCTTCCATTTCAAGGTTACTTGTTTCAAATGCTTGATACTCAAGATGGTCGGTTATTTTTTTCAAAAAAATTCGTGTCTGTTTCTCTGCAGACTGAAATAGTTCCTGCCGGAATGTACCTGGTAACCAATCAATTCTACTAAAAAACAAACAATGTTTAATTTCCTTACGAAACTTTCTGAACAACTCCACCAAATCAAATAGTTCATTATTCTCCAGCAGCACATTCATTTGTTTTATAAATTTTCTAGTTCTTGCATCAAGCATATCATTCAGTAAGTTTACAATATGTATTTGAAAACGAAGTGAAGTCTGTTCATTGCCTTGCAGTGTACCCTTGCATATCAGATCAATATGTTCATCGCTGATGTTGAATTGCTTCATTTGCACGAAGCAATCCATCCATTCCTGATATGTTTGAGGAGGAGAACTTAATTTTATAGCCAAAGTGCTTCACTCCTTATTTGAGGAAAGTAAAAGGTGGTTCAAGGCTCCAGGACGGTAACTTTTTGTTCATTTCCTTAAGCCTCTCATCTGAAAAATCCACTTTTTCTTTATGTGGCGCAGCGAAATTGTCGCGTATTCTTTGTTCCATCATTTCTTCAAATTCCTGGTCATTTTTCTTTTCATTACTCATGATAAACTCCCCTTTACATTACTAGAATTAAGATATAAACATAAAAATTTGTACATTAAAGAAATTCAACAATGCTTAGCAAATCATCTTTCTTTACACAGTTTTCTTCGTAGTAGTGCCTGAAATCTGCAATTTCTGACATACACAGGTTTAGGTTTTCAAGAGACGTATTAAGTCTTTTTGTATATTCCTTACCAGCACTTAATACTCTGTAAACGATAAAACCAAAGGCTAAAGCAGTAAATATAAGTGAAAAAATTGTTAAAAATGCAAATCCTATAGATGCAAATAATACTATCATAGCAGCAATATTCCATTGATTAACATATTTTAATTGGAACCGATTATTGTCGTAATGATTTCTTAAACTTTCGGTCATTTCAGCCTGATCCAGGCCGTTGCTTGATCCCTTCCAAATATCTATACTCAGGGTATACTCCGTTGGATATGCTTCCTTCATTCTTGCGGCCCAGTCTGAAACAGCACTCTTGAACCAGCTTTTTGTATTCTGTAATCCGAATTTCCTAACTTGTATATCCGTCTGTCCTTCATCATATATAGCCCATTTAAGCATCTGTTTGCCAATATTAAAGTTACTGTTTTGAAGTTGCTGTACTGCTTCAAATTGTTCTTCTGCCTTTTCAATAACCCCGTTATTTTCAACAATAAACCGATAATACTCCTGCTGGTTTTTCAATTCCAATTCTTCAGCATCATAGTTAGAGATCAAATTTGTCAAAATTGCATCTATTCTTGATTTATAATTAGCGTCAGTATGTTGTTGTTCCTCTACATCCAGTGACTTTACAAAATTAATCAATCTTTCATACTTTGAAACGTTGGCATAGGAATTTTCCATTTCCTTATAATTTGTACAAAACTGTAATAATGACTGATACTCAAACTTTGCGTGTACATTTGTATTTTGGATGAATCTTTCATATTCACCTATTAACTCTTGTGATATCTCAGCATTTTCGTTAATAATACTAATCCACTCATCAATTAATTTTATTACTTCATGCTCCAACTCTTTGTCTTTTCCAAAAATACCATTTAAATATGACTGAAGGAGTATAGCAGTCTCTTGCTGCAATATTGTTGGATCAAGTGTCCTCAAATATTCAAAGAACCACTTTTTTGCAATTTCAACTCTGTTAAACCTCAGATTCATAAGGCAAAAGAACAAAGTTGTTTTAATTTTGTCTCTTCTTCCACATTCCGCCAATGCATTTATAGCAACATCCGAATAATCATTAACCCATGCTGTTATGGCTATTAAGGCGTATGAAAGCCAATATCTTGAGCTTGTTATCCATAATTCTTCGGATAATTCCTGAATTGTACTGTTACGTACCAGGTTAATGTCAAAATCCCTAACAACCCCCATTACAGTTCGTCTGATAGTAACATGATTGCTGAATTGTTCTTTAATAATCTGATCTATTCTTAGAATATTTTCATGAGCGATTTGCTTTTCTTCGCCATGCAACATATCCGTTTTGAATCTGTTGATATTGTCATAAATTTTATCTGTTGTTGCTTGAATGTTTTGAGTCGAAGAATGGACATTATTTACTTTAACATCAACTCTTGACTTAAAAGAACTAATAGTCTGATCAAGGCTATTAATTGCTTGTGTGGCATTAGACATAAAATATTCCCTCCATTCAAATGTTAACTTATAGTTAAAAACTTTCCAATGCATCTTTCAAATTAATATTCTTTTCATCTTCAGCTTTATAAACTGTTCTCCATTTATCCAATTCCTCAAGTGCTTTTTTAAGCAAATTTACTCCTAAACGCTTTCGTTCCTTTAATTGCTTGCCAACATCCACAATCCGTCTCCACAACAGGAAGCTCCCTGCAAGTCCCAATAGAATTCCCAGTACTAATATAACCGGATTGAAGAAAAAAACATTAATAAGCAATGTTAATAAAGATGCAAAACAGGCAATTGTGTATATGGCGACAAATTTGTCTTTAAACGTATTTTTAAGTTTGTTATTATCATAATATTTTTCTAGTAAAACTTTAGATGGCTCAAAATCCTCCTCTGAACAGTTGATTTTACAGTCATCTATTGTTATGTCATACTTTTCTCTCTCTTTTTTTCGATAACCTTCTGCATATGACTCGAAGCCTTTAATAATCCAATCTTTCATCATGTTTATGGAAAAACGTTTAACCCTTATATCAATTTGTAAAGATTCTTCTGAAAATGCCCAATGCAAAAGCAAATCGGCAATATTTTTACTGCTGTTCTCATCACTAAACTGCAAATTATAGTTTACCTGAGCCGCAGCCACATCGCCTTTTGCAGCCACTATTGCCTCATTGTATTTTATCCTTTTGACCACACTCAGTTCATCTGCATCATAGTTACTAATTAAGGAATAGAGAACATTCTCAATCCTCTGAGGTAAATCATATCCGTCTTTTACTTCCTTTTCAGCAATATCATTATAGTACTTGGCAATAATAGTATTTTTTTCAGCCTCTGAAAGTAATTGCTTTAATTCTTCGTATTTTGAGCAGGTCTTTTTTAAGGCAGCAAACTCAAGCCCGGTACTATGTATAAATGTAGTTGCAAACTCACTGGCTCGCGTAGCAAACATCTTGCCGTAATCAACTGTGGTTACCTCTATCTGAGATATCATATTCACAAAGCATTTAGCTATAGTTCCTTCGAAGGCTTTGTCTGCGCCAAATGCTCCGCTTAGATATGCTTGCAGGAGATATTGCCACTCATCTCCCAGATTATTCATATCTGCCCTGTCCAGGTAGTTTACATACCATTTTTTTGCCGTTTCAACACGATTAAATCTTAAGTTGATTAGCAGGTAAAACAAACATGAGTTAAAATAATTTGTTGATAAGCTCCTTCCCACAGCTCTCTCTGCAGCCTCCATTTCATTACTTGCCCAAAGCTGAACAGCTGCAATACAATAAGCCAACCAATACTCCGTATTCTGAAGGTAAGCTTTTTCCACCTTTTTTCTCATAGCATCGCTTGAGACAATGTGAGAGTCAAGGCCAATTACATAACCCAATGTAATCCTACGTAATTCGTTATAATACGAAAATCTTGTATAATATTCATCAGTATATTGAGATATATTTTTTGAAGCAGTCGAAATACTCTTAAGGGTAAAATACTGAACGGTTAATTCTTTTAATGCTTCAAACACATCTTTTGTGCATATGTCAGCCTTACCTACCCTATCTGAAAGATGACTCATTTCTTCAGTCACCTGACTATCCATGTAACTTGCATTATCAATCAGATGATAGATCTGATTTGTTAAATAAATCAGCTCCTGCTCCAAAATACGGTTTTCTCCAATAATATGATTAATCTGCCTAACCAAATTATCTATTTGGCTCATAAGTCGCTCAGCTTCTTCCCTCTCAGCTCGAACCTCTTCTTCGGTCATATTGAATCGCCCCTCCTTTGTACATTTATTCCAGAATATTACTTGGTTCATTGTAGAATACACCATACTCATCAGGTACAACATTTAATACCAACTTCATATATTTGATTGATTGGTCCTAAAGCGCTTCAATTGTCCAACCCCTTGCCTCTGCACTGTCTTTATATTTTCCTTTATATATTGTTATATTTTAAAGTTTAACAAATTTTAACATCGAAACAACCTCTCCCGTCAGAAAAGTAAAAGTTAAAACAGCATGCTATAAACTTTATAAGCTTCACATAACCTATCAGTAACGGAGCTTAACTTATCTCTGTTTGAGAGTACATATTTCTTTAATTTCTCGTTAGTACCTTTTGTTTTATTCCTGATTTCTGAGTTTATTTTTACCTTTTTGCTAATCATCTTCTTTACTATTTCATATGCCATATCAAATGAATCATTTGATAATAAAATATATGCCTGCAATAGATTACAATCTATTGTGTTTCCCAAATGATTAATACTGCATAGGGAAGCTCCCAATGGAGTACTGAGCATATTTGATATAACTTCTATATTCTTAAGCTTTGATATACCTTTATTGTCAACGCAATATAAAAGATAATTTTTTACTGCTTCATCTGATACTATTTGAGCGTCATCAATAAGAAGTGTAAACAATTCCGAACTAAAATTGTTAATACTTTTCATACCTATCAGATAATTGTTCAGTATATCATCATTGAAGGTGCAACCTTTACCCTGAAGAATTTTTATAATCTTAATCTTAACTGAATTCTCATCTTCCGAAGTACAGACATATTCGCTGAATGACTTTGGATCAATATTAACGCCGCTTTCAATTAGTATATTAATTACCTGCTCTCTCACATCAATACTATCAACTGCACAAAAGATATACTTTGCGAGTAATCCGTGAAAGAAACTTATATTAATATCTAATTTCATAATGTTTTTTATTACTTCAATTTTATAAGGTCCGTCAATATTTATTCTTAATATATAGTTTTCAAAAGTATTGGTTGGGATTGTATTAACGGAACCCAGCAAAAATGGTAAAATAGTCTTCCTGTCTTCCAGCTTATCCTGATTAAAACACAAGTAATTATTTATAATTGCCTCTTTATGTTTAACTTCAAGATTAAACTCATATGCTTTTATTAATATAGTAACTTTATCTCCAGCACTTATATCTTCTCTTGTATACATTGCTACAACGTGTTTTTGTTCAAGTACTACATACTGAGAAGATTCTTTTAATGCGTTTAAACCTGCTACTGAAATATATACATTATTACTGTTAAAACAGAAATAAATTATTCGCTCTACATCTTCATCAGTAAGTTTAAAGGAGCAAATACCAGTAAAAACATTTTTAGCAATTTCTATATCTACAGAATTTTCCAGTATAGATTTTATTACAGCCTCAGTATTAATATTTATTCCAGCTGTAACCGCTGAAATAAATATTTTACTTTTTGTTTCTACTTTGTCAGCGGACTCTGATAGATAGCTTTCTATAGCGGTCTTTTTCTCCTGCTGAGAATCCCCTTTTATCATTAATAAATTTGCATTAATCAATTTTTGATCATTATCAGGGTAACTGGATAATACCTCCGTTAAGGCATAGTTTTCATCAATGTTACCGTTTTCAATTACTTTATCAAAAATGTTAAAACGTTGATTTTTCAAAGAATACCTCAAAAGATTTTCGTTAGTATCTTTTGAATCCACATCACAAATTTTTAAGTACTTTTCAATATTTTCACTTCTTTTCTTATCGTTAATAGATACAAAAACCAGAAGTAATGTTGCATAAATGTTTGAGTCCTCAAAAAACTCATAGAGCATTTCTTCATCATCGGTTATAATTGAGTGTCCTAGTTGCAAGTTATCGTTATATTTTTTAATTTTTAAAATTATGTTTTTTATATCCTGTTGTCCTGCTTCGCCAGGTGCTGTTGCCCTAATCATTAGAAAACAGATAGTTGCAATAATAGTACCTATATATTTTGAATCAATCTTTTCACATTCAATTAAATTCTTTTCTGCACTTTCCAATCGTCTGTAAGATATGTCCAGCAAGGTTTGTCGAACTACATTTTTTATGGTGAACAATCCATCATATTTTTCTTCTCTTTCTGTCGTGTTTCCACAATAAAGGCACGTCCATGTTTTTGACTTTTCATTGTATTGAAATTTACGACTTCCACAAGATTCGCACTTGCGGTTAACATAACTTACCGCCATTAATTGAGCCCCCTACTTTGAAATTGCAAGCTTTTTATTTCTTTCTACAAATAAGAATTCCAGTTTAACACAAGCTTCTTTAGCTTCATTAAAATGATTTTCTTCAACGCAAAGTCTAAGTTCTGATAACTTTTGAGAAATTCTGAATTCTACGTCGATAACCGAATCATTGGACATTGGGTCGGAGTATCTTATTGTCTCAGCTAATTTCTTTAGACTTGTCTTTAAATCTTCCTCGGTACATTGGCTTAATAGTATTTCAACATCCACCATCATAGATTTAAGTGTTAAAACCTTTTCCTGAATATTAGCACCTATATCCTGAACTGTATCTCTTGCCATCAGGGCGATAATTGCAATAATTGAAAATGCCGCAAGTATTATTACCTGTATGACTGTTGCTATTGTCATACCTGCGACCTGGAATACCATAAATACAACGCTTACAAATAGTTCTGACAGCAAATAGTAAATTGACAGAGACACAAGTGGTATTCCAAAAAATATAGTTTCAACATTTGATGATTTAAATGAAAGCAGCATACTGATAACCTGAGCAACGAAGGCGAGACACATGAATGTGTAACTTACCCAGAATACACTTGAATGTGTTTTAAAGATTGTAAATACCAGTATATTATAGACTATAAAAAGTATCGCACAAATGATACCTGTTAAAGCTAAATTCTTATTTTTTTTCATATCCCCACATCCCCTAATTTATTTTTGTACCACACTTGTGACAAAATGCAGAATCAGCGTTTAATGAAGTATTACAGCTCGGACAAGTTTTAGATAATTTTTGTCCGCATTTGGAGCAAAACATGGCAACATCAGGAACGTTTGCTCCACAGCTTGTACAATACTTTTCTGAGTGATCAATAACGGGCTGTTGGGCTTCGACTCTATTTACATCAACAGCCTTAGCATCGTTAAAGAAACTTGATACATTGAAGTCAAGAGGAGAACCAGCAATGGGAGCTGGCGCACCAGTCACATCCTTAGGAGGCTTATCCTTCGGTATACGCTCCTCGCTTAATGCGCTTCTGGCAATATCGGATATAGTTCCGCCAAAGGCTCCACCCATCATAAAGCCCCCTACGGCCCCTCCAACATTCCCCATAGAGCCTTCATTCCCAGCAAATTTCTCAGCAATCATCATCTGCCGTTCCTCCTGCCAGGTATATCCTTCTATAATACGACCCGTTCTTCTTTCTTTGGCTTTAGATACAGCATCGTAATCCTTATCTGGAACTTCGATGGTCTCTATATTAAAAAACTTTATTTCAATTCCATAGTCTTCAAAAATTGAATCCAGTTTTTCTTTTATTACCTGACTAATTTCAAATAGATTTGAATTAATGGTAAAATAACTTACCATACCATTGATCATTATTTTTGAGATACTATCTTTTACGTGTGATGATATTATGCCCCTGAATTTACCTGTCAGATCTTCTGCGGTGAACTGCTCTCTGAAACCGACCACTTTTAGCATAAATTTTCTGGAGTCGGATATCTGAAATGAAATACTGCCATGGAGCATTATATGTAAAAATATTTGATAAAGCGGATCCTCTAGGGCTATGGGACCTTGAGTTCCCCAAAGCAAATCCATCTGCTGTACTTTATTAATAAAAAAGACTTTACATGGGAAAGGAGACTCGCCACCGGTTGGTATATTAATAAGTTTATCTGCTAATGGAATATTTGGTAATGCCAGTGTTCTTCTCCCTGGATAAAATAAATCAGCCGCATTACCATTTACAACTAAAAGTGCTTCATGTGTTTCGTCTACAATCAATTGGGAGGTTGCGTTAAAGTCTTCAACCGGATATTTCCAGATTAGAGAATCAACAGGCCCTTCAAATTTAACCACTTCTGCAATTTCCATTAGCATCACATCTCCTAAAATATTAGATTTAAAGTTCTATAAACATGGTATAATATGCGCTGTACCTGATACTTTATTTAATTTTAAATGATTTCACCAGACTTACTTCTATAATAATCCCTGACATATTGTAAAATTAAAATCTAAGACTTAAACATATTAAATTTTACCATTTTAACAATTTAAATGTCAAATAATACTGATTATTGTAGTTTTGTGTACGCGATTAATTCTGGGGTGTCTTGTTATATTTTTATGACACCAGGCTGGCAATTTGGGATTGACCATGGAAGAAAGGTGTAAGGATTCTTGAGTTGCAAAGAATCAAAAGTGAAACGATCTGAGTTTAATCTACAAGACCGGTATGTAAGCTCCTTGCGCTGGCTCTGCCGGCAGAGCGCGACACAATATGCATTGAGGTCTGTATCCCAATTTTGAACGGAGCACAAAAAGAAATACCTCCGGACTTTCGTCGGAGGTATTTCTTTTTGGAGCTCCCATCCAGATTCGAACTGGAGACCTCATCCTTACCATGGATGCGCTCTGCCAACTGAGCTATGGGAGCCTGTATCAAATTGTTTGGGGCAGGTGATGGGAATCATGCCTGCTTTGTCTGCCGTTGGAGCCCTCCCGGGTTTGATTCCTGAACAGTTTATGTCAGGAATTTGTCCTTCCAACTTCTTGTTTTAAATCTGGAGCGGGTGATGGGAATCGAACCCACGCAATCAGCTTGGGAAGCTGATGTTCTACCATTGAACTACACCCGCACTTTATGTAGCAGGCTAATGGACTAGGGTATTATAGCATGTTTTTTGTTTCCTCGTCTAGTCTCATTTTAGCCCGTTTTTTAAGATTATGCCCTCTGTTCTTCAAGATATTTCTCCAATTTACGTTTTACTCGCTGTAGCGCGTTATCTATAGACTTGACATGCCTGTCCAGATCCTCTGCTATTTCCTGATAGGACTTGCCTTCCAGATAAGAGGTCAAAACCTCCCATTCCAGGGAGCTCAATATTTCACCCATCTTATTTTCTATGCCCAGAAATTCCTCCCTGTTTATCAAAAGCTCTTCAGGGTCGCTGATATTCTCTTCACTAATGACATCCATCAGAGTTCTGTCGGATTCCTCATCAAAAATGGGCTTATTCAGCGATACATAGGAATTTAAAGGTATATGCTTTTGCCTGGTAGCGGTTTTTATGGCAGTAATAATCTGTCGGGTTATGCAAAGCTCGGCAAAGGCTCTGAAAGAAGACAGCTTGTCCCCTTTATAGTCTCTGATTGCCTTAAACAAACCGATCATGCCTTCCTGGATGATATCCTCGCGGTCGGCACCAATGAGAAAATATGTTCTTGCCTTAGCTCGGACAAAGCTCTTATATTTGTTTATAAGATATTCCAGCGCATTTTCACTGCCAGCCTTTGCCTCTTGTATTACATCCTCATCTATCATTCCGGTATAGGTTTGATAGGCCTCAGCCCTTACGTTAATTTTCAATGCGTTGCCCCCACTTTTTCGGCTCGTTAAAGATGTTAAAATAGAGATAGATACTCATATTAAATTATATGAGACTACCCCTACTGTGTCAAGCTTTACTTGCCCCTGCAAATCTTATCCGGCTTTTCCCCCGCTTCCCGCCTGCTTTCGCATAGTCTTATCTTTTCCCTGTCAGGCCCGTCCCCTCTGCTTCAATATCTCATACATGACAATTGCAGCAGCGACTGAAGCATTCAAGGAACTTATTTCTCCCTGCATGGGTATATTTACAATAAAGTCACATTTTTCACGGATGAGCTTGCCAATGCCCTCGCCTTCACTTCCCACCACCAGCGCCATAGGGCCTTTGAGATCGCTCTCGTAAAATGCTTTATCACCGGTGGCATCAGTACCTACCACCCACACATTGTTTTTCTTCAAATATTCTATTGTCTGAGCAATATTTGTAACTCTTGATACCGGCACGTATTCCACAGCTCCCGCTGAGGCCTTTGATACTGCTGAAGTCAGGCCGATAGCTCTTCTCTTTGGAATAATTATGCCATGGGCACCTACAGCATTGGCGGTTCTTAAAATAGCACCAAAGTTGTGGGGGTCTGCTATTTCATCCAGAATAATGATAAAAGGAGGCTGCCCCTTTTCACGAGCTGCCTGCAGAATATCGTCAACCTCCACATATTCCTTTACGGCAACAAAAGCAATTACCCCCTGATGGGACCGGGAGGTGGACATACTGTCCAGGGCACTCTTTTCAACCTCGGTTACTATTATGCCCTTCTGCCTCGCCATTGCCACTATCTGGCGTATGGAGCCTTCACGCTCACCTTTTATTACAAACAGCTTATTTATGGTCCTGCCGGCCTTTAAAGCCTCCAGAACGGAATTTCTGCCCTCCAGCTTGTCATTATCCCCCAACTGCTCCTCCTGAACCTCTGTATCCAGCTTGGGCTCTCTGGGAATTCTCTTTTGTCCCCACTCACCTGGGGCTTTTTCTGCCTGTGCTCTATTCCCTGCCTGCGGTTTTCCGTCTCTGGCTCCTCGCCTGTTCTGCTCCGGCCTTTGTCCCCGTTTATCATAGGGATTCCTTCTTTCAGAATCCGCACCCGTACGCCTTTTATCTCCAAAAGAGCCTCTTCTTCCTCCAGAAGTACTGTTTCCCTGTCTTTTATCTCCTGCCATGTTTCCTCCCAAGTCTTATGACTGTATCCGCCGCAGCGGTAATTTATTTACTGTTTGTCCACCGTATATTCACTGTGTATTGCTGAATGTTCACATTTCTGCTTGTATGTGCTTACTGCTTATCTCTATTTACTTGTATCTGCTTGCTGCTATATATGCTTGATGCTGTACCTGCTTACCGCCTGTATGTGCTGATTATCAGGACTTTTTGACTAAGCCCCTGCTACTCTTCCACCGAAAGCCTTAATATTTCCATCAACCTGTCTGTTTGATTTATAAGATATAAATAGCCTATCAATGCCTCAAACCCTGTAGAATAACGATAGTCCGTTATTTCAGCATGCTTGGGCACTGTAACGGACTTTGCGTTGCGGCCTCGCCGCACCACATCCTGCTCGTCCGGGTTCAGCTTGTCCATTATGCGCCTGACAATGTCGGACTGGGCTTTGGCCTTAACATAATTCACCGACATTTTATGAAGCATGTTCACATTTGTTTTTTTATTTACAACAAGCATGGTGCGAATATAGGCTTCGTAGACCGCATCACCTATGTATGCCAGCACCAAGGGCTGAAGATTCATGACCTCCATGGGCTTTATGTCAAAGTCTCCCCGCATTTTGCCTATAATATCTTCAAACATATTGTCTCCAAACTCTAACTCAAATTCTAATTCTGTTCCTTGCTATTATACACTAAAGTTATAACAGTTAAAACAAATTTTATTTATTGAGCCTTAGCAATTATCCACAGGAAAAAGGCGGTATTTTAAGCCAAACCGCCATATATCTATGATAATACCTTGCTTTTCCACAATTTATTCATAATGTGGACATGTAATCTGTGGATAATGTGGACTAATCTGTGTATATGTTAAAAACAGGCTCATCCACGTTGTGAATAATTTAACCTGGAAAATACATGGCAATTCCACAGCCGGCACGGCAATAATCAAAGCTGAAGCTCAAGTCCAACTGGACAGTGATCCGAGCCCATGGTTTCAGAATATATATATGCATCGTTAACCTGGTCCTTGAGGCACTCAGAAACACAGAAGTAGTCAATTCTCCAGCCTGCATTTTTCTCCCTGGCCTTGAACATGTATGACCACCAGGTATATGCTTCTGCCTTATCTGGATATATGGACCTGAAGGTATCAATAAAGCCATTGTCCAGCAGCCGGGAAAACTTTTCACGCTCCTGGTCGGTAAATCCTGCACTGGTTCTGTTGGTCTTGGGATTCTTCAAATCTATTTCCCTGTGGGCAACATTCAAGTCTCCGCACAGGATTACAGGCTTTTTCCCTTCCAGCTCCTTCAGATAAGACCTGAAATCATCCTCCCATTTCATCCTGTAATCCAGCCTTTCAAGCTCTCTCTTGGAGTTGGGCGTATAGACGTTAACAAGAAAATAGGCCTCAAATTCCAAGGTAATGACACGCCCTTCATTGTCGTGCTCTTCCAGACCTATACCGCAGGACGACGCTATGGGCTTTATCCTGGTAAACACTGCGGTTCCTGAGTAGCCTTTTTTAAGTGCATAGTTCCAATACTGGTGGTAGCCTTCAAGCTCCAGCTCTATCTGGCCTTCCTGAAGCTTGCTCTCCTGAATGCAGAAAATATCCGCATCCGCCTGCCTGAAAAAATCCAAAAAACCCTTTTCCATACATGCCCTCAGACCGTTTACATTCCATGAAATAAGCTTTATCATATGTTTATCTCCCGACATATTTTATAGTTTCTGCTTTTAAGTTCTTTATTGTTATTTCTGCTTTTAAGTTCCTTATTGTTATTCCTGCTTTTGACTTTTTAGTATAGCTGCTTTTTAAAGTAAGATCATCACTACAGAATTGTATACCAACAAATGCCGGCAATTAATCACCAGCGGGTGCTTTATAAACAAAGTTATGTACTTGATTTCTGAAATATAGTATACCACAGCCCCTCGCCCATCACAAAGGTCAGTTGCCGATTATTGCTTTCCAGGTCCTCCGAAGCCCTGAGAAATCTTAATAAAGCATACGTCCAGCCATTTTATATTCATAGCCTGCTTATACCAGTAATTTTTATCTATGCCTGACTTTTGGCTGATGAACTCCAGGGCCCCAATAAGCTCCTCATTGTCGGAAAGCGGCTTTATTTTTATGTATCCCGACTTTCCCTTAAGCTGCACCATATACCAGCCGCCGCTTAAAACCGCCTGTATGTTGGCTGTGTCCCCCGGCTCCAGTCTTCCCACGGCGGCAGAAGCCTCATCCGGCAAATCAAATATTGTGGTGGCAGCCGGAACAGCTTTAACTGCTTCCTCAAAGCTTATCTTTGTATCGTTATACTCCTCGGAGAAATATTTAAGACGCCCAAAGCTATTGAAGGTATCAAAAATCTGTGTATTGACAACCCCGTAAAAGGTTCCCCGGGCATGGGTTACCCTGTCGCCTCCAGTGTACACTCCGCAGTGGACTATACCCGTGTTGTCGGTATTTTTGAAGCACAGGTCGCCGGGCCTCAGCTGATTTCTATTGACGGGCTTGCATAAGACAGAGTATATGCTCTGGGCGGAATAGTCCGCTACAGCCGGGATGAGACCCATTCTTCGCAGGGTATATACTATAAGTCCGGAACAGTCAAAGTACTGATAACCTATCCACTTTTCAGCAGAATAGTTACTATAATAATATCTGGACCTGCCAAAGGTATTTACCAGCTTTGTCAGCGCTTCTTTTGTGAGGGGCTGACCGCTTTGCCCCCCGTAGACGTAGCCCGCCCCTAGCTTTGAATTGATTATTGCCAAAAACTCCTGCAATTTGTTCAATGCTATCCACCCTTCCCTATCCTGCATTTTCATATCTGCTGAATATCTGTCAAATAGCTGATAAATACCTGCCGGCTATATGCTAAATATATGTATAACATATGCCGGTCAGATGTCTGGTATATGTCAGCTACGTATCAGTTATATGTTTCATATCTATATAGTATGAGGAAGACAAACTGCATGTTATCCTATTAATTAATTTTTAATGAGACCCTTAACACTCCCTGCAATACACCCTGTAATGCTGCCGAATGCAACCTGCCTGTGGGCTGCCACACACGACTGCTGTTCATAACTTAAGCAGCAGGGATATATCACAGGAAAAATACTTTTCCAGTATACTGTTCTTGTCAGGAAGAGATATTGGTATCTCCTGCCCGTTTCTTATAATAAAGCTGTCTTCATTGAGTTTTATGACCGAGTTGGAATTTACCAGAAAGTTTGGATGGCACCTGATAAATTTTCTGCTGTCCAGCCTGCTTAAAAGTTCTTCCAGCCCCGCTCTGGTTTTAATAAGAAAATCATCCGTATGTATCACGGTTACTTCACTTGAATTCTCAATATACTGTATGCTCTGTACAGGTACCTTCACAGTGGTATTTTCGGATAATACCTCCAGGCTCTGACAGTCGTTTGATTTTATTGACCGCCGTATTGACGACCTGACGCTGCTCTCTTCAATAGGCTTGACAAGATAACTCCTGACCCCCAGCTCATATCCCTCCTGGAAATGAGGCTCAAGCTCCGTTAAAAATACCAATGTGATACTGGCATCTATTTTACGTATTCTTTTTGCACATGCAATCCCTCTTTCCGCCTCTTCATATAAATCAATAAATACCATATGAAAAGCATCGGGAGAGATAACCTCCAGCAACTCCTCACAACTTCCGTATTCGTCAATATGACAGTCACAAAGCTGCTTGGAGCAAAAGCCTTTTATTTGCTCCGATAGTACGTTCCTATCCCTTTGATTACAATCGCATACTGCTATATTCACCGTTTTACCCCCTTATTGAAAAATTTCAAGTCAATTCTCTGAGGTCAATGCTACATTCTTCAGATAAATAGGCTTTACAGGTGTATAGTCACCATTTTTCGACCTTAAGATTACTAATATGGAAATATTATACATTAGCTTTAGTAATATTACAATTCCTATAGTTCACTAAAGTGAATTTTTTTGTGTGAGCTTATTAATCCGCAAAAAAACAGGGCCTCCCTACGCCGCAACCTTCTGCGGATTTGGGCCTGCCCTGTTTTAATACCAGTTTTATTCACTTCATAAAGTCAATTACTATAAATATTTCACCTTTGGTCCGGAGGCTGTGTCCTCAACCACAATACCCATTGCCTTGAGCTCATCTCTTATTTCATCAGAGCGCTTCCAGTTCTTTTCCGCTCTGGCCTGCTGCCTTTCCTCAATGAGCTTCTGAACCTCAGGGCTGATTTCCTGCTCTTTTTCATCAGCGCTCTTTTTGCTGAAATCAAATCCGAATATTTTATTCATTTTGTTCAGCAATTCATATATCTGCTGGGACCTCCTGCCGTACCGCACTGCATTCCATGCAATTCCCAGCGCTTTTGGTACGTTCAGGTCATCATTTATGGCCTCTTCAAAATCCCTGAGGAATTCATTAATAACAGCGGCATCCACAGCTTCCTTTCCGTCTTTGTGGGCAAGCACACCCTCCACAAACCTGTCATAGGATACCTGCACCGACTGCATTACCTCCCAGGTAAAGTTGAGCTTGTTCCTGTAATGTGCATTAAGACACATATATCTGAAAGCCAGCGGGTCAAAGCCCTTTTTTCTGAGATCCTCAATGGTATAGGTATTGCCCAGGCTTTTTGACATCTTTCCGTTGTTTACCATCATAAACTCACCGTGCATCCAGTAATTGACTGCAGGATTCCCCAAAAGCGCTTCGGACTGCGCAATTTCATTTTCGTGGTGTACCGGAATGTGGTCAACTCCACCGGTGTGAATATCAAAAACATCACCCAGGTATTTGCGGCCCATGGCGGAGCACTCTATATGCCAGCCGGGATAACCCATTCCCCATGGGCTGGGCCACTGCATTATATGCTCCCTGGGTGCCTTTTTCCAAAGTGCGAAATCTGCCGGATGGCGCTTCTCCTCATTCACTTCAACCCTGGCTCCTGCAATCTGTTCTTCCAGATTGGCCTTTGACAGCTTTCCATAGGACTGGAATTTCTGTATGTCAAAATAGATGCCGTCGCTGGTTTCATAGCCAAAGCCCTTATCCACAAGCCCATTAACAAAAGCCAGCATTTCAGGTATGTGCTCGGTAGCCTTGGGAACAATCTCAGGCACCTCTATATTTAAAGCCCTTATATCCTTCATGAACACACCAGTGTAGTACTCGGCTATTTCCCAGGGGGTTTTTTTCTGCTCACGGGCACCCTTGAGCATTTTGTCCTCACCGTCGTCCTCATCGGACACCAAATGCCCTACATCCGTTATGTTCATGGCATGCTTCAGGGTATAGCCGTTATACTCCAGAACCCTTCTTAGCATATCCATGAATACATAGGTTCTTAAATTTCCGATATGAGCATAGTTGTATACCGTGGGACCACATGAATAAATTCTTACCTCTTTATCATTAATCGGTTTAAATTCTTCTTTTTTTCTGGAAAGCGTATTGTAGACCTTCATCCGTACCTCCATCCCCGTGCCTTAACGCGGTTAAATATATATCATTTAATCATTTACTTTTAAACATTTACATTTAAACATTGCCTTCTTTGTCCTCGTCTTCATCCTTGACGACCTTGCGGTCAACGGCCTTTCTCTTGGCACACAGGCTCTCTTCTCCTGTTATGCGGCAATTTTGCTCAACATGTGCCAGCCTGCTTTCCAGCCTGCATATTTCCTGCGAGATCGGGTCGGGCATATGTATCTGGTCAAGAGATTCAGAAGGACTGATCACTCTCTTGTTGCCTTTTTTAACAGTTCTGCCCTTAACTCCCACAACCGTTGAATAGGGCTCAACCTCAAAGGCCACAAAGGTATTGGCGCCGATGGTGGAATTGTCCCCGATCTTAAAAGGACCAAGAACCTTTGCACCTGCACCTATGAGAACATTGTTGCCCACGGTGGGGTGTCTTTTTGAACCCTTGTCCTTGCCGGTTCCTCCCAGCGTAACCCCATGGTATATTGTACAATTATCTCCGATTTCGGCCGATTCCCCGATTACAACACCCATACCGTGGTCAATAAACAGTCCTCTGCCAATTTTTGCCCCGGGATGGATCTCTATGCCCGTCAACAGCCTGGCAAGCTGCGATATGAACCTGGCTATAAAAAATCTCTTCTTTTTATAAAACCAATGAGCTGCCTTATGATAAACCAAAGCGTGAAACCCGGGGTAAAGCAGAATTACCTCAAGGGTGCTTTTTGCAGCAGGGTCCCGGCTTGCTATTAATCTGGCATCATCTAGTAAATTGCCCATATAACCTTCCTTCTATTTATGTCATTTAAAATACATATATAATTATATTCTCATTAGTATCCAAATTATATTGTCAATATCAGCCTCTGTATTACATAAAAATCTGAATAACTTCACATCAGTTATAGACATTTTAACAGTTTTAAAATTCCATGTAAATAAGTACATAAATAAGTAGGTTGAGTCAGGTTTTTTGAGCAAAGCGAAGGGGCATTTCTGCCCCCTATGCTTTTAAATTAACTCCCAAAATGGCGTCCCCAGTATTTTGACACCTAGCCCAAGCTAGGTGGGTGTCCCGGTGGCATCTTCAGTCTTCCTTCGCCGTTGCACATCGTTCATGCCGTGTGTCGGAATTACCCAAGGCCTGACATGGTATACCAAACAGCAGACTCCCTTATTACAGATGTAGGTTCAAAATAAAAGGTTTTATTCGCTCATTTCAGGATAATTTATTTACTTTATTTATAAGCCGCAATAACTCAAATCCTGTTGTTTACCGCTTTATAGCCCTATTATAGCACCTGTTAACTGTAATGTAAAATATATTAAAAAATTGTTAAGAGAATCTATCTCTCACTATCTGCTGTTATCTATCTCTCATTTAATTTTTTCGCTATATCCTTTGGTATTTATTTTTTCCAAAGCCCGGAATAATCCTGTATACGGCCTTAATAGGCATATTACACAATGCTGCCTCATTCCTCACCACCGGCAGGTACTCCTCTGGGAATTTCAGGCACAGACCGCACCCGCCTTTGGCCACATTGCAGGGGGTCGATATTACATCGAATTGATATCCCTTTCTCTCAAGAGCGGATTCCAGCTTATATACATAATTACCTGTTTCCAATATTGCTATGCACTTCATAAAACCACTCCATCTGCTCAAAATTATATTATGTGCCACTCTTGCTGCCATACTACATAATATAGCTGCAGACAGTAAAAAGTTCCGTCTAAATCTTTAAGCCATACCTATCCTGTTAAGCCTTGCATGGTAAAACAGATACTGCTGGGCATAGCCCTTAAGCCCGCCAAAATTGCTGTCTGCAAGCTGCTGTATTTCCTTTAGGCCCGCCTCTCTTTTGAAGTAAAGCTCCTCCATGACTCTTTTGACCCAAACATCCGTAGGAAAAACATCAAACTTAACTCCGCTGAACAGCAGTATGCAGTCGGCTACCTTGGGACCTACCCCCGGCATAGTCATCAGAGCCTTCCTGGCTCCATCCGTATCAAGACCTTCCAGAGCTTCCGGGGTAACCTTCCCCTCCAGCATAAGGCGGGAGGTTCCCAAAATGTATTTACACCTGAAGCCTGCCTTGCACTGCTGCAACTCCTCCAGAGTGGCTGCTGCCAGGGCTTCCACCGGTGGAAAGCCATAATGCCCCTCTTGAATGTCAATACACTGTCCTTTCAGCGTTGCCAAGGACTCCACCGTCTTCATTATTCTTGGAATCATGTTATTGGCAGAAATTATAAAGGAAATCAGCATCTCCCAGAAATCCTGCCTGAGAATTCTTATTCCATAGCCGGTTTCTATTGCCTCCCTCATAATGGGGTCCTTTTCCAGCAAGGATTTTATATTGGAATAATCCGTGCCCAGGTCAAAATAGTCAAACCATATATCAACAAAATCCTGTATGCCGGAATTCTCAATATACAGCGCATCTCCCTCCTGGCTTACCCTCACACTTTTCCCGCTGACAACCCCCCGGTAGCTTCCGTCCTCAAGCCTTATCCACCTGAAGCATTGACCGCACTCAAATATATGTGTCAGATTAAAATCCCTGATATTTCTAATACTCAGGCAGCTGCCCTTTTCCTCCAGCAAATAACCCCTGTACTCCATCTGAATCTCCCCTCTTTTAAAACCATTATTGTTGAAATGCCAAGTTGAAATGCTAATAGGTAATTACCCTTTTATGGCAGGCTAAACCATTTTTCTGCCGGGTAAGTTGTACTAGTACCGCAATTATGATTAAAGTGGTATAATTCAATATTGTAATACATCGTGTGAAACATAGTAAATGTCAATATATTGTTTAAAAAAATACATGGGAGAATGCATATGAAGGAAAAGATTTACACAATACCTGTAACAGATGCCTTTGCAGTGGAATGCGAGTGTCCCCTCTGCGCACTGGAGAAAAAGCTGGAGGAGGAAAGTGTCGATTACGCTCTGGGCCCTGCCCTCATGGAGCCAGACAAGCGGCAGGAAACCAATGAGCTGGGCTTCTGCACAAAGCACTATGAAGCCATGTATAACAAACAGGTCAACCGTCTTGGCCTGGCTCTGATGATAGATACCTTTCTCCAGGAAAAAATCAGCGCTATGAAAAAACTCTATGAAAGTAAAGTCCCAGCCTTGGAAAAGGATGCCTCCGGAGGCCTTGTAAAAAATCTGTCCAATCGTCTTTCCTCAAAGCAGACAGATTCGGAAAAGCTTGTGGCTGAGCTTGTGGCACAGCTTGACTATATAGGGAACAATTGTGCTATTTGCCGCAAGCTTGACCATACCATGGACAGATATATTGATGTAATCTTCTACCTTTACTTTAAGGAGCCGGAATTCAGGGAGAAATTTCACGCAAAGAAGGGCTTCTGCCTAAAACATATGAAGCAGCTGCTCTCTGCCACGAAAAAATATCTCAATGCCAATGAAACAGCAATATTCACCCGTAATCTTATGGACATACAGCTTGCCAATATGGAAAGAGTTGAAAAGGAAGTTGACTGGTTTACGAAAAAATTTGACTACAGGTATAATGATGCTCCCTGGGGAAATTCAAAGGATGCGGTTATCAGAAGTATTCAAAAAATAAGAGGAAACAGTGAATTAAAATAGTAACATTTGAGTACCGTCTTAAATATTATGTAAAGTAGATAGATATTTCTATCTGCCCTATGAGCACCGGGAAAGATTGCCACCCCATCCCCATCCTGTACCGGTCCTCCCCCTGGCACAGCAATCAACGTCGAAATGACTACACTACCAGGTGTCCCGTATACCAATCCTGGATTGGTATACGGACATTCAAGACAAAAAGATTTGGATTGTTATATCCCTCAAGGTGCTCATAGGTAACAAAAAGCATACCCAAACAATTACTTGCCGATTTCCGTCAAATCAAAAGGAGTTTCCTGGTATACATAATAGTTCAGCCAGTTCAGGAACAAAAGATTTCCATGCCCCCTCCACCTGACTATAGGTGGCTTGGAAGGATCATTATCAGGATAATAATTCCTGGGCACTTCTATATCAAGGCCTTTTTCCACATCTCTTACATATTCGGCGTTAAGTGTCATGGGGTCATATTCGCTGTGGCCGGTAGCAAAAATATGTCTGCCGTCCTTGGATGCTACAAGATATACGCCCGCCTCATGGGATTCTGACAGAATCTCCAGCTCATCAACCTTACAAATGTCTTCTTTTCGTATTTCGGTATATCTGGAATGAGGCACGTAAAAAATGTCGTCAAAACCTCTTAAAAGTTTTACATGCTCCTTGCTCTTGTCGTGGGGAAAAACTCCGAACATTTTGTTCGCCAGCTCATGCTTTGGTATGCCGTAATGGTAATAAAGCCCTGCTTGCGCTCCCCAACAGATATGTAAGGTGGAGTATACGTTGGTCAGGCTCCAATCCATGATTCTGGTAAGCTCCTCCCAATAATTCACCTGCTCGTAAGGCAGCTGCTCCACAGGCGCCCCGGTTATTATCAAACCATCAAAATGTTCATTTTGTATCTCATCGAAGGTTTTGTAAAACTCCATCAGATGCTCCTCGGGAGTGTTTTTGGAGACATGGGATGCAGGATACAGCAATACCGTTTCTATCTGCAGTGGGGTATTTCCGATCAATCTCAGAAGCTGTGTTTCAGTAGTTATTTTAGTTGGCATCAGATTTAAAATCACTATTTTAAGAGGCCGTATATCCTGATGATATGCCCGGTCCTCAAACATGACAAATATATTCTCATTATTTAATATTTCAGCAGCAGGTAAATTATCCGATATTCTAATAGGCATATGGTCTCCCATCTACGTGCATAGCACGTACACAAATAGTAATTAAAGGCACAAAAGTGGCTTTCTCGGCGTGAAAGCCACTTTGACTTGCCACATGTATCCTTCACGCCACTTACCCACTGTAAATTTCAAGGTCGTTTTTACTGATGATATAAATTATATAATTAAGAAATAAAATGTCAACTGTTAACACATAACCATTTAATTCAAAAGCCCTGGACCGGCCTTCCCATAAACCTCTCCATAACCAAAAGAGCTGCTGAAAAGCGAGAACAAATGCAACAAATGCTCTGCATCTCCGACGGCCCGGGGACGCATTTCCCCTGGGACTCAGCCGTATGAATACATGCAAATATTACAACTGTCTGCTTTTTGTCAGCAGCTCCTGTTTTTTAATTGTTGTACAGTTTATTATTTTATCTGCTCCAAGGCCTGGTCAAGGTCATAAATCAAATCCTCAGCAGCTTCTATTCCTACAGAAAGGCGTATGGTATTGGGAGTAACCCCAGATTCCAAAAGCTCCTTTTCAGAAAGCTGGGAATGTGTAGTTGTGGCTGGATGAATAACCAGGGATTTTGCATCAGCTACATTGGCCAACAGTGAGAAAATTTCAAGACTGTCTATAAACTTCTTGGCCTCGTGAATTCCACCCTTTATACCAAAGGTAAATATGGAACCGGCACCCTTTGGAACATATTTCTGAGCCAGCTCATAATATTTGTTGCTCTTGAGACTTGGATAGTTGACCCATTCCACAAGAGGATGCTTTTCCAGATGCTCTGCAATCTTTTTGGAATTGCTTACATGTCTGTCAACTCTCAGTGACAGGGTTTCAAGCCCCTGTATAAACATGAAGGAGTTAAACGGGCTGATGGCAGCTCCGGTGTCCCTGAGTAGCTGAACTCTCGTCTTTGTAACAAAGGCAACTCCCCCAAGCTGTGAATACACCACTCCATGATAGCTTTCATCCGGCTGAGTAAAGCCGGGGAATCTTCCGCTGGCTGCATAATCAAACTTTCCTCCGTCAACTATAACGCCTCCGATGGAAGTTCCGTGACCTCCTATAAATTTTGTTGCCGAGTGAACAACCACATCCGCACCAAACTCTATGGGCCTTACCAGATATGGCGTTCCAAAGGTATTGTCAACAATGAGTGGGATGCCGTTTTTGTGGGCAATGTCTGCCACAGCTTCAATATCTATTATATTGGCGTTTGGATTTCCTATGGACTCAATGAATATGGCCTTGGTATTATCATCTATTGCCTCTTCAAAGTTTTTAACCTCATCGGGGTTTACAAAGGTTGTTTTTACTCCGTATCTGGGGAGGGTAACCGCAAAGAGATTATAGGTGCCGCCGTACAAGGTATTGGCAGCTACGATATTGTCCCCTGCTCCCGCAAGGTTCAGAACCGAGTAGGTTATTGCAGCAGAACCTGATGCAACCGCCAGAGCCGCAGAACCTCCCTCCAGTGCTGCTATTCTTTTTTCAAACACATCATTTGTGGGGTTCATTATTCTGGTATAAATATTCCCTGCAGCTCTCAAACCGAATAAATCAGCAGCATTCTCAGCATTTTCAAAAACATAGGACGTTGTCT
The DNA here is from genome assembly GCA_023400235.1 of Bacillota bacterium. GTDB lineage: Bacteria > Bacillota > Clostridia > Acetivibrionales > DSM-1351 > Ruminiclostridium. Next base: position 69,147 of record JAEXFI010000041.1, read on the forward strand.
GGTATATGGGAACTGCCCTTGATCTCGTAGTAGGATCCACTTCCTGTCCGGCATGTACCTGTAAAGTATCAAAACTCAACTTACGGCTCATATGGCCACCTCCTGTTTTTAATTCCTAGTATTAATATAAGTTTAATAATATATTGATATTAATATACCTTTGTTTCCCAATTAAGTCAATACCAATTATTATTCTCCTGAGAATTTTACTTATACTTTTTCTTATAGAATATGACTATATGCCCCATGGAATCACACAGCCTTTTTATTTCCGAAGACAAATAGCAGGATTATAACCACCAGCACAGAAACAGCCGGTATTGCTGTAATATACCCTGCTCCCCAGGTTTCCACCACCATGCCCGAAAGCCAGCCTGCCAGTACTGCACCCAACGAGCCGAAGGCCATGGTCAGTGCAAGAGCTCCGCTGCTCTTCTCTCCTGTTATGGTTGTCATCCAGGTAACCAGCAAAGGGTAAAACGGTGCAAAAGCAAAGCCTGCTATACCGATTAGTACAATCGCGGCTGTCCGGCCTGAGAATATGACGCCTGTCAGAGCAGCGACTGCAAGAACGCCGTTTGCTAAGAGAATGTGTATCATATTGTAGCTTCTTAAAAGTCTGACCGAAATAATCCTGCCCGCGAACATCGAAACCCATATAAGTATACTGGCCAGTATTCCTGAAATCCTTCCATAGCCCTGATCTTCAAAAAAAATCGGTGCAAACCCCCATATGCCGATTTCTGCTCCCACATAAAAGAACAGGGCAAAGGGTGCAATCAGATAGGATGGTTTTTTCAAGGCTGTCAGGTATACTCTCAGGCTGTTCTCCCCGGAAGCACCCGCCGGAGCCTTCTCTTCCCTGTATGTACGGGTTGCAAGTGCCATAGCAACACAGCATATGCCTATGATATGATATGCATACCGCCAGTTGTCAAACAGCTTGAGCATTATGAGCATAATAACCGGAGTGAGCAGCGCTCCTACTGTAAAAAACAATTGGACAAAGGCATTATTCTTTTCAACGCTTCTTACATCGTAATTTGTGGACAGATATGTAATCCCATTCTGAGCTATGCTTCCAAAAGCGCCAATCATAAGGACACCTGTAACAGCCATCCAATAATTTGCCGCCCAGCCGAATAAAAAAGCCGAAAGACCTATTATTCCAAATGACAGGCTCAATATACCAAGCTTGCCGAACCTGTCAAACAGAAGCCCTCCCAGCAATACTGCTATCGTAAAACCAAAGTACTGTATGCTTACCAGACTTCCCTGCTGCACCGAGGTCAGTCCTATTTCTTCCTTGAGCCCCGGCAAAGCAAGTCCTGTAGATGAAAGCAGCATTGCCATCAATATCATCTGGTAGCACAGTAATGCTATACTTTTTCTCCTTTTTTGCGTCATGGATATCTCCTTATAGCTGTAATTTCTTAATAAACATAACTATATATGCTTCCGGCTTCACCACTCCACACGGTTTCTCCCATTCTTCTTGGCCAGGTACAGCTTTTCATCCGCAGCTGAGATCACATCCTCGATTTTGCTGTCCCGGTTATACTTCCTGCAACTCACTCCGAAGCTGGCAGTTATACTAATCTTTCTGTTCCCATGGGCTATGACTTTGTTCTCTATCCTGCTTCTCATATTCTCTGCAATTTCCAGCGTCATATTGAGAGTTGCACCGGGAAGACAAATGAAAAACTCCTCCCCTCCATATCGGGCAAGCCAGTCCATTTCCCGCCTTATACATTCCTGCAGTGTTTCCGCCAGGGTTACCAGCACTGTATCTCCGGTAAGATGTCCATAGGTATCGTTGACTTTCTTATAATAGTCGGCATCTACCATAATAACCGACAAGGGCCTCTGAGATACAACTGCGCCCATTAGCTCCAGAGGCAGCTTTTCGTTGATGTATCTTCTGTTGTATACGCCTGTAAGAGCATCCCTCACAGCGAGGTCATTCATCCTGTCAATTATTGAATATATTTCCCCGTTGTCACCACCCGCACCGTCACTGAAGTTCATACTGCCCGTGGCATCTTTCAAAAATTCCACCACTATGCGCCCATCCTTAGTATCAAGCGGCACAGCGGTGGTCATGTAAATCTTGTCACCGGCACATTGTATTTTCACAAAGGACTTATTTTCAACAAATGCCCTCATGGATATGCAATTCTCACAGGTTTTTCCATTCCCCCAGAAGCTAAAGCAGTTTGATTTTTCAAAACCCGGCGCACTTCCGTTCTGAATGTCCAGCGCTTCCATTTTAATAATCCTGGATTTTAAAGGATCTATAAATCTTGCATATTCATACATGCTCCTGAGTATTCCCATGCAGGAAAGTATCTGCGAAAACTCATCCTCCTTCAATTACTGCACCTCCCTTATAGCTTTATTAATTATATCTGCGGTTAGCTTTTGCCATTACAGATATTTTAACCATAATAAAGAATAATAGAAGGCAGGGGGCTTATTTTCTTTTAACAGATGAATCCCTGATTATCAATTCAGGTTGTATTACTTTTTTTACACCACTTTTTGCATAATAGGGCTTTTCAATCATTTCCAATAACGTCTGTGCAGCCAGCTCCCCAAGCATTTCCTTGGGATGGCTGACAGAGGTCAGCTTTACCGGGCAGCTGGTGGCATAATAGGAGTCATCAAAGCCGGTTATTGATATTTCCTCGGGTACTGATATCCCCAACTCTGAGAGCTTTTCATATATTCCAAAAGCAGCCTGGTCATTGTAACAGGCTATGGCATCTATCTTTTTGCCGCTTCTGAGCATAGCTTCCACCGCAGCCTGGGGCTTGATTTTTCTGTCCTCAGTATGAAACCATATGACACTGTCAGGGTCATATGATATATTGCTCTCCTCAAGGGCCCTTACATAGCCTTTATGCCTTTCTATCCCCTGCATATCGTCTGCCTTAAAAATCCCGGCGATTTCTTTGTGACCAAGGCTTGCAAGGTGTTTTACCGCAAGATACATCCCGTACTTGTCATCAAGTACTATGTGAGGCTTGTCGCTAAGCATGGGATACACCCCGTGTATAAACAGGTAGGGTATGCTGTGTTCATCCAGTGCACGGTAAAAGGCTATATTCTCGGTAAAAACAGAACTTTTGGTAGGTTCGATTATGAGTCCTTCCAGGTCCTTGTTAAGTATTTCCTGCAAATACTGCGCTTCCTTTTCAACCTTGTTGTCGGTATTTTTCAGCATAATGCTGTAGCCCCGCTCTGAAAGAACAAAATCTATCCCCTGGATAACTCCAGGAAAAATGTACTCTGAAATATAAGTGGTCATAACACCAATGTTTTTGGAATTATTCCTGCTTTTGCTCCTATCTTTACAAAAGGTGCCTCTTCCATGCTCTGTGTAAAGGTAGCCTTCATTCACCAGCATTGAAATAGCCTTCCTGACAGTATGCCTGCTGAGAGAGAGCCTTTCTGCCAGGGTATTCTCAGAAGATATACGCTCTCCGGGCTTTATTCTGCCCATTATGATTTCTTCTTTGATAAAATCCTTTAATTTTGAATACTTATTTTGACCAGCATCATTTTGAACCATAAAATATACCTCTTTTTATAACTTGTACATACAACTTATAAAAAATTATATAGCAATAAACCATGTAATATCAACAAATATTCATTTTATCGGTTATTTGGGCAAAAAAACAACAGCCCGCCATTGTTCACCGACTGTTGTTTCTCACTGTGAATCACTTTTTATTCCTGCCTGCTGTCCATTTTGAACATATGCTCCACATCCATGGGATTTTCCTTTGCCGTAAGTTCCCGAGGCAGTATTTTATGCACCGCAACCTTCATATTATCCTGGGCAGAGTGATATTTATCCACAAACTGACTGGAAAGCTTATCCTTAAAAAAGCCGGGAAGAAACTTGTTCATCAACTGTGAAAGTGCCTCAGTTTTTTCCTCTATGTCTTCTACAAGCTCAGCCCTTCCAAAAATCACCACGCTGAAATACGCTGTGTCACACTTGCTGGGAATGTTGTCTGCAACAGTTCCCAATTCTTCAAACACATTAAAGCAAACCTGGGGATTTTCCAGGAGAATATCATTCTTTTTACCGCTGCCCATGCCATGTATGTATATGCTTCCTTTCCAGTAAACATAGTTCACCGGTATGGAATAGGGCTTACCCGACTTGTCACACATTCCAAGCGTCCCCACCCTGCTGTCGGTCAAAAATTTTTCTATTTTTGCCTGATCCCTGCAAATCCTCTGCTTATATCTGATTTCTTCCATCGCCTATTCCTTTCCACTGCAAATCAGCTCCAGCTGTTGGAGAAAAGCCCCCATCAGATGGTTGTCGGCCTTCACACAATCCATACTATCATATATTTGCTCCTTTGTCTGTACATAACTGCCCTCCGTCATTTCGTCGGCACAGCCCTCCATTAGGGAAGCGATCCCTGCCTCAGTGCATTCCAGATGGAACTGGAACCCAATTACCCTGTCACCATAAATAAACCCCTGGCTTGAGCAGCCCTCGCTGCAGGCAATTGATACCGCACCTTCCCCCAGCTTGCTGAAGGTGTCTCCATGCCAGTGAAAAACCTTAAGTCTTTCGGGAAACCCCTCAAACACCTTATAGCTTTTAGCCTCCCTGCTAAAGTCCACATCAAACCAGCCTATTTCCCTCTCACGGTTCCTGGTGACCCTTCCCCCAAGAACCTCCGTAATCAACTGTGCTCCAAGGCAGATCCCCAAAACTGCCTTGTGTTTTTGAATGGCCTCCTTTATAAGCCTTTTCTCATATTTGAGCCAGGGATATTTTTCTTCCTCATAGATATTCATGGGTCCACCCATAATAAGCAGAAGGTCAACCTGGTTCAAGGGAGGTACTGCCTCATGGTTGTACAGTTGTGTCCCTGTCAGACTGTGCCCCTTTTCCCTGACCATTGTGATATATATGCAGGGCCTTCAAATGCCACGTGCTGCAAATAGTGAATTCTCATAGGCTTACCTCCCGGGCTAAACGGCATCTTCACCGGTTTCACCGGTTCTGACCCTGTATACACCCTTTATGGGAAGTATAAATATTTTCCCATCTCCGGGGTTACCGGTTTTATTTGCCCACATTATGGCGTCAACTGCTTTTTGAACCTCGTCATCCTTTACTATCAGGGTAATAAACCTTTTTGGCACCAGCCTGTGGGCTTCTGACAGCGTTTCCGCTATTCCAGGAGTTTTACGGGCGATTTCCAAAGGTGTAGCCTGGACAACGGTGAAATTCACCTTTTTCTTTCCTCTGCCCAGTACCTTCCGGCAGGTGATGGAAGGAAAACCCGCCGCAAGCAGCGCCCTCTTGGTTTGATTCACCATATTTAAACGTACAATAGCCATAACTTCCTTCATAAGCAATACCTCCCATCTAAAGCGTCTCGCTGCTTGAACTTATTGTATACGCCTTTTCCACCGGACTTACAAATATCTTGCCATCTCCGAAGGCCCCCTGCTCTCCTGTTTTGGCAGTTTTCATAATAATGTCCACCATGGCTTCCTCGTCCTCATCATTGATTATGAAGAGAAGCATTTCCTTGGGAATTTCGTCATAGTACACATCCCCCACCTTGACACCCTTTTGCCTGCCTCTTCCGACAACATCTATTCTGGTAACAGCGGGATAGCCTGCTCCGCTGAGTTTCTCCAGCACCTCTGAAGCTTTTTCAGGCCTGATTATAGCCCTAAGCATTAACATATCAATTCCCCCAATCCGTATTTGTTCTTATAAATTGATGTTTTTTAAACTCATTGACTTCTCACAGTATGAACAAGATATCCGGCCTCTCAATTTCCACCCTGGTAAAAGCCTTCCAATCTGGATATCCTCTCCCTGTCAAAAAGCAGTTCCACTTCCCGGCAAAGTATCAGCACCCTGTCCCGGTCCTCAATCTCGGGTGCAGAAATCTCAAAATCCTCCAGGGAGCATATCCGAAATAGTATATCCAGGTCCCTTATCTGCCTGTTCAACTGGTCAGGGACAGCTACAGCCTCTTGAACCGCCTCCATCAGACAGGTATAGTTATGGTTTCGGGGCGGAACCCCGTACAATTCGCACAAGGCCACCAGATAGTATTCCAGTGCCACGGCTGCCACATTGAAGACAACACTGTGGCACTGTCCTTCCTCCATAAACTGCACCGCCCTGCGAAAATAGGTTTTTGCACCTCTATACTTCTCTTCGAATGACGAAAAATCAATATCCTCATCCATACACTCAAACATAGATTCACCTTCTTTGATTGCCTACCATACGTTAAGCACCCATTCCTTGTTCCGTTTATACTCCATGTCAATAAACAGCGTGTTGGCCATTGCCTCTGCCAACCACATTGCGCCCGCATAGCCCACTATGGGGTTTCTGTACTGGCCTGCCCTGTCATATACAGGGAATCCCACCCTCAGCATGGGAACATTCTGGTCTATTGAAGTAAATCTCCCTTTTGAATGTCCCAAAATCAAATCAAGCTCCAGCCCTTCATTTTTGATTCTGTTTTCCAGTTCCCACAGGTCTGCATTTGTAACAATCTCCATGTCATAATCAACATTTTCCTGCAGTTCCTTTATGCGAGGGTCATTCTGATAAGTGGTGTTATCATCTCCCAGGAGCAGAAGCATGGGCTTCATCTCCATATCCAGACAGAATTGGGCAAGACCTATTACCAGGTCTGCACTGCCGTATATTGCCACCCTCTTATCTGCCAGAAACATGTGTGTAACGTCGGTTATGGCATCCAGGGCAATACCCCGTTCTCTCACAAGTGATTGCGGTATTGGCTTTCCTGTCATTGTACTCAGGTTTTTAAGAAATACATCGGTATTTCTTATTCCTATGGGTGTAGGCCCGATAACAGCAGGCACCTCGAATTCACTTTCCAGGTATTCCGCCGCCTGACCGCCTTCGTACCTGTTAAGGGCAATGGTTCCCATGGCATTTGCCATACCTGCCAGGTCTTCAATGGTGGTGCTCCCGTGGGAAACATGATTCCCATCCGGCATAAGCGGGGAGTCAAAGGTTTCTATTTCAAAAAGCACCGTTGCTGCAATGTCCATTTCCTCAAGCAGGTGCTTAAGTGCGGTTACATCTCCTGGGTTTGCCCAGCCTGTTATCAGATTGATTTTTCCGTTGGGTTCTCCTTTTTTTGCAAAATAACTTACAAAATCCCTGACCGCAACATCATAGCCGCTTATCATACTGCCCTTGAAGCTGGGAGTGTGTATGGGGATAAGATATACCTCCCTCCCGGGATACTTATCCTTGAGAAGTCCGCTGTTCAATTTCTTGACCACTCCATCAATATCGTCGCCTATGACCTCGGTGGAACAGGTGGATATAATGGGTACCACCTTAACGTGAGGATACCTCATAAGCAGCACGTCAACCGCTTCCTCCACCCTGTTCAAGGCACCAAACACCGCGCCGTCCTCATGCAGCGATGAGGAGGCTATTTCAAAGCTTTCCTTGTAGTGCTGGGAGAACAGAAGTCTTACAAACATTACACAGCCCTGTCCGCCGTGGACTATTCCTATGCAATCCTTAATGCCTATGCTGGCATACTGTGCTCCACAGGGCTGGCATGTGAATATTGGATTTATTACTCCTACTCTTTCCTTCTCTTTAAATACACAAGACATATTAGCCTCCATTCCGCCGCCTCGCATAGCGGCAAAAGATAATCACAAAAATCCCTTCACTCCTGTTTCCCTAGTAGAGCGGATCCTTCAGCTCCTCATTCAGCGACCCGTGTATGGTCAGATAATCCATCTTTTCCTTGAGCTCCTGCATTATTGCCTTAATCTCTTCCTTATTCATTTCACTCAGCCATTGATATCTGCTTTTAAAGGCCTCTGCCAGGATTACGGCGTCCACCCAAAGGCATTTGTCAAAGGGTGTATCCTTTTCTACGGGTTCCTCGCATAAAAGCTGCGTGGTCTTTGTCAGAATCCCTTCATTTTGCCGCTCTCTGTCCCATGCCCTGGAATGAAACTGCCACAGGCATTTCTTCATGATATAGTCCAAAAGTAGACCCAATCTATCCTTCTTTAAATCTTCCATGAGTATCCACCTCCGTTAAACAGCCGACAATTGGATTTTAGCCGGAAACTCCGTGTAGGTTTTCCGGGACAGCTCTTTCAACATGTCATATTTACCCGTGTATTCCTTCAATGTGGTTGAGCTCCTTACTTCCTCGCTGAGCTCCCCATCCGAGAGAAGCCTCTGGGTCATGAACCCTCTGTCAGCAGGTATTTCATCCTTGCTTATATCCAGCAGGGAAAGCTGGTGAATGGGTGAGAATATACCGTTATATATGTCCCGGGCAAACCTTACCCAGCCTTCGAAACCCTTCCAGGGACCGTTGTGATATGCATGGGCATTGAGATAAGGCACCCTGATTTTCTTTGCAACCTCACCGGGCCTCTTGCCTGTGAATATGATATCGGGCTGAAGCATTTCCATTGCCTCAAGTCCTTCAAGCTCGTTGGGGTCGTCTATGGCCAGCGCGCCCTCCTCACATCTTGAGATCCCCTTTTCCATATCTCCCTGATGTCCGAACTTTGTGTAGACGGATACCACCTCCACACCCATTTCTTCATGTATGACATTAGCCCAGTGCCAGAGCTTGGAGCCGCCCGGCCAGAGACAAACCTTCTTGCCTCTGAGCCTTTCCTTGTACCAATCCAGTTGCGGCTTCCATTTTGCTGTTTCCTCGGAAATAATCTGTTTTGCCCTGTCCTCTATTCCAAAAAACAGTCCTACCTTTCTCAGAGAAGCTGAGAGGGGCTCAAAGCCAAACCCGTCTATATCCAGTCTCGGGGTGCCGTATCTTACTCTCAGCTCATTGCATATATATTCTGCAGACCGCGCACATTCCAGTACATTGAGATCCGCCTTGTGCATGGCTCTCAGATCGTCATAGGAACCGTTTCCCGTAAAGGTTGAAAGCACCTGTATTCCCATTCTCTTAAAATAGTCCAGCATTACCACCTGATCGCCCTGAATATTGTATTCTCCCACATAGTTTATAACGTAGTCACTGGTGATTTTGGGTTCTACCGTCCCCACCTTCTGATTTATCCAGGCAATATTGATTTTGTGATGGCCTCCTGACTGGCTGGGGCCTCCAAAGCCCGGAGAGTTGCAGACAAAGATATCCACCTCGGGCATTTCCTCCATAACCTCCTGTGCTATGGCGTTCATATCATCACCTATAAGGGCTGATGCACAAGTCTGGTAAATAGTCATTCTCTTTATGTTGGGGAAAGCGTTGAAGGCTTCAATTATATTTTTCTTCAAAATCTTTTCCGCGCCAAACACTATGTGTTTCTCCTTCATATCCGTTGCAAAGGTATATTTGATCTGAAAGTTGTCATTGTCGCTGATATATCTTTTTGTCTGCCAGGTGTCATAGGTACAGCCCACCGGGCCGTGACTCATATGGATAACATCTTTCATGGGCGTTCCGATAACGTGCTTGGCCCCGCAGTAAGCGCAGCCCCTCTCGGATATGGTTCCGGGAATGGTATTTAAATATCCCAGGGGAAGTGCGTCGGCCAGAGTTTCACCCGGCCCCTTTATAACTGCATGTTTCTTTCTTTCGGGAATGCATTTGCTGCAATCAAATTCATGATACGGCATGATATATACCTCCTTTTCCTATAATTAATCTCACTCCGCCAGATCTGAAAGCTTCGGCCCATAAAAGCAGTAATTACTGCCAAAAGGCGTACAGGCTTAGTCGGCTATACCATATTTGACAACCATAGCCTCCAGCTCATCCATTTTCAACGGCTGTGGTATGACAAAATCCTTGTTCTCAATTATCTTTCTTGCCAGCTCTCCGTATTCTTTTGCCTGATTGCAGGTGTCATCGTACTCTACTACCGTCTTTTTGTTGAACTCCGCCTTTTGAACGATATTGTCCCTGGGGACGAAGTGTATCATCTTGGTGCCTATTGCAGCAGTAAATTCCTCAAGGAATTCAGCCTCTCTGTCAACCTTTCTGCTGTTGCAGATAACTCCGCCCAGGCGGACACCGCTTTGCTTGGCATATTTCAGAAGGCCCTTGCATATATTGTTTGCGGCATATATGGCCATCATTTCACCGGAGGCTACGATGTAAACCTCTTGGGCCTTTCCATCCCTGATAGGCATTGCAAAGCCGCCGCAAACAACGTCTCCCAGTACATCAAAAAACACAAAATCCAAATCATTGGTATAGGCATTGTTCTTTTCCATAAGGTCAATGGCGGTAATAACTCCCCTGCCGGCGCAGCCAACTCCCGGCTCCGGTCCGCCCGACTCGACGCATCTGATATTTTTAAAGCCCTCTTTTACTACCTTTTCAGTTGTGATTTTTTCTTCTCCCTCGTCCCGGAGCATATCCATCAAAGTCCTCTGATTCATACCTCCAAGTATGAGACGTGTGGAATCGGCCTTGGGGTCACAGCCATGTATGAATACCTTCTGATCATAAAAGTGCGCCATTGCGGCGGCAGTATTCTGTTGTGTCGTGGATTTTCCTATTCCACCTTTTCCATATATAGCTATTTTTCTCGGCATAATGTCCTCTCCTTTCAAATTTAACGAAAACTAACAATTTTCAACCGGGTTTTTGCGTATTACCTTACAATTTATTTCAATTTCCTTGAAATTCAATTGTCATGTTGCTATAATTTTAGTGGGTAAATCTAATAAGCCTGGTGCCACCGGGATACGGGATTTTCCTTTGCTTCATGGATATTCGTGGTATCCATGAAGCTTTTGCTTGTGCAGCTTTATTGATGTTATACATACGATTTTCACCATATTTCTTCACCTCCTCCTGTGCGGTGCGTGCCTTGGTTTTCCAGAAACTTTCAGTTACTTTCAAATTATGTCCTCTGAAATAAAAAATGGGTAAACTAAAAAGACCTGGCGCCACCGGTGCTTATATTTAATTCATACGGTCATAAAATCAATACCGGTTGAAACCATCGCCTTTCAGGCGAATATGTGCTTTCAGCCATAGTGATTGACTTTGTGCGTATGGATGTTCGTGGCATCCACACGCCAATGTACGTATGATTAGTTTCTCTTTTCTGACCTCTACAGTATCCATGGTTATTTGCCGTATCAGACCTTGGAATATTCGTGGTATTCAACTGCCTGAAAATTTATCTTCAGCCCGGGGATTTTTCTTCCCGGGCCAAATAGCATAAAATAAATAAAATATAAGGGAGCTAAAAGCTCATTGGGTTTCATAATTGAGATTGTAAGGTTTTGTTTGGTTTTGTATGGTTTTATTATAGCACCAAAAAATCCCATGTCAATATGTTATGCAGTTTTTTATGTCGCAACTTTCATTTTTGTAATAATTTTATATATTTACGCGTAAATTTATTGAGTTTTTAGAGCTTTTAACATAACATCCTGCATTTTGTGCAGGTTTTAATACAACCTTCTCCCTGCCTTGCCCCACCACTCACGAACATTTCTCCAGGGCACTTATAGCAGAATATGAATACAACATGACAATAAATGAAATGCCTGGCGGCTGAAGCTGAGGTATATTTATAATGCATAAGACAAATTCATATTATGGATATATAAAGTCCCGTCTTTCCTCTGGAGCAGCTTACCAGCCGGATATGGCAGGCTTGAGCAATAAACAAACTAATAAAACAATGACGGAGGTTAAGTATGACAAACCCAAAACCTGCATACCTGGATGAAAGCTTGAGTTTTGAAGAGCGTGTAAAGGATCTGGTATCCAGAATGACCCTTGAGGAAAAAACTACTCAAATGCTGTACAATTCTCCTGCCATTCCGCACTTGGGAATACCCTCGTACAACTGGTGGAATGAAGCACTGCATGGGGTAGCCAGAGCTGGAATAGCCACCGTTTTCCCACAGGCCATCGGTATGGCTGCCACTTTTGACGAGGAGCTGCTTTTTGAAATAGCCGACGTTATTTCAACCGAGGGCAGAGCAAAGTATCACGAGTTTCAGAGAAAAGATGATCACGACATATACAAGGGGCTTACGTTCTGGTCCCCCAATATTAATATTTTCAGAGACCCCCGTTGGGGACGCGGACATGAAACCTACGGTGAAGATACCCACCTCACAACCAGACTGGGAATACGGTTTGTAGAGGGCCTTCAGGGCAACGATGACAAATATCTGAAAACTGCCGCCTGTGCCAAGCATTTCGCCGTACACAGCGGACCCGAGGGCGAGCGCCACAGCTTTAATGCCGTAGCCTCACAAAAGGATATGTATGAAACTTATCTTCCCGCATTTAAAAAGCTGGTGCAGGAGGCAAAGGTGGAAGCTGTCATGGGCGCATACAACCGAACCAACGGTGAGCCCTGCTGCGGAAGCAAAACGCTGCTGAAGGACATACTCAGGGAGGACTGGGGCTTTGAAGGTCACGTGACCTCAGACTGCTGGGCCATAAAGGATTTTCACGAGTATCACATGGTCACAAAAACCGCACCTGAATCAGTTGCCCTGGCAGTTAACAACGGCTGTGATGTCAATTGCGGAAACATGTATTTAAACCTTATGATTGCATACAACGAGGGCCTGATAACTCAGGAGAAGATTGACGAATCGGTATCCCGCCTGATGATGACACGCATGAAGCTGGGTATGTTCGACAAGGATGACAATGTTCCTTTTGCAGCTACCCCCTATGACGTGGTGGATTGCAAGGAGCACAGGGAATTGGCACTTAAGGCCTCAAAAGAATCTCTTGTACTTTTGAAAAATGAGGGACAGTTGTTGCCGCTTAAAAAGAAAGACCTGAAATCCATAGCTGTCATAGGCCCTAATGCCGACAGCCGCGAAGCTCTCATGGGCAATTATTACGGCACGCCTTCACAGTACATTACAGTTCTGGACGGTATCAGAGAGTATCTGCCGGACAGCGTCAGAATTAATTACTCCCAGGGCTGCCACCTGTATAAGGATAAAGTGGAGGGGCTGGCAATGGCAAATGACAGAATAGCGGAAGCTGTCGCCGCTGCTGAAAAATCCGATGTGGCTGTAATCTGTCTCGGACTTGATGCAACTATTGAAGGTGAAGAGGGTGACGCCGGCAATGAGTACGGAGCTGGCGACAAGTTTGATCTCAACCTGCCGGGACTTCAGCAGCAGCTCCTTACGGCTGTGGCTGCAACAGGTAAGCCTGTTATTCTGGTATTGCTCTCAGGCAGTGCGCTGGCTGTTACCTGGGCCGATGAAAATGTTCCGGCCATAGTGCAGGCATGGTATCCGGGTGCCCAGGGAGGACGGGCCATAGCACAAATGCTGTTTGGAGCTTTCAGCCCCAGCGGCAGGCTGCCCGTCACTTTCTACAGAACCACAGAGGAGCTGCCTGATTTCAGAGATTACTCCATGAAGAACAGAACCTACAAATACATGGAAAATGAGGCCCTCTATCCATTTGGCTTTGGACTTGGCTATACTGAGTTCCAGTACAGCGACCTAAAATTATCCTCAACCAAAATCAAAGCCGGGGACGGCGTGACCTGTTCTGTAAAAGTCAAAAATACAGGCGCCTATCAGTCCAAGGAAACCGTGCAGCTTTACCTGAGAGATGTTGAAACCGGCACCACTGCCCCCAGATGGCAGCTTAAGGGCGTATGCAAGCTGGAGCTTCTGCCGGGAGAGCAAAAAGAGGCAATTCTAACCTTGACAGCAGAAGACATGTACCTGATTACCGAGGAAGGAGAAGCTGTTTTGGAACCGGGCAGCTTTGAGGTTTATGTGGGAGGAAGCCAGCCTGATGCAAGAAGTATAAAGCTCACAGGCCGTCAGGTTCTGATGGAAAGCTTCCAACTGGTTTAATTCAGGTGAGTATTATGATACGGTTGATTTACCCGCACCACTGTATGTTTTATCATATACACCTATAATCGTATTATTTTTTATAATTAATCAAACATTTACAAAGTCAACTGTATCATATTTTTAAAAGTGCTGCGGAGTGCGCATTCAAGTGCATCCGCGGCACTTTTCATTTTTCCCTTATGACGGACACAGCTTAAAAACCAGCTAAAAGCAAGACTGTTATAAAAATATGTGAATTAAAATAAAATTGGTGCTTAAAGGAGGGAAAACCACCCGTAACAGAGAATATGAAACCACATCGTACTTTAGATTAAAATTCGTCAGGTATAAATGGAGCTGCTTATTATGTTTGTTGAAGGGTTACACGAAAAGGGCATATTTACAAAGGAATTTCCTTTCAGAATGGAGGACAATACCCAGGCTGATTTTTCCTATCCGGTTCACTGGCATACTGCTATTGAACTGCTTTATATTGAAAAAAACTCTCTTCACATAACCGTAAACAACAGCCAATTGGCACTGGAGGAGGGGGACATACTGTTTATAGCAAACGGGGACACTCATGGCTTTGAAAACCAGAACAAGCTTGTAAGGAGAATTTTTATTCAGTTCGACCCCTCAGCCTTTAATTCCCTTGGGAGCAGCAATATCATAACACCTCTCATTTCAAGCTCCTTCAGAATTTCCAAACAGGAGCTTCCCTTTTATTCTGAGCTGAGGGCCCATATATTGAGCATCGTTGACAGCTATAAGGACAAAGCCTTTGGCTATCAGCTTTTTCTGTGTGCGAGAATATATGATATACTTGCCATCATTTCAAACTATGTTATCGACAGGGTAAAACCCCAGAGCAGTACCGATACCAACAAAAAAATCCAGGGCCTGGACAAGCTGGCTGAAGCCTTTAAATATATTGAATCAAATTATATGAATGATATTTCTCTGGCGCAGGTGGCCAAGGCAGTAGGCTTTAGCGAATTTTACTTTTCCAGGATATTCAAGGATATCACAGAAAAGAATTTCAGCCATTACCTGAACGAATATAGAATCAAGCAGGCTGAAAAATATCTTACAAATTCCGGCATGTCCATAGCCGACATAGCCTATACCGTTGGCTTCAACAGTATTGTTACCTTTAACCGCTCCTTCAAGTCCATCAAGGGCTGTTCTCCCTCAACCTACAAAAAAATAGGAATTTGATGGCTGCAGCCAGCTACGTCTATCTGCGCATGAACATGAAAGCAAGAGGTATCAACGTGCCAAAAACGGAAATTAATATTACACCCACGCTGCCTAGCCTTTTCCTGTCATCCCTCCAAAGGCTTATTCCATATGTGAGGCTGTAATAGCCTGCCATTAGCATGAACAATGCCAGCACATAAAGCATATCATATCACCTCTTTTTTGTTCAGGGCTGTTTTTTAGTGCCTGAAACTCTGGCTGACTTGAGCATAAGGCCAGTTCTCCGGATACTGACTTTCACCCTTACATTTACTCCTGCGTCCTTAAAGTGTGACAGCCAGTCATACTTTTCCCATTCCTGTATTGTTGGAAAATAGCCTGCCAGCTTTTGACCAAATCCAAAAATGTCCGAGTTATATTGCTGCTGCACCTTTCCTATAACCTGCACCACTCGTCTCTCCAGATAGCTTTCTGCCTTGGTGCTCAGTTTTTTCACCTGTTCCTTGTCTTCGTAGTTTACTCTGCTTTGAATTGCACCTATGTCGGCTTCCATTTCAAGGTCTACATTTATGATTGGTCTGCCCTTTTTGAAATACCCTTTCACAACCGGCCTTCTGCTGGGGCGGACATTCAGCGATATTGCATCACCTTGAGATTCCCAGTCCTCCATATCGATAATTCCCTTTTTGAATTTTCCCACTATCATCATAAAGTACCGTGTTTCCTCGGAATTAAGGCTACCTACCATTTTACCGTCACAAAAAACCGCCGTCCCCGCATACTCTCTTTTTGCTGCTCCAGATCTTGGGATTTCACCGGGCTTGAAGGCATTATCCACCATCAGAGGAGCTTTCCCTATATATTTTTCTTCCGGCAGGTTCTTCAGCTCATTTAGTCCCGCATAGGCAGCATAGCCCTGTTCATAGGTGGACAGCAGCGATTTATAAAATTCGTAGAAGGTGACCCGTGGAAAGAAGCTGGTATTTTCGGACTGCACTGTCATCAGTTCCAAAGACTTGGCCAGGCTTTCCCCAATATTGGACTTGTTTTCCTGTATGAATTTCTGCGCCGTACCCTGTACCACCGATATATTTACAACTCCCCGAGCCTCCCGGTATCGCGCCAGCGGAGATACATAGGCCTGCACACCTTCCTCCGCCAGCTCCTGGGAGATTATCATATTCTTCATATGCATCAGAGATACCCTCCTGGAGACGGACATGCCATACATATCCAAGGCTTCCAGTATGGAAGGAGCTTCAATTGTATCTATAATAGCGCCGGGAGTCTCATTTTTAGCTCCCATTCCACTATTCCCTTCACTCTCACCGCCCCCTCCTCCGCTGCTTTTGTAGGTGGGATACTGTATGGTCACCCTTACCTTGTTGTTTACACCCTTATCTATTCCCAAAACCAGCGCATATACCTCATCATCCACTTCTGCGGCATCATAGCACCCTGTCAGGCTTGCCACGAGCCACAGGCAGAGCAACAGCAGCAGGCTAACTCTTTTTGCCATTGTGCAATCCACCCCTTTTCCTGAAAATCACCGCCAGCAGCAGTATGGCTATGGGAGCAAGATATATAAAAAAGCCGCTGTACTGCCTTATAAAGTGTATGTTCACCTGGACAACCTCCGGCATGTTTTCAGGTATAAGGGCAACCATGAACAGAATGAAGCTGAAGGGAAATATCAGCGGCCTGTGGCCGGGAATCCGAAATGCTTTTGTATATATATCTATGGTCAGGTAAAAAGCGATGGACACTGTAACAAGTGAGGCTATGACCCAGGCAAACAGGAATATTGACTCCAGCCTCTGTACGAACCTGTTGAAATAAATGGCTCTGGAAAGTTCGAACAGGCTGGACAGATTTTCACTTCCTACAGTATACTGGAATGCCAGAATATTGCACAATATATTTGTACTGAAGGTCAGTCCGGAAATGAGAATACTGCTGTACCCGGCTCTTTTAAAAATTTTCAGCCCATGGACAGAGTTTATTATAAATGCCAGTATTACAACCTCATCATATGCCGAGCTTCGCAACATTCCGGTAACTATGGTTTTTTTGAGCCCATACCCAAGGTAGGGCTTCATATAGTCAAGATCGTAGTTTGGACTGGCTAGTATCAATATTAACAGTATTCCTATTATAACCGGTACAAAAAATATGGCAGATATCCTGGCTATGCCCTCTAGCCCGTGATAGGCAACTATTGCACATACCGCTATAAATCCAAATATTAAAACACTGGGTGGAGTGTAGGGAAGGTTATACGCCTTTATCATTTCAATGAATTCCCTTATACTGGAGGCAGCATAAAAAATCATATAGGCTGAAAAGGCCAGGGTCAGTACTTTTCCTGCCACCCGCCCTATTACAGCCTCAAAAATTTGCGTTATGTCCATGTCCGGAAACCTTTTTAACAATAAAAATATAAAGGAAAACATAACCAGACTGGTCAGGCAGGAGATAAGAGTGCCGTACCAGCCCGAGGTGCCTTCAATCTTCACAATGACGGCTATACTTGTATAAAATATTTTTGTAACCATCATTATGGAGGTCAGGCACACAGCCTCATAGGTTCCTATATATCCCTGCCTGTTATTCATCCTTATCCTCATCCTCCCCTGCTTTTTTGTCAGTGCCCCTCATATTCTCCGCAGGGGGCTCCTTTACCCACTTTCTGGATATCTCCGGCTGCCTTGTAACATCCAGAGGATTTACATTGTCAGGCCGTAATTCCTGCATCCACACCGGCCTTCTGATAATGATATCGTTGCTGTTTTTAAGCTTCGGCGCAAAATAGTTCAGCATGGGAACCCCGAAGGATTTGGTGCAGGCCAGCATGACAGTAAGCACTACTATTCCGAGGGATATTCCGTAAAATCCTAGAAATGCCCCCAGCACAATGTATATCAGCCTCATTATCCTTGCAGCGAAGGCTATACTGAAATCAGGTATGGCAAAATTGCCCAGACCGGTTATGGCAACTATAATTATGAGCACAGGGCTCACCAGGTTTGCCTGGACAGCGGCCTGCCCCAGAATAAGCGCCCCTATGATGCCTATTGTGTTGCCGATAATCCCAGGTATTCTGATACCCGCCTCCCGTATGAGCTCAAAGGAAACCTCCATAAGCAATACCTCCAGTATTGTGGGAAACGGAACATTTTCACGGGCCTTTGCTATGGCTATCAACAGGTCTGTAGGTATCATTTCCCTGTGAAAATTTGTGAGAGCTACGTACAACCCGGGAATAAAGGTGGCGATAAACACTGCAAATATTCTAATAAACCTCAGAAGTGTTCCGTACTGCCATCTTAGCGTGGCATCCTCAGGAGTATGAAACATAGTCGTCAGGGATACAGGCACCACCAGGGCAAAGGGTGTCCCGTCGGCAATTATGACCGCCTTGCCCTCCACAAGATGCGAGGCTGCCTTGTCCGGCCTTTCTGTGGACATTATCGTAGGAACAATGGACCAGGGATTTTCCTCTATAAATTGCTCAAGAATCCCGCTTCCGGCTATGAAGTCCGTATCAAGGCTGGTTATTCTTCTTTTTACTTCCTCCACTATGGCAGGATTTATTAAGCCGTCTATATACATAACCGCACATTGGTTGTTGTTCCTGACGCCAATCTTAAGGAATTCCGTTGATAAATCCTTATTTTTTATTATCCTTCGCACAAGAGTCACATTTGTTCTCAGGTTTTCCGTAAAACCCTCCTGTGAGCCCCGGACCACCCCCTCTGTCTGAGGAGTGCTTACAGAGCGCTTTTCGAAGCCCTTGGTCTCGCTGGAAATACAGTAGTTACAGCCCTCTATAAAAAGGCAGGTGTTTCCCACCAGAATCTCATATATCATTTCCTCAGAATCAGTTATCTTGGTTGCCTGATTGGTCTGCAGCACCTGCCCGATTATTTTATCCAGGCTGCACTCCCCCTCCTGATATTCATTTTTAAATAAAAGCGGCTTTATTATGAAATCATTAATGGTAATCCGGTCCACCATTCCATCCATGTATGAGATAAAGGCTCTCAGCTGACCTCCCACAGTGAACTCCCTGATGATTATGTCCTTGTTGTTCTCAGAGTTGAAGGCTTTCTTTACCAGAGCAATATTCTCATCAAGGTTAACCGACAGCTTTTTATCAGTAGTCTTATCTTTACGGGTACCTTTTGAGTCACCGTCCATGCCTTTTTCCTTATATTTATATCTATGTGCTTCCCCATTGCTGTCCTGGGCCCGTTCCTTTTTTTTGCTCATTTCAGAAACCGGTCTGGGCTTTTTTATGCCTCTGGCCTTATGCTCTATTCCCTTTATCTCCCGGGACTTTCTAGTCTCCTCTTCTGTTTCAGGAATATAGAAGGTGTCAATATTTTTGGGTTTTGTATAGGTCAAAAGCGTAAAAAGGCTCTTAATCCGGTTTTTTTCAGCCATAAATTCCTCCTGCATACAATTATTAATAGCATTTCCAAAGCCTATTAAAATATCATTGCTAGAGAGTTGAATATTTTACCTTTGCTGGACAAGGACAAAAAGGCGCACATGGAAAATAATCCTGTTATTTTCCATGTGCGCCTTTTTAATAGACAAATTTGAATTCCATTTTGTCTGTGTTTAGCTTATTTAAATGGCTTCAGCTTTTTCCACCGCAATAAAATCAAGTAGCTATCCTCACTTGTACAGCGTCATTGCAAAAATATGCATATTTGAGCATTCCGGCAAGGTAATGCTGCTCAAGTTTTTTTCTTCCCGTGCAGGCCGGACCAATGCAAAGAGGTTATAGGATTCCAGATAGCCCCGGCCTTCGTTCTTGTTATAGACCTTTCCTCTCCATATGAGTTTATCATCATACAGGGGCTCTCTGTTTTGCCAGTCACTGAAGTTTATTTGAATGGTTTCGCTTTCTCCGTCAGCATAATTCAACTTAATATTCTCGATAAAATTTCCCCATTCACAGGAGCCCATAAGCATTATACCCTTATAACCTTTAGAAGGAATTGCAATAACCTGACCACTGCAAGATACATTGTCACAGCAGGCATCTTCAAGCTTTGGAAAAGTGAAGCTCATATTTCCAAGGGAGACAAGCCTCTCACTTGGAGCTTCCCGGGAGATAAAATAGTGCCCTGTCCCGGTGAAATCCGCGGCACAGTCATTGGATGCCGCGCTGTGGAAGGCTATATTATTGCAGTAGTCCTTTAAATCAATATATGTATACTTTATATCTTTAATAGTCTTTTCAATATCAGAGGCCAATGCTTTGTGCTCCCCACGGTAATCCATCTTACCGTCTACGGCCTGCTGAAGACTTTTGTAAATCTCCCTTTCTTCCTTCAATATATCCCCCAGGGTCTTTTGGGCCCTGTCATACACTCCCTGGTTAAAGCTGGTGTAGAACCCTTTTAAAAGCCAGCTTATGGCAACCTTCCATTTGCTGCACGCATATAGGAGGTCCTTCTCAAGCTTATCCAGCTGGGGCGTCTGCAGTTCCTGGTTTATGTGATTAATAAACTGAGAGTAAAGATACCTTGCGCCCGCCACATATACCAGATTCCTGTAAAACAGGGAACCCCAGATATCAGGTCTGGCATTTTTGAATTCCTCTTCAAAATCGAAACGTGTATTGAAATCTGCCAGAAAGCGTTCCATATTTTCAAACATGTCAGAGCTGCTTATTTTATTAACCGAATGGGCTAGAATTTTTCTATAGTCCAATTTTTCCTGCTGCTCCCGCGGCTGGAAGGTGGAATAAAAGGCAAAGCCGTTTTCATATTGTGAATAGGGCAGATAAAAGAGCTCCAGTCCGCGCACCGGGTCAAGACAGGTTATTTTATTTTCATCGTCTATATCCACTGCCAGACAGGTATGTCCGAAGCTTAGAATCTGATAATTTGTGCTCCAGGGACACCAATATGTATTAATCGAGAAGGCAGTGGGATGTCCAAGCTTTTGCTGCTCCCTTATTATTTCAACAATTTGCCATGCTGATTCAGCCTTTAATGTTAATATATCTACTCCGCAATATTTTTCCAGCAAACTGCGGGTATTGGTATTCCCGGTGGCAATATACGGGCCCATGGTGGCAGGCTGTCCGTCACCCGGCTGATGATACTGGAAATTAAAGGCTTCTGAAAACGCCAGTTGATATTCTCTCTTGAAGAATCCGGCAACAGTAAAAAATACATCTTCTTTGCAGTTCAAACCATCAATATGCAACGGCTGAATATCTAACAACATTCTTTTCACCTCATTAACAGTATTGACACAATAAATGTAATATAATAACATTTCATAAATATTATTACATTTAATCGTCTTTTTTGTCAATATTTAAATAATTTTGAGGTTACTGAAATTACGGTTATGATTATTCAATTTCCTGCCTGTCATGTAAAAACTGAGGGTACACGGCGATGGATTTGCATGCACAGCTATGTCCAAATGCATTATAATATTTACACATTTTCTCAGTAGCTTCCATTCAAATATCTTCACAGCATAGTATGTAAGCATTAATTATAGCTCTCTTACAAGTAATTTATTAAAAATCTCCCGGTAAGTGAAAATAACCAATTATTACAATGAAAACAAGTTAAAATCGTCTTTACTTTCCTGAGTTATCACCTTTGACATAATTTCTAACGAAACACTTACCCGTCTGATATCCCCAAGATACATTATTTCAATTTCGGCTCGCCTTTTATGCCTGTCAATCTTTTTTATGATGCTCTCCTTTCCCTTCAGAGGGCCAGAATTTATATACATTCTGTCACCGATTATAAACCCTTTGGATTCTTCTGCAATGTATCTATCATTACAAAACCCTAACAGATATTTTTTTTCTTCATCACTTAATGTCATATAATTACTGTTTTTATTTCCAACCAATTTAAAAATGTATTTTGAAAATCTTGTATATTTGTATGCATCGGTTATAAATTTCTTTTCCTCCAAATCAGAATCAGTAAAAACATAGCCTGGAAACATAGGTTTTAAGTCTTTTCGTATTAATTTTGAACTCTTAAAAGTTAATTCAATCTGGGGTATAAATGCAATAGATTCTTCCTTGTTAAATAATTTATTAAGAAAATCACATGCCTTTTGTTCATGCCCTGTTTGTACATTAAATATAAACCAATTACTCATATTGTTTTCTCCTCTTGTATAATCACCTTGCTCAAGTTTATTATTAGACCTAAATCAGGCTTATCACATCAGTGTGATATACCAATTTGAGTTTTAGTCATTATTAAACCTCATAAACCCTAATGTAGGCTTTAAAGACTTTAAATGCAATTCTGACATACAGACTCAATACAAAAATAAAGCCCCACCATCAACTTAAATGAGGCAAGCCCCTTTAAATACAAAGCTTATATCTTCTCGTGGTATAACTTTACATAAAGGAACTTCAAAACCGATATCACCAGATTTTTCGATTAAATTTGATTATATCCTCCAAGTTTTCACTTTTTACGATCTATATTGTATATATTAAACTAGTTATCTAATTTTTGTCAACTATAACTATGTTTGTACAATTTTCAATAACTATGTAATTATAGAACGCTCTGGAATTAGAGCTCGATGACAGCCTCAGATACACTAAGAACAACTAAGAAAGCAAAAGTAGCATACCCGTCCAAGATAGCTACGCCAAGAAAACAGTATTCAATGAATATGACGAGATTAAATTGGATAAACATCGAGGCGGAGAAGGCGATTTTGAACAGCTATAGTAACATCAAAAAATATGTCAGGTATTCTTGAGTCAATTCATTTAATCCTGGGGAGCTTGGACAATAGATACAACAAATACATATATGGATTGAATTGAATTGATTTGCTTTTGCTGATTCGATCATACTGTATACAATGGCGCTCAATCAGTTCATACATACCATTTATTCCTATAAGCCTAATAAAATTCTTGTAATTTTTTACAAAATAACTTATAATTTAAGTAAATTTATATACATTATTGGTAAATTTTGTCGCTTAAGATATTCAGGAGGATAGACACCTCATAAAAGGTACTATAGTCCATCTAACCTGACTCATCTTAACCCATGCTAATATATCATAATAGGAGACTCACGCCATGTTGAAGAATACGGATTACGCAAAGGTTAACAGGCCCCGTGGAGATAATTTTCCAAGCAGATATTGTTTTTATGATTGCGTGGCTACATATGCAAAAAGTATAAACCGCAATTTTGAGCTGTGCTTTCTCAGTTCCTGGGAGTTTAAATATATAAATGACCCCAGTAGGGATATCTCCCAAAACCTTCTATTGTCAAGCGATTATCTGAAGGATTTGAAAAAACATCACGGGATTACAATAGATTTTTATTATGAAGAAAAAGATAACCGTTCTCTATTGCTGGATCTGATGTTTAAAAATTTATTTATTATACTGAAGATAGATGCGTATTACCTTCCATGGGATCTGTCATATAAAAAAGATCACCTCCCGCACTATGCCATAGCTGTGAAGATTGACCCGGTTACAAAAGAGCTGATCGTTACCGATCCTTATTATGATCAGGCAAATGTATCTTTAGGGGTGCTGAATGAAGCAATTGGCATGATTGAAGGAATTATAACCGCAGGCTGCACTGCTGCCCCAAAACTGAAACCAGCTGAAGCACTTATTTTTAATATAAAGAAGAGATTTGAGCTGGTAGACGGTAAAAACTCTTTTCAGATGATCGAAGCTTTTGCCAATGATATCAGCGTTCTTGTAGATCGGCAGTTTCAGCTGCATGCTTCCTCTGTGATAGATATTGGAAGCGATAAGCTAAAAAGTATTCTCATTGATATATATGAAAGACGGCAGGATTTCTTCGTCTTGCTGGAATTTTCCCTTAGAACCCTAACACAGGTGAAAAACAACCACGCCAAGTATTTCCTTGGGAAAATGCTGGATATAATAAATCGTTGGAATATCGTTCAGCTTATATATGTAAAAGCCGTTATTTCAAATAATTCGTCCCTGACCGCTACTTTAAAGGATAGAATACTTTTTTTAGCCGAGGCTGAACGCCTGTTAAGCCAAGAGCTGATAGAGTTTTGGGGTTCATAAGGGACTTTGTGTATTTGCTATTACAACGTCAGCCTTCCTTTTTCCTGCTGTCCATCACCAGGCTTTTGGCCACCACATTCATCCTTTTTATGTTGAGGGCCGTCAGGTGCTTTATCTGCTCGCTCACCTGCTCCTGTACCTCCCGCAGCAGCTGCTTTATCATGTAGCCGTATATAAGCACCAGATCCATTTCTATATAAATGCCGTCCGGCCTGTTTTCCGCACGGAACCTTGATATTTTGGAGACACCCTCAATATTTGAGGTCACATATTCCACTATCTGATATATGGTATAGTCGGAAATGGTGTAGTTGCCCATATAGCTGAAGGTTGGCCGTACTACAGATTTTTCGCCCACCAGCTGGTAGCTGCCCTTACCCTTCCTCCTGAAGATTTGAAGCGGGTCAAGAAAATACCCCGAAAAGTCCTTCTTTATTTCGAAGGTGGGCACCGGAATTACATGCTTGCCCTGCTCTCTTCTGGTGGACAAGGCCTGCTTTATTTCGTATTCACTGGCCACGTCGGTTATATACACCTTTTCGGCAACGGGACCTATCCCCAGGCGCTCTGCTATTTTTTCCACCATACCATCCGAGGTGCCGATGATAAGCAGTATCTGAGCATCATAACTCTTCAGGGCATCCACCACATCTTCCGCATGTTTCTTGTCGGTAAACAAAGCTCTCTTCACAGAAGCAATCTTTGTACTCTCCCTCTTTGCAGAAACACCTGCTATTATCTGATTACCCTTTATGAGCAGTCCATCATCTATTATGAAGTCTGTCCCACGCTCTCTGGCAACCCACGATGCCCTGTGACTTTTTCCCGTTCCGCTTGGTCCAACAAATCCAATTACTTTCAAGGCTTCCTCCTAATATAGCTCACACCGTTTATTTGAGTCTTCAACCTATAAACTGAATTATTTACATGTTCATATGAAATTATAAATTATCCGTAACAGAATATCAAATATTTGATTTTGAATAGGGAAAAAGAGAGCCAAATGACTCTCTTTTCTTTTCCCGGACATTTTAATCTTTTGTTAATTTTAAACTTCTTCTCTTGTAAATTCGTCGCTTTATCTTTTGTAGTGGTATAAATTACCCATATTGATGATAACCAATATGAAGTGTTTTATTGATTTCTTAACACTCTATCTAGTGATTACACGATATATTGTATTTATATACCATCTTTTTGTCAATATATATTGTAAAAAATCTTATAGTAATAATTTACTATTTTTTTATTTTTTCAGACATTTTTAATTATTTTCTGACATCCATCACTCTTTTCTGTCAGTTTTTGCTAAACTATACTCACAAATTGAGCATCCACTGCATAATACTACCTTTCCGGAGAAAACATTTTTTATGGTGTCCAGTAATTTCTGATTTTTAAATCTTTCCCAATTATGGATTATTATGCTTTTAGGAGCCAGAGTTATCAGTGAACTGACAAGCAGGTCATCGTGGTTTATCTCTGTATCCGGCAGCTCGGCGATGAATTCCTGAATACATTCGTTGGTGATTTCCCTTCTCTTTTCATCCAGCAATATATAGTTTTCATCATATTGCATTACCACATGGATAAAGTTGAACTTGGATTCCTGTATTTCTACAAAATATCTCAAAAGCCGTATAAATTCCTTATACTCACGTTCAACGAGAAAATCGTCCACTGCATTGTCTATAACATCTTCCAGTTCCTTAATATAATCCTTGAGCCGGAAGTTCACAAAGCCATCGAGAATAATACTGCTTGAACCCTCGAAATACTCCATAAGCTTCTTTATAATTAAATTTCTTCGTCTTATTTGAAACAGGGTGTTAAAAAAAACCTTGTCATCGTTCCTGATTATTTTAAGGGATATGCGTAATATTTCTTTTTTTTCTGCCGAGTTGAAGTAACCGTAATTGCTGTTTATTATCCTGCTTAAAAGTTTCTCTTCATACTGCTCTATTACATGGTCGGCCAGTGCATTTGACACATGATATTTCAGCAGTTCAAATTGGTTTGATTTCTTTGAGAACAGCGGCTCTCCTTCCAAATTACACACGACTGAAGTTGTACCCTCAAAATCAACCTCTTTTATAGAGTAATCTATGTTTTTCTCTTTTAGTTGTTGAAGCTCTTTGTCTATTTGTAGTATTACGTTTTCTGCGCTATCTGTTATCCCTATTGAGAGATATGGATACTGCATCAACTTCACTTCCCTTCGTGTGTAGTATATGCTAAGTCAATTACTATTACTCCCTGCTCACAAGGAATAGTTCCAGCCATAATCGACCAAGACAAATGTTGTATGCACCCGGCGTTTTTATACGCCTTTAAGTTATGCTACATTATATGCACCGCATTTTTCATAGGTACTACACCCTAATAGATTAATTTGAGACAGAGCGAGCAGCATATACCTTACTTTCGGCTTAACATCAGCTTACCATCGGCGTACTATTGGGACTCAAAAGCTCCCTTTACGATTTTGCATTATAGGAATTATACTTCCCATATCAATAAGCCTTTCATCATTAAGCATTACCACGTCTACACATTTTAAACTTAAAAAGTCCAATATTTTCCGGCAGCTTTTGTGAGTGTTTAAGTTCCCGGCTATTGCAAGCCTGTTTTTCCCCACAAGCCCGGCAGCTCCTCCAAAAAAACCCATACTAAGCGGCTCAAGCCGGATAGAGTCATCCGGCTCTATCAGCAATACCTCTATTTTGTATTGGACGGCTCTTTTATATATGTCCTCGTCAGAGGTTATTATGCTGTTGGCATCAACTATGCAGGTCAGGCATTTGGAATAGCCCTGATTAGTGTGAATGAACTCAATGCCCTTTGCCTCAAGCAGCTCCCTAACAACCGGATCGGTGTACCTGGTGTTGTGAAGAGCAAATTTTCCAACCCGTGCCACATTATACGGTATTGTCATGGGATATTTGTTTCCCAGTACAGTATGCCCTCTGACCATTTTAAAGCCCCTGTGCTCAAGTGCCCTCACGAGGCTCTCAGGCGTATTGGGCGCATAAACCATAACCTCACCTCCAATATGATGAAGCATTATATCAGGATGACAGGCAACAGCCTCGTACACATCAGGATGGGCCTCGGTAAGGATTGGGCTTATATTCAGCCTATCCAATGCGGCTTTTATACTCTGTGGCGCTCTTCCGTCAATTATAGCAGTATTCACGTCTCCGTCAGGTAGATTGGGCAGCTCAAGAAAACTCAAAATACACCTCCATACTTCCATTCATTTATTGTTTTTGACCTAATAGCAATTTTTAGTATCACACATAATTTTTCTTTTTCATATTATACTAAGGAATAACTTGTTTACTTATTTGCAGGCAGCAAAAACATTATAATTATTGTTGCCTGTCCGCTTCAAATATAATAAGCCTTATTACGGCAAATTGTGTTTTCATCCCAATTGCTAAACTTAAAGCTTTCCATATACCAGTACTAACTGCCTGCGAAAGCGGACGGTTATTCAAATACACCGCATTTCCCGTAAAACGGAAATGCGGTTATTTATTATTCGTAAAAATGGATATTTGTTACTGAATAAAAAATACGTACATTAATTATAATATATTCAAGCATAATTTCAGACAAGGAAATTTGCCTAAAACTATCAAGAAAGGGAGAGATGCAATGAGAACACCTTTGGATAGAGTTGCATTAGTACTGGTTATCATTGGAGCACTAAACTGGCTTTCTGTCGGATTATTCAGATATGACCTGGTTGCCTCCATTTTTGGAACCGCTTCACTTTTGACCAGGACAATATTTACCATTGTAGGTATTGCCGGCTTGTACAGCATAAGTCTTTTATTTAGAGAATCAGAGACTGTAAGAAATCATTAACAGCCTAAAGTGGCGGGTAACTAACCGCCACTTTATTAATATTCTGTTATATTGATTTATTGGAAAAATTAATTTTTAAAAAGTAATAATTTTCCGTAATAATTTTTTGGGGATTGCAGATTATATTAGTACACCAGCAAAAATCACTGTTTATAAGTGAAATATGGTGATACTAAAAGGAGGAATGCGATTATGGCAAGCAATAATAACAGAAACACTGGTTTTGAAAACTTGAAGTATGAAATAGCTTCTCAGGTAGGCGTTAACCTCAAAGAAGGTTATAACGGTGACTTAACTTCCAGAGAAGCTGGTAAAGTCGGTGGAAACATCACTAAGAAAGTATTCCAGACATTTAGAGATTCACAGGGCAAGTAAGTAAAATTTTGCAGGTGAGTGTCCACTAAGGGCACAATAATAAAAGGATGCCGTTTAGGACGGTGTCCTTTTATTTAATTAAAGCAAATACAAATTAATACTTTATTAGTTGCAAATATTTCTATATAATTGATTTATGAATACTGCTGTAACCTGTACATACATTACGGGGGCCGCGCTTCAAAAAAATAAAATAAGGAAACGGTTTTTATGACGACTTTTAAATCAATCTTCACAAAGCAGATGCCAAGGCGTATACTGATACTTCTTGCTTTTGGAGTGGCCATCTACCTGCTTAGAGGCATGGCTAACATGTTTCTGCTCACCTTTATCTTTGCATATCTTGGATATACCGCTCAAAGTTTCTTTTTTAAGCGTGCAAAAAATTTGAATTCCAGGGTTTTAAAGGCCATAATCATTACGGTATACATGGCCATTCTGACCCTGGCTGTCTATGTGCTTTACCTGTACATTCCCAAAATAGTATCCGAGGTTAACTCAATTATTCAGCAGGCCATTGTTTTCTTGAACGGAACCTATGAAAATGCCACTTTAAACTATATTATTTCTCTTTCCAAGGAATTCAAAATTTCAACTTATGTATCCAATAATTATGAAGGGCTTATAAAGTCTATTACAAATATTGGCAAATGGGGAATCGATATTTTCATAGCTGTCATTCTGAGTCTTTTTTTCATACTTGAGAAAAACAGGATAGTAAGATTTACCTCTTACTTTGAAAACAGCAAGATCCGGATGGTTTATGAAGAAATGTCCTTCTTCGGAAGAAAGTTTCTGCAATCCTTCGGAAAAGTCATACAGACACAGATAACCATATCCTTTATTAACAGCATATTATCCATGATAATGCTATATATTCTTAAATTCCCTCAGGTGCTGGGGCTGGGAGCCATGATCTTTGTGCTGGGGCTTGTTCCGGTTGCGGGAGTTGTAATTTCCCTGATTCCTTTATCCATCATAGCCTTTACTATCGGGGGCTTTAGAATGATTGTTTACGTACTTGTGCTTATTGCCATATTACATGCCCTGGAAAGCTATATACTAAACCCCAAGCTCATGTCACAGAAGACAAAGCTGCCCGTTTTCTATACCTTCGTCGTGCTCATAGTATCGGAACACATACTTGGTATTTGGGGACTCATTATCGGCATTCCCATATTCATATTTATCTTGGATGTCCTGGAGGTAAAAAATCCTGATGTACCCTCCTCTGACAACGTCAGGCCAAAGGTGGGGGAAGAGTGACCACGGTAACGCAGTTGTCAATGCAGTTGTCAAAATAAATGAAAGCAAAAGTACTTTTCATAAGGAGGTTATTTATGTCGTGTTATAATGTAATGACTGTTTTAACAAACAGCAGAATTGAAAATGTCCCTGAAATGCAGAATGTCTTAACCAAATCAGGCTGTATAATCAAGACTAGACTGGGAATCCATGATGCTGGTGAGGACTTCTGTTCAAATGAGGGCCTGATTATTCTCCAATTGATCGGCTCGGACAAGGAGATACTGGAATTGGAAGAGAACCTGAACAAAATTCCCGGCGTTAAAGCCAGGAACAACCAGGTTTGTTCAGATTAGCCCTGGTAACTTTCAGGGCTAATTTGTCTATAAAATTTGATTATCGGGGTCTGATGTATGTCCGAAGCAAAACAATGTAAAGAATGCCTGGGCACATTTCAATATACCACCAGCGACGGTTTGTGCCTGAGCTGCAGCCAGAGGAACGAGCTGGAATTTAAAAAAATTAAAAGCTATCTGAAAATAAACCCCAAGTCCTCCATTGGAAAAATAGCAACCGAGCTGGATATCAAGGTTGCTAATATCCAGAAGTTTGTTGACGAGGGAAGGTTGGAAATCGTAGAAAAATAAAAAGCCGGCTTTTTCCGGCTTTTTTGCTCTGCTTTAATTTTAAGGGCTGATTACCAGGGAGTCTTACTCTTCATCCTGCTCCCAGCTATGGTACACGTTTGAAACATCATCCAGCTCCTCGAGATTTTCTATCAGCTTGTCCATAAACTTGATATGCTCGGGATCTGTAAGCTTTGTGGTAGTGGTGGGTATCATGGAGATTTCAGCCTCCAAGAATTCATAGCCCTTCTTTTCAAGAGCTTCCCTGACACTTGAGAAATCAGCGGGATCAGTAAGTATTTCAAAGATATCTCCGTCTGCCTTGAAATCCTCTGCCCCAACCTCAAGTACCTCCATCATAAGGTCATCTTCACTTGTCTTTCCATCATTTTCAATAACTATTACACCCTTTTTATTAAACATAAAGGATACACAGCCGCTCTGGCCCAAATTTCCGCCGAACTTGTCAAAATAATGCCTCAAATCACCTGCGGTTCTGTTCCTGTTATCCGTGGTACACTCGCATATGACAGCTACTCCACCGGGACCATAGCCTTCATAGGTTATTTCTTCATAATTGTCACTGTCACCGTCGCCGCTGGCCTTTTTGATACTTCTCTGAATATTATCATTTGGCATATTGACAGCTTTACATTTAGCGATTACATCCTTCAGCTTGGAATTTGAGTTAGGGTCCGCACTTCCTCCCACCTTGACAGCAATCTGTATTTCTCTTCCCAATTTTGTAAATATCTTACCCTTCTTTGCGTCTGCTTCTCCCTTTTGACGCTTGATATTGGCCCATTTTGAATGCCCTGACATAAATACCTCCCTAATGTAATGCTTACTGCATTTATATTAAACATTGTAAAGTCAACAACCATTATTGACCTTATGAATAGTTTTGATTTGTCCCTAAACATTATAATAGTAATTCTCCAAATAATCAACCTCTGCGTTATTGTGGAAGCCTCCTCTACCTGAGCAGTTTTCCTCCGCTGTCAAGTGTTATGTACTCCTTATCTCCGCATTGGATTACAGCTCTCCCGCTGGTGTTCTCTACCACCGCCTTAATGAAGTCATCTTGGGCTCCGTCCTCAAGGAGTACCGTTAATTCCACATCCTGCCCATATTGAACGTCCTTTATGATGTTGCCGTTCAGCATCAGCATATTCTGCAGTTTACCCAACAAGTTGTATTCAAGCATTATCAATATGTTAATGCACAGCTTTCTGGTTATGATTTCCGCTGCAGCCAGACCTTCTGAGGCAGCTCGTCCGTATGCCCGGATCAGTCCGGAGGCACCTAAAAGCGTTCCTCCGAAATATCTCGTAACCACAAGCACTACGTCCTGTATTCCCATTCGCCTTATTACTTCCAGTACTGGTATACCTGCCGTCCCCGAGGGTTCGCCGTCATCGCTGAACCTTTGCACGGGAATGCCGCTGTTTAGCAGGTACGCATATACATTGTGGGTTGCATTCCAGTACTTCGACTTGATCTCATTTATAAAAGCTGCTGCTTCCTCCTCGGAGACAACAGGTTTAACATGTGTTATGAACCTGGATTTTTTCTCTTCAAATTCTGTGACAACAGCATTTAATACAGTTTTATATTCCAAATGCATTTTTATCCCATCAGCCGAAAATACGGCAGCTCCTTTTTATCTTCAGGCACAAATCCCTTTTATTATACCCCATATCTGAAAGGAAATGAAGACAGCCAAAAACAGCACTCCCATTATTTAAAGGAGTGCTGTAATATGCCTGGCTTATTCTGTTTATGGAAATGCCGGTTTTAAAAACCCACCGCATCTGAATCTTCTATTTCACTATATTTTGAATATGAGCAATTTATCAGGGCTCTGTCCTGACTGTAAGTAATTTTCTTAAGCGCCTCTTCAATAGTAAAATAGCCGCCGTCAGTAAAGTTCGCATCCTTATTAACTTCAAATTTATCATCGAGGGATTTCATGATGTACCATGTGATTTTATTGCAGACCGGTCTTTGACGTGTTACTGAAAAAAACTCGTAATTGGTATTACCTGCAGTAGAAACAATCTTAGCTTGAATTCCTGTTTCCTCTTTAACTCTTCGCAACGCTACCTCATCGGGATAATCGCCGTTTTTCAGCACCCCTTTTGGAAGTACCCACTCATCCTTCTCATTTTTAAGAAGAAATACTTTCTCTCCGGAAAAGACAACACCACCTGCGCAGTTTCTAACAAGCATAATCAAAACCCCTTCCCTGATAGATTTTTTGAGTTGTTTAAGGATTATTAAATAACACAATACTTATGATATGTGAAAATCATTTAACTATTCCTTATTATTTCCATTGCATAGAATTTAATACATCTTATATTATTTATCATACCTTATATGGCTATATTATACAACAATAAATTCTTCAAGTTTGCTTATTTTGTCTATTTTCACCAGTGCCCCAACGCTGATGCCGTCCTCCAAATACTCCTGGGCTATGGCCTGCCCGTACTTATAAATATATGGCATGACCCAACCTTCATTATAGGGTATCAGCAGTTTTATTTCCTGGAGCTTCTCCTTGAAGCCTTCAGTAATTTTTTCAAGCAGCAGCTCCATACCATATCCGGTAGCTGCAGATATCTCACATACCGAGGAATATCCCATTGGGTTTATTCTGCCTCTGTGGGCAGCCAAATCCTGCTTGTTAAGAACAAGTATGGTGTTTTTTGAAGCTGCCCCCAGGTCCTCCAACAGCCCTTCAACAACACTTATCTGCATTGCTGCATTTTCGTTTGAGGCATCAACCACATGTAGCAGCATGTCTGCATGGGCAGCTTCCTCCAACGTTGATTTAAAGGCCTCAATCAGATCATGGGGAAGCTTTCGTATGAAGCCTACGGTGTCTATGAGTACAGCCTCTCTTCCATCGGCCAGTATCAGCTTCCGGGCGGAAGGGTCTAGGGTTGCAAACAGCTTATTCTCTACAAAAACCGACGCTCCGCACAGCTTGTTCATAAGAGTTGATTTTCCTGCATTTGTATACCCCACTATGGCTATGACTGGAACATTGTTTTTTGATCTGCTGCTCCGAAGAAAATCCCTTCTCTTCTCAAGCTGCTCCAATTCCCTCTCCAGGCTTGTTATCCTCCTGCGGATATGCCGCCTGTCGACCTCCAGCTTTTTCTCACCGGGGCCTCTCGTCCCAATACCTCCCCCAAGACGTGAAAGCTGGGTTCCCAGGCCCATAAGCCTTGGCAGCTTGTATTTGAGCTGGGCCAGCTCCACCTGAAGCTTACCCTCCTTTGATATTGCCCGCTGAGCAAATATGTCCAGTATAAGAGTTGTTCTGTCCACAACCCTTACACCTGTGGCCTCCTCTATGTTTCTAATCTGGGCTCCCGAAAGCTCGTCATCGAAGATCAGCAGTTGAACATCCCTCGCCTGGCAAAGCAAAGACAGCTCTTCAATCTTACCCTTCCCCACATAAAAGGCGGAGTCCTGGGACTGCTTGCGCTGCAGTACCTTGTCAAGCACTATTGCTCCGGCAGTTCCGGCAAGCTCAGCAAGCTCGTCAAGGGAGTCCTCCGCATCTCTCAGAGATACATTCTCCAATCTGCTGTGTCCTGTTTCCAGGCCTACAAGAATAGCCTTTTCCGCAGCTTCCTCATTTTCATATAAATCCTCTTTGGCTGAGGCATCCAGCTCTTCAATAATCCTGTACAGGTAATTCAGCTTGGACTCGCCCAGCACAAAAGGCCCATACAGCTGAACCTCACCGTCTACCGAAAGGCAGCCGGCGTAAATATCTGCTGGCTGTCCCTCCTGTATGCCTATGGCCAGCATGGCATCAAGTCTGAGTTTTTGAAGCGTGCTTATGTCAACCTCAGAAAGCATTCCATGTCCCCCGGGATGCGTATGGATACATCTGATGGCAGACAGCCTTGCCTTACCTCTTCTGCCGTCCAGCTGAGGCAAGGAAACCGTTCCGCTGTCCCCAATACTTATGTCTACCACTGTGCCCCGCCTGTTTATAAGGACTGAAATTTCCCTGTTTATTTCATAAGATATCGCCGCTATGGTTTGAGCTAATTCAACCGGCAGCAGTTCCCGTGAACCGTACTTTTTGTCGTAGAGCTCCTCAAGCTCATTGAGCAGCCTTTCTTTTATTGATTGTGTATTTCCGTTTATCTTAATAATATCACCTTCCTTCAACCGGTTATCCCTGTGGAGCCAAAGCCCCCGCCCCTGTTGCTGCCCATTTCCCCTACTGCTTCCACCCTGGTAAGCACCATTCTTGGAACCTGCTGCAAGACGATCTGGGCAAGCCTGTCACCTTTTCTGATAATATATGTTCCATTCCTGTTGCCCTTTTCCTCCAGAGTAAAAGGTGCACCGTCCTTTTCGCACAAATCCGCCTGAGAGTTATTATTTACAATTATTCCTAATTCATCCCTGTAGCCGCTGTCTATGGTGCCAGGTGAATTGGGTATCCGGATTGGAGTCTTCAGGGACAGCCCGCTTCTTGGCCTTACCTGTATCTCATAGCCCTCCGGTATTGCCAGTTTTAGCCCGGTGGGTACAACCACCGTCTCACCGGGGGCAATAACCGCTTCTTCCGCAGCGTAGACGTCCATCCCCGCATCTCCGGGATTGGCATATCTGGGAAGTACGGCGTCCTTCCTGCACACCTCAACAAAAATCTCTATCATATTAGCCTCCATCCTATAAATGGACATAACCTCCGGTTTTCTTAAAACAGCTGCTGCTTCTTACAGTTACTTTTTGCAGCTACTTTTGCAGCTTTCTTGTCCTCTTCTAGACACCTCTTTGCAGGTGTCCCCTGGTTATGCCCTTTTCCCTTATACTCTCAACTACTGCCTTTTCACTGCCTGATAAGTTTTTTCCGCCTACGGTCAGACTTCTATACAAATTGACGGTATTACATATTTCCTCACTGCTCTCATCAACGAAACTCAATCTCATATACTCCAGGCCTGTTTTTCGGACATCAGCCATCAGCTCCGGAGCAAACAGGATTTGAGAATTGAATATGGTGCTCCTGCAATCAACACAGTCACACACCACCGGAAATGCTGCATCCTTCCTATCCTTTATGTGGAACACCCCGCTTTTGCACACGCCCTTGCACTGATCAGGCGCTGCTCCGGCAACGCTTCCTCCAACTGGACAGTACTCGCTGGTCATTACAGGTATCCTTCCATATACACCCAGCTCAGCCTCAAACTCAGGCGGATAATCCATGCTCTCCAACTGTCCCAGATTCAGCTCATAGGATAATGCGGCCCCGGTAAAGCCCTGGCTTTTGAGATAATATAGTGCAGAGCCGTTCAGCAGGTTAAGGGAATAGTCACCTGCAAGCTTTGTATTATCGCCCAGCAGCCTCCTCAGCCTTACGGCCGTTCCCATATTTCCCACCAGAAAGCCACTGACCATGCTGCTTACCTTCTCAATATTCCTGTCAATGCTTTCAGACTGTCTGCCTTTTGTAATTGCGGAAATATATGCGAATATTTCTTTTTCAGGGCAGCTGTTTTTTATTTTTACAGCGTTATCCTGATTCAACAGCACGTTCAACGGAATGTACAACCTGTGAGCATTGATATTCCCAAAATCCAGGTCTTTGTTAAAGCCGTAGATCATTACCGAAAGCTTAATTTCTCTCTCATTCCGCAGATTATTCGGTTTTTTTGACATTCCGCCGCAATTGGCTGACAGGGATTCGCAGTTTCTGTTCCAGCCTGTCAATACCGCAGCTGAACTTTTTGGGCTATCCTGACTATTTCCAGGAGCTTTCTGTATATTTCCCGGGAAATATGCAGGATTCTGCTGCAAGGGCTTCTGCCTTCTGAAGGCAGCCGTGCGCTTTTCTTCCAGCAGCTCCGCCGCCTTTCTTCTTATATTGTTCAGCTCGCTTATGGGCACGACTATATTGCTGTCCATATCCATATCCAACTGGGTTATTTTAAAGGGTGTAGCACCTGTTTTTGTAAGCTGTTCTGAAACCCGTTCCTGAGAAAGCGGCTTATTTAAAGCCTTTTCCGGGAAAAGCTCTCCCTGGGCCCTGACAGTATTTCCTTCAGAATCCTCCAGAGTCAGCACCGGCAATTGGCCGGCCTTCATCTCAAAGCGGGCTTTTACCCCTGTCTTTCGTGTGGGTCTGGTATAAGTTTCAGCAGCCCGGTCAAGCATTTCCCGGTCTGAGGTTTTGTAAACCCTGCTGCCTCTTTGGATATTTCCCCTGATTACCGAAACCCATACAGTGTCTCCGGGATTGGCGCGCTTGACCTGCTTTCCGCCATCCAGAACTATTTTTGTTATGATTCCTCCTGGGCTTTCCTCAAAGGCCTTTCCTGACCAGATCTCTATACCGTCACCATTTCCCAATGTGTTTTCCAGCTTTATTTTGACCGAGTCCGATTTTCTATCTCCTGCAAGTACTGTTCCCAAAAAGGTTCCCCAGTTCTTAGGTTTTTCAAAGGCCATCATTTCTGGCCCTGTCTTACCCATGAGATACCCCTTTGAAAAGCCTCCCCTGTTAAAGCTCTGGAGGAGCTGCTGCCTGTCCTCACCGGTTACCTGCCACGGGACGGAAGCAGAGTTGCCGCTACCCGTCCTTTGCTGTTCCAGCAGGTTCAGATACTTCCTGTAAATGCCCGTCACAGCTGCAACATATTCCGGACTTTTCATCCTGCCTTCTATTTTAAAGGAATTAACACCTGCCTCAAGCAACTCTCTCAGATGGTCAATATAGCATATATCCCTGGGACTCAGCAAATAACCGTTCTTTATATTCTTTCCGTCCCTGGCCGCTGAATAGTACATCCTGCAGGGTTGTGCGCACCTGCCCCGGTTTCCGCTCCTTCCGCCTATAAGGCTGCTCATGAGGCATTGCCCGGAATAGCTTATGCATAAGGCACCATGAATGAAAACTTCTGTATCAAGTCCGGTATTATTGCATATTTCACCTATTTCGTGAATGGACAGCTCTCTGGCCAGCACCGCTCTTTCAAAACCCATTCTTTCAAGTGCCCTTACTCCGTCAGTATCGTAGGTGGTCATCTGAGTGCTGGCATGAATAGGAATATCAGGAATAAGACTTTTCAGGCATGCAGCCAACCCCAAATCCTGTAGTATGAACGCATCCACTCCCATTTCATATGACCTTGCCGCATACTCTACCGCCTGCTGCATTTCATCTTCCAGAATCAGAGTATTCAGGGTGAGAAATACCTTCACCCCTCTTACATGTGCATAATCCAAAGCCTTGCGCAGGTCTTCCTCCTCAAAGTTTCCGGCAAACTGTCTGGCATTGAAAAGCTTTCCGCCCATATACACAGCATCTGCACCATTTTCCACTGCTGCCAGGAACGCATCATAATTTCCCGCCGGTGCTAAAAGCTCTACTTTTTTTGTCATTGCAATTTATTTCCCCTTCTGAATAACTCAAGAATAAATGGCATTATGTCTACCAGTGAATGCACTGTCATTTCAACCCGGTCCGCCCAGGCTCCTTTAACAATTACCGGAACCTTGCCCATGGTATGTGTACGCACTGAAAGGTCCTCCAAATTGCCATGGTCGCTGGTTATAATAAGCACATCCTTCTCAAATTCCATCCTGCATAGGAGCTCGCCAAGAAATCTGTCCAGCTTTTCCACCACCTCAACTGCCTTGTCCATTTCAAATTTATGTCCTGCAATATCTGTAATAAAATGCTCATATAATGTAAAATCATAGCTGCGGCTCAAAGCATAGAGATTTTTTGCCGCAGCTTCAGGTGTTATAAGGTTTACTTCATATCCTGATTCCTTTAGTCTTTCACCTGTTATGTCGTGATATACCCCGTTATTGTCCATAAATTCTCTTACTGTTCTGAATCTTATGCCCTGAGCCATTCCCATGACAGAGGTCACAGAAGGTCTGTTCCTTCTGTCCTTTTCGTCCAGCATATTGTTCAGGTATTCGTCTCTGTAAACATTTGCACTGGTGACAGAGAGCCCCATTTTATTCAGCTCCCCGAAAAGGTTGTTCTTTTGAATAAGCCTTTTCAGCGTTATGGTGGGCTGCCCGCTCATATGCCTGTTTAGCACTGCCGGGGCATTGACGCCCGTAAAAATAGCAGTCTGTCCGGTTGCGCTCTGGGGCAGGCCAGGGACCCCCAGGGAGGCATCCGCCAAAAACCTTGCTTCTGCCATCAGCCTTGCCAGAACCTGTGTCCTGGCAGCAAATATGGGATTTGTATCCGGGTTTTGATTCCCAACCCCTATTCCGTCTATAAAAATAAATATAACCTTCATAATACCTTCAATTCTTTCCTGTCCGGAATTTAACAGTTGCCGCAGCAAACCATTTCTTATTATATAATATATAAAATCCACAATTTTTGAAAGCTTTTAAAAAAAACAAAAAGCCGGAGGAAATGTTCCTCTGGCTGTGTCAGCTATAAAAGATTTACATGTCGTACCCGCTCAAGGTCTTCTGGACTACCGGTCTGCTCCCCTTGTCAATGGAGTTTCTGACTTCTCCCAGTTCGGCTTCCCTTTTTGCCAAATCCAATTGGAGCTTGGTGTTTTTTGACATCAAACCGCCGTTTTCTTCCTTCAACTGGAGGTTTTCTTTTCTCAGCCTCTCCAGCTCTTCATTGATAGCTTCCTTTTCTTTTCTTAAAGCTGCTTCCTCTTCACGAGTTTTAAAAAAATCATCTGCTACATTTATAGCGGTAAGCACAGATGCAAAAGAAGTACTCAGCCTGTTGTTCCGCATAAGTATCTCATTCATTTTTCTATCGATATACAAACCGACTTTCTGGATATATTCGTCGGATTCTATTCCAACAAGCGTATAATCTTTACCGGCTATACGAATAACAACCTTATTTTTTGAGGTCAAGGTAAATCAGCTCCTTTAATCCCGCTGGAAAGGCCTGAAAACAGCCTTCCTTAATTACCTTTATTATACTATATTATTCTATTATTCGGCAAACATTTATTTTTGCTGCTCTTTTACAAACGCTGCAAAAGCCTTGTCCATACTTCCTATATGCTTTATGAGCCAATCCAGGAACAGCTTGTTAACTGTCGACACAAAAAGCACTCCCGCACCCTTTTCTTCAAATTCCTGTTTTAATTTTTCAAAATTCTTCAAAAAGTTCTCGTGGGTATTTTTATGGTTTAGTCTTTCAGGATAGTTATATTTAATATGTAGCTGCTGCTCATCTGCAAAATGGACTTTTGTGTAGTCTTCCAGGAACTCCAAGGTGTTTCCAACTTCTTCCTTTCCCTTTCCCTGACCACAGGCAGAAAAAAGTTTATCAACCGCGTCAAACAACTGTTTATGCTGATCGTCAATTTCCTTTATACCGATTGCATAACTGTCCCTCCACTGTATAGCCGCCATTATATCGCCCTCCCAATACATAACATAATATAATATAATTCACTTATATTATATACCCTGGTGCATTGTACTGAAACGACAATAATTTACTTTAATTTTATTAATTTACCTGTTCTGGGATCTATAAGTATAATCCAATAGCCAAATGCGCCATATTTCGGCTTGTAGCCCTCAAGCTGTGCCCAGCTTCCCATGTTGCCAAACGGGTTTTCATCTATGCTGTACACTCCGGGAACTCCACACACAAACCTTTCTCTTCCGGAGTATTTATCGTACCTTATACCGAATATGATATATCTGTATTTGTAATGTGCCAGCATTACCTTTGGGTTGAACAGAAGGTAGGTTTTCACGTTGTTTCTGAAAAGTATATTGTTCAGATATCCGGGGCTGTTGATCTTCCACCACTTAAACCTTTTGCTTCTGGCATTGAACGGGCTGCATACCTCAAAGCTCCTGTTCAGCTCCTCCTTAAGCATGTCTATATCCAGCTCATTTCTTGCAGCATCCCCTTCTGCAGTTATGGAGGATATTTCTCTGAAATTCCTTTCCGCATTGCTTATGATATCATTGTCAGCAGGCAAACCGTCTCTTTCTTCGTACATGCTTGAAAGCGTTGTATCAAATTTGCTGGTTATAAACTCATGACTGGTGTCCTCAAGCCCTTTACCGTCAGTGCCGGCATCTCCCGTATCCAAATCAGGCACTTTCTCCGACCGCAAACGGCCCTCCTCCTGATTACCCGTATTTGTATTTGTCTCATGAGCCGGGTTCTCAATTTGCTCCGGCTCCTTAAGGCTGTCCTGCCTTGAATCAGACAGGTTCCATAAATCAGTCCCGTCAAACTCCGTTGCCTCTTCTGCAAGTTCCTCCTCAAAGATCCTGTTAACCTGTATTTTCTCCAGGGCAGTATCTTCCAAACCCACCTCTGTTTCGGGAGCTTGCAGGTCAACCTTGCCGGACGCCTCCTCTGCTTCTGCCACAGCAGCTTCACTCCCGGGAAACTCCTGCCGAACTTCCCCGTCTGATTTCCTCATATATGCTTCAAACTCCTGCAGCCACTGTACCTGTCCGTTTCTGTATGCAACCAGCGGGCAAACAATTGAATTGAACTGATCATGTATTTCGGCTATCAGGGCAAACACATTTATATCCTCAAGCTTAAGCCCATTGCTGCCAATGGCGCCACTGTCAGCGTCCAGTCTGATATCCGCCCTTCCCCCACGGGTTTCGATTTCAGCTATGACGGTATGGTTCAACTTTTCACCCTTGGCACTGATTCCGTAAATA
Organism: Bacillota bacterium; assembly: GCA_023400235.1. Lineage (GTDB taxonomy): Bacteria > Bacillota > Clostridia > Acetivibrionales > DSM-1351 > Ruminiclostridium. The sequence goes on from JAEXFI010000041.1 coordinate 110,113, forward strand.
CGGTAATTAATACCCTGTCTGTCAGACATGTTGCTTAATGATATTTGCAGCTTTGCAGCCCGGCCGTTTATCTCAACCTTTATATATCCTGTTGGTCTGCCCAGATTATTTTCCATGTTCTGAAATATATAAAACAGTCTCTGATAATTATCACCCATGGCAAACATTCTCCTTCTGTTTATTTGTCACAGGCATGGTAAATGCCCTAACATTAAAATATATGTAGGGCAATTGAAATTAAGACTATTTAAATCCTCAGAAATATACCGAGGTTATCTGATACCCATTGCTGCTGTTCAGGTCAATGTACTCATTTTCCAGCCGTACAACAGGCCTTGTTATGCTGTGGCTGGGTATATATACAACCTCTCCGGTTTCCCGGCTGTTCAGTACTGCCTTGGCCCCCACATAGCAGGGGATTATCCGTTCAATAAAGGTAGTCGCCACATCCCTGTCAAATTGCCCCATCCCGTCGGTTATAAACATTTCAAAAGCCTCAAAGGGCGTATGCTTTTTGCCATATACCCTTTCGGAGGTCATGGCGTCATATACATCTGCAACAGCTAAAATCTTAGCACCCAGCTGGATACTTTCTCCTGAATATCCCATGGGATATCCCGAACCGTCTTCTCTCTCGTGATGCATCAATACGGCTTGCTTTACACTGTCATGAAGTTCTGTGGCACCCTCAAGCATGTTGAAACCATACATGCTGTGCTTTTTTATTTTTTCAAACTCCTCCGGCAGCAGCCTGCCTTTTTTATTCAGTATTTCCTTTGGTATCCGAAGCTTTCCGATATCGTGCAGAAGACCTGCCTTGATTATATTTTCCATTTCAGAGGAGGAGAAATTCATCCATTTTCCTGCCAAGGAGGAATAATATGCAACATTCAGGCTATGACAGTAGGTATATTCATCAAATTTTCTGATGGCAGACAGGCAGCCGATAATATACCTGTTTTCTCTTACCTCTTGCCCAATCCATGCCGCAAGACGGTCAAGCCTTGTATTGTCAAGCCTGCTGCTGGAGATGACTTCTCTTATGAGTTCCTTGGCTTCAAGCACCTTATCCCTGTATTGTTTTTCAAAGCCTTTAAGCGCTTTTCTCACCTCGCTCAGTGCCTCTGGTTTAAATACTCTCAAGCGCTGTATCCCGTATTCATGAAGCCGGTCTATAATGTACCTGTTCAGCGTGGTATAAGCAGCTACAATCAGCGCCCCATGGCTGTTATATATATCTTCTGCCAAAACATGGCCCTCTCCGGTATGAATCAAATCAATTGATATTATGCTCATGTCCTGTCCCTTTCAACATCAAATTATCTGCAAAATTCCTGTTTGTCAGGATATATGTGCAATTGCCGGATACCTCCGCAGCAGCTATTTCTTGTATACTGCCGGCATGACACACCTGTACCCCGACTCCTCCCTGCTAATAGATTCGGAGTGCCCTATAAAAAGAAAACCACCCTCCTCAGTGCTTTCATAAAACTTATTTATCAATTTGCGCTTTGTTTCAGCGTCAAAATATATCATTACATTCCTGCAAAAAATAACATGAAATTTTCTTCGGAACGGAAATTGCTCCGTCATAAGATTAAATCTCCGAAAGATGACTTCCTTGCTGATTCTGTCACATATCTTGTAGTTTTCATCAGGTTGAGCTGTGAAATACCTTTTTTTCCACTTCTCCGGCACTGCGGATAAGTCTTCTTTTGAATACCTTCCCTCCACCGCTTTGTTTAAAGCTTTAGTTGATATATCCGTGGCCAGTATCCTTGTATCCCACTCCAGCTTTGAAGGGCCAAAATGATCATCCAGCAGCATAGCAAGGGTGTAAGGCTCCTGGCCTGTCGAACACCCCGCGCTCCAGATGCCCATATCCTTTTTTTTGGTGCATACCCGTTCAAGATAAGGCAGTACATTATTTCTGAAATAATCAAAGTGCTGGTTTTCTCTCATAAAATATGTATGATTCGTGGTCAGCCTGTCAATCATGGCTACAGCAGCCTGTCCGGTCTTATCGGAGATTATGTGGTTCATATAATCAGTAAAGCTGGCATAGTTGTTATCGGAGAGATAATTTACCAACCTTCCGGCTACCAGTGATTTTTTTTGGGTCAGATTCACACCATAGTTATCCTTAACATAGTTTACCAGATCAGTAAACTCCTTTTGCGTAATTTGCCTCATATTTTACCTCTCAAGCCGGGTGGCACGTGAATAAAGTGCCGAAGAGTACGGAACTCCTCGACACCTTATCATTAAGCCTCTAGTATTTTCCGTAGTCCTTGTCATCCAGTGATATTTTCAGCTTTGAGGCTGCGGCCTCCTCATGGACACCTGAAAACTCCTTGTTTTTTCTCTTATCAATCATTCCCTCAATTATTTTGAGCATTTCAGGTGTAAGAGTCTCATTAGAGGTATAGGACGTCTTAACCTTTTTCAATCTGAATCTTGATACTGATTCCTTAAGCATATCTGCCTGTCCTGATAATTCCTCACTGGCTGCGGCACATTCCTCGGCAGTTGCAGAATTGGTCTGTACAACCTGGGCAACCTGTTCAATGGCCGTATTGATCTGGGATATACCTGTGGCCTGCTCATTTGATGCCGCTGCAATATCTCCAACCAGAGCTGCCGCCTTGGACACTCCACCCACTATCTCATCCAGGGCTGCTGCCGTATCGTTTGCAATTCTTGTACCGACCTCAACCTTCTTGATGGAGCCCTCTATCATCTCAGTGGTCTCCTTAGCCGCATTGGCACTTCTTGCAGCAAGATTTCTTACCTCCTCAGCCACCACTGCAAAGCCTTTTCCGTGCTGCCCCGCCCTTGCAGCTTCTACTGCAGCATTTAAGGCAAGTATGTTTGTCTGGAAGGCGATTTCGTCAATTACCTTTATTATTTTGGATATATTTGAGGAGGATTCATTAATCTCCGCCATAGCCTTAACCATTTCCTGCATTTGTGAATTTCCTTTAGCGGCATTCTCTTTTGCCGATATGGCAAGCTCATTGGCCAGACTTGCATTCTGGGCATTCTGTCTGGTTTGAGCGGCAACCTGTGTCATTGAAGATGTTATTTCCTCGACTGAGCTTGCCTGCTCAGTTGAGCCCTGAGACAGCATCTGGCTGGATGAGGACACCTGTCTTGCTCCAAGTGCCACCTGTTCGGATGCAAGGTTTATATTTCCCAATACTTCATTATTTGTTTCAATCATTTCACTGAGTTTTTTACCCAGCAGGTCCTTATCCGACCTGACCTTGACGTCAATGGTCAGATCTCCCGACGCCATTCTCTCAACAATGACAGCCTGTCCCCTGATATTTTCCACCATTTTGGAGAAAGAGAGCATAAGTGTGCCTATTTCATCTTTAGATTCAGCTTGGACATTTACTTCCACATCTCCGATTGCGAGCCTGTCTGCTGCCTCAACCAGCTTTTTGACAGGATTGCTTATAATCCTGGATATGAACAGGCCAAGTCCCACAGCCAGAACCATTCCCACTGCAATAAATGCAATCATCATGACAGTGGCCGTCTGGGCTGCGCTGTCGTTGCTCTTTGACTTATTGCTGGCGTCGTCCACCTTTAGCTTGAACAGATTGTCAAAGTGAGCCTGTATGTTTTTATTCAGCTCATCCCCTTTTGTTTTCGTAAGCTGATGGGCTTCAGCGCTCTTGTTGGACAATGCCAGGTCTGTAACCTGTTTGGTGTAAGGCAGGAAGTCTTCATCCACTGTTTTGACCAGCGCATTGTATTCCGAGCTGACCTGGCTGCTGATAATGTTTTTGCCGAAGTTGTCCAGTGCAGCTTGCATTTCCTCCAGGAAATCATTGATTTTTGTCATATTTTCATTCATGGATTGAGCATCTGTATTGATTATAATGTTTAGCATGTTCAGCCTTGCTCTTTGATATTTCTCATTTGCCGTAGCCAGATCGGTAATCGGAACAGTATTTATTTCATACAATTCCGTGTCGGCATCATTAATGTTAGCAATATTTATAATGCCTACCACTCCCACAATACCCGCTATCAATGCAACAACAATGAACCCCGCAATCAGCTTTGCTGCGATTTTCATATTTTTAAACCAACTCATAAAAAGCCCCCTGTCCAGATAATTTTTCTGAAAATTTTTCTGCTATGCCGTTAATTTTAGTATCTTTAGTTAATGAATTGCAGCGGATCAGGCCTGTGCAAGGCTGCTCAGCATTTCCGTCTCATCTGTGCTGAAAATTTTGCCGCAGTCCAAAAGCAGCTTTACTTCACTTCCTATTTTGCCTATTCCTTTGACATATTTGTTGTTAAAGCCGGTTTTTGCATCCGGCGGCAGCATAATGTTCTCATCGTCTATGGATACCACCTCGCATACCGTGTCAACGATCATACCAATGGAGGTGTCATTTATGTCTATGACAATAATACACGTCCTGTCGGTATATTGCAGCGGTTCCTTTCTGAACCTTAGTCTCACATCCATTACAGGTATTATTTTCCCCCTCAGGTTGATAATTCCTTTAAGATAATCCGGCAGTTCCGGCACCTGTGTTATGGGCTGTATTCCAATAATTTCGGTAACATATTTGATTTCTATGCCGTAATCTTCTCCTCCCAGTGTAAATGTCAAAAATCTTCCCTTTTGCGTATCCTCGTTTTGAATCTCAAAGTTATCCTCCAATACCGAAGCCATGGCGCTCTCCTTTCATCGTTTATTATTTATTAGGCTTGCTATATCAATTATCAGGCTTATACTGCCGTCACCCAATAACGTACATCCAGAAATACCCTGCACCTTTTTCAAATATTGAGGCAGTGCCTTTACAACCACCTGTTGCTCTCCTATGAGCTTGTCAACAAAAATGCATACACCTTCGTTTTCACTTTCAACCAGGATCAAAATCCCCTCCTCCAGTCTGTCTGTTCCCGGGAGGATATTAAAATGTCTATGTAACCTTATGATGGGGCGGCACTGCCCCCGGATCATGATCATCTCATTATTTTCCGGATCTTTTATGACATCAGCTTGTGTGATATTGAGAGATTCCCGTATGGACGCTATAGGAATAGTATAGGTGGCATTGCCCACTCTAACCGTCATGCCGTCCATAATTGCCAGTGTCAGGGGGATTTTCATGGAGATGGTTGTACCTCCCCCCGGCTTGCTGTCAATCAGCACTCCGCCGTTAACCTTGTCCATATCCTTGAGCACCACATCCATTCCAACTCCGCGCCCTGAAAATTCTGTAACTTCCTCTTTAGTGGAAAATCCAGGCAATAGAATGATGGAATATATCTCCCTGTCTGACATTTCACTGACTGGCCGCTGTAAAAGCTTGCACTCTGCGGCTTTCTGAATTATCCTTTCTTTGTCCAGCCCTCTTCCGTCATCCTTCAGAATAATCCAGACATCTCCTCCTGAATGCTTTGCTTCCAGCGTTATCCTGCCTGCCTCCTCCTTGCCCTTTAACACTCGTTCCTCAGCCGATTCAATTCCATGATCTATGGCATTTCGAATCAAATGAATCAAAGGGTCGGAAATATGCTCAATTATATTTTTATCTACCTCGGTTTCTTCCCCGATTATTTCAAAGTTGATTCCCTTGTCCAGCTTCCTGGACATATCCCTGACAATTCTGTTCATTTTTTGGAAGGTCATGGACAGGGGCACCATCCTCATGGACATGACAATGTCCTGAAGCTCTCCCGTTATTTTTTTCAAATGCCGGGCGGCCTTCCGGAAACCTTCCAGTTCAAGGCCTTTGAGCTCAGGATTTTGAGTGACCATTGACTCTGATATGACCAGCTCTCCCACTACGTCCATCAATTTATTCATTTTTTGAATATTTACACTTATGAAATTTTGCTTTGAAAGGTTTGACATTTTACTGTCTGAGAAGTTATTCTCCTCACCGCTCTGAAGTTTACAGGATTCCCGGGGTTCACAGCCATCTGCGCCGGCAGCTGCAGCATTGTCCGCTTCCGTAAGAGTCTCACTCCTGCCTTCTTCTGATGCAGCCCCAGTCCTGCTTTCAATAGTCAGCTCCTTAAGGAACATGGTCTCTTCCAGAAGCTGCCTCACTTCACTTTCAGGCTGAGTACTGTCAAACATCACAGTCAGGCCACTTTCCTGAATTTTTTTGTTACAGCTTTCAGTATCTGAAATGTCCTCCGGAATATGGCAGATATTCATTGCCACGTGCGCAAGTGCATGAATAACCGAAAATGCTCTGAGATTCTCCATCTGGCAATCTTCCTCAAAGATTATTTTCGCCATGTAGGAATAATTCTTAGCCACTGTCTCTTCAGTCCTGAAACCACCCAGCTTCAACTGATTTAAAAATTCTGCAAGTGTCCGGGTGATACTTGTGGGGTCTCCATCGGCCCCCGACTTGTTCTTTATCTTGTTTACCTCACTGCATACAAAATCTATGACCTTCAGCATCAGGTCCGTCAGTTGCAGGTAGTCAGCCTTGTCAGGTTTCTTCTCCCTGAGATAATAGAATACATCTTCAACAGAATGCGCCAAGGTGGATATATTGTTAAAGCTCATCATTGCCGAAGAGCCCTTTAAGGTGTGCATAATCCTGAAAATTTCGTTTATGTTGCTCTCAAGCCCGTTTTTCTTTTCACTGTATAAAATTATTTGTTCAAGTTCCTCAATGAGTTGAACAGTTTCAAAAACAAACATGTCCTGCATTGGTTCAGTATTGATGAAGTCCAAGTTAGCCACCTCGTATTTTTGTTAGTCAGCAATTTTCGACATTTTTCTCTATGCCTGTCCACCGGCTTCACTTTTATATTTTCCAAGTGCCTTGATTATGCTCTCTTCCTTGAAAGGCTTTACAATAAATCCTGAGGCTCCCACCATTATTGCCTCCCTTATGTGGCTTTCCTGACCCAGAGCAGATATCATGACTATCTTGCTGCCGGGGTTGATTTCCTTTATTGCCTTGACAGCCTCGATACCGTCTACTTCCGGCATGGTAATATCCATTGTCACAAGGTCCGGTGTCAGTTCTTTGTATTTCTGTATGGCTATCCTTCCATTTTCGGCCTCTCCTACTACTGTGAAGCCGTTTTTCTCCAGTATTAATTTCAAAGCCTGTCTCATAAAAATTGCATCATCTACAACCAGAACTTTAGACATAAGCATGCACCATCCTTATAGTAAAAATAAAGTATCTAGAATATATTTACATAATCCAATTATTTAATGTAACAATATTATTATTATGTTACATTATTTTTTTCTCATAAGTGCACAATATAACTGCCATGTGGCCATATGTATTTTTCAAAACCTTAAAAAAATTTAAATTATAAATGTATTAAAACCTTAAATATATGCTATAATAGTTTCATTAATTTCAATTACATTAATTTACAATTATTGATAAAATTTTACAAAGAATTGCAAACTCGGAGGAAGTTACCATGACAGTTGAACCCATACGAAATAAGACAAAAATTAAGCAGATTTATTATTTTTTAAATGGTAAAGACCCCAAATACGGACTGCTATTTAAATTTGGATTGAACACGGGTTTGAGAATAAGCGATATTCTGTCGGTAAGAGTGAAAGATATTCTGAATGAAAAAGGTGAGTATCGTGATTATCTGACCTTAAAGGAAATGAAAACCGGGAAAGAGAAAAAAATCAAATTAAACGATTCCCTTCGTAAAAACATCAATTCTTATATAAAAATTTCCAAATTAAAGTATGATGCATACTTGTTTTCCAGTCAAAAAGGCGGATATATAGGCAGAGTACAAGCTTATAGGGTTTTAAAGGAAGCGGCGGTCTTCTGTAATGTGGAAAATTTCGGAACCCATAGTCTGAGAAAAACCTGGGGCTATTGGACTTATAACATGTCAAAATATAATGTTGGTTTGATAATGGATACCTTCAATCATAGTTCTCAAAGTATTACCCTCAGGTATATAGGTATTAACCAGGACCAGAAGGATGAGCTGTATTCCTTGGTCCAGTTTTAACCTTTTTTGGATTAGCGCTTAAATATAGGTATAGAATTTGGTAAAATTATGTTGTATAATGACAAATAAGATGTTAATGTAACATAATAATAAAATTGATACGTTAATATTTTCCTCAAAAAAATAAAAGTGCCAATTATGCTTCATACATGCATAACTGTCACTTTTTTTATTTTGCGTTTTACATTGACAACAGGTTTGACAGCTCTCCAAACTGTTGTACCGAAAGTACTTCCCCTCTTATATTTTCCTTAAGCCCCATACTTTCGAGAATTTTTTTCAACTGCTCCTTATCCCTCTGAAGAAAGCCTGCATTTGAGAGTCCGTTTACAAGAGTCTTCCTCCGCTGTCCAAAGGATGCCTTTACAAGCCTGAAATACAGATTTTTGTCCTTTACCTGTACGGAGGGCTCTTCTAGTATATCCAGCCGTATTATTGTGGAATGTACTTCTGGCTGAGGAATAAAGCAATGTGGCGGAACATCAAATATTATGTCAGGGCTGGAATAAAACTGAACCGCCACGGACAACGCTCCGTAATCCTTTGTACCCGGTCCTGCAACCATCCTTTGAGCAACCTCCCTTTGCACCATGAAAACCATTCCCTGTACACCCTTTACTTCCTCCAGGAATCTCATAATTATGGGAGTAGTAATATAATACGGAAGATTTGCAACTACCTTCACAGCCTTTGTGCCGAACTTCTGTCCATACTCTGCTATAATAGCACCAATATCCGCTTTCATAACGTCGTTGTTTATTAGCTCTATATTTGAATACTCGCTCAAATTGTCGCGAAGAGCAGGTATGAGATGCTTATCTATCTCTATGGCTGCAACTCCTCTAGCTCTATTTGCCAGTTCTTTTGTCATACTGCCTATACCCGGCCCAATCTCCAAAACCAGAGTATCCTTGTCAAGGCCTGCTGCGTCTACTATTTTCCTTACTACGCTATCGTCATTTAAAAAGTTCTGACCAAGAGACTTGGTCAACCTGAGGTTATGCTTTTTTATTACATCCAGTGTATTGTTTCTGCTCATTATTATTTCCATGCCCCCACTTCGCACAAAACTCCATGAAAGTCACGGCATGGAATCGGTGCCACATTTTTATCTGCTTCAAAATTTCTTTCAGCCTTTATCCTTCAAATAATTGATATTAATATTATTATATCTCATATACATGTTATTTGAAGGCCATTTTTATATTTTTCTGTATAATCGGTCAAAGGGATGAAATAATTCCAAAGTAAAATCAATTGCTTTAAATACAACGATGTATGCTATCAAGGAATAAATGGTATTTTCCCACCCAAATATAAAACCGGCTGCAACGACAATAACCAGATTCAGCAATATAAAATACTTGCTTGGGGAATAGTCTTTATTTATAAACCTTCCAGCTATCCTCCTGTGCTCTATGCCATCCAGGAAGCCTCCGTATTTAAGAATCAATCCCGACCCTACTCCAAGCAATATACCTCCCAGAATGGTAGACTGCAGTATGTCATAAGTTTCCCAGTTATCCGAATTTATAGCGGAAATCCAATAAATAAGTGATGTCAATGCAAATATTATGGTTATTAGCTTCTGCTTTCCCCTGCGAAAATACTCAATGAGTATAAACGGGAAATTCAAAATAAAGATAATTGCACCCAAAGGTATCTCACTGATATAGCTCAATACCACAGAAACCCCTATCAGCCCTCCACCGATGAGATTATGCGCTTTAAAGAATACCTCAAGACCTACGGCGGTCATAATTGACCCCACAAGAACAAAAATGTATTTAATAATAACATAAGGAAGCATTCTTTTAAATTCCATAGATCCACCTCCATTCAGCATCAAATATCATCCTCAAGGATTTAATTTTCGTTTCCTTCCCACCGTCTTACCATATATATAATTGCAGAAATTATATATCCGCTTTGATTCCTTTGTAAGCAATGGCGCAACTATAGCCAGAATCAGTACATAAATTACCACAAAAGATTGCAGTACCGGCATAAGGCCGCCAGCCTTTCCCATATTGGCCATGATTATTGAAAATTCACCTCTTGCGGAGAGCGTAAAGCCCACATTGGCTGAAGCGTGACTGGATATTTTAGATAAACGACCTGAGAACATTCCAGCCGCAATATTTCCGATAATGGTGAGAATTGCTGCTATGACAGCCATTAACACTCCTCCTCCAAGGGATAGAGGATCAATGGTAAGACCGAAATTGAAAAAGAATATTGCCCCGAAGAAATCCCTGAAGGGCAGAATATTGTGCTCAATCTTTTTTGCATGTGTAGATTCGGCCATGACCAATCCCACAAGCAGGGCTCCTATGGCCTCCGCAACATGGAGAGTTTCAGAAAAGCCGGCTACCACAAACAACACGCCTATGACCACCAGCAGGAACAGCTCTGCCGAAGGTATGTCAAGTAATTTATCAATCGCTTTTATAACCCTCTTGCCTACTATAAGTATTGCCAGTATAAAGAACAGCGCGGTAAGCGATGTTGCAAGCACCCCCCATATAGACTTTGAACCGCTTAGCAGCAGTCCTGATAATATTGAGATGTGTATTGCAATAAACAGATCATCAAACATTATCATGCCCATTATTACTTCCGTCTCAGGGTTTGCTGTGCGCTTGAGATCAATAAGCACCTTTGCTACTATTGCAGTGGAAGAACTTGTCATAATACCGCACACTACCAAGATCTCCTTAAAAGGCAAGCCCATCATCCATCCAAGCAGCAACCCGGAGGAGAAATTGATGAGAACATAAAAGGAACCTCCTATAAATACCGTCTTTCCAGACTTTATAAGTCGTGTTACAGAGAACTCAAGTCCTAAATAAAACAACAGAAACAATACGCCCAACCGACCCATAAAATTAATAAAGGTGGAGCTTTCAATAAATCTTAAATCTATAATTCCAAAACGTGGGGCGTGCGGCCCAACAGCCATCCCTATCAATATATAAAAAGGGATGACTGAAAAATTGAGCTTGTTAGATAAAAACCCCACTATGGCAATTAATGTAATCGCCACACCGATTTCAAAAACTAATATATCCATTCTACCTCCTAATTTTGTTACATTTTCATATCTGTCCTCCAAACAGGTAGTTTTTGAGCATCTTCAGATGTTTTCTCTCACCGATGACAACAATAGTTGATTCCGGCAAAAACTTATAATCCACCCCTGGATTTATATGCTTGCCGTGACCTTTCTCAACAGCAGCGATTATAGATGCCCCCGTCTTTTTACGTACCTGCATTTCCCCAATAGATCTGCCTACACAGTAGGACCCGGACTCTATCTTATACCATTCAATTATCAGATCATCCAAAGCAACATCAACCGTTTCCAGCGCCTTTGGCTTATACGCAAGCCCCCCGATAATTGCGGCTACATATCTTGCTTCATTATCATCCAAGGTTATCATTGACACACTGTCCTCAGGCTGGTCGTGATAAAAGTGATACAATTCTCTTCGTCCATCATCATGTACTACAATGACCAGCTTATTGCCTTCGCGAACCTCTACCTCGAACTTTCTTCCGATATTCGGTAAATCAGATTCTCTAATAGTCATAATTTAAATACCTCCGTTTTGAGTATAGACAATAGAAGTATACTGCGGTCAAAAATCATTATATATATCCTAACATCTCATTCTGACCGCTATTCTATTCATTTTTGGTTTTATGCCGTCTTTTGACAAACATATGTTCACCCCCTTCCAGATATGGCACTATTACATGTCTTTTCTGTACGCGTGTGGACACAGACAAAATATGATGTACTTTTGACTTTAATTAATAACAGATATTATGATCTGATAAAAGAAAATTACTAGAATTCTAGAAGTATCTTAAGCTTATTTTAACCGATTTAAGGCAAAATTTCAACAATTAATTTTGTTTTTTCAATGCTAATGTTTAAATCTCGCTTTATCTCGTTATATCTCTGTTTATCTCTCATTATCGCAAATGTGATTTTCTCAAAATAGACTACTCGGGAAATAAACCTTCAAGAAAATAGGCTGATCCGAATAATCGAATCAGCCCTAACAGTCCCTTTAATACTTATTTTCGCTTACGTACATTAAATTAATAACCGTATAAAATAATCAATTAAGTACGTAAACCTTTACTTTCTTGACTCCCCAGGCGCTAACAGCACTGCTGGTCTCAAGATACACATCTATCTTGTTTCCCTTTATTGCTCCTCCCACATCAGCCGCAACTGCATATCCATAGTCAGCCGCAACCCCGGGAAGCTCAACATAAACTCTGGTTCCCAGTGGGATAACGCGCGGGTCTACTGCTATAATACCTTTTCTTACTCTTGCACCGGTGGCAGTAATACCAAACCCGGGATCTCCCGGATGCTTTCCGGTGTCTTCAAAAGAAGCCGTATATGAGGTGGCCCTCATATTTATAACCTTGGAATACCTTAATGTCTCGCCTCTGGATGTCTTGTAGTTTAAAACCGTACCTACTTCAACAATTTTGTCCAACGGATTTGTTGCAACAATATCCTTGACCAATTGTTTAGCAATCTGTTTTCCATTCTCATAAACTACCGTATATGTTTTTTGTCGAATGCCTTCTTTTCCTTCTCTGACTGTATTTTTTAATCCTTTGTCCAATCTGTTGTTGTCTTTAGTAATTGTCTTATATGGTATGGTTATGGCTTCGGTGACTGTCTTTTCATCTACACGGATTATCGAAATGTTCATATCTGGTACAATTTTGTCTCCCATTTGAGACCCGACGAGCTTGTCATCCCCATCGACGCCTATGGCGTTGTCGCTTAGTACCTCTTTGACAGTATCCTTATACGTTTTAATTTCCAGCTCTTTCCCATCCACATTGATTATTACAGGTACCGCTCTCTTTATATTTATCCGGTTCTCCTGTATTCTTGCAAGCTTCGAGTCAAACGGCACACTGATATAATCTTCAACTGCCACGGTTACGCCTGTCTGCTCCAGTACTTCTCTTACTGTTGCTTTCATTGTCTCTACTGCAATTTCACGTCCATTGTCGTTGATTACCACGTGTCTTTTCAACCCATTAAAAACAAAGACACCTGCAGTAACGGATATAACAACGGCAATACATATAATTGCAATATCCAATGTTCTGATTTTGAATAAATTCCCGTGTTCCTTCCTTCCGAAATTACGGAAATTCATTTGTGAAAAATACCTTTTAATATTCTTCGCAATCGGTATCATAAATACTAACCTCCTGTTAGAAATATTCAAAGGGACTGTGACTATTTTATTCTAAGCGGTTTATTTTGTCAAATGTATTGCCTAGAAAATGGTTAGTTTTTTCCAATTCAATCCCTCATTAGCAATTATTAACTGGATTTTAGTATATTATTCTTTACCTGTATTTATTACACAATAAAAGCTTGAAACCCTTACTCAGGGCTTATCCGACAACTGGGTAATACGCCATTCGCCCGCTGCTGCATCAAACTGCATGGTCAAATATTTAATATTTTCTCCCTGCTTATATAGCACTTTTGGAACCTCCTCCATGCCTGCATTGGGGGATTCCGGCTTATCCACCTGGAAAACTGCTTCAAACTGGATTTTTGCAAGATGTTCTGCATCGGTCATATCGGTGTATATTTTGAAAGCTTTTAGATCAATTGATTTTATTTCATTTTGATAATTTGATTTAAAGATGTTGGGGCTGCTTAATATTTCATCATTTGACAGTATGCTTATATAGGTCTGAGCAGTTTTAAAGTTTTTTGAATTTACCGCATCTGCCCATTTCTTGACGATTGCCTGGAAGGGTTCCACATTCAGATTTTTTTTCAGCATCAGTATGATATCTCTTTTATCGGACAGCTCCTGCTTGATTTGCTGATTTTCCGAGGTGAGCAGATAATTGGTGTTCTTAATGCGAGAATTTTCCTCTGTGAGAGAAGCCAGCTTTTCAGCAAGCTCCTTGTTTTGCTTATCAAGGGTATTAATCTTCTCCCCCAGAGTGTCAATACTCAGGTTTTTTGAATTGCTCAGATCCTGAAAATTTTCAAGCTGTTTTTCTCTGTCCCACAGCAGATAATTGAATGAAATAAGTATTGATATCAGAAATACAAACACAACAATAATAATAAACTTTTTCATAATTATTTCCATGCCTCCACTTCGCACATAACTCCATGAAAGTCATAGCATGGAATCGGTGCCACACTTTTATCTGCTTCAAAATTTCTTTCAACCTTACTCTCCTTGAGAACCAATTAAGACTTATTGTTTATTTCAATCCGAATACAGTTTTTGCATTCTTCAGTGTTGTCTCGGCAACCTCCGACTCACTTATCCCCTTGATTTCAGCAATTTTCCGGATAACATGAACCAAGTAGCCCGAATTGTTCCTTTTTCCCCTGTAAGGCTCAGGTGAAAGATAGGGGCAGTCAGTTTCAACCAGAAGCTTTTCAAGCGGCACAGCTTCCACGACCTCAACAGTTTTCCTGGCATTTTTAAAAGTGACAGGTCCCCCAATGGCAATATACAGATTCAACTTGAGCATATCCATCGCCATCTGGGCACTTCCGGAAAAGCAATGAAATATTCCGCCCACCTGCCGGACCTCAGTCTTTTTTAATATATTCACAGTATCTTCATGGGCATCCCTGTCATGAATAATTATAGGCAGCTTCAGCTCTCCGGCCAGCTCTATCTGCCTCTGGAACCAATACCTCTGGATATCCCTGGGAGAATTGTCATAATAATAATCCAGCCCGATTTCGCCTATTGCCACAACCTTCTGATGCTGGGACAAAAGCCTGATTTTGCTTATAATATCCTCATTCATTTTTTCAGCATCGTGAGGATGTATACCCAACGCAGCATAGACAAAGGGGTATTTCTCCGCCAGCTCTATGGTTTTGTCCAGAGATTCGGGACTGGCGCTGGCATTTAAAATATATGCTATTCCATCCTGATGAAGCTGCTTCAACAAGGCGTCTCTGTCCTCGTCGAAGCGTTCATCATCATAATGTGCATGTGTATCAAAGATCAATTTAAAGCCCCCTATCCAACCCTGATTCCGGTTGGCATATCCTTGTCAATAGTCACCAGTGACAGTCCATTTTCGTCGGAAGCAGCCAGTATCATGCCCTGAGATTCTATACCTCTCAGCTTTGCAGGCTTAAGGTTGGCTACCAGTATCAGAGTCTTTCCCACCATTTCTTCCGGTGTATAGTATTTTGCTATTCCAGACACAACCTGCCGGATCTCATCACCTACCTGCAGCTTCATTTTTAACAGCTTATCAGCCTTTTCAACCTTTTCAGCCTCCAGTACCTTTGCCACTCTGAGATCAACCTTTGTAAAATCGTCTATTGTTATGAGGTTGGCATTGGTTTCATCCACGGCCTGTTCCCCTGCTTTATCCGTTTTAGCTGCCTTTTCTGTTTCCTTTGCTTTTACAGCATCTGCCGACTTTGCGGCTTCGGCAGCTTTTTCAGTCATTTTCTCTATCTCTTCAAGCTCTTTTTTCAAATCTATTCTTGGGAATATGACATCCCCCTTATTGACACATGCTCCAACAGGATAAATTCCCCATTCCTTGGCCTTATCCCACTCCACCAGACTCCTGTCCGCTATTCCAAGCTGGTTCCATATCTTTTCAGGAGTTTCAGGCATAAAAGGCTGAATAAGAATTGCAATAATTCTCAAGGTTTCGGCAAGATTGTACATGACCTGCGCCAGTCTTTGGCTGTTTGCCTCATCCTTTGCCAGCACCCAGGGCATGGTTTCATCTATATATTTGTTAGTTCTGGATACGGCCTTCCATATTTCCGCAAGTGCCGTACTAAACTGCAGCTTGTCCAGCAGTTCCTCTACTTTGGCAGGGGTTTCACCTACCAGCGTGATCAATTCTCTGTCAAAATCACCCTGTACCTTTTCTGCAGGCACCGAACCCCCAAAATACTTATCTATCATTGCAACAGTCCTGCTTACCAGATTTCCCAGGTCATTTGCAAGATCTGAATTTATCCTGTTAATCAAGGCTTCATTTGAGAATACTCCATCCGAACCAAAGGGAACCTCTCTAAGCAAAAAATATCTGATGGCATCCAGTCCATACTTGTCCACCAATATCTGAGGGTCAACCACATTGCCCTTGGATTTGGACATCTTGCCGCCTTCCAGCAGCAGCCAGCCATGACCATATACCTGTTTTGGCAAAGGCAAATCAAGAGCCATAAGCATTGCAGGCCATATGATAGTGTGGAATCTTACGATTTCCTTGCCTACCAGATGAACATCTGCAGGCCAGTATTTTTTAAACAGTGAATCCTCCTGTGCAGAGTAGCCCAAAGCCGTAATATAATTTGACAGGGCATCTATCCATACATATACCACATGCTTGTCGTCAAAGGAAACAGGTACTCCCCAGTTGAAGGTGGTTCTTGACACTGCTATATCCTCAAGTCCCGGCCTCAGGAAGTTGTTCAGCATCTCGTTCTGCCTGGACACAGGCTGGATGAATTCCGGGTTTTCTTCAATGTGCTTTATCAATCTGTCCTGATACTTTGACAGTCCGAAGAAATAGCTTTCTTCCTTCGTAAGCTCCACTTCCCGGCCGCAGTCCGGACATTTTCCGTCTGCCAGCTGGGTCTTTGTCCAAAAGGACTCGCAAGGAGTGCAATACCAGCCTTCGTACTCACTCTTGTAAATATCCCCCTGCTCATAAAGCCTTTTAAATATTTTTTGAACTGCTTCGACATGCTCCACATCGGTGGTCCTGATAAAACTGTCGTTGGTAATCTTCATAAGTTTCCAAAGGTCCTTGATGCCTGAGACAATTTCGTCCACATACTGCTTTGGTGTTATTCCCTTTTCTTCGGCTTTTCTCTGTATTTTTTGACCGTGTTCATCGGTTCCCGTCAAAAACATTACGTCATAGCCTTTTAATCTTTTATATCTGGAAACAGCGTCAGCAGCAACTGTTGTATATGAATGTCCTATATGCAGTTTTCCGCTTGGATAATAAATGGGTGTTGAGATATAATAAGTTTTTTTAGACATGGTTCCTCCTCGTTTGCTACTATTTGCAATATATGCAATAATAAATAATAAATTTTACAATATATAATTTATATTAATTAATTGTTACCTAACATGGTATAATTTTATAGTAGTATTCATTACTACTATACATATTTGTTTTCGATTTTTCAAGGAGAATATTGAGGCAAACCGGAGACATTGGCAGAAAAGGACTGAAAGGGCCTCTTACCCATGGTGAGTTTACTAAGAAGCTTAAGTTATTCTATAAAATACAATAAAATCATATATCCTTCCATAGACAAGAAATTCAAGGAATACAGGACATATACAAAGCGGATACGCAAGCTGTCGGTGAAAGCCACCGCCCGGGAAGCTCTGGATAAAAGCAGGTTTGATGCCGCTGTTTCATCCATATGCCTTTTGTATGACAAGGTCAATATGGAGCTGGCAGCGGAGGTATTGTTTTCCTTTGATGCCATCGTCCAATACCTGAATTCTATCTGTCTCAGGTCCTACACAGGTACCGAGCCCTTTCTGAAGCTCATATTTTCCTCCTTAAGGGATGCTTTGAACCTGCGTACCGATGCCTATGAAAACTACTTTACATTTTTTCCTTCCAAGGACGATGACGGCTATCTGACAATACTGGTGGAAAAATGCCGACAAAAAGTACTCCTGCTGCCGTCCTATAATGTAATCCGGGACCATTTGGCTGCTTTTATTTCACTGTTCATAGATTTGCAGGTTACGAAGTTTTCATCGGATGATAATGCCAAAGAGGTAAATCTCATAAATTGGAGTACTGCCCATGGACAAAAGTATTCGGAGCTTTCCTGCTGGGAATACTGCATGGCTGTGGACTCCACCCTGAGCATCCGGCTGCTGCTGGCCATGGCCACGGATCCGGAACTTTCCGAGCAAAAGGCAGAAAACCTCAACAGTACTTTTTTTCCCTGGATTTGCTGCATACAGAAAATCCTTGAGGGCTATATCAGCTATAATGATGATTTATTCTCAGGAAACATAAATTATGATTTTTATTATGAAAATCTTAAAGAGTATGAAAACAGGATAATTTTCTTTACGAACAGGGCCTTAAAATTCAAGACCGGGCAATGGAGCCGTACCCGTACGGCGGTGAAATTACTGCTGGGTATTTATATTACTCATCCCAAGGCCAGCGAGGGCATGAACAGCATTACAAGCAAGGCACTTTTAAAAGCCGGAGGCAGGGGAATGTTTTTTTACACCTGGGCCCTCAAGCTGCTGCGCTCAAAAATATACCTCTAGCAGTGTATTTTAATTTTGCAGGCCACGATTACCCGAAAATGAACCTGCATGCCCAGAGTGACGCAATAACGCTTATTATGTCGGCCATTATTGCCGCTAACAGGGTATACCTGATATTTTTCACACCCACAGAGCCATAGTAGACCGCAAGTGTATAGAAGATGGTTTCTGTGGACCCCATCATTGTGGCAGCCACACGGCCTTCATAGGTATCTGGACCGAAGGCCTTTATAATATCGGTTACAAATGCAAAGGAAGCACTTCCGGAAATAGGTCTCAAAAGCGCAAGCGGCGCTACTTCCGGCGGCATTCCCAGCAAATCGATCACCGGACGCAGCAGGAAGGTGAGAATTTCAAGAGCCCCGGAGGCTTTGAAAACTCCAACCGCCACCAGCAGACCTACCAGGGACGGCATTATTTTGATTACGGTATCTATGCCCTCCTTAGCCCCATCTATGAACAGTTCAAAGGACTTTAGCTTTTTTAAAGCTGCCGCACACAATATTACTATAAATATTGCAGGGATTGCATAATCAGAGATGTGTCTTATTACTCCCATAGCCCACCTTTACCGAGATTGACTTTTTTCCTCATTCCATACCCTGGACAGAAGTTTTGCCGCTATTACCCCCATTATGGTGGCACACACCGATGCCATCCATATGCATACAATTATTTCAGCCGGCTTTTTAGAGCCCTCTGCAGTACGCAGAGCAATTATACTGGCAGGTACCAGTTGTATTGCCGCAGTATTCATAACCAGAAACATACACATGGAGTCCGTGGCGGTTTTCTTGTCTTTGTTCAAGGACTGGAGCTGGCTCATGGCTTTTATTCCCAGAGGGGTGGCAGCATTCCCCAGCCCAAGAAAATTTGCCACCAGATTCATTACGATGGCCCCAAGTGCAGGATGATTTTTAGGGATATCCGGGTACAAAAATGTCATAACAGGCCGGACCAACCTGCCTATTCCCGCCACCAATCCGCTTTTTTCCGCCACCTTCATCAGGCCTGTCCAGAGACACATCACTCCCAGAAGACCTATGCACACGGTTACTGCGGACTGGGCTGAATCCATGGCAGCCTTTGTGACCTCATCTATCCTTCCATTAATTATCCCCACTGCAAAGCCTACAAGCAGTAAGCCCATCCATATATAATTAAGCATTTTGTCTCCCATCTACACGCACAGCGCGTACGCAAATAGTAATGAAAGGCACGCAGTGGCTTTCGTTGCGTGAAATCCACGTTGATTTGCCACATGTATCTTTCACACTAACCGCTCCGTCATTTATACACTGTCTGCAGGTTTCCCTTATTATATATGTGGACAGAGTAAGATTTATGTTTTCTCATTTAAATTATGCTGCATTTAATGTGTTTTTGAAGTTTGTTGACCGTAACCTGACACGATTGCAATGCTAGTTCCAGCAATTAGCTTATTAATCAATAAAAGTCAGGCAGCTACTGCTTCACGGCAGTTTTTATGTCGAAATTAAATTGCATATTTTGTCGAATAATTGTCGAATATTCTCATGTCTTGCCGTTGAATTCCCAGTATTATTTTTGAAGCTTTGTAATTTTATCTTATGAAAAAAATATTCATAAAATATTTACATTTGCTTTTTAGCAGGCACCATTCTTTGAAAGGCCTATACCGCCTATATTCCTTATTTTTGCATATTTAAAATTTTTTAATTTTTTTGTAAAATGAGCGTTGACGTTTATTGGAATTTATGGTATTATAATAACGAAGTTTGTCGAAATATGAAGTGTATAATTTAGGAGGTTATTTTTATGAAATCTACAGGTATTGTAAGAAAAGTTGACGAATTGGGAAGAGTTGTTCTCCCTATCGAATTGCGCAGAACTTTTGATATTGCTGAAAAGGATGCATTGGAAATCTATGTTGATGAATCTACTATTATATTAAAGAAGTATGAGCCAGCATGTATCTTCTGCGGAAATGCCAAGGATGTACAGGTATACAAGGGAAAGAACATATGTCCTGAATGTATGAAAGAATTAAAGAAGTAATTTTTTAAGCACTATAAAAAGAGCCAAGGCTCTTTTTTTTTGCCCAAAATTGATTATGCCTGGTTATTCTTTAGCACAAATGCTGAGAGTTTATTTTTTCATAACCGAATTATAAACATCTCTTTTGTTCATTCCCCTGTCTTCCGCCACCTTCTTTATTGCCTCCTTTTTTGAAAGGCCCTCACCTGTATACCTTTCCACATGCTCCTCAATACTTATGTCAGCAAATTTATCCATCTCCTGTTCCAGTAGCACCTTTTGATCCTGGCCTTCAACGACCACAACAAACTCACCCTTGGGAGCTTCCGACTGATACCTTTCGGCTGCCTGGGACAGATTGCATCTTATTACCTCTTCATACCGTTTGGTAAGTTCCCTGGCAAGGGCTATCCGCCTATCTCCCCAGGCATTGTACATATCCTTGAGGGTATAGGGAAGCTTATGGGGAGCCTCATAAAATATTATTGTCCTGGTTTCGTCTTTAAGCTGTCTTAGCCTCTCCTGCCGGATTCTCTTGTTCATGGGAAGAAAGCCTTCAAATACAAACCTTCCCGTTGGCAGCCCTGATATGACCATTCCCGTGACTGCCGCCACAGGTCCGGGTATCATTGTCACCTTTACCTCATTTTCTATGCAAAGCCTTACCAAATCCTCACCGGGATCGGATATTCCAGGGGTACCGGCATCCGATACCAATGCAATGTCTTTTCCCTGCAGCAGTTGCTCAATCAGATAATTGCCCTTTACTATCTTATTGTGCTCATAATAGCTTACCAGTGGTTTTTTTATTTCAAAGTGGTTCAGCAGTTTTATTGTCTGCCTGGTGTCCTCCGCAGCTATGAGCTCCACTTCCTTCAAGGTGTTGATTGCTCTTATGGTTATGTCCTGAAGATTTCCGATTGGTGTGGCAACCAGATACAGCATTCCTTTTTCCCCGTCCAAGTTTCTCTTCCTTCCTGGCTTTTCTTACCTGCCATAAATTCTATTTATCTCCTGGGAATATGTCCCGTCGGCATTATATACATACAGGGGCTCCATCACCTTAAGTTCGGGCTTTCCGCCTCGGCTCCCCTTTATCAGTATCATTGTGGGTTTCTTGAAGGGCTTGGGATGAACCATCCTCAAATACTTGGGCTCAATGCCGAAGCTCCTCATACACCATACTATGTCAGCCAGTCTTTCAGGCCTGTGTACCATTGCCAGCTGTCCTCCGGGAGCAAGCAGAGCTCCCGCCGCCTCTACAACATCCTCCAGCGTACACAGTATCTCATGTCTTGATATAGCCTTGCTGTCACGAGGATTTACAAGTCCGCAGCCTTTGTTTGTATAGGGTGGATTTGATACCACTACATCGAAGCTGGACTTTCCAAAATACCTGCTATATTCCTTTACATCTCCGCATATTATTTCAACCCTGTTTTCAAGGCCGTTGAGGCTCACACTTCTTGAAGCCATTTCTGCTACAGTCTCCTGTATTTCCAACCCCACAACAGCCGACGCCTGTGTTTTGCCTGCCAGCAAAATTGGTATTATGCCTGTGCCCGTCCCTATGTCCAGAACTCTGTGCCTCTTTTTAACATCTGCAAAATCAGACAGTAACACTGCATCCACTCCAAAGCAAAAGGCCTTTGGGTCTTGTATGAGCTTTAGCCCGTTGAGCTGCAAATCATCTACTCTTTCATTGTCTTTTATCTCTACCATGAAAACTGCTTCCTTAGTAAAAAATTATTTCCTGTTATATCAATAGGTATAACCTGTAAATATTGCTTTCTCTAACCTTGGTACAATATGCTGAAAAAAAGGTCAGATAAAGGCATTATGGCCTTTATCTGACCTTCATTACACAAAAACTATTGCTGTTGAGGAGCATCAACAGGACATACGTTAGCACAAGCGCCGCACTCAATGCAAGCATCAGCGTCTATTACATATACGCTATCACCAGCAGCTATACAGGATACTGGGCATTCTGATTCACATGCTCCACAGCTGATGCATGATTCATTAATTAAATATGCCATTTTAAAAACACCTCCTAGTATTTAAGAAAAAACAAGTCTTTGAAACATGTTTTTCGCTCTTATTTTACCACCATTTATTGCAAATGACAAACTAAATTCAATATTTTTTTATTTGTCAAGGCCTTTATCAAGACCTAGACTAAAAAACCTTTAATCCTCCAACTGCTTTAACGCTTCCAGGTCAATATCCATGTCATCGTGCGCAGCCGCATTCCTTATGAGCTTGACTTCGCCTTCTTTGAAATTGTACACTCTCAGCTCGGTCTCCTTGCCGATATCCAGCTTTATCTTAAGTATTTCCTTAAGAAGATTTACTTCCACTACAGTTCCCTGTCCCTCAGGGGTCTCAACAATTGCACCTGTTTTAGGAACTCTGTCCAACAAATCCTCATAGGCTTCCTGCTCATATTTCAGACAGCACATAAGCCGTCCGCAGGTTCCTGATATCTTTGTGGGATTCAGTGAAAGAGACTGTTCCTTTGCCATTTTTATTGAAACGGGCTGGAATTCACCCAAAAAAGAATTGCAGCAGAGGACTCTCCCGCAGATTCCAATCCCGCCCATCATTTTGGACTCATCCCGGACACCTATCTGCCTAAGCTCTATTCTTGTCTTAAATACTGCCGCCAAATCCTTTACAAGCTCTCTGAAATCCACTCTGCCATCGGCAGTAAAATAGAAGAGCACCTTGTTGTTGTCAAAGGTATATTCTACATCAATAAGCTTCATGTCCAGCTTATGGTCGCCTATCTTTTGCAGGCATATGCTGTAAGCATCCTTTTCCTTCCTGTCATTGTCCGCAGCATGGGCAATATCTTCGTCGGTTGCAAGGCGTATGACCTTCTTGAGAGGAGCTACTATTTCCGACTCTTCAACCTCCCTGTTAGGCACAACCACAAGTCCGAATTCTATTCCCCTGGCAGTCTCTACTATTACATTTTTGTTCAAATCTATAACCAGCTCTCCGGGATCGAAATAATAAATCTTCCCGGCTGTTTTAAACCTGACTCCAACAACTTTTACCATTAATAAATTCCTTTCTATCAATACACCTAAGAATTCTTATAGACATAAGAGTCTTTTATTTTCATCAGCATTACTTCTATTGCCAACTGAAAGTTTGCATTGTATTCAAGTCCCCTTTTGGCACTCCAAACTGCAGCAACGCACTTCAAAAGACAAGAAAGCTTCAAATTTGCGTTCTCAATTATCATATCTTTTTTATCGGAATTAATCAATATGTTATAATTCAAGGTCTGATTATATATGATTATATCCCTGAAAAACAGAAGCATTATTTTTAATATAAATTCTATCTTGTCTGAATTCTTTTCAAATAATTCATATGTTTTAAAAACATCGCCCTTATCCGAAACAAGCAGTTGGTTTACAGAGTGCATTATTTCATTTCTGGTATCAAGGTAATCAGGCGATTGGCCCAGCTCAAGGGCCGTGCCCACTACACCGTCGGCATAGGATATGATAAAATCCCATTCAGGCCTTCTACCTCCGTATTTTTCCGTGAGGATACAGAGTATTTCTTCATCCGACAGCTTGTCAAACAAAATCCTCCGGCATCTTGACCTGACTGTTTGCGTCACCGAGGCCGAAGACTGCACCGTCAGTATGAAAACCACATACCGGGGAGGTTCCTCCAGGGATTTGAGCAAAGCATTTTGAGCTTGTACCGTCATGCTGTCCGCATCATTGATAACTATAACTTTATATCTTGAATAAAGGGGTTTTATAACCAACCCCTTTAAAATACTTCTTATTTCATCAACTGCTATACTCTTATCCTTTAAATAAATTTCCTGAAAATCAGGATTGGAACCTTCTGCAAACAAGCGACAGGATTGACACTGGCAGCAATGCCCCAAACCTTTTTCGCACAAGAGCATTGAGGCAAATGTCAAAGCCGTTTCTCTCTTGCCTATGCCATCAGGCCCTTCAAATATATAGGCATGGCTCACACTATTTGTTTCCATTGTTTTTTGCAAGCCTTCCAGTATTTTTTTATGCCCTAACATAATTATTTCCATGCCCCCACTTCGCACAAAACTCCATGAAAGTCACGGCATGGAATCGGTGCCACATTTTTATCTGTATCAAAATTTCTATTAACCTTCTCTCCATCCTGCTGGCGCCCGCTCCAACCACTAATGATAAAAAGCTTGTTTCCAGCCATTAAAGCTCCCGGCACAGACGGCTTGCCCAAAAAACTAGAGCAGCAAATCTAAAATCAAGCCCCTTATATCATCAAGTTTTTTCAGTATACTGAGATTATCCTGCTCTGACTTGATGACCTCATTTGTAAGCTCAATAAGCTCGTCATTAATTTTCTTGATTATTGCATATACTCTGTGTCTGCCCCGTCTGTCCAGGAAGCTTTTCTTTGTGAAGCTGTGGGAATGTGAAACAGCCTCGTCCAGAAATTCTGAAATAAGCTGCTTGTAAACCTTAAGATCCCTTATGTCGGCCTTTTTCTCAAGTTTTTTACCCTGGCTCTGAATCTTGTCCGCCAATACCCTTATTCGTTCCTCGTAATTTTGAAATTCCATCTTTTTAAGGGTAGCAGAAAAAGCCACATCTCTTTCATTTCTTATAGCCCTTTCATCCCTTCCGGGGATTGCATTTATCCCGGAGGGATTCTTTGATGCATCCTGTATCTTAATGGCAAACACATCCTTACTGTCATAACAATAAATTGTTTTATTTTACATTGCCGTTCTGGACTACACCTTGTGGAACTTCTCAACATCCACCACAAATATTGTCGCTCCTCCCACTGTAACCTCAACAGGGTACGGCATATACATACCATTCATACCGTTCATTCCCCCAGGTGTTGCAGGAGTATTAATTACCTGTTTTCTGCTCTTTGACTTCTTCTCAATTATGGCGAATACCTCATCCAGCTTCTCTTCATCCACACCCACTAAAAGCGTTGTATTTCCCGCTTTGAGGAAACCTCCCGATGAACACATTTTTGTGACTCCGAAGCCGTTTTTGTTGAGTTCCTCCATAACCTTGCTGCCATCCTCATCATGGACAATCGCAAATACCAGTTTCATAGTAAAACCTCCTTTTATCAATTAGAATAATTCATCAATATACTCATTTATCTGAGCTGAAATCTCTTGAATGGACCTGGTGGCATCAATGGTCTTTATTCTGTCGGGATACAGTATGGACAGTTTTTTGTATCCATCATATACCCGCCTGTGAAAATCCAGTTTTTCCTGTTCAATGCGGTCGGCACCAGTTGAATTTATCCGCCTTCTTATTGAGATTTCAGGGTCTATATCAAGAAAAAAGGTTATATCCGGTACAGTTCCGTTAATGGCAATGCGGTTTACATCAGCAATGATTTTTAAGTCCATGCCTCTTCCTCCGCCCTGATATGCATAGCTGGAATCCACATACCTGTCACAAATAACTATCTTGCCGGCTCTAATCGCCGGGTCTATTACTTCAGCCACATGCTGCGCCCTGGAGGCAGCATACAGAATCATTTCCGTAAGAGGTACAATCTCCTTGTTTTCCGGTTCCAGTATGATGTCCCTTATTATTTCGCTTACTCTGGTTCCGCCGGGTTCACGGGACAGCACCACCTGTCGCTCTTTGGTTCTCATATATTCTTCAAGTAACTTGATCTGTGTTGTTTTCCCCGAGCCGTCAGTGCCTTCAAAAGTAATAAATAAACCTTTCTCCATTTGCTGTATCCTCTCAAACCATTTGGAATAAAATCGTCCGTAATATATTCACAATATACTCATACGCTTGTATAACTTATTATAACATAACATCCTCTAATCTCTTTATAAAATCGTATTATTTTGACGGCTGCTTTTTATTGCCCGTTACTTCTCACAACCCCGATACTGCCGTCGGCTCCCATTCCGCTTACCTTGCCCCCTGCCGAAATAATATCCCTGATATATTCCACTGTCAGACTGCTTATAATTTCTCCCGGGTATAGAACCGGTATTCCAGGAGGGTATGGGGTGACTATGTCAGCACAAATCCTGCCCACGGAAGAATCCAGCCGGATGCCTTCCTTGTCCAGGGAGTATGCCTTCCATGGCGGCAGCTCCTGTGAACCGCTCACCAGCTTACTGTTATACTCCCTTATTACAGCCCTTATTTGTGTGGAGACACCTTGCTCTCTTTCATGGTATGCCAGGCCTTTCATGGAACTCAGCTCCTTCAAGGCTTCCAGCAGCTTATTCATGCTCTCCCGGTTGTCTGCCACGGTGGTTATTAATACAAGGTTCTCAAAGTCAGCCATTTCAACCTGTGTACCCAAACGCTCCCTCAGCAGCTTTTCTGCAGAATACCCGCTGATACCCAGTCCCTTTACACTTATCACCAATCTGGTGGGGTCCTGTACAGAATTTATACCCACATTCCCTGACTGTAAAACCTTATAGGCTCCGTCCTTCCCCAATTCCTCCACAAACCCTGGGTTGATGTCAATAAGTGTTTCAAGCCGATCCCGGCCTTCCCGCTCCATTATTTCTCTGGCAATATCAAGATACGACATAATAATATACGAAGGACTGGAGGATTGAAGCATTGCAAGGTTAAAGGACAGCTTGTCAATATCAGGCCTGTCTCCCTTTACATGCAAATAGGCCCCCTGTGTTACCGCAGGTAAGGTTTTATGTGCGCTTTGAATACATATATCGGCACCTGCGCTCAAGGCAGACTGCGGCAGCCTGTCACTGAAGGCCAGATGCGCACCGTGGGCCTCATCAACTATCAAAATTTTTCCCCAGGCGTGTACAATACTGCTTATTTTCTCAATGCTGCAGCATATTCCGTAATAATTGGGGCGGGTTATAAGCACCGCAGCAGCGTCAGGATTTGTCCGGAGGGCATTCTCAATACTTTCCGGCGTTATTTCTCCCGGTATGGAAAATTCCTCATTAAACTCCGGGTATACATATACAGGCTCTGCTCCGGATAAAATCAGGCCAGAGGCCACCGATCTGTGGGAATCCCTGCCCACAATCAATTTCTGCCCTCTGGTGCATACGCTCATGATTGCCGCCTGCACACCGCAGGTTGAACCGTTCACCAGGAAAAAGGTGTTATCCGCCCCAAAGGCCATGGCAGCCTTTATCTGGGCGGCCTTAATGATTCCCTGTGGGTCATGGAGGTTATCGGTTCCTTCAACCTCAGTTACATCAAGCTGCAGCAGGTTCTGCGCAAGCTCATGAGGCACTCCCCTTCCCAGCTTGTGTCCTGGCATGTGGAAGATATTCAGTTTCTCCTCTGCATAACTGCGCAGGTAGTTATATATGGGTGTATTATACATTGGGTTGACGGCTCCCGTTTTGTTAAAATTCTTTAAAGCTACATTTCATTATTAACCATATGCATATATGTGTCAACAATACCAATTTGCAGCAGGCAGCTAAAACTTTTCTCCCGTATATTCCGGAAAATAACGCTGCCTGGCTGCAGGCATCATATCTGGGTAAACGGCTTGAAAAGAAAACCCGTATGGAATCTCTGAGCATTAAACCTGTATTTCTCAAGCAGCTCCGGCCCGCAGCTGTTGGAGCCTATGCCGCTTTGTGCGTAATCCACGCACAATACTGTATTCCCGCTCTTTTCCAGTTCAAAATTGTGCATCTTCAAGGTCAGTTCCTCCTGTGTATAACAGGATGCATTGAAGCAAAACTGTTCATCACTCACCACCAGCAGCCCCAAGCCTCCATCCGACTCCAGCCTCACATAGTGGCAGCCGAAATGGCTTCCGTTTTCCTGGGGCCTCAGATAATCTTCATGCAAATCCTCAAGTCTTGCCTCGAACCTGCCCATGTAGGATGCTCTTCGTTTATCCCCGTAGCTTTCGTAAGGACCAAACCCGAAATATTCAACCTTGTTGATTTTCTCCGGCAGGAACATTCTAAGCCCGAATCTTGGCAGAAACGGCGTTTCCATGTTTTTTTCAACCTGCATATTCACTGAGATAGTCCCGTCACCTGCTATATTCCACTCGGTACTTATATAAAGTATCCGTTGAATATGAATAGCTGCTAAAGATAATTCGGTTATAAGCCTGACATTCCCCTCTTCCTTAAAAACCCTGGTGATATATGCCCTGGAAACAGTTCTGTGGTAGCCGCTTTTCTCCCATTTATCACGGATATATCTGTCATTGTCGGTGGGGGCTCTCCAGATGTTGTAATTCATGGGCTTTTCAAGCAGTGTGCTATTGTCATAGGTCATAGTGTCAAAGGCGCCTGATATTTTGCTGTAGCAATATTTAAAGCTCCCTCCGCTGATTATTACGTGTCTGCCGGTTTCCTCAACGGACATTTCCTCCCGGACAGCACTGCCACTGCTTTTTCCCAGTATGCCCGTAATCCGGTCTTCTTTGAGACCCCGATGGTCAATGTCCAGCTTTACCTGGTCAAACCCCAGTAAATGCCCTTTTGACGTAAAGGCCAGGTTATTCTTCTGAATGTAATCAAACTTGATATAACAATCCCCATCTGCTCCGTCCAGGTCTATTTCCAGGACTTTCTCCTGATGGGGCTTTATATCCAGAACATTTTCATCCGCAACAACTCCGCGGGCTATTTCCTCACCGTTTCTGGTAACTGTATATTGAATGTATAAGCAGTCCCTGGTATTTATAAAGTCCAGCATGTTTCTGAAGGTAAACCTTCCGGCCTTTGAGTTTTCATCTACAAGTCTTAACGGCCTTATGACATTTTTATATTCCAGCAGCCCTGTATGAACCCTTCTGTCAGGATATACAAGCCCATCCATGCAAAAGTTCCCGTCATGGGGAAATTCTCCAAAGTCTCCTCCGTAATAATATCCGGCTTTCCCCTCCCGGGTTTCTCCCATATATACCGCATGGTCACACCACTCCCATACAAAGCCTCCACAGAAGCCATCATATCTTTGTATGAGCTCCTGGTAGTCTTCCATATCTCCGGGGCCGTTACCCATGGCATGGACATATTCGCATTGCATAAAAGGCTTGTCACACTTCTGTTCCTTAAAATATTTTTTTATATAACCTGTGGAGGCATACATGCAGCTATATATATCCAGCTTGCTGAAATCGCATTCGTAGCCGTCCGGAGTATAGTGAGCACTTTCATAATGAGTCAGTCTGCTGGGGTCATAGCTTTTAACCCAACTCAGAGCACTTTCAAAGTTTCTTCCAAAGCCCGACTCATTTCCCATGGACCAGACTACCACACAGGGGTGGTTTTTATCCCGTATTACGTTTTTTCTGACGCGGTCCGCAATGGTCTCCTCATAGTCGGGATCGTGGGCCAAAAGAGGAAATCTACGTTCATACCGGTCATCTCCGTATATGGTTGTTGTGCCATGAGTCTCTATATCCGCCTCTGAGACAACATAAAACCCATATTTGTCGCAGAGCTCAGTGAATACAGGAGAATTTGGGTAGTGGCTTGTCCGTATTGCATTTATATTGTGCTGCTTCATAAGTGACAGATCCAAAAGCATGTCCTCCACAGTCACAGCCGGCCCGGTCACAGGATTGCTGTCATGCCTGTTCACTCCCTTGAACTTGATTTTCTCTCCATTTAGATACACCACTCCGTCCACTGCCTTTATTTCTCTTATCCCTATTTTTACAGCTATAGTCTCGCAATCCGTGTTCAGGAACAGGGTGTACAGGTTCGGCTGCTCGGCATTCCATAAAGCAGGTGAGACCAGTGGAATATGAAGCTCTGCTCCCTGCAAGGTACCTCTGTCCAGCTCTTTTGAAGCAGTCGTATCAAGCAGCACATAGTCAACCTTGGCAGGCTTCTCTTCCAGATATTCTATCTTAACTGATATATCCGCCCTGGCATAGTTTTCAGACAATGCGGTTTCTATAAAAAAGTCTCTTATATGTTTTTCAGGACGGTATAAAATGTACACATCACGAAAAATTCCTGACGTCCTGAACTTATCCTGGTCTTCAAAATAGCTTCCGTCACACCACTTCAAAACAAGGATGGCAACAGTATTCATACCTGCCTTCACCAGATGAGTAATATCAAATTCCCCAGTGGCATGTGATACCTGGCTGTACCCTGCAAAAGCCCCGTTAATCCACAGGTAGTAGCAGGAATCCACCCCTTCAAAATTTATATACTTCCGCATGTCCTCGCAGCCGGCAAGTACCTCAAACTGCCTTACATACACTCCGCAGGGATTGTCTGCCGGAACATAGGGTGGGTCATAAGGAAAAGGATATTTTATATTGGTGTACTGATGGCTGTCATAGCCGTGATTCTGCCACACAGAGGGCACGGGTATACTTCCGAAACCCGCCGCAGCCAGGTCATAGCCCTGCTGGTAAAACTCCTCTGTAACGTCAAGGATGCTGTTAAAATACTTAAAACTCCATTGTCCGTTCAGCAGTTGAAATCTGGAGGAGCGGCTCCGCTCCTGTAATACCGCCTCATCCTCACAGGCATACGGGATATAGTAAGCTCTGTCCTTCATTGTGCCAAGATGTAGTATCCGGGGATTTTCATAATACTTTTCTACAAGCATTTCAGCCACCACCTTCTTCACGAATTTAAGCAGTTAATATTATTATATATAGTATTTGCCATTTACGTAAATAAACATAATAAATATTAAATTAACCTGTTGTGCTAATTGAAAATGTGATATTAGGAAGAGAATGCTATACACTCCCGGACAAGCTTCAAATAAATGCTTGTACATAACGCTTTTGGCGAAATTGTAATACCTTTCGTCATGCCTTTTTAGCCGTCGCAGCAACTCGGCCATCCAGGCCTCGGGTGCTGCTTAAATTGACGTCCTGTCAATTTAACTGC
>JAEXFI010000029.1 GCA_023400235.1 Bacillota bacterium
CCTTTAGAAAACTGCTTGTGGGCCAAACGCTAAGGCCCACATTTTGTATCCATTTTTGAGAAAATGGATACAAAACCGCACTTTTCCCCTTCAACTCTGCATATTTATACGTTTTGCAACAGCCTCTAGATAACAGTTATATTCCTTCGTTTAACTGCCGTACAGGTCTGGCTTCGATATAGCCGCGGTAGCCCTGGGGTTCAAGCTGGAATGCCGGTGCTGCCTCCTCCGCCCACTGGAAGCCGTATAGCTGCGGGTTGTATTTTTTTATCACATCCCACAGTTCCTGTATTGCTTCTCCAAAATTTTCATCCTCATAGGGCTCCCCCTGGAAAACCATCATTTTACAGGGCTCAAGGTCAATGATTTCAAAGCCCTCCGGGACCTCTCCAGTGTAGTTGCAGGGAACCTCCACGCCCTGAATGTACTTGGACGTACCGGACTTTATAAGACTTCCGGGCAGCCACATGCCGGCTGGTTCGTACATGGCTTCCTTTATGCTGGACAATACTCCCCATACATCACAGCCCACCTCTTCACAGTACTCAAAATAATCGGCAGCTTTAAGCCCTCTCTTCAAAATCAGCTTTCTGGCGGGCCTTTCCACTACCTGGACAAATACAGTATTGGTGCTTTTTTTCTCAGACATCTTAATCTCTCCTTTTAACAATGTAAGGTAATAGTCACGAATGCGGTGGGGCATAAAAAGCTGTATGGGCCTTGGATTCTCGCTATACCTTTTAGGAGACATGCCGAACTGCTTATTGAAGGCTCTTGTAAAGCCTTCGTGGGAATCAAATACAAAGTCAAACGCCACATCCACAATTTTGTTCTGATGGTCCCTGAGCTGTATGGCAGCCTTGCTTAGCCGCAGTGCCCTCAGGTATTCAAAGGGGGACTTTCCGGTAAGCTCTTTGAAGATTCTTGCAGAATGCCATTGCGAATACCCCGCAGCCCTGGCAAGGTCACCAAGGGTAATGGTTGAGCTTATGTTTTCTGTTATGTAATCCTGCATGCGCTGTACTGCATTTATTACTTCCCATCGCTCCATGTTCTCACCTCCTTGCTTAAAGGATACCAGCCAATGGTTTGATTTTCTTGACACAGCTTGCTAAGATGCCAGCTCAATCCCCTCGGGACTCAAAAATGTCTGTCTTTCTCGGACTGGAATTTGTTCCGGGATTGCCGGTAAAATAAGCCTCCTGTAGATTTGGAATATCTTTTAGCACTGAGAAATCCTTTATATTGTTATTTTCAAAATGTATACTCGTAATATTCGTCAAGTTTCCCAGTACCCTTATATTCTCGATTTTATTGTATTCAAGGCTGAGACTTTCCAGCTTGGACAGTCCGGAAATGCAAGCAATATTTTTTATTCCATTGTCCGGGGCATATAATACCTTTAAGTGCTTCATTGCTTTAACAGGAGTCAGATCCTTGATATTGTTTCTGCCCATATATAACTCCTCCAGCAATGAAAGTTCCTTCAGGCTGCTTATACTGTCAATACCACAGTCGCCTATACTAAGCATCCTCAGGTTGGTAAGTCCTGCCAGCACCTTGGTATTCTCAGCTGCTTCAAGCTTGCTTTCATTAAGCCACAAGGTATCCAGCCTGCTCTTGCCCTTTAGCGGACTAATATCCCGAATGTTGTTCCCATAGCCCAAGTGCAGGTATTCCAAGCTGTTTAGAGCTGTAAGTGCTTTTATATCGGTTATTTTATTTCCTTTCAGGCTGAGACTTTTCAGCCGTACCAATTTGCTCAGGGGGGTAATATCCGAAATGCCCAACTCATCCAAATACAAAACTTCCAAATGCTCCAGCTTGCTCAATGCGGATAAATCAGTGCCAGTATCGCTGGAAGCACCAGCTTGCTGGTTTTTTACCGGAATGCTGTCATACTCATTGGATATTGAAAGATACTCCAGCTTGGTCAGGCAGCCTAAATCGCTGATATTTTTCGTATCAAAGCCTCCAAGCACCAATTCCTTAATATTTTGGACGTCCCAGGTGCTGATATCCCCTTCAGGTTTACTTAAAATCTCACGAATTTCCTTCTCCAATTGAACGTCCTTGAATTTAATCACATTACTGCTCTCAGAAGCGGCAGCCTCCTGTGCATCATTTGCATCAGCCACACCCTTTACAGAGTGCTCACTATTTGTAATATTAGCACTATTTGAATTACCTGCCTTATTCAACGCACTATGATTATAGTAAACGAATATTAACAGTGTTATTATAAAAGCAATTATAACAACTATAGCTTTCTTCATATTGCCTCCAATAATTTAAATACGGAAACTGGAAAAGGTTGCACAGATACTCCAATAATAACATTCACAGCCTCTATTTGTAAACAAAAAGGAGCCTTAAACAAAACTCTTCCGTTTTGAATCAGGCCCCTCCTTGCAATATGTGAAATATTTATACCGTGTCTTTCAGGGCTTAGAAGCCTTTAAACCATAAACCGCCTGCACCATCATATCCCCCATATGTTATCAAGGGTTTTTTATCGTCAGTTTTAACCTTGAATATTACCCAGCCTTCGGCAGACTGGCCTTTATTTAAAGCTGAATTTATAGTTTCAGCGGGCAGCTCTGCAAACTTTATAGGTTCATATGTACTGCCTTTTTCGGACACTAAAGAAAATGAGGAATTAACAACAAATATAGCCCTGTTTTCATCTGTATTTTTAAGATCAAATTTTACCTTAGCAAAAAGGTATTCGTAGCCAGCCTCTAGTTTAAAGTCCTTACTTTCGGCTTTAGTTATCAAATCCTTTGCCTTGTCACCCCTGACTATTTCCTTGACTGTAATATCAGCAGCATACGCCTGTGAAGTCAGGGTCTGGGTTTTACCTACCGGAGCCGGATTACTGCGGGAATTTGTATTTACTGCCGGTGCTTCCCCAAGAATAAGCTTTTTGCCCTTGGTATCTACCTTATACTTAATTCCCAGATTTCCAGCAAGTTGTTTCAGGTTTGAATAATATTCACCGTTAATTGTGACAACATCCTGCTTAACTGTTTTCCCATTTACAGAAGTAGCAAAAGCACTTTTAACTGCTGTGAGATTCGAAGCTGCAAAAGCAATGGAACCGGTTAACAGGACACCTATAATGAGTCCTGCTATAAATTTCTTCAATATAATCACTCTCCTTTGAATTTATAATATAAATTTACTATATATTACTAATTAATACAAGTACTTGAATCGTTTCTTGTCCTGAAAATCGACACCTCGACTGCGGCCATGAGTTAAGTTATCCTGTAGTGCTAATTGAAATCGTGATAACAGGTAGAGAATGCCATTGACTCCGGACAAGCTTCAATAACTGCTTGTATATAACGCTTCTGGCGAAATTGTAATACCCTCTAGCATGCTTTTTCAGCCGTCGCAGCAACTCGGTAGCTTAACCACATTTTGCAAGTGGAAATATGTTCATTGAACTTTATGCATTTATTGAGTTTTTATAGTTTTTATAGTTTTTATAGTTTTTATGGCTTTTAGGTTATAATTTTGCAAAAGACAATAATATCATATAGTTAGAAGCTTTCTGCCGGAGCAGGCAGTTATAGGAGGAGGGGTTTTTATGAAGAAAATGTTCATAATAATATTTCTTTCAATATTTTTATATTCTAATTTCTATTCGGACCTTACTGTAGGCGGCGTGGTCAAGGATATCTCTTCTCCTGGGGTAAAGTACAGCGACCCTGAGGCTAATGCCTCAAATGTGACTATTAACAAGTCAATTAAAATCTTCTTTAATGAAAAAATTAAAAAGGGTGCTGACTTTGAAAAAATAGAACTGTCAGATAAATTTGGGAAAACTGTTCCCATAAGATTATTTGTCAATTCCGACCACCTTGCTGTAGTTCCCTGCGGCAATCTTGAAAATAATACTGCTTATATACTGAAAGTAGACAAGGGAGCAATAACGGATTTATCAGATAACATGCTTATCACTTCCTTCAAGCTCAGCTTCAGTACAGGAAAAAAGGCGGAAGAAATTCCAGTGAAGACTCCCACGTCATCAGCCATTACGTCACCGGCCCCCTATGCCATGCTGATAACCTCCTCCCCGGCAATTTCACTTTCAACCAAAGTGACCTCCTCAGACGGCTTGAGTGTTTACACATATTCCGGAAAAAACTATGTTGAGGCCAATGAAATTCAAGCTAAATACTATCCCAACTGCCTGCTTGATTTTCAGCCGGCAGAATATATCGTTTGTATATATGGAACCTCCCACGCTATTTTATCTGGTGACGGCAGAACAAAACCTCTTCTGACCAATCCTTTATATGTGGGGGATTTAAACTTCAGAGAGCATTTGTTCTCATTATTTGAACTGGAATATTACGAGTCCACCATAAGGCCGTTGCTTGAGGGCATAGGAAAAGTCAATTACTATGGGCTGAGAGCTGATAGTTTGGGTTTGAGGCTAAAGCCTCCTGAAGTACGGACCTCGTAAAACCCAAACCGTTGAAACCTTTAAACAAGCTGCTGAAAGTATTTATTCGTCTGCAAGGCGAAGGTTTCAACCGTAATTGACTTTATGAACGGGATGTATTATTAATATACTTAATATGTTTCATCGCCTCTGATCATCGGTCCTCCCGGATTTATGACATATCCTTTATAGCTTCCTGAATCCTGTTTTTCTACAGTGGCAGAACAAAATCCGTCTTTATCATATAAATCGGAATTTTTGGGTTTCTCCCAAAACTTAACCTGCCATGTATTTTTACCTGTCTCATTTACTTCAAATATGCAGATATCCTTGTTTATTATGAATCCATTATAATGAGAAAACTTGGCGTTACTGCAATCGCAGTCAAAAATAGCCTGTCTGGTTGCTCTTATAATATTAGGATTGATTTTCTTTATGTTTTTGTCAATGGTTACTCTGTAATTAATCTGCACATTAATATCATATGAATCAGTGTCAGTATTCTGCTTCAATGTTTCTATACTGGAATCAGATGCCGTATAGCCATTAGTCTCTATCCTGGAAGCAGATACGGTACTACCAGGGGTTTCTATACTGGATTCGGACGCAATATTATTTTTAATTTGTAGATCATTTTTGTCATTACAAGATGTAAAAGAAAATAAAATTAACACTAACGATAATAAAATGCTAAGCCTTTTAATACAATTATATTTTTTATTTTGCATAATTCAATCACCTCTGTAAATATTAGACAGAAAAAAACAAATAAAGTTTCATTGACTAACAATTAATTTAAGGTGCGGTTGGATGTTCTTTATGTGGAATGGCAGAAACAATCCCTTATTATGAAAAATATTTTTGAGATATGCAACTTTTTGACTTTTTTACGGTGTATATTAGTGAAGGGCTTTTCAATTATTATCGATAGGAGGTTGAGGTGTGGATGACCACAACATTATAAAACTGTATTGGGAGCGTTCGGAGGCTGCTATTTCTGCGTCAGCAGATAAGTATTCAAAATATTGCATGCGTATTGCCAACAATATTTTGAACGATAAGCAAGACGCTGAGGAGTGTATTAATGATACCTATCTCCGCGTATGGAACGCAATTCCTCCTGCTCTGCCAATGAATTTATCAACATTCCTTGGGAAAATCACCCGTAACCTTGCACTTAACCGGCTTGAAAAACATCACGCCCAAAAGCGCAATTTAGGGCAGTCAGCAATCGCACTTTCGGAGTTGGAAGAATGCATACCGTATATGACAGCAACACCGGAGAGCTTTGCGGACTCCGAACCCATAACTCAGGTAATAAATCTCTTTCTCAGCGGTCTTACAGAGATAAACAGGAAGATATTTATGCAGCGCTATTGGTATATAAGCAGTATGGACGAGATTGCGTCCCACCATGGAATGTCTGTAAGTAAAGTAAAATCAATCCTTTTCCGAACCAGGAAAAAACTAAAAAAGTTTCTTGAGAAAGAAGGTATATCATTATGAAAAGCGACAAACTACTCCGCGCCATCGGCGGTGTTGACGACAAATACATTGAGGAGGCCTCAGCATCCAAGTCAATCTCAAGTAATCAGCGAACATCGAGCAGGATAAGGAAGATGTCGCGATTAGTTGTAACAGCGGCCTGCATTGCGGTGTTCATGTTCTCCACAACCATTTTTGCAGCAGCCTATATACAAAATAGTATAAGTTCATTTTATATACGGTATTTATATCCGGAGGATATGGCCGTAGCGGATTCGGCGGCAGAGCATTATGGCTCAAGAGTTTATTTTGACGCCTTGAAATCTAACGACATATATAAACAATACTTTGCCATTAATAAGCTGGTTGAATATTACAACGATGAAAAAATACGGCTGAAAGCTGTCGACGCCATCATCCCTTTTCTTACTAATAAAGAAGAAAAACTTTCGGATGCCGCCGCTTTTGCACTGTCAGTTCTGGAAAGTAAGTTTGACGACCCCCGCATTATACATCTTGCGGACCGTTCTGTCATATTTACACTGTTTAACGATTATTCAGATTATGGCAGCTATAATCAAATATGGCGTATCGTTGACGGAGAAATGACGAAATGTATGACTCTTAACCTGCCACAAATGTATATAAGGTATATTATTCCTTCACCTGACGCAAAGCTTTTTGCTGTTGTGACCGGCTCAAACAAAAGCGGATATGTCTGGATTTATGATGTTATTAACGGATATGTCAGCAAGGAACTTATAGACAGCGCTCGGATTATGGTGGCGAAGGACATGGGATATGCCTTGCAGCAACGGATAGATTTCGAGAATTACAGCGGACTGATGTCTAAGGAAGTTCAAGAGAAAGATGGTACGATCAGAGTACTCGATTTCAAGGAAAGCATCTATTGGGCGGACAACAATACCCTTGAATTTATGGCCAACCTGCGAGGAGATGCCGAAGGAATTGAAGAATTTGAGGCAAAAGCGGTTGTCCGGTACGATTTCCAGAAAAAGCACATGGAATATACAAGTTATAAATGATGATTTGTAAAACTGAAGGTAGTGTCCGGGTTTTGCCAAAAAATCCCTTCTCAAATCAATACCTTAACCATAGAATGGGGTCAGTGGGGTGGTGTTGACGTACCTCTTACAGCCACGGCAGTTTCAAAATGGTCTTATGACATTCTATTAAACTTTTTAGAGGAGGTAAAGGTGCATTTGTCAGCATTTATGGCGAGAACAAATTTCTTGGCACACTCCACATCCGGACCCGGACACACTATTTTATTATGCCATATACTCCTGTAAAACTAATCAAATTTAAGAGATTTTACCATAGAGCTAAAAATTCCTTCATACTTTTGTTTTAAATCAAAAGTTTTTGCATGATAGGAGACTCCAACTATGCTGCTGCCATTTTTAATTATTACAATAGTATTATAGTCTTTTCCAGAGTTTTTATTTGAAACATGTGAACTGAATTTAAGAATTTCTGTTTTGTTTTCTGTTGTCTCTATCACGTTTTCATCAATTACGCTATATTCATCATATAATGCAGAATAAACATAATATTTTTGAATATCCAATATTGTGTCGTCAATTGAGAAGTTTGCCTTTGGATTTATTAAAGAGACAAATACATCCTCATTATTATCTCTCGTGGGATAAAAAGAAGCTTTTAAAAATGGACTATCCACCTCCACCAGCTCCCAGCTACCCGGATAATTAATACTAACTCCACATGCATTAAAGCTTGTAAGACCTTCCTGGACTTTAGTAACTTTTATATCAGGGTTCATTTCTACCTTGCCTGACCCATCAATTCTTATCTTGTAAAATTTTATTTTATTCCTATAAAACTGAGTAGAATAAAAAATAAAGTCTCCACAAATATTTAAATCATATCTGACATTAAAAGCATTAGTACAAATTTTTTCAGCTTTCGTACCATCAGCTTTGATTCGCATTATATCTTTTGAATCAGAGTAATAAATCCAACCATTGAAAGCATTTATGTAATCTGTAGATGATTTTCTGTAAACCACTGGTGATATTTTGTCATCCTTTCCTATTCTGAAAATTCCAGACTTATATTCACCGGATTGGGGATCTTTTATCAGGTTGCAAATATAATAAACAAAGCTATCTTCCGAGGTAGCAAACTGACTATTAACATTAGTAGCCAGTATTTTTTTCTTGTTTCCATTCATATCAATTTTATACATACAATCATATACGTTATAATATATATAATTGTTTTCAATGCAAAACCAATCTACATTTTCTGAAACTAACAGATTTTTAGAAGTACCGTCTATTTTCATTTTGTACAGCTGATGACTTTCAAGAAAGTATATCCAACCATTAAATACATTTACACGGTCTATATAGGAAGATGTTATTTTTTTCAAATCAGTTCCATCCATTTTCATCCTGTAGAAGCCAATGTTATAATCACTTTTGCCTTCCAGCAATGAACAGTATATATAATTTTCTACCACATTTATATTCGTGGCTTTATATTTTGATATTACTTTGGTCTTTCCCCCATCCTTTTTTATAGCTGAAAAACCTATGTCAGTGTTGCTATAAAAGATATATTGTTGTGATTCAGCTGCAAAGCCTCCATTTACAAGGTTCCCCTTAGTATTTATTTTTTTGATTTGTCCTGAAGCTTTATCAGCAGACTGACCGAAAGTCACCGTATCAAATGTAAAACCCAAAACAAGTATTAATATTACAGCCAAAAAATTTTTTAACAGATTTCTCATTTAAGAATCCTCCACCAGAATATAATTATATAACATTGATTTTCCACTATCGACCAATGTCTTAGGAATGCAAAAAGTTTTTTACACTCTTTTGATGCTGATGTGGCAGTAATAACAGTAAGTGGTTGTAAGCATCCTCAAAGGCCAAATTTTATAGTAAAATAATCCCCAAAAATGCAAAAGCCCTGGGAGAACCGTAACAGTTCATCCAGAGCTTTGTTTTCAAAGACGTGCTCTGCCAGGGCAGGTCAGATACCCTGCAATTTCGGACTTTGCTATTTTAATGTTACTTCTTTTTCACAGGAATCCAAATCTCGCTGTAGTAATTCTCATCCTGTACGCCCTTGGGGTAATCCAAGGGTGCATTGTACATTTCGATATTGTACCCTGCTGCAAATTCGTAGTCCTTGCAGTTTGGCAGCCATTCGGAGAATATCTTCCGGTTAACCTCCTGCATTGAACCTGGCATAGCCCCGCGACACGGGAATACAGCCCAGGTAAAGGCCGGAATCGTTTTTGTGATAAAGCCCTCCTCCACATCAGCCTTTCCATCATAATCGTCGGCTATGAGATATTCAAATTCCTTTCCGCTCATACTTTCATCAATGTTAATCCCGTACATTCCGCATACTTTATTGCCCTTGCCGGTTTGATAGTGCTCGGCCCAAAACTTTGGAACTTCTGCTTGTGCGTTATCATACGGGAACCTTTTAGACGCACCTCTCACTGCAAATGAGTCTTTTTCAACAATTTTGTAGTCCATGGTAAAACCACCTTTCAAAGTGAATGAAATTTTTAGAGGAGCAAAGGCTTTAATCATCGCTCCATCCTTTCGCACAGCTGTCGGTGTCACACCATGAAAACGTGTAAAAGCTTTGGTAAAGCTGTCCGGAGAATCATATCCGTATCTCAGCGCAATATCAATAATTTTTTCATCTGTGGAAACAAGTTCACCTCCAGCCAATGCAAGCCGTCGCTGTCTAATATAATCACTGACGGTAAAACCGCAGAGCATGGAAAATCCCTTTTGGAAATAAAACGGTGAGATAAGTACATTGTTTGCAATTTTATCAATGCTCAGTTCATCTGTAAGATTAGCTTCGATGTAGCTTATAGCTTTACTTATACTCTCTATCCATTCCATAGCGTTCACCCCCTTGTCTGTGTATAAATCATATCACTTGGAAAACACTCGTTCCCGATTTATTGTGCTCTATTGTGTCCATAACTTTGAGTTGTACTCAGTTGGCTTCTCAACGGCACAACTAATAGCAAAGTTAAATAAAGCTAGAATATTCCCCTTGTTTTTACAGGATTTATTACCATCTTCTCAGGTTTATCATTAAGTAAGGCCGCCATATACCCATAAACACTATTGCTTAATAACAGAATATCACACATGGACATGAGCTTCATGTCACCTTGGTTATCACAGGGCTTACGGTTTTGCCCTCCAAAGGTTATCTGATATGGGACTTTATCCAGCCCAAGAGCTTCAACCTTGTCCTTGCACCACTTTATATCATCAGAAAAAATGAAAAAACGGGGTTGCTTCACATGTGGCTTATCTTGAAGCTGTTTACATATAAGGGCGATTTGATTGCTGTAATACTCCGGCCCCCATGCTATCCCCTGTGCCTTGTACCCTCCGGAACACCGTATATGTATTCCTATTGAAAAGCTGCTGGAAATTTCACCTGCCATTCTGACATCGTCCTCGTTCTCTACTATTGGCAGGCTAAGCTCGTGACGCAGCATTTTTTCATGCCTCATAAACCAACCACCATTTGTAAACCACCCGAAATAGTACACGTTTCCCTGCGCCATAAGCATTTCCGGCATATAATAGTAATATGGCATTCTCGCTACCATCCCATCAAATTTATACAGAGGTGCTTCTGCAATCATGAAAAACTCAAGACCATTACTTTTGAGAATTTGCGGCAACCAGGAACCTCCGTTGAGCGGCCCTAATCTTTCGGACAAATTGACTATTTCTCCCCATACCTCCTTGCCAAAGTATTCCGACATGAGAGGTATTTTTTTAATATTCGGGAACTTGTCAAGCTGATATCTATGATTTTCAACAGCTGCTACACTTTCTGTTACGGAATCATGTTTAACATAAAACCAAAGATCATCTAAATAGACAGTATCCTTTGTTTCTTCCTCCAAGCACCTGGCAAAAATATATTGCGTCATTTGATTTGCTAATCCGCCGTCCAGTAAAACAATTTTCATACAAGTCAACTCCCCGTGGCAGTATATATATTACTTTGTGTCATATATACTTACGCAATGGAGTACAAAAATGTTACCTGGGCTCCTGGTGTCTACTGATTTATTTTGCCTCTCGTAATCCTTATTTCAAGCACCTTCCCTGCGCAGGAACAAGCGGCTTTCGCTTTAAACATCACGTTGACCTTGCTTTTATTTAATGTAAGCTCCCTGGGTATTTCATAAAACCTGTAATATTCTTTATTATCACCAAGCTCCAGGGTCTGTTCAGCAACAACCTTACCCTCCACCATTATGTAGAAATCCCTTGAATAGCTTATTCCGTCCTCAGTGAACCGGTTATTCTCACTAAAATATTTTACGCAGATGAAGCTTTGCCTTTGTCCGTCAACAAGCATGTCATAGCTGAAGTAAGCCTCCGTCACGCCATATGCATCTCTCCACATGGACAGGTTACCCTTACTGTCTTTAAACGAACCGCAATGT
Organism: Bacillota bacterium; assembly: GCA_023400235.1. Classification (GTDB taxonomy): domain Bacteria; phylum Bacillota; class Clostridia; order Acetivibrionales; family DSM-1351; genus Ruminiclostridium. Next base: position 11,442 of record JAEXFI010000029.1, read on the forward strand.
CTTGCCTTGAGGCAATTGCCCTTTAGGCTGTGCCCTATTTCATCCTGTTGTCCGTCAGGCTCCAGGCTGTCCATGGTAATATCACTCAACAGTTTCTCAAATTTATCCCCTACCGTATTCAGATTCCAATAAACGCTATAAAACTCGTGATGTATCCGGTAAAACGGAACAAGTGTTACTTCATTTTTGTCAGTGGTGACCTGGGCTGAAATTTTAAAGGTTAGGGTTTCAGCCTCCTTCAATGTAATCCAGTTTGAGATATCCTCATCCTCTGTATATATATCCGGAACAGAGGCAGTTGTTGTGTCCAGGGCCACTTCGTCCTCAACGGTATCCTTGGGAAGTCCCACATTTCCAAACTTCCCTGCAAGGACAACCGGGCCATAGGTAAACGCAACCCTGCCTGCATTATCCTTTGCATTATCCTTTGCTTTATACAGGGAAACAGCCATTGGCAGCGTAATCCTGATTTCATCACCTTTTTCCCAGGAACCGCTGATAGCAAGGTAGCCCTTTTCACGCTGTGCAAACCTGTCCCTGCCATTTACAACAGCAACCAGCTCGTTTGTTATCCAGGAGGGTACACGTATATTAATGTTGGCAGCTGCTTTTCCAGCAATAATTTTTATAAGCACTGAATCTGAATATGGTATATTTGATTCCTGAGTTATGGTTAAGCCTTTTGCCTCCCAGTCAAACTGGGACGCAATAAACAGATTGACATATAAATCATTCTGATCCTGATAGTAAATAGCTTCTGCATATTTGCCGGGGTTCTCCATACCAGTGCCTGTACAGCACCACCAAGCCGTATCCTTTGTGCCGTATATCCTGTAATGCCCAGGCATCAAGGATGTAAAGTAGGTTTTATTTCCTGTGTGGCAATCCTGTGTTCCAAGAATGTGATTGTACAGAGCATTTTCGTAATAATCCATATAAGTGCTGTCATGCTCCCATGAAAACAAGAGCTTTGTCAATAGCAGCATATTGTGCGTGTTGCAGCCCTCTGCGGTCTTAATACCCAGGCTTTCCATATCAATTGCTTCAAAATGCTCCTTCAGACTGTTGCCGCCAATGACATAAGAGCGTCTGTTAACCACGGTATTCCAAAAGAATTGTGCAGCTGTTTTATATCCCTCATAAGCAGGATCCTGATCATATATCTCTGCTATGCCAATAATTTTGGGAATTTGAGTATTTGCATGCTTACCCTGTAGATCATCAACGCCTTGCTCAAGTGGGTCAATAATGGCCTTATGTGAAAATCTCACTGCTGTATCCAGATATATCCTGTTGCCTGTTATACCATAAAGCTGGGCAAATATTTGATTCATGCCCCCATGTTCACATTCAAGCATGGCCTGAACCAGTTCCTCAGACATTTGATTGAATATTGCAGCTGCCCAGTCAGCAAAATTAACAACTACCTTTAAGGCTTCAGAACTTTCTGCAAGCTTATATGCATCGAGCAAGCCCTTGTAAATCTTATGTATGCTGTACCAGGGAACCCAATATCCATTTATATCAAATTTTCCTATGTCTGTTCCATCTATTATTTCTAAAAAGGGTGTTTCAACCAGGCCTCCAACATATCCGCTTCCTGTTATCTGCTGTATTTGCGACAATTCTGACACTGCATAATCAAGAATTTTTTTTAACGCTTCATTCCCGGTAGCCTGATATGTCACTGCAAGTGCTGACATATAATGCCCCAGGGAATGTCCGCTGATAGCTCTTGCTTCCCAGCCTGAATAACGTTTTTTCCTTGGTTCCAAGCCATGCGCCTCATAGCAGGGTGCTAAAAGCCTGTCCACCTCAAGAGATAAAATATATCTTTCTCCCAGCTCCTGAGATATTTTAAAAAAGCCATCTATAAGCCTTACTTTGCTTAAGTCCGGAAATCCTTGTACTGCAGATTTCATAGTTGCATCCCCTTCCCCATACGTATTTAATGGATAAATCAGGTATTTTCATTTTTAGAAATCAGTGCAAAAGCCATGTGCACAAATTCCTATAAGCTTGACTTCAACCCAGGTTTATGATAATACTATACTAATATATTTTTGAAATAACAATGCTCATAATCCAAGAAAAGATGGATAAATCAGACCTAATGGATAAATCAGACTGATGGAAAAATCAAACCTAATGGAAATCAAACCCAATACAAAAATCAGACCTAATAGGGAAATCAGACCTAATGGTAAATTACTTAAACTATAATTTGTGCGGCAAATTTATTTCTTCCGGAAATTGGGCCCACATGAAACGCAATTTTGCTCCATATCAGATATCCTTCATGCTGGAAGGAGAAATGTATATTACCGAAGGTGACAGTCAATATATCGTCCGCCCGGGAGATATACTGTTTTTCCGCTCCGGTATGACCCATTACGGTCATAAAAAGAGTACTTCTCCTGTCAGCTTTTATTGGGTAATGTACGAAACCGATATTGAGTCTTACCTCAGCTTTCCAAGCTTCGCCCATATAGATGACATCCTGCTTGTCAATCAGCTGTTTAAACAGCTTTTGCATTTTTCCTCTTATTCCATTGCTGAGACAAATGCAGCGCTGGTTTTGCTGCTAAATGAACTTAAACGGACACTAAACAGAGCATATTCCCAGCACCGTTCAGTTGTGGACAGTATTTGCAGATGGGTGGACATTAATTTACAGAAGGATATTAATGTTTCCAAGGTCGCACAAAACTTCAATTTTAACAAGGACTATATTTCCAAGCTTGTAAAACGTGAAAAAGGTATGGGTATCAAGGAGTACATTTTGTCCCAGCGTATAAATCGTGCCAAGCAGCTGCTTTTGAATACTCATTTAAGTGTCAGGCAGATAACAAGGGAGTGCGGCTTTTTTGACTACACCCAATTCCTGAAGATGTTTAAAAGATATGAAGGCATAACGCCAAAGGAGTATCGGAATATTTTATATTCCACACCAATGAATACGGAATTGGGGGATGAATGATTAATAAAGTTTAATATCTTGATATCATGTGAGTCCTTGTCGAAAAGTACCCAGAGTAGTAAATATGCAAACTGTGCAATTTCTTTATTAATATGATGTAAATTAATTATTGTTGAAAACTCGCTTTTACATTTTTACCATTTATTGTATAATAATTATATAAAGGAGGTTGTACCATGTTTATTAATAAATATTTTAAAAAGAGCCTGTTTCTTATTATGTCAAGTATCATGACTCTCAGTATGGTGGCTAATATTAATTTATCGGTATTTGCTGCTGATACCAGTGAGAAAATTTTTAAGCCGCTTCCTAATGAGTACAAAATCAATAATTCAAAGCAAGGTACAATCGAAAGGTTAAGTTACAATTTTGGTAGCGACACCAAATATTTTAACGTCTATATTCCTAACGGATACAGCCAGTCTGATACTTCTAAAAAATATAATGTTGTATATCTGATGCACGGCGGCGGCGAAGATGAGAATTTATTATTCGGCGGACCAGGTCAGAACAAGGAATTAAAAGTAATAATTGATAATATGATTGCAAAGGGAGATATTGAACCGGCTATAGTTGTTACACCTTCATTTTACAAAGGTAAAAATGATGTTGCTGGTTTCCATGAAGAATTGAGCACTGTACTTATTCCGTTGGTTGAAACGAAATATAATACCTATTTAAAATCAAAAAGCACTGCGGATATGAAGGCGTCCAGAGAGCACAGGGCCTTCGGCGGCTTCTCAATGGGTTCGGTATGTACCTGGTATGCATATATTAACTGCCTTGACTATATAAAATATTTCATGCCGTATAGCGGTGACTGTTGGGCCTTGGGTACGACTGCGGGAAGCACTAAACCCAGGGAAACCGCACAGTACCTGGCAGATGTTGCAAAGAAAGCCGGTTATAAAGCACCGCAAGACTTTAAGCTGTTCTGTGCAACAGGCAGTGGTGATATTGCCTATCCCAATATGACACCCCAGATAGATGAAATGAAAAAATTAACAGATACTTTCATATATTCATCAGATATAAAAAACGGAAATTTCTATTATATGGTTGCCAATGGCGGTACACATGCATGGAATTGGATAAATCAGTACATTTATAATGTATTGCCGGATTTGTTTAAAGATATGGAACCGGTTGGAGCCTTAGGTGACCTCAATAGCGATGGATCCGTTGACTCCACTGATTATGCACTCTTAAGAATGCATTTGCTCAATATGGCACCCCTTACGGGAAATGCCCTTAAAAATGCTGATTTGGACCTAAACGGCGAAGTTGACTCAATTGACTATTCATTTATGAAGATGTATCTGCTTGGTATCATATCATCTTTCCCTGGATAGGAGGCAGTTGATGTTTTAGCACAAAATTTGGCACTATAATTGCTTCCAGGGTAATCCTTATATAATGAAAGGGCACTTGAAATTTAACCAAATGCCCTCTTCATTAAATTATATATTCAGTAATATTCTTAATCTGTTCATTGCCTTACTCTAATGTAAATCCTCCCAACTTCCCTTCCATCTGCATCAGTGGCAAATATAAACGCTAATCCCTCACCTTTAGCAGTTACTTTACCCTTAGCATTTACAGTTGCAACCGTCGGATCGTATGAAGTCCAAGTAACATCAGATGCACCTGCTAAATCATTAACAGTCAGTCTGCACTTACTTCCCACATTTAAATCAACTGCTAGTTGATATTCCAACTCTACTACTAATACATTAATTGATTCTGTATAAGACTTGTCGATACTTGTACAAGTGATCAATGTATTTCCGGGCTTCACGGCTTTCACATTGCTCCGCAGCTAAAACACCCTGCCTGCCATAAACTTTGTCTGAAGCTAACATTTTAAAGTAGAATAATCAAATCGTCCAAATTTTTGCTTCTAGTTGGGCTTATTAAAGTGTTCCTATTTTACAAAAGAGCTCCCCCCAGTGCCTTCAAAATTCGTAGCATTGGTAAAGAGCTTAGATTTTCTATTTTTCTCAGTACAGTTAACAAAAACTCAAGAATTTACAAGGTAATGCGGAGAGAATACCGTGATTGTGTGCACGAAGCCCGGCGGCGCCCGCAGCATGAAGTGTCTTTTTCAAAAGCTGTCCCAGCAGGGATTAGCCCAGCCTTATGGTATGGATGAATATCCTATTTTAGCGACATTTTGCGATACTCGCCAGGTAGCAATCCGGTGCTTAAGCGGAACAATTCGGCAAAGCGCCCTGCATTTGAATATCCAACAGTCTGCGCGATTTGCCCGATACCCAGGTCAGTGGCAGAAAGTAAATGTTCCGCTTGGCTCATGCGCCGCTGCTGGATGTATTCCGTAATCGTACAATTGTGATAAAGTCTAAAGCTGGATTTCAACTTGGTGGTTCCCATACAGGCAATCTTTGAAAGGCGCTCCAAAGGCAGCTCAAACGCAAAATGGTCGTTTATGTAAGCTGTGACTGTTTCCAACTGCCGTTGATCATACGTCGATAGCTTGGAGGCAACTTTTGTACGGCCCTTTTTTTGACGTTCAACGACCAATGCCACAGCTTCGGCTACTTTCGCCTCGTAAAAAAGATTCGCAGAAAAGCCTTCGCCGCGATAGTTTTTCACCTGTGATAAAAGTTTGACCATTTCCGGAAAATCTGTCGTCTGATTCACGGAAAGAAACGCGTCGTGCGGATTTGTATATTCACCGGTATACTGCTTCTTTAAATAGTCTTCATAATAAGCCGGCATAATTTCAATACCGATGCATCGAACTGGAATTTTCTTGTGTATTAAAATCTTATAAGGAGCATACCCACCGATTACGCTATTAATGCAGCCCGCCGTCAGCCTGCGGTAAGGAGTCAGTTCTTCACCGGAAACTGATTCATATTGTGTAATACTCAAACATTCCGGAAGATTAAATTCCAAAAACGAATCCTCGTGAAAATAAAAGTCGTGAATTTTTATATCAAATAAGTCTTTTTGTCCATATGCCCAGTAATAGCCTTCCCCTATTTTTTCTGACAGTCTCCAACATAATCCCACCCGTCCAAACCGATCATTATCCGGTTCGGCGGTAAACCCATGAGCCATCAATAACGGCGAGTAAACATCATGAATAATATCCTGCAATTTAAAACCATCCTCCCTTGTCACGATTAGACGGAATAATATACGATACAGACGAATCTCACCGCATGCGGTTGACGTAAATATTTTAAATAAGTTATACTTCACGTGTAGTTAGCCAATGCTAACCAGATTGTAGCACGTCTTTTTTGTCCTGTCAACACAAGGGGCGAAAAGCAAAAACAAGGAGGAAACGATTCATGACTAAGCAAGCAAATCTTTACCAAAAGGGCCTGACTGTGAAGGATCTTGTAACAACGGGTATTTTCAGCGCACTATTTTTTATCTTTACTATAATCGGTGGCGTTTTCTTTGCCGTAAATCCTGTACTTACATTTTATATGCCAATGGGAAGCGCGCTTCTTTGCGGCCCGATATATCTGTTGTTGGTCGCTAAAGTACCTAAACGCTGGAATATCACAATCCTCGGTATTATTATGGGGGTTATCTGGTTTGTGACAGGGATGCATTGGGCTTTTTCTCTCGGCTATCTGGGCATGAGCATCCTCGCCGAAATTGTTGCGGGCCTTGGGCAATACAAGAGCAAAAAAATAAATATGCTGTCTTATATGCTGATGTCACTTGGCGGCGTATTCACTTATGTTGTTTTCTTTGTTGATCCGCAGGGCTGGGCCGGTACGATGCTCAAGAACGGCACGGAGCAGTCTTATATTGATGAAATGAGCGGCGCAGCTCCGTCCTGGCTGCTGGTCGTTATTATTCTTGGTACACTGCTGATTGCCGCGTTCAGCGCATGGATCGGCAGCAAAATGCTGAAAAAACAGTTTGAAAAAGCGGGAATTACTGCATGATGGGCGGTTATCAGCAAAAAGGACTTTGGCTTGACCCAAGAACGAAAATACTGCTGCTGCTATTTTCTGTCCTTTCCGCCATGTTTGCCCCCTCTCTCCAATATGAGCTTTGTCTTATAGGTATAATATGTCTTTTAGGGGCTTTATGCGGGAAATGGAAGTACGCTTTAAAAGGCGTTGCCTTTTATGCGCTGGCCTATCTTTTTACCATATGGGCAACGGAAAGCATGACAGGAAGCCTGAGAACCATGTTCATTGCGTTCCTTGGTCTATTCCATAAAGTATATCCATGTGGGATGTTGGCAGGAATTGTCCTTTCCACAACCAAGGTCAGCGAATTTCTATCTGCCATGAACCGTATTCATGTGCCGAAAAAGCTTGTCATTCCGCTGGCGGTCATGCTGCGGTATATCCCCACCATTCAGGAAGATTGGCGCTATATTAAGGACGCTATGAAAATGCGGGATGTATCCCCGTCCATAAAAGGACTTGTCACCAATCCCGGAATGACCGTAGACTGTATTTATGTTCCCCTGATGATGGCTGCCTCAAAAGCGGCGGACGAGCTATCCATCGCTTCGGTCACCCGTGGGATTGAAAACCCGCAGCCGCGCACCTGTCTGGTTCAAATCAGATTTGGCCTATTGGATGCGGCTGCGACGCTCTGCTTTCTTTCCTTCTTTTTGGTGGGATTCTACCTGAAAGGAGTGGTTTCGTAAATGATTGAACTGAAAAATGTATCCTTTTCCTATCAGGGGCAGAAGTATGGAAATCTGCATAATATCAGCCTGAATATCGCGGACGGAGAATGCGTTCTGTTCTGCGGAAGAAGCGGGTGCGGAAAAACTACGGTTACCAGGCTGATCAACGGCCTAATTCCACATTTCTATTCGGGAAATCTAGAGGGCGAAGTGCTGATAAACGGTCAGCTTATCCAGGACCTGCCGATGTATCAAATATCCCGTCAGGTAGGGTCTGTATTCCAGAACCCTCGCACACAGTTTTTTAATGTGGATTCGGACAGTGAAATTGCCTTTGGTATTGAAAATGAGGCCCTCCCCCCAAAGGAATTATCTCTTCGGGTTGAACAGACCACAAAAGAACTGCGGATTCAAAAACTGCGGGGGCGCAATATTTTCGAGCTTTCCGGCGGAGAAAAACAAAAAATCGCCTTTGCCTCCGTTTACGCAATGAATCCCGGCGTATACCTGCTGGACGAACCGTCCTCTAATCTGGATATGTCCTCCGTTCATGAACTGCAGGAATATTTGCGGTTTATCAAGGCACAGGGAAAAACAATACTTATAGCGGAGCATCGCCTATATTACCTGATGGATGTGGCTGACCGCATCATATATCTGGAGCAGGGCAAGATTTCCGGCATTTACACCACAGAGGAATTCAGAAAACTGACCGGCGCACAGCGCAGGCAGATGGGCCTGCGTTCTACCGACTTGCGGGAGGAACAGCCGGGTTGCCTGAGTGTCCCTGAATCCCCACCGGTGCTGGAGCTGAAAGATATAACCCTTTGCTACAAAAAGCGGAAGATTTTGGAGCATATCAGCCTGAAAGCTGCGCAGGGAGAAGTGATTGGCGTAGTCGGACACAATGGAGCCGGAAAAAGCACATTCTCCCGAGCACTATGCGGGCTCCATAAGGGATGTGAAGGAACCTTTCTCTGGCGGGGAAAATCACAAGGCAGCAAGTCACGGTTACAGACCTCCTATCTGGTAATGCAGGATGTCAACTATGAGTTGTTTGCAGAAAGTGTTGAGGCCGAGTGCTCCTTTGGCATCAAAAATCCCGACCGTCAGCTTGTAGAAGACACAATGAAAAAAATAGGACTGATTTCCTTTAGGGAGCAACATCCCAACACTCTGTCCGGCGGTCAGAAACAGCGGGTCGCCGTGGCGGTCAGTCTGATATGCGGCAAGGAATTGTTAATTTTTGATGAACCCACCAGCGGCCTCGATTATGACAGCATGATGCAGGTGGCGGGATTAATCCGGGAGCTTGCCGCTTCCGGGAAAATTATTTTTGTCGTGACTCACGACTATGAATTTGTGTGCAGAACCTGTACCCGGGTATTGCATTTTGACGAAGGTGAAATGCCGGACGACTTAGTAGTAAGTAAGCAAAACGAAATGAAATTACGATCCTTGTTTGAAGTTGGTTCGTGAAAGGAGGAAGGGTGTTGCGTCTTAAAGAAAAAAATCCTGTATCCCTGCTGCTTCAATTGGCGGGACGGGATAAATATTATCTGTATTTGTCCGTATTGGTTGCGGTAATCAGCGGATTATGCACAGCGGTTCCGTATTTTGCACTATACCGTCTCATGGACGCGGTATTGACGCATACCGGCACACGGCAAGTGATTGCGCAGTGCGCTTTAATAATCTCAGCGGCGGTTGTGGGGCGGTTTACGCTTTTCGGACTGGCAGGTGTGCTTTCCCATAAGGGTGCTTACGGAGCGCTGTTCCGGGTGCGGTGTATGATTACGGAGCATCTGGCGCGCGTTCCGCTGGGAGCGATTGGAGAACGAAGCACCGGTGAGATAAAGACGGTTTTGAACGAAGATATTGAGAAGCTGGAACTGTTTCTGGCACACAATCTGCCGGAGCTTGTGTATTGTCTGGTTGGACCCGTGGCTATTTTCATCTATCTTGTGACGGTAAATGCCCCGTTGGCACTGATTTCTCTGATACCGCTCATCCTTGCGGTCATCGTTATGGGGATGATGTTCCGGCGTGCGGGCGGTCTAATGAAACGCGCCAGCCATACCATTACAAGCCTCAATTCTGTGGTTATTGAATACATCGGCGGCATGAAGCTCATTAAGGCTTACAACATGGGCAGCCGGTCATTTCAGAAATTCTCAGATGCTATATATGAGGAGAATGATGTCTGGAATGAAATGTCCCGTAAAATGGGACCTCTATATGCTGCTTTCGTTATCATTGTGGAATGCGGCATGCTTATTATGGTGCCTGTGGGCAGTATGTTCTTTTTAAAGGGTTCCTTTACCGAAAGCGCCTTTCTCCTGTTCATGTTTGTCGGCTCCCTGTATTTAACTGAGCTTCGTCCTTTGCAGGAATTAGGCAGCAGCTTCGCCGAGGTGCTGAACGGGCTTCGTAAGGCAAAGGAAATTCTGGACATACCCGCTTTTGAAAACGGTGGCGCTTTTCCCCAAAGCTGCAATATTGAGCTGAGAAAGGTTCGCTTTTCTTATGACGGCAGGACGGATGTGCTCAACGACTGTAACCTGAAGCTCCCGGAGGGGAAAAAGCTGGCGCTTGTAGGCAATTCCGGAGCAGGGAAAAGCACTGTAATTGAGCTGATTTCACGCTTTTATGATGTGCAGGAGGGCGAAGTCCTGATCGGTGAGAAAAATGTACGGGATATTCATTACGAAACGCTTCTAGAAAATATCTCGATTGTATTTCAGAAAGCCTTTCTGACTCGCGAAAGTGTATTGGAAAATATACGAATGGGTTCACGGGCGACGCTTGCGCAGGTTCGGGAAGCGGCCAAGGCGGCACAGATTGATGATTTTATTATGGGTTTGCCTGAAGGCTACGACACAAAAGTCGGCAGCTTCGGCTCCCGTTTTTCAGGCGGAGAAAAGCAACGGATTGCCATCGCCAGAGCTATTCTTAAAAATGCCCCCATCCTGATTTTGGATGAGGCTACGTCGGCGGCTGATCCGGAAAATCAAATCGAGATTGACCGGGCCATTGCAAATTTGTGCAGCGGAAAAACAGTAATTCTCATTGCACACCGTTTGAACGCCGTACGCATGTGCGATCAGGTCGCGGTGATTGAAAATCAAACGATTTCCTGCTCCGGAACTCATGAAGAAGTACTGGCGGCCAGCGCCTATTACCAGAAGGTGTGCAATGACTATAAAACGGCACGGCGTATCGAATACCGTCCGGAAGGAGGCCCGGTTCATGCAGGCTGATGCAAATCCCATGAGAAAAAACAAGGATTTTAGGATAGGGCTGGTGCTGAATGTTTTGGAGGGGATTTTATCCGGCAGCAATTTCATGCTGCTTTATTCCGTGATGCGGGCGCTGTGGGACGGAAGGCTCGATATGGGCAGGATTGGATTGCTTACCGGTGGGCTGGCGGCAATTTTTATATTGCGGGTCATCATTTACAGCACCGGCTATGTACGAGCGCAAATAGGCGGTGCCGCGGTCAGCAGGCAAATCCGTCTGTTTCTTGGCGATAAGCTGCGGAGGATACCTTTGACCCGTTTTTCGAGGGGGCAGGTGGGCGAGTATATCAATACGCTGACGTCCAACGTAAATAGCTATGAGAAAATTCTGACCCATAAGACCGGGGATCTTGCAAAAAACATCGCGCTGTGTGCGATGCTGATCGCATTTGTGAGCAGCATCTGGCTTCCAGCCGGGGGAATCTTGCTTTTTGGAGGGCTGCTCTTGATTCCGGCTTTACGGCTCTCCTTCCACGCCGTGAACAAATACGGAAACCGAAAGAACGCCATTAGTACGGAAGCGGTCAGCAGTATCGTGGAATATGTATCCGGGCTTCAAACACTGCGCTCCTACGGGGTTGGTGGCGTTCGAAACAAGACTACGGTCACGGCAATGAAGGACTTCAGCGATATCAGCTTTCATTATGAGGCGAAGGTCATTCCAATCGGATTTGCCTACTCCATTTTACTTTGGCTGACCCTGCCTCTAACCATGTGGATGGCTTCTGCTCCATGGATTGGGGAAACGCTGGACACGGTCTCCTTTTTGCTTGTGTGTATGCTCCCCTTATTCTTTTCCAAATTGTGCGGAACAATTTTTATTGATCTGACCAGTTATAAAAACCTGATGATATCAAAAAAGCAGATTACGGATATAATGCAAGAAAAAGAAGAGCAAGGCGGCAATGCCGAGTTCTCTCCGCTTTCCTTTGACATTGCCATGGAGGATGTCTCCTTCTCCTATTTACCGGACGAATCGGTGCTGGCGGGCGTCAGCTTTACGGCGGAGGATGGAAAGCTGACTGCGATCGTGGGAGATTCAGGTTCCGGGAAATCCACCATTTTAAACCTGATTGCAAAGTACTATGAGCCCCATAGCGGCAGCATTTCTATCGGAGGGCAGCCAGTGAAGGGTGCGCAGACGGCTCAGATACTCAGGCATATTTCCATGGTGGATCAAGACGTTTTCCTTTTTGACGATACTGTTCGCAACAATGTCCGCTATGCCCGCCCGTCCGCGACGGACGCCGAGGTGGAAGCCGCGTGCCGGGAGGCAAACTGCGATGGTTTTATTCAAAAGCTGTCAGACGGGTACGAAACAGGAATCGGCGAAAACGGGAACTTTCTGTCAGGCGGCGAACGCCAGCGGCTGTCTATTGCAAGAGCAATCCTGAAAAACAGTCCGATTCTTCTTCTTGACGAGGCAACCGCTAATTTGGATGTTGAAAACGAGTTGTTGGTCAAGCAAGCGATTTCCCGACTGCTTTCCTCAAAGAAAACGGTCATTATGATTGCGCATTCGTTGTCTGTTGTGCGCGGCGCAAATCAGATACTGGTCATCGGCGCAGGGAAAATTCTGGAATCCGGAACACACGCAGAGCTGATTCAAAAGAATGGGAAGTACGCAAAAATGTGCCGTGCGGAAAATAGCTCGGTATATCTATTTGATTGAGAACCTCAGCCAAAACAGCGCCGTTTCTCCCCGGGGCAATACCGAATAACCTCCAGGCATGTTAAGCCCGTTTACAGGACCGGTCTGAGGCTCAACACATAAAAAGCCCTTATTGCCTCCGCCGTTATAAAGCACCCACTGCGTAAATTCCGGGGAGACCTGATACAAAATATGTCCTAAATGTGCAGATTGGTTTTCAGCGGTAAAATAGTCCGAAATCACCTGTCCCTCTGAAGCACAGCCATTCTTGAAACAAAGCTCACGTTCCTTCAAAGCGCTGAGCTTTCCTGTGGGAAGATGACGTGCATCTCTTTCCCAACACTTTTTTATGGATACCGAAAACTGCTCCGGCGCGGCGAAGCTGGTATGAAAGCCCAGCAGAACCGGCAGGCTGCTGCTGCCGTCGTTGTGGATTTCTATGTGTTGGGTCAGGCCCCCTTCGTCAATTTCAAAGAATATCTTCATGGAAAAGTCAAAGGGGAACCATTCCCCTCTGTTTTTTAAAAGGCATACGGCGCTTCTGTCCGTTGCTTCAAGCACATCAAAGGGTGCGTCGTACAGCCTGCCATGCAGATGGCTGCCTGTGTGAGGCTCATTCACCGGCAGGTGATATTCTTTTCCCTCGAACAGAAAAATACCGTCCGCAGTCCTGTTTGGCGGGAAAAGCACCGGATTTCCATACAAACATGGATTTTCCTTCAGCTGTCGGATATTATCCGGTGTGCGTAAAACCGGGAGACCTTTATATTTAAGTGAAATCAAATTAGCTCCGAAAGACGGCAATATTTCAGCCTCCCAGTCCTCGAACCCTAAGGGTATACAATTTTCAACCATAGGCCTTCAACCCTTCCAGGGTATGCAGGTCACAGCCTGTGAAGCCAGCTTTACTACCTGACCGCAGGCTGTGAATTCCACAGGCATGTCCGAATCGTTCCAGAGTACCAGCAGGATTTGTCCGTCTGCATTTTCATACTGAGTCATGCGCACTTTTTCCGGTAAAGCGGGAGTATGCCTGCACACAAAACGCCCTCTGTAGAAATAACCGCTGTACCTTTCCTTCAGCTCCAGCAGCTTTTTAACATAGGCTGCATACTCGGATAAATCACTGATTATGGACTTCCTGCCCCGGTATATGGAGACATCAAACCGGAAACCATAGGCAAACGAATAGTTGAGTATCCTTTTGAAATCGTCCCGGTCATCATGCAGAAATCGGTCCGACATGATGGGCTCTGGAAAAGTCCTCAGAAACATTTCCGGGAAAGAAGTCTCGCCATAGAAATTACCGTACTGGCAGCCATGATGGTAATGAACGTGAGGTGCAAAAGCATCAACACACTGCTCGGTTCCGTAAGCCACTTCCGGTCCGCACAGCTTCACTATGGCATCCATATTCTCAATTCGCCATTTGGCCTCGGTATCTCCGCGTTTTCCATGCTTATGGGTTTCATCGAAGCAGATTTTCGGCATATGCCCCCCCATTTGGTCATAAAATATAGAGTCGGGGCCGAAGGAAAGCTTTGTCCTTCCATTCTCCAGCAGTTTCTCCTGCCACTGGTCCGTTGCCTGACAGGCCGATATAAAGCTCTTATAGCCGTGGCTCCTCAGCAGCATGCCATCGTTTGAAAACTGGTAATGCTCGCGGTATTCATTAAGGTCTATATCCTTGCGGCAGATCTTCCGGCCGGTTTCCTGGTAATAATCCGTAGTTATATCGATGAGAACCCCATTGGTATACAGTGCTACATGCCCTCCCAGCTGACGCACACGTGCGATGGCAGCCTTCAAGCCCTGCTCTCCGCCCAGCTCGGGGTCAGCCTCATAACTGGGATAGCCGTTGTCAAACCGTCCCTTCCACCACCCAAACACCAGCAGTGTATTGATTCCGTATTTCATACCTTCCTCATAAATACGTGGCAAATCCTCATACCTGAAAAATACTTCACCATACTGGTGCCTCATAATTATTCTCTGCCAACCCGGCATATCCTGAACCCACTCAGGTTTTTCAGGCACTGAATACCAGTTGTCTCTGGCCCAGTTTCCATAGATATCGGAGCCTGTTCTCCAATCCCCCTCGTTCAGGGAGACCACAGAGCGTGCACTTTCCAGCATTTCTCCCGGTTGAGCCAGCATATAGTTGGAAATTGAAAGAATAAACCTTGGATAGCCATTTCGTGGATTCAGTCCAGCCGCCAGTGTAGCTGAACGGAATTGGCCGTCGTGGCGGCCCACATACAGGAAATGCCCTCCGCTTTCCACACCGGACCAGCACATTGCCGCATCGCAGGGATACTGCACCATATTCCATATCTCATTGTAGTCTGCCGCCATATACTCGCTGTGTGACTTTTTAAGAGCTTCCCATGGGTTTATGATTTTTTCCCCCAGCCCATTCATTTTATAATAGATGTCCTGCTCACGCTCAAGGGAGGCAATTGCGGAAAGCTCCACAAAGGGCAGCTGCAGCTCATTTAGCCTTGCTCCGCTTTGGTTGTCCACTTCGGCCCACATCTCCAGAGATTCATAAGTATTTACCGCAGCCCTGATATGGATTATTAGCTTGGTATCAAATATCCGTCCGTCATCACCTGTAAGCTGAGGATAACTTACAATAATTTCATCTTTAAATTTTTCTGCAGTACCTGTTTGCGTTGAAGAACGTATTGTCATGGACCTGTAATATCCATCGTCCATGTGACAGCGCCAAAAATCAGCCTGCTCAGTATTCTCCAGCGGAAGCCCCTCTGCCGACCAAATTACCCGGCTTCCGTCACGGCTTACCTGAAACTGCAATTTACCTGCTTTCAACGTTTCGTATTGATGCATGTTTTATTATCCTCCAATATTTTCACAGGACAGGCTTTTATCAAACGTGGCTGTAATTCTGATACAGCCACGTTTGACTAAATACCCTGTCTATTTCTGTGAGTTGTAAGCGGCTGTCGCTTCCTGTTCCCACTCTTTTCCGCCTTCATTTTCCCAGCGGGCTATTGCTTTCTTATATTCTTCTTCCAGATTTCCCTTCGTTGATATAAGCTGGCAGAAGATTTCCTTTTCTATAGTCTTTAAATTCGCTCCGTAATTGGTATCTGCTGCAAAGGATGTGTATATGAAAGGCCATTCTATTGTACACATTGCATCGGCCATTTCCACACCCTGTTTGGTCTGTGCATTAAAGGTACGGCGTTCGGTGGTTATTTTAGGCCTGATGAAGTCAGAATAAACAAATACTCCGTCATTTCTGTTGGTTGTGCTGTCGTCATATGGCTTGATCATTTCATAGGTACCGGCAGCTTTATCCACCCATTTAAAGTGCTTGCCTTCAACACCCAGCCGGAGAAGATCATTCCCATCCTCTGTAAGTAAGAAATCAAGAAGCTTTACGGCGGCGGCAGGATTCTTGCAGGTGGAACTTACAACAACATTCGGTGTATAGCTGGGATAGATTTTTCCCTGAGCGGCTTGACCTGTAGGTCCTTTTATAGCCGCAAAATCAAAGGTCGGCACAGGCTTTTCAGTGTAGCGTGATGGCATCCAGTTATTAGTCGGACCGGGGCATTGGAAGTCAAAAGCTCCAACCTTGCCGTTCCACAGCTTGCCAAAGGAATCCATTGTAGGGATAGTGGCAAAGTCGGGATCCATTACTCCGTTCTGATACAACTTCTGGAAATATTTAATAGCATCCAGGAAGTTCTTATTCTTCAAGCCTGTGGTTACGGTGCCGTCATCCAGCTGAACAGGACGCAGACCGTTGATGTTTGCCGCAATGCCATAGGCACCCAGTATACTGGTGAAATTGTTCCAGTTGCCTACTATGGAAGCACCAAGTCCTATTGTGTCATTTTTGCTATTGCCGTCCGGATCATCGAAAGTAAAAGCATAGAGTACATCATACAGGCTGTCCAGGTCGGTAGGCATTTCCTTGCCCACCTTTTTCAGCCAGTCGGTACGTATATTCATGTTCTGTGCATAATCGTGATCGGCGTTGAACAGTGCATATACTTTTCCGTCCTTGTTCAGAGGATGGCTGGCAAGCACTTCTCCAAGATTGTCCTGAATTGCCTTTGCATCCTTAACGTATTCTGTAAGGTCGGACAGCATTCCGTTTTGTTTCAGCTGTTCAGCATCTGAGATTGTCGACGCCCAAAAGATGTCAGGTAGAGTTTTGGCTGCAATCAAGGTGTTTAGCTTGGAGGCTGAATCAGCCAGTGAAACATAGGTCACCTTCAAACTGCTGTTGGTCTTGTTCTCAATTTCCTTCAATACCGAGTTGGTATCCGGCGGTGAATTGTCACCTACCACCAGCATGCTTAATTCAGCGGGTCCCGTTGCTGATACAGAAGCCGTCTGCCCGGCCGAAGCACCTGAGCTTCCGGAATTTTCCGAAGTTGAACCCCCGCAGGCGCTCATTGTAAATGCTATTACGGCAACAAGTGCTGCACTTATAATTCTTTGAATCCTTTTCATACGCTCTCTCCTTAACAATTATTTTTTGGCTATTTGTAAAACACCAAAACCTTTTGAAGGTTTCAGCATAATATTATCCTTTAACAGCTCCGGAGGTTATACCAGTTGTATAATATTTCTGCAGATACGGATATATAATCAGTATAGGTATTACAGAAACCGATATGGTTACCATTTTCAGAGTTTCCTCCGTCACCCTGGCCGAAGCACTGATACCCTGGACACCTGAAAGCACCGCTCCCGAACCCGCCGAGGAAAACAGGTTTCTCAAGTAAACCTGTAAAATCTGGAGATCATTGTTGTTAATGTAAAGGACTCCGTCCAGATATGCATTCCAGTTGCTTACTCCGTAAAACATGCCCACCGCCGCCAGAGTAGGAGTAGAGATTGGAAGAATTATGCGGAACAAAACGGTTATGGGATTGGCTCCGTCAATTCTTGCAGATTCTTCAAGGCTTGCCGGGATGGACTGGAAATAGTTCCTCATTATGAACAGGTTGTAAGCACTCATTGCGTTTGGTATTACAAGTGCCCAGAAGGTATCAATCATATGAAGGTTGTTCACAAGTAGATATGTAGGAATCATCCCGCCATTGAACAGCATTGTAAAGAATATGGCAATACATAGGAACTTTCTGCCTTTCAGGCGCGGCAATGAAAGAGGATAGGCCAGCATGGCCGTAAGTATTACACTGAGCAGAGTTCCCACAGCAGTCCTTGCTATGGTATTCCAGTACGCATTATACAGCTGCGGCTGCTTCAGCACCAGTCCATAGCCTGTAACATCCAGGCCCTTGGGCAGGAAAAAAAGTCCTCCGGCAGATGCCTGCTGTGAATCACTTATTGAGTACATTAAAACATGCCAGAACGGATATATTGTAATAAACGCAATCAGGAACAGGGCCACACCGTTTATGATTATTCCTATTATTTCTGTTTTAGATTTTTTCATGGTATCCTCCTTAGATCATGCTGCTGTCAGGATCAGTCTTTTTAGCTATAGCATTTGTTATGATAACCAGCACCAGACCGATGACCGACTGGAACAGACCTGCAGCCGTAGCAAGCGCAAATTGTTTGTTTTGAAGTCCTACACGGTATACAAAGGTATCTATGATATCTGCCACCGGGTTTACCATTGGATTGGTTATGGCAAAAACCTGGTCAAAACCCGCATACATTACTTCTCCCACGCGGAACATCAAAAGTACTATTATTGTAGATTTTATACAAGGAAGTGTTATATGTATCAGCTGGCGCCACTTTCCCGCACCGTCAATGGAAGCCGCCTCATACAGCTGATCGTCAATGCTCATAAGTGCCGCCAGGTAAACAATTGTACCCATGCCCGCATTTTTCCACACATGGGACCACACAATCACAGACTGAAAGCTGTCTACATCGGTCAGAAGATTGGGAAGCTGTCCTGTATAGCCTATAAAATTGGCAATTTCACGTATTCCGCCCATACTTGGAGAAAACAATGCATACATCAGACCATTTATGACCACCCATGAAACAAAGTTCGTCAGGATAACCGAAGTTTGTATAAATTTTTTGCAATTTCGGCTGTTCACTTCATTTATCATCAAAGAGAGAATAATCGGTATTGGAAAACCGATAACCAGCTTCTGCAAACTGATAATAATGTTGTTGTATAATGCTCTTTGAAATCCGACCTGCGAAATAAGTTTGTTAAAATTATCCAGTCCCGCCCAGGTAGAATTGTCCGGATTGAAAATATTATAGTTTTGAAAAGCAATTGTTACTCCATACATCGGTATGTACTTGAAAATAAGAAAATAAAGGAGTCCGGGAACCATAAGAAGGTAAAGCATATATTCGCTTCTCATGTAGGATAAGAATCCCCGTTTTTTAGGAACAGCGAGTGGTCTAGTCTCAATTGACATTTTTGTTCTCCTCTCTGGAACTAAAAATTGCATAAATAATATTAAATTTTTGTTATGTAAATTGTTGATATTTCATAGTATAATCATTTGAAATGATTATGTCAATATTTTTTATTTATTTTAAAACAAATTTTTAAATATTTTTTTTTTAGAACTTGTTCTTTGCCTGATTTATTGATAATATAAATACAATGATTTGAAATAAATACAAGGAATTTTTAAGAAAGGAAAAAATAAATTGACCGGATGCTGTTTGAAGATAAAGGAGTCATTAAGTGGCCTTACAAAAAAAGAAAAACTGGTGGCAAATTATATACTTCAATTTCCACAGGATGTCCCGAAAATGTCCATCTATGAGCTTGCAGTGGCAAGCGGAACAAGTCCCTCTGCGGTAGTCAGACTTTGTAAAAGTCTTGGCTACGACGGCTATAAGGAGTTTTGCAGACTGCTTACGGCAGACGTAAGTGCCAGCCGGAAAGAGGACATTGTTTATGAGGATGTACGCCCCGGAGACAGTCTTTCCTCCATTGCCAAAAGTGTTGCAATGAGTAATATAAAAGCAATTGAAAGTTCCCTGCAGATACTGGATGAAGCTCAGCTGGAACAGGCGGTGGATGCTATTTCACAGGCAGGCAGAGTGGATTTTTACGGAATCGGCACCTCCTGTCTCGTGGCCATGGATGCACACAACAAGTTCCTGCGCATAAGCAAGAACAGTAATGCAAGCCAGGACCCCCACGTTCAGGTTCTCAGCGCCGCCACCCTGAAGAAGGGAGATGTTGCCGTCATCATCTCCTACAGCGGCGAAACCCGGGATATACTTATTATTGCCGACATTATCAAAAAAACTTCCGCAACCATCATTGCTGTAACAAAATACGGAAAAAATTCATTGAGTACACTGGCAGACATAAACCTGTGCACCTACAGTACAGAAAATCTTATCCGCAGCGGTGCCATGAGTTCACGTATAAGCCAGTTTACAATCATTGATATTTTATACACGGCGGTAGCCAGCGACAACTATTCAAAGGTGAAGCCTTATCTGGACAAATCCTTGTTTGCCGCTGGGCGTTTACGTTGAGCAATATTGCTTGACAGCCTGTGTTTCACAATATAAACCTAAGGAAATAAAACCGGAACGGTTGGAGCTTGTCATACTCCCTCCGTTCCGATTCTTATAATTTCATATTTGTCATCTTGGCCGGAAAACCTTCGCCGGCTTTGCCTCAGACCGGATGCCGCCGGATACATAGTCATAGAGCTTATGATTTGTGGCAATAAAATGCTTTATCAGTTCATCATAAGGCCGGTTGCATATGTCTATTACTCCATGCTGCATGCATTCGCCGTCAAAGCGGCCCAGCAGCGGCTGATCATTCATTTCAAAATAATGAATTCCAATGCAGTTTTTATGGCTCATAGCCCCCTGCATATAGTATTCACATGCCCTGCCACGCTCCTCCTGGGTTTGGGCAGCCAGCAAGCCGCAGGACAGAAGTCCCTTGTCGGCTCCTCCTATGTACCATTCACCGACAATACAGGGCATGCAGGCAGAAGCCGAGGCTATTTTGAGGCTGTGCACCGCCGAAGCAAAATAGCAGTTGAAGGATATAGCCTCAAAGTATTTGCTGCCTGCTATTTCATTTCTGCTGATCTCACTGTAACGCATTCCCAGGTTCATATGATCGGAATCAACTCTGCGCAGAGCATCCCCGGGAACCTGTGAATATTTTTCAAGGAGCCTTGCCCTTAAAAACTTCATGTCCTCCATGGCTTCACTGCTTAAACCATCCTCATGGGAAAAGGGCTCATACAAATCTTCAAATGTTCCGAAGCTCCGGTTCCAGGCTGAATTCAATGCAGCTATGCTACCGTATTTATTGCGCAGAATATCTATGAGCGCAGTTTTTGATGCCAGCCTTTTGGGGTGTGCAAATACCCGCTCGGCAATGTTGACCGAGGTCTGGAACTTCCATTCCGGTTCGTTGGTAATAAAGTATCCTATCATATACCGATTGCCAGCAAAGGGTGCCAGCTGTTTTTCGGCAAAAACCCTTGCCAGCTCCTCATACTGTTCAGAATATACATCCGGAAAGTCACGGAATACAAGCTCATCTGTGAGAGGAAAATCCTTCAGTGTCCATACAAAGGGGATTCCGGCTTGAGCCAGAAAGTCCATAACTCTTTCGTCACCATAATTATCGACACCAACGCCAAGGGTGTTGAAACCCCACCGTTTCAACCGGGCACTGTTTATTTTCAGCCATGCTTCCCACCATTTATCGGGGCCGAAAGCCCTGATCATATTTGCACGTGCAAAATTGAACATCCTTCTGTTTTTACCTGCCTCAGGACCATTCCTCTTGGCGAATTCCGGTATTTTGTCAGCTGTGGTCCAGGCAGCCATGTAAGTTTCATCCTCTTCATCAGGAAGCCAGGTAAACAAATTCTCCATTTTATCCACAAAACCATGTACGCCCATCCTGCTGCCATAGCACATTCCGTTGCTGAAAAATGCGTAACCGTCAGGATCAACCAGCCACCAGCGTTTGCCGTCATAATGCGTATGAAAGAAGCCGGTAGCATCGAATCTAAGTGCCGTCCAGCCGCCGTATCTGCTCCAGCCCTCGGGATAGCTGTTGTCCGTTTCAGATTGTTTGTACTCCCGATGGAGATATTCTACCATTTCTTCAACACTGCCGGTTTTTGAACTCCAGCTTTTTTGAGTCCACTGCCCCATTTCGTCCACCATCGGTTCACCTATAACCTTCATATCGGGCAGAGTATTGGAAAGACAGGCCCCAAATATGGCAATGCTGTTGAAAGTGCTGCTGTAGCCCGGATGGAAATACAACTCCACAGCATTCATTTCAGAAATGGTACACGGCTTGCAGTTGACCCTTGCCTTCAGCATTCCCGGCAGCGTCAACAGAAAAAACTGTTTCGACTGAAGTGCTTCAAGATCCACAACCAGCTTCACCCTTCTTGTAGGAAGCATTTCATAATTGATATACCCCGTCTCTTCTCCTTCAGCCGGTTCAGTCTTTTCAAAACGGAAATCCAGAAGCATCTGCGAATCCATATCTGCAAGCAGGTCAACAATAAAGTACCGGTAATCCCCCCAGCTGACCTCCCCCATTCCAGCAGTACTACCCTCAAGCCTCAGCCTGATGAAACCCTCGTCATCCGGCTTAATAACCAGCAAATTACCACTATTAAGTTCTGTTCCCTGCAGTAAACGGAATTTTTTTAAATCAATATTCTGTTTATTCATCTCAAGCCTCCTGATTTAGTAATTGACTTTGTAAGCGTATTGATACCCCCGTAAATTTGCCACTGATTCTTTTATTACGAAATATATCTCATTTCAAATTAAAATTCAAGATAATTTGTTTCATATTCAAAAATATTTTCTAATATTTTGTTTCATTATTTTACTTACATTTCCCATAGAATGCTTATGTAAAATTTTACAAAACCTTTATTGTACCAGCTTTTGAGCTGTATATTATAAGTATATAATTTATAATTTTCGAAATTATTTTCATAATTATTATTATTTTTCGAAAATACTATTGACGCTTTTTAGTATTAAATATATAATTGTGATAACGGGAATATTAACCTGAACATGTTATATCAAGGTAATTCTTACTACTAATTAGGAGTAAAAGCTCAAAAAACATCTGCCCGTTTGCCGGGCAAACAAACGGCTGGTGAAATTAAATAAAATTAAACCCCATATAAAAGTATGGTTGCCACCGCACATTGGGGACATGATGGAGGTCAATATGCAGCTAATTCCAAAAACAGGACTATTGCTGATTGCTACATCCCGCTTCCGTGAACTTGGTAAAGGCCTTGCGCAGGGTGATTATGGTTTTCGGAAGGAAGCAGAAGCAGCTCAATATGTAAAGGAGCTTGAGAAATTCAGTAAGGTATCTTTTCCCGGCATAGTATATACCCGTGAGGATATTGAGACTGCCATACAATTTTTTCAGACCGAAAAGGTTGATTGGATTTTTGCACTTTTTCTTTCTTGGTCCGAGGATTTTGCCTGGGTACGGTTTTTACGGGATATGGTTCCTGTTCCAGTCTTCTTTGGCTGCAAAACCAGAGACAGTATTTCATTCACCGATACCACCGATGAGTCAGACTTTGTAGAATTCCTTTCGGCAGGAGGACTTGTTGGTACGCTGGAAGCATCCGGTTCAATAAAACGCATTGGCCGGCCAATGCTGGTCACCTATATCGGAAAAAACCATGAACTACTGCTTGCCGCAAGACACTTTTCACAGGCTGCCGCCGTCCGCTCAGCTCTTCGAAATACCAGCTTCGGTTTGCTGGCCTCGTATAATGAAGTCATGTGGTCAACATATGTAGATCCTTATAATTTTTTCATGAAAGCCGGTCCTGAACTCCGTTTCCTTTCTGTAGCCGGTCTGGCAAAGGAAATCAGCGCGATTGACAGCGTACTTGTACATAATACCCGTAATATTATAGAGAAACAGTATCAGGTTTTGCCTGACGTTGATACCGAAAAGTTTAATGCCTCCATCCATGCATCATTGGCCGTTGAGAGCATGGCACGCAAGGCAGGTGTGAGCATGGTGGTGCTCAATGACGTGGATCCCGTTCTGTTGACCGAGGTAGGACTTCGTCCCGGCTTTTTGCCCTGTCCCGGCACTGACGATGTTGCTGTCGTACCCGAAGGAGATATAGGCGGAGGACTGGCAGTTTATATTTTAAAAATGCTTTCGGGGAAACCGGTCAGCTTTATTGAACCTTTTCATATTGATATGAAGCAGGACTGCTTTGCAGGAGGCCACGCAGGACCAAACGATTATACCGACACAGCCGGCAGTGTCAGAATTGCCAGGGACGTCAGATTTGCAAAAACAAATTACAAATATGCCGGAGCTCCTTTTGCCTGGTATGTTATTCCGGCAGGGCTGAAAACAATGCTTCATGTTTCCGAGTGCAACGGCCGTTTTAAAATGGTGTGTACATTGGTTGAAGCTTTACCCTGTGAGCATTTTATCACATCATATTCCCACGGCCTTTTCCGCCCTGTGGCCGGTACGGTACAGGAACTGTTTCAAAAGCTTATAAGCATTGGAGTTACTCAACACTACGGTATAGTCTCCGGTGACTACACCTGTGAATTGTCCTATTTGGCACAGTTGCTGGATTTTGATTTTGAAATTCTATAACGAAGTCAGCTAGTATCTATGGTATCCAGAGGGCCCCTTTGCCTTGTTGTAACGCAATTAAAGAATCACCGTTTCATCTGATAAATGTATGAAGCATAATTAAGCATTTATATTTAAAATAAAAAATAGTGAGGTGCCTAACAATGAGTTTTATGTTTAATCCATATCCATATGATGATCCAAATGCCGTAAACCATATTTCTCTTAATTCGGAATTGAAAAACAGCATCACTCCCAATTCACTTGTATCTGCCAAAAAGCTGGCCACACAAATCAAGGATATGCTTTCGGAATCTTCCTGCTGCATTATAGGCCTTGATGGTTATATGAGTGCACCTATAGACAGCTTTAAGGGACTTCTTTCACTTCAGCTGGCTCTTAATGGTATTCAGGTCGATACGCTATCCACTGAAACACTCTTCCTGGACAGCGATACGCTGTATGAAAAATTTCTTCCCTACCTGCCTGAGGACAGGAAAACCGATCCTGTACTGCTTTACGGTTCCCGTTATGAGGAAGGCTATGAAAGCCTTATGCTGCAGGAAGAAATTGAAAAGCTGTCTGCCCGTTTAAAAGGGTTCTCTGAAAAAGGAAAAGGTGTACTTATTCTGTACGGGTACGGAGCCCTTATAGATGCCCTCCGCCCCTTCTGCAATCTCAAGCTTTATATTGATATGACTCAAAAGCGGACAATTTTGAATATTCGTGCCGGAGCCTTCTCAAATCTTGGCTCAACCAGGCAGATGACAATAAATCACATTCTCCGCCGTAGCTATTACATAGATTTTGAAGTAGCGGCAGAACTGCGCGGACAATTGATACGTAATAATGAAATCGACTACTATTTGACCGGTGATAATCCCGATAAAATAAAAATGCTCCCTGTCAACACTTTAAAAGCACTTTTCGATACCATGGTCAGCTACCCTCTTCGCTGCCGTCCCGTTTATCTGGAGGGTGTTTGGGGAGGCTTCTATGTAAAACGCCTGCGTAATCTTCCGGAGGATATGAAAAATTGCGCATGGGTTTTCGATTTAATTCCCATGGAAGTATCCATTGCTGCCGATATCGATACAATGGAGCTGGAATTTCCGTTTTACTGTTTTGTGCAGGTAATCGGCACAAAACT
The DNA here is from genome assembly GCA_023400235.1 of Bacillota bacterium. Taxonomy (GTDB): domain Bacteria; phylum Bacillota; class Clostridia; order Acetivibrionales; family DSM-1351; genus Ruminiclostridium. Next base: position 36,751 of record JAEXFI010000029.1, read on the forward strand.
TATGGGTGAAAAATCCGCAAAAAAATTCAACGGCTATTTTCCTGTCCGCTTCAACTATGACGACACCTATCATTCCAGCGGAAACATGTCAATTCAGGTTCACCCCAACGGTGATTACATAAAAGGGAATAACGAACTCGGGCGTCAGGATGAAAGCTATTATATAGTTGTTACCGGCCAGGAAGCAAAAACCTACTGCGGCTTCTGTGAAAATGCAGATGTAGAGGAATTCATTGAAAAAACCAGACGTGCTGAAAAATACGGGGAAGGCTTTGATCATGATGAATATGTATACTCCGAACCCTCGGTGGCAGGACAGCAGTTCCTCATACCTGCGGGAACCATACATGCTTCGGGACGTAACCAGGTCATTCTGGAGATTGGCAGCTTGACAATTGGTTCCTATACTTATAAAATGTATGATTATATGAGAAAAGACCTGGACGGCAACCTTCGTCCAATTCACACATACCATGGTGACAAGGTGTTGCGCAGAGACTTCAAGGAAAGCTGGGTCAAGGAAAACCTTATCCAGAAGCCCTCTGTTATACGTGAAGGTAAGGGATATGAGGAAACAGTTGTCGGAGAACATGATCTTTTGTATTTCAGTTTGAGAAATGTAAGATTTTTTGAGAAATATGAAGATGAAACTACCGACAGATTTCATGTCCTTGTGCTTGTTGAGGGTGAAAATTGCCTGATTCGGTCACTGACCAATCCTGACCGCTGTTTTGAACAGAATTATCTTGATATGGTTATCGTTCCCGCCGGTTTTGGACCTTATGAGGTTATAAATAAGGGTGTCGGTAAGGTTACAATACACAAAACCCTGCTGAAGGATGGCTTTGAAAATGAGTAAATCCAATGTATGTGTTCTTTCCATAGACGCAGGTGGAACTTTTTTAAAAGCCGCGCTTGTTAAAGGTGACGGAACTCTTGTAAAAAACAGTTTTCTTCGGATCCCTGTCAATTCCGGAGGAAGTGCCGGTGCTATCAGCGCCTCTTACAGGCAGCTGGCAGTTCTTGCCCTGGCAAAAGCCCGGGAAAATAATCTGAATTTATCGGCAGCAGGTGTATGTATTCCCGGTCCCTTTGACTATGTTAAAGGTGTGAGTCTGATGACGCATAAGTATGCTTCCATAAAAGGCTTACCTATGCGTCGGTGGCTGCAGGAAAGTCTTGGTGAAATTCCGGTTTGCTTTCTTCACGATTCACATGCCTTTTTACTTGGAGCACTGTGGAACAGCACAGTTTATGGACCAGAGAGAATCTCAGGCGTTATAATCGGTACAGGTTTAGGGTTTGCTTCCATGCTCAACGGCAAAATATATGCAAACCATCAGAATGGGCCGGGTATCAGTATATTTTCAAGGCCGTATAAAGGCCGGACCAGTGAAGACTACGTTTCACGCCGTGCCATCCTGTCCCGCTATTACGAGTTGACAGGCTGCACTCCGGACACCCTTGATGTTGTTGATATTGCAGAGTTGGCGTGTCGGGGACAGACTGAATCTCAACTGGTTTTTAAAGAGCTCGGAAAACATCTTTCGGAAATAATACATGATATTCTACGAGATACCCAATTTGAAGGCCTACTTCTGGGAGGAGCTATTTCAAAATCTGCCGCTTTGTTTCTTCCGGAGCTTAAAAACGGCCTGTCTGATTTGCCCCGGCTGAAATACATTGCAGCAGCAGATGATATAGATATGGCACCGATACTTGGAGCAGCCCGTGCGGCACTTTTCCCGCTCCATTACCAGTATGAACTGGTATAGTAATAACAGTAATAACAGTAATAACAGTAATAACAGTATTTTAGTTTTAAGGAGGAAGGCTTATGTCCAGCTGTTGCCTGCGTCTTAAGGAGCTGATGAATTCCTTTGCTCCCAAGGAGCAGAAAATCGCAAAGTTTATACTTGATTTTCCCGGGGAAGTGGTAAATATGTCCATAGAGGAATTGGCCGATGCATGCGGCACAAGTATGTCCTCAGTTGTCAGGCTCTGCAAGTCTGCCAATTATTCCGGTTATAAAGAGCTTTGCCGCATACTGTTCTCAGACCTGGCTCTTGAGCAGCAGGAGGTCACACCCTACACTGACGTAAGACCCGGTGATTCCACAGAATCCATCGTGCAAAGCGTTTGCAGCAGTAACATCAAATCAATTGAAAATACAAGGGCATTTCTGGATAACGAAAGTCTTGACCGGGCCATAGACGCAATAAGTGCTGCAAACCGTGTGGATTTTTACGGTGTAGGCACCTCCGGAATAATAGCAATGGACGCTCATAATAAATTTGTACGTATTCATAAGCTCTCCATGTCCAGTTCTGATCCTCACGACCAGCTTTTATGCGCTACCAGCCTTCAAAAAGGAGACGTGGCAGTACTTATCTCCTATAGCGGTGATACAAAGGATATCCTTGAGACAGCTGAAGTAATCCGTAAAACAGATGCAACATTAATCAGTATCACCTGTTACAGTAAGAATCCTCTCTGCCAGAAAGCCAGCATCAGCCTGTATTCATCCTCTTTCGAGACATTGATACGCAGCGGTGTAATGGGGCAGCGAATCGGCCAGCTTACAATTATTGATATTTTGTATACTGCTGTGGTAAGCCGTCTTTACAGTTCTGTGAAAATCCATCTGGACGAAACCAGGCTGCTTTCGGCAAGGAAACATCTCCGTGGTGACAACCAATCCCAGTAATTGCAAGCATTCAGATTTGTCAATCACCTGATTAATGGCTGCTCAAAAAAGTACAAGCCTGAAATTTGTATGACTATTCACACAATTTCAGGTCTGTACTTTAATATAGCAGCCCTTTTTATAAAAGTTGTACCCGTGTACTATTATCAGTATTCCAGACAAGCGGAACAAAGCGTGCCCCCCGAATGAATATGTCTCATATTTAAATATTTTTGCAGAAGCTTTATAATATCGAAAGAAGTTTTCATGAGTTCTCATCTACATGCCTTAACCCACTCGGCTGTTAAATTTCCAGGTATCCATTGACTAAGAATATAATCATACATGCCTAACCCCTTTTTTTCGTACAAAATTCAATAAGACACTGAATTTGAAAATATCAGTTCAAAATTCAGTGTCTTATTAGTTACTAAAACGCCGAAAACCCTTGCTAGGCAAGGGTTTTCGGACAGATTGTGGTGGAGGCGAACCGTACCAGTCAAAGGTAACAACGGATATTAAGGGGTATAGGCATACCTCAAAAGGCACTTAATTCTGTATATTCATACTATTGTGTATCTACACATAGCAATAGTCCGAGGGGGGTTTACCCCTGTCTTAAAGTACTTCACCCAACGATGCAGGATAGTACCAGCATTCGAATCTGAAAATGAAAAGCTAATAAAAGTTAAAGCTATAAATACCCATAACGGTGTACCAAGAAAAAGTCGTAGGTTATTTGTTATACCTACGACTTTCCCCAATGCACCACTAAGGGACTTTTTCAGTCCCTCGATTATCTCCAGTGGTTTATTTCATACAATTAAATTTTAAAAGATGCTTATGAAATCAGTTTCCAAGTAACATCATTTTCAACTTTGCAAAGTCAATTGCATTGATATCTCCATCAGAATTAATGTCTGCATTCGCTTTATTTATGCTATAAGACGAGTCTAGCAAGTATCTTTTTAACAATGCAAAATCCAATGCATCAATATTGCCATCTCCATTAACATCTCCAATTTTTCCTTCTTGTGAGCCTTCAGGTAAGCCAACCAACTTAATATTATCAATATTTAAAGTTCCAGAATTACTATTACTATACATAAAATGTAAAGAACCTACTTTGTATACGTCAAAAGTCTCACTGCCATCTTGTGCAGGTGGCTGATAATCCATTCTTTTTGTGAAAGCTGAAAATGGAATTTCAATTGTAGTCCACGAGGTACTAGGTTTTATGACATAAGTCCAGTGTTCTCCATCTTCTCCTTCAATCTTACTTTGTTCAGCTATAAGTAGTCTAACTTCATTTGTGTTTGAAGATTTTATATCAAAGGATATCTTTTGCCATTTCTCCCAATCTTGATTTCTATGTTTGTTGTCTACAACACCCCAGTATCCATTTGATGAACCTGCATATGTTATTTCCAAGCCGTTATTGGATTTGCCGCTAGAAATCTTGCAGGATGCAGTAGCATTAACACCTGAATATGCCGACCACTGCAAAGCACCCTCGAAATCTTCAATAAGCTCTTTCCCGTAAGCTGGTGTTGCAGGTGTATGAGGAGGATCTGGATCTGTTTCAACTGGGGGAGTCCAATCATAGGTTGTCCCAGTAGTTAATATTGCATTTAAGATTTCACGATCAAACTGTCTTGTATCTCTATTATAAAATGCCATATCATTGTCAACAGAACCAAACACTCCATTATCCCAGGCTCCAGAAGCAAATCCATGTGATATAGCCTGATCACTTACAAAATCAAACCATTTTACAGCAGATGTTCTATCAGAATGTGCCATTACACCATATTCTCCAAGATAAACAGGTATGTTATTTTTATCTGACCATTTTTTAACCTGGTTAAAAACCATATTTATGGCGTCCATATCATTTTTGGTTCCCCATGTACCCTGCCACTGGTGAGTGAAAGAGTATGGGTCATAATAGTGAAAGGTTGCAATAAGATTTTGATCGTTTGGAATTTCCAACTGACTTAATGAATTATAGCTATTCCAGAAACCCGCTCCAATGATTACATTTCTAGTCGGATTAGTCTTTCTTATTATATTTAAAATTCTTTTGTTCATATCGTTTATCTGGCTATCTGTTATATTACCATGTGGCTCATTTAATATTTCAAAAACCAGATTTTCTGACTTGCCTTTAAAACGTTCTGCAATTTGTTCCCATATTTTTTCAAACCGTCCGATATTCTGACTATAGTTATCCATAAGCCAAGTATCATGATGAGAATTAATTACTGTCACAAATCCACGGTTAAGTGACCAATCTACTACAGTTTCAATTCTGTCCAAGAAGCTTTTGTCAACAGTATAAGGACTGTTTGCTTGTGTATGCTGGTCCCAACGGATTGGAATTCTAATATGCTTGAAACCAGCCTGTTTATAATCATCAAAATAGTACTCCTGGGCTGCCTTCGACCAAGAACCTTCCGTTGGTGCGTCAAACGTATTCCCAAGGTTCATCCCTATTCCCATCTTTTTTACCATATCCTGTGGACTGGTAGCGGCAAAGACAGTCATAGGTAATAAACTCATAATAATACTGCACGATATAATCAGTGCTAATATCTTTTTCATTAAAAATACCTCCTGTATTAATTTTACTTTAATTATATAAACTGACATATTTGAATGCAATTCTAACATAGCACTCAATTGTAATATATTACTCAATTATAAAAAATTCTTATACCATAGAAGTACCTATATGTGTTATCATTATATTAATGCTGGAAATTGTCTCATACATTATATAATTTTATGAAGCATGGAGGCGCAGCAGGAAAGTGCTTTTTAAAATTATGAAAAATTAAAGATTAATACTATTTAAAGCCTAGTAAGGAAGATAGTATGATTAATGACAATCAATCAATATTTAATCCCTATATTATTGAGGTTTATTGCATCAACGAAAAAAATGTACCCTATCCTGTAGAAACCCATTTTGAAGAGAGAGTAGTCAAGTTCTATGAGCTTGAACTAATTACAGGAGGAAATGGAACTATTATTACCAACGGTGAAACTGCTAAAGCCTCAAAAGGAGATGTGTTTTTAAGAGAGCCCGGCACAATAGTTGAAGGATATTCTGGTTATTATTTTATTGTCATTATGTTTGACGCTTTTTATGATGTATCCAGAAAAGGTATTTACGCAAGCTCTTCCCCTTATTGGGTTACAAATGAAAAAGAAATGCTTTCCAATATTGGATTTTTCAAAGACGTGCCTTATAAACTTACAACTTATAATTATGAGATTGATTACTTATTCAAATCCGTATTCAATGAGTTTATCAAAAAGCAGCAGAATTGTCAGTTGATTTTGAAATCGCACCTTATGAACATATTAAATCTCTTACTTGTATCCCCCGAAAACACTATTAAAAGAATCAATACACGGTCTTTTGAACATAATTATGAAATAATAAAGTGTTCTCAAAATTACATAGATAACAACCTACATAAGGATTTAACCTTGTTAGATCTTGCCGAAAGGTGTGGAGTCAGTAAAAATTTCTATTGTAAGATATTCAAAAGTATAATCGGACTATCACCATTTGATTATATTATTCAAAGCAGGATGAATACCGCAAAAAGATTATTGACTACAACAAATATGAAAATATCTGCTATAAGTATTATGTGTGGCATAAACAACATAACGTACTTCCATAAGCTTTTTAAAAAACATGTTAATATGACTCCTGCAAATTTTCGTGAAAGATTCGGTTTCACAAAAGCAAAATACAAATTGTGATTTCATGGGAGTGAACATACTTTAGTATAAGTAAAATGAAAAAATAAATAGGAACTATATCCTGTATATTTATAATAATATTTTTTATAGGTTATCTACGTTTATTTAGATTTGCCAACTCAAATAAGGCATTTGTTTATAGTATTCATCTTATTGGATTAGACAATAAGTAACCCAATCGGCTGTTAAATTTCCAAGTATCCATTGTCCAAGAATATAATCATACATGCCTAACCCTCCTTATTCTCGTACAAAATTCAAAAAAGACACTGAATTTGAAAATATCAGTTCAAAATTCAGTGTCTTTTTTCTTCTTAAATGCCAAAAAGCCTGATAAATCAGGCTTTTCAGACGAATTGTGGTGGAGGCGAGGGGAGTCGAACCCCTGTCCGAAACCATATCCTCATGAACTTCTACGGGTGTAGCCTGTAATTTGTGCAGTACCCAGTATCCTTAGAGACCAGGTCTCCTTTGGACTTAAATCCTGCGTTTCCCTACGGTGGACCCCTACAGGCAGGGTGCCGCTTTCGGTAGCCTTTAAGTTCCGAAATGGCTCAAGGCTACGGCCAAATCAGTGCTGGCATTTAACCTTCCTATGCAAAAGGGCTGACTTGTCGACGCCAGCTACCCCAGGTGCAGCAACCTGGGACTGACGGGCCGCCTAATTAGGCAGCAGCTAAAGCGAAATTATCGTTTTTAGCGTTTAATTTAAGTTTCTCGTTTTTTAAGAGGCCAACGAGAATCCTCTACCCGCTTATCAAGTCTCAACAATCCCGTCGAAACCATTACGCCCCCATGTATAAAATACGCTGCAAATGAATGCTGCGTCCTTGGGCATATAAGCTTATTTTTCTCCACTATTCAGTTGTCATTTTTACCAGGCAGCACACCTTGCATGGCTTACCGCTGCTGTTCCTTCAGCCTGCGGTCAATCTCGCGCTTTACATCCCGGGCCGCAATGTCTTCCCTCTTGTCATAGAGCTTTTTACCCCGGGCAACGCCCAGCTCTATTTTGACCATGCCGCGCTTCAGGTATGCCTGGGTGGGAACAAGCGTCAGGCCCTTTTGCTGTGTCAAACCTATCAGCCGTTTTATTTCCGACTTGTGCAGCAAAAGCTTCCTGTCACGTAAAGGGTCCTTGTTAAATATGTTGCCCTGCTCATAAGGACTTATATGCATACCGCTGAGAATTACTTCTCCTCCCACAATGGAAGCATAGCTTTCCTTCAGGTTCAGCTTGCCCTGTCTTATGGACTTGACCTCTGTTCCTGACAGCACAATGCCTGCTTCAATCTTTTCCTCGATGAAGTAGTCGTGATATGCTTTTTTATTTTGAGCAACAACCTTAAACGCTTCCTTTACCATTCCTACCACCATTTCCATTTGCACTCAATGTAAAGCTTGAAACTCCGTCAGACAAATCAGACAAAAATAACCCTCTTAAAAAAGGGCTTTTTCATTGGGTATTTATCTGACAGAACATATTATAGCACCGCCATATGAAAAGGTCAAGTTCCAGAAGTTTTAAGCCTTTCTAAGGTTCTCCAGCAGCTCATAGGGAACCTCCAGTCCTCCCCTTCCTGTTCCCAGCTCCATACCAGGCTTGAAGCTTCCATGAAAGTCACTTCCGCCGGTGACAATAAGCCCGTGCTTTATGGCAAGTCTCAGGAAATTTCCGGTATCCTCCTTGGTATGGTCACTGTACAGCGCCTCTATCCCTGCCAGCCCAAACCCCTTGAGTTCCCCCAGCAGCTTGTCCATCCCGTCATAGGTCTTTCTCAGAAAGACCGGATGCGCCAGCACAGGCAGTCCCCCTGCTCTTCGGATTGCCTGTATCCCCTCCTCTGGCTTCAGCTCAAACCTTTTGAAATACGCCAGGCCCTCCCTGCCAAGATACTTGTCAAAAGCGTCATCTATGGATTTTACAAACCCTCTGTTAACCAGCACCCTTGCAATATGCGGACGCCCTGTTATATCTCCCAGAGCCTCCCTTTTTACCTCTTCCGTAGTGATATCAATCCCCAGCCCATTCAGCCTGCTTATTATCTTCAGGTTTCTGGCTTCCCTGCCCTGCCTTATTACCTCCAGCTCCTTCCTTATGGAATTGTAGGCATACAGATTTGGGAAATAGCCCAGAATGTGCATTTCAGGTTTGTAATCAACACTTATTTCAATGCCCGGAATAACTTCAACCCCCAGCCTTTCACCTTCTTCAAGGGCCTCCTTTACTCCGTCCACAGTATCATGGTCTGTCAAAGCCAGTGCTGAGAGCCCTTTTTCGTGAGCATGTCTGACCAGCTCTGCCGGACTCATGCTTCCGTCTGATGCCATGCTGTGTGTATGCAAATCAATAAGCTTTTTATTTTGCTCCTTCAAAATTCCCTCCATTTACTCAGTGTACTCCCATAGTTACTTCAGAGCGCCCGTTTTTCGGCAAATTCTATACTTCCCAGTACTTTTCATCCATACAAACCACCGGAGGGAAAGTGCCGTTGTAGACACTCTGCAGTATGCTGTCCATCTTTTTCAAGCTCCTGCAAGCCTGTTCCTGTGTTATAAGCCCCTCTTCCAAAGCAATGGCCAGCTCATCGGCATCCAGTACCTTCATGGTACCGTCGGGCATAAGCTTCACATCCAGCAGCAGATCTATGAGGGTATACTGGTTCAGCTCCCTGTCATACTTCACATCTATAATATCGCAATACCAATAGGCAAATCTTTTTCCCGCATCATAAAACCTGCTGATTTTTATACCTTCCTTTAAAAAGGTATATGAAATCCCCCCCGAAATATCTGCCCTGGGTTTAATTGCTTTCCAGCGTGTAATTAAAATATCTTCATCAATGTATAAGAGCTCGTCACTTGAAATATCAACTGTCTCAAAAGGAATATACCTGGTCCTGAAAATTTTTGGCTTATTCATATCTTCTCCTAAAATCGTCAAAATTTGCTTATGGTTATTATACATTAGAATATGATGCTTTTGAAGATTTATATACAATTGTTTTAAATTTGTTTTAAAATAGTCCTAAAAATGCACTTAGTATTAACCTTTACTATAGCTTGCCAGGTATGTTCTTATATAAATTCTTATATATGCCCTATATATGTCCTAATATATGCTTTAATGATATACCTTGATATTCAACCTTTATATTGACCTAAATACTTTGCCGTGAACCGGCCTGAAATGCGCTTGAGTTATTTCCCATTTTTTTACTATATCCATATGTTTTGTTATAATGAATACAAACTTCAGATTCAAAAGGGTGGTAGACTTTTATGAAGCAGGAAAAATGCTGCAGCAATTGCCAGCGCGGAACGCCTATGCATTTGACAAAGGATATATTGTGTAAATACCGGGGAGTTGTAACCCCTGATTATATTTGCTTTAAGTATAAAAGCTCTGCTGACCTGCCTCAAGTTCAGCAGCCTTCCTATAAGTGCGCTCATTGCGAATACTTTCTTGTAGCGCTGGACTCCGAGAATCAGAACATTGGTAAATGCAAGCTGTTTTCAGCAAGAGACTTTGACGGCAACACCCGGAATGCCTGCTCGAAATTTTCCAGAAAGATGTTCATTGAGGAAGTCTCCTAAAGATTATAAGACTTATAAAGTCTTACAATCCTTATAAAATCTCGTAAACACTCATAAAGTCTTCTTCAAGATATTTTCCCCCTTGGGCAAAACCTGCTTATGCTTTTGCTGCCTTTTTCCGATATAATTTATGACTGTCATTGTACGTAATTTTATATTATAATAGTCTTATTAATGAGGTCAGGGGGGTAGTATGAATCTAGATATCAATACCATTTTCAATCAGAAGCTGGCGGAGATTGAGAAACGGCTGGCAGACATTGCACCGGGCTTAACCACCAAAAGCAGTGATACCGGAGAAATACCCTTTGAAAAGTATTTGGCCGACGCCTCGCTTTCCGGGTTAAGCCAATCACTTTCAGGCACCGGGGACAGCTTTTCCCTGTCTGACACCAACACCTGGTCGAGCCTTTTAAATTCCTTGAATAAGGACGGAAGTGCCACTTCCTTGAATGTATTAAGGGCTGAGGCTGCCTTATCCAGGTCAACAGCATATATTCCCGCAGACCAGACCCAGCTGATGGACTTGATAAACTCTGCTATTGAAGGTGCCGCTGGAAAATACGGCGTAGACAAGGATCTTATACGGGCAGTCATGAAGCAGGAATCCTCCTTCAATCCCAGATCCATATCCTCTTCAGGAGCTCAGGGCTTGATGCAGCTAATGCCGGGAACAGCCGATTCACTAAATGTATCTGATCCTTTTGATATAGTTCAAAATATAAATGGAGGAGTCCAGTATTTAAGAGATCAGCTTTCCAGATTCAATGGAAACATAAGCCTGGCACTGGCGGCCTACAATGCAGGTCCCAACGCCGTTGACAAATACGGAGGGATTCCTCCCTATAATGAAACCCAGAATTATGTTCAGAAGGTCACAGAATACTATAATCAGTACAAAATGCTTGCAAGCCGCTGATGCGGCTTGCTTTTATTTTAAGCTGCCCGTAAGCTAAACTTAATATATATCATGTCAGCTTACGTCAAGTATACTAAGTTTGGCTTGTTTAGTTTGGCTTGTTTAGTTTCGCTTGTTTAGTTTTTATTTTTAATATAGGTACTGTTACATGGACTCACACTTTATGTATGTGCAGTCTATTATATTTCCTGTAAAATAGAACTTAAACAAAGTAATTTTATACACACTATCCACATATTTATCCACAGCTCTGTAATACTTATATATCTTATCTTTCGAGAAATTTCCACAGAAAGCTTAATTTATTCACAGATATTTATTCACATTGCTTATATTTACACCCCAAAGCCGCCCACTACCAGGCTTCGCAGATTTAACGACAAAATATGTTATATTTTTACATAACCCCAGACTCGGTGATACTACAGTATAAGGAGTATTTTACCATTATTATACATCCTGTGGATAACTATTGTAAAACCTTACCAAAGTGAATTACGTTTCAAAGCCCTTACCTTCAGGTGAGCATTGCTTTTAAGCTGACTTTGAACGTAGTTTGGGTATGAAAAGGTTTCTTATTTTAGGGGCATTAGCCTCAAACCCAAACTATCGGCTTCCAGCCGATAGTAATTGACTTATATTACCCTAATTTAAGTCCAGGAACCGCATTTAAATCCAATCCCGATACATTTCCCTTCATATACTCAAAATATGCAGCACAGCCTATCATGGCAGCATTGTCGGTACAAAGCACCAGGGCAGGGTACAACACGTCAATCCCCTGCTTTTGAGCCTGGCTTTTCATCTGGCTTCTAAGCTGTGAATTGGCTGCAACTCCTCCAGCCAGAGCAATTTTCCCCATACCCTTCATTTTGGCAGCTGCTATGGTGTTCTTTACAAGCACATCTACCACAGCCTGCTGAAAGCTGGCAGCTATATCGGGAATATTCACCTGCTCCCCCGTCTGCTCAAGCCTGTTTAAATGGTTCAGAACCGCAGTTTTCAAGCCGCTGAAGCTAAAGTCCAGGGAGCCGTCCTCAAACTGTACTCTTGGAAACCTCACAGCACTGCTGTTTCCCTGCGCCGCATACTTGTCAATAAGCGGCCCCCCAGGATAGCCCAGACCTATGGCCCTTGAAATCTTGTCAAAAGCTTCTCCGGCGGCGTCATCCCTCGTCTGCCCCAGAATTTCAAATTCGCTGTAGCTTGTAACCTGAACTATATGACTATGCCCTCCGGATGCCACCAGACATATGAAGGGCGGCTCCAACAGGGGATATTGCAGATAATTGGCTGCTATATGGCCTTCAATATGGTGAACTCCCACAAGAGGCTTTCCTGTTGTGTAGGCTATGGCCTTGGCCGCGGTAAGTCCCACCAGCAGTGCACCTACAAGCCCGGGACCGTAGGTGACCCCAATGGCAGCTATGGCCTCCAGCGGTGTTCCCGCCTCCTCCAATGCCTGGTTAATTACCGGCATTATAAGCTCAACATGCTTTCTGGATGCTATTTCAGGTACAACGCCTCCATATTTTTTATGAAGGTCAACCTGAGAGGATATTACATTTGACAAGATGTATCTGCCGTTTTTTATAACAGAAGCAGAGGTCTCATCACAACTGCTCTCTATTCCAAGAATAAGTGTATCCATTTAATTATGCCTCCGTAACCCATGTACCTTCTGCCTGTTCATGGACAGAAGAAGAACATTTCTACAGAATATAATAGCCTACTGGGTGTATTTTATCAAGGTGGGGAGAAAAAAGACTCAGAGCTTTTCCTTGTAACGAACCGGAAGCCAGCTTATTCCGAGCTACATCAGAGCTACATCAGAGCTATATCAGGACTATTTCAGGACTATTTCAGGACAACAAAAAAACATGGAGCTTTGTGGGCCCCATGCCCCTAAAAGGAGAAATGCTAATGTTCAACCTAATATTACCAGATATATTTCCCGCTGGAAATAGACAATCCCTACCAGGAAAGCTAGTCCAAAAGTCCCATCCCTTCTATGGGTATCTGTCAGTACAGGAGTATCTGAATACAGACGGTCTACGCTGCCCGGTTCTTTAGCTTATAGACCGCCACATATTTCCCCTTGCTGTCCTTTATGAAGGGCCTCTCCTTTTCCGGCAGCTGCCAGAACCCTTTCTGCTCTTTAACGGCACTGTCCTGCAGACGGTTGAAATACTCCTTCAGCAAGGTATTCGGACTGTAGAACACACATATTGCATAGCCGTTTTCAACCATGTACGCATTATAATAGGTCTCATCCTCCAGAATTACGTGGGCCAGCAGCCTGTCAAACTGATCGGTGGTGTCCTTCTCAAACAGCAATTTAACCTTTTTCCCCGAGAGCATTTCCTTGGTAAGACCGGAGGCCTCTTCCGAATAGGGCTGGGGCTTAACTCCTGATTTGACCGATTCTGGAGTATCAATATCCAGCATCCTGACCTTATATTCATCGTTTTTATACGTTATGTGAAATGTATCTCCGTCACTTACCTTGGTCACTATTGCCTCAATATACCCGAAGGGGGTTATACCCTCCTCTTGGGGCTTTAAAAGCTCGGACGGAAATACGGAAGCCGTGTTCTGAGTTCCTTGTGCCTGTGGTTGTGTCTGTTTCCCTGTTGAGCTCTCAGAAGCGCTGCCGGAGGCAGGTAGCCCGGTATTGCCTGCAATGGCTGTGGCGGCTGTGGAAACAGCAGAGGCTGCGGAAGCTGTGGAGTCCGTGGACAAAGCAGAGCCTGTGGAAGTGCTCTCCGTCCCGGGATTGTTCAAGGCGTTACCAATAAAAATTACTGCTGCAACTGCAAGTGTAGTTAGTGCGGATATGGTCCTTTTCTTCATGGCTGTCACCTTTCATGTTGTTTATCAGGCTATTATACCACAGCTCCCGGCAAATACCAGCCTTGCATAAGAGAAAACAGCCTGATCAACTCCCTTGTCAATCAGACTGTCCCTTTATTAAGTGTATCATTGCGTGTATTGGCCGATATCACTTAAGCTTTGATATCATGTTCAAAGCAGCTCTCACTTGAACTGCCGCCCACATATTATTCGCCGGTCTCCAAAAAAATATTCCCCTTACGTTCCCTGGGCCGTAAGCACAGTCACCGGCACAGTTCCTCCCATGACAGCCTCATCCTTCCGGTATATCACCTCGGCATTGAATATGGCCTTCATGACCTGACCGATGTTGTCCACCGCAACCACTTCAATGTCCATGTCCTCAAAGAGCTCCTGATAGTTTTCTCTGGGTATGAATACCTTCCTGATTCCTGCTGCCTTGGCAGCTTCCACCTTTGCAACCACTCCCCCTACAGGCTTTATTTTTCCCTTTATGGATATTTCACCTGTCATTGCAATATCCCCGCCCACAGGTATGCTCTTTACAGCGGAATAGACCGCCGTGGCAATGGTTATTCCCGCCGAGGGCCCATCAATGGGAATCCCCCCGGGAAAGTTCAAATGTATTTCATAATCCCTGAAATCCACATCCATATATCTTTTGAGCACTGTCAGGACATTTTCTACAGAGGCCTTGGCTGAGCTGGTTCTTTTAAGCTTGTGTCCCCTGTTGTCCATTTCCTCCGCTTCTACTATACCGGTAATCTTGATATTTCCGTTGCCCGATGCAACCTCCATGGCTGTGGCCTCCACATCTATCACCATGCCGGTGCTGTTTCCGAATACCGCTAAGCCATTTATGCAGCCTATCTGTTCTTCCGCATTTACCTTCTTTTCTATCCTGGGGCTGTAATGGCCAAACTCTATAACCCACTCAATATCCTTTACATCTATTGCAGTTCTGTTTTCCAGCATTGAAATGCCCCCGGCTATCTGAATGATATTGACCGCATCCCTTCCATTCTGGGCATATTTAGCCACCTGCTCACTGCAGCCCTCCGCCAGGACATAACCACCCTTGACCGCGGCATTTTCACATATGGTACTTATTTCCTCCGCTCTCAAGGCCCTGAAATGTATTTCCACACATCTGGACCTTATGGCTGCCGGTATTTCATCAGGAGTTCTTGTGGTTGCGCCTACAAGCCTGAAATCGGCAGGCAGACCCTTTTGAAATATATCATGTATATGTGAGGGTATGTTCCCGTCCTCAGAGGTGTAGTAGGCGCTTTCCAGAAATACCCGCCTGTCCTCCAGTACCTTCAGAAGCTTATTCATCTGAATGGGATGCAGCTCTCCGATTTCGTCAATGAACAAAATCCCACCATGTGCCTTGGTTACCGCTCCAGGCTTGGGCTGCGGCACTCCTGCCGCACCGTAGGCACCCGCCCCCTGATAAATGGGATCATGCACCGAGCCTATCAAGGGATCGGCTATGCCCCTCTCGTCAAAGCGCAAGGTGGTGGCATCCATCTCAATGAACTTCGCCTCCTTTTTAAAGGGTGAGATTCCATTGTTTTTCGCCTCTTCAAGAATAACTCGTGCGGCTGCCGTTTTTCCCACCCCGGGGGGCCCATATATTATAACGTGCTGTGGATTGGAACCGCACAGAGACGCGCGCAGGGCTTTAATTCCCTGCTCCTGGCCCACTATGTCCTTCAGGGTGGAGGGCCTGGTCTTTTCGGACAAGGGCTCGGTGAGGTGAATATCCCTCAACTTTCTGAGCTTTTCCAGTTCCTTTCTGGATTCCTTGTCTATAGCGCTCTTGTTGCCCTGTTGGGTTCTGAGCAATGTAAAAAAATAAATCCCGATTACCACCGAAAAGAAAAACTGTATGATGAACATCGTGGTTGTAAACATGAATTACCTCCTAAAGCTTTTTTACTGCGTACTTATATTATTGGCAATGATTTATATTTTATCCAAGTTATTGGGATAAATTTCAAAAAAACAAGGGCTGCCTCAAAATAGAATTAATTTCTACTTTAAGACAGCCCTTGCTACATTATAAATCTTTGGCTTATGACACAGATTCCTTCTTAACTCTTGCCTTTTTGGAACCGGCTTTTTTTAAAGACTTGCGGTTCTCATTCAGTATGAGCTCAGGCTCGGAACTGTTTTCAATAACATCCTTGCTGATAATGCATTTCTCAACATTGGTCATGGACGGTATATCATACATGACTCCAAGCATTATCTCCTCAAGAATGGCACGAAGTCCTCTGGCACCGGTATTTCTGGATATTGCCTTATCTGCTATCAGCTCAAGAGCATCCTCTTGAATTTCCAGCAGCACATCATCCATCTCCAGCAGCTTCTGATACTGCTTGACCAGTGCATTTTTGGGCTCTGTAAGTATTTGTACCAGTGCTTTCTTGTCCAGTGACTGCAGTGTGACAACAATGGGAAGTCTTCCCACAAATTCAGGAATAAGACCGAACTTCAGCAAATCCTGAGGAAGTATCTCCTTCAAGAGCTCTCCCACGTCTTTATCCTTGTTGCTTTCGATTTTAGCACCAAAGCCCAAAGACTTTTTGCCGATTCTGTTCTGTATTATCTTATCAATACCGTCAAAGGCACCACCGCAAATAAACAGTATGTTTGTAGTATCAATCTGAATAAACTCCTGATGGGGATGCTTCCTTCCCCCCTGCGGCGGAACAGAGGCCAAAGTACCTTCCAGTATCTTAAGCAAAGCCTGCTGCACGCCTTCACCGCTTACATCTCTGGTTATTGAAGGATTTTCCGATTTACGGGCAATTTTATCGATTTCATCGATATATATAATTCCCTTTTCAGCTTTTTCAATATCATAATCCGCAGCCTGTATCAACCTTAATAGAATGTTTTCAACATCCTCTCCGACATAGCCTGCTTCTGTGAGAGAAGTAGCATCAGCAATGGCAAAAGGAACATTCAATATTCTTGCCAGGGTTTGCGCCAGAAAAGTCTTACCACTGCCTGTAGGTCCAAGCATTACTATATTGCTCTTTTGGAGTTCTATATCAGAGGACTTTAAATCGCTGTTTATTCTCTTATAGTGATTGTAAACAGCAACCGCAAGAGATCTTTTTGCAGTATCCTGACCAATGACATACTGGTCCAGAATCTCTCTGATCTCCTTGGGTTTTGGTATTTCGTTAACTTCAGCATCTATTTTTGTGTCTTCAAATTCCTCTTCAATAATCTCGGAGCAAAGTTCTATACACTCGTCGCAGATATAAACTCCAGGACCTGCAACCAGTCTCTTTACCTGCTCCTGAGACTTACCACAAAAAGAGCATTTTAACTGCTTCTTCTCATCATATCTGGTCATCATTGCACCTCAACTATTATCTTCTAACCATAATATCATCAACAAGTCCATAGGCCTTTGCTTCCTCAGCAGACATGAAGAAATCCCTGTCGGTATCCTTTTCAATCTTATCCAGAGGCTGACCTGTTCTCTCGCTCAATATCCTGTTCAACTTGTCTTTAGTCTTCAAAATATTTTCAGCGTGAATTTTAATGTCAGTTGCCTGACCCTTTGCACCGCCAAGAGGCTGGTGAATCATGATTTCACTGTTTGGAAGTGCAAATCTCTTGCCCTTTGCTCCTGCTGCCAGAAGAAATGCTCCCATACTCGCAGCCATACCCATGCAGATGGTTGACACATCGCATTTTACGTACTGCATTGTGTCAAATATGGCAAATCCGGAATGCACAGCCCCTCCCGGGCTGTTAATGTAAAACTGTATATCCTTGTCAGGATCTTGAGCTTCCAGGTAAAGCATCTGCGCAACTATCAGGCTGGCAGTAACATCATTAACCTCATCACTCAACACTATTATTCTATCATTCAGCAATCTAGAAAAAATATCATAAGACCTCTCACCGCGATTAGTCTGTTCAACAACCATAGGTACCAAACTCATGACCATACCTCCCTTATTAATATATGTTATTTTTACCGGACTGTTAACAGTCCGTTTTGAACGCTTCAGGTCCGTCAAAACGGTGAAACAAATCCTCCCACTAGAATCAGATTATGCTTCATGACCGTTCATTGTTCATGGAACTCAAAAATCAATCCGGAGTGCACCGAATCGACAAAAGCTCCTCCGAACCTTTGTTACTTGATATAATTTTACCCATTTCCGGAGGTGTCCAATCGTTTTTTTAGCAAAAAGCAGCAAGACACCCGGCAGCTATGGGGACTCTGGCTTAAACTAAGCCAGCTTTGCATTTTCAACCAGTAATTTTATTGTCTTTCTGAAAGCTATGTCCTTCTTGAGGTATTCCATGTCCTCAGCTCTCAAGGATTTTTTAAGATCCTCGGCAGACTGTTTGTAGGCTTCCGCAGTCTTGGCTATATCTTCGTCAACCTCAGCCTCTGTAACCTCTACGTTTTCAATCTTTGAAATCTTTTCAACCACCAACTGCACCTTTACCTCATTTTCAGCTCTTGCTGCAAACTGTCCTCTGAAGGCTTCAAAGTCCATGCCCATCAATTCCAGGTATTTCTGCAAATCAAGTCCCTGATAACGGAGTCTCATGTCAAAATCCCTGATCATGGCATCAATCTGCTTTTCAACCATAGCCTTAGGTATTTCAACAGTTGCATTTTCAGCGACCTTTTGAATGACACTATCTTCATTTTCGTGTTCAGCCTTATGTTTTGCAGTTTCTTCTAATTTATTTCTCAAATCCTTTTTATATTCTTCAAGTGTGTCAAACTCGCTTATATCCTTGGCAAATTCATCATCTACAACAGGCAATTCCTTTACTTTTATTTCCTTGACTGTTACCTTGAACAATGCAGGCTTACCATTTAACTCTTCCTTGCCGTATTCTTCAGGGAAGCTTACATTAACATCAACCTCTTCTCCGGTATTCTTCCCTATCAACTGATCTTCAAAACCTGGAATAAATGAACCGGAACCAATTACCAGACTGTAATCCGTTCCTTTTCCACCCTCAAACGGCACTGAATCAATAAAGCCTTCGAAGTCTATAACAGCGGTATCCCCTGATTGCACAGGTCTTTCTGTTATTGTGACAAGACGTGAATTCTTTTCAACTACCTTTTCAAATTCCTTTTCCACATCATCCTCGGTAACCATGGCGTCAGCCTTTGTCACTTCCACACCCATATATGCGCCCAATTCCACCTCAGGCTTAATTGTAACCCTGGCAGTAAATATAAGGTTTTCCTTGTTTCCAATCTGAACAATATCTATCTCCGGTCTGTCAACAGGCTCCAGCTTTTTTTCTTCCACTGCCTGATCATAGGCCTCGGAGCAAACAATGTTAATGGCATCGTCATATAACGCCTGTTCGCCATAGTAACGCTCTACGATATTTCTCGGAGCCTTGCCTTTTCTGAAACCAGGTACGTTAAACTTAGATGCATTCTTTTTAAATGACTGCTGCATACCTTCTTCAAATTTAGCTGCATCAACTTCTATTTCAAGCTGTACAACATTCTTTTCAACATCTTCAAATTTGTTAACCTTCATTTTAATAAACTTCCTCCCGGTATTTAGTTTTGTATATTTTTATCCATTTAAGCGCAACGCTTGTCTTTTTGCCAATTCTTTTCTTATAAAAATCAGAAAAAACTCTAGTTTAAAAATTAACCATTCAATTATACCATATTATTGGCATATTTCAAGAATCAATATAACTTTAATAGAGTGCCCTGTCAACTGGTTTTTCAGTATTTTCCACAACGTATTTATTACAACGTATTTACTACATCCTGTTTTCTGCACTATATTTTCCAACAGCCTTCCTTATGGGCGGCACCCTACCGTTCCGACTATGGGCATCGGAGCAAAATTCAGGTAATCCGCTGAAATCAGCTTCAGCTCTATGCCCTCGCAGTCTCCTTCTATGGCCCCCTTGATTCCGTCACCATGAAGATGTCCATAAAAGCACCTTGTTATACCATGTTTTTTCATTACGTCTATAAAGCCTGAAGTCTGGCTTTTGGCCGTAACAGGAGGATAGTGCATGAATACCAGCCTTTCACCGGGTTCCTGTCCTGCGGAGGCTTTAATGGACAGCTCAAGACGCTCTATTTCCCTGTTGTAAATTTTTTCATCTTCCTTTTTGAAATCATCCTCACCGGGACATTTCCAGCCCCTGGTGCCGCAGATTGAAAAATTCTCAACCCGGAAGGAATTGTTATGCATAAAGGAAATAGTGGCAAGGCCGTTTTCCTTCAGGTATTTATTCAGCTTTGAAGAGGTGGTCCACCAGTAATCATGATTGCCTTTGGAAATGATTTTTTTACCCGGCAGGGCTTCAATGTACCTGAAATCCTCGTATGCATTTTCTATATAGGTTGCCCAGGATACATCCCCCGGTATTATTACCGTATCAGTATGGGCAACAGTCTCCACCCAGCTGTTTTTCAACTTCTCCATGTAATTTGACCATCTTCCGCCAAAAACATCCATTGGCTTGTCTATTCCCAAAGCCAGGTGCAAATCAGCTATTGCAAAGATTGACATATGCTTTTGTACCCGTTCCTTTAAATATATTTCCGTGCTCTGCTTATACCCGTACTATTTTTTAAAATATTCATATATTTTTTCAGCCACTCTCTGATTAATTCCTTCCACCTCAAGCAACTGAGCTATTTGTGCATTCTTAACCGCCGTCAGGGACCTAAAATGTCTTATAAGGGCTTTTTTTCTGGCCTCCCCGATGCCGTCTATATTATCCAGCTCCGAGTGAGTATATCTTTTTTCCCGCAGCTTCCTGTTGTATTGCACGGCAACCCGGTGGGTTTCATCCTGAATCTCGGTTATGAATCTCAGAAGGGATAATTTTGATGAAAGCTCATACTCCTTGCCCTTATATATCAGCGCCCTGGTCCTGTGCCGGTCATCCTTTGCCATCCCTGCAATTACAAGCTCAAAGCCAAGCTCCTCCACCACCTGCTGTGCAGCATTTACGTGAGCCAGTCCTCCGTCCACCAGAATCAAATCCGGCAGCCTTGAAAACTTGGCTTGTCCGCTTTCCTCACGGGATTCCCGTATAGCCCTGTTCAACCTCCTGAAAAGCGTTTCCTGCATACTGGCATAGTCGTTCTGCTCTGAAACCGACTTCATTTTAAATTTTCTGTATTCATCCCTTGCAGGCCTGCCTTTTTCAAACACCACCATTGAGGCAACTATTTCAGTGGAGCCGGTGTTGGAAATATCATAGGACTCTATTCTGTCCGGAGTGCCCTCCAGACCCAGGATTCCCGCAAGCTCCCTGAGCCCCTCTTCATGGATGGAGCCTTCCCGTTTTAATCTTTCGCCATACAATTTAAGTGATATTTCTGCGTTTTGTACAACCATTTTCACCAGCTTTACCAGCTCACCCCTCTGAGGAATGCGCAGGCTCACCTTAAAGCCCCTTCTTTCCGTAAGCCACTGTCCGATAAGCTCGCTGTCTTCTATTTCCTGAGGAAGCACTACTTCAGAGGGCACATATTGCACAGTGTTGTAAAACTGCTTGATAAAAGCTGAAAGGGAGTATCTGACGTCCTCTTTCCCTTCACCTTCAAAAACAAAATGCTCTCTGCCTACAACACGTCCGCTCCTTACAAAGAAAACCTGTATGCACAGGTCGGCCACATTTTGTGCAACTCCGATGATGTCCCTGTCCTGGCCGTCAGCGGACAGGACCTTCTGGGCTTCCGAAAGCTGGACAATGCTGTTTATCTTGTTTCTGAGCTGGGCTGCCTTTTCAAACTCAAGGTTCACGGCAGCAGCCTCCATTTGCCCCTTAAGGTCGTTTAATATCTCATCATATTGTCCTCCCAGGAAGGAACAGATTTTTTTCATCATGTTTCTGTACTCATCCTTGTTTACCTCTCCCTGGCAAGGGCCCAGACACTGCTTTATATGATAATTCAGGCACGGCCTGAACTTGCCTATATCCCTGGGCAGCACCCTGTTGCAGGTCTTTATGGGAAACAGCTTTTTTATGGTATCAATGGCATCATTGACGGCAAAAGCACTGGAGTAAGGCCCGAAGTACCTTGCACCGTCCTTTTCCACCCTGCGGGTTTTAAGAATCCTGGGATACTGCTCCTGCATGGTTACCTTTATATAAGGATAATGCTTGTCATCCTTCAAAAGTATATTGTACTTGGGCTTGTACTTTTTTATAAGGTTGCATTCCAGCATCAAGGCTTCAACCTCGGTGTCGGTAACAATATATTCGAATTCATGAATTCTTGAGACCATGGCACTGACCTTGGGCGGATGGTTTGAAGAATTCTGGAAATATTGTCTTACTCTGTTTTTAAGTACAACCGCCTTTCCAACATATATGACAATACCGTTTGAATCCTTCATTATATAGACACCGGGCTTATCCGGCAGTTTTTTAAGCTCTTCCTGTATATCAAACATATTTGCCTCCATGAGCCAGGTGAGGGCCCCGAGTGTAAAATTAAGCGTACTAAATAGCCTCAAATAAACAAAAAGTGGTTTATGCAAACACACAGGTCTGCAGAAGCCACAACTGTTTGTATTTCATATTGAAATATAGGTCTCAGGATTAAAATCCGGTTGAGAAATATTCAGAAATCTCTTTTAATGCTATTTCTTCATCCTCGCCATCTGTTATAACAGTAATAGTTGCCTGTCTCTCAACTCCAAGTGACAGAAGACCAAGAAGGCTTTTTGCATTTGCCCTTCTTTCACCCTTTTCAAGCCATATGCTCGAGCTGTATCTCGATACCTTTTGTACAAGCAACGCCGCTGCTTTTGAATCCAAACCCGACGGACAGTTTATAACCACTTTATTTGAAATCATTTTTCGCTCCCCCGTTAATAAAACTTGACAATTGTATATATATTATTATACCAAATAATCACTAAACAAATCAAACTCTGTAGAATATTATATAAGATTTGCCATACAATTATCAAGCCCTTAAAAAATGCGGCTATATGGTCACGATATTTTCAGGTCTTTTTTCTTCCTGCCGAAGCCTGTATCTATAACAGTGCCTATGCCGAAGGAGGCCAAAGCCAATTCCACAGCTATAAAGCAAATGCCGTATATCATCAGTGCCGTATAATAGCCCGATGGAATAAATATAAGAGGAACTATCTTTATTATGCTTATGAGTATATGCCCTACAAAAAATTCAATATAGATTGCGGATCTGTCATAATTATTTTTGAATATTACCGTTCCAAGGTATATGCTGCCTATTATGTCTGCCAGCATGATAACCAGGACATAAAACACAGGTACTGCTATGAGGAATATGAGGAACACAAGTATTATGGTCAGACTCACCACCACCAGCACCCCCAGCACCATCCTCCGGGACAGCGCCTTCCCCAGGGAATAGGACATTACTCTGAATCTTGAAGTAAATATTGTTATAAGTATGAGTCCTGCAATCAATATAAATAAAGAACCGGCAATAAGCATGTTAATAATTATTCCGTTGGATTTAAACAGTGAGATGTAATCAAAATTTACAGCAACCTTGGTGCCGCTAACCTTTACAGCATTGCCCAGTCCCAGTTTTCCCACCGAAACCAGGTTGCCCATAACCTCGGATTTATCCTTCAGGTATACTTCACCAAAAGCTGAAACCACGTCACCGCTTACCGTTCCATTTATGCTGGCCTTTCCGAAGACAACTATCACGCTGCCCAGTACATTTGAGTCTATATTGGTTGAGCCCAGCACAACCGTGACATTTCCGCAGCTCACGTCCTTTATGTCCTGGTCCTCCAGCACGATCAGGTTACTGATGGTCAGGTCGTTTTTTGCAGCTGATACAGCACCGGGAATCAATAATGAAAGCAGCAGAAAGAATATAATCAGCTTAATTCTTTTATTCATTGAGCTGCACCATTACCCTCTCTGACCATTCTGATGAACACTCCCTGAACAACCAGCAGCAGGACTGCAAGTAAAATGTAAGCGTAATAGTAGGTCTTATACATGGACGTTGCAAAACCCACTAGAGCTATAACTATTCCCTTTGTCATGGTAGCTGCCACATCCAGAAATTCCTTTGCCAGGTCCACAGCAATCTGTACATTCCGCATGAGCTCCAGCGGGTGGTTTATGGCCTCATACAGTATTCCACCGAACAGGCTTACAAATATGAAGGATACTGCAGCCAGAAGTATGTTATATACAAAATTATTTTCCTTGACCTGCGGGGTATACAGCTTCACTTCTTTTTCTATCCTGCTCATTACTTGTAGCTCGAAATCTTCAGGAGGCTCGATTGCTGAGTCTTGCTCTATTTCCAAAAATACTTCCTCCAAGGATAGAAATTCATCCGAGCACTTTTTGCAGTTTTTAAGGTGTTGTTTCAGCTGGGCAGCTTCGATGTCATTTAGATTTTTATCGAAGTATTTCATCATAAAATCCTGTGCTTCGTTACATTTCATAATACCTCCTCCTTTCTGGCACTATCAAGTTTTTCCTTGAGCATGAGCCTTGCCCTGTACAGCCTGTTTTTTATTATGGACATGGGCTCATTTAATATCTTGGTCATTTCCTCATAGGACATACCGTTGTTATGGAACAGCACTATGAGTATTTTATATTTTTCAGGCAATTCGTTGATTGCCTTTTTAATCAACTGTGATCTTTGCTTTTTAATCAAAGTCTGTTCAGGTGTATCGATATCGCTTGAAATTCCGACAGCATCCTCCAGTGTAACAGTGTCCTGTTTTTTCTTTCTTAAGGTGTCCAGACACAAATTAGAAGTTATTTTTACTATCCATGTAGACATTTTGTATTCAGGGTTATATTTTTCAAGAGATTTGTATAATCTGATAAAAACCTCCTGGGAAACATCATTGACTTCTTCTTTATCCGATATCATCTTGTAGACTACACTGTAGACAAGTTTTTTATATCTGGTTACAATTTCTTCAAACGCACTACTATCCCCGTTTATACATCGGGATACCAGTTCTGCATCTGTAGGCACCAAAGTTCGATACACCCCCTCTCACACAAGAAAAAATGCAATACACAATAGTTACGTTTGGAAATTGAAATTGTCTGAAATTATTTTCTCCTTCTCGGAACCTTCATCACTGTATTTGCATATTTCTCCAGCTTGCTGTTTACAAGGCCGTTTATGGAGCCCTTTTTGTAGCTGCCGTCGGGATTTCTGCCTCCCGCTTCCAAACCCGTCAATATTTGAATTCCTTCATCAATATTTGCAACGGGATATATATGGAACAGCTTTTTCTTCACAGCCTCCAGGACCTCATCATTCAATACAAGGTTTCTGATGTTCTGGTGAGGTATTATTACTCCATGGCTTCCGTCCAGCCCTCTGTGCCTGCACAGCTCAAAGAAGCCTTCAATTTTATGTGATACTCCTCCAACCGGCTGGATTTCGCCTTTTTGATTAACTGAACCTGTTACGGCTATGTACTGCTTTATGGGAACTTCCGCAAGGCTGGACAGTATGGCATACAGCTCCGCGCTGGATGCGCTGTCCCCGTCCACACCGCCGTACAGCTGCTCAAAGCAAAGGCTGGCTGTCAGGGAAAGCGGAAATTCCTGAGCATATTTCTGCCCTATATATCCGCTGAGTATAAGTACTCCCTTACTGTGTGAGGTGCCGCTCAAATCCACCTCCCTCTCCACATTTACAATCCCGCTCTCGCCTATATAGGTGGAGGCTGTGATTCTTGAAGGCTTTCCAAAGGAATAGTCTCCCATGTCCATTACCGTCAACCCGTTTATCTGTCCCACCTGTTCGCCGTTAGTGTCAATCATTATAGTTCCGTCTTCCAGCATTTCCAGAATCTTTTTATCCACCCGGTCGCATCTTGCAGCCTTTTCTTTTACAGCCTGTATTACATGCTTTGCCTTTACGTGTTTGGCCCTGTCGTCCTGGGCCCACATGCAGGCTTCGCAAAGGATCTCAACAATATCGTTAAATCTGGTTGTCAGCTTCTTATGGTCCTCCACAAGCCAGGAGGCATATTCAACCACCTTTGCCACTCCGGATCTGTCAAAATGAAGAGTCTCTTCCTTTCTGCAGAAGCCGCTGATAAACGAAGCCAGCTTCAGAATATTTTCTTCGCTGCGCTCCATTTCCTCATCAAAATCCACCTTTACCTTGAAAAGCTTTCTAAAGTCCTCTTCGTACTCGTATAAAAGCTGGTATATAGAAGTATTCCCCACCATTATTACCTTTATGTCAACGGGAATGGGCTGGGGCTTTAATGCCGGAACGGCCACCACCCCCGCCTGGTCCTTCATGTTTTCAATGTTAATCTTTTTTGTCTTGAGCACCCGGTTGATGGCTTCATAGGCCTGAGGGTTCCCCAGGACGTCCCTTGCCTGCAATATGAGATATCCCCCGTTTGCCAGATGAAACAGCCCGGGCTTTATCTTTGTATAATCGGTGGACACCGACCCGAATTCATTTTCATACTCAATCTTTCCAATAAGGTTGGGATAGGTGGGATTGAAGTCCACAATAACAGGTGCCCCCTTGAGACTGCTGTTGTCCACAAGTACATTCACCTTGTACTTGTATACGGGAGTCTCCTCCTTCTGCATGAAGGGTATGATGAACTGGGGCTGCTCCTCGCTGGATTCCTCCTCCTGGAAGTCGTCAAGATTATCCAATATGTCCTGCTGCACATTATCCAGAAATTCCAATATGGCATTGAATTTCTTATACTTCTCCTTAAGGTCGTTGAGCTGAACGCCAAGTGCCAGCAAAGCTATCCTGTTCTCCCACTCCGAGACCTTCTGCCGGGTCTCCTTTTCATTGTTTTTTAATTTTCTGATTATGTCCAGGGTTTCCTGCTGCAATATGTTTGTCTTCTCATTTATTTCATCCTTGATATTGTCATCAAGCTTTTCAAATTCCTCTTCACTTATGGTCTTTCCTTCAACAATAGGCAAAAAGTATATGCCTGAGCTGCCAGTATTTACTTTAAAGCCGTGGGATTCGGCATCCTCACTGAGTTTATCCAGAAGCTCGTTCTTTTTACTTTCATATTCCTCCATTATCTCAGCCTTTTCCTTTTCATACTGGTCATTGTCAAAGGCATTTACTATTTCCTGCTTGATGACCTTTACAAAGGCTTCCATATCCGACTGAAATGCTTTTCCCAGGCCCGCCGGAAGATTGATGGCCATCGGCTGGTTGGGCTGCGAAAAATTATATATGTAACACCAATCGTCGGGAATCTTCATGGAGGCTGCCATTTCATTCACTATCTGCTTTGCAAAGCTGGTTTTGCCTGTACCGGTAGGCCCTGACATATATATGTTGTAGCCTCTCATTTTCATTTTCAGGCCGAATTTCATTGCCTTGGAAGCTCTCTCCTGTCCGATTATACCTTCAAAGGGGCCCAGCTCACTGGTGTTTCTGAAAGGAAACCCTGCCTCACTGCACCTGTAATCCAAGTCTTTATAATTAAGTTCTCTCGGCTTCATACTCTCTCCTAACCGTGCGCAAAACACACAAAAAAATAGTTATAAAATCCAGCCACACATTCTCTTACACAACTGCAGGTTTTAACGGTCCAGATGCTTCCACATGATTATGGCATCCTCTCCGGTATCGGAATAGTAGCCCTTCCGGATTCCCTCAGACCTGAAGCCATATTTTCCATAGAGCTTCTGGGCCGGCAGGTTGCTTCTCCTGACCTCAAGGGTCAGACTTAGGATACCACAATCCCGGCATTGCCTGAGAAGTTCATCCATTATGCGGGAGCCGGCTCCACAACGCCTGAATTCAGGGTGTACAGCAATGTTTGTTATATGCCCTTCATCCAGTACGCGCCATAGACCTCCATAGCCGAGGATTTCCTTTCCGGAGACCGCAACTACGTACACAGCCATTTCATTTGTTGTCAGTTCGTCAATGAAGGCGTTCCGGGACCAGGGTATTTTAAAGCTCAGGTTTTCAATGGTCATTACTCCGTCCAGGTGCTCCCGGGTCATTTTCACCACTTCAATGTTATTAACCATTCAGCTTCCTTTCTGAAACCAGGCTCATCCCTTTTCTCTTTCAGCCTGGGATTTTCTCAGGTAGAAGGGCTTCATATCATAGCTGCTCTCAAGGCTTCCGCTTTCATAAAGCTTTGACGCAAGCACCGCAACGGATGAGGCCCGGGCAAGCGCCGTATGGGGAGGTGCCATGGAAAACCTGTCTCCAAGCCTGTCTTCAAAGAAAGAACGGTGCATGGCCGCCGCATCTCCAAGGAAAACCACATCCTCCTTCATTGCTGATAAAATATCCGCTAATTCATTAATATGTATTCCCAGGTAGTCTGTGAGCCTTTCCAGCTTATCTCCTGAAATTTTATATGCCGCTGTAAATACCTGATTGTTTCTGGCGTCTATTACTGGACAGAGAACTGCCCTTGAAGACGGCAGATTATACGCAAGGGCATCCAGAGTATAAACGCTGATTGCCGGTTTCTGCGCGGCAAAAGCCATAGCCTTGGCCGTAGTGACACCTATTCGCAGCCCCGTGAAGGAACCGGGCCCGATGGAGGCGGCAAAGGCATCCATATCCGCCGCTTTTAAACCCACTGCCTGCAGCAGGCTGTCTATCATGGGCATTAATCTTTGAGAGTGTGTCTTCCCTTTGTTGCAGCTGTATTCTCCAGTAATTACGCCATCCTCCAGCACAGCTGCGGTGGCGACATTTGTAGATGTGTCCAAGGCCAGTATTTTCATTATATCTCTCCAAACATTTTTGCTGATTGTAGTTCTGCCTCATAGCCTTCATATCTGGCACCGGCGAAATCCACGGAAATCTCTCTGATATCAAGACCCTTCCCAAGGTTTTTCCTGATTTCCACCTTGATTATTTCCAGGGGCAGAATATGGGAAATCTGCTCCCCCCACTCAATTATGGAAATACCGTCACCGTATATATATTCATCAAAGCCTATGTCGAACATTTCCTCGGGGTCTGCAATCCTGTACACATCAAAATGGTACAGTGGAAACCTTCCCTCATATTCATTCACCAGTGTGAAGGTGGGGCTTGTGATATATGAGTCTATATCAAGACCTTTGGCTATTCCGTTTGTCAATGCGGTCTTGCCGGTACCCAAATCACCTGAAAGGCAGATAACATCACCGGGCTTTAGTATTGCCCCCAGCTTCCTTCCAAATTCAACTGTTTCCTCAAAGGAACAAGTTTCAGTATTAATCATTGCCAGTCCTCTCAAATACTACTTTTCCGTTAATAATGGTTTTTTGCACCTTGGTCATCAATTCCAGAGGATTTCCGTCATATATGACCACATCTGCGTCCTTGCCCTTTTCCAGGGAGCCCACCCTGTGTCCTATGCCTATGATTTCCGCGGCATTTATTGTGATGGCCTTAAGTGCTTCCAGGGGTGCCATGCCCTCCCTAACTGCCATGGAGGCGCAGAGACACAGGTGCTGCACCGGAACGCAGGGATGATCCGTCATTATGGCCAGCTTTATGCCGGCCCTGGCAAGTATGCCCGGATTTTTAAGGTTCTGATTGCGGAGCTCGATTTTTGACCTGTCGGTGAGCAAGGGACCAACAATAGCCGGATATCCAGCCTCCGCCAGCAGGTCTTTTATTAGATAACCTTCGGTGCAATGCTCCAGTGTAAGCTTTATATCAAATTCTCGGGCAATCCTCATTGCCGTAAGTATGTCATCAGCTCTGTGAGCATGGGCCTTGAGAGGTATTTCTCCCTTGAGCACCTGCACCAGTGCCTCCAGCTTGAAATCAAATTCCGGCTTATCCAGCTCTTCGGTGTTATTTTGGTACTCCTCCCACTGTTCCTTGTATTCCCTGGCCTTGAAAAGATTCTCCCTCAATATTGCAGCTGTGGCCATTCTGGTCATTGGAGACTGGTGTTTTTCATTGTACACCGTCTTGGGATTTTCACCGAAGGCCACCTTCATAGCAACCGGCTGCCGTATAAGCATCTCGTCCACACTGCACCCGAAGGTCTTCAGGGCGGCAAACTGACCGCCTATGACATTGGCACTTCCCGGTCCCGTAACCACTGTGGTGACTCCTGCCTCATAGGCCTCTACAAAGGCCCTGTCGGCATGGTATACAGCGTCTATTGCTCTCAGCTGAGGTGTTACCGGGTCTGTGGATTCATTGCCGTCATCCCCCTCAAAGCCTACCGCATCCTCCCACATTCCAATGTGGCTGTGGGCATCGATAAGTCCAGGTAAGACAACGCCTCCCCTGCAGTCTATTTTGTTCACCTCCGGCTCCAGCAACCCTTCGATTTCCTTTACATCTCCGCCTACTGCTATTATTTTGTCATCCTGGCACAGAATATATCCGTTTTCATATTCAGTTCCTGCCATTGTTTGTACTCTTCCATTATATATTAAAAGCATTTTTCCCCCACAGATATTAAAATTCCGTATTTTTTACAAATATCTATTTCTGCCGCATATGATAACTGCCTAAAGGCAACTTTTTTGGCATTTTAATTTTATTATATTATGGTTGCAAACACAATATATAATCTCTTGGTGCAGGGATTACTGCGCCGGAATACTGCCCGTGAATGCTGCAAGTTATATATCCCGAGTTTCTGAATATATTATCTATGGGAACTTAATTCATAAAGGATAGTGAACAACCGGTGGAAGAATTGTCAAAATTTCATACAGTGCGCGGCTACCAGCTCCTTTCACAAAATAAGAATCTTCTCACTTCCGCCATGGAGGACTATCTTGAGATGATTTACAGAAACAGCCTGAAAGAGGGCTACATGCGAATCAATACCCTTTCGGAGCTTTTAAATGTTGCAGCCCCGTCTGCCACAAAAATGGTTCAGAAGCTTAGCAAATTAGGCATGCTGGATTACAAGAAATACGGCATCATCTTCCTGACGGAAAATGGTCGCGAAATAGGTAAATTTCTTCTGGAAAGGCACAATACCATTCAGGAATTTCTTGGCAACCTGGGTGTTCGGGAAGATATTCTCACAGAAACCGAATTAATCGAACACTATGTTTCTCTTTCTACACTTAGCAAAATCGGGCTTTTTAATAAATTTCTGCTGGACAATGCTGATATCAGCAGCAAATTGGCTGCATACATCAAACTTAACACCTGACCCGCCTGCCTGAATAGCAAAATAGCAAAATGACAAAATAATAAAATAACAAAATACCAAAATAACAAAATAACAAAATAACAAAATAACAAAATATCTGAATAGCTGATACCTGCCGGAGACAAAAAACCGTATTAATAATCGGACTGAGGGTTATTGTTTTTTTTGCACTAAAATTAATTCATTGTTATATGCCACCGCAGTTCTATAATAGTTTTAGTGGTCTGTAATATTAAATTTTTCCTTTAGGACAATATGTATGTATCAGACCACCAGAAGCAGAAATGATGTATGTTATGGAGGTGCGTTATGCTTGACTGCAGTTATTGCGACTATTTCACTCAGGAGAAGGGAAAAAAGGTGTGTACGTTTACCGGACATTTATTTTTAAAAAACCCTTTAGACATGGAAAGCTATCCCTGCCGGAATTTAAGCTACCAGGAATATCTTTTGAATCAGCATACCAGGGAACAATCCGAGATTGTTGCGTAAACTCATGTTTTTTAACCTTATATTTGATTTTTAATATGTCCCTATATGAGAAAAGTGCGTTTCTGAATATAAACCGCACTTTTTCCATGTTTTCAGTGTTTTATCATGGCTCAGTCCTCTCTCTTTGACTGAGCTGCACCCTATCCCCCACCGGCGGATAACTAAACCGCAGCACTTGCTCCAAAAGGTGTAACACTTTTTTTGCTCTGCACATATTTTAGATTAGGTAAACGAAATTAGTCTAAGCTAAAGTTATTAGCTGAACGCAAGCAAACCAAGAGGTGCTATTATGTTGGAGGAAAGTTACATACCCGCAGTTGGGAAACAGTCCGATTCCATGGGTATAGAAAAAATTTTTACAGTAAAACGCCAACCCTTTCCTAAATTTCAAACACTGCTTAAATTCCTAGGCCCCGCCTTTATTGTGAGCGTGGCTTATGTTGACCCCGGCAACTTTGCAACCAATATCAGCGGAGGTTCCAAATTCAATTATAACCTTGTATGGGTCATCCTCTGGAGCAATATTATGGCTATTTTTCTTCAGTCCCTTTCTGCAAAGCTTGGAATAGCAACAGGCTATAACCTTCCTCAGATGTGCGGCAGGGTTTTTTCCCGGAAAACAAACTGGTGCCTGTGGGTAGTTGCGGAACTGGCGGCAATGGCTACCAATCTTGCGGAGTTTCTGGGGTGTACCCTGGGCCTTTATCTGCTTTTTCGCATTCCCATGCTCTGGGCTGGCCTTATAACGGCTGTATTGACTTTTTTTATAGTGTATATGGGAAAATACGGACAGCGGGTGCTTGAGGTCATAATCTCAGTATTGGTGGCTGTTATCTGCATCTCGTACACCCTGGAGGTTTTTCTGGCGAAGCCCGATTGGACACAGGCGGGACTGCATGCAATAATTCCGTCATTGCCGGGAGGAGAAGCCGTCATGATAGCGGTGGGCATGCTGGGAGCCACTGTAATGCCCCATGTCATTTACCTGCACTCCCAACTGGTACAGCAGCGAAACGGCAATCATACCGAGGAGCAGAAGAAAAGGCATTTAAGGCTGGAACGGATAGACATAACTGTGGCAATGAATATTGCCTTTATAATTAATGCAGCCATGGTTATCGTATCGGCTGCGGTATTCTACCGCAACGGTATGGCCGTGGAAACCATAGAACAGGCCCACAGGTCATTGTCACCCTTGCTGGGTGCCGCCTCAAGCGGAGCCTTCGGTCTGGCACTTATTGCCTCAGGCCTGTCCTCCTCCGTGGTGGGTACAATGGCAGGAACAACCATTATGCAGGGCTTTGTAGGACTGAAAATAAGCGATAACCTAACCCGGCTGGTGACCATGCTGCCGGCCATGTTCATAATCCTGCTGGGTATAAACCCCATGCAGGCACTGGTGGGAAGCCAGGTAGCACTAAGTTTCATCCTTCCTGCGGCAATAATACCCATGCTGATAATAACCCGGCGCAGGGACCTGATGGGCTCTCTTGTAAACAAAACCATCACCAATGTTGCAGGCTGGATTATTGCAGGCATTATAATCGCCGCCAACGCAGTACTGCTTTTCCTTACCTTCAGCGGCAGCGTATAGCACAGCACCTGTCCCTGCGGCATTTCCTATAGCCTCCTGCGCTATTGCTTGCCTGCCGTTTGACCTGTGATGGAGTGACTTGCAGGATTTTTCCTGTGACTGCTGCCCCCTGTAAGGAGGCCTGCTATGGAGGGCTTCCTTACAGGGGGCTTAAATTATACGACAGACAGCTTTCTTATCTCTTCCTCAACTCTTGTTTTATCAATCCTCTCAAATAATATGCCGGTCTCGGGCAGGGAATAGCCGGCTGTAATTTTGTGTCAACGAATTTTTTTGGGTTTTTTATAAGGTTTGTCAAATAGGCTTTTAATTATTTTAATCTGCTGATGGATAGATTTACCTTGTAATTCCCATACGCCAGTATCCCGTCCAGCAGCTCTTCCAATTGCTGATGGCCCGCAACAGCCACCTTCAGGCTATAACAGCCCTCTCCGCTGATTCTGTGAGCCTCGGTGATATGTACATTATCTCTTATAAACTTGTGGAAGAAGGCATGCTCCTTGGTCTTCATATAAACAGTGACAAAGGCGGACAATTCCTGTCCCAGCTGTGCCATATCGGTCTTTATTGTATAGCCTTGAATCACACCCTGCTTTTCCATACGGGTTATCCTGTTCCTGACGGCCTGCCCCGTCAGGTGAACCATGTTTCCAAGCTCCTGCAGCTGAATTTTTGAGTTGTTCTGCAAAGCTTTTATTATTTCAATATCTGTCTCATCAAACATGCGGCGGTACCTCACACTTTACTTTAGCCATATACTCAATATATACTCCGGAATCGGAACAGCCATACCTGACACTTGCACGGTGAAAGCACATAAGCCCAAACTCTTGCCGTATCAAAGTATTGCCGGGTATATAATTGATATAAATAGTCACACCTCTAATATATCATATGGAAAGGAAAATGTTATATGTATTTGAGACTTGTCCGCCATGCAACGATAATTCTTGGTATCAAT
Source organism: Bacillota bacterium (assembly GCA_023400235.1). Lineage (GTDB taxonomy): Bacteria > Bacillota > Clostridia > Acetivibrionales > DSM-1351 > Ruminiclostridium. Next base: position 70,783 of record JAEXFI010000029.1, read on the forward strand.
GACAGAACAATACTGGTTGACCCCATTTTTTCCGGGAAAGGAGGTATGGAGCCAGTAAAGGAAGTAAAGAACCAAAGCCGCAATCCCCTTGTAGACCTTTCAGTATCCCTGGATACTCTGCTTTCCTGCAATGCAGTACTGGTCACGCACACTCATAGGGACCATTTCGATGAGGAAGCTGCCAGATTACTGCCCAAAGACAAGCAGATTTTTTGTCAGCCTAGGGACCGGGAGAAGCTTTTGGGTCATGGCTTTACAAAGGTAACAGCTGTGGGCCGTCGGTTGGACTGGGAGGGTATAAGCATTTCCAGAACCCCCGCCCGCCACGGCCACGGTGCCACCGCCCTTATGATGGCCCCTGTGTCGGGCTTTGTAATGAGAAGCCCGGAGGCTCCCACCGTATATATCTCCGGCGATAGTGTCTTTTATTCGGAAACCGCAAAGATATTGGACAGGTATAAACCCGACATAGTTGTCTGCAACGCCGGAGAAGCCACCTTTGCCTCCGGGAGGCCAATTACCATGGGAATAGAAGATATAGACAAAATCCACAGGCACTCCCCCGCAGCGAAAATAGTTGCTGTACACCTGGAAAGCTGGAATCACTGCGTTCTGACCAGGGAAGCCCTGAGAAGCCATGTCACTGGTAACAACCTTCAAGACCAGGTATTCATACCCGCTGATGGGGAGGAACTTGTTCTCTAGCCTTCCACTCCTTTTTCTTCCGTCACTCTGTGATTTCCACACGGTTGCCGTCAGGGTCGGCCACGCAGCTCTCAAAATATCCGTCGCCTGTTTGTCTTGGCGGACTGTATAATTCATAGCCGTCCGAAACAATTTTCTCAGTAAGATATCTGACCGTTTCCCTGTCTCCCACTGAAAAAGCAATATGGCTCCAGCCGTTTGCTTTTTCTATTACAGGGCGAAGCTCCAATTGAATATGGTGCATAATCTCAAGGCTGGCTCCGCCGTCAAAGGTAATAAAATAGCTTGAAAAGCCTTTGGCATTTATGTACCTTTCATTACTCCTGCCACCAAAATAGGTAATATAATAAGCTTTGGATTTTTCCAGGTCTGTTACATATACTGCTGCATGTGCTATTTTAATCTGCATGACAATTTCTCCTTTTGAGTAACATTAATCAACCGGTCTTACCGCTTGTTACACCGCCAGTCAAAATAATTATATCAGCCTGAAGTGAAAAAGCCTACTCCTGGGTTTTTATTCTCTTGTATAATACCACGTACAGCCCCATTACAAGCAGAAGATTGGCCAGACAGATTATGCCGGTTTCCGCCGACCAGCCCTTCCCGTATATCATATTTCCCACCTGCTGTCCGTAAAGATATTTTGATACACTTTCCAGCCCTTTATTAAAATATGAAAGCATGGGAAGAAAGGAAAAAAATAATCCCAGAGGAATGGCAAGGCCGTTTGCTCCGCTTGAGCTCTTTGAGAAGGTTCCGATGCACATGCCAAGCATTATTGATACAACGCATCCCATAATTGCCGCAGAATAATAAAGACCCGGGTCAATTCCACCCTCTCCCGCCATGAAAATAAAGGTGCTTCCTGTAATACAGTCCAGAGATAATATAAATACCGCCGTGCTCACAAAGAATTCCCAGGAGGTTATTCCCGACATTCTCAGCACCCTAAGGGTATTTTTCTCTTTTTCTTCCGAAATCATATGGGCTGAGACAACAATAGGGGTAAATACAAAATGCATGGTGGCAAAAACCGAAATAAAAAAGCCTCTTTCTACGTTTATAGACTGTGTCATAATAAACCCTACTACAGGATATACCACAAACAAAATCAATACCTGTATATTCTTCATTACATCCTTGACATCCTTGGACAATATGGCAGTAATGTGATTTACCCTCATCTTGCATCCAACCCCCTTCCTGTCAGCCTGATAAATACGGTTTCCAGATTTGGCTCGGAGGAATGTATGGTTTCAACCAGCTCTTCCCTGAAATAGCCGGAAATCCTGTCCGAACCCGCCGGACTGTTCGGTATGTTCACAATCTCACCTGTCTTCAAGGTGATTTCAATCATGTTGGTTTCATTGTATTTTTTACATATGTGGTCGGGGACTCCATATTCCACAATCTTACCGTCATTTAGCAAGGCTATGTTACCGCAGAGCTTGGTGGCCTCCTCCATGTTATGAGTAGTCAGAAAAATAGTCGTCCCGCCTTCCTGCAGCTCCTTCAGATATTCATGGATTTGCTCTGCCGTCCCGGGGTCCAGGCCCGAGGTAGGCTCATCCAGAAAAAGCAGCCCCGGGCTGTGAAGTACCGCCCTTGCCAGCAGCAATCTTTGCCTCATGCCCTTTGACAGCCTTCCGGCAGGCGTATGCAAGTCCTCTTCAAGGCCGACCCGCTTTAAGACCAAATGCAGTCTTTCACTTCCCACCCTGTATATATCTGCAAACAGCTTCAGGTTATCCTTACAGCTCAGCCTTTCATAAATACCGCAATTATCCATGACCATTCCCACCTTGCGGTACATGTCCTTTCCCAGGTCGGAGCAGTGGGTATCAAATATCTTTGCCTCACCATCGTACTTCAGCTGCCCCGTCAATATCCTTATGAAGGTGGTCTTTCCCGCTCCCGACGGGCCAAGCAGCCCGAATATCTCTCCGGGCCCCACTTTCAGGCTGACATTATCCAGAACCTTTTTTTCACCAAAATACCTGACCAGGTTTTTTACATCAAGACTGTTAATGCTATTAATGCTGTTCTTACTGTTCAAGCTGCTTATGCTATTCATCCTTTTCCTCCAATCCATGCTCAAGGCGGTACCGTTTGAAGCCCTCCTCGTACTTTTTGCTCTCCAGCCTGGCCTTCAGATAAACTACACCCAGACTAAGTAAAAAGCAAACAGCAAAGGACATTAAAAACCCTCCCCAGGCGTGAAGGTTATTGAGGGGAAACCAGCCGAATATTAGTGTGAAGACAGCCATTACCGGTATAACCGACACAACCATGAAGGTTGTTCTCCACAGTGCCATCATATTCCTGATGAGTTTTTCGGAAAACCAGAATACTTTTACCAATTCCAATACAAGTGACGCCAGCATAAACTGGGCTACGGTGTCAACAGCTATTCCCTCGTTTCCCAGCTTGTAAAGAGAAGATATTGTTCCGGCGTCCTTTCCGAATAAATAAGTGGTCACGGTAATACTGATTATCATTATGGAAAATGTATGAAATGCCTCTGAGAAAAAATCAAATATTGTAAACCTCTTATCCATATCACTTCACCCCCAGCTTCTTTTTTACCAATGGCGCATACTGTCTGGAAACATAGAGCTTCTCGTTGTTGCTCATGGTCAGCAGTATTCTTCCGTCCAGGTCAGATTTCAAAGCCCTTATCTGTGCAAAATTTACAATGCAGGATTTGTTTGCCCTGAAAAATTCAGTACCGCTCAACTGCTGCTCCAGTTCGTAAAGGCGCAATGCAGACTCGTATACCTCTGACTTTGTATAGAAAAAGGTCTTTTTGTCCACAGTGTCCATATAAAGAATGCTGCCAGCGTCCAGTATATGTATATGTCCGTTTTTCTCCCCGGTGAGCTGCATGTCCATGACCCTTATCAGCGAAACCAGCCTCTCGATTTCAGGAGTCAGACGGTTGCAGGTAATATTTATTTCTGTGTCTTTTACATCGTTGTCGGTCCGAATGTTTATCTTCATTTGCCGGCCTCCATTCATCTATAATAATATTCCCGGGGCTTGTGGCTTTCAAGTGCACAAGGGCCAAGTTGCGGATATGAATAACCAAGTTGCAGGTGAGGTATCGCAAGCTTAATTTAAATTGTAAGCTTATATTCACATGTCAATGCCTTGGGACGGGAGCTCGGATATTTCTCCAGATTTTCCGTATTTTCTGTATGTGACAATGTTTCGTTTTCCTAAAACTTTTCCCAAAATATAAAACAATCCTCCCACAGCCTTCTGGATTATGGTGAGGGGTATGTCAGCGTCATATGCCCTCTTTTGTCTCCGGGGTTCAGTCCAGTAAATGCCATCCTCAGATTCATATTCTGTTCCAGGGGCATAGTTTACACACATACCCCTGAATATGTTATAGGGTATCAAAGGCCCTGTGGCCGGATAATGGATTTTCCCTCCTGCCACATCCCTATAAAAGCTGTCGGTGGCTTTTTCAATATGGCTCTTATGCTTTTCCGCCGGAACATAGGCATTCCAACTGGTGGTGGCAAGGCTCAGCCGATAGCAGCGGTTAAAGCCAATTCCCCGCAACGTGCCTGCAATGCTCTTAGCAGCACTGCCTCCCCCCACTCCTCCCACAGAAGTTATTACCAGGGCCTTGCTTGTAAAAAATCTGGGTCTGTGCAGCAGGTAGCACATGTGGTCCAATAGATTTTTCAGCATTCCTGTCTCCCTGAGATTGTAGGTGGCAGATGCCACCACAATACCGTCGGCAGCGTCAAAGGCATTTAAAACCCTGCTGAGTATGTCCCAATGGGGACAGTATTGTCCTCCAAGCCTGAAGCAATTGCTGCAGCCTATGCAAAACGGGAGCTGCAATTCTGAGAGGTGAATTTCCTCAAAAACCGCTGCAGCATCATTTTCCAGCAGTCTTTTTCTGGTCAGCTCCACTATTTTCCAGGTATTCCCCCGACGGGTGCTTCCGTTTAGTATCAAATATTTCATATACTCCTACCTCCACAGACATTTTCTATTATATCTCCCAGGAAAGCATCTCTATCCTTTTTGCAATAAAAATCTATTCCCATACTCTCCTTGAATACGTCCTTTCGAAGAAATGCAGCCTGCATTATCACGGTTATGAGAAAGGCCTCCAATTTCGCCCCCCCTCCTGGTTCTCCTCCTGACAGGCCTCGCTCAAAGCCTGCTGCCGTCCTCATGGTATTATCCATTGGCTGTGGAAAGTACAAGTCATTTAAAATGGATACCTTTGAAATCTGACGGTTCTCCATAAGAAAATCCATGACCTGCCTTGCAGTGTGCTTTGTCCTCTCCACGGGGTTATCGCTCTTAAAATTTTCCGGGCGGAAGGAATGTATTACATTGCTAATAATCCTCTGTACGCATATTTCTATGAGCGTGTCCTTCTGACCGAAATAGTGATTTATAAGTCCCACTCCCACTCCGGCATACTCCGCAATCTTTCGGACGGTTATCTTTTCAGTGTCCCCTTCATACTCCCGGATAAGTTTTATTGTATTCTCTATTATTTTTTCCTTTGTCAGTTCAGATTTCATATTTTTCTCCTTTTTGAACACTGTTCAATTTTACTGTATAAGAAAAGCTGCCTGATGTCAAGCAGCTTTGGATAATTGGATATGTAGTTTGCATATTCCTCCGCTCCTTACGTAAAATAACTCATAAGCTCCTTATATCTATCCTGAGCCGCATAACAGGTATCCAGCAGATATCCCGGCTCTTCCCGGAACTCCTTCAGCCCCCGGTAATAGAACAGCTTATGCTCCTCTTCAATAATAAGTGGTGGAATCCCGTTTTTCAGACACTCTTTGAAAATAATCATCCGCCCCACTCTTCCATTCCCGTCCTGGAAGGGGTGAACAGCTTCAAAGCTGTAATGGAATTCCATAATATCTTCAAAGGTCACTTTCTGAAGCTGGCCGTAATCAATGAGCAATTTGGCCATCTCACCCTTTACCTTGGAGGGCGCCGCTGTCTTTCTGTCGCCGATCATGTTAGGCTTTTTCTTGTAATCGCCCACATTAAACCATTCCTTCCTGCTGTCTGAGGTATTGCTTTTAAGTATTGTGTGGAATTCCTTGATAATAGCCTCCGACAATTCCCTGTCTGCCGTTTCCAGCATATAATCAAAGCACTGAAAATGATTTATAGTCTCCATAATATCATCAACAGACGCTGTTTCATCCTTTTCCGTAACAATGGAATTGGTCTCGTAAATATACCTTGTCTGATCCTCTGAAAGTCTGCTCCCCTCAATACGATTAGAGTTATATGCCAGTTTTATCTGGGTCTGGTGGTATATACCGCCTTTGAGCTTCATGGCCTTCTCTTCCCTGAGCTGCTCAAGCAGTGGATTGTCAATCCTGTTTTCCATCTCCATTATGTCACCCGGCTGGCAATTCAAAACCTTACAGATATCTTCAATAATTTTTATTGATACATTTTCATTTTTGGAAAGCTTCGCCATTGTGGTGGAAGACATACCTATACGTTTTTGTAATTCAGTTTTGGAAATGTTTTTTCCCGAAAGCAGTTGAAAAAGCTTTGTATATTGAATTGCCATTTAATCACCTTCCTTTATATTATTATATCCTATTTCTTTATAAATATAAAGTTTTTATATAAAACATTTACTATGGCAAAGGCAAATGGAGTAAATATCTAAATAAAATATCTTTCGTACTCTGCGAATGTATGCTTGACAAAACCTTCCTTAGCCCCTATAATACAATACATACTCAAAGAATGTATATTGCTTTTGGAGGTGACATGATGGCACGCAACAAGTATCCGGAGGAAACTCAGGCAAAAATACTGGAAGCAGCCATGAGACTTTTTTTAAAAAAGGGGTATGAGCAGACCACCATACAGGATATTGTAAGCGAACTGGGTGGGCTGACAAAAGGCGCTTTTTATCATCATTTTAAATCCAAAGAGGATGTAATGGATGCTTTGACCTCTAAGTTATTCTATGATAACAATCCCTTTGAAAAAGTAAAAAAGCAAACAGGCTTAACAGGTCTTGAAAAGCTTAAATTAATGGTATTGCAATCACTGGACGACAACAGTGACCATCGCCAAATCAGTATGGAAGCACTGCAATTGCTGAACAGCCCAAATTTTTTGAAGGTTTTTATTGACGATAACCGAGATACGGTAGCCCCCATGTACCAGGAATTAATCGAGGAGGGCATACGGGACGGCTCAATAAAATCCGATCAGGCGAAACTGCTTTCCCAAGTATTTGTATTGCTTACCAACTTTTGGATGATACCCACAATATACCCCTGCACAGCGGAGGAAAGCTGGCAGCGGCTTCTGTTTGTCAAGGAAATTACAGATAAACTGGGCTTGCCCGTTTTGGATGACCATATAATTGATTTATGTCGGCAAAGCTTACCGGAATAAAATTGCCATCAGGCAATTTTTATTTAATCATTTACATTCATACCGAATGTATGAAAGAGAGGAAATTCAATGAATTCAAAATTATTTAACCGCAACTTCACTTTATTGCTTCTTGGACAGATAAGCTCACTTTTCGGTAATACCATTCTTAGATTTGCTTTATCCATGTACATTTTGGAGGTCACCGGCTCCGCCACAATCTTCGCAGGCCTTCTGGCAATTTCAATCGTTCCTACAATCCTGCTCTCTCCCCTTGGCGGCATATTGGCAGACAGGGTAAACAGACGAAATATCATGGTTGCACTGGATTTTGTGTCGGGGGTCTCGGTGCTGCTTTTTGTATTTATTCTTTCTGATAGTAACGTCGTCACAGCCATTGGAGTACTTATGGTTATCCTGTCGATTCTGGCGGCTTTTGAATCTCCTGCGGCAGCTGCCTGTGTTCCTCAGCTTCAGGAAGGTGATAATGTTATTCGTGCCAATGCTGCAGTTTATCAGGTGTCAGCTTTGGCAGGACTGGTAGCACCCATTCTGGGCAGTGTCTTTTATTCAATCTTCGGACTATACCCTATTTTGATAGTAAGTGTGGCATGCTTCTTTATAACGGCTTTGTTCGAGTGCTTTATAAAATTGGTGCATACCCCTTCCAGCACGGGAAACAGTGTTTTAACCATTATAAAAAATGACTTTTCAGCAAGCCTGAGGTTTATGACAAGGGAGCAGCCAGATATTTTAAAGCTTTTGCTGCTAATTGCCATCATCAGCTTTTTTATTACGAGTCTTGGGACTGTAGGAATGCCCTTTATGATACGGAAGGTCCTCGGCTTGGACGCAACCTTTTATGGGGCGGCTGAGAGTGCACTTGGAGCTGCTTCCATTGCAGGAAGTATTGCGGCAGGCTTGCTTGTGGGCAAATTTAAGGTTTCAAAGCTGTATCTGCTGCTCGCCGCCCTGGGAGTCAGCTTGCTTCCTGCAGGCCTGGCCTTTTTGCTCAAGGCTCCCACTATGGTTTCCTATGCCTCAATTATTCTATCCTTTGTATTGGCTCAGCTTCCGGCCACGGTTTTTTCGGTATTCGGACTGTCCATCATACAGCAAAATACGCCCAACCAGCTTCTGGGAAAAGTCATGTCCTACGCCGCAACCATAACATTGTGCGCACAACCGCTGGGACAAATAGTATATGGTATTGTTTTTGATTTGCTGCACAACAGGGTATTCTTGATTATTATACCCTCTGCAATCCTGTTGTACCTGGCAGGTACAGCTTCAAAGAGAATGTTTTCAAACTTTGAGAAATAGCCGGGAATACATAAAAAGCTGACACCGGACGGGCAATTCGTCCTTGTGGCAGAAAAGTATAAAATTGAGTATCATATGAAGGATTATAACACTGCACAGCTTACAAAAGCTTTGCTGGGGGACAGCGGCTTCAGAACAGTCCAATTGTTTGAAAACAGCAGGCATATTTGCGTTCTGGGGTCAAAAGAGCCATACATATAGCAACTGTCCGAGTGTAGAGAGAAAACTTCAAAAGGAGTTACCCGCCATAATACTTTCTCCGCTTTCGACTGTATTTGCAAATCCCTCTATGTCTGGTTGCAGCGGTAAATATTACTGAATTAATTGTTTCACAACATCACATAATTAAAAAAAGAATCTTTTGTTTAGTTCTTCATCCGTACATTCAAGTACCAACTTTTTAATCAGAACTCAAAATAGATATACCCACTGATATCCTTGTTCGGAACATATTTGGTGCCATCAAACATAAAGATAATCTGATCCTTTAGCGGCTTTACTGGCGTTATATTGTCATGGTTCCTGGGAAGCTCCTCCAGAGCTTTTTTTTGGGATTGCAAATTCAAAATTACATCAATTAAAGATGGATTGCTTTTATTGTATTCCAATTCATAGTTAAATTTGCTTTCATATGAGCCATGCAACGTATTTGAACATTGCACATTGAATATTTGATTTATTTTCCCTCCCCCGCTATGCTCTAAAACAGTCAACCGTTGGAACGAACCTTTATAATCAGCTGTAACATACTCAAACACTTCTTTTTTCCCATCCTTGTTAATATCACATAAAGATATGCTAATATCTCCAAAAGCTCTCTGAGCATAAGCTACTGTGTAATGTTCTCCATCTTTCGTCAAGACCAAGGTTGCATTCTCCTCTAGCCCAGGAATATCATTATAAAAGCAATAGGTTACAACCAAGACAATATCATCATTATTGGATGACAAAATATTACCGCTGGTTACACTCTGTATAATAAAATGATCAACTGGATCTTTCTTCGGTACAAGAGCAAGCAGGCTTGAGATCATATAATTTATACTATCAGAGTCAAGTAATTGCATAGCATTTTTTACTCTATCGTTTTTGTATTCAATAGCAGCTGGGGTGTATTTATTCTTTGAAATTGAATTTGGGTTAATTGTTGGTTGTTCAGTTTCTACTGGTGGATTTATTGACTTTTTCTGCTGCGTTTCTTGAACTGCTGAATTTGATGTATCTTCTTGTTGTGAGTGAATGACTTGTGCGGTGGCAAAGGCTGAAAGAGATGCTTCATTAGTGTTTTTCATAGATACTTGTGACGTCTTTTGTATGTTTCGCGAGCAGGAGACAGTAAATACCAATATCCCAAATAAGATTAAAAAATTTATAATTTTAAATTTCATCTTTATTACTCCCTCTAACTGCATGATTTATTACACAATATTAAACCACTACGCTTCAGCAAGCCAAGGATATCACTTTTTACTGGAAATGTAAATGTCGATTGCGAATTATCACAACTTCAATCACAGGGCATTTTACCATAACTTCCTTGATAGTTGTATTTAATCAGGGTAGTATACAAAATCTGCAAGACCATGATGGATATATAAATAAAAATCCGTAGCATATCGTCACCTTGTTACTTTAATATCCCCGTTTCGAGTTTCCAGTTCTACGGCTATTTCAGGATAAGCACCAACGGTTCCGACGGCAGTGTTATCCGTAATTGCAAGCTGGTCTGCAAAAGAAGTACCAAGAGAGCCTTGTTTGGTTATTGCTGAAAATTTAAAAGCAAGCTCACTGGGAAGTGTTACCGTAAGAGTTCCATTTTTGGAGTATGCGGAAATATTGCTTGTCACATCTGCAAAGGAAATATCTATGGAACCCTCTCCGGAGGCGTTAAAGGAGCCGGAACCATGAAGATCGGAAGCGGTCAGCTTCCCACCCTTTGATTGATAGTTGATTGTTCCGTTAATCTGATTCATGGAAGTTGTGGCGTTGGTGGTCTGTATGTTTACTTCAACCGCATTAATATTTTCAAAACTCAAACTGCCGTTTGTACTGGTAGCCTTTACATTTGATGCCTTTGTATTTGAAACTTCCACTACGCCGCTTGTAGTATCAACATTGAAACTACCTGATAAATTCAGGGCAATTTCCGAACTGATTGTTCCGCTTGTAGAATGCAGGGATAAGCTATTCGTATAGTCCTGCGGAATATAAATTTCTATATAGGATTCAAAATTGGAACGTCTTGGCCTGTCACCCTCTGTAATCAGCAGTTCGCCATTTTGCGTGGAGGTTTTGGCGTAATAGCTCTTTTTATCCTCGTTCATGTATTCTTTTACTATCACTTTGGCATTATCACTTTCCAAAACATGAATATCATCTGCATCATAATCAAGCCGAAGGCTCTCAAAATCTTCCGTATCAAATGTAAGAGTATTGGCAAGCACAGTTGCCTTTTGTCCTCCGCACCCTGATAAAATCCCCATGAGTAAAAAAACAACACAGGTGAATAAAATAAAATTGCGTTTCATAAGAATTATTCCCCCTTCACTTATTGAACTGTTCATTTAATAAGGTCATATTTTTTTACGGAGCGCTTGCCCCGTAAAAATTTTACTGCTTGTATGCGTGAAACAGGTTATCCATGCATATGCTTTTGGCTGTTGCAACAGAAATATTCTTTTGTGTCTCGAAAGCGTCATTTGTAATGTGCATTCCCCACCAGGACAGTGTTTCAATGATTAAGCGCGTAACATATTGTGGTAACTCAACTTGACGAAAAGTTCCGTTCTGAATGTACTGTGTGATGTACGATAGAACCTGATTGTAAAATTTCTGCCTATATTCTTTATAATAAGCGGTCAGTTTTCCCAAATCATCAGGATTTTTTTCAATGAGTAAGCAGCCAATTCCGTACTTTGAAATAACATCAAATGCGTCAGACAGCATTTGTTCCAAAGGATAATTTGTAATGTCGTCAAGATGAGCAGAAAAAGCTTTTGTATTTTGTTCAAATGCTTCCATGATTTCATGATCTAAAGAATCAAATAGCTCCGAATGAATTGGCAACTCAAACTCCTGTGTAACAAATGATGGCTCTATTGTTCCTTTTAGAAGAAAACTCAATAGTTCTCTTTTTCCTGTAAAGTAAACATAAAGCATACCAGTTGACAAGCCAATTTCTTTTGCTATATCTTTCATTTGTGTCCTTGCATACCCTTTGTTGATGAATAATTGACTAGCTGCGTCAAATATCAGATTCATTCTATTTTCCATTTAGCTCACCTCTTTTACTGAACCGTTCATTCAATTATTATTGTATTACTTTTTGCTTTAAACGTCAAGGAATTTTATAGTACGAAATCTAAGTTCCGCTCCCCAAACCCGGCTAGGTTGCGTCATATCTTGACGCTCCACTGAAAATTATCAATTAAAGCAAAAAACGAGGCTTCCCCTCGTTACATTGCCAGTTCTTTTACCAGATTCCTGCCGCTTTTAGCAAAAATGTTGACCACCCGCCGTAAGTTGTATACCAAAAATGCGAACGACTGTTCCGCACTCATCCGCTCCTGTGTCCGGCATAAGAATTGCCGGTAGCCCCCACACGGCTTTTATTGTCCCAAAGCTGTGCTCTATGGTTTGACTTCGTTCCTGATGCTTTTCTTTTTCTTTAGGGTCAAAATTCAATATAGACATTATATTGACGATCCAATCCAGCAGTGGTATTATACAACTAGACATTATAATGTCTTTGTAAGGAGGCTAATTGAATGAATACAGAACAAGATACGTTTTTTGCCCAACAGGCTCTTGCTACTTTGTTTTCAGTACAGTCCAATTGTTTGAAAACAGCAGGCATATTTGCGTTCTGGGGTCAAAATATCAATACATATAGCAAATATATGCCCTCTGCCTCCTCTATTTGATAAAAGTATGGCTCTTTTTAAAAACACCTTGTTTACATGTGACATACTTTCCAAAATCACTTTGTTTTCATTACAAATTCATCAAAGGCTCTATTGATTTCTTCTTCATGTCCTTCCATCAAATGGCCACCTCCCTCTAGTGACACAAAAGTGCAATCTGGAATTCTTTCAATCCACATTTTCACGCCTTCAGCATCTGCTAACTTGTCATCCTTGGAATGAATACTTAGAACCGGCACTTCCAGCTTACTCATATCATAATCCATATAATTATTATACATTACCGTATTGGTAACCTTGGCATCAAATACAATCCCTGCCTTTTTTTCTTTAAGAGGTATAATCATTTTGATAGTTTCTTGCTTCATACCCATAATAGGCTTAAAAAGTGGACTTATTAGCCACATTGCAACATCGTTACATAGAATAGCCGGCGGTCCTGCATATGAAATTTTCTTTTCAGGTGCTTCTATTCCCGGATATCCGGAACAATAAAGAATTAAACCCTTTGTGCGTTCCGGATGCATCAGTGCAAATTTGATTGCCGACGTACCGCCTGCCGAGGTAGCCAAAACATATGCCTTTTCTATTTTCAGTTGATCCAGCAATTCAACATATGCTTTTGCCTGCATATCTATTGTAGCCTTATCAGGTATATCACTCCCTGGATAACCAAATCTGGACGGAGCTAAAATACGATAGGTTTCATACTTTCCGGCTAAAGTATCATATGCCTGATCATACCCTCCGCAAATACCATGACAGCTGAGGATTACCTCACCCTTGCCTTCATCAATGTAACTTAATTTCCCATAAGAGGTTTCCACCGCCTTTGCCTTTTCTTCATAGGTGGAAAACCTTGCGCAAGCTTCCTTTCTCACAGATATAAAATTCACTAAACCCAAAAGTGACACTATAAAAATAACTCCTGATATAATCCTGCGCTTTCTCCATTTATTTTTCATTTTCTATGGCCTCCCTGTTCCTGTAATTTCGTCCAAAGGCCTTTACATGTTGGTATAGCAGCTCCTTTATTGCTGCTTCCTGTTGGGGTTCACAATCATATTGTTGAAACAGTAATAAAATAGGTCCATAAAATTGAAGTGCTATCACCTGCTCATCTTCCTTATGAAAAAGGCCGCCTTCTACCAACTTAAAAAAAGTCATGGCTTGTCTATTAATTACGCCCTTTAGAAAAAATTCATTGTAATATGCTGCAAATGCTTTATTATTGAATTGCTCTCTCATTAATAATTTTCGGAAACTTGAAATCATTGGGTCTTTTGTATATAGCTGAAACAGGCCCCATGACATTTCACAAAGCTGTTCTTCTGAAAGCTCTCCATAGCCCTTTGAGACTTCTTTTTTTATTGCCTCCGGAACTTTATTTAAAGTATAGGCTTCATGTACTCTTATTTTCATTTCTGCAACTACTTTATGTAAAATATCCTCTTTATTTTTATAGTGTTTGTATAATGCACTTTCTCTCACACCAACTTCCCTTGCTATTTCTCGAACTGAGACCCCATCAAAGCCCTTCCTGGAGAACAACTCCAAGGAAACTGTCAATATGCGCTCTTTTGTATTCATAGCTAAACCTCCGGTGAACAATTGTTATCCTCATTTTAGTTAACATTTGTTCACCTGTCAAGAGTGTTTTTCTTTGCCTTATCAAATGTAAGAAATGTACGAAGGGAAGGTCTCAGCGAATCACTTCGCTGGAACCTTCCCCTTGAAAGAATTTATATTTTATGTGTTAATTTTGAAGTTGGATGCACATCTGCTGTTGTAAACGTATTGTTCAAGGAGTTATCTCCATTGCGTATAAAAACATTTCACAAAGTCTGTAACACTTCTTAAATAAAAACCCCCAAACGATACCGTTTGAGGGGTTTTTGCATCTTGCGAATATTATCTCTTTGAGAACTGTGAAGCTTTTCTTGCTTTCTTGAGACCGTATTTCTTTCTTTCCTTCATTCTTGGGTCTCTTGTCAAGAAGCCTGCTTTTTTAAGAGCCGGTCTGAGTTCTTCATCAGCCTTTAAAAGAGCTCTAGAAATTCCGTGTCTGATTGCACCGGCTTGACCGGTGAAACCTCCGCCGATTACTGTGCATATAACATCAAACTTTGTCACTGTATCTGTGAGGGTTAATGGTTGCTTAACTATAACCTTCATTGTCTCTAAACCAAAGTAGTTATCCAATGTTCTTTCATTTATAGTGATATTTCCTTCTCCAGGAACTAGTCTTACTCTCGCTATTGATTTCTTTCTACGTCCTGTACCATAGTAGTATACCTTAGCCATTATTATATCCTCCCTCCATTAAATATTCAAGTCAAGTACTTCAGGCATCTGAGCCTGATGGTTGTGTTCAGTTCCTCTGTAAACTTTGAGCTTTCTGAACATTTGTCTTCCAAGACTGTTCTTGGGAAGCATTCCCTTTATTGCCACTTCAACAGCTCTTTCAGGGTGCTTTTCCATCAAATGCTTGTACTTGACTTCCTTCAATCCGCCTGGATGAAGTGAGTGAGTTCTGTAAAGCTTCTGATCAAGTTTTTTACCTGTCAAAAGAACTTTTTCTGCATTGAGTACTATTACGTGATCACCAGTATCAACGTGTGGTGTGAAAATTGGCTTATTTTTTCCTCTTAGAATAGCGGCAACTTCACTTGCCAATCTTCCAAGCGGCTTGCCTTCTGCATCAACAACGTACCATTTTCTTTCAATCTGTTCCGCTTTTGCCATGAAAGTTTTCATTTTACTAATACTACCTCCTTAAAAATCTGTACTGTCTATGTCAAACAGTGTTCACCGTATATGGGACGGTTTTAATATAACCGTTTCGAGGTCTTGATAATTTGCTGAAATCCTGATATTAAATTTCTTATTCATTTTTCAAGTCCTTGGACACTAGAACATTTTAATATACACTTTTAACTATGTCAAGTATAAATTACCGAGATTTTAATTTATCTCTCATTATCTCTCGATTTTTCTCGATATATCTCCATATCTCTCATATAATCGTTTTTGAATTCACTTTTTCTCATTAAGTATTAAACATACGATAACAGGAGTAATCCCCCGCATAGTCCGGATACTTTATGTGATTGGACTTATTTCTGTATATTTGCCTGAATACCTGGGTTTTCGGCTAATCAATTCTTTGACGGAGTGCTTTTTCCGGCATTTTGTTAATAATATATCTCCATCAAATACAAGCCCTGCGCCGGAGCCGTCTTACCAGCCCTGGTCCTGTCAAGCCCGCTGATAATCCCAGGTATGTCGCTTTCGGCCAGCTTCCCCATTCCCACATATATCAAAGTCCCTGCAATTATCCTCACCATGTTGTACAAAAAACCGTTTCCGGTGACCTCAAGCTCTATGAGGCTCTCTTCCCTTCTTTTGACCGCCGTACTGTAAATCTCCCGCACAGTGCTGCGGACTTGACCTCCCGTAGCCTGAAAAGCTGCGAAATCATGCTCTCCCGTAAAATGGACCGCAGCTTTTCTCATTTGCTCAAAATCCAGCTCCGGCCTCACATGACAGGCTCTGTTGCGCATTAAGGCCGACTGGTGCGGAGAATTGCATATGAGATATCTATACCTTTTACCCTTGGAGGAATATCTGGCGTGAAAGTTTTCAGGCACCTCCTCTGATTTCTGTACCACAATATCTGCAGGCAGCAGATTGTTCAGAGCATAGGAAAACTTTTCTCCGGGGATTGCAGCCTCTGTGAAGAAATGCGCAACCTGACCGTAGGCATGGACACCCACATCGGTCCTGCTGCAGCCCACCACTCCGGTTTTGTCTCCCAAAAGCCGTGAAAGTGCCTTTTCAACATATTCCTGGACGGTGACGGCATTTTTCTGAACCTGCCAGCCGTGATAATTTGTTCCTTCATATTCTATAGTCAGTTTAATATTTCGCATTTTCCACCTGTTATTTTTACATTTCTCACACTTTATTGCATCTAAAAAGAGCAGCCTGCTATAACCCTTGCCACAGAGGCACCCGCAGCAAAAGCATGTGCTGCAGCACCGACCGCTGCAAGGCCATATGCTGATATGTCACCTACAGCAGTGCCATATACTGAAGCCACCTACAGCAAGGCCATATATTGCAATGCCGCCGCTACCACACCATGTACTGCATTGCCAGCACCCAGGCCATAAAGACCACGGTTATGGCCGTTGTGGCAAAATCATACCTTGTGAGGCTGAGCTGCTTCATCCTTGTCCTGCCCTCACTGCCCCTGTAGCATCTGGCCTCCATTGCCGTCGCCAGCTCGTCCGCCCTGCGGAACGCACTTATAAACAAGGGTATGAGTACTGGAATAAAGCTTTTGGCACGCTCTATAAGGTTTCCGCTGTCAAAGTCGGCCCCCCTTGAGGATTGTGCCTTTATTATCTTGTCGGTTTCCTCCAGCAGGGTAGGAATGAATCTCAAAGCGATTGTCATCATCATGGCTATCTCATGCACAGGTACCCTGAGCCTTTTCAGCGGGCCCAGAAGCTTCTCGATTCCGTCGGTGAGGGCTATGGGTGTTGTTGTATAGGTCAGAAGGCTTGCAATGATAATCAGAAGGAAAAGCCGTATAGCCATTTTGATGGCTGTGTCCACACCCTCATAGGTCATTCTCAGGATGCCCCACTCAAAAATAGCCCTTCCGCCTATGGTAAACATGTTGATTATACCTGCAAAAATCACAATGAAAATCACAGGCTTCAAGCCTTTTAAGACAAATCTCACCGGAATATTTGAGGTCACCACGGTCAATGCGGTAAAAAGCGTCAGCAGCAGGTATCCCCAATAGGTATTTATCATAAATATGAATATCATCATTACAAAGGTCAGTATGATTTTTGTACGGGGGTCCGATTTGTGAAGCATGGAATCCCCGGGCACATACTGTCCGATTGTTATATCTCGTATCATTTTTTCCTCCATGAGCCGCAGCCGCGGTCAAAACTGTTAAAGCCCTGCACCGGCACTATGCCTTCAGATGCTTCTGAAGCTCCTTTTGTGCCGCTTCTACTGTAAATATATTTTCATCAATATTGGGGATTATCTCCTTAAGCCGCTTCATCAGATAGGTTATCTGAGGAGCCGAGAGCCCTATTTTTTCAAGCTCCTGAGGCTGATTATACACCTCGGCCGAGGGCTTATCCATAAAAATCGTACCCTGGTTCATTACAATAACCCGCTCCGCCAGCCTTGCTATATCCTCCATGCTGTGAGACACCAGTATTATGGTCATATTGAAGTCCTTATGGAGCTTTTTGATATAGCCGAATATTTCGTCCCTGCCGCTGGGATCCAGTCCTGCGGTAGGCTCATCCAATACGAGTATTTTGGGCATCATGGCAACTACTCCGGCTATTGCAACCCTGCGCTTCTGCCCCCCTGAAAGCTCAAAGGGGGATTTCTCAAGAATGCTCTGGTCAAGACCTACCGACTGCAGTGCCGCCAGTACCCGCTGTGCCGTTTCCTCCTGGGAAAGTCCCAGCTTCAGCAGCCCAAAGGAAATATCCTTTCTCACCGTGTCCTCGAACAGCTGGTGCTCTGGATATTGAAAAACGATGCCCACCTGACGTCTCAGCACTTTCAGATCCCTTTGCCTGGTGTCAATGCCGTTTACGGCTATACGTCCCCCGTTAGGCTTCAGTATACCGTTGAAATGCTGTATAAGCGTTGACTTTCCCGAACCTGTATGTCCGATGATACCGATAAATTCTCCGTCTTCTATATTTAAATTAATATCATTCAATGCTTTTTTCTCAAAAGGTCCGCCGTTGGAATAGGTAAAGGACAAACCCTCTATATTGATAGGCATATTGTACTCCCGGCTTTCTTATTTAGTAAATTCATGTCAGACTGATTGCTTCTTAATAATTAATATTACCACAACCAGGTATATTTAGTGAATTAAAAATAGCAGTGTCAAAATCACTTTATTCTCTCAAGGAGCTCCTCCGGCGAAATATCTTCTGTAATCCCATAGCGGTTCATTGCCCGGAGGGATTGCGGCAGGCCCTTTATAAGGGTGTTTGTGCCGGCCTTGGTGGTAAATGTAGCTTTAATGCCCAGCCTGCTCAGCACCACCTCGGATACCTCGCTGTATTTCCCCAGAGGATAAGCCAGGGCCGTAACACTGTTTCCTGTTCCCTCCAATATGCTCTTCCGGGAAAGTGTAATATCATTTTTAAGGCTGGCAATAAAAGCCTCCTCTACCTCCCCCTGAAGGCGTGTTATGCTTGTCCTGGCTTTTCCCTCTCCCTTCCCTTCCTCAAAAGGTGCCCATTGATGCATATCATAGGTATGGCTCTGTATGTCTACAAGGCCGGAATTAAGCATTTCCTGTGCCTGCTGGTAGGTAAAATGGGGAGTTATGGCATTCCGGGTGTCCTTATACCTGTCCTTGCCCACCGAGGAGCCTATGACGAATATTGTAGCCTTCATGTTGTACTTCTTCAGCAGAGGATAGGCCAGTTCATAATTGCTGAGATACCCGTCGTCAAAGGTGATGACCACCGGCTTTTCAGGCAGTTCGCTCCCCTTCTCCACATAGTCCAGCAGCTGCTGAATTGACACCCCGGTGTAGCCCGCCTCTGAAATAGCCTTTAGCTGAGCTTCAAACTGCTGTGCGGAAATAACCAGCGGCCCGGTGGAATTAAGCGCTACATCGTGGTACATCAGCGCAGGCACCCTTTTGGTATAGCTTTCGTCGTCAAAGCCTATTGCTCTTGACATGGCCTTGGCCTGCTCCGCAGCATTTTGCGGCGTAACATATACACCTATATCCTCAGGTACGTATATCCCGTCATCTCCGAAAATCTTTGCAAGGGCCATACTGCCCATTGCATTTCTGAAATGGGTGCTGTCGTAGAAAAAGCGGCAGTCAGCCGTAAGGGAATTTGTGGAGAAATCCCAGAAGCCGGTTACTTCAGCCAGGCGGGTATAAACCTCCGTCAGCTGCTGTGGACTGAAATTCTGAACATATTCATTATACATGGGGGGAAAGAGTACAAGGAGGTTTATGTCGTTCTTGTCACAAAGGGCTTTTATAAGCTTTGTGTCCTCTATCAGCTCATCAATGCTCCCCAGGTTGTGCCTGTCCTTTGGATAGGACTTGAAAACCGGGTATTTCTCAAGGTAGTCCGGCATGGCCTGAATGTTTTCAACATCTCTTGAGGACTTGTCATATGCTCCTGTACGCACCTCAAAAACCTTGTATTTATTTTGGAGATAGCTGTCATTTTTATATGCCCGAAGCTTTTCCAGCGAATAGCTGGGGTTTGCAAACAGATATTTTTTGAGGAAATCAAACCGTGAGGACTGCTCTGTCTTGTAATGCAGGCTTCCTGTGTAAGGGTCTGACTCAACCTTGTATCTCATGGCATTTATAAAGCCGAGGTTTAACACAAGGTTCTTAACCTTGTAATTGTTTATGATATACTGGGTGGTCTGCTTCACATCATACATGTCCGCACCATACATGAATAAATTATAGAACTTGGCATCCATGTATTTATTAAGCTGTTCCACCGGAAAAGATGAAGTGGAGGAGCTGCCTACTATAAAGGAATCATATTCCTCCTTGTGCTGATCCATATAGGCTATTTTCGCCACCCTGGGATTCTTGGTAAAATCATAGGCATACCACTGCATGGCATGGTCTCCAAAGGCTCCGAAGGGGTCCACCAATATATTCATACCTGCCACCCCCGCAACCAGAAGCAGCACCGTAATTATAAACATTACAAACCATTTTTTTGATGACATTGCTTTCTCCTTAAAATTGCTTATATATGAACTCGGAGGCTATGTAGCCTTCCCGGTATATGCCCAGGAAAGCAATCACCGCAAGCCCGGCCAGCAAGACCAGCCATTGCACCGGCAGGCTCCTCTCCTCCAGGTTCTTTCTGATGTGGACACCTTTTTCTTTTAGATAGCCGATTCCCAGTATAACCATACAGCAAACAAGGATTACCAGCAGATCGAAGGCTCCCAGTCCCAGGGACAATATATTTCCTGTCAGACTCCTAATGTCGAAATGTAAAACTGTACGCTTCAGCATTCGCAGGGAAGTCATAAGGTCTTCCCCTCTTGTGAAATACCTGCCTATAAACACCAGTACAGTGGTCCTTAGTATTTGAAACAGCTTCCAGTAGGTACTTTCGGGGTTGATATTGAGCCTTTTGAGCACCTTTTCATAAAACGGGGCATTAATTACCGAGAAGGTGATTATTCCGCCGTTCCAGATTCCGAAGGCTATATATTTCCAACTGGCTCCATGCCAGATACCAATTGTAAAGAACACTATAAAGGTAACCAGTGAAACAGGCAGTATTTTCCCAAGATTGCCCTTAAGCTTCTTTCTGGCATACTTGCCCAGCTTTCCGAAGGGCTTGGACAAGGACAGGGGATAAAAAAGGTAATCTCTCATCCACGCCCCCAGGCTTATGTGCCACCTTCTCCAGAAATCGGACAGGGAGGTTGCAAAATAGGGGCGCTGGAAATTCTCTATCATGTCAACGCCCAATATCTGAGCAATACCCCTGATAATATCTATGCCTCCTGAGAAGTCGCAATATATCTGTATACAGTACATAAATACCCCAAAGGCGATTTCAGCACCGGAGTATTTCTGATAATTTCCAAAAACATTATTAACTATAACCGCAGTTCTGTCCGCCACCACCAGCTTCTTGAAAAAGCCCCACATCATAAGCTGAATACCGTATTTCAGACGGTCAAAGCTAAAGGAATGGGACTGGTACAACTGGTGTGCAAGCTGGTCGAAGCGGCTGATGGGCCCCTGAATGATCTGAGGGAAAAACGATACAAACAAAGCGAATTTAAAAAAGTTCCTTTCCGGTGGATACTTGGCTCTGTAAACATCTATTACATAACCTACCGATTGAAAGGTATAAAAAGAAAGCCCTACAGGGAGCAGCCAGTTTACCCTGGGGAAACTGGAGTCTGTAAACAGTCCCAAAAGCACATTGGCATTTTCGGCAGCAAAATTGTAATATTTTATGGCGGCCAGAATGCCGAAATTTATAAGCAGGATGCCGGACACCACCCATTTTTTATTTCTGTTGAATTTGCTGGAGACAGCTTTCTTCTCGTCACTTGAGGCCTCCCTGCCAAGCTGCTGCATTCCATTTTTCCTGCGGTTGTTGAGCTCTCCCAGCAATAAGCCCCCCATATATGTAGTAAAAGTGGTGGTAAGGAGAAAGCCCACTATTTTAACCCCGTATGACAAATAGTAGAAATAGCTGGCGGCAAGCAGAACCATCCATTGAAGCTTTTTAGGCACCAGATAGTAAATGGCAACCGTACTCACCAGAAATATTAAAAATGAAGCTGATGACAGTGACATACCCTTATTCTCCGTCTCTCAATCTGTTAATCAAAGCCAATATTGCCTGTAGGGTGTTAAAGTTTTCAGGCACCAGGTCCTCAACGCCGATCTGGACGTCAAAGGTTTCTCCTATTTCACCCACCAAAGCCACAATGTCGAAGGAATCCAGAACTCCGTCGTCTATCAGTGCCTTCTTTTCATTAAAATCTATATCAGGTCTCAATTCCTTTAAAATTCTCAATAATTCTTCCATGTGAGTCTCCATTTCCGGCTCTGCTTACGTAGCACGGCCTTTAACTTTAATAATATATTTATGAATTTCTTATAAGCCCTGTGGATTGCCAGCCGTCGTACTTGAAGCCTGCCCATTCATACAGCCCCCTGGCATTTATATTGTCCTTCTTCACCCAGAGCTGTATCCTGCCATCCCCCTGTCCTCTTACACATCTTGCAAAATGAGCCAGAAGGCCTTTTGCTATGCCCTTGCCCCGCGCATCAGGATGAACTAAAAGGTGCCGGACAAAACTGGCGGAGTTCCTGCTGCCTATGTGCAATACTCCCAGGATACTGCCGTCTTGGTCTTCCGACACCAGCATCTCCTCTTTTTTTATATATTCCATCACCTCATCCAGGGTTGGAATACAGCCTAAATACGGGTCGAACATTTCGGCTATCAGCCCACGTATCTGCTCCGCCTGTTGGCAAACAGCGTTTTTAACTGCATGCATGTTTTTGCTTTCCAGCAAAAGCCTCTCGGGAATACCATTCATACGCAGTCTGTATATATACGGCCGGAAGCCTCTGGAACTCCAAAAATCAAGCTGGCTTTCCACTGCCTCATTCTCATTTTTATATACAAGCTCCATAACAAGGGGCTTATCTGCCGGAAGAGCAAGGATATCTGCCTCCGGTCCCTTTATATGATAGAAAATGCGCCAGTGTGTCCTGCAGTCCAAAAGCAGTATCAAGGCCGTGTCACTGCATTGACCGTACAAATTCCCCGAGCTGATATAAGCTTCATATCCCTCTCTGACAATGAAGTTATTGGACAGAATCCCTTTTTTCATATATGGCCCTATTAGGCTGCTTATTTCTCCAAATTGCTCAATTCTTTTCATTGGCATATTTCTCCGAAAGTTTTCTTCTGTCTATTTTACCGTTTGCATTGTAAGGAAAAGCTTCATACTGCTCAATAATATTTGGCAGCATGTACTTTGGGAGTCTCTGTCCGAGCATTATTACAAGCTGGGTCTTATCAATACCGCCTGTATAAAACAGTATTATTTTGGCCGTCTCGTGGTCATAAAAGCAAATACAGGCCTGAACCTGTTCTACCCCATTGACAGCCGCCTCTATTTCACCCAGCTCAATACGGCTTCCCATGTGCTTTACCTGCCCGTCCTTCCGGGATAGAAATAACAGCTCACCGTATTCATTATACCTTACTATGTCACCGGTGCAGTATAATATGTCCCTGTAGGCGGTATTTAAAGGGTTCTGGATGAATACCTCCGAAGACAGCTCCGGGCTGTTTATATAGCCCAAGGCAACTCCTGTACCCCGGACACAAAGCTCTCCCGGCCCGCTTCCCTCAACAGGTCTTCTGTCCTCGTCCAGCAGGATGACCTCCATATTCCGGCAGGCATTTCCGATAGGTATTACCTCCTCATCGCCAAACTCCCTGTTCACAATGTAGTAGGTACAGTCAACTGTTGCCTCCGTTGGGCCGTATAGATTAACATACCTGACTTCCGGCAGGTATTTACGCCAGCCGTTGAGGTTCTTTGCAAACATTGCCTCCCCTGCGAAAAACACCTTATTCAGGTGCTCCGGCAGCACCTTTTTGAATATCTGGGAGTTGGACAAAAGAGTAATAGCTGAAGTAGCCCACAAAATTGTTGTTATCCGGTTCACATTAAGATATTCCACCAGCTTCACGGGAAACATGAACAGCTTTTTAGGAATAATACACAGAGTTATCCCTTCCTTAAGGCATAAATATATATCCTTGACAGAGGCGTCAAAATAAAAAGGTGTCTGGTTGCCAATAACATCTCCGCTGGTAAAGCCAAAGGTGTCAGAAAGCCATTCTGCAAGGTCCATGACACTTTTATGGGGAACCACGATTCCCTTGGGTGTGCCCGTTGAACCGGAGGTGAAAATGGTATATACAGGGTCGGTATCTATGAGTCTGCTTCTCACCACCCGCAATTTTTCATCCTCCACCCGGCCTTGTATTTCATCAAGTTCCAATACTTCAGGTAAAGCCTCCATATCAGCAAAGGCCCTTACATCCTTGGCCTGGGATAAAATCAGACTTGGTCTAAGCGTAGAAATAATTGTCCTGAGTCTCTGGGGAGGAGTTTGATTATCTATAGGTACATAATAGTTTCCACTGTACAGCACTCCCATAAATGCAATTACTGTGGAGCAGGTTCTGTCCACAAGAACAATTACAGGGTTTCTTACCAAACCCGATATTCTCTCTGTTATCATGGTGCCAAGTGCCTTGGCTTCCAGTTCCAGCCCTGAAAAGGTGATTTCACGGGTTTCATCCTTTAATGCAACCTTATCAGGATATTCATATGCTGCCTGTTCCAGGTATTCCAATACATTTATCTGCAAAAAAACCCCTCCACAAGAAAATACACCGGAGTTTACCGGCTGCTTTGCTAATGTTTGTGCATGTCCATTATTTATAAGCCCTTGCCTTTTTAAAACAAACAAGAGTATTAATTTTTTACATAAAAAAATTTAATCTTAACCTATGTGTTATAATAATAGTTATTATTGCAAAAGTCAAGTAAGCCGTAAAACACAGCAGAGTCTAGGCAGGCCCTGCTGGCAGCCATTTTTCACCGGAGGTAATATAAAAGTATGAGTCAGCATTATTTTACTGAAAATCCCGATTCGGAAATTAAGGAAAAAAGCTTTTCTGAAACCATTAAAGGCAAGCAGCTGAGCTTCACATCGGTAAGCGGAGTATTTTCTTTTGAGGACAGGCTTGACAAGGTATCTCACAATCTTATCAAATACTTTACGCCCAGCGGCAATACCATACTAGATGTGGGCTGCGGCTACGGTGCCATCGGCCTGTTTCTAAAAGCCCTCTTCCCGTCTCAGCAGGTTTCCATGATAGATATAAATAACAGAGCTCTTGACTATTCGCGGAAGAATGCTGCTGCAAACAAGCTGGAGGTACAGGTTTCCCACAGTAATCTGTATCAGGCACTTGGGAATGAAACCTTTGACGATATTGTGTCAAACCCGCCTTTTGCAGCCGGTAAGGAATTGAATACCCGGCTTATTAAAGAGGCGCTGGAGCATCTGTCCGTAAATGGAGCTCTATGGCTGGTGGCCTTTCACAACAAAGGCGGCTCAACCTTGAAGGACATTATGAAAAGTGTTTTCGGAAATGTGGAGGATGTTGATAAAAGCGGGGGTATAAGGGTTTATAAGGCTATAAAGAAATAATGAGCCATTACCTTTTCAAACCCTTAATTATCTCAAAAGCCTCATCTACCGACAGGGGAAGCTTCGGAATATCAAAGCCCTGTCTCTTCAGGTTGTAAAGCAGTTCTGTAACCTGGGGCACATCCAGACCAAGGCTCTTCACCTTTTCAACATTGCTGAAAACCTCCTGGGGCGTGCCATCCAGAACAATCTGACCCTGATCTATTATAATCAGTCTATTGGCTATGGCAGCCTCGTCCATATGGTGGGTTATATGAATAATTGTAATATTTTCTTCCCTGTTAAGTTGCTTAAGTACCTTTATTACTTCTCTCCGGCCTATGGGGTCCAGCATTGAGGTAGCTTCGTCAAGTATGATGCACTCCGGCTTCATAGCCAGTATTCCTGCTATGGCAACCCTCTGCTTCTGACCACCTGATAACAGATGAGGTGCATTTCTTTTAAACTGGCTGATACCCACTGTTTCCAGCGCCTCATCAACTCTTTTCCTTATCTCGGCGGGCTCCACACCCAGATTTTCCGGGCCGAAAGCAACATCCTCCTCAACAGTGGTGGCAATAATCTGGTTGTCTGGATTTTGAAAAACCATCCCCGCCGTACTCCTGATATCCCAGACATTGTCTTCAAGGGCTGTGTCCTTGCCCGACACCAGGACGATTCCTTTACGTGGAACAAGCAGTGCGTTCAGAAGTCTGGAAAAGGTAGATTTCCCAGAACCGTTACGTCCGAGAATAACGACGAAATCACCTTTTTCTATTTTTGCGGAAACGCCCTCCAGTGCCGGAACCTCCACCGGAACCTCACCATAGGTTGTGTATGAAAAGCTAACTTCCTGAACATCAAAAAATATACTCATTACATTCTCCTTCCCGCTGTGAAGCAGCGTTATACAAAGTGAGAAAAACCTGCCCCCAGGTTTTTACTGCGTGAAAACAACGATTATGCATAAAACTTTACTTTCACGCTGACCTCCATTTTTCTTTATACATGTACACATTTATGAGTAATAAAAAGTACTTTGGTACTAACTTAACCTGTAGTGATAAAAAATGTATTAACAGTCAGAAAATACTGCCCACTCCCGGACGAGCTTCAAATAAATGCTTGTATATAACGCTTTTGCGAAATTGTATAACCTTACAGCATGCCTTTTTAGCCGTCGCAGCAACTCGACCATCCAGGTCTCGAGTACTGCTTAAATTGACATCCTGTCAATTTAACTGCCAAATCAGCATGCTGTAAGCCTACAATTTCAACAAAAAGCTTTTAATCATACTGTGCATTTCTTTAAAGCCGTCCTTGCGTGACTTGCAACCTTGTCTCTTAAAGACTTTATTAACTAGCACTACAGGTTAATTAATAAAAATAAATTGCTTACAAAGCCACTACCTTTAATCAAGCTGCTTATTTTTATAAATTGTACTCACGTGCTTTTTATTCTTGAATAAATAATTCCTGGACTCTAAAGAAATATGCATCCTGACTATTTTCGTGCCACTCATACAAATATAGGGATCAAACCTGCCGGTAACCATTAGCTGCCAACAGATTTAATCCCCTATATCATTTACTCTTAAAAGTTAAATTAATAATTATACCAACTCAAGGATAACCATTTCAGCAGCATCTCCGCGTCTTGGTCCCAGCTTGTATATTCTTGTATAACCGCCGTTCTTGCCCTTATACTTTGGTGCAATTTCATCAAAAAGCTTATCTGTGATGTTAACATTCTTTCCATCAGCAGTTGTAGGTCTGTAAACCCAGTTCATTATAAGTCTTCTTGCATGAAGTCTTGACGGATTATCCACTGAAACCATGTCAGTCTTCTGCTCTCTGTCGATAACCAAGTACTTGTTACCGTTCTTGGATGTCTTTGAGTCAGTAAGCTTAGCACCCTTGCTGTCAACCTTTGCTGAACTGATCTTTACCTGCTTTGAAGTAAAGTTGTCAGCTTCCTTGATCGCTATAGTGATAAGTTTTTCTGCAATATTTTTAACTTCCTTAGCTCTCGCTTCAGTAGTTTCAATTCTGCCACTTACAAATAATGCTGTTGTAAGATTCTTTAAAATTGCCTTTCTTTGGTCAGTTGCACGCCCTAACTTTCTTTGCGCTGGCATTACCTATCCCTCCTTACCTTGTATTTTACTTGTAATGCATTTATATTTCTTGTAGTAATTGTTCAATAAACAAAGGTAAAACATTTAAGTTTTTCTTTGCTGCGCCTGCATCGCAGACTACTCTTCACTTGGAGCAAGTACGAGTCCAAGTGCCTGGAGCTTCTGAAGAACCTCTTCAAGAGACTTTCTGCCGAGATTTCTTACCTTCATCATATCCTCTTCGGTTTTGTTGGTAAGATCTTCAACAGTATTTATGCCGGCTCTTTTCAGACAATTGTAGGATCTTACTGAGAGATCCAGTTCCTCTATTGTCATTTCAAGAACTTTTTCTTTCTTTGTTTCTTCTTTTTCTACCATTATTTCAGTGTGCTTAGCCTGATCTGACAAGTCAACAAACAAGTTCAGATGCTCACTCAATATCTTGGCTCCAAGGCTTATAGCCTCGTCAGGATTAATACTGCCGTCTGTCCAGACCTCCAAGGTAAGCTTGTCATAATCTGTTATCTGACCAACACGGGTATTTTCCACAGTGTAATTAACCTTTTTAACCGGAGTATAAATCGAGTCAACAGGTATTACACCGATTGGCTGTCCCGGCTGCTTGTTCTTCTCAGCCGACACATAGCCTCTTCCCTTGCTGATTACAAGTTCCATGTAGAATCTGTGGTCACCATTCAATGTTGCAACATGTAAATCCGGATTAAGTATCTCTACATCCTGATCTGTTATGATATCACCAGCGGTGATAGGTCCTTCACCATTTGCATCAATATATATGACCTTCGATCCTTCGCCATGCATTTTTAAAGAAAGAGCCTTAATATTAAGTATTATTTCTGTTACATCCTCAACTACACCAGGTACTGTAGAGAATTCATGCAATACTCCGTCAATCTTTATGGAATTGACAGCGGCACCAGGTAAAGAAGAAAGCAATATTCTTCTTAAGGAATTACCAAGAGTAATACCATAGCCTCTTTCCAAAGGCTCAACAATAAACTTGCCGTATGTGTTATCATCGCTATTGGCAACACATTCAATTCTAGGCTTTTCTATTTCTATCACCAAAAACCCTCCCTTAACAACTTTTTATTTTTTGAGGGCAACTGATTCATGTAAGCTACGTCCGTAACTTGCATTGCATACATCTCATAGAGAATTATCGCATAAATAATTCTTTCAGTTGCTTCCAAGTTAATTATCAATTTACATATTATTACTTGGAGTACAACTCTACGATTAAATGTTCCTTTATCGGCAAATCAATATCTTCTCTAGCAGGAAGAGCCACAACTTTTCCTGTGAAGTTTTCTGCATCATACTCGAGCCACTTCGGTATTACCTTACCACCAGTGATATCACTGATAGCCTTAACCTTTTCAGAACTTCTGCTCTTAGGAGCAAGTGCTATAACATCTCCAACCTTTAAGAGGTATGAAGGAATGTTAACACGTCTGCCATTTACTGTAAAGTGTCCATGTGTTACCAACTGTCTGGATTCAGGTCTTGAAGTACCAAGTCCAAGTCTGTAGATAACATTGTCAAGTCTTGTTTCCAATATCTGTAACAAGTTTTCACCTGTTATACCCTTACGTCTTGAAGCCATTTCAAAATATTTGCTGAACTGGCTTTCCAATATGCCGTAATATCTTCTTACCTTCTGCTTTTCACGATGCTGTATACCATATTCAGACATTTTCTTTCTGGCCTGTCCGTGTTGACCAGGTGCGTATGCCCTTCTTGCTATAGAACATTTGTCAGTATAACATCTCTCACCTTTTAAAAAGAGCTTTTCGCCCTCTCTGCGGCAAAGTCTGCAAACTGCTTCAGTATATCTTGCCATCTAATTTTACACCTCCATAATAATCAATTAAACTCTTCTACGCTTAGGTGGTCTGCAGCCATTATGAGGAATTGGTGTAACGTCCTTTATAAGACTAACTTCCAAACCAGCAGCCTGCAATGCTCTGATTGCAGCTTCTCTGCCTGCTCCAGGTCCCTTTACGTATACTTCAACAGTTTTAAGTCCATGTTCCATTGCAGCCTTTGCAGCCGTTTCTGCTGCCATCTGTGCAGCAAATGGCGTGCTCTTTCTTGAACCTCTGAAACCCAATCCACCTGCACTTGCCCATGAAAGTGCATTTCCGGCAGTATCTGTCAAGGTAACAATTGTATTATTAAAAGATGAACGGATATGAGCAGCTCCACGTTCAATATTTTTACGTTCTCTTCTTTTTCTGGTTGTTCTTTTAGCACCAGCAGTCTTTGTTGCCATGTGTTCGCAAACCTCCTTTAACTATTTCTTTTTACCGCTAACGGGTTTTGAAGGGCCTTTTCTAGTCCTTGCATTTGTCTTTGTACGCTGACCTCTGACAGGAAGACCCATTCTGTGTCTTCTGCCTCTGTAGCAGCCTATTTCAATAAGGCGCTTGATGTTCAACGCTACTTCTCTTCTAAGGTCACCTTCAACCTTATATTCTCTGTCGATAGTTTCTCTCAGTTTGTTGATTTCATCGTCAGTCAAATCTCTTACTCTTGTGTCGGGATTTATGCCAGTCTTAACGAGAATCTCATTTGACTTAGCTCTTCCGATTCCAAAAATGTAAGTTAGACCAATTTCAACCCTTTTTTCTCTGGGTAAATCTACTCCGGCAATACGTGCCATACTTTTCCTACACCTCCAAATAATTTCTCTTAACTTATTCTTGTAAAAAAGCCTTTATCGGCTTTTTTTACGCGAAGCCTGAATTAATTTATCAGACCACTTCGCGTACTGCATGCTAATTCTCCACCGCAGGATGTGGATATTGTAATTATTGCCATTCCCAAGACCAAACAGCCCATGGCATCCAAATCCTGGCGATATCGTCAAATATTTAAAATATCATCAAGAATAACAAAGTCAAAAATTGACATTAAGAATTGGGAAAATTCTCTTGTTCAGCCGCTTCTTGTGAGATTTTACGAAAGTAAGTATTGCTATTGGGTACAGCACCCGTTTATGGGCCGTAAACGGCCCACTCCAAAATTAACCCTGCTTTTGCTTGTGCTTTGGGTTTTCGCAGATTATCATAACTCTGCCTTTTCTCTTAATGATCTTGCACTTTTCACATATGGTCTTAACTGATGGTTTAACTTTCATTTTAATAGCCTCCTTATATTAAGAAACAAACCTGTCTTATTAATTAATACTGCTTTTTATATTTAATAATACCTTTCCCATTTTACAAACCAGTAGAGGTATATTATTTTGCTCTCCAAGTAATCCTTCCTCTGGTAAGGTCGTATGGGGACAGCTCAATTGTCACTTTGTCACCGGGAAGTATCCGGATAAAGTTCATTCTTAACTTTCCTGAAATATGAGCCAGAACCTTATGGCCATTTTCAAGCTCAACCTGGAACATAGCATTTGGTAATGCTTCAATAACGGTTCCTTCGACTTCTATAACATCATCTTTTGCCAAACTTGCACCTCCTCCAGAGTCTCCGTCAAATACCATGAAATGTCACGATATATTCACAGAATAGGATTTTTATCTATTAATAATTTTTACCGTAAAATTATTCCTTGCTCCCCCTGGTCTCTTTTACCTCGGCAAGAGCCTTTCTAATCTCGGCATTGGTAACCTTTATGCTGTCCATGAGCTTTTTTGATAAAGCCTCAAGGATTATAGAAGTGATATCCAGATGCTTGATTCTCTTCTTCTTTGGATTTTCAAATCTTCTAAGATCACCATCACTGACAAGCACATACTTGTCATCGACAATACCAATGATTATAAAAACCCTGCCTTCATCCCGCCCTGCCTTTGAACAAACTACCTGTCCCAGCATTACATTCATGCTAAACCTCCAAGCCATAAGACAACGGCGACACAAAATGAAAATAAAAACCTGAAAATCACTTGCACGTTTGAAGTTTATACGCGAGGACATGTGGTATATTCCACAAAAAAGCACAGTCCGCGTTATTCAAAACTCTTGTCACCTCTATGCATAAAATCCCAGCCGTCAATTTGCTGCTGCTTAAAGTCAATTGGTATGGTATTAAACCCGATGGTGAAAGGGTTTCATCTGTAATTAACTTGTAAAACCTTTTAACATAATTGACACAGGTCAAACCAAATATAAATTATACAGGAAAACTCCAATAATAACAATACATTTATAAAAAAACTTTTTAAAACTTTGTCAAAAGCAATGGTCCGTTAGCCGTTATAGCTACCGTATTCTCATAATGAGCTGAAAGTGAACCGTCCGCCGTTACTACTGTCCAACTGTTATTCTGTACGCTCACTGCGTAATCCCCTGCATTTACCATTGGCTCTACC
The DNA here is from genome assembly GCA_023400235.1 of Bacillota bacterium. Lineage (GTDB taxonomy): Bacteria > Bacillota > Clostridia > Acetivibrionales > DSM-1351 > Ruminiclostridium. Next base: position 102,434 of record JAEXFI010000029.1, read on the forward strand.
GCAATGGTCATCCCGCTTTCCAGCTTTGGACCCCGGCGCTTGGTAATATAATTCGGAACATCCGGAAACTCGTGCAAATCTCTTCCTATACCGTGGCCCACGAAATCTCTGACTACCGAAAAGCCTTTACCCTCTGCATGCCTCTGAATTGCCTCAGAGATATCTTTAATGTGCTTGCCGATTTCCATCTGCTTCATTCCTTCATAGAAGCTCTGCCGTGTTTCGGTTATGAGCTTCTGTGCTTCCGGGGATATATTTCCCACTCCGTAGGTCCGAGCGGCATCAGCGTGGTAGCCGTCCAAAAGGACCCCTACATCTATGCTAATAATATCGCCATCTTTGAGATGATTTAAACTGCTGGGTATTCCATGAACCACTTCTTCATTTACAGATGTGCATATGCTCGCAGGAAAAGGCACTACTCCGGGTACCCCCGGGTTATAGCCCATAAATGACGGTACAGCCCCGTGCCTCTTTATATTGTCGAAAGCTATTCTGTCCAGCTCCTTTGTGGTTACCCCGGGAACAATATTCTTTTTCAGCATCTGAAGAGTTTCATACAGAACCTCTCCGGCCTTCCTCATCTTATCAATTTCAGATTGCGATTTTATAGTAAACATACCCTACCTCTTGTCTTTAAAAAGAATGCCAATGGCATTCCTTTCATTATATTCCCAAAGCCTTGAATACTCTTAATGTTGTTTCCTCAACCGCCTCAGCACCTTCGGCTATTTTCAGCTTTCCGGCCTTTTCATAATAGCTTATTAATGGCTGTGTCTGCTTATGGTAAGTTTCAAGTCTGTTCAATACTGTTTCTGCAGCATCATCAGCTCTTTGAACTACCGGTGTCTTGCAGGTGTCGCATATTCCCTCAACCTTGGTAGGATTGAATACAACATGGTATGATGCTCCGCAGTTCGGGCAGGTGCGTCTGCCTGACATTCTTTCAATAATATCCTCATCCTTGACGCTTATAAGCAAGGTGGCATCAAGCGCAATGCTCATTTCCCCGAGAACGCTGTCAAGATATTCAGCCTGTGGTATTGTTCTTGGAAAACCATCCAGAACAAAGCCTTTCTCACAGTCGGGATTGGCCAGTCTGTCCTTAACAATCTCAACTGTAAGTTCATCAGGAACCAGCTGTCCCTTGTCCATGTATTCCTTTGCCTTGACACCAAGAGGAGTATTCCCCTTTATATTTGCTCTGAAAATATCACCTGTAGATATATGAGGTATTGATAATTTTTCAGATATATTCTTGGCCTGAGTTCCCTTACCTGCACCAGGAGCCCCCAAAAGTACGATTTTCATAATGTTTTACCCCCTTTTTACCGTTCTACCAGCATTTCCGAAACCTCCGGAAATACCTTTACAAAAAACCGACCTCAATGGTATAAAAACAATCAACTGAATAAAAATAAAAAGCCAATAAATTTAAAGTAAGGGTTTATGACGTATCATAAACCCCAACCGTTTAAATTATTTATTTAAGCTATGGATTACACTGACCGCGGACTATTCAAGAAAGCCCTTGTAGTGTCTCATAAGCATCTGTGACTCAATCTGCCTTACGGTATCAAGAGCAACACCTACGAGAATCAGTACGCTTGTTCCTGCAAACCATACACCCTGTACTTTGGTAATCCAAACAATAACATATGGAAATATGGATATGAGCGCAAGGAATAGTGCACCAAACCAGGTAATTCTGTTTAAAACCTTTTGAATATAGTCTGATGTGGGCTTTCCTGGTCTGATACCTGGTATAAAGCCGCCGTTCTTCTTCATATTGTTTGCAAGTTCAATAGGATTGAACTGAACATAGGTGTAGAAGAAGGTAAAACCAATTATCAGAATCGCATAAAGCAATGCATAAGACCAGTGTGACTGCCAGTTTTTCATAAATCCGATAAAACCGGTAGTAGTGTTAGGCCTTGCAAAAGCAAATATGGTTGAAGGAAGCGCCATGATTGACATAGCAAAGATTATGGGAATAACGCCTGCCCAGTTTACCTTGATAGGCAAATGAGTGCTCTGTCCTCCATAAACCTTTCTTCCAACTACTCTCTTGGCATACTGTACTGGAATTCTGCGCTCTGCCTGGTTAACAAAAACAACGCAGGCTACGATTGCAACAAATACAGCAAGTATACCGATTATGCTTAATACTCCAACAACATCATTACCAAGCTTTCCAGCCTGATAGTTCCTGATAAGGTAGTTCAGCCCGTTAGGAGCTGCTGATACGATACCCGCAAAGATAAGCATTGAAATACCGTTGCCAATACCATACTCGGTGATTTGCTCACCCAACCACATCAGAAATGCAGTTCCGGCAGTAAGTGTGAATGTTACTGTAATGAAGGTCATAACGTTAAGTCCTGAAATAATTGCGCCTCTTAAACTAACAGTGATAGCTATCGCCTGAACAAACGCAAGAATAACCGTTGCATATCTTATCCATTGGCCTATTTTCTTTCTGCCTTCCTCGCCCTCTTTTGAGAGCTGTTCCAGCTTTGGAATGGCAATGGTTAAAAGCTGCATAATAATTGATGCATTAATGTATGGAGTAATGCTCATTGCAAATATTGTTGCATTTTTAAAGGAGCCTCCACCCACTACATCAAGAAAATTAAACAACTGTCCGCCTTTATCGATAAGGCTTGCAAAAAATGCAGGGTCAAGTCCGGGAACCGGAATTCTTGAGCCTAATCTGAAGATCAGAAGCAGACCAATTGTTATCAAGAGTTTTCTTTTTAAATCAGGAATCTTCCAGGAATTCTTAAGTGTATCCAACATACCACTCACGTTATACCACCTCGACCTTTCCTCCCGCAGCTTCTATCTTGCTAGTTGCTGTCTTCGTAAATTTAGTCGCCTGTACTGTTAACTTTTTAGTTAACTCACCGTTACCTAAAATAGCTACTCCATCAATAATCTTTTTGGCAAGGCCGGATGATTTAAGTAATTCTTCATTTACAACAGTACCGTCTTCAAAAATGTTCAATTCTGATACATTAACTTCAGCGTACTTGTCAGCAAACTCATAGTTATTAAATCCTCTTTTAGGCAATCTCATGTATAATGGCATCTGACCACCTTCAAAACCAGGTCTTACACCACCACCTGCACGTGCATTTTGTCCTTTGTGACCTTTGCCGGCAGTTTTTCCGTTACCAGTACCTATACCTCTACCTTTTCTGTTAGGTAGTTTTTTTGATCCAGGAGCAGGCTGTAATTCAAATAATTTCATTGACTACACCTCCCTTATATTTCTTCTACACAAACAAGATGTGATACTTTTCTGATCATACCTCTGATTTGCGGGTTATCATTGTGCTCAACTGAAGTACCGATCTTGCCCAGGCCAAGAGCCTTTACTGTAGCAGTCTGACTCTCCACAGCCTTATTTATGCTTCTCTTCAGAGTTATTTTTAACTTAGCCATAATGTCCCCCCTATCCCAGAATCTCTTCTGGAGTTTTTCCGCGAAGTCTTGCAACATCTTCAGCGGTCTTTAACTGTGAAAGACCCTTGATTGTTGCATTTACCATGTTGATAGGGTTGTTTGAACCCAATGACTTCGTTCTTATGTCACGTATTCCTGCAAGCTCAAGCACGGCTCTGACAGGACCACCAGCGATAACACCAGTACCTTGTCCTGCTGGTTTGAGCAATACTTTACCTGCTCCGAATACTCCTGTTGCCTCATGTGGTATTGTAGTTTCCACCAATGGAACCTTTATGAGATTTTTCTTGGCATCTTCTATACCTTTGCGGATAGCTTCAGGTATTTCAGCAGCCTTACCCATACCGCTTCCAACGTAGCCGTTTTCGTCTCCTACAACTACTAAAGCGCTGAAACGGAAGTTTCTACCACCCTTAACAACCTTTGTTACACGACCTATATTAACAACTTTTTCTTTCAGTTCTCCTAAAGTGTTGGCATCAATTCGTTGCAATGTATTCCCCTCCTTCTCTTAGAAATCCAAGCCTGCTTCTCTTGCAGCGTCAGCGAGCTCTTTAACTCTTCCATGATAGATATATCCGCCTCTATCAAACACCACTTGCTTTATACCCTTTTCAACAGCCTTTACAGCTATTAATTTTCCAACTTCTTTAGCTGCTTCCTTGTTTCCGCCGTAAGCAACTTTTCCTTTCAGCGCAACATCAAGGGTTGAAGCGGATACAAGAGTATTCCCTGTGGAATCATCAATAATCTGAACATAAATGTTTTTTAAACTTCTGAAAACATTCAGTCTAGGACGCTCTGTAGTTCCAGTAACTTTTTTACGTACTCTAACGTGCTTTCTGAGTCTTATTTCGTTCCTATTTTGTTTATTTATCATTTACTCTCATCTCCTTTCTACTTTTTACCCTTGCCGCCGGTCTTACCTTCTTTACGTCTGATTACTTCATTTTCGTATTTGATTCCCTTACCCTTATAAGGTTCAGGTGGTCTCTTTTCACGAATCTTTGCAGCAATCTCACCTACTACCTGCTTGTCTATACCCTTGACAATTATCTTGTTAGGTGCAGGTACTTCTGTAGTAATTCCATCAGGATCATCCATTTCAACAGGATGTGAGTATCCCAATGTCAGTACCAGCTTCTTGCCCTGCTTCTGTGCTCTGTAACCAACACCGTTGATATCGAGAGCTTTCTGGAATCCGTTTGTTACACCTTCAACCATATTGTTTACAAGTGTTCTGGTCAAACCATGAAGTGACTTGTGCATTTTCAAATCAGAAGGCCTTTCAACAAGTATTTGTTCGCCTTCCATTTTGATGATCATATCCTTGTGGAACTGTTTTGTTAAAGTTCCCTTTGATCCTTTTACTGTCAACACATTGTCGCCGCTAAGCTTTATATCTACTCCCTTGGGAACAGCTATGGGCAACTTACCTATTCTTGACATGTCGTAACCTCCAGTTCTTAAAATTATGAGCGATTATCCGCCCTTTTCAGACCTTTTATCGCCACCAGCCGGATATAAATCAGACTGGCAGCAAGTCAGGAAAAGTATAAAATACTTTTCCATTGTTTTTGTGGTGTGATTACGAAGTAATCACCGTGCGAACTATGTTCACACTTTTACCATACGAATGCCAGTACTTCTCCGCCTACGCCTTCAGTTCTGGCTTTCTTGTCGGTCATTATTCCCTTTGATGTTGAGATGATTGCTACTCCGAGACCGCCCAATACCTTAGGGAGCTCTTCTTTACCAGCATATACTCTCAAACCGGGCTTGCTTATTCTCTTTATACCAGTTATAACATTCTGCTTGTTTCCAGTGTACTTCAAGCTAACTCTTATAACACCCTGCTTACCATCGTTTACTTCTTCAAAATTCCTAATATAACCTTCTTCCAGCAATATAGTTGCTATGGACCTCTTAAGGTTGGAAGCGGGTATATCAACTGATTCATGTTTTGCAGAACCTGCATTTCTAATTCTGGTTAACATATCAGCGATTGCATCAGTGATTTGCATATGTTTAACCTCCTTCCAAAGTCTATTACCAGCTTGCCTTCTTAACGCCGGGTATTTGGCCCTTGTACGCTAACTGTCTAAAGCACAAACGGCAAATTCCAAATTTTCTAATGTATGCATGTGGTCTTCCACATATCTTACATCTATTGTATGCCCGGCTGCTAAACTTGGGCGTACGCTGTTGTTTAATAATCATAGATTTCTTTGCCATGCCCTCAATACCTCCTTAGTTCTGGCTGAATGGCATACCAAGCAACTTCAAAAGCTCTTTAGCCTCTTCATCACTTTTAGCCGTAGTTACAAAAACTATATCCATACCTCTTATCTTGTCTATCTTGTCGTATTCGATTTCAGGGAATATCAACTGATCCTTTATACCCATTGAGTAATTGCCTCTGCCATCAAAGGAGTTGCTGTTTAAGCCTCTGAAGTCTCTTACTCTTGGAAGGGCCACATTGAAGAGTTTGTCAACGAATTCATACATTCTTTCCCCTCTCAATGTTACCTTGCAACCTATGTTCATTCCCTCTCTCAACTTAAATGCCGCAACTGATTTCTTAGCTTTTGTAACTATTGGCTTCTGACCAGTAATCAGCGTCATATCACTAACTGCAGCATCCATAGCCTTGGGATTGTCCTTAACTTCTCCAACGCCCATGTTAAGAACAACTTTCTCAATCTTAGGAATCTGCATGTTGCTGCTATATTTAAACTTTGTTTGCAAAGCAGGAACTGCTTCTTTTACATACTTGTCTTTTAACCTTGCCATCCACAATACCTCCTTTCTTGTCGCACTTTATTTCTTTTCGAGAATAACATCAATTATTTCGTCGCACTTTTTGCAAGATCTAACCTTCTGGCCATTATCAAGAAGCTTTTTAGCCACCTTTGTAGGCTTGCCACATTTGTCACAAACCAACATAACGTTTGAGCCGTCAACAGCTGACTCCTGATGGATTATACCACCCTGCTGATATCTGCCTCTTGGTTTTTTGTGCTTTGTTGACATATTTACGCCTTCAACAAGTACTTGATTAGTAGAAGGATTTACGCTTAATACCTTGCCCTTCTTGCCTCTATCTTTTCCTGAAAGCACAAGAACTGTATCTTCCTTTTTAACATGAACTTTGATTGCCAAATTAAGCCGCCTCCTTCCTTACAATACTTCCGGTGCAAGAGAAAGAATCTTCATGAAATCCTTATCTCTCAATTCTCTTGCAACAGGTCCAAATATACGAGTACCTCTTGGGTTCTTATCTTCCTTTATAATTACTGCAGCGTTTTCATCAAACTTGATGTAAGAACCGTCTGGTCTTCTTACGCCTTTCCTGGAGCGTACGATAACGCACTTAACTACGTCACCTTTCTTTACAACACCGCCGGGTGTTGCATTTTTAACAGAAGCTACTATTATATCTCCAATATTAGCATACTTTCTCCAAGAACCGCCAAGAACCTTAATACACATAAGTTCCTTAGCTCCAGTGTTATCAGCTACTTTCATCCTAGACTGGACTTGAATCATACTGGTACCTCCTTCCAATAATTCTGTGCGGTGAATTGTAACCGCAGCGTAAATTTCTTTTGACTATGAGACACAGCAATTATTGTGCCTTTTCAACAATTTCAACAAGTCTCCATCTCTTTTCCCTACTCAATGGCCTTGTCTCCATAACTTTTACCTTATCGCCTATCTGACACACATTTTCCTCATCATGTGCCTTAAGCTTATAGGTTCTCTTTACTATTTTTCCGTATAACGGATGCTTTACGCTGGTTTCTATAGCAACAACAATAGTCTTATCCATTTTATTGCTGACAACCTTGCCAACCCTTGTCTTTCTTAATGCTCTTTCAACCAAGTGGAATTACCTCCTTTTCGAATACTCTACACAACCTTCATCACATGTTTGACGGTGTGATTACAATGCGAACTAAGGACGTTTATAATGTCTCATTCACATTGCGAAGTCCACAATGTTTGCACTTGTGATTCCCTTTTGCGAAGTTCAACAATGTTTGCACTTGCATTTGCTTCGCATCTTTATGGTTAAGGTCCTTCATAGCTGAGCAATATTACTTTTCAGCTCCGCTAAGCTCTTTTTCCCTTATTATTGTCTTAACCTTGGCTATGGACTTTTTAACATCCTTTAGCTTCATTGGGTTCTCAAGCTGATTTGTAGCAAGCTGAAATCTAAGCTTAAAGAGTTCAGACTTTAAATCGCCCAATTCCTTATTCAACTCAACCATATTCTTTTCTCTGATTTCACTAGCTTTCATTTGCTTCACCACCCATTTCTGTCTCGCGGGTCACAAATTTACATTTTACAGGAAGCTTGTGCATAGCGAGCCTTAATGCCTCTCTAGCTGTTTCCTCCGGTACTCCCGCAATTTCAAATAATACTCTTCCTGGCTTAACTACCGCTACCCAGTACTCAGGTGAACCTTTACCGCTACCCATACGAGTTTCGGCAGGTTTCTTTGTAACCGGCTTATCTGGGAATATCTTTATCCAAACTTTACCGCCACGCTTTATAAAACGAGTCATCGCTATTCTGGCAGCTTCGATCTGGTTGCTTGTAATCCAAGCGGGTTCGAGAGCCTGTATACCGAATTCGCCGTAAGATATTACATTACCTCTTGTAGCCTTACCGGTCATTCTGCCTCTGTGAACCCTTCTACGTTTTACTCTTTTGGGCATTAACATTACTTAACTCCTCCTTCCGCTTTTTTTTCTCTCTTAACAGCTGGAAGAACTTCTCCTTTATATATCCATACCTTGACACCAATCTTACCATAGGTTGTGTCTGCTTCAGCAAAACCATAATCTATGTCAGCACGAAGTGTTTGAAGAGGAATAGTTCCTTCATGGTAGTGCTCAGTTCTTGCGATTTCAGCACCGCCCAGTCTGCCTGCACAGGCAGTCTTTATACCCTTGGCTCCAAGCTTCATAGTTCTTGACATAGCCTGTTTCATAGCTCTTCTGAAAGATATACGCTTTTCAAGCTGTGATGCAATATTTTCTGCAACAAGCTGAGCATCCATTTCAGGACTTTTGATCTCAGTGATGTTGATGAGAACACTTTTACCTGTCATCTTTTCAACTTCTTTTCTGAGCTCTTCAATACCCTGGCCACCCTTACCGATAACAAGACCTGGCTTGGCAGTATTTACGTTGATTTTAACCTTGTTTGCCGCACGGTCTATTTCAATTCTTGATATGCCGGAGATATAAAGCTTCTTCTTGATAAACTTTCTTATCTGAACGTCTTCAACAAGATAACTGCTGAAAGTTTTGTCATTAGCATACCATTTTGTATCCCAATCTTTTATTATTCCGATTCTCAATCCATGTGGATTAACTTTCTGGCCCATCATCCAACCTCCTTCTCGCTTATTGTCTTTCCTTAACAACCAATGTTATATGACTGGTTCTTTTTTGAATTTTGAATGCTCTACCCTGTGCACGCGGCATGATTCTCTTCAATGTAGGTCCCTGAGTTGCAAAAGCTTCTGCAATGAAAAGTTCATCATGGTTCAAGCCGTTGTTGTTTACAGCATTTGCTTCCGCTGACTTAAGAAGCTTGTACAAAACTTCTGATGCAGCCTTGGGAGTAAACTTAAGAACACCATATGCTTCATCAATACCTTTGTTCTTAATTAAATCAAGCACTATTTTAACTTTTCTTGAGGAAATACGTGCATATTTTAATACCGCTCTTCCTTCGTCCTTACCCACTCCGAGAACTTTTCTTTCCTTCTTGGTAAGAAGTGCAGGCTTATTTGACTTTCTATGCTTTGCATTTTGCTCAGCTAAAATCTGATCTTTATTTTTTAATAGCTCCTCTTTGGATAATACCTTTTTCTCCAACTGAATAGCCTCCTTTCAGCTTTTAATTCTTAAACTTAACTTTCAGCGTGGATAACGTAATTTGCCAGCAAATTACGTTGTGAAGTCATATACTTACCTGAGTGAAGATGACTTCTCGTTTCCAGCATGTCCCTTATATGTTCTTGTTGGTGCAAATTCACCAAGCTTGTGGCCAACCATTTCTTCAGTTATATAAACCGGTACATGCTTCTTTCCGTCATGAACAGCAATTGTGTGTCCAACCATCTGAGGGAATATTGTTGAAGCCCTTGACCAGGTCTTGATAACTTTCTTATCATTAACCTTGTTCATTTCCTCAATCTTCTTAAGTAATGAAGCTAATATATAAGGTCCCTTTTTAACTGATCTACTCATAATTTAAATCCTCCCTTCGCCGCTATCTCAAAGGATTTGGCGGAGCGGTTAGCCCGCTCTCACTTCCAAGTCTCTAAAGATGAAGTTCTTTTTATGGAACAAAGCCCATTTCACGAACTCTATAATCCTTTTATTACTTCTGATTTCTTCTCTTAACGATAAATTTATCAGATTTGTTTTTCTTCTTTCTTGTCTTGTAGCCAAGAGTAGGTTTACCCCAAGGAGTAACCGGGCTTGGTCTTCCGATTGGTGATTTACCTTCACCACCACCGTGAGGATGGTCTACTGGGTTCATAACAACACCGCGCACGGTAGGTCTGACGCCCATCCATCTTTTTCTTCCGGCCTTACCGATTTTAACATTTTCATGGTCAATGTTGCCGATTTGTCCGAGAGTGGCCCTGCAGTTGATTCTTACCATACGAACTTCACCGGATGGAAGTCTTACCTGAGCATACTCGCCTTCCTTAGCCATCAGCTGAGCTGAATTTCCGGCTGCTCTTACCATCTGGCCGCCCTTGCCTGGTTTAAGTTCTATATTGTGAATTAATGAACCTACAGGGATATTTGCAAGCGGAAGTGCATTTCCTGATCTGATATCCGCTGACTCGCCGGATTCAACAATATCGCCTACTTTTAAACCAACTGGTGCAAGAATATATCTCTTTTCACCGTCAACATAGTTAAGAAGTGCAATATTTGCAGTCCTGTTGGGATCATACTCGATAGTAGCAACTTTTGCCTTTATACCGTCTTTATCTCTCTTAAAGTCTATAACTCTATATTTTTGTCTGTTACCGCCGCCCTGGTGACGAACAGTAATTCTTCCATATGAGTTTCTTCCCCCGTTTTTGCTGTTTGGCTGCAATAATGACTTTTCAGGTTCAACTTTTGATAACTCTGAATAATCCTGTGACGTCATAAATCTTCTTGCAGGGGTAATAGGACTATACTTTTTTACTGCCATCTCTTCTCACTCCTTTATAGCGTGTAATTACTGAGCAACTCCGAATTCTTCGATACTGCTCTTGTATTTCTTATTGTTTGATACTGCCTTACCGCCCGTCGTGAGGTATGAAACCGCCTTTGGATCAGTATCTATTTTAACTATGGCTTTTTTCCAGTCTGCGCGGGGTCCCTCGTGAACACCGGTGCGCTTAACCTTGCCTTCGTACTTCATGGTGTTAACCTGGAGCACCTTTACACTGAATAATGCTTCAACTGCCTTTTTGATTTCGGTCTTGGTTGACTTGACATCAACTATGAAAGTGTACTTTCCGCTAGCAATCTCCATATTACTTTTTTCAGTTATATGTGGCTTTATGATTATATCTTGTGGTAATCTCATTACGCGTACACCTCCTCAACCTTAAGAGCAGCATCCTTGGTTATTATGAATTTGTCATACTTCAATATATCAAATACATTTATGGTATTGACAGATGCAGTCTTAACTCCAGGAATATTTCTTGCAGACTTAACAATGTTGTCGTTCTTTGAATCAATAACTATCAGCACACTTGAATCAACCTTGAGGCTGTTGAGAACTCCTACCATTGCTTTTGTCTTTATAGCTTCCAATACGAGGTTATCCAGTACCAGAATTTCATTTGCCGCTACCTTTGAAGTCAATGCCGACTTCAATGCTATACGCTTAACCTTCTTTGGAAGAGTGTATCTATAGCTGCGTGGCTTAGGTCCTAATACAATACCACCCTTAATCCACTGAGCTGAACGAATACTACCTTGTCTTGCACGACCGGTTCCCTTTTGTCTCCATGGCTTTCTACCGCCACCTCTAACCTCACTCTTGGTCTTTGTGGACTGGGTTCCCTGTCTCTTATTTGCTAACTGATTAACTACTGCAGCGTGAAGAGCTTCCTTGTTTATGTCTGCGCCAAAAACATTATCGCTAAGTTGGATATCACCAACCACTTCACCTTTCATGTTATATAAATCAACCTTTGGCATGTGTTACTTCCTCCCTTCAACGTTATTATTTACCGGATTTAACCGTATTTTTAATAACAAGCAATCCGCCCTTAGGTCCTGGAACAGCTCCCTTTATAAGAATAAGGTTTCTTTCGCCGTCTACTCTTACAACTTCAAGATTCTGAACCGTAGTATTATCCATACCCATATGGCCTGGCAGCTTCTTGCCCTTAAATACTCTAGCAGGGTTAGTGTTTGCACTCATAGAACCAACTCTTCTATGGTACATGGAACCGTGAGTTCCCGGACCACCCTTTTGTCCGTATCTCTTTATGGTACCCTGGAAACCCTTACCTTTTGAGATACCGCTTACGTCTATTTTATCTCCAGCCGCGAACATTTCCTCAGCCTTGATTTCCTGTCCAACTTCGAAACCTGAAACGTCTTCAAATCTGAATTCCTTCAAATACTTCATTGGAGCCAGCTTAGTCTTTGTAAACTGTCCTAATGCCGGTTTGCTGAGCTTCTTTTCCTGTACCTTTTCATATCCAACCTTTATGGCATCGTATCCGTCAGTATCAACTGTCTTCTTCTGAACAACAGTCAACGGGCCTGCTTCAACAACTGTAACTGGTATTACCAGACCATTTTCGTCAAATATCTGGGTCATTCCGATTTTCTTACCTATCATTGCCTTTTTCATTTTTAAAAACCTCCTATGGTTATTGGTTCATAATCCATGTGTATGGAATACACACTGTGAATATTATTCACGGGGCGCGGCTACACGCTATGAACATGACCTCTGTTACCCTGGCACAAAGAGCAAATTGTTTTAACTTGGTCTCAATGTGTAAAATCAACTTTATAATCTAACATCAAAGATTATAATTTGATTTCAATATCTACGCCAGCTGGAAGATCCAGTCTCATCAATGCGTCAACAGTCTTTGGTGTTGGCAAAAGAATGTCAATCAATCTCTTGTGAGTTCTCATTTCAAACTGCTCTCTAGAGTCCTTGTATTTGTGGGGAGCTCTTAAGATTGTAATAATCTCTTTTTCAGTAGGCAGCGGCACTGGTCCTGAAACCCTTGCTCCTGTCCTCTTAGCAGTCTCAACGATCTTCTCAGCTGACTGATCTAACACCTGATGATCGAACGCCTTTAATCTGATGCGTATTTTCTGTTTGTTTGACATACATAAACCTCCTCGTACGTTTTATTATTGTCACGTACAACAAGCATTCGTCTGTACACTATGCCGGGTGTTTCATACCGTTTTATATAAAAACCCAGGATCGTTCTTATCCGAAATGGACAAACTTAACCTGGGCATTTAAAGCGATTATATTACACAGCAATATAAAACCTAAATGTACAGTGACTTGTCGCCCGGTTTCTTGAATCGGACATTCTCCGTGAAAGTTACCTATCTCTTACGTCCCTGGATTCAGGTACAGGATAGCAATCTCCCACTTCATCGTATGCCTTCGCCACAACATTCAATATTTTACTACATATTCTACACATTTGCAAGAATTATTTTTTAATTTTTTTGAAATTTTTTATTCCAAAATTCCGAGATTTTTATACCGTAGAAATTTTTATGCAAATTTTTATGGGAAAGAAAACGCCGGGCTAAAACCGGCGTTTTAAAGTCACTTAATTAATATCTATGGCACTCTGTGTAACGTTTATATCAAAAGTCCCAATTATATCGTTCCCCACCGGATCTTTATTTACAGCCTTGCAGGTTACTGTAACCCTGCCTATCTTCTTGGCTGAAAATACCGCAGAGCCAGGTACTTCTTCGTATGACTCCCCAACTTTGGCAAGCTTAGGTTTGACTTCTCCGATCCTCGTATCATCAACTGACCATATAACCCTTTCATTACTATATCTGTCAGGACTTATTGATACCTTTAAATCCTTTTTTGTCCAAACTACCGCAAGACTTGATCCAGTTATTGAAAGTGTGGGAGGCTGATACAATTTAGGAAACTCGATAACCATAGTATTGTTATCATAATTTAACTGCTGGCTGCTCAGCTTGCTCAGGTTCTGCCCTACATTGCTGTTATTGACAGGCTTATAACCTTCCGGCAAAACTATGCTTGCGCCATAATAGCCTGTGGGTACCGTGCTGAAGCTGGCAATACCGCTACTGTCCGTATCAGCTGTTCTGGCAGTAAAGGAGGTATCCACTGTAAACTGACCTGTAGCCTCATTCTTAACGTATCTCTTGAGTGTTACCCTCTGGCCTGCAAAGGCTTTGCCCTCATAGTCCTTTAGTTCTGCAGAAACATTTCCGGTTTTCACATTTATACTAATAGGGTCGTTCACTGTTAATGGCGTTCCTCCAGCATCCTTATACGTAAGTATGGCACTTGTTGTATATGCTGTAACCGGTGCCTTACAAACAAAGCTTACCTGACCGTTCTGTGTAATTATATCAGGTGCAGGAGTAAAACGAACCGTACTTAAATCCTTTGTGTACTGTCCGTTGTATATGCTTCCGCCGCCCACGGCTGTAATACTGCCAAAGGTTGTGGTATTCAACTGCATGCTGAGCTTAAGAGCCGAATATATTGTATTAAAATCAGATGCCTGGGCATTCACCGAAACATTTAAATCGCAGGTATCTCCCACCAGAGCATTTACAGTATTATGGCTCATGCTCAATACCGGCGTGCTCTTATGGTTTATTGTTATTTCCTTTGACCCCTGAGCACCTTTGGTATCGGTTACAACAGCTTTTATATTGAATCTGGTGACTGATCTTGACACGTTCTTCAGCATCGCCACAGCTTTCTCTACCCCGATTTCAGGGGCCTCAGAGCCTTCAAAGGTGGCTACACCCTCTCCCGCTTCATATACGCCATCCCCGTCATTATCAATATAGACCTTGCAGCTGCTGATTGCATCATTATCCGGATCATTGGCAAGCAGTCTGAAGTTGAGGGTACCCAGCGTATTGGCAATATCTTCTCCATTATTAAGTCCGAGTATGTCAACCGTGGGGGCATGATTGGCACCTTTTGAAGCCTTTAATATGGTATTTACAAACATCTCCAGCTCCTGGCCAGATGTAATGGGGCTGTGTCCCGTACCCGAGAAGGTCAGGTTGCCTTTGAAATATGTATAGTAGTCATTGAGGCCGTCATACTCATGATACTTATCCTCATTGACAGTTGGAGTGATCAAAGTTGCTGTTCTGCTGCCATGTGAGTACCTGTATTGATTTTTATATGTAAAAGCAGTTACTATGTCAGGATCTTCGGGATTCAGCCTTATATATTGGAGATGAGTGGGTGAAACCGTAATATCTCCTAAAATAAATGGATATTTAGTCATATTGCTCTCATTTATTTTTTTTGTTAATACAGTATCCGGAAAACGGCTGTCTCCATTTGCATTCAGCAAGGCAAGCCTGGTCATGCCCGTGGATACGGATGTCCCGGAGGGCAGGCTCGGGTCGGTTGCAAAGGTGTTCATGCCCAGCCGGTTCTTAAAGGCTGTCGTCAGGTTGCTCTTGTTAAAGCCAATCGTATCGTGGGTGAACATTATGGCCTGGCCGGAATCGGCAAATGCCTCCATATCACTTAGTGCCTGTCCTGACAAATCCCCCTTGTATGCATCGTCGAAGCCGAAAATGACCATATCATAATTTTGATTTAAAATTGTTTTATTACCGCCAAAAAGCTTACCATAGTTATCATTGAAATCTTTTATCTTCATTTCTGTAATTTCTATTTTATACTCACCGGGTCTTTGCAATAGATTCCTGCCTTGGTAATTACTCAATGTAGATAATTTCAAGGTTGCATAATTATCACTGTTGTCCGGCAGCAGCTGAAGCACCCTTATATGGAGCTCATCACCCTTGAAGGCGGCAAAACCCGTTTGATAGGCCTTAGCCCCGCTGTCATCAGTGACCTCCAGCTTCCATGGCACCAGGCCGGTGTACTTGCTTGAAAAGAGATAGTTGACCGAATAACCATCTATATTTTTAACTACTGTCTCAGTTTTAGCCACTTCATCGGCCTTGAATATCCCATCCCCGTTGCTGTCAATATAGAGTTTGACAGTCATGGGCTTATTGTCCTTGTTAGCCAGGTTCATAACGTAACTTATAAGGCCGCTGTTAACTGCAATATTATTTCCGTTGTATTCCGCAGGTCTTTGCGTTAACTGGAGCGTTGGCCGCACACGTAAGCCCTCCCCTCCATATTTTTCCAAATTGGTTAATAAGTTACTGGTTGTACCTGCATTTACATTGGTATAGCTGCTGTTTCTATAGCTGTTAAAATTCTTGTACAGCTTTGTAGTCTCCATGCCTGATGCAAATATTCCGTTGTCAAATACCATAAGCTGCCCTGACTTAATATAACTTTTGATTTTATTTGCAGCGATATCAGAGATATCATTGCCGTTATAGAATTCCTTGTTGCCGGAAACAGAGGTGGCAACATTGCAGTTACTTGAGACTGAAGGTCCGAATCTTTTATATACATTCTGCTGATAATATTTATTGTAGGGATCCGATGTAGAAGTATTATTGCCTATATAGACAATATCATAAGCTCCGTTTATCTCCTCAGCCTTTGATATAAGCAGCGGCATAGGCATCCTTATTATATCCACAGGCCTTTTGAAATATGTTTCAAGAGCTGTTTCCATTGCTGCTGTAATGTCGTATGACGTTGTAGGCTGTATTTCCAGTATCCTGACCGGTTCGGTACCGGCGCCGTCCTCTGCGGCAGTGACTGTGCCAAGGCTTGGAACCAGCATGGTTGCAAGCAGCATTACAGCCAATAGTATACACCCTGCCTTACCTGTTCTTTTTCGAGTATACATTTTTATACACCTCCATAAAAATATATGACAGTTTTATATTTATAATGAAAAAACTACACCCATTGTCTTTAAGCTTTTTCAATTATTTCTGATTATTGAGTATTATCAGCATATGGGCTTTTAATTGAGATACATCCCCAAAAGCTGCCAGCCGAATAATATGGTAATAACTGTTCCCACAGCTATAAATGGCCCAAAGGGAATCGTATCTTTTCTGTTGAGCCTCTTTAATATAATAAGCACACCACAAATCATACCTGCCGTTACAATTGAGATAAAAAGCGCCACAATCATCATTTTCCACCCCAAAAACAGGCCTATGGGGAAAAGCACCTTTATATCTCCTCCTCCAACAGTATTCTCCTTCTTATATATAAAAGCACCTGCCTTGGCCACCAAAAGAAAAAACGAACTGCCTAAAAGGGCTCCTAATATGGGATTCCACCAACTGCTGTCGCCGTATATGCCTGTATCTATAAAAAAACTCGCAACATATTGTATTAATCCGCCTGCTGCTGCGAATACAACCAATGAATCCGGAATTATTCCGAACTCCAGATCAATGAAAAACATCACTATAAGCACGGATACCAATAATGCCATTGCAAAAAATTCAACATTAATGCCATATTTATAAAACAAACAGACATACAGTATTGCAGTTATAATTTCTACAAACATATACCTGGGAGATATTTTTCCGCCGCAGCTGCTGCATTTTCCCCTTTGTAACAGATAACTCAACACTGGAACAAGGTTCCTGGGCTTCAATCTTTCATGGCAGCTGGTACAGCGGGAGGAGACAGCTACTATGGATTCTTCTCTGGGAAGCCTGTATATGCAAACATTCAGAAAAGATCCGCAGCAGGCACCTATGGCAAATATAAATAAAACAGTCAATACTTCAATCATAATTATTTATTCTCCGCTTGGTTGTTTACCGTATTTATACCATTTAGCTTTATACTTTCTATTTGAGGGCCGGCATCCTTTTTTACCAATTTTACCAAATAATCAAAGCTGTATTCCTTTGCATTTCCGCTAATTGCGGAATTCTTGTTCATAGAAGCCTTAAAAGTGACGATATACCACCTGTTTTTTTCAGAATATGCGGGATGCAGGGCAACCTCACAAGTATCCTTCAGTTCCCCTTGAACTTTTATACTTTGTATGTTGTTTTGCAGCAGCAAGGCCTCCTTGGAAAACTTTTCCCTATATTCCTCACTAATTACAGCAAGGTCTTGCTTTTCCTTATTTTTAGTTACCGACAAAGTGTTCATCAATTTGTTGAAATCTGCTATTCCCTTATCCCAACTGCTATTTAAAAGAATTCGCCTCTCATTATCCAGATTTATTATGTTTCCAAAGAAGTATACTATTACAGCCTTCTCCTTGGTATAGGTTTCCCCATCCTGTTTGTTGGCGTAATTTGTGTTATCGGCGGTCTTTTCCAGATTCAGATAGGGTATGCGTGCAATAAAATCATTATTGTACCTGTAGAGCCTGTCCCTTGCCTTCTGTTTAAAGGCAGACTCTCTTGCCCTTAAAATCTTGTAATCCTTATCCTCCTTCACCAGCTCAACGTCATATTTTGTCTGGACTAAAACAGTATCAATATCACTGTCCGATGGAGCGGTTACTTTCTGGTAAGTATTAGCTTGGGCATTGAGCTTGTAGTTTTTTTCAAATAACCCATCCATAATACAGCTTGCCTTTAGGTTCAGCTTTACAAAGTAAAGGAGGCTGCCGTTATTTTCTTCTATGTATGTAGCTTCAATCTGCGGTTGCTTGCTGTCTTCCAGTTTCATAAGAGGTGTATAGTTTATGAGAGTTATTCCGTTCATCCCTACAAACCTTGGAAAATTCAGACCGATTTCAGTATTATTGTTGCCTTCCTCTATTGTGCGTTTTGCAATAAAGGAGCGCAAATCTTGAGGAATATTCCCCGACTCGGAATTCTGCTGGTAATTATCTACCGGCACAGAATACATTTTTACAAAATAATCCGATATCAATTTTTGAATTTTCTCATTATCCTCTTTACTGACAGCGGTTTGGGATGAAGATGGTTTATTTCCCTCCTTATCAGTATTCAGAACTGTGTCCTCTCCCGAAGAACACCCTGCAAGGAACAATGCAACGGTTAAAGTACCTGCTAAAGCCAAGGACAGTATTTTTTTCATGTAGGTCACCTCTATCCAGAAATTAAAATATTGAACTCAAATCTATACCTTCATCTAATAAAAACTTGTTAAGCAAGTTATACCTGCCCGGGAACGTAACGCTTGCATGGTCGGCAAACCCGCCGCCGTCAAAATGCACTCCTGCATAGCTGCCATCATCCAGCTTTTGCAGGTTCTGACCCTCCTTAAGTATCCGGGGAAGGTAGTTGGTAGTTACCCCGGCTGTAGTCTGCTGGTCCGCCGAGGACTTATCGGACCTTACATAGCCATATGCCGAATCCGGGGTGTAACCCCTTCCGGCGGCAATAACAGCACCGGTTACCTCCGCACCATCTCTAAGTATAACCTTTCCCAGAGTGAATATTATTCCGTTGACCCTTCCGTTGACCTCCAGAGTGACTTCCGGATTGGAATTGATAAGCAGGTAGTAGTCATCTGCGGATATTGCTCCCGGTGTACTGCTGCTGATTCTTGCATTTATTTGTGTATTAATATCAACAGCTCCCGGTGTCGCCGCACTCAGATTTATAACATGTGGATCTGAACCGGTGCCAAATCTATCCTCCAATTTATCCCTGACACTTAAAAACAGGTTTGCTGAGCCTGCTTCGGTGGAGGGCTGGTTGCTGTTTTGAATAAAAGTATCTGTACTGTCAAAATCTCTTTGTGCAAATGGCTGGGTTAAGGGCTTAACCATATTCAATATTTCTCTGAGCTTCTCTGATATCATGTCATCATCCAGATCTTGCCCCTTCCACTCCGAGGATATTGTTGGCAGGCCAGCCTTCATAAAATCGGGCCAACTGATTGCGGGGCCGGTCAGATTCTCAATGGCAAGACCTGAACCTGTGGTAACAAAGCTAAAGGGCAGAATTTCAGCCTCCGTGTCTGTGGAACTGTATCTGGAAGGATTCATAAAATATATCTTTCCATTTGCGCCCATTTCATAGTGACAATAGCCTGATATGTAAGGAGGATTGACGTCAAAGAAAGCTGAATTATTTGTGCCGCTCCCTCTTGCCAGATCAATTCTCTCCATCCACAAGTCTATATCACTATCACTGTTAAAAACTCTTGGCCTCCACCGCTGAAACAGGTTGACAAATCCGGTTGCAAGGCTTTTGTTGTCATACAGCCAGTTATGATAGGAAACTGCATTGGGGTTAATCACCCCATTTGTTATTCCATCCAGGTATTCCTTATACATGGGTGTACCAAAGCTGTCTGACATTAAAACAGATGCATCCTCGATCTGGGCCAGCGTATCTGTGGCATTTCCATCGTTGTCTACTTTGAAGGTTCCTCCGTTTACAATTACATCCCCGTTGATTACTATTCTGGATTTCATTGAATCCTCTGAACCGCCGTAGTGTATGATTGCACTGTTTACAATTGCACTGCTTTGATCATGTGCATTTTTACTTTTTACATTTGTCAAGCCAAGGTAGCTGCCGTTAATAGCAATGACGGAATCCTCTCCGTTCATTTCCAGGTCATCAAAGGTGTACGCATTTCTTCCCACCACTATTCTCTCCTTTGTTCCAAATACCTGAATTCCGTTTGCAATTGCATCTTTGTATATGTATATGGAGCCGGGAGCCAGGTTGTTCTTATTCAGGTACTCCCCTGTTCTTATCAAGCCTCTGGAGTATGCATTTCCGTCTACGGACAAATGCCCGCCCGCCTTTGCGTAAATACCCCCGTAGTAATATTGCTGCATTTGCTTTGCATACTCCGGGGAGGTTCCGAAGGCTACAACATCTCCCTCAACCTGGGCATTTATATTCTCCACCATTAAATCCCCTATGGTGTAAATTGCAGCATTCAATTCAAAGTCCTTTGGAATATGCATGGTTACTTTTAATAGAGAACTGATTTTTTTATTGGAGACTCTGTCCCCAAATCTATCATAATCAGACACTGCAGTCACACCGAGGGTAACATCTATTTTGCGCGGATCAAGGTCTTTAGACGGCTCATGCCTGATATACCTTATATCTGCTATGGTGACAGTGGCAGCATCCTCTGTGCCACTGGACAATTCTATTTTATAAACTATTTTTCCGGGCTGTGTTTCAAGACCGGCTTTCATATTCTCAATTACCTTGCGGACAAAGGCAACCTCGTCCTTGCCGTCCATTCCATTGGTATTGCTTTCATTGGCACAATAATCTGCGATATAGGAAAAACACCTTTCAATGCCCGCTTGTGCAGCATAATACGCCTTGTCGGCCGTCTCTTCATGCTTGCTTATTTTATATCCCATGGTCGAGCTGTCCAGAAGTGCCACTCCCAGGATTACAAGTATTGCCAGCACAACCACAACCGCCATCATAATAGAGCCTTCTTGATTTTTTACAGGTTTGAGCATAAAAGTATTTTTCACCTCGCTTCAGCCAGAATTTTTCTATCAGCCGGCTATTTTGTCTACTGAAAATTCCGGTTCGAAATCTCAATTTTCAACTCACTGAGGAATTTCTCCTGAGCTGTATACAACTTAATGGTCAGCCGGACTATATCCGGGGACTCCATAGCCTCATACCTTACCTTATACTTGTACTTTTGCTTTAAGGCACTGCTGCTGTCCAGACCCGGTCCTTCCAGCTGCAAGAATGCGACAGTCTCATTTCCTGCGTGGTCATATATTGCATCAGGCGTTGGCCCGGAAGGATTAAGATAAATCTTATGATCACTTTCGGGATCGCTGAAATCCCTCAGGCCGACATCGTTCTTAACAGAGTGGACCACCTGGGCTTTGGCTATCTGCATTACAGCGTTTATCTCCAACTGGTTGCCGGTCATTTTAGTCAGCATTACCGAGTTGGAGAAAACCGCCATAAGAGGGATAGATATTATCCCCAATACAGCAAGTGCGGTAATTATCTCAGTTATGGTCATTCCCTTATTATTTCTTAAAAATTTAAACATATCTCCACCTTATTATTACTTTATGGTCACTTTTTCTTCACTGCTCCCGTTATCCATGCCTTTTCCCTGCCGGTCATAAAGCTTTACCCTGTCGGAGGTGTCCACAGATGTGATATTAAGGTTATTGCCTGAATTGTTTCTTATCTTTAGCTTTAAATTCAAGCCATCTTTTTCCACAGCGTTTGAAAGCTGAACATTGATATACAGGTTCATATCCCGGTCAGGAACAGTTCCGCTCATTTTCCTGCTTTTACCCGAGGCATCCGAAACACTTATACTATACGAGTTTTTCTCAATGCTCATATCCATAGTCAGATATTTGTTTGTTTTAAGAGAAAGCCCTTCTTTTGACCTGTTAGGGCCAAATACAATGAAATTATCCCCTGCAGCAAAAAAACTGTTCAGCTTTATTTCGAAATCCTTTGAATCAGAAACATTTGATGTAGTTGAATTTGCGGCAGTCTGTGTCAACCCCTCCACTCCCGAAATTGACGCTCCGAAGGCAGCTTCTGCTCCATAATCGAAACGGTTGAATTTGTGTCTGCCATACTCATAAAGCTTGTCTGCAGCTTCCAGGTTCAGTGCAAACATGCTGATATTCAAGGCTGCAACAAAATTTTTAGCTGACGGTATTGTAGCAACTGCACTTTCTGAGGTGGTTTTTGTATTGTCTTCTTTTTCCTTTGTCAATTTGAAGGAGTTTATCTTCATTACTCTTGAGCTGTTCTCAATATACCCCACCATATCCATGATTTTGTCCAGGCTGGCTTTGGTACTGAACTCTATTTTTATTTCATAATAAGCTGATTGGTTAACTTCCTTTTTTTCGGGTGAAGCTATATTAACACCTGTTATCTCACTTCCAACCACATTGGTAAGCTTATCCATGTATTCTATGCAATCGGTAACATTGGCTTCGTTGCTCAGATAGCCTGCAAGTCTTTCATTTCCGGCCTGTTTTGACTTAAGTTCACTCCTCTTCATTTCAAGGTTCATAAGATCGGTATCCAGGCCTTGTTTTTGCAACTTCAATTGTGAAATCTGATCCTTTTGCTCCCCTATCTCAGGCACTACTGGTATCCATATGAATTTGTAGAAAATGAATGCATATATTAATACTCCCAGAATACTAATCAGAATTATCTCATTTCTTTTTAGCTTAAAATTCATGGCTATACCCCCTGGTTGGTTTGGCTCAATTCTATTTTAAACGCAAGCTTTACATTGGCTTTATCGTAACTGAAGTTAGCTTTGGAGGAATAGTCGGCAAATGCGTTTAAACGGGTGAGATTTGATATGTATTCGGCCACAGCCGTGCTGCCTTTTGCTATGCCTTCTATGGAAAGGCCTTTTTCACCGCACTGCAGGCTGTCAATTGTCACTCCTTCGGGAGCCGCCTGCCGGGCAAAGTTAATAATGTCGGTAGTCAGCAGGGGACTTGAGGTAATGCTGCCAATAACCTCTTTTTTGCTGGAAATATTCGACTGCGCTTCAGCAATCTGCTGATTGACCGTCTTGACCTCCTTGTATTTGTCACTTTCAATTTCCGCCTGCAATGCGGAAGTTTGGCTTTCAAGAGCTTTTACATAAATCTTGGGGCTCAGGATACTTCCCACAACAAAAACCAGAGACACTACGACAATAACTACAGCCTTTACAGGAATGCTGCCCTTTTTTGAGCTTTTAGCCTTTGGAGCAGGCGCAGGCTTGACCTCCTCAGGCATTAAATTTATATCCTTCATTTTAACCTCCGCATTTTTGATGGCATCTGGCCAAGGATATTACCTCTGCCTTAGCTAATCCAAATTTTCTTTATATAATACAGATATCTCTGTCATTATTGGCTCTCTCATGTTTTTTGCTGCTCCTTTGCCGGTAATTGTTTCTAAAGGCTTGACCTGTATTGACAGCCTATCCCGGTCCGGAATTGAGTCTACTCTCCGTTCAAAATTACATTTATCCATCTCCAGGCCTGTGACTACCTCGGCATAATCACCAGGACCCAGGATATCGGCAATATTTTTTTCTCCGCTGCATTCAAGTATTCCTTCTCCGCCCACCGTGCCTTTTATTCTCCAATACCTGACTTTTGTAATAGACGCAGGTGTACCGCCATCATAATACCCCAGCTTCAGCGTGACTGTCCTCTGGTCGCCGGAGCGTTCCTCCGAGGCATCTACTGAGGCAGCCTCCTGCACATCTCCTCTTATATGAGAAAGCACATTGGTAACAGTGTACTGCTGGGCAATCAATCTGGTATTATATGAAAAGGTCTCCTGCCCGAACATATATAACTGAAATATAAGGGGCAGCACAATAGCTATCAAGGCTATTACGATAATCATTTCTACAAGAGCAAATCCCTTGTTGTTTGAGGTTTTCATGATAACCACCGGCTTTCAAATAATATCCCTATTAAATAGGTGGTATGAATTAAGCTCCAATAATACCCATAGCTGTTGTTACGTTAGCTCCGAGTATTATTGGATACTTAATTAATTTTTTAATGAACAACTATTGAGGCACCTGTAGTAGTTGGTGAACACTTTACATTCTGGTCAGTTGGATATATATCAATTTTCCAGCTTTCATTGGTTCCTCCGCTAGATGGATTGTATTGAGGTAAAAATGCACCTAGGTTTTCAGCAATAGTCTTATCTGGATCCTTTCTTGTCAAATATGGTCCATAATTTTTACCTCCGACTTTTATCGTATCCATTAAAGCCATAACCAGTGTATCAGCATGCATTGTTGAATTTAAAGTAATAGCTGTTGATGACGTAACACCCTTATTCATCTTCCAGTCTCCTGAATCAATACAATATGTAAGTAGTGCCTTTCCAATATTTTGCGCCTGCTGCTCATCCGCTCTCTGCTTGCTGTTATTGAGAACTCCCCCGAACATATTGAAAGCTATTACCGCCAGAACACCCATTATTGCTATAACAATCAGAAGCTCAACCAGCGAGAAGCCCTTATTATTCTTAATAAGTCTTTTCATTCTTTCACCTCCTTCTATTTCACTCGTCTTTGTCAATTCTGTAACCTTCATAATGTTTACTCCTTTCTGTTATTTTTACTCAGGTATTATAAAAAGCGATTGGCCTTGACCAACAGCATTTTATGCAAAAATAGAAATGTGAAGTAACATTAGCAAAAAAAGAAAGTATGGCCTTCCAGCTTATGCCATGTTCTGATACATACTCATCATGGGGTAGAGAATGCTTAATATTACGAAAGCGACGATTAATGCAAGAAATATTACAATGATGGGTTCGATTAGTGAGGTTAGCTGCTGTACGGAGGTTTCAACCTCCTCGTCGAAGAAATCTGCAGCTTTGTCAAGTGAATAGTCCAGGTTTCCCGATTCTTCTCCGATACGTATCATGGAAACCATCATGGGAGGAAAATACTTCATTGCCGCAAGGGGTTGGGACAAGCCCTTGCCCTGCTTTATATCTTCTATGACAGAATCAATTTTCTCTTCAATTATTATATTGCCCAAAAGCTTTCGTACAACCTCCAGGGCCTGTATTATAAGCACTCCTGATGCCATCAGCGTGCCCATGGTCCTTGTAAAGCGGGCAGTTATAACATTCCTGGTGACCTGCTTCAGGATGGGCAGCCTTATAGCCAGGCCCCCAAAAAAATGCCGTCCGCTGTTGGTCTTCCGATAGCGGGATATACCTGCAACCGCCGCCACCAAGCCGCCTATAATCAGCCACCAGAAGCTCTGAAAAAATGTACTAATGCTAATGAGTATTCTGGTAAATATGGGCATTTCCACTCCAAAGCCGCCTAAAATACTGGAAAAGGAAGGTACTACCTTGACCATGAGCACAAATATTACCGCTACAGCCACCAAAAGCACTATGGCCGGATAAGTCATGGCACTTTTTATCTTATGATGCAGCTTATTTTCCTTTTCAAAGTGTTCAGCCATTCTGGAGAAGGTTTTATCCAGCATACCGCTGAGCTCGCCTGATTCAACCATGTATATCAGTATTTCGGGAAAAAGGTTGTCGTGCTTTTTCATGGACACCGACAGTGCTATTCCCTTTTGTATATCTTCATAAATATCTGAAATGCAATCCCTCAAAGTTATATTTGAGGTTTGCTCCTTCAAAACATCCAGCGCCGTGGCAATTGGAACTCCGGCCTCAAGTATTATGGCAAACTGCCTGCAGAATATTGCAAGGTCCTTTACCTTTACCCTTTGCTTGAATATGGCTATCTGTGAGATGTCGGTAAAGGCGTTCAGCTCCTTTGCCTCCACCAGTATGTAGCCCTTTAATTCCAACTGCTCCGCCAGGCTCTCCCTGCTGCTGAATTTGCTTCTTCCTTCTAAAATCTTATCCTCAAAGTTTTTGGCCTTAAACTCATATATTGGCATATTACCCTCCTCTGATAAAAAACAGTTCTATGGCTCTAGTCTGGTTAAAATCAGTTACAGGGCAATTCCAAGTGCATTGGTCAGATAGTTGATTCTATTTATATCAAGGTTGACTGAGAATTCAACTCCCGGAATATCAATGGAGTTGGTGGCATAGCATGGAACCTTGAAAATACTCTCCAGGTACTCTCTGAGGTTTGGCAGCTGTGAGCCTCCGCCTGTTATGAGGATCCTGGTTATTTTTTCTCCTCCGCACCTGGCCGTATAGAAATCAAAGCAGGTGTTGATGTTCTTGATAATATCATTTACAACCACCTTGGTGGTTTCGCTGCAATGCCACTCCAGATCGTTATTAAAATCTCTCTTTAGCACAATGCCGTATTTCTTTTTGTACTGCTCGGCAAAATCACTCTTTACCTTATCGGTTATAATTTTCTCAAAAATCTCCTTATCGATATTACTGCTCCCGATAAGTATGACCCTGTTGAATTCTATGACCTTGTTTTTCAATATATTTACTATGGTAGTCTCCGAGCCAAAGTCCAGGACTGCAACAGTTCCGGAATCAAAACTTTGATTCCGCTGCACCCGTATTCTGTCATCCAGATCCTTGAGCCTTATTTCCTTGTGAAAAAGCTTAGCTATGCTGTTGGCAGGCGTATCCACTGAAATAGGCTTCAAGTTAAGACTGTTCAATATGTCAACATAGCTGCTGATAATACTTTTCTTAACTGCAGTGACAAAAATCCTGCGCTTCTTAAGGCCCCCCTTATAAACATAATCAAGGATTTTATAGTCAACACTGTGTTCCTCAATATTTATGGGCATAAAGCTTTCGATTTCCCGCATTACCTTATCCCCAACCTCATCCTCAGGCACGTCATCAATCATGATTATCCTTGTAATGATATTGGTGCCTGACATTACAATTTTCGCTTCCTTTGCAGTAATGTTGTTATCCTGCATCAAGCGCTTGATCTCATCTATTACGCGAGACTTATTCTTTATCGCACCATTTTTTATACAATCCTTGGGCGTATTTCCGATGCCAAAATTGACAACCTCTATCGCATCATTTTCTTTTTTTCTTATCTGCAATACCTTAATTAATTTAAACCCTATGTCGATAGTCAAAAAGTAGTTGCTAAAAAATGAAAATGCCATTTCTATCCCCCCTACCGGTTTTTTAAACCAATAATCTTTTCAGATTATCAATATCAATTGCAACCTCACAAGCTGATTCATAACTTATCTTCCCAGCCTTATATAATTTCGCTATGCTGGTATCCATAGAATGCATACCAAACTGTGCTCCGTTATATATACAACTGTTTATCTGTGGTGTTTTTGCTTCTCTGATTAAATTCGCCGTTGCAGAAGTCAATGTCATTACTTCAGTTGCAACCGACCGTCCTCTTCCATCCTTGTTGACAATCAGCTGCTGCGAAATTATTCCCTGCAAAACCGTTGATAGCTGATTCCTTACCTGTGGCTGCTGATGCGGCGGAAATACATCCACAATTCTGTCAATGGTTTTAGCCGCACCCACCGTATGAAGCGTTGAAAAAACCAGATGTCCTGTTTCGGCGGCTGTCAAGGCTATGGATATTGTTTCAAGGTCACGCATTTCTCCTATCAGAATTACGTCGGGGTCCTCTCTTAAGGCCGCCCTCAATGCTTTTGTATATGAAACCGTATCATTGCCTATTTCTCTCTGGTTGACTACACTTCTGTTATGCTTGTGCATATATTCTATTGGGTCTTCTATTGTGAGGATATGGCACCTTCTATTTGAATTTATATAATCCACCATAGCCGCCAGCGATGTGGATTTACCGCTTCCGGTAGGCCCTGTTACCAATACCAGCCCTCTTTGCTTAGCTGCAAACTGGTAAACCACCGGAGGAAGTCCCAGCGTCTCAATTCTTGGGATTTCGAATGCAATACTACGAAATGCCATTGCTACAGTTCCCCGCTGCTTATATAAATTCACCCTGAACCTTCCTGAGCTTGGAATAGCGTAGGAAGTATCCATTTCACCGCTGTTGATAAAAAGTTCATAGGCTTCATCACCTATACACTGTTTTGCAAGCTCCTGGCACACCCTGGGAGTCAGCACCTGGTCATCCCTGTATACAAGCTCTCCGTGAACTCTGAAAACAATGGGAATACCCGCTGTTATATGTACATCGGAAGCTTTTCTTTGGAAACACTCCATTAAAATCTCATTTAAATCCATTATTACCACCTTAACCGATTATCTGATTCAATCCTTGCTGTATGTCACCCTTAACATTTCATCCATGGAAGTCGTGCCTTCCTTAACCCGTCTGATGCAGCTGTCTCTTAAGGTATGCATTCCAAGGCCTATTGAAAGCTCCTTCAGTTCGTCGGATGTGCAGTGCTTTGCTATCATGTCCCTGTGCTTTCTGGTGATATTCATTATCTCATATATTGCTATTCTCCCTTTGTAGCCTGAATTGTTACATTCATTGCAGCCCGTTGGCCGATAGATTTTTACCTCCTCATCCGTTTCAAGTTTTAACATGGCCTTTTCATTTTCATCAGGTACATGCTCTGCCTTACATGCAGGACATAAGCGTCTTACCAATCGCTGTGCAATAACTCCTACAATTGATGATGAAATGACAAAAGGCTCTATACCCATATCAATTATTCTGGTTATTGAACTTGCAGCATCGTTGGTATGAAGAGTACTCAAGACCAGATGCCCTGTGATAGCCGCTCTTGTGGCTATTTCCGCAGTTTCCCCGTCCCGGATCTCTCCCACCATTATTATGTCAGGATCCTGTCGGAGAAAGGCTCTCAATGCGGAGCCAAAAGTCAGCCCTGCTTTTGAATTGACCTGCACCTGGTTTATGCCTCTGATGGCACATTCAACCGGGTCTTCTACCGTAAGGATATTTACATTTGGCTTGCTCAGTTCTCGCAATGCTGTATATAGGGTAGTTGATTTTCCGCTTCCCGTTGGACCTGTTACAAGTACTATTCCATGGGGGTTATCCATAATGTCGTTAAAATTCTGCATATCATCATCCATTAGTCCCAAATCAGCCTTGGAAACATTAAATGCGTCCTTGTCTGCAATTCTGATAACCACTTTTTCACCATGTACTGTAGGAAGTATGGAAACACGCATGTCGTAATTCTTTTTATTTACGGTAATAGTTATCCTTCCATCTTGAGGTATCCTCTTTTCCGCAATATTAAGAGCACTGATTATTTTTATTCTGGCAACCATGGAGGACATAATCTTCTTATCATGCTTCATTATTTCAAGTAATTGTCCGTCCACCCTGTAGCGGATGACTATGCAATCCTCATAGGGCTCTATATGTATGTCACTTGCCCTTTGCGCAATAGCCTTTTGAAAAATAATGTTGACCATTTTAACAATAGGAGCATTGGCTACATCGCTTAAGTCATTTAAATCCTCTTCCTGTTGTACAGTATTAATTTCAACTGCGATTTCTTCATTTACCTTCTTCATTTCTTCATCCAGATCGGTATTGAAGAATTCTTTCTTTTTATCGGCAAAGAAGTTCTCTTCAGGAGCTTCCAGGGCCACTTCAGGCTCTGGTATAATTGGTTTCTCGTAGTATTGGTCTATTTTTTCAGATATGTATTCTTCTTTTGCAAGCAAGGGTATGATTTCCATGCCTGTCAGCAGTCTCAGGTCATCAAGTGCAAATACATCTGATGGGTCAGCCATTGCGACTTTAAGATTGTCTCCATCGTGCTCTACAGGAATAAGTTTATATCTTCTTGATAAGTTTTCCTTTACCAGGTTTATCGTTTCAGCAGGGATATCTATCTCCTTCAAATCTATAAAGGAGGTATTCAATTGAACTTCAAGAAACTTAAATAAAACATGCTCCTCAATGAAGTTCTCTTTAACAAGGATTTCACCTAATTTTCCGCCCTTGTCGGCCTGTATCTGCAGGGCTTCTTCTAGTTTTTCCTCCGACAGCACCCCGCTGTTTACCAGGAGCCCGCCCAGCTGACTTTTAAATATGGGAGAATTGCCTCTGTTTTGGGCATCTAATATTTTCTGGATTTTTGCTTTGTCCAGATCTGCCAAGTCCTCCTCAGTTAGTCGAAGTTCTTTGAAAACATCATTTTTTTCCTTTTTGATTTCCTTTTTAAATGCCTTTTCAATGAGGTTTTCAATATCTTTCTCTGCGCCTATAACCGTATGTACCTGGTATTTTGTACATAGTGCCAAATCATCCAATGCATAAAGATCATCAGGATCCTTCATTGCCACAAACAGGCTGTTGCCATCCAACTTATAGGGTATAGCGCAATGTTTTCTTGCAATGGTCTCAGGAATAGATTTTTGAAGGCTCAAGTCTCCCAAATCCATATCTTCCAGATCTACAAACTCCATATTCATATTTTTTGCTTTGGCAAGTAGTGCCTGTTTTTCGGTTATCACGCCATTTTCAAGCAAAACCTCAAGAATCGGCTTGTTTGCAGAGGCATTAAGACTCCAGGCTTCTTTTAACTGGGATATCTTTATAATGCCCTCTTCCAGAAGGATATCTTCTATTTCTCTCTGAGCTGTATCCAACGCAAATCACCTCATTAATATTATTTAGTTTTTTAGCAATTCTGTAAATGATTAAATAGTCACAAAAAATTAGTCATATCTTACGATGTTTTGTATATATTCTGATTATTTTCTATTATGCCTTATTTTGTATCTCGTGGTATTTTTTATATTAACATAATAGAACACATTTATCAACATGTTTAGTCACTATTACCAAATTTATCTTGCACTCCTCATCGATTTTTAATAAGTTTGTATATTAGTCAATTTATATATGATTTACTAACTCCTATAACATAACTGCGTGCATGGGTGGCTGTTATCCGGTGATGAATCATCCAGCTTAAGTATTAACATTTTTTTCATAGTTATAATAGTCCATAAGCTAATCTTTTGTCTGATTTACAGGTTTTGCATACTTGCTGAAATGTCCTTGTATCATAATTTTTCTGGTACAGGTATTCCTGCTAATATAAGCTGCATAAAACTTAAGCAAAACTAAATTTCAGCTTAAAAAATTTTACTGTCATATGTGAATGGTTTTATAAATAATTATATTCTTCTAAACGCAATTGCTTCATTGAAGTATTTTTTATTTTCTAGTTTATGTTAACCAAACTTACTATAATTCTTTGCATATAGCCTGTAAAGTCCACTGCTTATAAGTAAAATTAAATGAGTGTTTAACAGCCTTTTCAGATAAAAATGCAAATAATTATGTTTTTTGCAGTATCTGACAAATATCCTCTTAAAGTGAGATTAAGCTAACTTTAAAATTCTTGCAAGCTATTAAAGTCATCTAATGGAATATATTACTGAATACGAAAAATTATCCCCTGGACTTTCAACCTTAGACCTTAAGCACACACAATTTATATAAAATTTATATTTATTCGCAAAAAAACCCCAAGCTGTCATGCATGGGGTAAAAGGCCGTTGTGCTAATGTCATATAAAAATAAAACAAGCCTTCGTGCTATTAACACAGAAGGCTTGATATAAATCTGGCAGAGACTTACTTTCCCG
>JAEXFI010000030.1 GCA_023400235.1 Bacillota bacterium
AATGCATTAAAAGCAATAGGAGAGCTGCCCCAGGGCCATTCCGGCAAAACGCTTTCAAGCTATGAGGACGCGGGCAGGATTGCGGCCTACGCAAAGGAGGCCATGACATACTTTGTTGAGGCCGGAATCATGGAAGGAAATGCAGGACAGCTCACCCCTGCAAGCACAACCACAAGGGCGCAGCTGGCACAGGTGCTGTACAACCTGCTGTCCAGGCAGTAGCCAATATCCTGTGCAGGTATAATACGCTGATAGTAATATGCAGGTAGTATCATGCTGGCGGGATAAAGAAAAATAAGGGAAAATAAGGAATCAGTACCCTGATGGAAAGACACGTAAAAGAGCTGCGGTGTTTTTCTGTCAGGGTACTTTGTTGTATAAGTTCAGGCGGAGAGCGTATTATTCCATATGATAAAAGCCGGCATAAGTAACTAACACCCAAAGGATATCCCCCCTATTCCAAACAACCGCCCCTACAATTAGATTGTCAGGGGTGGTATACTCATGCTATAAAACTGCAGTTCGCAGCGGCAGAGGAGCTTTCAAACCTTTCAAGCCAGCTGGAGAACCTGTCTGTAGCACTGAACTGTGAGCTTGACAGGTTTACGACGGACTAGAAAAATATGTTTACATAAAAAATCACTTTAAAATTCCTTAAAAATAGGTTATATTGAATACATGGAAACTGAAATAAAGTCCTTTGCTTCACTTCATTAATATAAAACATAATGCAGGGTAAATACTTATTAGTTGCTTGCCAAAACGGAGTATGCATGTATGCGAAAAGAAAGGCATAGTATGAGAGTTATTATTGCAGATGATGAAGATAAAGTTTGCCAGCTTATTTACAAATTAGTGGACTGGGAAAATTTAGATATGGAAGTGGTTTCTATCGTGCATAACGGAATTGAAGCCCTGGAAGCCATAGAAAAATTTAAACCGGATGTGGTAATTACGGATATTCGCATGCCTGGGTATGATGGCCTGGAAATGATCCGTCGTGCCAAAGAAATACGGAAGAACTTAAATTTTATTATTATAAGTGGATACCGTCACTTTGAATATGCTCAAAATGCCATTAAATACGGTGTAAAGGATTACCTGCTTAAACCCATAAAAAAATCAGAGATTATGGATACTCTTTCCTTAATGAGGGAGGAGTATTTAAAGCGCACGGAAAGTCTATCCAGTGAAGAAAAGTATCGTATCTCAATAAAAAACAACCTGGATCGACTAAGGAGTGCATTTTTTACCGATATATTGTTTAAGCGAGTCTCAGCAGAGGCCAAAATGAGCATTGAAGGTATTAATGACAAGTACCACTATAACTTTTGCATAGGCTTTTTTCAGGTGGTGCTCATTAAGATTGACGGTGTGGATACATACTCTCAGAGCAATGCTGAATATATCAAGGACAAGGTACAACAGACCATTCATAAAAAACTGGATGAATATTGCTATGACATAGAAAGCGTATTTGAAAATAATTTTTGCTATATTGTGCTCAATTGCAGTGAAGAGAATAAAAAGGCCGTCCGGCGCACGCTCAAATCCTTATTGGACGAACTTTTACTGCAAAAAGATATTATAGAGGATATTAAGATAACTATTGGAGCCGGTATTCCCAAAAACACAATACGCGGGTTTTTCTCATCCATGAAGACTGCAATGTGGGCAATAGAGCAAAGGCTTATAATCGGTGTCAACAAGGTTATAGAGGGAGCGGAGATGTCCTCAAGTGAATTGGCCGACAGCTCCACCTTCACAGAGTTTAACAGAAAGCTCCTTGATGCACTTGAAAGGCTGGAGGAGAATCAGCTCAAGGAAGCATTTGCATATTTGGAAAAAAGTCTTAAAAGCAGAGAGTCCACTACTGGTCATGAGGTTATCCAGATGGCAAAAGAAGCCATGAACTTTTATCTGTTTTATTTAAGGCAAAATAAATTTGCAATCAGGAATGCTGATGACTTTTTTGAAAATTTCAGCTTTAATATAGAAAATTTCGGCTCTATGGAGGAGGTTTTCTCGTCACTTTCCAGTACAATAATAAAATCCTTCAATCAGGTAATAGCAGACAAGCAGCAGGAGGACAACAAGCCCATCCGTGAGGCCAAGCAATACATCAAGGCTCACTACAAGGAGCCTATAACGCTGGAAATAGTAAGTGACTATGTGGGGTTTAACGCCACTTATTTCAGTTCCTTGTTCAAAAAGGAAACGAACACTACATTTTCTGAATATCTGACAAGTGTACGTATGGAACGTGCAAAGGAACTGTTAAAGGAATCAAATCTGAATGTTGCAACAATATGTGAAGAAGTTGGCTATAATGATACAAAGCATTTCTCAAAAAGCTTTGCCAAGTATACAAATTTGAAACCAAACGAATATAGGAAGATATATTCCTAAAGGTAATAGCTTGAAAGATACATGTTGTGTATCAAAGTGACTTTCAAGCAGCGAAAGCCACTGCGTGCCTTTCATTACTATTTGTGTACGCGCTGGGCGCGTAGATGTGAGGATAGCTTGAAAGATACATGTTGTGTATCAAAGTGACTTTCAAGCAGCGAAAGCCACTGCGTGCCTTTCATTACTATTTGTGTACGCGCTAGGCGCGTAGATGTGAGGTTAGTATGAGGAAGGATAGAAGCTTTCTACTTGATAATATTAAAAAATGGGTGTGGATGATAATGGTATTTATCATCCTCCTTATAGTGCTTGTTGGTATTGCTGCCATTACTATTCCCAGCTATAAGGTAATATTCTTTTTGACTGCCGTAGCATTTTTACTTATCACATATACGGGATATATAACGGTATACCTCAGATACCGGCAAATGGAAAAGCTGATGCAGCTGTATACTGAAGGCTATCTGGTGGATGAATTCTTTGAGCAGAACATTAATGTGAGCAAGACGGTAAATAAGGTGTTGGAATTACTCTCAGAAAGACTTGACAAGACTGCACTTTTAAATGTATCTAAAAAACAGGCCCAGTATTTAGCCCTGCAAAACCAAATAAATCCGCATTTTTTATATAACACCCTGGAAGGAATACGCAGTGAGGCGCTTTGTGCAGGGATGGACGGAGTTGCGTCCATGACCGAGGCGCTGGCTACCTTTTTCAGATACACAATATCAAATGTAGACCATTTGGTGACCTTGGAGGATGAATTATCCAATATCGAAAACTACTATATTATACAGCAGTATCGCTTTGGAGATAAATTGAGCTTAAGCATAGATTACGACGATGAGGATGATGATTTGTCGGTTTTAAACTTAAAGCTGCCTAAGCTTATTTTGCAGCCAATTGTAGAAAATTCCATTTTCCATGGCATCGAGAGGAAAGTTGGAAAAGGAAATTTGAGAATACATATAGATTATACCACCGACCGGCTTATTATAAGAATTTCCGACGATGGCATGGGCATGGAAAAAGAAGCTCTGGACAAGCTCAATAATAAGCTCTTGACAAACTTCCTGGATGATATGGAGCCTAAAAAAGATAAAAAGGGAGGTATAGCGATTATTAATGTAAATAACCGTATCAAGCTTATTTTTGGCGAGGAATATGGAATATACATTTATTCTACTCCAAATGTGGGAACTGATGTAGAGATAACTTTGCCCATCATAAAGGAATAGAATTCATGTTTTACAAGCAGCAGGGTAATTCCCAAAGGATATCCCCCCTATTCCAAACAAACGCCCCTATAATTGCAGTGTTTCGTGTGCTATACTCGTTCTATAAACAGTTCATAAAGCATTTGTGAATATGGCTTCAAGGAGCCGCATTTCAGGTATAGTAAGATTCACCTGTCCGGTCTGAATTTTAGAGCATTGTTTATATTGAAATCTCTTGACAAGAGAGAGGCATGTCGGACGTCAAGGTCAGGCAGTGTTTATGTTAACAAACCTTACTTCTTAGGGGTACGGGTGTGTATTCCTATTGCCTAAAAACCCTGTAAGAGGCTGATTAACAAGAGATTTCCAAAATAAATACCAAATGCCGGCTCATTTCCCGAATATGGACTTACTCAAAAGGAAAAAGTGGCTCAAAGCGCACAAGCATTTTCACATTTGCGAAACAGATAAGAAAGGTGAAATGGATGGAAGAGTATATCGTTGAATTAAGTGGTGTATCTAAGAGGTTCCCAGGCGTTTTAGCACTTAATAATGTAAGTTTTAATCTCAAATCGGGAGAGATACTGGCATTACTTGGTGAAAACGGAGCAGGAAAGTCCACCCTGATGAAAATTCTTAGCGGTGTCTTCGCAAAAGACTCTGGTACCATGAAGATTTTTGGCCGGGAAGTGGATGAGATGAATCCCAAGAAGGCCCAGGAATTAGGTGTGGCAATTATTCATCAAGAGCTGAATATGTGCGCCCACCTGTCAGTTGCTGAGAACATTTTTCTGGGAAGAGAAATAACAAAATCCGGGGTTCTGTCAAACAGGGAAATGGAAAAACAGGCCAAAAAAATATTAGATAAATTAAATATTGACATAAGTCCCGATACCATTGTGGGAGATTTGGCTGTATCAAAACAGCAGATGGTAGAAATAGCAAAGGCCCTGTCTACAAATGCAAAGGTGCTTATTATGGATGAGCCCACCAGTGCACTTACTTCCAAAGAGATAGACGATTTATTCTTAATTATTAAAAAGATTAAATCGGAAGGCTGCGGAATTGTATACATCTCTCATCGGCTTGAGGAGCTGGAGCACATTATAGACAGAGTCACAATATTGCGGGACGGACAATTTATCAAAAGTATGGATTATGCCTCCACAACTCTTGAAGAAATTATTGCAAATATGGTTGGACGTGAAATAAAAGAAAAATTCCCAAGGGTTAGCTGCAAAAAAGGCAAAAAGATTCTGGAGGTTAAGAATCTGAATGCCGGCAAGATGGTGAGGAATGTAAATCTTGAACTGTATGAGGGTGAGATTGTAGGTATAGCGGGCTTAATGGGAGCAGGAAGAACAGAAACCACAAGAGCAATTTTTGGTATAGACCCCAAAGAATCCGGTGAGATAATCCTGGATGGCAAAGCAATAACAATCAATAAACCCATGGATGCTATTAAAGCCGGGATTGTGCTTGCGCCCGAAGACCGTAAAAAAGATGGTCTGTGTACGAAACTTAGTGTCAGAGATAATATAAGTCTCCCCAATTTGGATATGTTATGTAATTCACTTAGCATTGTTGACAGAAAGAAAGAAAAAATCATGTCGGATAAAGCAGTCAGTGATTTAAAAATAAAACTTCCAAACACTGAAGTTAATGCTGGAAGTCTTTCAGGAGGAAATCAGCAAAAGGTAGTAGTTGGAAAGTGGCTGGCAAGGAACTCCAGGGTTGTAATATTTGATGAACCCACAAGAGGTATTGACGTTGCTGCAAAGGTTGAAATATATAACCTTATGAATGAGCTGAAGGAACAGGGCATCGGAGTATTGTTTGTTTCCTCTGAAATGCCGGAGGTTATGGGAATATCAGACAGAATCATTGTAATGTGCGATGGGAAGGTAACGGGTGAGATGCCCACAAGTGAAGCCACACAAGATTCAATACTGAAGTATGCAACTAAATTTGATAAAAAAACTGATGACATTGGGGCTTAGAACACTTGAGCCCAAAGGAGATGGAGAGAATGGGAAAGGGAATAAAGCAAGGTTATTTCAAAAAAATAATGTCCATTAGGGGCATAGGACAGGTGCTTACGGTAACAGTTGGATTAGTGGTGCTTTGTATCGTTTTTAGCTTTTTAAATCCGACATTTGCATCCTCAAAAAACGTAGGCAACTTATTAAGGCAAATTGCTCCAATAGTTTTGATCGGTATCGGACAATCCTTTGTACTGATTACAGGAAATATCGACTTATCCATTGGCTCTGTGGTGGGTATGAGCTGTATGATTTCCGCCACCTTAATGACCAAGGGTGTTAATCCCTGGGTGGCTGTGATGATTACAATAGTTTGCTGTTTGGTTGTGGGTCTTATTAATGGCCAATTGGTTGCAAAGTGCAAATTGCCGCCGTTTATAGCTACTTTGGGTACTATGACGATTTCAAGAGGTATAGCACAGATAGTAAATAACAATTACAATACGGACTCTATTGGGGAGGGCGCAACAACTTTCAGAGATGTTTTCTATTATGGTAAAACTCTTGGCCTGTACAATACAATCTGGATTGCAATCATACTCTGGGCCATATTTAACTTTGTGCTCAGCAGAACGCGTACCGGCCGTCACATATATGCTGTGGGCAGTAATATTGAAGCCTCCAAGCTATCCGGGGTAAGTGTCGTGGGAACTACAATAAAGGCCTACATGGTAAGTGCATTTTGTGCAGCGGTAGTTGGTTTGATTATTTGCGCCACATCAGGCATGGGTACCATGGATGCAGGTAATATGTACGAAATGTATGCGGTTGCTGCCTCAGTCATAGGCGGAGTAAGTACGCTGGGAGGGCAGGGTATTCTCCTTGGAACTGTAATAGGTGCCGCCATATGGGGCGTATTGCAAAATGGTTTGCAGTTTGCGGGAGCGCCGGTTGCTATAAGAAACATTGTTATCGGTATTATCGTAGTGGTTTCAGTATTGCTTGACGTAGTAGTTCGTTCAGGAAAGCCCAGAAAGAAAAAAGAAAGCGGCAGTAAAATCGGACTTAAGCTAAAAGCTTAATTCATAGAAGTAAAACTTATAATTTTTAGGAGGTCACGCAATGAAAAGAAAGTTACTTAGCGCATTATTATGTGCAGCAATGGTGGGTACCTTGCTGGTAGGCTGTGGAAAAGCAACGGATAAGGC
>JAEXFI010000031.1 GCA_023400235.1 Bacillota bacterium
AATGCATTAAAAGCAATAGGAGAGCTGCCCCAGGGCCATTCCGGCAAAACGCTTTCAAGCTATGAGGACGCGGGCAGGATTGCGGCCTACGCAAAGGAGGCCATGACATACTTTGTTGAGGCCGGAACAATGGAAGGAAATGCAGGACAGCTCACCCCTGCAAGCACAACCACAAGGGCGCAGCTGGCACAGGTGCTGTACAACCTGCTGTCCAGGCAGTAGCCAATATCCTGTGCAGGTATAATATGCTGATAGTATTATACAGGTAGTATCATGCTGGCGGGATAAAGAAAAATAAGGGATAATGAGGAATCAGTACCCTGATGGAAAGACACGGAAAAATATGCTGTGTTTTTCTGTCAGGGTACTTTTTCGTATAATGAAATAAAATAAAATATACCACTGTTTTCTCAGCGGGAGGTCTGGTAGAATTTTAGTTGGGACAGATTATGTTAATTATCATGAAGGAATGAGAGTATGAAAAAAGAAATACTTCGAATGGAAAATGTTATAAGTGAAGATGCGGATACAACCAATCTGGACAATTTCAATCTCCATATGTTTCAAGGGGAGATTACGGGTCTTATTGGGATGAATGACTATGGTAAGGAGGTACTGGTCAATCTCATGTGTAAAAATACCCCCATCAAGTTTGGACGGATTTATTTCGCCAATTTGCTGGTAAACAGCTATCATTACAGTGACGGTTCCAGTAACAAGGTGTATGTCATAGCTCAGGAAAGCAAGCTGGTAAATGACCTGACGGTAATAGACAATGTATTTGTCCTGAGAAAGAGCTTCAAAAAGTATATTGTCAACAGAAGGGTTCTGGGAATACAGCTGAAGCAGCTGCTCAAAGAGCTGGGAGTATCTCTGGACCCTGAAGCCGTATGCCTGGATTTGACAGAATACGAAAGGTGCATAGCAGAAGTTTTAAAAGCTGTAATACAAGGGGTAAAGTTGATTATAGTCAATGACTTAAGTAATATTTTGAGCTCTGATGATTTTCTGAATTTTAAGAAACTGCTTGTAAAAATGGCTAAAAAGAATTATTCCATATTGCTTATTGGCAATCATCATGAAGAAATCTTTCCCATATGTGACAGAGTTGCATTCATGCAAGACGGCAAAGTAATAAAAATGCTGGAGAAAAAGGAAATAGCAGACGAAAAGGTACTGCCCTACATTATTTCCTTTGAAGACACCCAGCCTTCAACTGAAGATACTGATAAAAAAGATACCATATATTTTCACAATATAAGCACCAGCTATCTGAACAAAATCTCATTTTCAATTCAGGCAGGGGAGTGCATCATTCTATACGATAAAAGCAGTAAGTTTCAGTTGGATACAATTGACTTTTTGAGCGGGGAACAGGAAATTGTTGCAGGAGCAATTGAATTTGGGCATAAAGTATTAAATCCAAAGAAAATGTACAAGTATTTTGGGAATCAAATAATGGTTATTGGAGAAGATGCTTTACGCTCAATGCTTTTTTATGATATGAGTTATATTGATAATTTCTGCTTTCTGCTGGACAAGAAAACTAATAGAAGCAGTATTACAGGAAAGGTCAAGAGAAGTATCCAACAAGAATATTACAAGGAATTAGGACTTGAGATATATGCAAACGACTTAAGGGAGCTGGATAAGAAGTCTCTTTATAATTTAATATACTATAGGGTACATCTACTGAATCCCGAAATTGTTTTTATTGTACAGCCCTTTTCCAATGCAGATATGTATCTAAGACGGCATATAATTTATTTGATCCGAATGCTGAAGCGTAAAGGAATTGCAGTGGTCATACTGGCTGTAAGCATTTCAGACAGCCTGCATGTGGCAGACAGGCTATTGCTGCTGGAGGAAGGTTCCATTAAGGAAGAGTACTTTCCGGACACCTTTAGTCAAATCAGGATAAGTGATTAATATCCAAAGGTTATCCCCCCTATTCCAAACAAACGCCCCTACAATTACATTGTCAGGGGTGTTATACTCATGCTATAAAACTGCAGCTTGACAAGGCATACATAATCTGGATATCTCTTATAATCAAAAAACCATTAATTCTATTTGGGATTTGGAGGAAATTAAATGAAAAAAATGCCCGCAGGATCTGGAACAAAGTCATGGATTACTTGGATATTTGCAAAGACCTCAAGGCTCGTAAAGGGAAATACGCCCCTTGAGACATCTGTCAGGATTGAAAGTTCAAGTAAAATGTCAAGGACTGAGGGTAAATCCATACTCCTGAGAAAATTTAAGATTAAAACCAGATTAATAGTGTCTTTTGTCTTATTGCTAGCCGCAATGTTATTAATCACAAGCATATATTCATACAGCAGTTCAACAAGGGCCTTGAGCGACAAGGTAAAAATCGACTCCCTGCAGGTCATGGGACAAACCAGTGTAATATTGAATAATGAGATAAAAAGGATGGAAGATTACTTTCTGGATATCGGCCTGAATGCTGCTGTCCAGGATGCACTTAATAAATATGCGGCAGCAGATAAGTTTGAACAAATGGAACAGTCAAGAATCTTAAGAAGCTTTTTATCAATTAAATTTGCAGCTTCAAATGACATAGCCTTCTGCGGAATATTTCATGGAAATGATTTTACACAGGCAGAGGCTTATAATACTGCAAGTGTGTCCCCTGACATTGGGGAAATATCACAAAAAGACCTGAGGCGGCTCCAGTGGTCTGACATTAAGGTGGATTCTCTAAATTCCGGTCTTACCTCATTTCTGGGTATACAGCAAAATATCACTTCCATCAGGAACAGTCAGACAGTTCTGGCTAAAATGGTCCTTCTTCCCAAAAACAACTATCTTGCCGGTGCATTTGAAAATTTGGATATAGGAAAGGACCCCGGTACCGGAAAGGCCTTTCCCATATTTATCATAGACAACAACGGACAAATTCTGGCCTCCCGGGCAATGGAAGAATACCCCCTGGGTAAAGCAACAGAGGCTTCAACCCTTATTGCAGATAACATAATCAAGAGTATAAAAGAAAATGCAAACACTCCCGCAACAGGCCTGGAGTCCGGCACCCTGGACATGAATATGAGCGGCGGCAGCAGTCTGGTTACCTATTCCCAGGTAAGCAAGGACAAGCAATGGTATGTGGTATCCTCTGTGCCATATAGCTATTTAAACAGTGCAGCAAACAAACTTGGTATAAATATTTTTATAATCGGCTTGATATGTGTTGCAGTTGCAGTTTTATTGTGCATCGTTATTGCCAGAAGCGTTTCCATGCCTTTAAACAGGTTGGTCCAAGTAATGGCACGAGCCAAGGAGGGGAATTTGACAGTGCAGATCAGGGACAATGAAAATGACGAAATAGCTGAGGTGTGCAGTAATTATAATGACATGCTGATTAAAATAAACTCACTTATAGCCAATGTGAGAGGTTCCTCACAATGTGTTCTGGGTGTGGCAAACAAAATTTCAGTTTCCTCAAAATCCACTTACAGTGCTTCGGAACAAGTGGCGGTGACGGTTGAGCAGATAGCAAAGGGTGCAGCAGACCAGGCTGATGAAATAAATGAAAGCGTGGGTAATATGGATAAGCTTTCAGAGGGGATTACACTTGTTGAAAATGATATAGCAAAGGTTGTGACCCTGGCCAACAAAATCAAAAATTTAAGTACGGCAGTAGCTGAAACTACCAATGTTCTAAACCTGAAGTCAATACTGGTAAGTGATGCAACCAATAAGGCTTCTGCAAATATCCATGAGCTTAGTAAAAGCATGCAGGAAATACAAAAGATATTAAAGATTATGAACTCAATATCTGAGCAGACAAATCTGTTATCCCTGAACGCAACCATTGAGGCGGCCCGGGCGGGAGAGGCAGGGAAAGGGTTTGCGGTGGTGGCAAATGAGGTCAAAAAGCTGGCAGAAAAGTCAAAAGAGTTCACCGGCAGCATAAGCAGTATCATTTCTTCCATTGAGCATAAGACTCAGGTTACGGTTGAACAGGTAGTGAATTCAAATGCTGCAGTCAATGAGCAGAAGGATGCCGTCAGGGATACGGAAGAGCTGTTTAATTCGGTATTCAGCTATATAGAAACAGTCTTGAAGGATATTGCCTGTACGGAAAAATCCGTGTCTGACATTGTGAAGTCAAAGGATAAGGTTTTGGATGCAATGGGAAATATATCCGCTGTTGCAGAGGAATCCGCTGCAACCACAGAGCAGATTTCTGCCAGTACCCAGGAGCAGTTCGCAGCGGCAGAGGAGCTTTCAAACCTTTCAAGCCAGCTGGAGAACCTGTCTGTAGCACTGAACTGTGAGCTTGACAGGTTTACGACGGACTAGAAAAATACCAGTAAGATTCACCGGTCCGCTTATGAATTCATAGCATTGTTTATATTGGAATCTCTTTACAAAAGAAAGGCGTATCAGATGTCAATGTCTGGCAGTATTTATGTCAACAAACCTTACTTCTTACGGGTACAGGTGTATATTCTTATTGCCTAAAAATGCTTAAAGAGACTGATTGACAAGAGATTTGCGGAAATAAATACCAAATGCCGGCTCATGTTCCGGACGGAGTAGGAAAGGCCACCCTGATGAAAATTCTCAGAGAAAGAAAGCGGCAGTAAAATCGGACTTAAGCTAAAAGCTTGATTCATAGAAGTAAAACTTATAATTTTTAGGAGGTCACGCAATGAAAAGAAAGTTACTTAGCGCATTATTATGTGCAGCAATGGTGGGTACCTTGCTGGTAGGCTGTGGAAAAGCAACGGATAAGGC
>JAEXFI010000037.1 GCA_023400235.1 Bacillota bacterium
TATATGAAGCTTGACAAGCAGGAGCTATATGATAAAAAAGGCAAATATGTGGGCTGCGGACCCAGTACGGCTAAGAGCTTGAATACTGCATATAAATTGTTGAATAATTCCTATGTGCCTGAGCAGGCAAAAAATGGTATAATGGGAATGGGAAAAAGCCCGGAAAATAATTCAGCGTATAATTGGGACATAAAAGCAGGGGTGTACAACGCCTATGTAAAAGAAGCCCAAGTAATGCTCATGAATATGGGATACAGGCTGCCTAAATATGGTGCTGATGGGAAGTGGAGCAATAGCGGTGAAACTTATGAAGCTCTGCTGAGTTTTCAAAAAAGCTGTAAATCAGCCTTTGAAGGCGTAAAGAAAAATGGGAATGCCGGGAACCTTAAGCCTGTGGAACACTTCCAGGGCATTGAGCCCACAGGGAGCTTGGATCAGCGTACATATGCTGCCTTGCAGAAGGAAAAAACCAAGAGGGTAAATGTAAATTACAATAATACCACTCCAAAGAAAGTTG
Source organism: Bacillota bacterium (assembly GCA_023400235.1). GTDB lineage: Bacteria > Bacillota > Clostridia > Acetivibrionales > DSM-1351 > Ruminiclostridium. The sequence goes on from JAEXFI010000037.1 coordinate 518, forward strand.
AAAATGGAAAAAACGGGACAGGTAATACTGCAGACTTAATCGGCCCACTCATTCCTCAGGAGATAAGTAATGATATTACAGCTTTAAATATAATTTCATTAGTAACTTTGTACAAAAAAATGAGTGCTACTGAAAGAATTGAAGCTTTGCTAGACATATCAAAAGGTTCAAATAATATGCTGATAAGGGCAGGCGTAATCCCGGCAATTATAGTTAATGAGCCTCAAAAGTTGGTAGAAAATATTAAGGCTGCTGTCCAATTTCAGCTTAATATAGGCACTAATTTTGAAGACCCAGATATGGCTGAAGCTTTTGCTTCAGTATTTACAGCGTATATAACCGGGAAACTAGCTGAAGGAATAAAGTTGCCCTCTAAGGGAATGGTTGACTCTGGGAATTATATTGTCAATAATGCAGAAAAGATAGCAGATGATATAATTAATATTAACAAAAAGTACTCAAATGGAAATCAGATGAATAATTCTATTTCAAACATTGTAAACTCAGCCTCATACTATGAAAACTCTTATGACCAGGTAGCTTCAATTACTAGGAGTATAACACAGCATGCTTTTGAAAACGGAAACAAACGAACAGCATTTGATACTTTAAATAAACTTTTAAAGGATATGAATTTAAAGAATTTATTGAATGATACTCAAAAGTGGGATTTAATAAACAAAATGGGGGAAGGAGAAATTAAAAATGTTACAGATATTTCAAGAATACTTCAAGGAAAGTAATATTCGATTATTTCTTAAGTATGATGGTGAAAGAAGCAAGGATATATTTACTTCAATGATTGTTGATTCAGGCAATCCCGATGCAACATTAGTGAAAAATACAGACGATTTGTACACAACTTTTTTAGAGCAGGTTAAAGAAAGAAATATCAAAATACCTGACGAGACAAATAAATTGTTATTTGAAACATTTTTGAAAATGAAAGATGCATTAATAAATAAATATGGTCCAAAGTTAGTATTTGTTTTAACTATTGAGAAGAAAGAAAAGATAGAATACTATACATCAATACATTATGAATCTGTTATGAAAAATAGTAAAAGCCAATGTTTTAATGAAGTTTTATCCTTCCTTGAATTACAGGATTTATTAGATTAATATTTTGACTGAGGTCACGCAGCTTGCTGATGGTCTTTTTTTTTTAGCACAAGGTGATTAGAGAATCCAATCATTATGGGTACGTACTTTTTAAAACCGATTTTTATCATGTTTTATTTGCTTCATGTCCTAGAGGCCCCTCAAACTTGTGATTTAAAGATGGTTGGAAAATAAAAATTAGCAACTCTATTTCGTATTTGAGAAACTAAATTATTGAATTGTAAAAACATTCAACTTACAGAGTCACTTGTTTCTCAACTTCTATTATAATTTATATAAATTTTATTAATCAAACATTTCAGCATGCAGTGCTCTTTGATTTTAATCTATCAAAGGGCACTTTTTATATTTCAGAAAAGGAGAGGATCAAATGCCAGAAAAAGAAAAAGTGATGACCATAACGCTGATGAGGACAGATTTATACGATGCGCCGGGATACAGCGGCACATACATTGCACATACATTGCTCTTCCGGCAGGCAAGGGGGAACTGCAGGTGTAAAAGTCAAGCAGAATTTTCATAGGTATGGTAAGGAGTTTTTTCCTAATGCCGGTAAGCAGTTTTTTCTGAGATATGGTAAGCAGAATTTTTTAGTTACGGTAAGCAGTTTTTTCAGGTAAACAGTTCCGGATGTTTCAGCCGGTAAGATTCACCACGGAGGGAAAAGCACTTGGCATGGTGCAGTATTCTGTCAAGCAAAGCCGTGGTCAGAACGGGATCACCCATCATTTCAGCCCAGTCTGTGATTTCCTTGTTTGTTGTAAAAACAATGGAAGAAGTCTCATAGGTGTCGCTTATGAATGTGAAAAACTTGTTGGCCTTTCAGAAAGAACAGTTAGTAAACCCTTGAGAGTATAAGAAGAAGATGAAGAACTCTCACATTTTCATATATATATAGCAAAGGTGTCCTGTAATCTGCTGATGAATAAATCTCTAAGTTCCGACGGTTCTATTATTTCTGCTTCCGGACCAAAGGATAACACTAATGATACAATATATGGAAATTCACATTCGGATACACACTGATGCAATATACCTGTATTTTCATCCTCCCATACTATTTTGGAGAACTCAAAAAATAGGTTTGAATTACCCCGAACCGCTTTTCTGTTTATACGCAGTACAATCTCACGAGGGTTTTCGATAGGAGTGGAGCTGCTTTCTTTTAACCATTGCTTCAAGTGAGGGAGTTCTGTTTTACTGATGCTTCCCTCTCTTAATTCAATAATTCTGTCCGCTCTATAGAGGTTAATACGTTCGTTATTTAGGTCATAGGCGGGAAAATACCAGTAGCCGTGTTCAGAATATATTCCTATTGGAATTGCTGTTTTTTCTTTCCGGTCATCAAACGAATCATACGAGAAAAACAAAATCTGATTAACGATTGATGCACGGAATATCGTTTTGAGATAAGGTGTTTTTTCAATCCTATGCGGTATTTTCATAAATATATGTTTTTGAATGCTGGCAAGTTTATTTCGCAAGGGTTCGGACACCTGCGCTAGAAGTTTATTCATAACTGAATCAATTTCAGCTTCATATGGAATATCTTGATACTGTCTGAGAGATTCATAAGTAAAAATAATTGAGGCTGTTTCTTCTTCTGTGAAGGAAACTGGCGGTAACATTTCACCATGAAGCATGGAATAGCCTCCGTTTCTTCCCACTTCGGAATAGAACGGCACACCCATTTCGGTTAATTCAAGTAGATCTCTCTGAATTGTGCGGATACTGACTTTAAATTCCTTTGCTAATTCCTGTGCAGTAAAAGCCTTCCTCCGATTAATATATAACCAGATATCAATTAAGCGTTTCATTTTTGACATAAAAAATTCCTTTCATAAATAAGACAATATTTGTCGTAATTTCATTGTACAATAATATTATCAAATTGTTAGTAACAATTGATATGAAGTTACTAATAATTTAACTTAATCTAACATAGGAGGAACAATTCAATGCCACAAACAGAAAAATCAGTGTCAAAGAAATATAACACAGTAGCCATATGGTTGACCACGAAAAGTACGGATAAATTAATTAGCTTTTTAACTGAGGCTTTTAACGCCAAAGAGCTAGGCCGGGTATATAATGAAGATGGTTCGATAGGTCATGCTGAAGTACAGATTGGTGATTCAAAAATATTAATGTTTGATTCAAAATCCGAATGGCCTCCCTTTCGCAGTTTTATTCACTTGTACGTAGAGAACGGAGATGAGCTTTATGAGCAAGCACTTAAAGCTGGAGCTATGTCTATGACAAAGATGACAACTCATTTTTGGGGTGACAGGGGTGGACGCGTAATAGACCCTTATGGAAACATATGGTGGATAAATTCACATGTTGAGGATGTGAGTGCAGAAGAAATGGAAAGGCGTGCAAAGCAAAAGGAGTATATAGAAGCAATGGATTACGCGCAAAGCAGCTTTAATCCATTTTTATCGACTGACTATTTGTCAAATTCATAACGAAGATCATAATAATCAATTAAAGGAACAGTATTTTGAATTTAAATTAAATTGCATTTGAAATAGAAAATTAGTGAGGTTTTGGTTATAATTCCTTGCCACCAAGGCCCCACCAGGCTCAAAGGGCAAATGAGGAAGATAAACCACTATATGCAGTGGTTTTGGAGCAAAAAATGAGCGAAAATTGGGCCGAAAAAATGCAAATTTTGGCCCGTTTTTTGGGGGCATATTTTAGATGACATAGGTCATTTTTGATGATGACATAGACAATAGTTGAAAATTATGGTATGTAGAAGGAAGGAGAACAAGCTTTTGTTGGTGAGCTAATTTGTATAATATTAATAACAGGGGGGAAATTATGATAAATCCATGCTTTTTAAGTAAATACGGATACTCTTCGCTTGCGCATACTGGACTCCAAATAAGTAGCAGTTGTAGGGACCTGTTTATTCCGCTGGCAGAGTTAGTAAATTGACTAATATAATGAAACTTAATAGCCGTATAGATGAGCACGATGTTATATGTCCGGGTCACAAAGGGACATAGACAACGGATACCTTGACTATAGCCTTACTAGCAGCGGAACTGATACTCAGCTCAGGATATAGCAGACAACAACCAGCAGTGACAATTATCAATAATAGCCACTACAGATAAAGAGAGTATTTGTGATTCCAAAGACAGGGACCGGATTACGCACATTCAAGGAGGGGGTAGAGGTTAGTTCACTTTGTAGATTCGTTTACTTTTCGAATACACTGTGCACGGGTCTTTACCCCCAGTTTTTTATAAATGCTGGTGGTGTGGGCTTTCACTGTGCGGAGTGAAATGCCAAGTTCAACTGAAATAGCTTGATTGCTGCATGCCTTTATTATTAACACTAGGACTCTTTTTTCTGCAGGGGTGAGAAGCTTTTCTATAGAATCGCTGTCCATAGGTGAAAGGATGAGGCGCGTGGTCTTGCTTGTTGCATCCAAAAGCTTGGCCGCATATTTTTTCATGCCAGTGTTGGGAACGTTTTTACGAATATAAAGCTCCAATAGAGAGGTCATAGGAGAAAGCTCATCTGCAAAGCTCCTGACATAGTCTTCCTGGTAACCAATCGCAAGAGCTTCTTCAAAATACTTTAGCGCCAAGTGCTCATCGCCGGTGGTAAACGAGACCATCGCAAGAAGATTCAGAATCTCTACGGAGCTGTGCAGCCTCTTTTGATTTCTGGCAAATGCAAGAAGTCTGTTTAAGAGAAAAATAGCAGAGGAATACTTTTTCTTATATATCAGCATTCTGGACAAAATGATGAACTCGTATTCCTTTGCCTTGGTAATATCCTGATGAGTATTCAGACGACATTCAGAGTACCATGTATCCAGCTTCTCATTCTGGTGCATTTCTATATATAGCTTAGACTTGAAAGCCTTTACAAGATAAACCCAATGAGACTTATGAGAGGCAGCAGCCCTTTTTTCACACTCCAGAGCCAGTTCAACAGCACCGTTCATGTCGCCTTGGGCACGACGCAGCCTTGAAAGCGTAACTATTGCCGGAACAAGGGCACCCATGCAATCTGCGCTGACAGCTTCTTCAACGGCCATCGTCAATTTTGACAAGGCATCCCCAAGCCTATTGGTTTCGTAGAACAGTTCGCCTGCAACCAGAGGAGCATATCCTGGGTTCTTCGCTATAAGCATCCGATAATTCTTAACGAAGGCGCCATAGGCATTTTCACTCGTTTTCATCATACTGATTATCATATGGTACATGGATCTGTACAGAGAAATATCGTACAAATTTATTTCCATATATTCATTGGTAAATAATGAGCCTGAATTGAATGAATTCGCCTGGATGATAGACTTCAAGCATTGTACAAGGTTTCCGAGCCTGAGGTAGTAGTTGGCACGGGCAAACCAATAATTAGCAATAATTGACATGGGTAAGGAACCGCTCTCATTTTCTACACTCATAAAAAGTCTGTCTGCATTTGTAAAATCGGCAATTTCCACAAAATAAGATGCTTTCAGCAACGTAAGAAAGGGAGATTTGTCTTTGAAATCCGTCGGCAACAGATCAATCCAGCGGTTTATAATCGAAAACTCACGCTGCCTCAGAAAAAAGGCGCCCTGAGCTTCGACCAGCGGAACAGCTGAGGGATAGTCTTCGCCCTGCAATAAATATTCAATTGCTTCGCTGATGTAACCATTGGATTTGCACCAGTTTCCGGCTTTCCTGTTCAGGTCTTTGATGAATGCCGGCCCGCGTTTTCTTACCCTCTTTAGTAAGAAATCCAGAAAAATATGATGGTAACGAAAATAGTTTCCCTCCGTGTCAAGTGCTATGAGGAAGCTGTTTTGTGAATACAGCTCCGATAGCATTACGTTGCCGTCACAGTCTGCAACTGCAGTGCAGAGGGAGCCGCAGAGCCAGCTGAGCACGGAGGTTTTTTCCATAAAAAGCTGCTGCTCCTCCGTCCAATTCATAAAAACGTCCTCTTCCAAATAGCTTTCTATTTGCAGGCTGCAATTCCCAAAGCTGTCAAAAATACTTCGCTTACTCTGTTCAGTACTCAATGAAAGCGAAACAGCTACCAATGCGGCGGCCCATCCTTCAGTATAGTTCTCTATTCTTTTTAACTCTTCTTTATTAAAGAGATATCCCTTCATATTATAGTATTCGGAAATTTCGTCGGCTTCAAAACGCAAATCCTCCGGGCTTATTGTAAGAAGCTCGTCCTTTATATGTAATTTGGCCAGTCCAAGACGGGGCGGAGTCCTGCTGAGGATTATCAAATGAAGATTTGAGGGCATATAGGAAATAAAAAAAGCTAATTTATCATAAATATCATGATTCATTATTAAATGTAGATCGTCCAGGACAAGAACGAAATGCTCTTCTAGTGATGTAATACGATCAATAATGATACTCAGATGAGTATTGGACGCGAAAAGCTCCTGATTTTCAAAAACATAATCCGTTTCCCTGCTTATTCCCGGAAGAATGCTGTTGAGGGCTGCACAGAAATATCTCCAAAACACGAATGGGTCGTTGTCGCCCGAGTCAATGGACAGCCAGGCATTTGCAACGGAAAGTTCCTCAAGCCATTTCAAAACAGCAGTAGTTTTCCCGAAGCCGGCTGGAGCGCTGACAACTGTGAGCTTGTAATGAAGTACTTTGTCAAGCTTTTTACAGAGAGTGCTGCGTGATAGAAGTTGTTTTCTCATCACAGGCAGTGTATATTTTGTTTTAAGTAAACCCGTAGTAGTTTTGTCGAATTTTATCATATATTGTCCATGCCCAACATTTCTCAAGCTTTACCGAATTAGAAACAGGGGCGCGGTCCTCCTTAGCAATGGTTTGAATTAGCACTCTGATGGGAACATTATACTATTTTTATGAGTTTACTTGCAATATAAAGCCTGTGAAAGGCCATAAATCTATGATAGAGCGCAAGTCGAATAATTGCTGCTTGCATTATGGGCAAGGCTTGTGTCTAAGGACAAGAATTGTACTGAAGTATAAGTAATTGTACTTTAGTACAATATTCAATACTCAAATGAATTGGTAAAATTTATTGCGAAGAGCGAATATTTTGTAGAGAAGGGTGATAAAAATGAAGAAAAAATATGGGGTACGAGCAATATCCATTCTTCTGGCAATCCTGGTGCTTACTTCATCCATGCTTCCGCTTGCTTTGCCGGTTCAGGCCGAAGAGGCCCAGCCGGCCGGAAGTGAGCCGGCTGCTGTTGAAAGCATGGATGATATGTCAAGTGCGGAAGCGGCCCAGGCCTGGGGCTTCACGACCAATCAGACGGAAGAGTCGGTGGATCGGCAGAATACGGGGGTGAACCCCTTAAAAGGGCACGAGGATAATATTAATACGTTTGGCGATGTGCCTCTGGAAATAGCGGTTGTGGGAAGCCGGGTCTCACCCGACCTAGATGACCATGGCCAGAATAATGCCGATCGGAACGATATCTATTATTATGATCATATCAAGAGAGATCCGACGGATAATAGAAACCTCGCCATGTCGGCGCCCAGCGGAACGACCGGCCATTATGAGGATGTTGACGGTATTACCTCCGAAGGGGAGAGTGATGTACGCCCCAGCGCCACTGTGGCAGCGGACATGAATGGCGACGGAATTGACGAAATTGTCCGCTACTACGTTGATATCAGCTATAGCGGAAGTGACAGCAGTAAAAAGGATGGAGATATAAAAAGCTTCAACAGCGGCGTTGAAGACTATAAGGCGGAATTTTTTCTGGAGGTTATTGACTCCCAGACCGGGGCAAGAATAACCGGTAAGGACACCGGACGGATGCTTACGGTTAGAAAAGAAGATGCTCCCCGGTTCTTTATACCCGACAGCATCTATTACTGGCCTTCCTATATGCAGCTGACCGCAGGGGACTATAATAATGACGGAAAGAAGGAGGTTGCGCTGCTGTTGCCCGATACGTCGAGCTCCAGCACTGAAAATCTCTGCATCTTGAGCCTGAACGGCAAGAACCTGGAGAGAAAATACACGTTAGACTGCAGTGTCAATTCTTCCAACGGCTCCGGAAGCGATGTCAAGTTTTCTGCCTATCGTCTGACGACGGGGGACTGCGACAATGATGGAGTGGACGAGCTGGTTTTTTCAAATACAAAGGATGTGATCACCCAGGACAATCCCAGCTATATACATGTAATTGACTACAAGGATTCGATATTTACGCAGCCAGTCGACTTGCCCATTGTAACCGGAAGCACGGCCGGGTCCACCGACGCGATGGGGAATGCGGGCGTTACGGTTGGCGATATCAACAACGATGGGTTCAACGAAATCGTTGTCGGCGGCTTCATGGTCAACGACAGAAATAAAAGTGCCACCTATACCTATTCCGATAAAAATGGCAATGGAACAAAAGTCATCCCCTATTATCACGAAATGGCGATGGCCTATATGAAATATGACAATGTATCCAATACATATTCCCCTTTTCAGGGCTTTAGTGTATTCCGGGAAGAAGAAAAAACTGCCCAGACCTGCGAGGACGGAAATGATACATCCTACAGGACCTACTCCACCGATGACAAGGACAGGCAGCTGAATAACTCCCGCAGATACAGGAATTCAAGTGACTGGACGATTCCAATCCAGGCGGTGAGCCTGACCGGCAATGTCAATAATAAGGCAAATGACCAGATTTTTTTTGGAAACTATCTATATTATTTTAATGGGGCCAACGCTAGATTTGAAGTATATGATTCGGACGGAGAGGTAGACGTGGACAGTGATCCGGTGGTTTACCATAAAATACAGGCGCCCACAACCGCAATCATGACCCTCGTACCGGGAAGCTTTCTCTCCGACGAGCATGACGGGGATTCCACCTATGTGCCGGTGCCGGGAAAGCAGCAGCTGCTGGTGAGCTCGGTGAGAAAAAGCAATGGCGGAACCCGAACCTTTGAAATTCAGCTTCTGTATGAGATGGACGGAGACTCAATGAAGCCGCAGCGAAGCTCAAAATATATCGCCAACGCTGAAGACGGGGATTTTAACGACATGAAGTTTTATCCCACCGTGTGTGCGCCCAACATGGATCATGACACCATGTTCGTCCAGTACCTCGGGCATGACTTTACCTATACAAAGCCGGAGGTTCTCAATGTCATTGCGTCGGTTCCGTATTATCAGGATATCATGGACGAGTACCCCGTAGGAGTCTGGGGGAATCCCGGCACCACCTATTTTAAGAGAACGAAAGGCGGCTCAAGCACCAATACGGGGTTTACCGATATCAGTCTTGGCTGGTACTTTAACTTCCACCAGGATGTAAGCGTACTGGGAATCCGGCTGTTTTCCATTGAAGCAGAAACCAGCGCAAGTGTGAATACCAGCTTTGAATTTAGTAAAACCATTGAAAGATCCAGCTCCATACAGTATGAAACCAGTGAGGGACAGGATTCTGTCGTTATGATAACCTCTCCGCTGGACATTTATCAGTACAGATACTTCCAGGAAACCGCCGAATACAAGAAGGCGTATCCGGCCGCGGTCAAGGACAATCCCGGTACATGGGGAGTTATGGAGGCATCGCTCCCGGGCAAACCATCGACGAAGGTGTTTGCGGTGAGCCGGTTCAATGAGCTGGCGGACAAATACGGGATGAAGAGAATAGACGGCAGCTTTTGGACGCATACAAGCGGTGAGCCCGGAACCTACCCAACCTCTACAAAGCAATTTATCAATGCATCGGATATTAAAACCAGTGACGACAAGGTATCGGCGACAACAGGCGGAAGCGCAATGAACACAGAGCTCGAAATAACCGAGAGCGAGGAGGCGGCCTATACGATCTCCATGACAATGGGCGCCAAGGTGGGGGCGGGTGCCGGAGGCCTGGTGATGGGTACAACCTTTGAAAGCACCACAGGCTTTGGAAACTCAAAGATAAGCTTTAGCGGAACCACGATCGGAGCGACGCTCAATGGCTTCCCCGATCCCGAAAAATATCATTCAGACCTGGACACAAAGGCGTATGGGCTGACAACGTGGCTGCATTCCTACACGACGACCTACGAGGATAAAAAAATAATCGTACAGGAATTCACGGTGGAAGAATATTACGGCTTGCCACGGCGAGTTGAAAATTTCAGAAGCACGGGCTCAAAGGAAGGGGAAATAAACCTGGCATGGGACATCCCGAGTGTTATCAGCCCCAAACTAAAGCCAAACAAATATGTGTTGGAACGCTATGACCCGTATTACAAAAAATGGGTCACGGTTGTAGATGGATTGCCCGCAAAGGATGGAACAAACACCTATGCCGATACGGATGTATATGCGGGGGAGAGCTATCAATACCGTATCACCTCTTCTGACGGCAACGGAACGATAAAGAATGCGGTTGAATTAACCGCCAGCACCCCACAGCCGGGGATGGCTCCTCCGGAAATAACCAAGCAGCCGGAGAGTGTCACGACGGGAACGGGCGGAAGCGCTTCGTTCACCGTAAGCGCTAAAATACCCGACGGTTCCAGCCCAACCAGGATCTATTATCAGTGGTACCAGCGGGCAAACAGCAGCGCCGGCTGGGAAAGCATCCCCGATGCGATTGACAAGACGCTGTCTATTTCGACAGTCACAACAGATATGAACGGCTGTCAGTATTGCTGTGACGTAACCAGATTGGGGGATAACGGGGTTCACCTTACGGCGAGAAGTGATTACGCCGTGCTGAAGGTGCTGGATCACACGCCAAAGCAATATAGTGTGGATTTTACTGCGGATAAAAATGGCAGCGTAATTGCAGAAACGATTTCCGGAAGTACAAGTACGCCAATCCTATCGGGGACCAGCTTGCCGGAAACCAGTAATATCAGGTTTACAGCCACGGCAGCACCTGGCTATTACATCAGTCAGTGGATTTTAAACGGGGAGGTTGTCTCCGGGAGTACCAGCAACACCTTGGTCGTTAATAATCTATCCAGAAGAACGTCAGTGCAGGTTGTCTTCAGCTTATCCGTGTTTAGCTTTTATTACAGGGAAGAGCAGTGGCAGCATGAGAACGAATCCTGGGGAACAGTAAGTGCCGAATGCAATGGGAATCCTTTGCCGGTGAGTGAGTCCACAACCCTGGTGGGTAGCTCCCGGATTACGTTGAAAGCAACCCCGAAGGAGGGATATATCGTTGACCACTGGTCAGTTACTCACAGGGATGTCAGTAATAATTACACGAACGAATTGATCTTGGATTCACTAAGCGAGAATACATTAGTAACTGTCAGCTTCAAGAAGATGAATAAATTTAAAATTACAGTGGGCTCGGCGGTTGTCAATACCGACGCAGCCTATCGGGATGACAGCGGATATTCGATCTATGTAAATGGCTCTCCGATTCAACCCGGAACTGAAATTATAGAGAATTCTAAGGTGGATATCACCGCAACGGGACTAAACTCGGCGATAGTAGACTCCTGGACGCTAAAGGCGGTCGACGGCAATGGCAAGGAAACCGGATTGAGGTATACTGCCGGCAGCCAGTCGGCATATACCATTGACCGATTGACGAGCAGCTGGAAGGTTACCATAAATTATCGGATTATCTCCACCAAAAAGGTGGACTATTCGCTGCAGGGCGGTGGCGGAACAATGACGGCCCAGGTAGTTGGGAATACAAGTCCCAGCGGCATTGTCCAAAGCGGCAGTCAGGTGCAGATGTATGCCGACGTTGCGTTCAATGTAGCGCCGGCGGCCGGTTCCCTTGGCGTGAGCGGCTGGTCGGTCAATGGAGTACTGGAAAGCGGCAATTCACCGAGCAAGGTCGTAAGAGCAGACAGAAATCTTGTGGTGAAGGCAGTAATCGAAACATTGCCAACGGCAAAGTCTCCTGCCTATCAGGTGAGCATGCTGGCTGACAGTACATTCTCGCTCACCGGGGGTGCCATTGCGGATGATATGGATGGGGATACCCTTTCGGTTGCGGCAATCGAGTCGGATGTGCTTCCGGACACGAGCGTGGCAAAGGCAGAGCTCGGAAGCGGTGCGGACAGCGGCAAGCTGCTGATAACCGGAGTTAATGAGGGCACTACCAGCGTAAAGGTCAAAGTTTCAGATGATAACGGAAACACCGTTGATGTGGTCGTACCTATCACAGTGACCAATAACCAACAGGCTGCGCCAGTTCTTACCGGGGTTATGAATACCTGTGCAGGAATAGATAACGCTAAAATAACCGGCCTTGACAAGAACAAGACCTATGCGTATAAGCTTTCCGATGCCGCCGATTATCAGACCGTGTCCGGTCAAACTGAAATAACAGGTCTGAAGCCTGGTGAATACATGATTTATTATCCGGCGGTTACAGGATATCTGGAAAGTCCAAAAGCCAGGGTCTATATAGAGACGAATTATTTCGCAGGAGGAAATGGCGAGGCCGGAACGCCGTTCCAAATAACCACGCCATCCATGCTGGATAAGGTCAGAAAGTACGATGGTAAATGCTTTATTCTAATGAATGATCTGGATATGACGGAGTATTTATCCGTTGCAGGAGATGGCTACGACGGAGGCAAGGGCTTTTTGCCCATCGGAATGCAGGCGGATAATAATTATACATCAGAGTTCAACGGTACATTTGATGGAAATGGAAAGGTGATAAAGGGACTCCGGATAAGAAGGCAAGCTAAATATCAGGGATTGTTTTCACAATTATACAGGCTTTCTACGGTTAAAAATCTCGGGCTTGAGGTTGAGATCTATTCTGACAACGATTGTGTGGGTGGAATAGCAGGCATCAACAGAGGCACCATAAGTGGATGCTATGTGACAGGAAGCATAACCTCCGGGCAAAATGGAGCCTACTTTGGTGCACTGACCGGACAAAACTATGGTACTGTCGAAAACTGTTACAGCACAGCGATACTGAAGGGCTACAACTACTTTGGCGGTTTGGTTGGCGAGCTGTTTTCCGGAGGAATCATTAAAAATTCCTATTCAGTCGGTGAAACTTCCTATAATACGTCTGTTGTTGGTGCCGAAAACGGAGGAGGTCTGGCAGGTAAAATTGACCCGGGTGCACAGATCATGAATTCCTACTTTGATTACAAAAAACTGGGTTCCTGGGGTACGTTTGAGACAACTGGCGCATCAATGCCTCAGGATTTGTTGAAAATGAGCCATTACAAGGACTGGGACTTTACGGACACATGGAGTATGGTGGATGGCGAGAGCATTCCTACGCTGCAGGCACCCCGATTAGTGACAATGGTCACACTGAACAAAACAGAAGCGGCCTTAACCGTTGGTGAAAGTGAAACATTAACCGCATTTGCCAGCCCGGATAATGCCGCGAACAGGAACATTGGCTGGAGCTCCAGTGATCCGTTGGTAGCCGCTGTGGATGCAGCCGGCCGGGTTACCGCGCTGAAGGCTGGAACGGCGGAGATCACCGCCAGCTCCTGCGACGGAAGCAATATTTTATCAACATGTGTAGTCACAGTCACGGATCCAGCACAAACTACATTTGAAGTAGTGTTTAAGGATTGGGACGGCACAGTTCTGAAAATGCAGACGGTGAATGACGGTACTGCGGCGACGGCACCAGGCAATCCTAGCAGGATGGGTTATACTTTCACCGGCTGGGATGCAGCATTTAATAATGTAACAGGAGATTTAACGGTAACGGCGCAGTACAACCAAGAGCTGGCAATCTTGCAAAGTATAGCAATAACCGCTCCTGCAAGAAAACTGGTGTACACGGTGGGTGAGGCACTTGATATAAGGGGTATGGTAGTAACGGGAACCTACAGTGACCATTCTACAAAGGCTGAAACTGTGGCAGCAGCTAATGTGACGGGCTTCGACAGCAGTGCTCAGGCAGCTAATCAGGTGCTGACGGTAACAGTAGACGGCAAGACCACCACCTATACCGTAACTATCAATGCGGCATCGCCTGCGAACACAGCACCTGTCCGTAAGACAGCAGTGGCTGCTACGGCAACGGCAAGCGTGACGGTGAATACAGCCTACACCCTCAGCCTTGCAACCATATTTGAAGATGCGGACACGAATATACTGACCTATAAGGTGTCGGTAAATGGAGGGACGGACATGCCATCGGCTGCAAATTACACATACACTCCGGTAGCCACGGGGACCACCACGCTGGTATTCAAGGCTAATGATGGGATGGCGGACTCCACCGACACCTACACGGTGATGCTGACAGCCAACCCGGCAACGCCTATAACCGCCTATACCGTCACTTTTAACAGTAACAGCTCGGTATATGCGACCAAAACCGTTAATGCTGGAGAAAGTCTCGGAAGCGCCGCATGGCCGGCTGATCCGACGAGAAGCAGCTATACCTTCGGAGGCTGGTTCACGGGAGAAAACGGCGCAGACTCTCAGTTTACCTCCTTGGTGCCTGTAGACGCTACGATGACCGTCTACGCTAAATGGACATACAACGGCGGCGATGGTGGAGGCGGCGGAGGCTTGTCTACGCCATCAAATCCAACAAACTTGGGCTATACGGCGGATATTGCGAACGGAAACGGCTCTAAGCCAACGATTCCGGTTACTGTTGACAAAGGTACCAGAAACGCATCCGTAGATGCAGGACCTCAGAGCCTCACTGAGGATGGAACCGTCATCACGGTACCCTCCATTCCCAATGTTGACACTTATTCGGTCGGTATACTCGTTCCAAAACTATCAACGAGCGACATCCAAGGTAAGCTGACCGTCAATACAGATGCGGGCAACGTTACAGTCCCGTCCAATATGCTGACAGGCGTTGCGGGAATCAGCGGAAGCAAGGCGCAAATCTCCATCGGTAAGGGAGATAAATCAAACCTGACCAATGATGTCAAAGCTATCATAGGTGACAGACCACTGATACAGCTTACAGTGACTATTGATGGAAAAAAATTCGATTGGAACAATCCTAATGCGCCGGTAACAGTATCCATTCCTTACAAGCCTGCCTCATCCGAGCTTAATAATACTGAAAGCATCGTTGTCTGGTACATAGACGGCAGCGGCAAGGCGGTATCCGTACCCAATGGGAGCTACAACCCTGCTACCGGAATGGTCGCCTTCGCCACTACACATTTCAGCGATTATGCAGTAGGATATAACCCTGTGAGCTTTAATGACGTGGCTGAAGGCGCATGGTACAACAAAGCCGTGGGCTTCATCGCAGCGAGAGGCATCACTACAGGCACAGGCAGTGAGAATTTCAGTCCTGAAGCAAGGCTGACCCGTGGAGAATTCATTGTGATGATGATGAGAGGTTATGGCATCGCTCCGGATACCGCTCTCGCAAATAACTTCTCCGACGCGGGGAACACATACTATACCGGCTATCTGGCTGCGGCGAAGCAGTTGGGCATATCCGGCGGCGTAGGAAACAATATGTTCGCACCGGGTAAGGCGATTACCCGCCAGGAAATGTTCACCATGCTGTACAATGCTTTGAAGGTCATTGACAGGCTGCCGCAGGGCAATTCCGGCAAATCGCTTTCAAGTTTCAGCGACGCCGGACAGATTGCCTCCTGGGCAAAGGACGCCATGACGCTGATGGTTGAAACCGGAACTATCGGAGGGAACAATGGAATGCTCACTCCGATAAGCTCCACTACCAGAGCGGAAATGGCGCAGGTGCTGTATAACCTGCTATTGACAAAGTAATTGGCAGCGCTGTATGATTCTTGAAAGGTAAGATTGTAAGAAAACGATAAACAACAGATATATCTAAGAGCAAACCCATCAAAAAATGGGGCGTAAAGCCACAGGGTCTAAAGTGCATAAACGCTATGATAGCCTGACCGCAGGAATTTACACAAAGGCCTGCCCTTTCCATCGGAGGGCAGGCCTTTGCCTGATTATAAAAAAATAAAATTAGTGAAATTAAAAATAAATTCAGCAGTACAAATATCCCTATATATGTCGAAAAATCGTCGAAAAATCATTCTTGACTCATTCTTGACAATTGAACAAAGCTGCTGCTTTACTATAATTTGACCATCGGTCATAAAAATAGAGGTAATTATGGCAACATAAAAAATGTTGATATGCACCAGAGAATCCTGGAAGGAGGTTAAGCAAGGCATAGACGAAGGATCGTTTAAAGCGGAGTATCCTTTTGAGGTGTCTGAAATTATCATTGCAGGTGTACACTTCATAAGGTGGTTGATGACCGGCAGTATACACGCCGGACACTCATTATCAAGAGGCTTTCGCGGCATAAACGCTGCTAAGCAGTTTGATCTATAGAGTCATTGCGCCGGATGACACTGATGGAAGGTCAGAATGATGTGGAGATGATTCTGAAACGGATGGCTAATTCGCAGAGGACAGCATAAAAAGACCCTGGCTGTACGGCGGTTATTAGGAACTCTATTTCGTATTTGAGAAACTAAATTATTGGATTGCAAAAACATTCAACTTACAGATGATGCTACCATCTCCATGGCAATTTTGAATTAATAAATATTCTTATTGACAAACTAACAAGTGTTAGGTATTATAAACCTAACACTTGTTAGTTTTTTCTATAATATGTAAAACCAAGAAAAATAATATATTTATTCTATTCCAAAAGGTGTGAATATGAAAGAAACAGTAAATACTAAGAACCACATTTTAGAAACTGCTCTGAACCTATTTTCTCAAAGAGGGTATAGTTCGGTATCCATACGTAATATTTGCAGTATAGTAGGCATTAAAGAAAGCTCTATATATTACCATTTCAGGAATAAAAGAAACATTTTAGATGAATTATGTAGAAATTTTACAGGTGTTATGTGTAGCATTTCTCAAAATTTTAATGTAAAAATGTCAGAGGCGGAAACTGTTACAGATGAAGAATTTCTATCTGTATGCCGGAACTATATGAATAATTATCTTATGGATGAGAACATAAATAAATTTATCCGTATGCTGATTATTGAACAAAGCACTAATCCCCAATTGGCAGCATTATATCATAACGTGCTGTTTGATAAAGCGCTTGCAGGTCAACGAGCTATATTCGAATGGCTGATTAGGATCGGCTTTCTTAAGGACACCGATATAGAGTACATGACCATGGAATACTATGCGCCAATTGTATATTTTTTTCATAGATATCTTGTTACAGGATTGATTACGGAAGAAATTAGAGACGAAATCAATCGAAATGTTATGAGGCATGTAAAGTCTTTTTTAGCTAAATATAAAAAACAAATTTGAGGTTGGAGGGTAGGAGAATGGTTAAAGTATTTAAAAATCAGAAGTGTATGAAAAATGTTCTGAATTCTTATGATGAATTGCTTAAAATGTGGGGTATTGAATATGTAGAGAAAGATGTTCAGACATCTTTTGGGAAGACTCATTGTATAATAACTGGAAAAACAGAGAATCCACCTTTAATGCTATTTCATGGGGTAGGGGATAATTCTGCTGTTATGTGGGCTCCCAACATAAAGGAACTGTCGGAGAACTTTTTTTGTATTGCTGTAGATACTCTTGGAGGGCCGGGAAAAAGTATACCTAATGAAAAGTATGAAAAAAGATATTTTAACAAGCAGTTATGGATTAATGACATTGCAGATTATTTCCATCTTAAAATTTTTAATATTGCGGGTGTCTCAAACGGTGCAGCCATAGTGTTCAATTACACAACAAAGGAAAGTAATAAAATAAATAAGGCTGTTTGTATTGAAGGGGGAATAGTATCAAACCCTCTAAAAAGTTTCGTTAGTACTTTAGGAATGATGTTTCCGGAGGCTTTGATTCCTACAAAAAGTAATATGTTAAAAATATTAGAAAAACTTTGTTCACCCGATTCTGGTTTTATCGAAAGATATCCTGAAATTTCACAACACTTAATTTTGCTTATGAAAAGTCACAATCGTAAGGCTATGTTTGTCCATACAATTGAAAAATATGATAGGGATAAGAGTATTACAGTGAAAGACAAGCTTTATTTCTTGATTGGCGGGCATATGGTAAAAAAGAGAAAAGAGTTTATTAAGATATTACATGATGGAGAATATAAATATAAGATAGTCCAAAACGCAGGTCATGCGCTAAATCATGAGCAACCTGAAATAACAAATAATGAGATCATAAATTTTCTATTAAAATAAGTAAAAAACGATTTATGAGTACTATTCTTCAAAAAGTAAACAGGTTTACATAATTGTTGGAAAGCTTACTGTGGAAGTTCCCGATATCCTCAAACAAATAGTTGTGAGTTATATTTTTACGAACATCCTTCCAAAGGTGTTCGATAACATGCGGTTCAGAACTGTAAGGTGGTACATACTTAAACTCAATCCTTGCCGGAATAAGCTTCTCAACGAACTGATTTACCCGGATCGTATGGTGGTATTGTACATTATCAAGCAGGAAGACAATCTTCTTGTTAACATAACGCTTAGTCAGCTTGTTTTTAAAAATCTTAGAAGCTCTTAAAATCCCCAGCTTTTTCAGTAGACTAAATTACTTGGTGTTGCATGCTTCAAGATGGAATTCCTTTATGTAACCGAATTGAAGTCTATGCCGTAAACACAATATTCAATTGGATAAAGGGTGGAAAGTCCGACTTGCAGCAACAATAAAACAGGAAATACTGCGCGGCAGAGGAAAAGTAATAGCTGAGAACGATGTGGAATTTGGAAAAATTGTATCGCTATTTCGGCGCTTTTTATAATAGTAGGTATTGTTTTGATAGAGCACTTTGGGCTCTTCAGTGGTAACGTGAAACCAAGCTTTGCATTATCCATATAATGTAGGGTTTATCGCTAAGCTCCTAACAATGCAGATGAACAACTTGAGTTTATATTATTGTTTAGCAATTAATTTTTTAGCCCTGACTTGACACCAGCGTTTTTTGCACACTCAAGGCACACAGAAATGGTTTGCCTGTTGAAACGAGGATAAACCTTGATAAATAAAGGCTTTCCAAGATATTAATGCTCCAGTGGAAAAGTAATCCAAGAGATACATCAAAAAGTAGATAGTTAATTGTTTATGTCCGTAGGAGGTGGGTAAATGAAATCTTTTATTAAGCTACAAAAGGCTGTCAAAGAATTAGCAAATATTCCAGATGAACTTATTGAGAAATTATACTCTATATGTGACGAGCAGATTATCAAAAAAGGGGAATTTTTTATACGTGCTGGTGACGTACCAAAACACATGGGTTTTAATCTGGAAGGATTGCTTCGTCTTTATTATGTCGATGAAAACGGAAATGATTTTACCAAAGCCTTTAGCGAGACTGGACGTTTTCTAATATCTTACAGTGCTATCGTGCAGAAACGCCCATCTTATTTCAACATTGAAGCTTTGCAGGATAGTAGGATTTTGAAATTTGATTATTGGTTATTTGATCAAATGATTCAGTCGGATATACGATGGTATCCGTTTGCATTTAAGCTGCTGGAATCGGTATATTTAATGAAAGAACTGCGTGAAAAGTCATTTCTTCTGGATGATGCAGCAAAAAGATATCGAGCATTTAAAGAACGTTATGCCGATGTGGAGGACCAAATCAAGCTCTATCATGTGGCATCATTTTTGGGAATAACACCTGAAGCACTCAGCCGAATAAGAAAAATGAAAAATTGATGTAGGTCAAGGAAAATATACCTTCTATAGATTTAAGATATAGAAAAAAGGAGGTATTATTGAAATGACTAATTCGAAAGATAGAGTTGTATTTATTACGGGAGGCAGTTCAGGGATTGGGCTTGAAATGGCAAAGCAGATGCTAGAGGAAGGCTCCAAAGTTATCATCTGCGGTCGCTCTCAAAAAAAGCTGGATGAGGCGAAAAGAAAATTGCCCGAAGTAACCGCAATTCAGTGCGATATTACGTCTGCCGAAGAAAGAAAAGCATTGGCAGAGCGAATAAGTTACGACTTTCCCAATCTCAACATGCTTATGAACAATGCAGGCATTGTAAGTCGTTATCTGCTCGCCACAACTGTAGATTTAACAGACCGCATAAAAGCGGAATGGGAAACGAACTATTTCGCCCCAGTTATTTTAACACAGCTTTTCCTGCCGCTTATGATTAGAAATAATGGAACCGTTGTGAATGTCTCTTCGGGCCTTGCACACTTACCTTTGTCAATAGAACCAAATTATTGTGCCACAAAGGCGGCAATCCATTCTATGACACAAAGTATGCGGATTCAATATGTAAAAAAAGGTGTTAAGGTCGTTGAAATTTTATATCCTGAAGTAGATACTCCTTTTCAGGAAGGCCATGCTACGGCAAGAGCTATAAGTACTAAGTCAGCGGCAGGAGAAGCTTTGAGGCAGTTGAATAGGGGCAAGGATGATATATATGTTAAAAGAAGTAAAATGATGCACTGGATAAGCCGTTTAGCTCCTAAGCGCGGACTGAAAATAATCAATGGATTCATCCCTGCTAAAATGGAAGATTTTTTGCAAGATAGATAAGAAAGCTGCATAGGTGACGGATATGAGAGGAATAATGCCCCCAACATTTTTTACAATCGGTATTGGATTGATGCTCATTCTGCATTTTATTTTTCCAATCCAAAGAATACTCTATTTCCCATTCAATTTAGCAGGGATAATATTGACTTGTTCAGGGATCTGTATCTCAATATCGGGTTCAAATCATTTTGAACGGAAGAAAACGACTGTAATGACCTTTGATATTCCTATAGTATTGGTTACGGATGGGTTGTACAAATATTCAAGAAATCCCATGTATCTTGGATTTGCACTTGCAGTCATCGGTATATGGTTGTTGCTGGGGTCTTTGTCCCCTGTTTTTGTTGCTGTTATTTTTTTCGCAGTATTGGACAGATATTATATTAGATTTGAAGAAGCGGTTTTGAAGAAAGCTTTTGGAACGGAATATTTAGAATATCAAAAGCAGGTGAGAAGGTGGATATAGGGTGAGAGTGAGAGAGAGTTAACAAATCTTCCCGCCAAGGCCCCACCAGGCTCAAATGACATAATTTTTGCGCACTCAAGAAACGTGGAAGCGATAGTTTTAATGTCGAAATAGGGGGATTGTGGAAACAGTGGAAATACTGGGTTTGATAGATGTTGAAATATGAAAGTTAATAATACGACTTGATTTTACCCTTCGGTATGTGTTTGTGGGAACATATCGAAGGGTATTTATTTGAAATAAATTGAGTGGGATTGAGTTGACAGATTAGATAAACATAGGTTGAGGAGACAATATGAATATATCTTAGCATATGTTGAATATTAATTACAAAAAATAATACAATACTGGAAAATTATGTGTTTTTGTTGGATAAAATATATCAAAAATATACAATTACGATAACAATGTTATTGATGAAAAAGAGCATTCTTAGACAAGCATATATTTCATTTGTCTGATATTATACATTCATGGAGGTGCACAACAAATGCATGCATGGGAACAAATTCAAATTACAATAGATTACATTTAAGGCCATCCGAATCAAGAGATTAGTATTGCAACTTTAGCGAAAAAAGCAGGGTTATCACAGTTTTACTACCAGCTGGGCTTGGAATCGACCGAATACATTGTTTGCTATTTTGAAGCAGAGAATTTTAATTTTTTAGTTTACAGATGCGTTATATAAAGCACAACAATATTTATTTAATACTTGGTTACCTAATCATAATCTTCAGACTGATGCGTTTTGTCTAGAATATTATGAATCGCATACTCCCGAGACAACAAAGATGGAAATATGGATGAAATTAGTGGAAGCATGAGATAAATAATCATGTTATTTAGAAGGAGAATATGTATATGTATAATGAAAAGTGTAATATTGAGATTATAACAGTTGAGGAAGAAATTATAGTTTATGGGTTGAATTTACAGAATTCTGGCTTACCGATTAACTTTAATAGTCTTGGAGTGATGTGGGACAAGTACACGGAGGATATGAAAAATAGTACACCGAATCGTGCGGACAAAGAGACTGAATATGCAGTTTGTTTGAATAAAGTACCAGACTATATTGTTGGTGTTGAAATAAATGAAATCCAGGAGGCAGAGTCAGGATTCAAGAGTTTTACAATTCCAACGGGAAAGTATGTCAAGGTTGAATTTAATGGAGAAAATCATCAGGATATGGTGGATACTAAGTTAATGACAAGACAAAAAGAAGCTAAGAAATGGGCAAAGAATGAAAAGATTAAACTGAATATTGAATTTACAGTGGAAGTTTATCCAAAGCAAACGGTTGAAATGGAGTATCCTGAGATGTATTGCTTGTTTCCAATTCTATAGATGAAATGATGTTGGGGGAAATGTATGAATAAAAGAAAGTTTGAAAGAAATTGCAGAATATATATAGATAAAAAAATTTGGAATATTGATTATTCATATGTTTCACTTGAATGGGTCAAATAAAAAATAAAGAATATTACCTTACCGCCAAGGCCCCACTAGGCTTTGGCGGCATCTATCTTCAAGGCACGTTGAGACGGTAATAATGATGACGGAATGTGGTTCAGAGGGCAAAAAATAGACTTTGACCACAATATCTTATGGTTATGGAACAAAAAATAAGCAAAAAACGGGGTGAAAAAGTGCAAATTCTGGCCCGTTTTTTTGACCGTTTTCATAGATGATAAAGTGAGTTGGAGGGATGTGACTCCGAGATAGGAATTTCATACAGGAAAATCCCAAGGTATCAGGACAGCAAATCTCGATGCTTTTGTTTTTGCTCTGTTAAACGTGTTTAGAAAACTCCATTCATCTTGAAAGATGGAAGTCAACCCCGTACATAACGTAAGTAATAGCCAATTTTATATATTCCTCTGGTGGCACACTGTTATTGTGTTGCCAATCAACCGAAGCCCCGAAAATTCCCCAACTCAACATGACTGCTGCGATTCTTATAGATTCATCGCTGACAGTAGAGGGTTGCTTTAATAACATTTGGTAAAAAACATTTTCCAGTTCTTTTTGTATAATTGCTTCAATTGTTGTTTTAAAAGTCTCAAACCCGCTTCGGCATTGTTTTGATAAAGTCGATTGAAAATTTATGATAGACAGGAAAACATTAATGATCGTTGTTGGGTTCAGTTCTTTGTACTCAACGATTTCATTATACACGGTGGTCATAAATTCTTCTTTCAGTACTTTATCCAATAAATCATATTTATCGCTGAAGTGATAATAAAAAGTGGCACGATTTACTGTAGCTTCTGCCGTAATATCATTGATGGTGATATCCTTAAATTCTTTTTTCTTTAAAACGTGAATAAATGCATCCATGATTAATCTGCGTGTACGAATAATGCGCGGATCTATTTTTGTTTCAGCCATAAGAAAACCCTCATTTCTTTCATTTTTCTATACATCATTAACGCAATGTTGGATATACTACAATTTTTTAAAATTGTTGGTTGAACAATCTTTAAAATATATTATAATTCAACTATACAACATATGTAGTATAAACGAAAGCTGATAAAAAAACAAGATATCTGCAGTTGAATATAACTGATTCGAAAGTGAATAAATAGACTCGGAAAAGAAAGATGCTTAATTTAACAAATATTACAATTATAGGAGGTTGTTTTTATGGCAAATGTATTATTCGTCAAAGCTAACGACAGGCCCGCAGAACAAGCGGTCAGCGTCAAAATGTACAATACTTTTTTGAAAACGTACAAGGAGTTACATCCGCAGGACACCATCAGGGAGCTCGACCTTTTTAGCGTAGAGCTGCCATATTACGGTGATGCAGCCATCTCGGGACTTTACAAAGCAGCAAAAGGATTGGAAGCCAATACCGAAGAACGGCAGGCTGCGGACATTGTGAACCGCTATTTGAAAGAATTTCTGGCCATGGACAAAGTCGTTTTCACATTCCCCTTGTGGAACTTAACGGTTCCCGCCCCGCTCATCACTTATATCTCATATTTGTTGCAAGCAGGGAAAACGTTCAGATACACAGCAGAAGGCCTGCCTGAAGGACTGGTTGGCGACAAAAAAGTTGCCCTCCTATGTGCACGCGGCGGAGACTTTTCATTGGATTTTGCGGCCCCGTTGGAGATGGGTTTAAACTACGTCAAGAACATACTCGGTGTATTGTTGGGCATCAAAAACCCTGGGATTGCCGTAATTGAAGGACACGCCAAATATCCGGACCGCGCTGCGGAAATTATCGAATCCGGATTGAGCAGAACGGCTCAACTGGCAGCAAACTTTTAAAAAAGTACAACATTAAGGGGGAAAATTTTTTTGCCAAACGGTTATGCCGAAATGAAGAGGCTGGAAGGAATTATTAAATATTTGAACATGGATTGGACAGTCGTTCGAATTATTAATCCTAATGTCAAATACAAAGGGCAATCTTTTGATTATTCATTCGGGGATCGGGCAGGTAAAATGTCCGTATCCAGGGAAAATGTTGCCAAATTAATGTATGCCGCCGCTCGGCAAAACCAATTGATCGGGAAAATGCCCATTGTCTATAATAATTAATCAGCCTTAAAACGAAGAAAAATTGGATATATTATGGTTGACATAGTAGCACACACTTAAGTTGTAACAGATTAAAGAAGGAGTATATAACTATGAAAATAGAAATATGGTTTGATTTTGTTTGCCCGTTTTGTTATATTGGCAAACGTTACTTTGAAATAGCGTTAGATCGGTTTGAACACAAAGAAGATGTAGAAGTCGTATTTCGTGGTTTTCAATTAGATCCATATGCGGAAAAAAATACGGGGATGAACATCCATCAAGTATCATCTTCCAAGCATGGTATTCCATATGAACAAGCAAAAGCAAGGAACGATCAACTTAAACAGAAAGCAAAAACAGTTGGTCTAGATTATCAATTTGATACAATGATTCCTACGAATTCATATGATGCGCTTCGCCTTTCGTATTATGCAAAAGAGAAGGGGAAGATGCAGGAGTTTATCGCGCTTATTATGAAAGCTCACTTCACGGATTCACTAGACATCGGTGACCATGCAACCCTTGCTCAACTTGCAAGCGGGATAGGTCTTGATGCCGGCGAAGCTTTAGATGTTTTAGAAAATAATAAATATAGCGAGAACATTGCAGCTGATAGAGCAGAGGGATCGAAAATCGGCATCCAGGGTGTCCCCTTCTTCATTGTGAATAACAAATATACCATCTCGGGAGCACAGCCCAGTGAAGTTTTTTTAGAGCTATTACAACAGACATGGAAAGAAGATTATCACAGCACTAAGGCTAAAGAGCATAGATCCGAACCGTTATCCGATGAATATTGTTCCGATGGAACATGTAAATTATCTTAATGCTTAGCACCAGTTCGCAGAAAACTTGATGAAGCAGGTATGAACCAAAGCATGTCAAAAGCATCCAGATGAGCTAAAGAGTTAGAAAAAGTGATATACAGAAGAGATTTGATAGCATACCCTGCCGCCAAGGCTCCACCAGGTCTAGGCGGCATCATTTTTGTCTACTCAAGGCATACAGAAGTTGTAGTCCTGTTGCAAAAGTAGAAAAGTTGAGAAATATAAGAAGAGATTAAATAGAAGTAAATTAAAGAGCATTGATATAAGAAACCATGCTCCTTTGTGTATAGTAAATTATATGTTAGTACTAGAAAGATGGTAGATGAATTTGAGAAACATTTAGTATCTTTGTTCGCGTACCTTGTGGTTATCCTGTATCCATGAAGCTTGTTCAAAATTCGTTATCGTAGGTCTCATAGGGTGCCACGTCCAGCCTTTCGCCAGTATGGAGTCTCTTAGCTAAAAGTCTCCACGCAAGCTTATTGAGCGGTCGTATAATATTCGATAGAAGAATGAGCGATTTTGAGTAATTTTCTGGCGCGGCAAAGGCAGATACTTTTTCCTTGTCAAATACCCTTGTGTTTGCAAAATCCCTGCCTATCTCAAAAAATGGTTGGAGCATTGTTTTCTTTGCTTTTTCTGAGCTTAAAGAAAGCACGAACATACCGCCCTTTATCAATGTACCCATATACTGGCAATTAAGATAACATGGCAAGCGCTCCAGGTAGTGTTCCGCTGTCCGGAGCTGATGGGCTTCCTCAAAGCCGCCTTGCAGGATGAATCCGATGCGAGTCGCTTTGATGTCATGTTTAGGACTCAAAAACTCAAAAAATTCCATCACCATTCCTGGTACACATTCCACAAACAGGGGAATAGCGAAGATGATTTCATTACTTTGTTCAAATATTTCTTTGTACCATTCCCAGTTCTCACGTTTATAGAGGTAGTATATGTAAGCTTTTTCTCCAATACCCTTTTCATAGCCGTTTTTAAATGCATCAGCAATTGCTGCCGTGTTGCTGTTTCTCTCCGGGCGCGGAGAGCAGCTGAATATGACTAATCGCATGTAAAATCGCCTCGCTTTCCTCAATATGATAAGCGCCAAGGGATTTGGAATGGAAATTTAGCGCAAAACGTCCCATCCATTCATTCAGGTATAGCTTATCGCCATCTCCCGAATAGACAAGACCGATATTCCAGCTTTTTTTGTACCGTCCGACATGTCGTGCTTCACCATTATAGAAACGGGTATAGGGAACGGCCATCGGCAAAAGGCGGTCAACAATGTTTTTCATTTTATAGGAAATAAAGCCCAGTTTCGCTTCGGTAAGAAGGATAACGGTATCTGCTTTCAAAAAACTTTTAAATATCTGCTCATAGCCGTCCTTTATTGAGCATATGCCAGGTGTTTTCAACCAGCAATGTGTACAGCCGATACAATGGCTAATCCCATAATGCTCTGTATGTAATATTAACAGATCAGTATGCTGAGCGTTTATCTCAAAAATAAAGGAATGGGTTTCCGCATCATTTGGGGGCAGAGTGGAGATTACAAGAATTTTATTCATAACTGTTTTCTACCTTCTGTAAATGGTCGATGAGGAACGAAACAAGGATTGCAATCAGGATTTCTGTTCCCCAAATTGCTGCCGTTTTTACACTGATCGGATTGATAAGGGTACTGCGCGTAAACATACCCTGCAGCGTGTTCCCCCAAGCATGCAGCATTATACAGGCTAAGGTGGATCTTGTCAGTCGGTAAAGTAGGCCCAAAACGAAGCTGAATGTGATGCAATAGCATAGGAATGACAGAAAATGCATGCTGGATTGATTGGAGGTTTGAACAAGCCAAAGAGGCAGATGCCAACAGCCCCAAATGACGCCGACTATTAACGCAGATATGGCAAATGGGAACTTCTTCTCCATCTGAGGTTGCAAAAAACCACGCCAGCCAAACTCCTCAATTCCACCGCCGATGATCATGACAGGAAGAAAGAGGATGAAAAAATACCACGGGTTGCCTGAGGAATCTTCACTGATCAGATTAACAAAAAACTGGCTTCCAAAGAAAATCATCGTGATCCACATCGTTTGTTTAATGTTTGGGGTTTGGAGGGTCAGCCTAAGAATGTCTTTGAGTCCATGTATTTTTCTTTGTTTTTTTAAGAGAATACAAACCGCATAGGCTGGTGCAAAACCCGCGCCTAACCCAATGAGCAAAAAGATAAGCGTCGAACCGATTACACCTGTGAGGATTTCAAACCTTTCTCCTATGATAATGACTGCTTCGATACCCCATGCGATGAGAAAGGTAAGCATAAGATATTGCACGATACCGTTTTTTTCTTGATTTTCACACATACGTTATTCCTCCTTTGCGCCTATAAAATAAAGGAGCACTTTTGCAAGTGTTTTGAACATTTCTGTAATGTATGTTTCACTTTCGCTTCCAATGGACTGGATAGCTGTGTCGTTGGATATCCCGTCAATAGCTGCTTGTGTGAACCGAATAATTTCCTCTAATGGAATTATAGGTTTAAAAACACCCTTTTCAATATTTTGCAGTATATATCCGATGATGAGATTTTGGGTGGTGTCAAGACTTTGTTTAAAAATCAGTTTTTGTATTACAGACTCTTTTTTTTGCGAGTCAAAGGCATACAGCACCAGTAAACCAAAGAGTATTTTGCCACCCACCGTTTTTTGCAGATCTTTGATATATTCACCGACAGCTGTAATGCTTTCAAAAACAATGTTATTTTCTTTTTTATCCGAGGTCAGCAAACGCTCAATATGGGTTTCCAGCACTTTTGGCGGTGTGCTTTGATTGACAGAGTCCAGAAAAATCTCGTCAACATATGAATAATAACGGTATATGGTACCTTGACTGAAACCGGTTTTTACAATAATATCCCGCATAGTAATCTGATAGAGCGGCTTTTCCTTAAACGCTTCATTTGCACATTTAATGATGAGATTTCTTTTGTTTGCCGTGTATTCCTCACTAACTTTCGGCATGTATATTCCCCCTACATAAAGTGATATATAATGACATAGTGTCATTATATATCACTTTAACATGTGCAATCGAGTTTGTAAAGATGACGCTATGTCATTTTAGTTAATAAAAGTAAGTTTTTCGAGAACAGTAATATCTTTCAGAATAACATTTCTCATCTGATGAGAAAAAATTGAATCAGAATGGCCGATTTTTTCAAAAGGATACCCTGACTTATATAAAAATTCTATATATTTTAGTTTATCGTTAAGATTAGCATCTTGCAGCAAACCTTCCACCAATTCCTTCCTTATGCGGTTGAAATACATGTGCTACTGTGACTGCTAAGTAAAGACGTTCATGGACTTAGGTGTAGCTTATTTAAAAATAATTTTTTCCAAACGCAAATTTTGACAAATAATTCATTATTAATGTACGTATAATGAATTATACAAGAAGTTTTTTGATACTCAAGAAACCAAAAACGATTACTCATAATTTTCCTAAAAAGAAAATGTAGTATGAGAGAATTGTGTTTCAATTTCAAACAGAGCTGACCGGACAAAATGGAGGCTAAAAAAGGATACTTTTTTAGCCTCCATTTTGTTTTTTGCTATTATTTTTTAAAAAATCAAGATTCCATACGGTGTTTGGCTCGGTTGGAATTGTTTGGGGTATTGGGTGTAGTTATTAAAGAGTTTAGTCAAAGCTAATCAATCTTCAGTTTAAGTATTGGTGGTGTATTAGTAGAAAACGAATATAAGTTACTCTATTTGTCAACAGCAGACATCACGAAAAATGGATCAACTATCGTGGTATAGAGTACAGATGCTTAAAGGAGTTTGTGATTATGCAAAACTGTTTGAAAACCTCGTTTGATTTTAGGAAATTTGAGATTAATGAAATGACACATAAGCTAGCAATGATCACATCCAGAAATATAGATTCATATCTTTTATCGCCAATTTATTATCGTTTAACAGGTCGAAAAGGAGCATGGGTGTACTATAATGAAATCAGTTTTGTTATAGTAATCAGGCATCCTCATGTTAATAATTCTTTAATGATATTTCCTGAGGTTCGCGATGGTTCTGATTTTTCATTAACAGCAGAAATAATACAAGATATTAATGTTGGTAAAAATGAAATTTATCTTTGCAGATATACTGACTTGGAATTTGCCAAATTGAATTCTCAATTAACTAACAATCTGGCTCTGGAAAAAGTTGTTGAAGAGAATTTAGATTGGAAATATCCTTTACATATTCTTGATACTCAAATAGTATCTGAACTCAAGGGGAGTGGATTTCAGAAAATTCGTAATAGATGTTCGAGGGTTGGCAACCAAGTTGATATAATTCCGATTGAAGGGAAGAATCAATTAGGTTTAATGAATTCAATTCTAAAATCTTGGGAAGAGAGATTAAGATTAACTGGAAATGAAATTGAAGATATGTTTGGGTTTTATCATGAGCTTTTCAGTTTATTTCAAGATGGATTTGAAATGAGGGGTTTGTGTTTTATGCAGCAAGGTCATCCTATGGGATTTACAATTTGGGATGTTTGTTGTAATGGTATGGCAAATTTATTTGTCAATATATCTGACCCGACTATTGCAGGAGCACCTGATTTTCAATTGGTAACTACTTGTAGATATCTTCAGGAACTAGGCATTCAATTGTTGAATATTGGCGGCTCAGAGCTGGAAACTTTAGATATCTTCAAAAAAAAGTATATGCCTGTTATTAGTCATATGGTTTTTACATATAAATTGGTTTGCAAATGAATCTGTGGGTGTATATTGTATTAATCTGAAAAGCAATAGGTTTCCGAGAGCCGACTCATAAAGGGGGAAAACAAATGAATGAATACGTGGAGGCATTGAATCTTATTGAAAATAAAATTAAAGATTTGCGCACAAAAGTTCCATTAAAAGAGTTTAATAAGAATAAACTTGCAAAACTCGAGATTAACAAGTTTTATTTTGAAGGTAAAGCAGTTGATAGAATTATGATTGTATTAAGGGCGGCCGGATGTGAGCATTATAAAAAGACTGGCGGTTGCTCAATGTGCTCGCATTTTAATGGGACTACCTTAAATGAAGCAATATCTAATGAAAACTATATCAATCAATGGAACTCAGTAATAGATGGATCATGCATAGAAAAACCAATAAAAAATTTTAACCTAAACAATTATCCTGTAGTATGTCTTTACAATTTGGGTAGTTTGTTAAATCAAAACGAAATATCAATTGATGCTGTTAAATACATTTTTTCAAGTTTGAATAAATTCAAGAACATAAAAAAAGTTATTATAGAATCGCGTGCAGAATATGTGAATAAAGAGATTCTTACTGTGATAAAGAAATACTATGATGGCTTGGTTGAAGTGGGAATAGGTATTGAATCAACAAATGAGACAATACGTCAACTTTGTCATCACAAAGGACTGCAGGAACTTGAAACTGTTAAAAATGCAGTTGATATTTTGCATGAGTTCAATTATAAAGCGTTGGCTTATGTAAACTTTAAACCTTGCTTTCTTACCGAGCAAGAATCAATTGATGATGCTATAAAAACAAGCGCTGATAGTTACAATCTTGGATTTGATGCTATATCGATTGAACCCACATCCTTGCAAGAATACTCACTTGTTAGTTTTCTGAACAATATTAGTTATTACAGAGTTCCATGGCTTTGGAGTTTGCAAAAGATTGTTAAAGGCATATACGATGAAACAAAGAAACAAAAATTAGATATCCGATTGGGTGGATATTTTGATGAAGAAGTTTTTAGTGGTAGTCAAGGTGAAGGTTTTGCAGGAAGAAATGAAATTTTTCCATATGAAACATCATCGAACTGTAAAAATTGCTCGGACGAATTTATCGAGAACATTAAACGATTTAATGCTACTTATGATATTCAAGACTTGTACAATATTGAGATGTGCGAAACATGCTACAACGATTGGGAAGCGGCGTGTAAGATAAGAGATAGTCGGAAAATAGCTCAACGAATAATAGATGTGTTAGGGTTGTTGTGATAAACAGCAGCTGTAACACCAGAGGCTGACAAGATATAGTCTTATGAAAGTAAAGAGGAAATATATAATGTCATTTAGATTATTACATAGCGAAAATAATTTGCATAACGGCAAAAAAACTGTGTTTTTGATTAATTCACCGATAAAAGATAATGTGACAAGCGAATATCTTAATGGCAACGCATTTCCTCCACTAGGAATATTGACTATTGGTACTGCTGTCAAGCATAAAACGGATTGGGACGTTAAAGTATATGACGCACAAGTGACGTCATTTAAAGAAATTGAGCGTGATATGGAACGAATAAAACCTAATGTGGTTGGTTTAAGCGTGCTAGGGAAAACTTATGAAAACGGACTAAAATTTGCGAAATTAGCAAAAAATCATGGGGCAATTACTGTTTTTGGAAATGACCACGCGGCATTACTGTATAATAATATTTTGAAAAATCAAGATGATGTAGATGTAATTTCTGCAGGTGAGCATGGCGAAAACATGTTTGTGCCGTTTTTGCAAGCTTTGGAAACAGGTATAGATTTTGCCGACGTTCCAGATATGATTTATAAAAATGAAAATGGTGTTATTGTTAGAAATTTAGTAGAACAACCGAAGTTACAGGGTCGATATAAAATGGATCAATTTGAGATACCAGATAGAAACTTACTGCCTAAAAAAGTATGGGATACCTATTTAGAAAACTATCTGCAAAGATATGGTTTTATGCATCCAAGTGATAATGTAACAGGTGTTAGCACAATTAATACGGCACGCGGTTGTACAAGATGCAATTCAAGATGTGCGTATTGTGGAATTTTGGACTTATCAATTAAACTTTCATCACCAACAAAGTTTTGGAAAGAAGTTGAAGCAGCTAGGCAACAAATAAATGCCAATGTATTATATGAGGTATTTGATAGCATGAGTAGTGTGCCGTGGTGGATAGAAGAACTTATCAATACTAAACCGCCACATTTAGCAGATACTAAATTCATTTTATACGCTCAAGCTATAGACATTAATGAAAAAACAGTCGATTTGCTTAAACGATTAGGTGTAGTTATGTTAAACATGGGTTTGGATAGCGGTGATGACACTATGCTAATGCGGCTAAAGGGTCCAAAAGATAGTGTGGAAATTAATAAAAATGCTGTGGAATTGGTAAATAAAGCCGGTATGAATGTTAGTTGTAGTTTTGTTTGTGGTGCGCCGGGTGAAACAAAGGAGTCACTTCGAAATACTGTTAATTTTGCAAAATGGATAGCTGATAATAAACTGGCTGCTGCCATTGAAGCGAATCCATTGACGCTTAGAAAACAATCAAAAATAGGCAGCTGGTTTGACAACCCTGAAAAGGCGAAGAAAGATTTGTTGGCGATAGGATTGAAAATAAAAAATGAACATTGTCTGCTCGAAGTTAGCTATGCATGGAACAATGAAGATATCTTGACACTAAGTATGGATGAGGCTTACTTTGATATTTTTACAAATGTCAATTATAAGCAAATTATTGAAACAGCAGACGAGATAGTTAATTATGCTAAAACAAAAGGTATTGGCAGTAGTGAGAGGGAAAAATCAAATGGATAAAAAAAGTTTCATACTAAAGGCGCATTTATTTGAAAATGGGATTAAAATCTCTGTAGAGGCAAAAGAAATCTTAAACGCTCAATCGGAAAAATGGTTTATGGACGATGGTTATATCACATGTACTGGCATTACGATAAAATTTGCAGACCAGTATATTACAACTAACGTTCGCCCAGATTCAGAATATGAGTTGGCTGTAATCGAAGGAAAGCTAGCTGTTTCAGATGGTATGGGCAATCAGTTTAATGCGTCTGTGATTTTCCCTCCAGACTATATGAAAGGTAATATTGTCATTAGAGGCAAGAAAATAACGAAATATGTAAATACCTATACAGATCGCATCCGCCTGCAAACTATGTATGGCTGTGCGAACAGTTGCAAATTTTGCAATGCAAAGGAAAGCGGATACAATTTTAACGACATTGAAGGACTTGACGAAGCATTTCAGATTGCTTTAGCTCAGAGCGATGTGCGCCATGCGTTTATATCAACTAACAATGTTAAAGATGAAGAAGGTTTTAAAAAATTGACAAAAACAATTGAATATTTTGGAATAAAATATCCATACATGGGTCTTGATCTTATGACCTCACCGCGTGGCTTTACAAGCTATACTGATTCAAGCCAGTATAAACCATACCTGGAACACATTAAAAGCGTTGGCATTCATGGGATTGCTGCCAACCTGGAGTTGAATAATCCTGATAAACTTAAATTTTTTTGTCCTGAAAAAGCAATCATTGGCCAAGAAAACTACCTTAAGTTTATTGAACATTCTGTGGAAATATTTGGTATGGATTCTGTGCGTTCTATGTTGATTGTAGGACTCGAAGCTTTGGAAGAAACGCTGAAAGGGGTAGAGAAGTTAGCAGAGCGAGGCTGTAATCCTGTGCTCACACCTCTATTTCCATATGGAGAAGCTCAAGGGGATACAACTGCAAGTCTCTACATTGAGGCTAAATCGAAAAGCGAAGAAATTTGTGAAAAACATGGTGTTAAAATGGGGCCATTATGCAAGCCATGTTCGTATAACTGTCTTTAAATGATGAAATCTCGAAGGGGTATATTAATGAAGCGAATATTTGTAGGTCCAAAACAAGCTACTATCGAAAACAGTGATTTTTTTGATGCATCGATTACACTCTTTGGTAATAATACAAATAACAATACGTCATTCCAGAATCAAGTAACGTTTGAATTTTGGAATCCTGATAACACCTCTTTGGAGATTGATATATATAACCATGAAGTAGCAAAATTATCGCAGCCAACCGAAATAATGGCTCACAATCCCAAAACTGTATTTCACTGTACCTTGCCTGACAATGTATATCTGATTTGCAAAAATGATCAATCGACTCTGGAAATCTTAGATGACAAGATTCAAACTCGGAATCTATTGAAAAACGTTGTCCCGATGCTTGATTATTATACAATAAAAGGGCAGGATTTTGATTATCAACAGTTGTGTAGCATTTCATGTGATTTAGTGGTGCAGCTCCCGTTTGGTGGAGGGGGTTCTAAAACATTTCTTTGTAATCAAAGAAATAATCGGGAGATCAAGTCAAGGTTGGAGCTTCAAAAGGACTATTCAATATCGGCATACCAGCACGACAATGTGCCCTATAATATACATTGCTTGGTCGGTTATGACCAGATTGAGTTGTTACCACCATCACAGCAGAAACTTGAGATATCAGATAAAATTGAATATAATGGCTCAGATTATAACATTAATATTCCTGCTTATATTAAAAACAAACTTGTTCAATATTCAAATGAGGTGTGCAAAAAAGTACAAATCATGGGATACCGCGGAGTGCTTGGAATTGATTATATTGAAACAAGGGGAGAATTATATTTTATAGAGATTAATCCACGCTTCCAAGGCTCTACACCACAAGCAGATGCACTTTTAAAGAAAAGTCAGTTACCATCAATTTTCGATTACAATTATCGTGCTTTTGAAAGAAAAGAAATGCCAAGTACGAAAAATATGCTATTATCTATTTTACATCTATAGTATCTCGTATTTTAGCTTATATTCCCTCTCTTGTTGATATGAAAACAGGATTGATGTCAAATGATAGAATGATTTACAGTAAAAGGAGGCTTGCAATGATGAGTATGCTAAAAAGAAGTGAGCTTAAGGTCGGTTGCATTATTAAACCAAATGGATTTCCAGAAGGACATATTATTACTGTTGAAAATTGTTCATTAGAAAATTTTATTGACAATGATAACAAAAAATATTGGCCTTGTTGGACAATTAGAACAGGTGCTCCGAAACCATTACATAAATATCTATTAGTTGACTGGGGAATAGATGGAATAATTATCTGGAAGAAATCAAATTTAAATTTTGTACCATCTGATTCAAAGCTGTGGTTAGAACGAAGTGGTCTAGAGGAAATGGAAAATATTAATAGTAATGAGCCAGAGAGATTTATTTATTCTATACTTGTTTATATTTTAGATTCAAGTCAAGAAAAACCCAGTAAGTTTTATTGTATTGAGCGCTTACGTAATAATCAAATTTTCCGG
Organism: Bacillota bacterium; assembly: GCA_023400235.1. GTDB lineage: Bacteria > Bacillota > Clostridia > Acetivibrionales > DSM-1351 > Ruminiclostridium. Next base: position 36,062 of record JAEXFI010000037.1, read on the forward strand.
TATGAAGGAGAGAGGATAAATATATTTGAAGATTAGGTGATATCATTATGTTAATTATAAATGTTAGTACAATAAGTAAAAATTTTGGCTATGGCCTTCTTTTTAGAGAATTGAGTTTTTCATTGAACGAAGGAGAAAGGATTTCTATTGTTGGAGCAAATGGTTGTGGTAAGTCCACACTCCTCAAAATGATTGCGGGACTAGAAAAATGTGACAAAGGGTCCATAAACGTTAAAAAAGGTGAGAAGATTGCATATCTGGATCAAGCTTCGCCAGACAGACATGATGATAGGTTAGTTGAAGAAGTTTTACGAGACGCTTATTCAGATTTGTTTAAAATAGAAAACAAGATGAATGATATTCTTAAAAAGATGGAAAGTGAAAAGGATACTGAAGAATATGAACGCTTGATAAAACACTATGGAGACTTACAAGAAAGATTTCAAAATAGTGGTGGATACAATATTACAACGAATATTGATATTGTGTGTAGCGGATTAAAAATCTCAAACGAAATTCGCTTACAAAAGTATGATAGCTTGAGTGGCGGAGAAAAAACCTTAATTCATTTAGCCAAATCGTTGGTGCAAGAACCTGATATTCTTTTACTTGATGAGCCGACTAATCATCTTGATATAAACAAAATTGAATGGCTTGAGAGTTATATAAAAAATTATAAGGGTGCTGTTGTGATTGTATCACATGACAGAAGTTTTTTAGATAACATGAGTGATAAAATATTAGAAATTGATAATGGTGAAGGAACAATTTACAGCACAAATTATACTGATTACTTAAATGAAAAAGAAAAGCGATTTGAAAAACTTATAACTAACTGGGAAGAACAACAAGTATATTTTAAGAGACTCGAAGATGAGGCAAAACGCATGGCGCAGGCAGGAATGGCCACAAATAGTACAGCGATGACCAGAAAGGCATCTGTTATATTTAACAGACTTGAGCGCGAAAAAGCAAAAACAGCTATTAAACGGCCAGTAGAAAATAAAAAGCTTAAAATAGGTTTTGATGAACTGCAGAAAAACAGCAAGCGTGTTATTGAATTAAAGGATTTAACAGTAACTACAGGAGAACGGAATATTGTTGATAAAGCAGACATGTATGTATCTAAGGGTGAGCGTATTGCTATGGTTGGCCCCAATGGTAGCGGGAAATCAGCGATTATCAAAACTATCGTGGGAGAACAGAATCTGCCAATAGCTGGCGAAGTAATAGTTTCTCCAAGTGTAAAAATCGGTTATCTCTCTCAGATTATAGAGTTCAAAGACGAAAAGCAGCCTTTGCTTGATTACTTTAGAGAGGAGACAGGAATAAACGAAGAGACATCGCGAAGTATACTTACACGCTTTATATTTGGCCAAGAAGATATATTTAAGCGAATCGGAAGTTTGTCTGGTGGGGAAAGAATTAGATTACGACTTGCAATTCTTTTACAACAGCAAATCAATACCCTGGTATTTGACGAGCCAACAAATCACATTGACATACCAACAAAAGAATCACTCGAAGAAGCAATAGAGAATTTTGAAGGCACAATTCTTGCCGTTTCTCACGATCGTTTCTTTATAAACAAGTTTGCTGAAAAAGTTGTCGAAGTAGAAAATGGAAGGATAAAAACATACTTAGGTAATTACAAAGATTATATAGTAAAAAAACAGATCACCAATATGCAAGAGCAATCAGGTGTTCAGAAATCATCGAATAAAGTTCAATGAATTAGCGTTCAAGGAATTGAATCTGATCTATAAACTGTTTAAGTATAAAGGATAAATCATTAAACGATTCTGCGATAGAAACCGATTTGATAGAACTCGCAGAAGAAAATAAGAAGGTGAAAACATGAATCAAAGATTTAAGAAAATTAAAAAATTATTTTCATATTATAGACCATATAAAAAGATATTTGTTTGGGATTTGATTTTATCAGTTTTTTCTGCACTTATTGCAATTTTTATTGCAATTGCATGTAATTATATGCTAAGTAAAGCAGTCTATTTGGAAAAATCTAAAACAATAGAAACTATTTCATTTTTCGGCGTAATAATCATTTTACTTTTTGCTATTTTTTATTTATGTAAAAGATTCACAGAATATAAAGGTAAGATATTTGCAGCAAAAATAGAATCAGATATAAAAATCGAATTATTCAAATTTTTTCAAAATCAAGATTTCAGTTTTTATGATGAACAAAAAATCGGAAAATTAATGTCTAATATTACAAATGATGCTTATAATTTAGCCAGTATTATTAAACGAGTGCCTGAGGTTATATTAGATGCTTTGATAAGATTTGTGGGGGTTTTTATATTCTTGTTTTTAAATTATAAAGTATTTGGAACGGTTTTATTGATTAGTTATATTTTTATTTTCATTTTTATGTGGAACATAATGCCTAAGGTTCAAAAAATAAATAAATCATCACGTGAAATTTTCTCAGATATTATATCTGATTTGGAAGAAAACTTGTCCGGAATAAAAATAATTAAATCGTTTACAAATGAACAAATTTCAGCAGAAAAGTTTATTAAAAATAATAAAATATATCTTGAAACAGTAGATAAGATGTACAAAACACAAAGTATTTTTGATATTGGCTTATTGACTTTTATTATTGGAATAATTCCAATGATTACAATTGTTGGAGCATTTTTTATAACAAACGAAAGTATGACAATCAATGATTTGGTTGCAACTATATTTTATATACATGTCCTTGAAAGTCCACTTTGGAATATTGTAAATTTAAATGAATTTTTGAGGGAAGGAATCGTTGGTTTTAATCGTATATATGATATTTTAAATATCCAACCTAAAATTATTGATTCTTTAAATGCGTTAAATTTAGAACATATAAAAGGCGAAATTGAATTTAAGAATGTTTCGTTTAAATATGATAAAGAAAATAAAAGTATTTTTAACAATTTAAATTTAAAAATAAATTTCGGAGAATATGTTGCACTAGTTGGTTCTTCTGGTGTTGGGAAAACTACATTTTGTAATTTAGTTCCAAGATTCTATGATGTTTGTAAAGGTGAAATTTTAATTGATGGTATTAATATTAACAATATTAAACTTAAAGATCTGCGTCAAAATATAGGATTTGTTCATCAGGATACATTCTTATTTTCAGGAACCATAATGGAAAATATTCGATTCGGAAAAATTGAATCAACTGATGAAGAAATAATGGAAGCTGCAAAAAAAGCTTATGCTCACGATTTTATAATGAATTTTCCTAAGGGATATAATACACAAATTGGACATAGAGGTCTTAAACTTTCCGGTGGTCAAAAACAAAGATTGGCAATTGCGCAAGTATTTTTAAAAAATCCACCGATTTTAATTTTTGATGAAGCGACTTCCAGCCTTGACAATGAAAGTGAAAAATACATTCAAAAATCTATGGAAAAGCTTGCCGAAAATCGTACTACAATTGTAATTGCACACAGACTTTCAACTATCAAAAATGCCAAAAGAATTTTGGTATTGGAAGGTGGGGAAATTGCCGAAGAAGGGACACATGAAGAATTACTCAATATAAATGGTGTTTATGCTGAATTTTATAATCTTTTATAAAAAATTTAGAAAAAAGAGAAATATGCAAAAACAGGGTGTTGGTCCTATGCTGGCCGGAATCATAGCATCGACATGGAATTACAAGGTTATGTTTGTAGCTTTTGCCGGAGTATTTTTTGTATCACTGATTTTTTACCTGTTATTTCAGCATAAGAAAAACCATTCGATCCAAAAGATATGACGAGGCAATAGATGTCCCCACCTCTACAGAGTGTAATTTACCAAAGGTAGCGCCTTTGGTAAATTGTTGAATAATTCCTATGTGCCTGAACAGGCAAAATGGTATAATGGGAATGGGAAAAAGCCCGGAAAATAATTCGAAGGGATTACTAGAGACCCAATTGGAACTGCCGAATTTATCGATGCTGATGGTGTAAAATGGCATATAAAAAGCTTTAACTCTAACTTCAACCCTAGCAAAGGTGGCAGTTTATGCCTTTACAAAATCCATTAATTTTTGCCCCGGATTATTGGACTTTACATATATGTCATGATTTTTTAAGTTTCTGCTCGGATTTCTCATGGGGGAACAATAAAATGAAAAAGAATAGTTCTATTAGGAATAATATGGACAAACAGGAATTTGTGGGGCAGGTTTGAATAAAGAGTTATTTATAAAGGCTGGTGGCTAAATGATGGTTGAAAAACAATATTTATCAGATGTTGAAGCTATACTGTCACACAGATATGATAATGGGTACGATTATTGGACAACGTCCGACAAACGCTTGTTAAAAGGTTCTCCGTTCTCGGCATATAACAGTGCCCTAATGCTGTTGGAATTAGGTGTAGAGCCGTCAGATTCAGTATTGAAAGAAGTGGCTGAATTATTCTTCAGTGTTTGGAAAGAGGACGGTCGGTTTAAATTGTATCCAACTGGCGGTATTCTTCCCTGCCATGTTACCAATGCCGCATATTTGCTTTGCAGTATGGGCTATGTTTCAGATAACAGAATACAAAAAACGTTCTGTCATCTTCTTGAAACGCAGTATGCTGATGGCGGTTGGCGTTGTAATAAATTCTCTTTTGGACACGGTCCTGAAACAGAATATTCAAATCCAATGCCTACACTTACCGCACTGAACGCGTTTCATTTCAGCGATTATCTCAACAAAGAACCAAAACTTGATAAAGCGGTAGACTTTTTGTTAGAACATTGGACAATCAGAAAGCCGATTGGACCTTGTCACTACGGTATGGGTACATTGTTTATGCAAGTAGAATATCCCTTTAACAATTACAACCTCTTTATGTATGTTTATGTTTTATCTTTTTATAATCGTGCCAAAAAAGATAAGCGTTTCCTGGAAGCTTTTGATGCGTTGTGTTCTAAGCTCAATGACGAAAAGATTATTGTAGAGCGTGTTGTCCCTAAACTGGCAAAGCTCTCTTTCTGCGCAAAAAGTAAACCTAGTGAATTGGCAACGAAGCGTTACCGTGAAATTCTTCATAATATTGGCTGAACAAAAAATGGGATGAAGCTGATTTGGCAAACCTGGATGCTATGGGCAAATGGGTATAAAGTTACTTTGCTTGTAAAATCAGTTCTAAATATTTAATAAATGACTGTCGATATAAATGTGTAAAAACATATAGTGAAGTTGAGGAATGCCCATGACAAAGCTGCTTAAATATAGAAAAACATTTATTTTTATCCTCATAGCCCTAGCATTGCTTTCAGTGTACTTCAGCCTGGAAAAGCCTTCTCCTGCTCAACCTCTGGCAAAACAAGGCTATCTTGATCTGTCAGGCTGGAACTTTGATAAAAACGGCAGCGTAAATTTGGATGGACAATGGGAATTTTACTGGGACAAGCTAATAGAACCTCCTGAACTAGAATTAGGAAGCATTCCAAACCCTGATGGCTACATGGAGGTTCCGGCTGTATGGAAGGGGCAAATAAGGGATTCCATACCGGCAAGTGTTGGCTCGGCTACGTATCGGTTAAGAATCAAGGTGCACGATGGAGTATCAGTGTACGGCTTAAAAACGAATAATATTCGTATGTCTTGTAGGATCTATGTTAACGGCATCCTTGCAGGAAGCTGTGGAAGGCCTGCTAAAGCCCTTACTGACGGCTATATCAGCAATAATGTCCCGGTTGTCTCTTTTTTTCAGGGGACAGGAAATATCTTGGACATATTGATACAGACTTCAAATTTAGATTATGCTAACGGCGGAATCATACAGGGAATCACCTTCGGAACATCACAGAACATCCTTTGGGAAAGTGGAAAGGATAAATTTATTGATATCGTATGTATTGCATGCCTTATAATCACCGGCATTTACTATATGGGGATATACTTGGGTATGAAAAAGGATAAAAGCATTTTATTCTTTGGGGCTTTTTGTCTCATTCTTTCATTCGTAATTAGTTTGAACAATGAGAAAATGCTTTTGCAGTTGTTCACGCAGATTCCGTATGTACCGGTTATTAAAATGAAGTATGTTGCCATCGCCCTCAGCGTTATTTTTTTATGCAGCTTTGTCCGTGAAAAAGGGCGGAGCCTATTAAAGCCATGGTTCATGAAAAGCCTATACACTATCTCAGGTATAAATTTTCTATTAATCATTTCCATACCTATGAAGATATACTCAAGTTTTGATAATCTGTTTTTACTGATAGACATATTATTCCTTTGCCTCACCTGTGTGATTCTGCTGAAGCGCATTATAAAAAAGGATTGCGGTGCATTGAAGCAAGGAGGTGTATTCTTGCTGAGCATTGCTGTTTTGATGATTGTAATTCATTTTTTATGCAGCATTTTATATCTCAGCTCAGTTATCCACAGCATTTCATTTGCAGCAATCCCATTGATATTTTTTCTGCTGATTATTTCGGGCTTGCTTTCCAGTCAGTATTCAGACGCCTATAACGCCATTGAAAAAATGAGCATCGAGCTCCAGACCTTGGACAAGCTTAAAGATGAATTCCTGGCAAATACCTCTCACGAGCTTAGAACACCGCTTAATGGTATCATTAACATTACTGGTTCGGTTATTGAGAACAGCAGTAAAAATCTTGATGAGGAACAGCTGCAAAATCTCCAGGTCGTTGTATCAGCTGCCCGCAGACTATATAACCTTATTAATGATATACTGGATATCTCCAGCCTGAAAAACGGAGAAATCAGGCTGCGCAAAAGACCGGTAGATCTGCACTCGGCGGCTGGGTTGACCCTGTATGTATTAAGCCAGTTGAAAGGCACAAAAGAGATACTATTTATTAATAGCGTTCCACAGGAAATCCCTCCCGTTGCTGCTGATGTAGAGCGCCTGCGTCAGATATTTTACAATCTGATTGGGAATGCCTTCAAATTTACTCAGAATGGGAATATTGAGGTGGGTGCATCCATCAGGCAGGATAAAGCAGAGGTGTGGATTGAGGATACGGGCTGCGGCATTCCTCAGGATAGGCTGGAGGATATCTTTAAGCCCTTTCACCAGGTGGATTCCACCGAAACCAGGGAGGCGGGAGGTACGGGTCTTGGGCTTTCCATCACCAAAACCCTGGTAGAGCTTCATGGAGGAAATATTCGGGTGAGCTCTGAGGAAGGAAAAGGAAGCCGGTTTACCTTCACATTGCCTGTCAGCAAGGAGAATAAAAACCCTGTCCATGTGGAAAGCGTGACGATTTCTACTGGCGAAACACATTCACTTTCCGGCCTGACCACCTCTGGTCAAAGGGAGAAAAGACTTTATTCCATTCTTGCGGCAGACGATGATCCGGCAAGCCTCACAGCATTATTCAACATCCTTGATAACGAAGGCTATTATGTCAAGGCAGTGATGAGCGGAGAGGAAGTCTTAAAGGAGCTGGACGGACTGAATAGCTATAATCTTGTGATTCTGGATGTGATGATGCCGAAAATATCCGGCTACGAGGTATTGAAAAGAATCCGAATGCGCTTTCAGCCCATGGATATTCCGGTGCTGATGCTTACGGCAAAGGCAAGACCGGAGGATTTCCAGGCAGGCTTTGAGGCCGGAGCCAACGATTATCTGGCAAAGCCCTTTGAAGCCTTAGAACTGAAAGCCAGGGTGCATACTCTTGTACAATTAAAGGAATCGGTAAGCAGTGTGGTGGAGACGGAGCTGTCCTTTTTGCAGGCACAAATAAAGCCACATTTTATTTTTAATTCCCTCAGCGTCATTGCCGCTCTTACCTCGGAAACGCCTCAGAAAGCAAAGGAGCTTTTGTATGATCTCACCGATTATTTGAGAGGGAGCTTCCGCTTTAACAATTATAACGGCATGGTGCCCCTTTCGGAGGAGCTGGAGACGGTGAAAGCTTACATCTCCATTGAAAAGGCGCGGTTCCAGGATAAGCTTGAGGTGGCCTATGACATTGATGAAAGTATTGATCTTCTGGTTCCCATGCTTACCATCCAGCCAATTGTGGAAAATGCCGTGCGCCATGGCCTTTTTGCAAAGCCGGAGGGAGGCCATGTGAGCCTGAAGGTATACAGCAAAGAAGCCTACGTCGTTATCCGGGTGGAGGATAACGGAGGCGGAATTCCTCAAAACACTCTTAAGGAGCTATTAAGTGACCAGGCTTCCTACAGAGGCATAGGAGTGAAAAATATCAACCGTAGGCTTAGCTTGTTTTACGGAAAGGGTCTTGAAATCCGAAGCGAGGAAGGAAAAGGAACAACAGTCCTTCTCAAAATACCAAAACAAGGCGGTGCGCAGGAATGAAAGTTATTATTGTAGATGATGAACAGCCATTATTGAATGAATTTCAAAAAATGCTCGGGCAGTACGCTCAGCTTAAAATAGTGGGGGCTTATACCGACCCCTTGAAGGCCTTGGAGGAAGCAGAAGAAATCCAGCCGGATGTGGCATTTCTGGATATCGAGATGCGGGGCATGAGCGGTCTTGAACTGGCGGAAAGGCTTCTTGGCAAGCTGCCCGAGCTGGATATCTTTTTTGTGACGGCATATAACCACTACGCCACCGAAGCTTTTGATACAAACGCGATTGATTATATCTTGAAGCCGGTCCGTCCGGAGCGGCTTCAAAAGGCGCTGGAAAGACTGAACAAAAAGAGAGGCTTTCAGCCTTTTGCAGGAGAAAGGCTCCAGATACAATCCTTCGGAAAATTTGGAGTATCCGTGGGCAGTGAAATGATTAAATGGAGCCGGGCAAAGCAGAGGGAACTTTTAGCCTACCTGCTGCAAAATAAGGGCAAGTGGATAGACAAGTATAAAATATGTGATGACCTATGGCGGGACAGTACACCGGGGCAGGCCCTTTCCCACCTTCAAACGGCGGTATGGGCGGTACGGAAAACATTAAAGGAGCATGGCATCTTTTGCATTAAAATAGAATTTTTAAGCGACGGCTATATTCTTAGGCTGGAGGATGCCAATTGGGATCTGCATGAATTCAATTCCACAGTTGCCTGCTTTTACAATACAGGAAATGTTGAATATTGCAAAAGGGCCATGGAATTATACAAGAACGGATACCTATACAACGACGACTGGCTTTGGGCCATGCTTGAGCGGGAGGCATATTCCCGGGTATATGACAAATTGACGAGGAATATAAAAGCCTAGCCTGTTGGAATAAAAATATATATAAATTTATAAAAAGATGGCGAAAACAGCCGTCTTTTTTTGCGTTTGTAGAGAATTTGTAGAGAGGCGTTTTATACACTCATACTATTGGCATCTATAGGTGATGCGAAGGGGGGGATAAAATGCTGAAGGTCATGCTGGTGGATGACGAGGAATGGTGTCTTGATGAGCTTTCCAAAATCCTGTCCGAAGTGGATGGGATAGAAATAACAGGCATATTTTCCAATGGAACAGAAGTACTGAAGTCCGCCATCAGAGACGGCCCTGACATTGTTTTTATTGATGTGGAGCTTCGGGGAATATCGGGATTGGAACTGGCAGTGAAGCTTAAAAAGCAGCAAAAGGAAATCTGTGTTGTTCTTATGTCGGAAAAAGAATGCTTTGCAAAAAATGGCTTTGATATTGGGGTGGATGATTATGTATTGAAGCCCCTTCGGAAGGAGCGGATTTTAAAGGCGCTGGAACGAGCTGTGTAGTAGCGGCTTAGGCACAAGATAGAAAAAGATGCGGCTGGATGCCGCATCCATCACCATAATTTATAGAAACAGGAGGCATGTAAATGTATAAGAGGAAAAATAAGATCATAGCTTATTTGGTGATTTTCTCAATGTTAGCCAGTATTTTTATGACCTTTCCTGCACCCGTATTTGCAGATGTAACAGGTGTCGTTCTTGCTGCATCTGTAACAGCCAGTTCAGGAGTAGCAAAAGTAATTGATCCTTCGCTTACGCTGAATGGGTCGGGAAATTTAACAAGTGCAACGGTCGTTATTGAAAGTAATTTCAGTAGCGCAAACGACAGTCTGTCCTATGGAGCAACAGGCGGATTGACAGCAAGCTATAATACCTCGACCGGGATACTAACCGTATCAGGTTCCGCTAGTATATCGGTATACCAAGACTTCTTAAGAACGGTGGCGTTCACCACAACAAGTACCTCGGGAAGTAGAACGGTAGTCTTTTCGGTAAGCAGTACATCCAGTAATGCTGTGTATAACACTCCAACACAGCACTACTACGAGTTTGTCAGTGCGCCATCCATTACCTGGGCAGCTGCAAAGACTGCTGCTGAGGCAAGAAGTTATAACGGTATGACAGGCTATCTGGCGACAGTCGCATCACAGTCAGAAAATGACTTTATCAAGGGACGGTGTCTGGGAGCTGGTTGGTTAGGTGCCAGTGATGCGGATACCGAGGGTGTATGGAAATGGGTTACCGGTCCGGAAAACGGTACTGTATTCTGGAATGGGGCCGTAGGAGGCTCTGCAGCAGGCGGCCTATATAATAATTGGAAATCCGGTGATGAACCCAATAATGGAGGTGCCGGTGAGGACTATCTGCATATCGTAGGACCGGCAGGATTATGGGGCACCTATTTTGCAGGCATGTGGAACGACTTTGATGGTACAGCCACTCCTACGATATTAGGTTACATTGTAGAATACGGAAATCAGTCAATCGGTGACAGCGGTGTTTCAACCTCAGCCTTTTCGGCCTCAACAACTATTACAGTACAGTCCAAAAGCGCACCGACGGTTACTACCGGCAGTGTAAGCAGTAACACAACTGGAGTCAGTGCTATTCTTGGCGGCAATGTGACATCTGATGGAAGTGATACGATAACAGAACGAGGGGTTTGCTATGGAACATCTGCGAATCCGAGTGTAAGCGGCAGCAAGGCCACAGCAGCAGGTACGACCGGTGCCTATACAGCGACTGCCACAGGCCTTTCTCAGGGAACGACATACCACTATAGGGCGTATGCAATAAATAGTACGGGAACCAGCTATGGCAGCGACCTTACCTTTACTACACCCGCAAAACCCGTTGTAAGCACAAATGCAGCTTCAAGTGTCAATGTTATGAGTGCAGTACTTAATGGTAATGTAACTTCGGACGGAGACCTGACGATTAGTGAAAGGGGCTTCTATTACCATACAGCCACCAACCCAAGAACGGGCGGTATTAAGGCAACAGTTACCGGTACTACAGGTGTATTTTCCAATACGCCGACATTAAGTCCTGGTACAAGATACTATTACATTGCCTATGCAATAAATGCCTTAGGCACGACTGACGGCAGCGAGCAAAGCTTTGTCACACTGCTTGCAAACCCTGTCATCACGCTGACACCCGCTACAACCTCCATTACCGTAAGCTGGCCTGCGGTTACTAATGCCACAAGCTATGATGTTTACTGTGACGGGACACCAGTAAATGTAACAAGTACAAGCTATACAGATAATTCATTGAATCCGGACACATCTCATACTTACAGAGTAGTTGCAAAAAATGCCATATCGGCATCTGTGGGTGATATAGCCTCCTCCAAATATACGCTGGCAGCAGCACCGGAGATTACAGGTGCGGTTACAAAGCAGGATGGCTCGGTTGTTTTGACAATAGACAAGGCCGGAAATTCGGCGGCTACTACGTACCTTATTGAAAAATCAAAGCAATCTGACTTTTCAAGCGGTGTAACGACGGTTCAAAACTATCTGACCATCGGCGGAACAGCTGTAACAGTATCAAAGAATAGCTCTAATGAGAGCTTGGGCGTATTGCCCGCCACAACTTACTATTTCCGTATCAAGGCCCAAAATGGCGATAGCGTGGGAACCGTTTATTACACTACCGCATACGGCAGACTTACAGTGCCTGAGATACCTGTGATTTCAACGCTTACTCCCCAGTTTGATCCCGATGGCTACGCAATAAAGCAAATAAAGATTGACTGGAATGCGATTCCCGGAGCAACTACTTATGATGTTTTTGATGCCAGCGGTACTTTTATCGCTTCTGTACCGGCGGGAACCACCACATATACCCATAAGACTAACGTTTCCTCAAGCGGCGGTCTTATACCCAATACACTGTACGGCTACAAAGTTGTTTCCAGAAATGCCGGAGCTCCTGGTGTATATGATGACGGATGCAGTGTGTATTCTGGAAGCTCAAGTGATGTAACATTGGCCACAACGCCTGATACCGATGAAATGAAGGCCTTGGCCAATGGAAATGTAACCTTGAAGGTTGATGAAAAAGACAATCCTGGTACTACGGAGTATTATGTGGAAAAATCAACAAATCCTACCTTTGCAGGTGCAAGTATGGCAGTAAACTGGACAAATCCAGGTAATGACCATCTTTTGACGGTTACAGGGCTGGATCGTGGGACAATCTATTATTTCCGCGTAAAAGCAAGAAACAGCCATAATGACGAAACCGTATATGGAAGCATAGTAGGCTCCATAAGCACCATTCCTGACAATATTGCAAGTGCACCGATCGTTTCGGTCATATCCACTTCGCAGCTTAATATTTCATGGACTGCCGTAACGGGCGCCACATCCTATGATATCTTTTATAGCGATGGGACCTTCTTTAAAAATGTCACAGGGACATCAACCAGCGAAACGGGCCTTGCACCCAATACGCCCAGACAATATTATATCAAAGGCAAAAGCTCCAGCGGTGTAAGCTTGGTCCAAAGCCCTACCTCCATCATAAAGCACACCTTGGCTGCAAAGCCTGACCTGACCCTGATACCTCAAGCCAATGGTGACATCAAGATGGAAATTATTGCAAATGCGAATGCGACGGGAGCACAGTATTATATTGAATACAGCCAGACCGCTGATTTTTCAAGTGCATCAAGCTCCGCATATGCTGTGACCACAACAAGAACAGCATCAGGACTTTTAAAGGGTACCACCTATTATTTCCGTGTAAAGGCCAGGAATGGTGACAGTGTTGAAACGGCATATTCCACCGGGAAGAGTGCCATCACAGCCTTGGATATCCCTGTAATTAATATGGGAACACCTTCTGTGGAGGGGACAAACCATAAAGTGGAAATTGGATGGGTGGCAGTTATAGGCGCTGTCAATTACAAAGTATATCGTGATGGCACATTGTTGGGAACCATGTCGGGGACAAGCTATACCGATACTGACCTTAAGGCCAACAAAGTGTACTTGTATACCGTAACAGCTGTAAATGCAGCAGGGGAGAGCCTGCCTTCAAGCAGTCGCTCCGTCCGCACTCTGGCTGAGTATCCTGCAGCTGTAATCGGATTTGATAAAACCGTTAATTCCTTCCGATTGAATTTGACACCGCACAGCCTTGTTGCAAACAGCCAAAAATACAGGTTAATTATTAAAAAATCTGCCGACAATAGCATTGCGAGATCCCTTTCATGGTCAAGCGATTTATCCTATGAGATAACAGCCCTTGAACCGGGTTTGCAGTACGATGTTTATGTGGATGTGCGAAATACTGACGACATTGCCCGCAGTGAACAGAAGATGCTGACCCTGTACTGCAACCGCCCTGTGGACGGTGTTATCACAAATGATGAAGATGTCCTTTATAAAGATGCGGCAGACAGAAAATTTGAAATAAAGCTGAAAGTGTGGGATCCGGATGCAGATACGGTTACAGTAACGGCAACTATTGCAGGACTGACAAGAACCGTTGCAATCGTTGCTCCTGCAACCTCACCGGCAGCGGCAAATGTGACACTGGCATGGGATATTTACTCGTTGCCGGAGGGCACATATACCAATGTTCCGGTCACAATATCCGACGGAAATGATTCCACTGTAACTAGAACATATATCAAGACCCTCACAGTAGATAAAACACCACCTGTCATAACCCTTGCAGGAACGGCAGTTGTTGTTCTTGAAACAGGAGTCACATATACAGATGCTGGTGCGACTGTAACAGGTGATAACGGTGACGGCGTTGCCATCAGTGGAGCAGATGAAATTGACACAGACACCGAAGGTACATATACAGTTACTTATACTGCAGAGGACGCTGCCGGAAACATAACGGTTATAACCCGTACAGTCATAGTTGTAAAAAATATATCTTCAGAGACGCTGAGCCTGAATATTCCTGAAAACGGTATAGGAAATGGCTCAGCAGTATTGGGCGGCGGTATAAGCACCCTTGGATCAGATGCGGTGCTGGCTGACCATGGCTTTGCATATAGCACAGCAAGCTTTACAGACATTGCAGCAGTTGGTGTTACATCTGAATCCTTAGGCTCAAAGAATAATTTAAATAACTTTGTAAAGGCTATAGGCGGACTTGCTCCGGAGACAACGTATTATGTAAGAACGTATGTCAAGAAGTCGGATAACAGCATTGTAATGAGTGAAGAGAAAAGCTTTACCACACTTGCTGCTGATGCATCTGCAATAAGCGTATTTTTTAACGCTGACAAATATACAGTTAATGAGGGTGTCGGAAGCATTACGATCACCGTAGAACGCAGCGGTGATATAGATAGTGCGATTAGTGTAGATTGTGCTCTCACAGGAGGCACTGCCACAGGAGCGACCGCAGTAGGTCCCGGAGTCGATTTTACAGTTGATGCTTTGACGGCAACGCTGAATTTTGATCCGAACGAGGTTTCAAAGACGTTTGTTGTAAGTATTGTGGATGATTCTGCATATGAACCGGACGAAACAGCAATATTTACACTCGGGAATGCAACCGGCGGCGCTGCAATTGTTTATGGTACGACTACACTTACTCTTATAAGCGAGGATCCTAAGCCGGTACCAAGCAGCAGTAAACTAATCACAGCCTTCAAGCTGGCAGGCATTCATGGCACCATTGATGACACAGATTCCATTACAGGAGCTATTAGTCTGACAGTACCCTATGGCACAGACCTGAGTAACCTGGTACCTGAAATACTTACAATTTCCGATGATGCTGAAATATCACCGGAAAGCAATATGGCAAGGGATTTTAGTGCTCCAATTGCGTATACAGTGACCGCAGAGGACGGAAGTACCAGACGATATATAGTAACAGTTTCTGTAGCACTGCAATCCAGCATAAACACGCTCGATAACATTGTTATAAAAAACATAAGTGACGACACGTTGCCTATGCTGCCATCGTTTTCTACAGATACTACCGAGTATGAAATCAATGTCGCAGCGGATGTTGATACGATCAGTCTTGATACAATAAAAAGCAGCTCAGATTCTTCAATTGTGGTAAAAGTTAATGGCGTTACCGATAACAGTTTAGACTCAATAAATTTGGCATATGGCACCAATATTATTACAATTGAAGTAACGGCTGCAAACGGTGTAAAGAAAACTTATACCATTACGGTGGTACGCGCGCCGCAAGGCACGAACTCCAATAGCAATCTTGTAAGCATTGCAATAACAAATGGCACGCTCAATCCTGCTTTTGCTCAAAATACCATAGACTATACAGTAAATGTGCCAAATGCAACAAATACGATGTCAGTGATTCCAACACTCTCAAATCCCAATGCATCCTACGTCATTATTGCAAATGGGCAAGTGGTGGCATCGGGTGCAGTTGTAGCGCTTAATGTGGGCGCAAATGTTTTTGCTATTACCGTGACGGCTACCGATGGAACCCATAAGACCTATGCTATATCCGTAAGCAGAGCGGACGTGGCTTCAGGTGGAACGGGTGGAACAGGCGGAACAGGCGGATCTGGCAGCGCAACGGTTGCGCAGAATATCACAACCTCCAAAGTGCCGGTTGTGGTCAACGGTACAACAATCAATGCCGGTGTACTGACGACAGAGACCAAGGCCGATGGAAAATCCAGAGTGACAGTTACCGTGGATTCGCAAATGGTAAAAGCCCAGCTTGACAAAGTGGGTGAAAATGCGATAATCGTTGTTCCCATATCCGGAGATCATGAATCCAAGACTGGTGTACTGACAGGAAAAATGATAAAGGATATGGAAGGCAAAACGGCTAACCTGGAGATCAAAACAGATAATATTACCTATGTAGTACCTGCAAAGGAAATTAATATTGATGATGTCTCGGCGCAGCTTGGAACAAATATAAGTCTCGCCGCTATAAATATCAGCATCACAATAGAGGCGGCTTCAGAGGAACGGGTCCAGGTTGTAAAGAATACGGCTGAAGCTGATAAATTCAGCATTGTTGTGCCGCCTGTAGAATTTACCATTACGGCTGAGCATAATGGCAGGACAGTCAGCGTTAACAGCTTTAACACGTATGTAGAGCGTATTGTTGCAATACCTGAGGGTATAGAGCCAAATAAAATAACAACAGGTGTTGTTATTGATCCGGACAGAACCGTAAGGCATGTGCCAACCAGAGTTACAGTTATCGACGGCAAATACTATGCAGTCATCAATAGCTTAACCAACAGTACCTACACTGTCGTATGGCACCCATTGGAATTCAAGGATGCAGCCAACAACTGGGCAAAGGACGCTGTCAATGACATGGGTTCCAGAATGGTTATTAGTGGCATTGGAAATGGCCTGTTTGAGCCTGGCAGAGATATCACCCGCGCTGAATTTGCAGCGATTATTGTAAGAGGACTTGGGCTGAAGCCCGGAACCGGAAAGAACTCCTTCTCTGATGTCAGCTCATCAGCATGGTATAGCAAGTATATCCAGACAGCTGCCGAATACGGAATCATTGCAGGCTACGGTAATGGTAAATTTGGCCCTATGGATAAAATCACCCGTGAACAGGCAATGACCATGATAGCAAGAGCGATGAAGATCACAGGGCTCAAGTCAGGACTTGCACAAGGTGACATTGATACATTGCTGGCAGGCTTCGGAGATTCGGAACAAGCTGCTTCATGGGCAAAAGAAAACATAGCAGCCTGCGTCAAGACAAGTATTGTATCAGGTAAGAATGGAAAGCTGCTTGCGCCGAAGGATGAAATCACAAGAGCTGAGGTTGCTGTGATTGTGAGAAAGCTGCTGCAAAAATCAAATCTGATATAAACTTGCAGTGAAGTACGTGAGAAACAGAAATTAAATAAACGTAAAAGCACAAAAACCTGCCCTTCATGAACGAGGGCAGGTTTTTTATGCTTTTCGACTTCATAAGATGTATTAGTAAGAGGTTTAGAATGGAGAATGAACCAGAAAAAATATATATAAAATCTTAAAAAAGATGGCGAAAGCGGCCGTCTTTTTTGTATTTGTAGAGAGTTTGTAGAGCGGTATTTTGTAAAATAATCTTTAAAACAAAAAGGAAGTTGAGATTTTTTTATGCAGATGAAGAAAAGGAAGCAAAAACTCATGTATATAGTCCTTGCCGTATTCCTAATAATTTCGTTAATTCTGATTCAGGTCTATGAAGCATCCCTTGTCAAAGACCAGCCCACTGCAAAAGCTGGGGTGCTTGATTTGGGAGACTGGAATTTCAAGAAGGATGGAATCCTGTCCCTCGACGGAGAATGGGAGTTTTACTGGAACAAGCTGCTGACTAGTGAGGACTTTTACAAGGGAACGGAAAAGCTACAGCCCAATGCTTATGTAAAGGTACCCGGTGTGTGGAACAGCTACCGTGTCGATGGGAAAAAGCTTCCGGGAGAGGGATATGCGACCTATCGCCTGCGGATAAAAAATGATGCTGCAGATACGGAAAGAGGCCTAAAAGTGGCAAACCTGTCCACAGCCTATAAGCTGATCGTAGCTGATAAGACTATTGCGGTCAACGGAAGCGTAAACAGCATTTCGGAAGGAGCAAGAGCCGAATACAGGCCACAAGCGGTGATGTACAGGAATACCTCCGGGGATTACGAAATTATACTTCAGATTTCTAATTATGTCTATGCAAGAGGCGGATTGTGGTATTCCATTTATATGGGGACGGACCGTCAAATACAAAACATGAAGGAAAACACATCAAGAAGGGAAATGGTTATTTTTGGCGGCGTTCTTATGATGCTTCTGTACCATCTGGCAATTTACAGGTTTCTCAGAAAAAACATATCCATCCTCTACTATGTACTGATGCTGCTGATTATTGCGGCAAGGATTCCTGTGACCGGCGAATATTTAATCTCCGATATTTTTAGAATATCCGGAATCCGGCCCCTTGTGGTGATTGAATATCTCACCATATGCTGGGCGCCCATTACCTGGCTGCTTTTTTTAAATCGTTTTTACCCCGAGGAAATTTCAAATCGGGTTGTCAAGGGAGCCGCATACACCGGAGCTTTATTCACAGCCTTTACTTTGGCTGCGCCTATCCGCATTTTCACGGCCTGCCTGCCGGCTTATGAGCTTATGGTGGTGGTGCTGTTCGTTTATACTTTTGTACGCTTTACCGCTGCCGTTTCCAGGCGACGGGAGGGCGTAATACTGATGCTGTTTGCAACCGCCGCCTTTTTTGCAACCTTTGTCAATGACGCTCTATACCAGGCAAACCTGATTAGCAGCCGGTCGGGAGGAATATTCGGCTTCTCTGCCTTTATCATAATATTTATTCAGGCTTATGTCCTGGCGGCGCAGTTTTCAAATACCTATTACGAGGTGGCGGAGCTGTCGGGGAAACTGCTTTCATTGGACCGTCTCAAGGATGAATTCCTGGCCAATACCTCCCATGAGCTGAGAACACCGCTTAACGGGATTATCAATATCACAAATTCCGTCATGGAAAGCAGCAGCGGAAAGCTGGATGAGGTCCATCGCCAGAATCTCCAGGTGGTGGTATCGTCCGCCAAAAGACTGCATAACCTCATTAATGATATCCTGGACATCTCCAGCCTAAAAGAGGGAGAAATCCGTCTGAAAATACAACCTGTGGATTTGCACTCTGTTGTAGGGTTGACGCTGTATGAGCTGGAACGTCAGAAAAATGGAAAGGAAATAAGCTTAGTTAATGACATCTCTGAGGAAATCCCTCCCATTGATGCGGATGTAGAGCGCCTGCGTCAGATATTTTATAATCTGATTGGGAATGCCCTCAAATTTACCCGGCATGGGAAAATTGAGGTTGGCGCATCCGTCCGGCAGGATAAAGCTGAGGTGTGGATTGAGGATACGGGCTGCGGCATCCCCCGGGATAGGCTGGAGGATATCTTTAAGCCATTTTACCAGGTGGACTCCACTGAAACCAGGGAGGCAGGCGGAACAGGACTTGGGCTTTCCATCACCAAAACCCTGGTGGAGCTTCACGGGGGAAATATCCTGGTAAGCTCTGAGGAAGGAAAAGGAAGCCGATTCACTTTCACTCTGCCTGTCAGCAAGGAGCATAAGAACCCTGTCCATGTAGAAAGCGTAACAATCTCTACCGGCGAAATACAAGCAGTTTCCGGCATGACGACCTCCGGTGAAAGGGAGAAAAGGCCCTATTCCATTTTGGCGGCGGATGATGATCCTGCAAGTCTTACGGCATTGTTCAACATCCTTGACAACGAAGGCTATTACGTCAAAGCCGTGATGAGCGGAGAGGAAGTCCTAAAGGAACTGGATGGACTGAATCGCTACAATCTTGTAATCCTGGATGTGATGATGCCCAAAATATCCGGCTATGAGGTGCTGAGGAAAATCCGCATGCGCTTCCAGCCTATGGACATTCCGGTGCTGATGCTTACGGCAAAGGCAAGACCGGAGGATTATCAGGCAGGCTTTGAGGCAGGAGCCAACGATTATCTGGCAAAGCCCTTTGAAGCCTTGGAGCTGAAAGCAAGGGTGCATACTCTTGCACAATTAAAGGAATCGGTAAGCAGCGTGGTGGAGACGGAACTGTCCTTTTTGCAGGCACAAATCAAGCCCCACTTTATTTACAACTCACTGAGTGTCATTGCCGCCCTTACCTCGGAAACGCCTCAAAAAGCGAAGGAGCTTCTGTATGACCTTACCGATTATTTGAGGGGAAGCTTCCGCTTTAACAATTATAACGGCATGGTGCCCCTTTTGGAGGAGCTGGAGACGGTGAAGGCCTATATCGCCATCGAAAAGGCACGGTTTCAGGATAAGCTGGAGGTAACCTATGACATCGATGAGCGCATTAACCTGCTGGTTCCCATGCTGACCATCCAGCCCATTGTAGAAAATGCCGTGCGCCATGGCCTTTTTTCAAAGCCCGAGGGAGGCCATGTGAGCCTGAAGGTTTACAGCGAAGAAGCAGCCGTTATCATTCGGGTGGAGGACAACGGCTGCGGAATTCCTCAAAATACCCTTGATGAACTATTGAGCGATAAGGCCTTCTACAGAGGTGTGGGCGTGAAAAATATCAATCGGAGGCTCATTCTCTTTTACGGCAAGGGCCTTGAAATCCAGAGCGAGGAAGGCAAAGGAACAGCAGTCCTTCTCAAAATACCAAAGGAAGGCGGTACACAGGAATAAAAATTATTATTGCTGCTTGCTTGAACGTACGTAAAACTCTGGAAATAAAGGGGTTTAAGCATATTGCCAGTGGCCTTAAGTATTGAGACCTTGAGAATTTTAAAAAATGACATCTGCTCACTGTCCTGTAATCAGGCTCTCTGCATCATAAAGCCGTGGTGTCTTTATACCGTGCTTTCGGGCTTCTGATATAACTTCCTGTACTGCATAGCCAACTTTATAGTGGTTATGGGCCACAAGTGCATAGGGTATGCTGTTGGGAGAAAAAACAACGTGACTCATAAGAAATCCAACAACTCTTGGCGGCAGGCTGCTCAACACTTTTGTCATTACATCAAGTTTTGAGCCCTTTGCTTTCAAAACAGGGATCATTTCTTTCAAGTTCCGGCCTAATCCATCGAGCGCTTCGCGTGAGGAAGCTACTTCTTCAAAACTGCCGCTTTTTAATACTTCGACTTCCATTGCAGTGTTTACCGCGAAGTGATTCCAGAGCCAACTTTTTACATCCTTTTGAACCATTATCTTAAAGCCCGCCTGAGCAAAAAGCTTGCGGACCTCTAAATCTCTTTTGGTTGGCTCAGATTCAAAGGTTCCAAACTGAACTGTCTTGTAAAGCCCACCGAAAAGAGTGTTCCCTTCAAACCCGCCGCCGGCACCGGGGAAGCCATAAACAATTTGACTGAGAGGAATCGGCTGAACAGCTGATTGAGGGTCTCGCCAGAAGTTATTGAAAAAAAGGACCGTCGCAGTTCCCACCCTCGGCGCAAGGTATTTTATCGAGCTTGACACCTGCTCGGGATTAACGCTCATAAAGATGAGGTCATAGTCGTGATTTTCGTTTATTTCTTCATGTGTTACAATAGACCATTTTTCTTTAACCAGCCGTTTTTTGCTTTGCCTTGTATCCCATATTTCCAAGTTAACTTGTGTGCCATATTGTGCCTTTCTGCCTTTACGGACATAAAATTCAACGGTATGGCCCGCATTTTCAAACGCCCAGGCATATTGCGTTCCAATGACCCCGCGGCCAAAGAAAAGTATTTTCATAAAATTCTCCTCCATAATGATCACGTGTTGACTTTTCAACACTTGTTTGATATTCTGAGCATACTGATTTTTAGTGTGAATTTCAATAGTTACAATTGTTCCAACTGTTGAGAACTCAACACAGTGCGATATTTTGTTGAATATCTGGAGGAAACTTTGTGGATAGAAGAATACAAAAAACAAGGCAGCTGATTATCAATACCTTCTTAGACCTTTTGGCTGAAAAAGGCTTTGAGAAAATAACCATCAATGACATAGCCGAACGCGCAGACATTAACCGTGGGACTGTTTATCTGCATTACGCGGATAAATTCGACTTGCTTGACAAGTGTATTGAAAGATATGTCGAGCTGCTGCTAAATCACTGTGCCAATAGTACTGATACCACTCTAAACGCAAGCGCATTTCAAAGTGTATTTGAATATTTGGAGAAAAATTTTACTATATACAAGCTGCTTCTTAGCAATGAGGGCTTTGGATTTTTCCGCAGCCGCTTGTACACCATAATTGCGCAAACAGTGACCGAGGTTATCGGTTTAAAGTCAGAAAATAGTGCATTTTCAAATGGTGTAACCACTCATTTCCTGACTTCCGGGTTTCTTGGAGTATTGGAATGGTGGATCAATAATTCTATGCCCTGCAGTGTTCAGGAAGTTACTGAGCAGCTTATGTTTTTGCTGGAACCATACACCAGGCACCTTGAGAGGATATAGTTGTGCTGCTGACGTGTCAGAAGAGATAGAAACTGATAGAAACTGATAGAAACTGATAGAAGGAGCAGGCTGAACATACACAATAAAAACCTTGCAAGGGTTTATGGGAGGTTCTTATGGCTGATCAAATTATTTATTTGAATAAAGAGCTTGCAGAGCTCGTTGATAGACATACTGACAGGGATGGTCCTCAGTCTTCCCAGATTCCGGCCCTTAGCTTTTCTCGTCATTCTGCTCCTCATCATTTCACAGGAACAGGTGACCCTTACAGAATTGACAAACCTTCAATCTATGTTGTTGTTCAAGGAGTTAAAGATGTGATATTTGGTGAAGAACGATTCAGATATGGTCCACCTAATTATCTAGTAGCTTCTATGGATTTACCGATAATTGCAGAAGTGCTTGAGGCATCGGAGAAAGTCCCAAACTTGTCATGCAGGATTGAATTTACTCATACTCAGATTTTGGAGCTATTAAGCGATACCGAGCTCAAGGTGAATTTAAAGGGGAAATCGAAACGTGGCATGAATGTCGCCGAACTGGATGTATTCCTATTAGATGCTATCGTGAGATTGGTCCGTCTGCTGGACAAGCCAGCCGATATCCCTGTACTTGCCTCGTTATACACAAAAGAAATTTTATACAAGGTACTGCATGCGGAGCATGGCGATGCACTAAGACAAATTGTTACTGATGAGAGTCCAACTATTTATATTCAAAATGCAATCCAACATATTGTAGATCATTATCACGACTCTTTCAGCGTTGAAGACCTGGCAGGTATTGCCAATATGAGTGTTCCATCATTTCATAGACATTTTAAAGAAATAACTGCCATGAGCCCCATTCAATTTCAAAAGCAATTGCGGCTTCAGGAAGCTCGCAGGCAATTAATATCTCAGGCTGTAGACGTGGCAGAGGTTGCGTTTCGGGTTGGTTATGAGAGTCCGACGCAATTCAATCGTGAATATACGCGAATGTTTGGAATTCCACCCAGAAAAGATATAAAAAGGCTTAAAGGGCTTTCTGAACAATGAGCTGACGCTGAAAAAGCTTCAGATATACATGATCGAAATAAAAGAGTGTAATTGACAAGTTAAGTCTATTGCACTCTTTTATTTTAGCCATCCCACAAGGAACCTGGTGTATTTATCATTTAATGCGTTCCAACTTACAATTCTCGGCTCTGCAACTGTATTGTCAGTATGATAGGATTAGGCAATTTTTTGATTGGATTGTGTCTACAGTCATCTAAGAATTCGAGATAAACTAAGTATAGTTTCAATGAATGTTAAGTCCTTGAATTAAATATGTCTTTTTTGGAGGTAGCTATGCAATATATTAAACTTGGAAACTCTGGCCTTGAGGTCTCACCCATCTGTATCGGCTGCATGGGTTTTGGAGATCCGGCACTAGGCCACCCAACTTGGGCACTCGGCGAGGAAGGAAGCCGCTCCGTAGTCAAACATGCGGTTGAGGCTGGGATTAACTTTTTTGACACCGCGAATCTGTATTCCCGGGGGACAAGCGAGAAAAACATCGGGAAGCTGCTCAAGGAATTTGCGAAACGCGAGAGCCTGGTCATCGCCACTAAAGTTGGCGCACCAACACGTCCAGGCGCTAATGCATTCGGCCTTTCGCGCAAAGCTATTATGACTGAAATTGATAACAGTCTGAGACGTCTTGGAACAGATTACATCGATCTGTATCAGATTCACCGCGCTGACCCGTTTACTCCGTGGGAAGAGACCCTGGAAGCACTCCATGATATCGTAAAGATGGGAAAAGTTCGCTATTTGGGCGCTTCCACAATGAGGGCGTGGCAGTTTGCCAAAGCTCTTCACATACAGAAAATGAATGGCTGGACACGCTTTATCACCATGCAGAACAACTACAATCTGCTTGCCCGTGAGGAAGAAAATGAAATGCTTCCTCTTTGTGCCGACGAGGGTGTCCAGACCATCATCTACAGCCCGCTTTTCCGCGGACGTCTGGCTCGTGCGTGGGGTGAGACCACAGCTCGCTCTGAATCTGAAGCCGGTGCAGATAAGTATTTTGAGACAACAGCAGCAGCCGATCAGAAGATCGTTGAGGCCATCGGAAAGGTTGCAGAGGAACGTGGGGTAAGCCGCGCACAGATTTCGCTTGCCTGGCTGTATCGCAATCCAGTTGTTGCCGCGCCTATCATTGGAGCGCTCAAAACCAGCCATATCGACGATTCGGTTGCAGCCCTTTCGATTAAGCTGACCGATGAAGAAGCTACGCGTCTGGAGGCAGCATATACCCCTCGTATTGATGTGAATGTTAAAAATTCCGATCCAAAAGCAATAGCCCAAATGGCGGCAACAGTTGGGATCAAAATTTCTGTACCAGCTGCTTCTAAATGATTTGAATATTAATATAGCCAAAGGCATCGGAATACAAAATTCCGGTGTCTTGTTTTTTATTAAGAGTAAAAGACAACCGGAGCATTTCGGTGGCAGGCAAATTTATTGGACTATGTTTTCTGTGAACGAAAGAATGGCCTTCATTTCCTTGTATAACTCCATACAAATATACAGAATCAACAGGGTGTAACTCCATATAAATATACATAATCAACAAATATTGCAAGAAAATTGTAATGTTTTATAAATTATGGGAAAAGCCTATTGAAAATGTTATTTTATTGCATTATAATAAAACAAAACAAAACATTACATAGATAAACAAAAGATAACAAAATAAGCTGTTTAAATCACGTTATGCAATGTTTGGTTTAGAAGCGGTATTAATCTTCGCTGAATCTGATTTCAATGAGCCCTGTGGCAGGTATTGATATGCCAGGGAACAGTAAGCCGAAAGGCGCAACGGGCGAATCCAGTCAGGAAAGCGCGCTTAACTCAGCTTTTTGCGTGTATTGCTGTTAAGCAGTGTGCGTTGAAAAGATAGATATTTTGCAGGCCCGGCTTAGCGCAATGCCTTAAGCCTCAATAACAAATACCTTGATCCTTGGCACTTTCACAAAAAATTATTTATTAGGAGGTACTACAATGAATTTCGGTAAATTCACAAAACACGCTTTATCCTTAGCACTGGTTGTCGTAATGCTTCTGAGCTTTGCGATTCCTGCCTTTGCTACATACCCGGGTACCAGCCCGGCAATCACAGTTAACTTAATGGCCGCCGCCAGCATGCGTTATTCCCTTGGCGAGCGGCAGACGAACGGAGCGTATCCCAGCGGCACTCTGCTCAATACTTTTGAGAGCCTGCATAGCAACATCTCGGTCAATGTGACCTATGACAGCTCCGGCAATCTGCTCAACGCCATGACAGCGGATACTACTCGAAGTGCCGATGTTTTCATATCTGCGGATACAACGAGAATGGCTTCTGCGGTCACCGCTAACATCATCGATAGTAGCACGGTATACAATCTGCTTAACAACCGCTTGGCGCTTATCGCCAATTCAAGCACTGGTCTTACTGCCAACAGCCTTGCATATTCAAACGTTGCAACCTGGCTGGCGGGTGGAAGCCTCAGGACAATTGCAGTCGGAGACCCGACAGTCGTACCGGCAGGAACTTACACAAAGACGGTATTTGATAGAATAGATGTTGCCGCCAGCGTTGCCGCTGGCACTACATGGAATAATATAGCAAGTTATAAAACGGAATATAGCAACGTTACAAACGTGCTGAACGCTGTTGCCCTAAATACCAACTCAATTGGCTCTGTCTATGCGACTGATGCTGCTACCAACAGCAATCTTATCGTGTTAGCTACCGAAGATGTTGATATCATCTATCCCATAGGCATCACGACGGCTGCTATGACTAAAGTCGAAAATGAAGATGGTGATGAGATACAATCAAACAGGGAGTTAGCATCCACCGAACTTGTTGATTACCTGAAAGCAGACATTGCTAAAACCAGCGGTAGTGTTTTCAAAGCGAAAGGCTTTAGTGCTGCGCAGTAATTGTTAAGTAAGCATTTGTTATAAGGCATAAGACATTCCTGCGCTAATCAAAGGACAGCGTTTGATTCACTATGATGAGCAAACGCTGTCCTTATGGATTAAGGCAGGTGCTTGACCTATGCCTGACAGGTGGATGCTTCCCTTGTTAACGGCGTCAACATTAGTCCCTGAAATTGAAATTGATGGCACTGTGGAGGATGAACATGCCGTTGATCTGATTGACAAATAAATTATATATTAGGGGGAAACAAATGTGAAACCAAGAAAGAAAAGCACCAGAAAAATGTTGAGCCTTACATTGGTGCCGATAATGGCGCTCATAACGATATTTCCGATTTGGGCACAGGAGGATTCAACATACACCGCAACGGTGGGTATGACTACCGGCGGCAGCCTGACCCTTAGCGTTATGACTGGTGATACAGCACACGTGACGTCTGGGGATATCGTCACGGTGACTGTTACGTCTGACGCAGGCAACCAGCTAAAGGCCGGCAGCCTTCAATATATGACTGAGGGCGGCGATGGGGCTGTACAAATTCCTGTTACCGATAACGCTGGCAGTTTTCTCATGCCGGCAGCCAATGTGACAGTTACAGCTCAGTTCGAAGATGCCTTGGGAGTGTCGCCCCCCACTTACGCTGCAACGGTGGACACGACCACCGGCGGCAGCCTTACCCTTAGCGTTACGACTGGTGATACAGCACGTGTGACGTCTGGGGATACCGTCACGGTAACCGTGACGCCTGACGCAGGCAACCAGCTAAAGGCCGGCAGCCTAAAATATATGACGGAAGGCGGTGGTGAGGCTGTACCAATACCCGTCACAGATAATGGGGGCAGTTTTCTCATGCCTGAAGCCAATGTCCTGATTAGTGCCGGGTTTGTGACTCGGAACGCCATTGCCACAGGTACGTCCACCGTATTCGGTCTTAGCGCTCCCGCTACTAATCTGACAGTTGGCGATGCCTTTACTATGACGGCTACGGTTACGTCCATCGGCGGAGGGGCCTACGGTTTTGAGGGAGGGTTTACGATTGTAGCATCCGGCAGCGTCCTCAACTCCAGTCCTCTTCAGTTGGATACGGAGAAATTTGCCTCAGATAATGCGGGAATTCCGGGAATCACTGTAGATACCGTAACTACTCCCGGTTATGTATTTGTATATGTGGAGAGCGACGGTCAGACACTGAAGATTCCGGAAGGCGTCACAACTATCAAGTTCCCGTTCAAGGTTGTCAATACCCAGACAGCAGCGACAACGTTTCTGGAACTGACTGACGGCGGCAGCGCCTTGGGGAGCTGCAGATGGACCCTTCTGACGAGCCCTGCGGCACGTGTAAGAGTCACGGACACCGGCCTGACAACGTTAAATTTTAACCAGACAGACATTAACGCTGCACTAGGCCTCGGTTATGCCATATATGACACTGACACACATAGACTGGACGGTTTTACCATTGCGTTCGCCGCAAACACTGTATTTACGCTGGACAAGACCCAGGCCGCGGTGGGCGATACGGTTACTGCTACGGCAACGGTGAACTCAACCGTTGACGCATACGGCTTTACAGGCGAGCTCGCATATACAGCCGCTTACCTCACGCTGGATACCAGCGCGACTGAGTCCGCAAATCCTATGCTGGCGTTAAATTTCACCGGCAATAATGGCTCAAACAGGATAACCTGTCAGAGCACTGATAGAGTCATTACGGCAAATACTCCGCTGGCGCTGGTGCTGAAGTTCAAGGTCACAAATATGGCCGCAAACACTCTTACAGTGGATTTCGGCACAGGCGCCTCACGCCTGCTCCTGTTTAAGAATGTGACGGTAACGGCTGCAGATGTAGCCACTGACGCGCAGATCACAGCACAGGAAACCGACGGAGTCATCGCCGTTGCAACGTCCACCGCGTCGCCGGCGCTCACAACGATACAAGCTGCAATCGTCACCTTGGAGGCGAACGGCACGGATTCCGGCAAAATCGGCGATACACTCACTGTCAAGGCGACGATCAGCTCCACAGTGGATGCATATGGCTTTATGGGATCGTTCAAATACCCTTACAGTACAAGCACGCCTCATGGCCAGATAACGCCGGATCTCACTGCCACCCAAGCCGCAAACAGCGAAATAAGCGGTCTGACGGTGGATACCTCCACCGGCGGCTATGTACGTTTTACCTGTGATCCGATGGGGCAAGCGAAGGTTATCGCCGCCGGCATGCCGTTTACTCTTGTCTTAAAGTTCAAGGTCGTTAGCACGGCGGATTCCACAATGACAAACCTTGCTGTCAATATTGGCACAACCAGCCGTCGGCTGGTGTTGTTCACGGATTCCAGCGTAACCTGCGCAAGCCTTAATAGCAACAACAACATCAATGCCGCAGAAAAGGCTGGAAAGGCCGCAATCGTATACCTCAGCGGTTCTGCCGTCAATCTGCATACTCTATTCGACGCAGACGTGACGTTTGACATGCCTGCCGCCAATGTGGGCGGCAACGAGCTGCCCGTCACGGTTACCGCAAAGATTACGGCGCCGGTGGACAAGGATGTATACGGTTTTGAAACAGCAATTGTGTATAAGGGCAATAAGAATATTACAACTGATTTGCAGTTGGACCCCACAGCGATTATAGCGGCCAATGGCGGAATTCTGACTGGAAAGGTGCAGTTCGGCACTGTTCCAAGCGCCGCTATTCCCGACTCCTCCGCATGGAGTTATGCCGTACCCATATGGGTCGAATCGGATGGAACCACACCTATTATTCAAAAGGGAGGGACACTTGATCTAAAGCTGGTGTTCAAAACCCTCCCTTTCAACAGCGAGGGTATTCTGGCGGTCAATGCCGGAACAGCCGGGGACAGATTTGTGCTTTTCACCCACCCGTCCATACGCGCGAAAGCGACGGGCGCTGGTTTGACGGCGATAAACTTTGACAATGACGCAATATTAACCCAGGAGGGCCTTGGAACTATCGCCATCGCTGGAACTACGGGAGGAAGTATAATACTGACGAGGGCAATCCCCGGACTTACCATGTCTTCCGGTGCTTACGACTTGTACACTCCCACCGACGTGCTGACATTTGCGGACGCGGTCAATAATTTGGGCTATACCGCTATAAGCGCTACTATAAAAAATGACATCGATATGACTGGAACGGCTTTTACCGGTATAGGTACGAAGGACCATCCGTTTACCGGAACGATTTCAGGCGTGAAGAAGACAATCAAAATCGCCCGCGTGGTCACGGACGAAAGCTCGGCGGTGGGCGGTCTGGTCAACTACCTGGGCAGCGGTGGTACACTTAGGGGTGTAATGACAACGGGCACTATCACCGGCGATTTCGGTGGTGAAAGTGTGGGCGGCCTTGTAGGCGTGTCGGACGGAGGCCACATCTTTCCGTCGACTACCGTCAGTGTGTCCATATCCGGAACGGCCTCCCATGGAGCAAATATCGGCGGCATCGCCGGAAGCCTGAACTGCGGCAGTAACAACTACGGCTTTACAATATACACAGGCAGTATTTCTGTCACGTCGGCACCGGGCAGTACCGTCAACGTCGGCGGCATTGTGGGCACGTTTGACGGTACGGGCCAGACCAACGACATCAACCGGATGCTGTACATGTGCTTCAATACCGGGAATATCAGCGGCGGAACCAACACCGGAAGCATAGTCGGTTGGATTAAGAACGGCATTATCAAAAAAGGCGGCAACGGAGTATACACAACAAATACTGCCCCCTATGGCGGCGGAGGAACCGTTACCGGCAGCGGCAATACCGGCGGCGTAGCCGGACGTGCCACCGGCGCGACATTTACTAACGTTTGCAACACCGGCACAGTAACTGGTTCCGGCTCGAGCACCGGCGGCATCGTGGGTTACGTTGAAGGCCCGGGTACAAGCGTTGAACAATCCTACAATACAGCTGCGGTTACGGGTTCCGTCACTGCCGCAGGCGGAATTATAGGCGAAAACGCCGGGGCCGATACAGCTGTAACCAGTGACTTCAATCTTGGCAACGTAACCGCTGCCGGCTCCCAGCCCAATGCGGGAGCGATTGTGGGCAAAGCCGCAGCGGCTCCGGAGGTGTACCAGGGCAACTACTATTTGAAAAACGGCTCGGTAAATTCGGGCATTGGCGACGCGCTGGACGGCACGGCGTTCACGGTTGACAGCGGAAATGAGAATGCGGTCAGCGCCTCCAACCCCGGCAGTTTCTCTATTAAGGGAGCAAGTAACGAAACGCCGGGTATATACCAATACCAATCACAGCCACCTCTTACTGACGCAGGCGGGATCTATCTGCTGTCAACGGCGGGAGACATTGTATGGTTCGCACAGACGGTTAATTCAAATACTGAATCCGGCACGCAGAACCAAATCAACGGCAGGCTTATAAACAATATTGATATGTCCAAGGTGCCGTTGGCGCGATTCTCGGGAATAGGAGCAGGAGACGGATATATGGCGTACGCAGGCACCTTCGATGGCGGGGGATTTACAGTAACTGTAAAAAACACCCCGCTCTTTGACAAATGCATCGGCGCCACGATCAAGAATCTGACCGTTGAAGGCTCGCTCAGCGGAACCGCAATCGGTGGTATGGTCAATATGATTAAAGACAGCCTCTTGGAAAACTGCCACAACAAAGCGGATATCAACTCTGCAGAGGGTCTTGTGGGCGGCATTGTGTATCAAGCCATGAACAGCACCATTTCGGGCTGCACCAACAGCGGTAATATCACGGGGGGGCAAAAAGGCTCTATTGGCGGAATTGTGGCCATTCTCGGCGGCTTTGAAATAGAAAAGATACCCGGTTCAGATGTGTACTCCATTGTGAAGCCGACACACTCGGCTGTCATTAATTGCACAAATTCAGGTGACATCACCGGTGGAAGAACCATCGGCGGAATCTGCGGGCTTACCTCAGGACAGAATTGCACCGCTGAATTCATCAATTGCACGAACACAGGCAAAGTCACCTCAACAGCCATGACGTCAGCGATTAATTCCATATACAATCCAGATTATGTGAACTCAGCAGGCGGAATACTGGGCGGCGCTATTGACATCACCGTTAATATCGAAAGCTGCACAAACAGCGGAACTGTCACGGGCACTGCCAATAACCTGGGCGGTATCGTCGGCGTTGCAACTCCCTCATGGGGCGTCAATGGCGACACCAGCATTAGGATTACAAAATCCACCAACTCCGGAAAGGTAATCAGCACGGTTGACCCCAATGCCATGGACACCAGCTATGGTTCCAATCGGGTTACTCCGGATAATATCTACGTAGGCGGCATTATGGGAAATGCCATGATGGGCATAGTGGCGCTGGATATCTCGGGTAACACCAATACCGTGGAAGTCTATAAGGGCATCGCCGCACACGCAAGTGAAATTCTCGGCTCGGGCAATAATTATGGTATCGGAGACAATAAAACGTCTTCCAACAACGCTCCTCCCTCTTACAGTGGGAACAACGGCGACACACCCGTCCATCAAGTGTCTTCGGAAATCACGATGGATAACTCCGAAAGTGTACCGGAGGATACCTCGGGAATAAGCAACTTTGGGGCTCAGAATCCTGCTCCCCAGTCGGAAAACACCTCGTCAGCAGCGCCATTTGTGACGAATAACCCGACGCCCGCACTGAAAAATTCCTCGGGAATAAGCACTGCTCCTGGGCAGAACCCGGCGCCCCCACTGGAAAATCCGGAAGAAAAAACCGCGGCTAACCCCGTGTCTGAGCAAAACAACAACAGTCCCGCTGCCAGCGAAAAGCCGGCGGCAGAAGCTGAAAGCACAACGGGTGTGAACTTAAAAGGCGCGTCTGTTTTCGAGGTAGTCCGGGATACGGTTAAGAACAATCCGGTTGCTGCTGCGGCAACGGGAGGGGCTGCAGTTGTTCTTGTGTTAGTGGGCGGATATTGGCGGTTCATAAGAATCCGCCGCCTCAGGTAAACCATTCCAGGCATTGATAAAAGATTAAAAGAATAAAAGATTTGGTTTGAAAAGAAGAGCAGTCGGTTAACTCCGGAACCGAAGTTAACCTGCGGCTCCATTTCAAGAATTTGGAGGATATTATGGTAGGGTCTTATTTGAGCAACACGTTACACATTATTGGTCAAGGAGTTCGCAATCCCTGTATGGCGGTTCTCCTTATCATGATCATCATTACGATCCAGCAAATAGGCGATCTCCTGGTGGAGTACATCTTCGAACGCAGAAGAATGAAAGAAAACGGTCCGGAGCTGTTGAAGAAGTTAAGCAGTGCGGAGAAGGAAGAAGCCCTGCAAATCATCAGGGACAGCAGGCTCTTAAAGCGCCAGAAACAGTTTGCCGAGAAAATGGCCAATGCCGAAGAGCTGACGGAAAATTCCCTGGCAGCCTACACTCAGAACCTCTTAAGTGTAGAAGACGCGCATTACCGGAGAATTCTGGCACCCACGGATCTGATTGCCAAGCTGGGACCCATGTTCGGGCTTCTGGGCACCCTTATTCCCCTGGGCCCCGGCATTGTAGCCCTGGGAAAAGGCGATATCAAGACCCTTTCCGAATCTATCGGCGTCGGCTTCGATACCACCATCGTCGGCGTTATCGTCGCAGCCATCTGTTTTTCAATTTCCTATGTGCGGGGTCACTGGTATGAGGGATATATCAGTACCAACGAAGCCATCGCTGAAAGCTTGTTGGACAAAATCATCAGTGTTCCGGATAAATTATTTGATCTGGCTGACAAAGCTTTACGCATTCCGAATAAAGCGTTGAATGCCGCGGAAAAAGTAATCAGCTTGCCGGATGAGGAAGGAATGAAAAAAAGACATGAGAAGAAGTTTTATCAGGCCTAGAAGAAAAAAGCGGGAGGCCATTAATCCCATGGAAAGTGTAGTCAATCTTATTGATATCATGCTGATTTTTGCCTGCGGCTTGATGGTTTCCATTGCTTCCCTCTGGAATATCGACCTGCAGGCAGCCGACCAGATGAACAAGCTGAAGAATGATTCGTATCAGAATATAGGGAAGGTTTACGAAGACCCGGAGACTCACAAAATGTATATTATCAAACCAGCAGATAGCAAGTAGGGGGAAAGGAGGAGTATATGTCAAGCAGGGGGCGGATTCTGACGAAAAGAGCTAAATACAGGGAAGAGATAAGTCCCATGGAAAGCATGGTCAATCTGGTGGACGTCATGCTTGTATTTATCTGTGGGCTTTTAATTTCAATAATTATCTTCTGGAATGTAAACGTAACAAATCTGGTGTTCATCCTGGACCAAAAAGAGCTTGTCAAGGTGGAAAATCCGGAAGTATTGAGCGGGCAGTTGAAAGACATCAGTGCCAGTGACGATTTGGGATCCGCCGTTATGGACCCTAGGACGGGGGATATTTATATTATAGACAACAAGAACAAGAAAAAATAACATGCAGAAAAATATAAACATGCCGCCAAGGCCTACACTTCACACCAGGCTTAGCGGCAGCCTTTTTGTACAAGCATTACAGAAGTAAGGGCAAATCGGCTCAAAAATTATGCAAACACTTAGACACTACTCTAAGTGTTATTGGCATTATATTTCATTCATGGGTAGTAATATCCTTCTGTTTATTATTCAACATATACCTTAGCGGGTCATAACCGGCTTGTGGATTAGCTATATATGAATCATAAAAGGCAATCTTTAAATCAACAATATTTATATTCTTTTTAAGATCATCTATTTGTTTCAGGATTGCCTTACGGTGATCAGCCATTATCTGTCTTCGTGCGGGAGCGGTTCCTTCACCCTGCATGCATAAATCGATATATTGCCTGATTTCCTTGACTTGCATTCCGGTATTTTTAAGGCAGCAAATCAGTTTTACCACGTCAAGGTCTTCTTCACTAAACTGCCGGCTTCCGGTGCTGTTTCGGGTGACAAAAGGAAGAAGTCCTTCTTTATCATAAAAGCGGATTGTATGAACAGAAATGTCACAGATTTTTGCAATTTGATTAATGGTATACACGGCTGAAATCTCCTTTAAAAAAACTTATAAATACGCTTGACTTCGATAGAACTCGAACTAGTAATATTAGTATAGAGCACAATCTTAAAGCTTTCAAGACTATTAATAATTTTAGAATGGAAAATGATGATTCTTAGAAAACTATTAAATAAAAGGAGTGTTTATAATGGCAGAAAATATAAAGAGTAATTGGACCTCAGCAGATATTCCCTCACAAAAAGGTCGCTCGGTTGTTATTACGGGAACTGGTGGGATTGGCTACGAAACAGCATTGGCGATGACCAGGGCGAGAGCCGAAGTCATTATGGCGGGTCGGAATAAAGATAAGGGTGACGAAGCCATAAACAGAATTAAACAATTAATTCCAGTAGGACATATACGTTTTGAAAAACTCGATCTGGCTGATCTTGCATCTATAGAAGCATTTGGTGAACGAATGAGGGCACAACGCAAGAGTCTGGATATATTAATCAACAATGCGGCAGTAATGAATCCACCTCTGCGTAAGGTTACAAAAGATGGATTCGAACTTCAAATGGGAACAAATTATCTTGGGCATTTTGCATTAACAGCACAGTTGCTTCCCATTTTACAGAAAGGAAATAAGCCTCGGGTGGTCACTTTGAGTAGTATAGCTCATCTTCAAGGAACTGTAAACTTCGATGATTTACAATCGGAACACAGTTACAAACCAATGGTAAGCTATTCACAGTCAAAGCTAGCGTGCTTAATGTTTGCATTTGAACTACAACGGAGAAGTGATGCAGCCGGCTGGGGGATTAGCAGCATGGGTGCACATCCGGGGATATCAAGAAC
This sequence comes from Bacillota bacterium, assembly GCA_023400235.1. Taxonomy (GTDB): domain Bacteria; phylum Bacillota; class Clostridia; order Acetivibrionales; family DSM-1351; genus Ruminiclostridium. Next base: position 70,942 of record JAEXFI010000037.1, read on the forward strand.
AGAATTGATCCCCAATGGAGCCGGAAAGAATAGCCCGGCGGGTATCGCCCGGAGGTTGTTTGGACCGATTTTATTTCAACCGGCAGCTCATGGAGCGTGGCCTTCACTTTATGCGGGAACTGCAAAAGAAGCAAAAGGAGGCACCTATTACGGGCCTTCCAGAATGAACGAGATGAGAGGGTATCCAACAGTAGCAAAAATTGCACCTCAGGCAAAGGATGCTGAGGTTGCTGCAAAACTTTGGGAAGTATCTGAAAAGCTTACAAACGTAAAGTTTGAAGGTTGAGATCGTAAAAGAAATTTGAACGCAGATCTTCTTGTAGACAAAAGGTGGGAGAAAAGATATAATTAGATAGAATTCTAATTAATTTTATTTTAATTTCACAAATATGTGTACACAGAGGATGGTGATTTGAATGGATACACATACTCGCAATAATGACTATAATGTTGAATTTTATTTAAGATCAATAGTACATGCCATGAAGCAAATGCTAGACACTAAGCTGTTCCCCTATGACATAACGAATCAGCAGGCTCGCCTGCTGGGCGATTTAGATAACCAGCTTAAGAGAGACGAAGAAATTGTTCAAAAAGATTTGGAGCGTACGATGAAATTGCGGGGCTCATCAATTACCAGCCTGTTGCAGGGACTAGAGCGTAAAGGGTTTATTTTGCGCAGCACAGGAAACGAGGATGGTCGGACAAAACAGCTGAACATCACGGAAAAAGGAAGAGCTGTGATAGAAGAGGTTGAGAGTTCTTTTCTGGAATTAGAGCAGTTGCTTGTGGAAGGAATGTCAGAGGATGAAAAAGCAACCTTTCTGCACCTGCTAAGAATTTCTTTTAATAACCTAAAAATCGGGTAATCATTGTTAATTTTAAGTTTGACAATATTGCTTATCACATTACATAGAATTCTAACTATTAGAATTCTAATTACAGGAGGATTATAGCATGGGTAAATCAAAATCAATTATAAAACAAGCCGATCCATCTCGGCTGACACTTCGGCTGCGCTTGATATTGGCTGTCGTAATTATTGCGGATATTTTAGATCTGATGGACTCAAACATCACCAATATCGCGGCACCTTCTATTGTTCAAAATATTGGTGGAGGCGAGTCTCTCATTAAATGGCTTGGAGCAAGCTATGCGTTAGCGATGGGTGTGCTGCTTGTCATCGGCGGACGTCTGGGTGACCGTTATGGTAAACGGCGAATGTTCCTGATCGGTATAACAGGTTTTACGTTGGCTTCGGCGTTTTGCGGCTTATCTGTCAATCCAGCAATGCTTATAGCAGGAAGGTTGATACAGGGGGGCTTTGGTGCTCTATTGATACCACAAGGCATGAGCATCTTAATGTCCACATTTTCTCGCGAACAGTTTCCCCGTGCGGTTAGTGCGTTTGGACCGGTTATGAGTCTTTCGTCCGTTATTGGACCTATTTTAGCAGGATTTATTATTCAGGCTAATATCGGCGGGCTTGATTGGCGACCTATGTTCCTTATCAACATCGTTCTTGGTCTGGCGGGTATTATTGCTGCGGTAAAATTATTGCCTCATGATGAGCCTAACTCCGGTGAAAAGCTGGATGGTATCGGTACTGCTCTATTGGGAGTCTCTATGCTTGGCCTGATTTTTGGATTGAATGAGGGTTCAACCAGCGGCTGGACGATTTTACCCATTGCCAGCCTCATAACAGGTGCGGTGATGCTTGTAGCCTTTGCGCTTCGCCAGCGGTACGCTGACAATCCGCTTATTAAACCTTCTCTCATTAAAAATAAAGGATTTACGTCAGGATTATTAGTGGGCCTCGGGTTTTTCGCGGCAGTAAACGGCTTGGCTTATGTCATTTCCTTGTTTTTTCAACTGGTTCTTCATCTCACTCCGTATGAAGCGGCGCTGGGGCTATGCCCAATGGCAATCGGCATCGTAATCTCCTCAATGGTCTGCCGGCCGCTTCTGACCAAGCTGGGACGTACACTTATCGTCATGGGACTTTTTGCTGCACTTATTGGCGCTCTCGGCCTCTGGCTCACTGTCTTAATCAAAGGCATGGCAGCTACAGCGTTGCTTACAGCACCGGCCATATTAGTTATCGGCGCAGGGATGGGCGCTTGTTTCAGCAGTATTTATGAGGTAGCTCTCGGGGATATTGAGCATGACGAGGCAGGCAGCGCAAGCGGTTCCTTAAGTGCTGTGCAGCAATTGTCTGCGGCGATTGGTTCTGCCGTCGTAACCACGATTTTCTTTAACCTTCAGAATACGGTGGGAGATGTAGGAGCTATGAAATCCAGTATTCTTATTGTAGCAGCAATTGTTCTCATTTGCCTCGGGCTTGTTTGGCTTATGCCACGATCGGCACCTGCAGAAGACTTGATTGAGGTTTAATCATTATTTATAAGAAACATTATACAGTGGGCATTATTTATGTCGTATAGTTAGATCAAAAGGAGCAGAATTATTTAATAAAATATGGTATATTGTTTATAGGGAATTTATAAAAGCAGTCTGACATCGTTTATACAGTGGTAAAGATTCTGTTTATGAAACGAGGATGTATAAATTTAATGCTGGAGGAAAAGCAAATGAGCAATTACCAAGAAGGATTAAAGCTACTGGAAGAAAAATTTGGCAACGGCAAAGACAATGTTATTTCACTTGCTACAGTTGCACGAGACCCTGGCACTGACGGAAAGCCCCGCCCTGTTGTCCGTAGTGTGGACGCCTATTATGAAGACGGCACCTTTTATATTGTTACACACGGCAAATCAAACAAAATGCAACAAATCGAACAAAACCAGGAAGTTTCGGTTGCAGGATGCTTAGAGATGTTTACTGCTAATGGAGTAGCCGAAAACCTTGGCTGGGTGCTTGACCCGAAAAATGCTGAGATAAGAACCAAGCTCCGCACAGCTTTTGCACAGTGGTATGACATGGCAAATAATGAAAAGGATGAGAATTGCTGCTTTTTAGCAATACATCTCACAAAAGGAACATTAAATATCAACCATTGGGAAAAATTATACCATATGGATTTTGTTAATAAGACTGATATGAATAATGGGGGCATTTTTTGAAATGGTGAAGGAACTCTTATGAAAAACATTATTGCAAAAATCTTCCCTAAAAATATTAACAATGATTACAAAGGTTATGGGATTGCTGTTTATGTATTTGTTATTTATTCGGTTGTGAGTATGGTGAGAAGCTGTATACACTTCTTTTCACCGGATGGAGGCGCGGGAAGCATTGCTCATATTGACTTGTCACAAGGCGGGAAGAATATTGTTTTCGTTTTTGCACTCTGGGGTTCAAGCCAACTAATTTTAGCATTAATCCAATTGCTGGTTAGTGTCAGGTATAAATCCTTGCTTCCTTTTATGTACGTTCTATTATTCCTTGAATATTGCTTCAGGGTCTTGCTTGGCATAATGAAGCCGCTTGTTTTCGAAGCGGGTGCAGGTACACCACCTGGTGGATATCTGGATAAGATCATGATTCCGCTTGCGCTTGTTATGTTGATTTTAAGCTTGATGACAAAAAAGTCGAAATTAAGTAAATAAGGTGTGGGACGAAAAAAACCATAGTTGGTACAAATTACCAACTATGGTTTTTAAAGTTATAAGGATTATGGCAGTCTCTTCTGCCGGGAAGTAGCTTGGAGGGTATTTTGGAGGCTGGGGTTTGGGATTCCACTATCTCCATTGAGATTTGGCAGGCTTAATGTTATGATGATGAAAAGGATGGTGATAGACGTGCTTCGGATAGCAATTTGCGATGATATTCAGGAAGAATTGCAGCGAGTTGCAGCACTGACAAAGAAATATATTATACAACATAATTTGAATGCCCAGGTGCGGGAGTTTACTCATCCCGACGAGCTTTTGACGGCTTGTGAAAAAGAAACCTTTTGTCTCTATATTCTTGACATTGTCATGCCCCTGGTGAACGGTATTGATGTGGGGCGGGAAATCCGGCGACTGGACAGCTATTCCCAGATCATATATGCTACTACGGAGCCTGGCTTTGCGCTTGAGGCCTACGCCGCAAGCCCGGTCAATTATCTTTTGAAACCCATACAGCAGGAGAGCTTTTTCAAGACAATGGAGCTTGCACTCTGTAGGTTGAATCTGACTGATGAGGAAACCATGACAGTGAAGCTACCTGAGGGCTATCGGACGTTGCGCCTTTGTGACGTCGTTTGCTGTGAATATATCAGGCATTGTATAGAGTACACGCTTCGCGGGGGCCAAACCTTTACATCAGTCTCCTTCCGTGGAGACTTTGCCGCTCAGCTTGCCCCGCTCCTTGCCTGCAACACCTTTTTGCAGTGCCATGCCGCCTTTGCTGTCCATGTGCCGGCGATTAGGCGGCTGACCCGCACGGAGATAGAGCTGTCGGTTGGACGGACCATCCCCGTTGCCCGCAGCCGCTACGATGCGGTAAAGGAAGCATATCTCAATTATCGACTGGGAGGAGAAACCCGTGACTGATATCATTTCGGATATTCTGCGCTGTGCGGTTACCAACCTCTGCATCCTTTCGCTGCTGTTTTCCCTGGCACAGCTGAAGTACAGCAAACGTTTTTCACTGCTTGCATTGTCTGCCATATTTCTGGTAGATGTCATGTGGAATACAGGCTTTTATCAGGAAGGAAATTATACTGCCGTAGTCTATTCCAGCGTGCTGTTTTCGGTGCCGGTGATGTTTCTGTTCAAGCTGTTGTTCAAGGAGACCTTTGCTCAGTGGTGCTTCAATGTGGTAACGGCAATGAATGTCTTCGCTGTGGTTCTGGTTCTTTCCTACTGGCTCTCAAGGCCTCTGCCCGCCCCACAATACAGCAACACGGTGATTCGTCTGCTTCTTTTTGCCGCAGCGATCTTTCTGTGCCACCGATTCCTTCGGCCGTTGTATCGACAGGTGATGGAGCAATGGAAAGTCTATTTTCTCGCCGGGATCAGCATTCTTGTCTGCTTTTTCTATGTGCTGATCAAGGACGGCAATGTGGAGCAGACCTTGCAGGAGAATGCCGGTACGCTGTGGGTCCTTTGTGTGATGGCGCTGTGTGTCTATGGCTCTATTTTCTCGTCTCTAAAGGTGATCTCCGGTAAACATGCACTGCGGGAGGAAAATCTGCGGATGAAGGCAGAGGATGATCTGCTCCGTTCTTCGGCAAATGCCATGGAGCGCCGCCTTGAGCTGATAGAGGAGGCGGATAGAGCCGCCAGCATCCGGCGCCATGACCAGCGACATTTTAATGCGGCGCTGCTGGAATTGCTGCAGGAGGGAAAAAGCGAGGAGGCTGTGCGAATTTTACAGTGCCACACTGCTGCTACGCCAGAGCGCGCAAAGACCTACTGCAAGAATCAGGCGGTTAACGCCATTGTGGGGTATTACATAGCCATGGCTGAGGATGCCGGCATACACTGTAAGATATCGCTGGATATCCCTGCAGACTGCGGAGCGGACTCACTGGAGCTTGCCATGGCGCTCAGCAATCTGCTGGAAAATGCCATTCTTGCAAATAAACGGCTTCCCAAGGAAAAGCGTTTCCTCCGCTGCACGGCGACATATGCAGGACAGCTGCTCATAGGGGTGGAAAATGCCTGCCTGCCGGATACAGTCCTTGGTGAAAATGGATTACCCATTCCCACTGCGGACGGCCACGGTATTGGCACAAAGAGCGTGACCGCCTTCGTGAACCGCTGCAGCGGAGAGATTGGCTACAAGGTTGACAGAGGTGTATTTCGGGTGAGGATAATGCTCTAAACTGCTTGGCAAAGCCTGCTGTAAAAGGCGAATAATGGTATCTGAGTGCATAAAACCGCCAATTAAGTTATTTTTGATTGACGGGTATCCATACTTCCACTTCACAGTCTGTGGGGTTTCCATTTAGTAGAATTTCAGCTATTGGATTTCCGCTGTATTCATAGGTGAAATCATTAGCTAGAATCTCATTAAAGGCCTGAGCTTCAAGCTTATCAAATGCTAGACGTGACAGGCCGCCGTTTTCCTTAAGCACCAGATATTTTCCTTCTCTGAATAGAATTTCTTCTGCTCCATCAATTACTGGCTGTGAGGTTGTAACACCGGCATAATAGAAGGTGTCGTTCCCATCAGTTGACACAGCAGCGTAACCGTAGTTACTTTCAGAAAGCGGACGAAGTAAGGTCATATTTCCATTTTGAAGCATGCTTTTAAAAAACTCAGTTTTTTGCTTGGTATATTGTTCTGAATGGATTTTATTTGAGCCATCCAACTTTGTTTTAAATCCTACTAAACGAAAAGTATCTTTTTGTTCAATATTAAAATTACTCATTTGAATTCCTCCCTGATAATTATTATTTGGTACAGTTATACAATATCATAGTAAGTATGACACTAGTATGTCATACTTAAACTTGAGGTGAATTTTATATGAAAGTAGATCGGCTTATTGCAATCATCATGCTTCTTTTACAAAGAGATACCATATCAACCAAAGAGCTTTCTGAAAGACTGGAAGTAAGTCGAAGAACCATATTCAGAGATATTGATACTTTAAGTATTGCAGGAATGCCCATTATGGTAACAAAAGGTGCTATGGGCGGAGTTGGCTTAATGAAGTCATATAAGGTGGACAAAAAATTATTTACTCCAAAAGATGTTCAAAGCCTGATTACCAGTTTACAAAGCTACAATCAAGTAATGGACAGTAAGGAAATCACCAATACTTTGGCTAAATTGCTGAGTATGACTGAGAAGGATGATCTGCTGAAGAAGAATATAAACCATCAGAAATTTTCAATGGATTTTGAATTAAGTGAAGGCAATCGCTCACTTCGCAGTCTGATTATGATTATTGATAAAGCAATGGACGAAAACCGATATTTGTTATTTAATTATACAGATAAAAATGGCCAGGAAACAAGACGTAAGGTAGAACCTTATAAGGTCGTTTTTAAAGAAAGCAGATGGTATCTGCAAGCCTTCAGTGTTGAAAGGGATGATTATAGGATATTTAAGCTGGCAAGAATGAGTGAGCTGCGATTAGCTGAGGAAACATTTACTCCAAGGAATTTTGAAGCCTTGCCAATGGATGGCGCAGACTGGATGACAAAAGAGTTTGTGCCGGTTATTATAAAAATAGACAAGTCTATAAAAGATAAAGTTATAGAGCGATTTGGGGAAGAAAGTATCATAGGTTTTGAGGGGAATAGTTATATTGCCAGATATCCTATTACAGACAATGAAGAGGGGTATAACAAACTCCTTGATTTTGGCAGGAAATGCGAGCTTATTGAGCCCATAAGCGTGAGACGAAATTTCAAAAAATACCTGCTGGATGTTTTGGAAATGTATAAATAGTAACTGACGACAGCGTCTGGGCGAAAGCTCCACTCTAGTGTGGCGCATGAGCCTATACAATGTAACTACAATAATATAAATCTAAAATTCCCATAAATATGTAATATATTTTATACAAATTTATTGACAGGGGAAACCTGCAATGCATATAATGTTAAGTAATCTCTTTGCACTGCATTATATTCTGTGAAAGGAATACGAGATCAACAGTACAAACTGAGCAGGCGATGAATCTATTATGTGGGATTCGTGGGGCCGGGTCGCATAACAAGCGACAACAGATTGCAAAAAATGTGCACATCTGTGGGACAGTAGTATGTTCCATAGGTGTGTTTTTTATATCTATGGATCAACCTCTTAAATGGAGTGCCATAAGAGAAATCAAACGCTGCCGAAAGGCAAATACGGAGGGTTCTTTTATGACAGAAACTAAGAAGAATATGGCGGGTCTGACATCCGCCGAAGCAAAGCGGTTGCAGCAGCAATACGGCAAAAATGAGCTGACGCCACAGAAAAAGGAGAGCTTTTTCCGAAAAGGCCTTCATATTGTCTGTGAGCCAATGTTTTTATTGCTTATTGCAGCGGCAATCATTTATTTTATCCTGGGTGAACCGAGAGATGGTGCAGTCATGCTCATTTTTGTCATGGGCATTATCAGCATAGATGTTATTCAGGAATGGAAAACCGATAAAACCCTGAATGCACTCAAGGATTTATCTGCGCCTCATATTAAGGTTATCCGGGATGGCAAGGAAACGGTGATTGACAGCTCAGATATTGTACCAGGTGATCTGATGCTAATATATGAAGGGGTAAAGATTCCTGCTGACGGTGTTGTGGTCAAGTGCAATGACCTCTGCGTGGAGGAGTCCACACTCACCGGCGAGGCTGAAGGTGTATGGAAGGTCGCAAGCGGGAATGCCGGCCCTTCTGATGATTATTGGCGGAAGGATTACTGTTATGCAGGAACGCTTGTCACACAAGGTAATGGAACTGTATCGGTTGATAAAATCGGAGCGGATACCCTGTATGGTAAAATCGGGATGAATGTAGCAGCAGCAACGGAGGAGCCCACACCTTTGCAGCTGCAGACGGGCAGGTTGGTTAAAACATGCGCTGTGATTGCGGGTATATTATTCGTGCTTGTGGGCGCGCTCACTTACTTCAATATTCCGGATCACACTTTAGGTGACCGTTTGATCGAAAGCATCCTGTCCGGCATCACGCTGGCCATGGCCATGATTCCGGAGGAATTTCCCGTTATTCTGACGGTGTTTCTTTCCATGGGCGCCTGGCGGCTGGCAAAGAAGCAGTCTCTTGTCAGAAAGCTGTCGTCGGTGGAGACTCTTGGTTCCATATCAGTACTGTGCGTAGATAAAACGGGTACTATTACAATGAACCGCATGATGGTTAAGGAGACATGGGCACCGGACGGTGACCAGCAGACCCTTATGGAAACCATGGGACTTGGCTGCGAAACAAATGCCTATGACCCTATGGAAAAGGCAATGCTTGCTTACTGTGACAGCTGCGGAATTTCAAAAGAGCATCTCTTTAGCGGAGAGCTCATCAGAGAGTACCCCTTTACCAATGGACTTAAAATGATGGGACACGTTTGGCGCAGGAATGGCAGTATTATAATTGCAGCCAAGGGTTCTCCCGAACGGATATTGACCATATGCAAGCTGAGCAGAAGGGAAAAAGAAACCGCAGAAAAAAAGATCGCCGGAATGTCTGAAGAAGGGCTGCGAGTAATAGCAGTAGCGACGGCAACACCAGTGTCTGATGAGGATGTTCCTTCCAGCATAACCGAATGCAGTTTAAAACTCTGTGGTTTGATCGGTCTTGCCGACCCTCCGCGTGAGAGTGTTAAAGCCGATATTGCAGAGTGCAGAAGAGCTGGTATCCGTGTGGTAATGATCACCGGCGACAACGGAATCACTGCCTCTTCAATAGCAGGAAAAATAGGAATGGAACATAGCGACCGCATAATTACAGGCGATATACTGGATGAAATGTCTGATAGCGAATTGCAGGAAGCAGTTAAGAGTGTATCCATTTTCTCCCGTGTTGTTCCTGAGCATAAAATGCGTATTGTTAAAGCGTTTAAGGATAACGGTGAAATCGTGGCCATGACAGGTGACGGTGTGAATGACGCACCGGCTCTGAAATATGCTGATATCGGCATAGCCATGGGTAAGCGCGGCAGCGAGGTTTCCCGGGAGGCGGCCGACCTCATTTTAATGGATGATAACTTTACGACCATTGTGGAAACCGTGAAAGATGGCAGAAGGATTTATGACAACATACGAAAGGCTGTAGGATATGTATTTACCATACATATCCCAATAGCGTTTACATCTCTCCTGGCTCCTGTTCTCGGAGTAGCACCGGCTGCGTTGATGCTTTTGCCCCTGCACGTGGTTCTGCTTGAGCTTTTGATTGACCCCACCTGTTCCATCGTATTGGAACGTCAGCCGGCTGAATCTGACATAATGGTGCGCAGTCCTCGTAATCCCAAGGATAAACTTTTGAATCTTGGAACATTACTCAAGAGCATCCTTCAGGGACTTGTGGTTTTTGCTGCATCCTTCGGGACTTATTATGCTGTACTTGCCGACGATACAGCCAATGCGCCTATTGCACGAGCCATGGGACTTACCATCATCATGCTCGCCAACCTGTTTCTTGTTCAGGTAAACAGCTCCGAACGCGAATTTGCCATTCAAACCATTGCCCGACTTTCAAAAGACCGGATTATGTGGGCCGCAAGCTTTGGAACAATACTAATGCTTGCAAGCATTCTTTATACACCGCTCTCGGGTTTCCTGAAACTTGCGCCGCTCACAGCCGGGCAGTTTTTGGCATCCGTAGGTATAGCAGCGGTAGCGGTGCTATGGTATGAAATCGTAAAGCTTATTAAGCAGCACTATATTATGTAGACCATTGCATATTTGAGTAAAAGCCCCAAGCGTAATATTTTATAACATATTACTGAACTTTATGGTATTTATCTTTTGTGCCTAATCCTATACAATCATCACATAAGGGAAAACCTTTATATAAAGTTACAACTTGCGCATGTTATAACTATCGGAAGAAATTTATAATAACAGGAGGATGACCATGAAAAATTTTAGTAAAAAGGCGTTTGCATTGGCCGTGACAGCTGCGTTAATCATTAGTATGGCTGCATGCGGAGGCAAGGATTCATCTGATAATACATCTTCTAGTCAGACTGCAAATTCCACTGCAACTGGTAGTACTGCTAATACTGCGCAAAAGACGGTTTCACTGGTACTTTCCACAAACTGGGGTGAAGGGGATTCAAAATATAATTATTTTTATCCAAAATTCCAGGAATTCCAGGATGCAAACAAGGACTCTATGGATATATCCTTTGAAACATACAGCACTGAGGATTACAAGACAAAAATAAAGACTCAGATCTCCTCTGGGAATTTACCGGATGCGTTTACCTACTGGGGTGGAGCCATGATGAATGTCATGGTTGAGGCCGGTCTGCTTTTGGATGTGGATGAATATTTTAAAGCCAGTCAGACTGTGAAGAGAGAAGACTTTGAACCCTCTTCCTTCAGCTATTATACGGCTGCAGATGGAAAGACCTACGGTGTTCCCCTTGAGTCAACCCGGGGAGTTTTCCTTGTAAATACTGAATTATTCAAACAAAATGGTCTCACAGTACCTAAAACATATGATGAACTGAAACAGGTTTCAAAAGTACTTAACGATAAGGGGATTATTCCCATAGCAATGGCAAGCAGCGGCGGAACACCTTCCGAGTTCTTCTTCAGTGAATTATACAATCAATACAATGGTGCTGCAGATGAACTTAAAAACCTCACGGCATCAAGAAAATTCAATACTGCCAATGCTGTAAAAGTAGCAGCAAACATACAGGATATGATAAATAATAAAATGTTCCCCAAGGATACTGTGGCAAACGGCGGCTGGGCAGCTTGTCTTCAGCTGTATACAGATAAGAAGGCAGCTATGACCTATACTTATCCCTGGATGTTTGAGTCTATTCCTGAAGAGATACAAAAAATCAGTGAGGTTGTTCCCATTCCCAAGCTTCCTGATGCAGATATAGATCCTGCTACAATTATGTCAGGCTTTACGGTTTATGGTTTTGAAATAAACAAGGAAACCTTTAATAATCCTGAAAAACATGAGGCAATGGTAAAACTTTGTGATTTTCTTGCATCGGATGAGCTTTCAATAAACCTTTCAAAAAGCGGCATGATTCCTGCCAAGAAGGTCAATGTGGATATGAACGGTCAAAAATTGATCTATCAGAAGATGATGGCTTATGCAGACGACAAGAAATTAATACAGGTTCATTTCTCAACCATGCCTAGCCTTGACGCTCTTAACATGTTCGACAGCAGTTTGGATGAATTGTTTATTAAAGCTCTGGAACCGCAGGCTTTTGTTGACAAGATACAAGCAGTTCTGGATAAAAACAGTAAATAGGTTAAGGTTATATACTGTATAAAGTCAATTACCCTCAATCCAAGCGCTAGAAACCATCCGGAAAAATTGCCTGAAAGCTATATTCGCTGAAGAAGGTTTCAAATGTAATTGACTTTATGAAAATGTAAAGGCTGTCTCAAAATAAAATATTGAGATGGCCTTCTTTTCAGAAAGGGACTCTAATGAAAAATTATATTAATAAACTAACCTTACCGGTTTTGTTTCTGGCTCCAGTATTTCTGATTTATACTATATTTCTTTTTCTTCCCATGCTTCAGACCAGCTATTACAGCTTGACCCAGTGGAACGGGGTTTCGGAAAAAGTGTTTATTGGATTGGGAAATTATAAAGAGCTTATGAAAAATAACGATTACTGGATAACTTTTTTTAACACTCTTAAATTAACAGTTGTCTCATTAATAGTTCAGATTTCCTTTGGACTGCTGCTGGCATATTTACTTTATACAAAAACCAGGGGAATGAAAATATTCAGAACGGTATTTTTCCTGCCTGTGGTTATCGCACCGGTAGCCATCGGATTAATGTTCTCACTGTTTTATAACAGCGAGATCGGTATTTTTAACAAAATTCTTTCCGCAGCAGGTTTAGACATGCTTCAAACTAACTGGCTGTCAAACCCGAAAACTTTGCTGTATGCTGTAATGGCACCTCAGGTATGGCAGTACATAGGTTTATATGTCACTATTTTTTTAGGTGCACTGCAGTCAATCCCGGAAGATTTGATAGAAAGCGCTCAGATCGATGGAGCAGGAGAAGTCAAAACATTCTTTCAGGTTGTTCTGCCGCAGTTATCTGTTTTCCTTAACATATGTATGATTTTATGCGTTACAGGCTCACTTAAAGCCTTTGATCATTCCTATATCATGACTAACGGCGGTCCCGGGGTACGCTCGGCTTATCTGGGAGTATTCATGTATAAGACAGCCTTCGGCAATTCTGATTTTGGAATGGGCAGTGCCATAACAATAACAATTATTTTAGTCTCTTTGTCCATAACATTAATATTTAACAGGTTCTCTGCAGCCGACAGTGAAAATTAGGAGGTATACATGGGTGATTTTTTTGGTAAGCCGCTTAAATACAAGATTCAAGGAACGATAAAGTATGTTTTTCTCCTGCTGGTGTCGGTGACTTCGCTGTATCCTTTCGTCTGGGTATTGATTACGTCACTCAAGGATAATAATGATATCTACGGCAATTCCTTCGGACTTCCGAGTATTTTCAGATGGGAGAATTACTCCGAGGCCTGGAAGGGTGCCAATGCAGGAAGAGCCTTTTTTAACAGCTTATTTGTATGTCTGATAACTTTGGTGATCCTGGCAGTAATTACGTCCATGGGCAGCTATATATTGACCAGAGTGGCTAAGAGCAAGCTGTTATCAACATATTTCTCCCTGGGACTTATGATACCCATACATGCTTTATTGATTCCATCGGTATTAATATTTAAATATTTAAAATTAACAGATAATCTGTTTAGTCTTATTCTGGTATATACCGCAGTAAACATTTCCTTCAGCATGTTTATAATGAATGGTTTTCTAAAAGGTATCCCAAAAGAGATTGACGAAGCTGCAACTATTGACGGCTGCGGAAAAGCAAGGGTATTCTTTCAGATATTATTGCCAATAGCCAAGCCGGGATTGGCCACAGTAGCAACCTTAGCCTTCCTGAATTGCTGGAATGACCTTTTGCTGGGCCTGGTGGTAATTTCAACACCCGCCAAAAGGACATTGTCGGTTGCAATATCGGTTTTAAAAGGTTCTTATCTCACCCAATACGGCTTGCTATGTGCCGGTTTTGCAATATCCATCGCGCCTGTAGTCATTATGTATCTCCTGTTCCAGAAGCAGGTAATAACAGGTATGACGGCAGGAGCGGTCAAGGGCTGATGGTGCATCGGCGGCAGACTAAAATAGTCGGGGAAATGGAACTGGTTTATTAATTATTACAATTATTGACGCAAGCTGTAATGCGGACAGCCGACTGACTTGCGGGGGAGGACTGCATGATTGAATTTACCGGAAACGGGATTGTGCTTCATGGAAAGGAAAAACCATTATATAGTGGTTCGGTACACTATTGGAGAAGTGAAAGGGAAAAATGGGATACTCTGCTGGAGCATATAAAAGACATGGGCTTTGAAATCATTGAGACATATATTCCATGGTCTGTCCATGAATATGAAGAGGGAAAATATGATTTTGGTGAAATAGACAGCAGCAAGGATTTGGACGGCTTCTTAAGCCTGTGTGAGGAAAAGGGACTTCATGTCATTGTTCGTCCCGGACCCCATATAAATGCTGAAATGACCCTGTTCGGATATCCTGAATGGATACTGATGGACCAGGATATTCAGGCAAGAACTCCATGGGGCTCCACGGTAGTATATCCATATGCAACAAAGCAGTTTCCCATACCCTCCTATGCAAGTGAAAAATTATATGAAAAAACAGAAGTTTATTTTAGTAAGCTGGCACCGATTTTGAGGAAGCACATCAATGAAAGGGGCTGTATCATTTTAATTCAGGCTGATAATGAAACCTGCAACTTTTTTAGAGACAGACCTTATATTATGGATTATTCACCTGCTTCAACAGCTTTGTATCACAGGTTCCTGACAGAAAAATACAGCAGCATAAGTAAATTAAACCAGGTATACCGCAGCGCATATAATAATTTTGTTGAGATTAAAGCTCCCCGGGGGTTTAAGGGAACAGCGCAAGAGGATTTACCCTATTACTTTGATTGGGTTGAATATAAAGAATACCAGATACTTGATTCTTTAAAAAGAATAATCAATATATTGGACAAGCTGGAACTGGGTATTCCGATTTTTCATAATTGCGCTTATCAGGACTATACTCCTATTTCAGTTCAGAGGGATGAGATGCTGGGTAATCTGGAGGTGGCAGGTATTGATGCATACCCTGAGCCTGGAGATACGGCCATGCTTCGCAGACGAATACGGTATCTGGCAGGCAGCAGCAGACTTCCTTTTGTACCTGAATTCGGCTCAGGCTCCTGGTTTGACAGAGAAGTACTCCTTACAGCGGAAGAAGAGGAATTCGGATATTTATACTCCATAATGAACGGTCTTAAGGCTGTCAACTTTTACATGCTGGTGGAGCGTGACCGCTGGAGCGGTTGTCCCGTTACGAATGATGGAAGGAAGCGCCTGAGTTATTTCAATATGTTCAGTAATATGATGAAAATGATTAAGGAGTACAACCTGCATTTATATACAAGAAAGCCGAAAATCCTTATTCTGAGGAATTATGATATGGGCAGGTTCAGGGCTCTGTATTCCATTATGGATTTAAATATACTTTCGTCCAATTGCTTTATAAATGGTTTGGATATTCCTCAGGAGCTTTTTTCCCCGGATGTGGATTTAAAGCTGAACCTGGATTATTCACCCGGAAATTACAGTGATGAAAAATGGATAGACCAAATATCAGGAATTTTAGACTCAGAGCATTATGACTATAATTATTCGGATCAGTTTCTGCCGGAGGAAAAGTGGATGGAATATGATGTGATAATTGCCTCTACATATGATTTTATGGATAAAGCGGTTCAGGAGCAGCTTTTGCAATTTTCTCAAGTAAAGGACAAGCAATTAATCCTTGGGCCGTATATTCCGTATTTGGACCGGGATTTCAACAAATGCAGCCTATTGGAGGAAGAAATCAAGAGGCAGCCTGACGGGCCGATAATTGCTGTAAGGAAGCCGGAAGCTTTTCATATAAACCTGTTGAACACAAGCTGTCCTGTAAAAGCTTCTGTTTCATGGGAAAACCCAAACATAGAGGTCTCTGTTCATAAGAACCTTGTTAATCCTAAAGCCCAGTTACTTTATATAGCTAATAAAGCAGCTGGAGCACAAACCGCGCAGCTTTATTTCAAGGGTGCCTGCAGATTTTCCGCCGTGTGGAGGAGCAACGGTTTGACAAAGGATGGCAGCCTTGTGATTAATATACCCGCACATACTGTTCAGATATGGAAAGTAGAAAGGGAGGAAGCAGCAAATGATTGACAGCAGAATCAAAATAGAGTATTTAGAACCTGAAATATGGACCAGGCTGGGAACTGTTCTTGCTCCGCTGATAAACACAGGGAGGGTTCTGCATATTCTGAATAAGGGAGCAGGAGTTTATAAGGCTCAGACTTCAGACCATGAGAACTTTCCGGTGGAAGCATATGCCAAAGGACAAGCACTCAATATAGAAGGTATTTTTGTCGAATTTTCTGATATAATAGAAATAAGGGTGTACACTCCTGAGGGGCTGATAAGCTACTACAATGAAATACAGAGTGCTGCTGCTTATCAGCAGGATATAGATGATTACTTTATTGGTCTTTACCATGCTCAGGAGGACAGAGACGGCATACGGGTATACAAAAGAAACAGCCAAGCGCACAGGTGCTATATGGAGAGGCTTAAAGCCCTTATAAATATGAGTATTTGTGAAAGTGACAAGGCTGTAGTTTTTGTATGGCTTACAGAAAATGATAAATTGTATTTTAACTGCATTTTAGTGTTTATGAAAGGCAAGTTGACAGTCCTGTCCACTTCGGACAGATATCCTGAGGCCCATGAGGATTTTGAAGCCATTTATGGGCTGATAAAAAAAGAGTACAGCTGCAGTATTATTCCTGTAAGGCTGGAGCTTGGTGAATATTTGCAAAAGGCAAAGGAGATTTAATTGCAGCTCCTTGTGAAATATGAAAAAAGTACTAAACGCATAGCTGTGTATATAAATAGTTAATAATGCAATTATTGAGGCAATGGAGGGAAGAGAATGGGGAATGGAAGAATGTCAAAGGGTAACAGAGGAAAGCCCATGAGCAGAAGCCATACATCTCTTCGTTTCCGCTTTACTCTGGCCATTATTTTCATGGCGCTTATTCCTGGAATACTTTTATCTTTAATCTATTTCGGAAATATTAACAATTTTTACAGAGATAAAATTGAGATATATCAGGTAAATACTTTTAATATGATGAAATCCCACATGGAGGATACCATAAACAAAGGAAAAACCGTATCGGAACAGGTATTGGGCCTGGCCGTCAGTTCTTCCATGTTTAATAATTACAACGATATGGATTCATATGAAAAGCTGATTTTACTCAGGAATGTGAATTCATTATTATCCAACATACGTGTATCTAATGATTCAGTCGACAATATTTATATGCTTACCTTTGACGGCAATTACTACACCTCAAATAAGGAGTGGAATAAAGAAGAATTTCTGAAAAACGATTGGACCAAGGAGAATGAAAATCGGCAGGCGGGCGGGACGGTGACAATACCAACTCACACGGCTGCCTACAAATATTTGAGTGCAGGTTCAAATCCTCCGCTTGTTGCCAGTTTTGTAACCTACTTGAATAAATATAACGGAAACAGTGTTATACGGCTGATTCAAATTGACGTAAGTTATCAGAAGATAAAAAATGCAATGGATTTTATGGAAGTGACAGATAAGGATATGGCATTTATTGTAGACGATGAAGGAAAAGTCATATATGCCCCCGATAAACAGCAGGCAGGCGATTCTGCCGAACAGGTGTCAATTGCCCGGCAGTCACTGGCTGCTATTTTACAAAAGGCCGGCAGCCAGGATAAGGTAAACATAGATGGCATGACTGTAAGAAGGTGTGCAATAAAAGGCAGCAACTGGAATATCATTCAGATAAACAGCGATCAGATGCTCAGACAGGAGCTGGCTAAATTCAGAAATATCTGGGTCACAATAGCTATCATATGTATGCTGGCAGCAGGAGTTATTGCTTTAAGCCTGTCTTTGAGTATTACCAAACCAATTACAAGTATTATAAGGAATATGAAAAAGGTAGGCAGAGGTGACTTTAACATAAGAGTAGACACTGTGGCCGATAAAGATCTTGCAGAACTTGCGGATACTTTTAACAGCATGATTTCTGAAGTGGATAAACTGATGAAGGAAAATATCCATAAAGAGCGTGAAAGAATGACCATGGAGCATATAGCTTTAAATTCTCAGATTAATTCCCACTTTCTGTATAACACTTTGAACGCTGTTAAGTGGATGGCTGTGAGGACTGGTGCCGAGGATATAGCAAAAATGGTTGTATCCCTGGTCAATATGCTGGAATACAGCTGCAGGCAAGTTGATACGCTGGTTCCGATTTCTCAGGAAATTCAGTTTATTAAGGATTATGTGTATATTCAGGAGGTCAGGTATAATAATTCAGTTCAAATTGACTATATTATGGATAAAGAGCTGGACGATTGCATGATTTTGAAAATACTGCTGCAGCCCATAGTGGAAAATGTGATTCTTCATGGCTTTGGAGATGGCAGCAGGAATAACCGCATTACCATAAGAGGTCAATTGCAGGAGGATTTCATAAGCATACAGATAAGTGATAACGGAAAAGGTTTTCATTTCACGGGCTTGGACAAGCTGACAGGTATAGGGCTTCATAATATACAGGACAGGATCAGATTGAATTACGGAGAAAAGTATGAGCTGACACTGGAAAGTGAAATAGGGGAAGGAACCTGTGTTACCTTGACCATTCCAGTAATAAAAAGGCTGGAGGTATCTGATGCAGAAAATATTGATAGTAGATGATGAGGCATTTGCCAGAACAGCTATAGAAGATAGTATTAAAGCAGCAGACAGTACAATTCGGGTATTTTCTGCCGCAAACGGTGATGAGGCGTTGAAGGTTTTGTCGCTAGAGGATATTGACATCATTATGACCGATATTAAAATGCCCGGTATGAGCGGTATGGAGTTGCTGGCCCAAATAAGAAGGTTGAAAATCCAAACAGAAGTAATAATTTTAAGCAGCTATAATGAGTTTGACTTAGTCAGGCAGGCTCTTCAGCTTGGCGCTTTTGATTATCTTTTCAAGCCCTCCATGCTGCCAAATGATATTCTGGAGGTAATAAAAAAGGCTTTTGCCAGTCAAAAGGATAGAATATCAAAGCTGGAAGCTGTAAGCAGCAAAGTTGAGGAACCTAACCAGCAGGATAGGGGCGCATTCCTTTTCGAACTGCTAAATGGCTCAGGGATTGAACATGACCCATATAACCGTGGATTGGAAAGGCTCCACTTGAATGCAAATATAAATAAGATAGTTGTTTCGGTGTTTAAACTGAATTTTTATCAGGAAAGTTTAGCAGATAAATTCAAGAACAATATAAAGCATTTAAAAGCAGCCGTTTGTAAAGCTGCCGAGGATATATTGGGGCAAGCACCCATGCACCAGTTTATAAGCAGTAATTTCTATGAATATATACTTGTTTCCTGGGATGGAGAAAGTCTTACTGATAATGAATTCATTGATAATGTAAAGAAAAGAATCAATACGGTCATAGAATTTATGAATACTGATTTTAAACTGGATTTTTCTGTAGGTATAAGTAATGTGTCAGGTACTTTTTCCGATTTATCAAAATTATATCTGGAGGCAACCTTTGAAGCGTCTAAAGGAAGTTTGGGAAGCGGGAATATATCCTATGCTGGAGAATTTAAAGGTAATAGTATTTTAAATCAGGAAATGAAAATTGCGCTGGATTATATAAGGAACAGATTGGGGGATAAAGACCTGTCGCTTCAGATGGTAGCCGACCATGTAGGTTTAAGCAGGAATTACTTTTGTAAAATTTTCAAGAAAACCATGGGTGTTAATTTTATTGAGTATATAACTAGGCTTCGTGTGGAAAAGGCACGGAATCTTTATATAAATACAGATATGAAGATATATGAAATAGCAGAAAAAGTGGGATATTCGGATTGGCATTATCTTTACAGTGTTTATAAAAAACTGCTGGGACATTCCATGTCTCAGGAAAAATAGGGATGTAGGTTAATAGATGCTGTAAACATGAGTGGTTTTTGATTAAAGATAAATCCTTCCAGATGTACTACACTATAACAAATATGAAATGTTTAAAATGATGCGTACACAATTATTGAGCCAGTATGGTGGCAAGTCAATATTTATGAGGGGGAAGGTATATACAATAAGATTAGAGAAAATAAAGAGAAATTTGTTTACAAAGGGAATCTTAGGAAACCTAAGTTTTGAGGATATTAGTCGTAAATAATCTCCCGCCAAGGGGTAGCAGAAGGGGCAGTATCGTTTTTGAACGCTCAAGGCATGTTGAGTGTATAGCGAGGATTGAACATGCCTAGAACATTGATAAATTGAGGGTTGTAGGCGAATTTATAGCTTCCACAATTGTCGTACGACCCTTGAGGATATAAAAATGATGACAGAAAAAGTTGAGTTAGATAAAAAAAACAGATTTTATGCTTTTCAAAAAGTAATGTAATTAGCACGAGTGGATACTCATAAAAGCCATAAGAAACTTATGAGCTTAGATAAATAAGAATAGGGCATGGGAATGTAGTGAGAACTCAAAAATTTTTTCTTAAGTCTTCATTTACACTTTGAGCCTCATGCTCGAAATCTTTATATAATTTTCCTGAGCAATAGGAATCTAAATAATGAAGTGCATGTTCTAAACAGCCAATATTTAGCTCAAAAGATAGATTTTCCAATGCATCTGGATCATAGAGTACCCTTTTCGCCTTATGTAGTTCCAAATATCTTTCTAGAATTTCTTTAAACCCCTGTAGCGATTGAGCATTTACATATTCAAACTTGCGGGTTAAATCTGTTGATTGAAGTTGGCTTGTATATTTTTCCATTTTTTCTTTGTTTAATTTTTCGGCTGCATCATTTAATAATTGATATCTGCCGAACCGTAATTCGTTTCTCCAGTATGTAAATACATTTTTAGGAACGTCCAGGATATTTGCTCCTTCCGAAGCTATAACATCTTGGATGACGCATAAATCATACATAATATCCTTTAATGGTTTACCAAATTTCTTTTCCACCATGTCTTGGTATTCTTGCTTGGTCAAATTATCAAGTCCTTTCATAAACGAATTCATATAATGGAGGTTTGCAGAAAATATAATCTTCTATTATAATATATATTATATATTTTATCTGGTAAAATCAAACAAAAATTATTTGAAGTAGAAAATGAATGTGTTGGAATTGTTTGCTTGTGTATTTTGTTAGAAGGTGAATAAATGCCTAATTATGATTTTCATAATTGTCTTTCTCCACGTGAATTTGAGGAATTTGTACGAGACGTTTTGACGATTAGGGAAAATGTTCCTTTTGAAATTTCCGGTCGGGGAAAAGATGGAGGAGTCGATCTTCGTTATTGGGAAAACACAACTAAAATTATTGTTCAGGTCAAATGCTTTCAGAATAAATTTAGCCAGTTATACTCTATCTTAAAAAATCAAGAAAAGCAGAAAGCAAAGGTTTTAAATCCAACCCGCTACATTCTGGTAACTTCATTACCTCTTGAGATGATACAACGGGATAAGATATTTGACTTGTTTGACGGTTTAATAAAGACACGGGATGACATATTAGACAGAGTTAATCTGAACAATCTATTGGAAAACGAGCAATATCATAATGTTGAACGCACTCATTATAAGTTGTGGATTAGCAGTACCAACATCTTAACAACACTGATTGAAGGGATTGTCCATCGGGGCATATTAGTAGAGTCAAAATTTGAATTAGAGGAAATAAAGAAAACAGTGCCTGTTTTTGTTCAAAATCCAAGTTTTGGACAAGCTTTAGAAATCTTAATAAAGCATAAGTATGTATTGATTTCCGGTGAACCCGGTATTGGTAAAACAACTTTAGGGCGTTGCCTGGCTGCCTATTTTTTACAGTATATAGGATATAGTGATTTTATATATACCGATAAAGTGGATTCTGCTCTAAACATGTACAAAGAAGAAAAGAAACAAGTTTTCTTTTTTGATGATTTTTGGGGAGATACTTTTAAAGATGAAAAATTCCCTCATAACGAAGAAAAACGCTTATTGAAATTTATTCAACGAATTGCTGAATCACGCAATAAAATTTTGATTTTGACATCTCGAGAATATGTATTACAGCAAGGCCTGGTCGAGTATAATAATGAACAGCTTAAAACCTCATTTGACATTGGGAAATGCTTTCTCCAGATGGAAGATTACTCAGATTTAATTAAAGCAAGAATCTTGTTCAACCATCTTTATTTCTTAAAAAAGCTTGAATGGGATTATGTGGAGGTCATCGCTGATGGGTATGAACGAATCGTTAGACATGAAAACTATCATCCACGAATCATTGAAAATTTTCTTAATCAAGGTTCGATACTAATGGAAGATAATAATCCTAGAGAGTTTTATAATAGATTTCTAGATTATCTAAGTGAGCCATTTGAATTTTGGAAAGCTATCTTTGTGAAACAGACCTATGGAGCCCGGCTTACTGCACTCATCTTGCTCTTGTCTTCCCAACCAATGAGGTTTAGCGATTTAAAGGAATCCTTCTACTCTTGTATGGAGGTAGTTTGCAGGCAAAATTATATTCCAATTCAGGAACAAGAGTTTGAAAGTATTATAGCCCAACTGGAAAGAACAATGATTAAGACCTATGAGAATAAAAGAATATCAGCAATTTTGGTAAAGTTTCAGAATCCATCCATCAAGGATTTTTTATATAGATACTTGGCAGAGAATTTACATCAATACGGCAAAATACTTATCCAAGGGTGTTTATTTATCAACCAACTTCTTTTCATGTTTAAAACTACAGAATCAAAGCGTTCCATTAATGAAGGTTTAGTAGAGGATGCTCTTGATAAAGAAGAAGTACTTTTGCCAGAAAATCTTGGAATACTTCTAAGTAATAGAATTATTTCTGATTTTGATATTTTAAGATATTCCTATGCAGAGGGGGATGCCTATGAGCATAAGCCTTCGGTTCACGTTTCCTCTCAAGATTGTACCGTAAGAAAACTAAATGATGTTTTGTTTAGTTTCGGAATAAATGAGAATAATCAGATATATATATTTATTATAGATAAAGTTAAATATTTATGTACGATTCTTCATGAAGAGGACTACCCGTTTTCCTATGATGATATGGTGGAATTTCCCTATTTAGTTGAAGCGGTAATTCCATTAAAGATTGATTTTGATGGCAGTTTATTAATAAATGATTATTATCAGCGTTCTAGGTTTGCTGAACACCTGCTATTGATTAATAAATTTCAAGATATTTTTCCTAAAGAGTATGCCGATTTCAAGAAAACAAACTATAAAACGATTAAGAGTAATATAAAATGGGTGCTTCTTGATGATGTTGATTTTTTTGCTTTTGAGGGAGAAGATGAACGCATTGATTTCCTTATTGATATGGTCTATCCTCAAATATTAAAATGCTATAAGCTTCGCGATAATATTAAATTTTGGCGAGAGCTGAGAATGACTGCTGGCTATTTTGACAATCTGGATAAGGATAATGAAAAGCAATTAGAGGAGGAAAAGTTAAGAACGGAAAGAATTAAAAATGAGAAAGAAATAGAGAAGAAAACAGATGAACTTATAAAGGCAGAACGGGATGCACTCTTAGGAGTATCGGAAGAATTGTCTGACGAAGTAATTATCTCCTTTATAAAAAGAAATATGCAAAATTCAACAGAAGCATCAGAACTGATTTATTTATTTGAGAGCAAAAAACCATGGTATATTTGGCCGTTTTTTAGCAATTGGAACAGACTGTCTCTTTTGTTGGCATTTTATGGAGATACTAAAAATTTTCCACATACCAGTGCTTCTTTTTATGAGATATTGACAGCTTTTCTGGTTAAAGAATACAGTAATACAACTACAAGCATTGACGTCACTTCTTTGGTTGAAATGTTTTCGGTATTTGCTTTTGACATGATGGAAGATGGGCAGAATATTTTTTCTGAACAGACTATCGAAAATCATCCGGCTTTTAAAAACAAAATAGAAACAGAGCAAATTGACTTGCTTGAACTTTTATCTTTTCCTTTCTTGGTGCAGAGGGGAAAATGGTATGAATTTCGTACGCTCACTTTTCAGGTTTATTTGTCATTGAAAAAATTTCTCCACTGCAATGAAAAGGATAGAATAGCTCCTTACGATAGTTTTTTGGATCTAGATGGTTGTTTTTCTGATTATGAACATGATATTTGGCTATTATGCTCTGAGATGGATCTTCAAACTTTCAATCAATATTATTTAATTCCGATTTTACAAGAATATTTATCTGCAATTGATACAAGCAATTGCTATACAGTATGTTCTTCTACTCTGAGATTTTTCGAACTCATTTTGCATTTTAAGATTCCACAGGATACTCTTCTTCCGCAAATTTCAGGAGCTTGTAGTAGTGGATTACAGATTTCGGTGTTGGATTTTATAAATAAGGACTTGTTAGAAATAGAATTTTATATGAGTTATACGGATGAGGGTGAAAGCAATAAAAACCACTTCTCGTTGCTCCGTTTAAGCCATTTCGTATTAAAGAAAAGTTCTGACACAAATCGAGAAGATGAATATGAGCTTGACCTAGCAAAACATAGCAAGGAGACGGAACTTCTAGAGATTCTAGAATCTTTAGGAGTGTGTGATTTTCTATGGGACTTTTATCGCGATGTACTGGCAACGGTTGAAAAAACGGTAGCAGCCAATTATGATATTCGCCTAGACCCTTATCTATATAATCCGGAGACTCGCTGGTTTGCTATTGAAAAATAATGCAAAAGGAGAAGTATAAAGTCTTCGGATAGTACAGTTTTTTGCTTATAATTTTGACAGAGGATAAATAAGCGGAACTCAATATAATAATGTTATGAATCTATGATATTAGTATACACTTATTTGTTGAAAAAGCATGATAGAGAGATAAAGAAATAAACCCAAACAGACAATTTCATTAAAAACATACCCTTCCCCCAGGGAATAACTGGGTCTTTACGACATCTTTTTTACGCACTCAAGGCACGTTGAGTGCGTGATAATGATGACGTATTGTGGTTTTGAGGATAAATGAGATGGGTCAACCACAATATGTTGTGGTTTTTGAGCAAAAATCAAGTAAAAATCCGGGTAAAAAAGTGCGTTTTTTGACCCGGGTTTTTGGGGTTTTTCATAGATGACATTCTATTTTTTATAGATAACACCCAAAAACATAAATTTAATAGAGTAAAAAACCAAAGGCATCGGATTACAAAATTCCCGTGTCTTGTTTTTTATATAGAGTAAAAGACAACCGGAGCATTTCAGTGGCATACAAAATTTATTGGGCTATGTTTTTCTGTGAACGAAAGCATGGCCTATTTTACAAGTGAGCATAAGTAATACGCCATAAAGCAGAATATATGAATTAATCAAGTGAAATTTTTTAATGCTTTGGCTGTTAAACCACTCCCAAAATTTACCTAATATACAGAGACTGTAATGATTTTGGGGAGTGAGTTAACCATGATGGAAAAGCTGCTGGTAAAAAAGCCAGAACCAACTTTAAGCAAGACAAACAAGCCTGTTCAAAATAAGCCTGACGTAAAGAAGAAAAATGTAAGGATAACGAATCATAATATATTGATGACGATACTGCTCAATGATCCGGATGCTTTAACAACAGAAGAATTTCTGTTTTTGCAATCTGTTGTAGGTTTTCATCAGGCAACAATAGCAAGGCAGGAGGGAAAGAAACGTAAGCAGCAAAGAAAGCTTCAAGGCATGAACTCTCCCTTGCTAGAGAAACCAAAGCTTGAAGGAAAGCCTGATGCTCCAGGCTCAGGCCTGCCTGATAATTTGAGAGCAGGGCTTGAAAAACTGTCAGGTGTTGAGCTGTCAGATGTAAAAGTACACCAGAACTCCCATAAACCACAGCAGGTTGGGGCACTGGCATATACAAAGGGGAATGATATTCACATAGCCCCAGGTCAGGAAAGGTATCTTCCTCATGAGGGCTGGCATGCGGTACAGCAGAAGCAGGGAATAGTA
>JAEXFI010000025.1 GCA_023400235.1 Bacillota bacterium
TGGCGCGTACACAAATAGTAATGAAAGGCACGCAGTGGCTTTCGCTGCTTGAAAGTCACTTTGATACACAACATGTATCTTTCAAGCTAGCTCCCTCTAAAGCTATTTTTCAGATATGACCATGGCTTCCGCTACTTTTATAACCTCTGCTTCATCAAGCCCACCTGCAACAGAATACAGGGTTTCATCGCCGTACCAGAGAATTTCAGCGGTAGGCCCCAAATCGTCCATTCCTGCTGATCCGGTTTCTCCTGCTGCTCCGGTTGTTGCTCCGGTTGTTGCTTCTGTTGCTGCTTCTGTTTCTCCTATTGCTCCGGCTTTTTTCACCATTCTTACATATGCAGGCGCTCCGCCTATTTCTATTTTTCTATAGCCCTGAAGCTCCTTCTGCTGTCTTGTCTGCTTATCCGGCCCCAGCTTTTCCTCAGTAATCTGAAAGATATATTTCTCCTTTTCATAGGTCAGAACAAGCTTCCATGTAATGCTCCCACCCTCAGGAAATCCTTCCGCAGCCGTCAGCTTAAACCCGGCGGGAATATAGACAGGCTGGAGAAAATTCTCTCCAAAGGCTTTGGCGGCAAGGTCAAGAGATCCATATACGACCGGTTTACCTTGCGGCGCGGACTTCAGCATATCTCCCCCGCTGTCTTCCGGCAAGACCTCCGTTCCCTGTGCAGCCTCCAGCATAATAGTAGCCTCAGGGCCGCTATAGGGCACGCCTCCTTTATTTCCTCCAAGCCAGCCGGTGGTGTTTAAGGCAGCAACTGCAAGGACAACACAGGCTGCCGGAACCAGAACACCAATAACGGGTTTCAGTCTGCTTTTCTTCCTGCACTTTTCAAGTGTCCTTTCCTTGAGACCCGGAGTGACTGAAATTCCGTCCATTATCCTGTGAGAAATATCCTTGAAATCCTTAAATTCATCCATCCCTGACAATTCCTCCTTCCATTTTCCTTCTAAGCATTTCGCGGCCTCTGTGCAACCGGCTTCTCACTGTGCCCTCGGCTATTTTCAGAGTCCTGCTTATTTCCACTGTATCAAGCTCGTGATAGTAGTAAAGGATTATTACCTCCTTGTAGTTCCGGGGAAGGGAGGTAACCTCATCAAACAAGCGTCGGTTTTCATCCTTTTCGATTACACTGCTTTCCACATTTGCCACTATGCCTTCGTTTCCGGCCTTGTCCGTGATAAAAACCCTCTTTAACCAACTGCTTCTCAATATATCCTTGCACACATTTATGGTTATCCTTATAATCCAGGTTTTCTCGCTGCTATCTCCCCTGAAGCTGCCGAACTTTCTATAAATCTTGTAAAACACCTCCTGAAAAGCATCCTCTGCTTTTTGCCTATCCTTTAAATACATATAGGAGGTCCTGAGTACATCATTACCGTACGTATCCACTAATCTCTCTACTTCAGAGTCCATATTCCTTTTATGGTTTACCTGCTTTTTTTCCATGCTCTCGTCATTATCCTCCGGTACCGAAAGGAAAAACATGTCCGGCCTCCTCCCCCTGCAGCTTTCACTTAATAGACGAACCACTGCTCACTGCCGCTCCATCTGTGAGCATCCTTAATAATCCAGCAGCGTCAAAGACGCAAAGCCTTGTCTATAAACCCCAGGGGAATAAAATAGACCCTGGGCAATAGTAACCTTCCGTGGGGTCTTTGAAATAAATAATTTTTATATTCAGGTTATATGATAAGTTAACCTGTGGTGCTGGCTAATAAAGTCTTTAAGAGACAAGTTTTCAAGTTACGTGAGGACGACTTTAAAGAAATGTGCAGTATGATCAGGTTAAGTTATTCCTTTTTTCGATTGCTCCTCTTTTCATGCTTCTTTTTTACATCCTCAAGCAATTCTCTGGAAAATTCCACGGACAGTCTTGTTCTCAGCCGCTTTCTCTCGTTGGCATCCACAAACAGTGCATTATCCCTTTGCCCAAAGACCTTCTTTACCGCTATATAAATGATTGCATAGGCGGCTATCATTATCAACCCTGCTATGAGGCCGGAGGCCTGTCCCGGGATGAAGGGCATGCTGAATATGATTACAATGAGGCTAACCAAGGCCAGCCATGATGCCACAGGATACCCCGGCATCTGGCACCTGCCGTCCGGAGGGCAGCCATGTCTCTTCCTGAACCTTATATGTGTGGCCATTATGACGGCATAGGTAAACAGCAGGGCAAACCCGCCCGAACTAACCAGGAACAGGTATACCCTGGGAAGCAGCAGTCCTATTCCCAACCCCGCCAGCATGGAAATACCTGAAAACATTATTCCTCTTACAGGAACTTCTTTTTCATCCTTCAGCCAACCGGGGGCATGTCCCTCAGCCGCAAGGGAGCGCATCATCCTTCCCAGCCCGAACATTGCTGCCAGCATGGTGGACAGTATGGCGGTAATCAGTACAAAATTAATAGCTGTACCTGCCCAGCCCATTCCCCATCTGCCCAGTGCCGCAACCATTGGACTGACATTTTCGTTCAGGGCGGCAGTGGGTACAAGGGGCAGCAATACAGCTATGGAAACAATGTAAAGTCCAACAAGAGTAACCACTGTATAGGATATGGCCTTTGGAACCGTCTTTCTGGGATTGTCCGTTTCAGCGGCGGCCAATCCGATGATTTCAAAGCCGGCATAGGAAAATATTACAATGAGCATGCTGCCCGCAATTCCCCTTATGCCACCTGGCAGCAGAGGTTCTCCCGCCACTGCCCCCACGCCTGCAGCAGCCGTTCCTGGAATCAGTCCAAAAATCAGCAATACCCCCAGCACTATAAATGATACTATGGCGAACAGCTTTACTGCTGCAAGACCGCTTTCCAGTCTGCTCAGCTTTTCTGCCCCCAGCAGATTGAGAAGCGTGACACCTATGATAATAGCACTGCCAAGAATTGCTATGGATACGTTGGGCACCCACTCGCGTATGAGTATGGATACAGCCGTAGCTTCACTGGACATGGCAAGCACCATACCGGTCCAGTATACCCAGCCCACCGTAAAACCGGCCCCCGGACCGAAGGCATTTGCTGCAAAGGTCCTGAAGGACCCTGAATCCGGGTTGGCCACAGTCATTTCGGAAAGTGCAAAAAGTATGATATAGACCAGTATACCGCCTAATATATAGGATATTACTATAGCCGGCCCGGCAGCCTCAATAGCAACTGAGGAGCCCAGAAAAAACGAGCCTCCTATTACCGTGCCCAGGGCCATCATGGTTAGCTGTCCGGCAGACAGCCCTTTGCTCTTCTTTTCCATAATTTTCTCCGTCATAATAAAAATATGGCATCAATAAAAGTTTCTCATTCCGATACCGAATATAAATATTATCCCAAAAATCATGAAAAAGATTCTCATGCGTGTTTGTAATGCTTTATTCCGCAATTACATTGAGCATGTTATCTTCAATGGAATACAGCAGAGGAGTTACCGCAATTCCCGGATATTTCTCAGACAGTCGCCGGGACTCGTTAACTACAAACTCAACTTCATTATCTATTTCAAACATGGGAGCATAATTCATAAAGTGCTCCTCCGCTCTTTTTTTATCCCAATTTGCATTTTCACACAGCCCCTGCACGAATTGCTCTCTCTTGGAAACAAGATTTACCATGCCGCAATTATTGTGAGCGATGAGCACAATATGCCTGACTCCTCCAATGGCGATGGCATAGGAAACTTTGAATTCACTGTACCTTAAGTTTGCTCCGCCGGTTCTTATAATATAGGCAAAATTTTCAGGTATTCTGAGCTGCTTCCGGTTGTCCATGCACATGCCTATCAACAGCTCCGCAGTGCTGTAAGCCTTCAGCTCCGCTCCCAGGTTGTGATAGCACAAAAGCTTGTAAACCGGGGTATTCCTATATTTTGGGGGAATATCCTTTTCCCCCTTTATCTTGATAAAATTCATAAATCCTTCCTCTCTGCCTCTTTAAAGGCATATATCCTTCCTGCCAGACGCCTGTAATTCAGGGTATCAATCCGTGAGGCAGGAATGTTGGAACTCAGTATACCGTTGTTACTTTTTTTCAGATAGGAATAAATGATGTTCGCCTGGTCTATTTCCTCCTGGGTCAAGGTTCCAGGCTTATTACCCTGCTTTTTGAAACAATTGGCTGCCAGCTGCTTCAAGGTTTCTTCCAGCGAATCCATGTCAGCTCCGGACAGGGCTACTGTTTCCTTTTTCAGCAGCCGGTTCCCCTTTATAAAGAAAAGCTTGACCTCATCCCCGGCATATTTTTCAGCCGCTATAATATTCCGCCCGTAGCTTGAAAGCTTTATAATCTTTTGCTTATACAGCACGTGCCTGATGCCCTTCAGCTGTTCCCTGCAAGCCGCGGCCTTTTCAAATTCAAGCCTTTGTGCGGCAGTCAGCATTTTCCCTTTGAGCTCCTTTACAGGCTTTTGGTCCTTTCCCGAAAGGAGCTGTACCATTTTCTCAAGCTGCTCCCCGTAGGCCTCCGTTACATCCTTTCCGGTGCAAGGACCGGGACAGTTGCCCAACTGAAGGTTAAGACAGCCGGAAGGATTGCTTTTTAAGGTTTTACTTTTGCACTTGCGTATGAAAAAGTGCTCCCTTAAGAAAGAAACTGCGTGCTCAACGGAGCTTTGGCTGGTAAAAGGCCCAAAATACAACGCCTTATCATGCCCCGGCCGGGTGATGATTTCAGGGATGGGATAATTCTTACCAGTATCCAGCCTTATGTACTTGTAATTCAGGTAATTCTTCAGCAGCTTATTATAAGGGGGTCTTAGCTCCCTGATTGTTTCACTTTCCAGCAAAAAGGCTTCAAGCTCTGTGTCTACAGTTATTATCTCAAAGGTATCAATTCTCTGCACCATTTCGGATATTTTGGGAGATTTGTTCCGACCGTTCTGAAAGTACTGTGAAACCCGGGCTTTGAGGTTTTTGGCCTTTCCCACATAAATAACCATACCAAACGAATCTTTCATAAGGTAAACCCCGGGCCGCCCCGGAAGTTTCTTAACCGCTTCCTTAATATCCATATTTATTTCCATGCCCCCACTTGGCACAAAACTCCATGAAAGTCACGGCATGGAACCGGTGCCACATTTTTATCTGCTTCAAAGCTTCCTTCAACCTATTTCCTCTGGTTAATAAAATACATTATGCACATATTATAACATACCGGTTACAAGCATTTATACCCTGATGGTCCGTTGCAGACAAGGTATATTGCCGGTGCGGAAACCTTTCGCAGGTTAAGGCGGAGAACTAAGGCAATACTGTATGTATTGGCAGGAATGACAACAAATTTACAGTGATACCCAAAGTAAATAACATTAAATTGCTACGGATTATCATAAGTGTTATAATCAATTTACCAAAGTCAAATTCTGTTGGAAGCCACTGCTTTTATGAAGTCGGAAGCGTTCTGAATTATACATTCCTGCTGGTTTTGACACAGTCACGGTTCGAGTGCGCCTTGGCTTTTGCAGGCTCTCAGCTAGTAATTGACTTTGGACTATTTTTGACTTTTGGAAATGGAGCATGGAATGATAGGTTCAGAATTAATTACTATACCCAGGTATTTGAAAATAGCCGTTGATATTTCTGCGCGCATAGCCTCCGGTGATATTCATCAGGGCGAAAAGCTAAAGGGCAGATCCGTACTTTCCACCGAATACAATGTATCTCCCGAGACCATCAGAAGGGCCATGTCCATATTGTCGGACAGGCAGGTGGTGGAAATTGCCCTGGGCAGCGGGATAGTAGTGGCCTCAAAAGAAAATGCCATCCAGTTTTTAAAAAACTTCAAGGATGACGAAAGCGTTGCGGATTTACGCATGAAGCTGTCACAAATGTTGGAAAAAAGGAAGACCATGGATGAGGAAATAAATGTTCTCACCAAGCAAATAATTGATTTGTACAAATATAAAAGGTCCGACCTGATTACCCCAGTTGAAATACAACTTCCCTCAGATTCTCCCTTCATTGGAAAGAGTATCGGCGCCCTGGAAGTTTGGCACAACACCGGAGCTACCATAATAGGAGTCGTTCAGGAAAAAAGCATTATAATATCCCCCGGCCCCTATTACGAATTTTCACAAAACGACAGGGTTTTGATAGTGGGAGATGCCAACGTAATAGAACGCTTCAATGCATTTGTAAACAGTATAAATTGACATCCTGCCTGACAGGCAGGATGTACGCACCAATAAATTATTTCCATACTCAGGAACGGTATTGAAAGGCAGTATAAGGCCTTCCAGTGCTGTTCCTGATTTTGTATTTAACCATAAAACTTGACACCTCTTTGGAATTCTAATAGAATATAAAGCAACAACTTAATATTGTCAATAAGTTGTCTGTTATATTTTCCCATTTACTAATATTGAATAAAACCTATATCGTTATCACTCAAGTGCGTTGACAATTATTGCTTGACCGCTCTGACAGCTATTACTCACAGCACCGGCAACTATTATATGACTGTGCTGATGACTGTGCTTACTGTACTGGCACTGCAGCGACAACCTGCAACTTTATTTAAATATGTCTGTTTATTTATTAAATATATTTATAAGGAGGTAAGCCTTCATGGTTAATCTGATTAATGTTACAAAAAAATATGGTTCAAACACAGTAGTAAACTCAATAAATCTTGAAATACCAGAGGGACAGTTTGTAGTTTTTATAGGCAAATCCGGATGCGGAAAAACCACCACTCTTAAAATGATAAACAGGCTTATTGAGCCCTCTTCGGGGCAAATACTTGTAAACGGCAGCAATATTGAAGCCATGAACCCTGTGGAGTTAAGGAGAAATATAGGTTATGTAATACAGCAAATCGGACTTTTCCCCAATATGACCATACAAGAGAACGTGGAGGTAGTGCCGAAGCTTCTCAAATGGCCAAAGGAGAAAAGCCGCCAAAGGGCACTTGAACTAATGGAGCTGGTGGACCTCAAGCCCGACCTTTACGCAAACAAATATCCCTCAGAGCTTTCAGGAGGTCAGCAGCAGAGGATAGGCGTACTGCGTGCACTGGCTGCCGAGCCCTCGCTTATTCTGATGGATGAGCCCTTCGGCGCCCTGGACCCCATTACCAGGGATTCCTTGCAGGACGAGGTAAAGAAACTTCACAAAACTCTGAACAAAACCTTTGTATTTGTTACCCATGATATGTCGGAGGCGGTAAAACTGGCCGACATTATTGTATTTATGGATAAAGGCAATATAATTCAGGCAGCTCCACCGGAGGAAATCCTTAGAAATCCTGCAAATGATTTTGTAAAAAGCTTTATAGGCATGCACAATACCTCCGGCAATTCCGACATGACCGTTATGGAGGTTATGAAAAGCAACCCGGTTACAGTGCGCGAGGAAAAGCATACCCTCGAATGTATTTCACTTATGAGCAGCAAGGGCATAGACAGTCTGATAGTCACCAAAGATAACGGAGTACTTGAAGGTGTGGTAACTGCAGAAGCCATAAGGCGGCGGGGGAAGCCTGGAGATACTGTGGCAGCTCTTGTAGACAGGGATATTGGCACTGTTTCCTGCACTGACAGCGCCAAAGAGGCCTTTGATACACTTCTGGCTTCAAAATCGGGATATTTGGTAGTAGTAGACAGTTCAAACAAGGTGGCAGGTATAGTAACCCGAACAGGAATGGTCAAGTCCATGGCACATGCCCTATGGGGAGGCGATGAAAAATGAGCTTTATAGAATATTTGCAGAGTAACGGAGATGAGGTATTGTCTGCATTGCTGGTACATGTACAATTATCCTCTTTGTCAATAATCATATCCATACTGCTGGCAGTTCCGGCAGGCATTATTCTCACAAGATATGACAGAACAGCCAGGCTTGTACTGTCTGCCGCCGGAATTATTCAAACCATTCCCGGCCTTGTCATGCTGGGCGTGGGGCTCATGCTGTTCGGATTGGGCGGCAAGCCTGCAGTGATAGTGCTGGTGGCGTATGCCATGCTTCCCATCCTGCAGAATACCTACACAGGTATAAAGGAAATTGACAAGCTGTATATAGAGGCAGCCAGAGGCATTGGCATGTCTCAAACCCAGACCCTTTTCAGGGTGGAACTTCCCTTAAGCCTTCCGGTCATAGTAGCCGGCGTACGGCTTTCGGTAGTCTATATCATCAGCTGGGCCACCCTGGCTGCACTCATCGGAGCGGGAGGACTGGGAGACCTTATCTGGACCGGCCTTTCAAGCTATGACACAAATTTGATTCTGGCAGGGGCCCTCCCCGCATCAGCTTTATCAATTCTTGCGGGGGTGCTGATTGATCTTGTGCACAGGGCAGTAACGCCAAGGTCTCTGCTAGTGAAAGGAGCTGCTTCTAAATGACAGATTTGATAATTGCAGTCCTGGAGCACCTGATGATTACAATTTCAGGAGTGGCTCTTGCAACGCTCCTGGGCTTGACCATAGGAATATTCATTTCAAAAAAACCAGGCTTTGCAAATATAGTAATGGCTGTGGCGGACATTATTCAAACAATACCCACACTAGCATTGCTTGCGCTTCTCATGGTGGTATTCGGCCTGGGGAACACTACTGTTGTTATAGGCTTGTGCCTTTACTCGCTACTGCCTGTCATACGAAACACCTATACAGGGATTACCGGGGTCTCTCCCGCTATTAAAGAGGCCTCCAGGGGCATGGGCATGTCTTCTCTGCAATCTCTTGCCAAAGTGGAGATACCCCTGGCGGTTCCCATGATATTGTCAGGAATCAGGATTGCCTTCGTCACCGCACTTGGAACGGCTGTAATAGGTGTCCTTATCGGTTCTGGAGGACTTGGCTACATTATATACAGCGGAATCCAGTCCCAGGACTGGGGCATGATACTCAAGGGAACTCTGCCTGTAGTTGCACTATCTTTAATCGTGCAATTTATGTTTAATAAATTTCAAGCTATGAAAAAGGGAGGTAATTGAATGTACAAAAAAGCATTGGCACTATTGGCAGTCCTGGCTTTGACAGTGACGGTTTTTGCGGGCTGCACCTCAGGAAAAAAGGTGGTCATAGGCTCAAAGGACTTCACTGAAAACAAGATTCTTGCAGAGATAATGGCACAGCTTATTGAAAACAACACTGATATAAAGGTTGAAAGAAAAATAAACATGGGCGGAACCTTCGTATGCTTTGAGGCCATGAAAAAGGGGCAGATAGATATTTATCCCGAGTACACCGGTACGGGCCTGACTGCCCAGCTTAAGCTCCCGGTGGAAACCGACCCCGAGAAGGTATACGCTACGGTAAGCACCGAATTTGACAAACAGTTCCAGATAAAATGGCTTAAGCCCATAGGCTTTAATAATACTTACGCACTTGCTGTTCCCCAGGAACTGGCAAGCAAAAACAATCTGGAATCCATCAGCGATCTCGGGAATTTTTCAAAGGATCTGGTTTTTGGAGCAGAACATGAATTTTTCAATAGAGAGGACGGCTATGACGGACTTATAAAGGTTTACAGCCTTACCTTCAAAAACATTGCAAAAATGGATGTATCGCTAAAGTATCAAGCTATCGGACAGGGTAAGATGGATGTAACCGATGCCTTTACCACTGACGGGCAGTTAAAGGCCCTTAACCTTACGGTTCTGAAGGATGATAAGAACTTCTTTCCCCCGTATTATGCTGCTCCTATTGTAAGAAATGAAGTTCTTGAAAATAAGCCTCAGCTTGAGGAGCTTCTGAACAAGCTGGCCGGAACCATTGACGACCAGAAGATGCAGGAGCTGAACTACAAGGTGGATAACGAAAAGCAGACCATCAAAAAGGTGGCGGAGGATTTCCTGAAGGAAGCTGGAATATAGCAATAATCCTGATTGCGCCTAAAAATGGAACGGAGTGTTAAAGCCGGGCTTCAATAGCTGTCGTGTATTACTTGATACATCCCGGCTGCTGCTGAACTCCTGTTTTAACACTCCCCTTTTTTTTAATTTGCCGGTAGTGTGCCGGTCAGGTAAGGTCTTTAAGAGACACGTCCGGGAGTTAGCGGCTTTTTCTGACTGTTATCACATTTATAAATCAGCACCGCAGGTTAAATTATACCTTACACCTTATATTGTACAGACAAGCGTCTGGGTTACTATATCTGAAAATATCTCCACTTTGCTTGTCTGTGCAACATGCACCACCTCTGAAAGACCGGCGTCCTGGGGCACTAATTCTTTAAGCCTGTTATGAAAGCTCAGCAGCTTGTGACTGTTAACAACCACATCTTCATTTCCGTCAATCAAGGCTGCATAAAAAATCCCCGCCTCTACCAAATCCTGAAAGAAATGGCTCCCATAGGACAGCTCCGGCATCAGTCCCGCCTGTGGGTGGGATACCTCGCACAGCACAGCCATATTGCTCAGCTCCGTAAAGTGTACAGGTACACCCAGGGAGGGCGTGGTACTCCCCCACCTGCCAGGACCCAGGAGCATGACACTTTTTCCTTTCAGTTCTCTGTTCAGACGTCCTATGAGCCTTGCTACAGAATATTTTCCCTGCTCATTTAAGGCCAGATATTCCTGAGCCTTGACTAAAATCACATAATCTATATTCAGTCTGACATTACCTCCCATAAAACCACCCTTGCTGCAAAACAGGCAGTTTTCAGGCTTTACCTCCGGAAGCTCCACGGGCTTTCCCAGGCCTCTGGTCTGAAGAGGCCGGCATTGCAGCAGATTTACCTTAAAGCCGCCCTCCCTGGTGAAATTTGCAGTATACTCAATATCCACAGGATAGTCGTAAATCCGTGACAGCAGTGCCAGAATGTCCCTCATGACAGCAGCAAACTGCGTCTGGGTAAAAAGCTTCCTGTAATCGAGAATATACGGCACTTTTTCGGAGGTATATCCCAACTGACGGAGTCTTTCGGCGGTTTTATAGTCCGGGCTTGCAAAAAGCTCTCTGTCAGTCTTCAGTTCACCTGAAATAATCTCTTCCAATCTTTTTTCCTCCAGCAGGTTGTCTTTAAGCGAAAGCACATCCACACCCTGCTGAGAAAATTTGAGCATATCTTCGGTATTAATGGGAGGCAGCCTGAGAGGATTGTCCAGGCACACTATCCTGGGGTAATCTCCTTCGGTACGGTCCACCGCCCGGGTGCCGAGACCGAAAACCAGGCGCAGCATGCCTGCCTCCATATCAATGTTTTTATCCCATACATAAAGGTTTGAAGAATTGCCCACTCCCGCCACATGGGGAAAGAAATTTTCATCATACTGATCTCCCGAAACTCTCTGAACCAGCACTGCCATCTGCTCGTCACTCTCCGCCAGCCCCCTGTTTCTTCTGTATGCCAGGGCATCCTCGTTCATGGTGCTGGCATAAACTTTCCGAATGGCTTCCTCAAAGGCTTCATATCTTTCATCCGGAGTTCCCTGGTTTACGCAGAATACACTTTCGTATTTGCCTGCAAAGGCATTGCCAAAGTTGTCTTCCAGCAGAGAGCTGGAACGTACTATCACCGGAGACTGTCCGAAGTATTCCAGAAGCTGCTGAAACTGCTCCTGTATATTTTTAGGGAATTTCCCATGAAGGAGCTTATCCTTCAATTCTGCTGCAAGACTGAAATAGCCCTCTTCTGTCTTTTGCCTGGTTCTCAGCCGCCACCAGCCATTCTGGACAATATAGGTGTAAAAAACATCAGAACCGATGTAATAGGAATCATGAGGCTCCAAATATGTATCGAACAGCTCTTTTGCTTCCTTCTCCAGAATTTTTCTTGCAATGAGCATTCCCACACTCTTTCCTCCAATGAAGCCCGTCCCCACCTCCCGCGAGGCAATCTGAAGGATATCTCTCAGGCTGAAATACTTGTGGCAAAGCTGGAACATTCTTGTGGACTCAGTGCCTATGAGCATCTGCATCAGAAGCTTTTTCTGTGTCTCCTGCTCCTGGGGTGACTTATCAAGCACCCCTTTGGCCCTGCTGAAAATAATATCCCGGTAATCCAGCCTGTCCTCCCCCCTGTTTATACTGGAAAAGAGTCCTGCGGCCTCGGTACTGGACGTAATGCCAACAGCCTCCTGCCCTTCAATGAGATGAGGAAAGAACATGGTTGGAGAATAGCGCTGCCATACCTTCAGAGGATGAATATAACACTTGCTGTTCACCTGATACAAATCCAGCAAAAGCTGGGTGGTCTCCCGTATTCCGGCTATAGTGCTGTAGGTGTGGCAATTCCTCTTGATAGCGAAATAGGCTACTGTATCCAACTCATACAGGTATGGACAGGTAACCTTGAAAAAATTACCGATCATAAGGTCGGAATGCCAGTATTTCAAAAGGTCCGTAAGGCAGTCAAACACATAGAATACCTTCTTCCCTTCTTTTTTTATCAGCTTGTGCACCTCTGTGGCAAAACTCTCGAAGCCCTTTCCACAGTCTACATGATATATCCTGACCTTGCCGTCTTCCAAAAGCAAGGGCTTATGCCTGCCGAAACGGATATATACAAGGCTTCTTCCGTCCAGGGCTGCCTGTATGACATATGGCTCCACCAGCCTTTTGTAGTCTTCAACCGAATCCACCTGCCACACAACATTATCTCCCAGCCTGAGATGGTCTATTATCTGGTCAAAGCCTTTCAAACCCGTGCTTACCCTGTCACCAATACCCATACAGCACCTCCTTGATATCACTAAGCTGCTCCATTACCGTAGACGGCTTACAGCTTTCTCCCTTATATTATACATTATAACCGGCCGGTGTTCTGCAGCATCTGAAACTTATATTACCCTGTGAGGAAAATGATTTTACAGGCTTCTTAATGCATCGATGGGATTCAGCCTGCTGGCTTTTCTTGCAGGCATGTAGCCGAATATTATGCCTACGGCAGCCGAAAATCCCACTGCCAGTGCCACGGTTGAAGCTGAGACGGAAAATACAATACCTATGAGTACCGCCGTAACATAAGCTATAATGCCTCCCGCCACCAGGCCTATAAGACCGCCTATGAGAGACAGGAGGATTGCTTCTAAGATGAATTGGAGCTGAATTCTGCCAGGGGTGGCCCCCAGAGCTTTTCTCAAGCCGATTTCCGTGGTTCTCTCGGTTATGGATACCAGCATCATATTCATTATGCCTATGCCTCCCACAACAAGGGATATGGCTGCAATTCCTGCCAGCAGCATGGACATGATGGACATCATATCCTGAAAGGATTCAATCATATCTCCCATATTGAAGACAGTATATGCATCCTCCTTGCTGTTAAACGCCTGAGAGAGCACCCCTTTTATATCCAGCACCGTTTCGTCGGCTGCATTTGTGTCCTTCAGGTATACATCCAGGCTGGATATGTTTTTTATTCCAAGGTTTCGAAGAGCCGTGGTATATGGAATTACAACGGTTTCATTGTTGGAATTCATGCCGAAGCCACTGGAGGGTGCCAGTGTTCCTATAACCGTATAAGCCATACCGTTTATGACCAATTCCTTCCCAACGGGATTTTGCCCGAAAAACAGCTTACTTGTTATATCACTTCCAATGACGGCAACCTGGTTTTTCTCCTCAATATCCAGAAGATTGACCGGTCTGCCGGATTTCATCAAGCTTGTGTCTGTTTTAAAAAACACTTCATTCTTTCCCTGAACCGTTATATTTTTCATAATACTGCCATTGCCCATAACTGTGGTTTTACCTGTTATGGTAGGAGATACTCCTTCTATGTTCTTCAACCGGGAGATTGTGGCAGTATCAGCATCGGTAAGTCCTGTCTTAAGAGGGGTTCCGATAATGCTGATCATTATTTTGTTAACCCCCAGCGAATTTACCTCATTGCTTATACTGGCAGTTGCTCCGCTTACTATGGTAATAAGTGCTATAATTGACGCAACTCCAATAACAATGCCCAGCATGGTAAGCACAGACCTGAGCTTGTTTTTAATTATATTCTCCCATGACATTCTCATACTTTCCCAAAACATATTTCTGCCTCCCACCGCTTGCTTTTACGGCCTGCCCTTCAGCTCTCACAGCCGCCCCGGGGTCAGATACCCGTCCAGAATATTCACTACCCTTTTTGCCCGCCGGGCTATGCCTACATCATGAGTTATCATTATGATGGTCTTATGGTCACGGTTAATTTCTTCAAAGAGTTCCATTACCTGCAGGCCTGTTTTCTGGTCCAATGCTCCTGTAGGCTCGTCCGCAAGCAGTATGGCAGGCTCGGTTACCAGAGCACGGGCTATGGCCACCCGCTGCTGCTGGCCTCCCGACAGTTGATTGGGCAGATTTTGCAGCTTGTCCGACAGGCCCACCCGCTCCAGTATGTCTTTGGCACGTTTTTGACGCTGGGCATTGGCCAGCCCGGAATAAATCAGCGGCAGCTCCACATTTTGCAGAGCCGTCAGCCTGGGCAGCAGGTGAAAACTTTGGAAAACAAAGCCGATTTCCCTGTTTCTGACTCTGGCCAGCTGAATTTCATCCAGCTTGTTTATATCATTGCCAGACAGGAGATAGTCTCCGGAGGTAGCTGTATCCAGGCAGCCTATAATATTCATCATTGTAGATTTACCTGAGCCGGAAGGTCCCAGTATGGAAAGGAACTCACCGGAATCCACCGTCAAATTCACCTTGTGCAGCACTTCCAGTTCCTCAGTGGCCATATAATAGCTTTTGCATATATTTTTCATATTGAGAATTTCAGCCATCAGCCAGCTCCCCCAAGTGTAGTGCTGCTTTCCTGCCGCCCCCGCAAGCCCATTCCCGTCGTGCTGCCGGTGCCGGTACCTGTGCTGGAATATAAAATGGTCTCCCCAGGTTCAACTCCTTTTTTAACCTCTACCTGGGTACCGTTATTGATTCCAGTGACAATATCAGCCCGCACAGGTTTTCCTCTTCCATTAGGATTTTCTTTTAGTACATAGGGTAGGCTGCTGGCATTAAAGCTCACCGCATACATGGGTATTGTCACCGCACTCTTCACAGAGGCCTTCACAAGCCTGACCTCTGCGGACATTCCCACCTTCAGGGTCTCATCCCGGTTCAGATCTATTGCAGCAATAAAATAGGTCAGGCCGTTGGTTACAACCCCTTCCTTGGATATACTGCTTATTTTACCTGTAAGCTCCTTGTTCAAGGCACCTATTTTCACCTTTGCAGCCATACCCTTTTTCAGATAGCCCAAATCGTACTCGTCCACCCTTACCTTTATCTCAAGCTTATTGTAATCAACTACTTCCATGAGCCTGACCCCTGCCATGACCATCATATCCTCTTGAACACCAATCGAAGCTACTTCCCCGTCAATATCCGCAGCCAGCTTCTGACCTGAGGAGGTCTCAGCCAGTACGTCCCCCTTTTTCACCAGGTCTCCCTCCTGCACGAAAATGTCGGATATCTGCATAACGGTTTCCGAGGTCACCGTCTGACGGTGTTTGGCCTCTATGTTCCCTGAAAAGGTGTGGTATGTGGTGATATCCCCCTCCTGGGCCTTTATGCTCTTATAATCCTTTAAATCCCTGCCTCTGTTGATCAAAACAGCTGCAACCACAGCCAGTAAAATGATTATGGCCAGAGTCACCCACTTCCAGGCAGGGGCTTTTCTCCTTGACTGCATTATGTTAATATCCTCCGCTCAATAAATAAAGAGCATTCATATACCAATGGGGTAGAATGCTCTTTATCATATGGTTTGCCATTTATTATTAAAATATGCATTTACAGGTCAAAGTCAATTTAGTACGTGCAATATGTGCAGCAAAACCCATAATACTTTATTGTATTATCTGAGACTTTTTGTGGTCCCGGCATGTGCCGCCTTATTGGTCAACTCGTTGAAAACAACCATCATTGCCGTTACAGCCAGCAAATAATACGGATATATTGTAAAGGAAAAATGCTGTGCCATAAGACCCAGCAAAGGAGGCATCAAGGTTGAACCCACATAGGCACTTGCCATTTGAATTCCCATCAGAGCCTGGGACGAATCCTTTCCGAACCGCTTTGGCGTCTCGTGCAGCAGACAGGGAAAAACTGGCGCACAGCCTATTCCCATCAGCAGGAAGCCGGCGGGCAGTATGCTGTCTTTTGCCAGCGGCAGCAGTATGCATAACAGTCCTGCAGCAAGAATCCCCTGCCCAAGCCGCACCAACGACCTGTTGTCCATTTTCATCGTAACAAAGCCTGCTGCAAATCTCCCAAGGGTTATACCGAAATAATACATGGAAACCCATTTTGCCGCAGTTCCTTCAGAGACGCCTCTGTTCAGCACCAGATAGCTGCCTCCCCAAAGTCCCGCCGCAGCTTCTACTGCGCAGTAGCTGAAGAAGGTAAGCAACGCCGTTTTTGCTCCCGGCATACCCAGAATGGCAAGAATGCCCGCAGGCTCACCTGACAGCTCCTGCTGCCCGGCCCCTTCTCCTGCCTTCTTCCACAGTGGAAGTGAAATAAAAAGGAGAATAACCAGGCATATCTGAATGATTCCGATAGTCCTGTAACCCGGTTTCCAGCCGCCTTCCCCTGCAAGAAAAAATGACATTATCACCGGCCCCGCCGTTGCCCCCACTCCCCAAAAGCAGTGCAGCCAGCTCATGTGGCTTGCCTTGTAATGAAGTGCTACAAAATTGTTAAGGGACGCATCCACCGAACCTGCACCAAGGCCCAGGGGAACCGCCAGAAGGCACAGGACCCAAAAATTGCCGGACAGTGAAAAGCTCAGCAAGGCTAAAGCCGTCAGAGTAACGCTTACAGCAGTGACAGGTCCTGTTCTGAATCTCCTGATAATCCTTTCACTTAAGACACTTGATATTATAGTACCGCCTGATATTATCACGGATAGTATACCTGCATAGGATACCGGCAAGGACATATCCGTCATTATGGCAGGCCAGGCTGTTCCAAGCAGTGAGTCCGGAAGCCCCAGACTTATAAAGGCCATATATATTATTATAAGCAGTAAAGTTGCCATTTTCTCACTGTCCCCACATTCGCAAGCATATTATTTATTCAACTACAACCGCAGTACCTGAGACTGTTACCATGAGCATGTTATTGCCCTGTCCCAGTACTTCATAATCCACGTCAACACCCACAACAGCATTGGCGCCCATATTTTCAGCTCGCTTGGTCATTTCATATATGGCATTTTCCCTTGCCTGTATAAGCTCACCTTCGTAGGAATTTGACCTGCCGCCGAAAAAATTTGTAAGGCCTGCGGCAAAATCCTTAATAAAGTCAACCCCAGATATTACCTCTCCGAAAACTATTCCCTTGTAATCTGTTATTTTTCTTCCTTCTACATTTGGTGTGGTGGTTATAATCATGCTTTTCTCCAATCCGGCGTGCATGGCGACCTGCCTGCACCCCAAAAAATAATTATGGTTATTGATATTGTTCTTAACTTGAGTGTATATCTTTATTAATTATTAGTCTATCATTTTAATATACGTATTCAAGCTTGATTTGCCTGGAATTTTTTCAGAAGTACGGATATTAGCAGCTTTTCAATAGAAATAAAAGCTTTTACAGGGCAACTGCAACTCTATTACTGGAAAATTTCCGAATATAATGTTATAATCAAACCATTCTGAAAAAACGAAAGAAGATATTATGGAAAACAGTTTTAATAATTTAGGAATTACAGAACCAATATTGAAAGCTCTGGAGGAAATGGGTTTTCAAACTCCCACCGAAGTTCAGAGCAGAGCAATACCTCATATTTTAAACAAGGAAGACCTCATTGTCATGTCAAAGACCGGAAGCGGTAAAACAGCAGTATTCGGGGTTTCCATGCTGCAAATGACAGATCCCTCTTCCGACGGCCCCCAGGGTCTTATACTTACGCCGGTCCGTGAACTGGCAGT
Source organism: Bacillota bacterium (assembly GCA_023400235.1). GTDB lineage: Bacteria > Bacillota > Clostridia > Acetivibrionales > DSM-1351 > Ruminiclostridium. Next base: position 17,802 of record JAEXFI010000025.1, read on the forward strand.
CCAGGTGGACAACGATATTAAGAAAATGGCAAAGCACCTGTCTCACAGAACAACGGCGGTATATGGACAGCACAGCCTGCCGGGTGAGGTTCAGGATCTGAAAAAGGGTGTAACCATAGTTACCGGCACACCTGGAAGAGTCTTTGACCACATACAGCACGGCAATTTGGTCACCAAAAACATCCGCTTTCTGGTACTGGATGAAGCAGACAGAATGCTGGACATGGGCTTTCTGGATCAGGTTAAGAGAATTGTCCGCACCGTTCCAAAGGACAGGATAACCCTGCTTTTTTCTGCCACCATGCCTTCTGAAATACAAAGAATCTGCAGAGAATACATGAAAAATCCCCTGACTGTTGAAATAGAGTCTCAGACAAAAACTGTAGATTCCATACAGCAGGAATATTATAGAGTTCAGCAAAATGAAAAACGTACTCAGCTCAACAGGCTGCTTATTATTGAACAGCCCGAAAGCTGTATGATTTTTTGCAATACCAGGATGGGAGTTGACCGTGTTCAGAGCTTCCTGACAAAGCAGGGATATGCTTCGGAGTCGCTACACGGCGATATCCCCCAGGGCAAGCGGACGAAAACCATCCAGCAGTTCAAGCAGGGCGAATTCCATATACTGGTAGCTACTGATGTTGCTGCAAGAGGCATTCATATTGAAAATCTGTCTCTTGTCATAAACTACGACGTCCCTGTGGAGAAGGACAGCTATGTACACAGGATAGGCCGTACCGGCAGGGCAGGCAATGGAGGAAAAGCACTGTCCCTGGTTACCAGCGATGATATTATGACCCTTTATGAGATTGAAGAACACATAGGTGCCATGATACCAGAATCCGAGCTGCCACAGGAAGAGCTCTTCAAGCAGCGCATGGCTGAGGCTGGCGATTGGCTGCTTGCCAATGCACTTAAAGCAAAACCTGCAGGTGCCAAGTCCCCAAGGGCTGTCTCAGGGTCTGCCGACAAAGGCGGACGCAAGTCGGTCTCCGGCAGCAGGTCCCCAGCCAGTGGGAAAGCTACAAAGCCGGGTGAAAAGCACAAGGATAACAGGGCTCCTGGCAAGCCTTCCGGCAAACCCGGAAGTATCGGCAAGGATTTCAGCAAACCTGGAAGTACCGGCAAGGATTTCAGCAAATCCGGAAGTACCGGCAGGGATTCCCAAAACAAAAGCGCTTCTTCAGGCAACAGCAATAAGGATGCGGTCCGGCAGAAGCAAGGTACCATTAATCCGCCCAGGCAGAAACCCGCAGGTGAACGGAAGCCCAACAGCGGTAAAGCGCATTTTGACAGAAGGAACTATGGGGCCTCCACGAAAACCGCCAATACAGGCAGGCCGGCTCCGGAGAAGACCACCTCCACTGTTGCTGCTTCTGCTTCTCCATCAGTACCTGTCTCACAGCAAAAGAAGAAACCCTTCTTAAGGAGACTGATGGAAAACATCTTCGGCAAGTAGTTTACAATATAAAATATTAAGGCTGATAAAACATCTATTACAAAATGTCTTATCAGCCTTTTATAGTTTTCACTATTTCACAACCCGACCATTAAAGTATTTAGTTATTTAAGTTTTTCATAATTTATTGCATTTAAGCTTATGGATAAACTGCTCTCCGAGAAGCTGGTAATATATTTCATACATTATGCCATTAATTCTTTCGTTTACTTCCGAAAGGGGAGTACTGCACTGGAACACCATGAGATGCATGGGAACATCCCAGATTACATAATCTATCCCTGGTACAAGGCTAAACCCGGCACGGCTGTAGAATTCCATTCTCTTTTCACGTATTCCGGCATCCTCCAGATGCAAAGCGTCCTCAGCCTTCTCCACCTCTACAATTATACCGCTTGACCGGGAATACATTTCCTTCAGCTTCTCAAGAAATACCGTTCCGATTCCCGTCGCCCTATACCCTTTATACACTGCAAAAAAGCTTATAAGCACAAACCCGTTTTCAGGCCCTTCGGCACAAATTGAATAGGCCGCATCCCTGCCGTCGTGTACCAGAATCCACCCCTTTTGGATATTGGCCTCAAGCTGCTTGTACAGCTTGTCAAAGGGCGGGTACTCACCTTGCGCAAAATCTTCGGTTATACGTTTATAAATGTCCTTAAGCTCTGATAAGTGCATATTTCTGATTGCAGTTTTCATCTATACATATCCTTTAGCAATATTTTATTTGTACGCCGGACAGCACTGTCCTGCACACTGTCATCAAAAGCAGCTCTTATTAAGATGTCCGGTATTTTAGCATTTCATTCTATTTTATCTCGTTCTGAGCGGCTACAAGACTTGCAGCACCAAACCTTTCTCTCAGCCTGGGCTTTTCAATTTTCCCTGTAGGATTCCGAGGCACCGTATCGAAAATAACCTTTTTGGGGCGCTTGTAACGCGGCATGGAGGCACAGAAGGCCTCTATCTCCTGATCGGTACAGGTGCATCCCGGTTTCAGTTCAATAATGGCTGCGGCGATTTCACCCTGGCGTTTATCCTGCAGACCGATTACCGCCACATCCTTTATGGCCTTATGCGCTCTTAAGAAGTCTTCAATCTGTACAGGATATATGTTTTCTCCGCCGCTTATGATAACATCCTTTTTTCTGTCAACAAGATATATAAAGCCTTCCTCATCCATTCTGGCCATATCTCCTGTAAACAGCCAGTCCTCCTTCAGTACCGCTGCAGTAGCCTCCCGGTCATTGAAGTAACACTTCATCACTCCCGGCCCCTTGACAGCCAGTTCCCCCACCTGCCCCTGTGAAACAGGGCTGCCGGCTTCATCTGTAATTTTTACCTCCCAGTTGTAGCCCGGTATGCCTATGGCTCCCACCTTATGTATGTTTTCCACTCCCAGATGGACACATCCCGGCCCGATAGACTCACTGAGGCCATAGTTTGTATCATATTGATGGTGAGGAAAATATTGTTTCCAGCGCCGAATAAGGCTTGGAGGTACAGGCTGGGCTCCGATGTGCATGAGTCTCCATTGCGAGAGCTGATAATCCTCAAGCTTTACATCCCCTCTGTCAATTGCGTCAAGAATATCCTGAGCCCAGGGAACCAGCAGCCATACAATGGTTATCTTTTCCTCGGATACTGTTTTAAGAATCCATTCGGGCTTTATGCCTCTCAGGATGACTGCCCGGCTGCCTGCCAGAAAACTGCCGAACCAGTGCATTTTTGCTCCTGTATGGTACAGAGGCGGTATGCACAGGAAGTTATCCTCCCTGGTCTGACCGTGGTGGTGGTATTCTGTATAGCAGGCGGACAGCAAACTTCCGTGGGTATGCAGAATGGCCTTTGGAAAGCCGGTGGTACCTGAGGAAAAATATATTGCCGCATCGTCCTCATCCAACAGTTCAACCTCAGGAGCTTCAGAGGAGCAGTTGGCCGTGAGCCGGTCATAGTTCTCCGCAAAGGTAGGCCGGTTTTCTCCTGAAAAAAACAAGGTTCCCACCTGGGGTATCTGATCATATATTGCTTCAATTCTTCCTATAAACTCAGGGCCGAAAACCAGCGCAGAGGTTTCGGACAGTTCCAGGCAATACTTTATCTCCTCTGCAGTATACCGGAAGTTCATAGGAACTGCCAGCGCACCTGTTTTCAGTATTCCGAAATATATTGGCAGCCACTCCAGACAATTCATCATCAGGATGGCAACCTTTTCACCTTTCTTTATGCCCCGCTTTAAAAGCAGGTTGGCAAATCTGTTGGCCTTTTCATCAAAGACACGCCAGGTCATATCCCTGCGGTATTCACCTGCAGGATTATTTTCTATGAGTTCGTATTCCTTCCATATGACATTGTGGCTGTCCTGAAGATCAAGATTTATTTCTGTCAGACATATCTCAGCCCCGTATAGCCGGGCATTCTTGGATAATATTTCTGTGATAGGCATTTACCGCTTTCCTCCCGTTCTACCATATATACATATAAATATTTGCCGTATTAACCGTACTACTGATTGCAATAAGAGCAAACCCCGACTATCGGCTTTCAGCCCATAGTAATCGACTTACAATAAATCAAATAATACGACACTTTATATTATAAAATGAGATATGCTGCTAATCAACACATTATTATCCATATACCAATAAAATTCGCTGCGCTCAGTTCTTACAGTGCTTACTGGTGTGAAGTGCAGCAAATTTTCTTGTGTACACACTCAAACTCAGTATTATGGACATCTCATCCCTGTTTTAAAATATATAAATTCCTATATTCTTAAAAACGCCCTTCCCTGCAGCCTTAAAATTTTTTTAAGGGCTATTTCCGGGTGGTCTTTTCAAAAGGCCAGTGTTTTTATAAACTCTACATACTTTTCATAAAAATAAACAAAAATATTAACAGGTGTTTTTAATAAAATAATTAATTGGATAATAATTGTATTTTCAGCATAAACATATTTCAAATACAAAATTATAAAAACAAGGAGGCACTTATAATGAAAAAGATATTAGCAATAGTAATGGCTCTTATCATGGTATGCGTCATGCTTGCAGCCTGCGGCTCCAACACGGGCTCAAAAAACAGCAGCGGTTTTGAAATCGCTTTGATTACGGACAAGGGGAACATTGACGACAAGTCCTTCAATCAGGGTTCCTGGGAAGGCGTCGTTAAGTTTGCGGAAGAAAACAAGGTACCCTACAAGTATTACAAGCCTGAGGAAGCAACTGATGCAGGCTATCTGTCCTCCATCGATCTGGCTGTGACCGGAGGAGCAAAAGTCATAGTAACTCCTGGATTTCTGTTTGAGGTCCCGGTCTATGAGGCTCAGACAAAATACCCCAACGTGAAATTCATACTTCTGGACGGAGCTCCACATAAGGCAAAAGATTTTACACCAGACATCAAGGCAAATGTAGCCAGTATAAAATATGCCGAGCAGGAGCCGGGCTATCTGGCAGGGTATGCCGCTGTCACGGATGGCATGACCAAGCTGGGCTTTATGGGCGGTATGGCGGTTCCTGCCGTTCAGGCCTACGGTTATGGCTTCCTCCAGGGAGCAGAGGCTGCCGCCTTAAAATCAGGCCGGGGCGACGGCTCCATTGCCGTTACCTACCACTATACCGGAGACTTTGCTGAAACCGATACAAACAAGGCCACAGCCAAGACCATGTATCAGGAAGGCACCGAGGTAATATTCGCCTGCGGAGGTCCCGTGGGCAAGAGTGTAATGTCTGCTGCAAAAGAGGCAGGTAAAAAGGTTATCGGTGTGGATGTGGATCAGCGCTATGACAGCGATACGGTTATAACCTCTGCCATGAAGGAGCTGGGAGGTTCAGTCTTACAGGTGCTTTCAGCCATATACAAGGACAACAAATGGGACTCTTTTTCAGGAAAAACTACCGTCTTTGATTCCAAAAACAATGGTATCGGTCTGCCCACGGTAGTGCTTGGAGATGATAAGGCAGATGCCTTTGACAGGTTAAAAACCTTTAAAAAAGCTGACTATGAAGCTGTGCTCGCAACTCTCAAGGATGGCTCCGTGAAGCCGCTGAGCACCATCAAGGTTGCTGCGGAAACCGGTTATGCAACCTCAGCCGAGCTCACATCACAATTAGCTCTAAAAAAGGTCAAGGTTACAGTAAGATAGCAGCTATTAAAACAGGTTGACCCCATCTATATATGCATGCCCTTTAACGGGGAAGGGATAACCCTTCCCCGTTAATTTGCTTATTACAGGCAGCTATGTTTAAGAGGGTCCGGCACTTTGATTTATATGCGCACTGCACGCAGAGGGGGAGCACAGACCTATGGAAGAATATATTATTGAAATGCTCGATATAACAAAAGAATTTCCGGGAATCCTGGCTAATGACAATGTCACTCTGCAGCTGAAAAAAGGTGAGATTCATGCATTACTGGGAGAAAACGGCGCAGGAAAATCCACTCTCATGAGTATACTTTTCGGTTTGTATCAGGCTGAGAAAGGTGAAATCCGTATGAACGGGAGGCCCGTTAAAATCAATAATCCAAACGATGCCAATTCACTTGGCATCGGCATGGTACATCAGCATTTCAAGCTGGTTGAAATATTCACGGTACTGGAAAACATCATTCTAGGTGTTGAACCCAGCAGGGCAGGCTTTCTTCGAAAGCCGGAAGCCCGGGAAAAAGTAAAAAGGCTCAGTGAAAAATACGGCCTTAAGGTTAATCCCGACGCCCTGATTGAAAAAATTTCAGTGGGCATGCAGCAGCGGGTTGAGATATTAAAAATGCTTTACCGTGAGAACGATATCCTAATTTTTGATGAGCCCACCGCCGTACTTACTCCTCAGGAAATTGAAGAGCTTATGGAAATAATGCGGGGGTTCGCCAGAGAAGGAAAATCAATACTGTTTATAACTCATAAACTAAATGAAATCATGGCTGTAGCCGACCGCTGTACGGTTTTGTGGAAGGGCCGCTGCAAGGGCACCGTCGCTGTGGCTGATACCTCCAAGGAGGAGCTTTCAAAAATGATGGTAGGCCGCCAGGTTTCCTTCAAGGTTCATAAGAAGGAGGCCCGGCCAGGTCCTGTGGTGCTTTCAGTGAAAAATGTCACCATTGCCTCAGAGACACATAAGAATAATGCGGTAAAAGATGTGTCCTTTGACGTACGGGCAGGTGAAATAGTCTGTCTGGCAGGAATAGACGGCAATGGCCAGACGGAATTTGTGGCAGGTCTTACAGGCCTTCAAAGACTTGTCAGCGGAAGTATTACTCTATGCGGAAGAAATATCACCAGGGCGTCCATAAGAAGCCGTTCCAAATGGGGTATGAGCCACATTCCCGAGGATCGTCACAAGCACGGACTGGTGCTGGACTATACCCTTGAAGAGAATATGGTCATACAGAGGTATTGGGAGTCCGGCTTCCAGACCGCAGGCTTCATAAGGAATGAAGCCGTGCGCGCCTATTCGGAAAAGCTTATCCGGCAATATGACGTCCGAAGCGGACAAGGCCCCGAAACAATAGTGAGAAGCATGTCAGGGGGAAACCAACAGAAGGCCATTATTGCTCGTGAGCTTGACAAGCAGCACCAACTGCTGGTGGCGGTTCAGCCAACCAGGGGTCTGGATGTGGGAGCTATAGAATACATTCACAAGCAGCTTGTTGCAACCCGTGACTCGGGAAAAGCGGTACTTCTGGTATCCCTGGAGCTGGAGGAGGTAATGAACGTCAGTGACCGCATCCTTGTGATGTTTGAAGGTGAAATAGCAGGAGAGCTGGACCCCCGGTCAACTACGGTCCAGGAGCTGGGTCTTTACATGTCTGGAGCAAAACGTAACACTGTAAAGGAGATGGAAAATGCGTAACAATACAGTTTCTTCATCCGGAAAATTTGATTTTAAAAGAGTACTGGCAAATAAAGGCTTTTCAGCCTTTACTGCCGCACTTCTGGCTATATTCCTGGGCCTGATTTTCGGTTTTGCTGTAATGGTCATAGCCAGTCCCGAAAATTCCCTTGCCGGCTTTCAAATGGTTCTCCTGGGAGGGCTTAAGCGGATAGGTGATGTCTTTTACTTTGCTACTCCCATACTTATGACAGGGCTTGCCGTGGGCTTTGCCTTCAAAATGGGTTTGTTTAACATCGGAGCCTCCGGCCAGTATACCATGGGAATGTTTTTTGCACTATATGCGGGCTTTATGTGGGATTTGCCCGCCAGCCTCCACTGGGCGGTCTGTGTTCTGGCAGGCATGGCCGGAGGTATGCTTTGGGGTTTTATTCCCGGCATATTCAAAGCTGTGCTGAATGTTAACGAGGTCATTACCTCCATTATGTTCAACTATATAGGAATGTATCTGGTGGACATGCTTGTACAGAGCAACTCAGCCATGTATATTTCCTCCAAGACCAGAACCGCCTACCTGCCGATTTCTGCCCAGCTTCCCTCTCTGGGGATTAAAAATTCCAGCCTGAACATCTCTTTTATAATAGGTCTTGCAGCCGCCCTTGTCTTATATGTTATTCTGAACAAGACCACCTTTGGCTACGAGCTCAAGGCCACGGGCTACAACAAGTATGCTGCGGCCTATGCGGGAATGAACGGAAAGCGGAATATAATACTTGCAATGGTTATTGCCGGCGGCATGGCCGGGCTTGGAGGCGCCTTTGCCATTCTGGCCCCCTCTACCATAGAAGGCAGCAGCATGACCTATGAACCCATAAATATCATCGCTGCCAACGGCTTTAACGGTATAGCCGTAGCCCTGCTTGGAAACAGCAGTCCCCTGGGTATAATCTTTTCTGCCCTCTTCATTTCACATATCCAGCGCGGAGGCACACTGGCCAGCCTTTACGGCTTCAAGCCGGAAATTATCGACGTGGTTATTGCAGTCATTATATACTTTTCGGCTTTTGCCATGCTGATGAATACCGCTGCCGCAAGGTTTATCAAACGGCGCGGAAGGAGCCCGGAGCAAGGAGAGCCTGTTACAGTGGAAGGCACTGCCGGGTTGGACAAATCAATACCTGTAGATGAAAAAGAGGAGGCGTAAGGCATGGATACAATATATTACCTGATTCAAAATACGCTTCCGGTGGCCATTCCGCTGCTTTTGGTAGCTTTGGGCGGTATGTTCAGCGAGCGCAGCGGTGTTATCAATATCGCACTGGAGGGTATTATGCTCTTTGGTGCCCTGTTTGGCTGCCTGTCTGTATATCTCGTTCAGGGAAATTCTCTGAATCCACAGTTAATATTACTTTTGGGCATGCTGGTCTCAGCCGGGGCAGGGTTTGTATATTCTCTGCTGCTGTCCTTTGCCGCCGTGAATTTAAAGGCAGATCAGACAATTACCGGAACAGCTCTCAACATGCTGGTTCCCGCTGCCCTGCTGCTCTTTGCAAAAATGTATTTCAACAGCGACGGAATAACCACTGATGTGGATTTTTACATTAAAGGCATTCCGGGCTTGAAAGACATACCGGTTTTAGGCAGGCTGCTGTTCCAGAATACCTATATAACGGTTTATATAGGTGTGCTGTTCCTGGCCCTTGCCACGGTGGTTTTTTACAAGACCAGATTCGGGCTTCGCCTCCGCGCCTGCGGTGAGCATCCCCAGGCTGCGGATTCTGTGGGTATAAACGTATATTTTATGAGATATGCAGGCGTAAGTATTTCGGGAATCCTGGGCGGTATGGGAGGCTTTTTCTACGCAGTTGGAGTTATGGATGGAAACATAAACGGACACACAGGTGTAGCGGGCTTCGGCTTTCTTGCACTGGCTGTAATGATATTCGGACAATGGAAACCCATAAAAATACTGTTTGCAGTGCTTTTTTTCGCCTTCCTTCGTACACTGGCCTACTCCATAGCACTTATTCCCTTCCTGTATGCTCTGGACTTAAATCAGACCTTTTACAAAATGCTGCCCTACATTGCAACAATGGTAGTACTGGCCTTTACCTCCAAAAGATCAAGGGCACCCAAAGCGGAGGGAATTCCCTATGACAAGGGACAGCGGTAAGCCTTACTTCAAGGTCTTCAATTTCAGCAGGTGTATGCTGACTCCTATGCCTATAATTACAAGGAATATGGTCAAATGCAGGCTTCCTGTCACATATATGGATATTGCCAGCGAAAGCCACAGGCAAGTCAGGGCAGATATTTTTACATTCCTTTTTACAGCCCTGTGTGTAGTATAGTCGTATAAAAGCTTTCCAAACACTCTGTGATTCATCAGCCACCTGTGCAGCCTGGCAGAGCTGCGGACATAGCAGAATGATGCCAGCAGCAGGAAGGGCGTTGTGGGAAGCAGTGGGACAACAACTCCAATCACTCCCAAAGCAAGTGCTATGGAGCCTATGCCCAATAATAAATATTTTTTTATGCCGCTGGTAGCCAATGTTGCCTCCTATGAATACTGCGTATCAAGTATGATATTTCTTAACTTTCTGGTGAGGGGTATGGTTCCCGTATTGGTTCTCTGCATCATAAACAAAAATGTCAGCTTTTCCTGGGGACAATTGCAGAAATAACCACCAAGCCAGCCATCCCAGCCATATTCCCCGGGGCTTGCCAGAATCCCCGCCTTGCTGCAATCACTCATAACTCTCATAAGGTTGCCATAGCTGTAACCGCTGAGTTCCGGCCACATGCTTTTCTGTTGTTCCCGGTTCAAGGTGCAGGAGGTGAGATATTGTACTGTCTTTTGCCTTAATAGCCTGACTCCGTCAAGAACTCCACCATTAATGAGCATGCGGGAAAATCTGGCATAATCATCAATGGTGGAGGCCAGACCTGCTCCCCCCGACTCAAAAGACGGAATCCTGTCCATATTATTAATTATTCCCAGATGGCTGCCCATATATGGTACCAATTCTCCAGAGGCATCATACTCATAGGCTTTAGCCAGTCGCGCACGCTTTTCCAGTGGTACATGGAATGCTGTATCCACCATATTCAAAGGCCTGAAAATTTCCTTTTCAAGGAATTCACCAAAGCTTACTCCACTGGCTACTTCCACCACAGCTCCCAGCACATCTGCCGATGTGCCGTACTGCCATCTGCTTCCGGGCTGAAAAGCCAGAGGACAGCCTCCCAGCTTGTTCATGGCCTCCAGTGTTGTAAACGGCCGGTCTCCCGTCAGCCTGCGGTCAATCTCCCTGAACAGGGCAAGCGTCTCCTGTCCTGCCCTGTCGGCACCATCATATACAAGACCAGAGGTCATGGAAAGTAAATCTTTTAAATTAACAGCTCTCTCCACAGGTACCAGCCTGTCTCCCTGGACTGCCATCTGGTTCCCGAAACCTGGAAGAAACCTGCTTACAGGTTCATACAGGTCTATCCTGCCCCGTTCCAGCAATATCATCACCGCAGCAGCAGTGATTGGCTTGCTCATGGAATATAACCTGAATATTGTATTTCTTGCCACGGGCCGTCTATCCTCAAGATCAGCAAACCCGTCATTGTGATACAGTATTTCCTTCCCGTCCTTAAACACCAGCAAATTTGCACCTGGAGTCTCTTTTTTTACTATTGCCTCCCGCAATACACTTTTAAGCTGTTCTGTTTCCACTCTGCACAGCATAAGCTTTCTCCTATCTTATTAATTACTAAGTCAAAAATAAAAATCTTTTTTGGCTGTCTTAGCTTAACTAAGCTACTTATATTTCCTACTATAAGTCAAAACCCCCACAGTTGCAACAGCTGCCTGTGCATCCCGGCTCCTGTTTTCACCGGCTGACCAGGCTTACCACCAGGGTATTTTCGGACTAAAGGGTTCTTATTTCTATTTTTTAATGATATAATTTTATAGGACAGCATGTAATTATAACTATAGTATAGAAGGATGTAAACAGTGATTAAAAACATTTATGACAAGAAAAAAACCGTATTTTCTCTGGAGGTATTCCCTCCCAAAAATGATGCTGACACTTCTGCCATATATGAGGCCCTGGAGCAATTAAAGCTGTTAAACCTTGATTTTATCAGCATTACATACGGTGCAGGCGGAGGCACCCGGAAAAGAACCATGGATATAGCGTCCTATGTTCAGAACCGGTGCAATATCGAAGCCTTGGCCCATTTGACCTGTGTGTCCCTGGATGAAGAGCTTTTGTCAAAATTGACCGAGGAGTTCAGAAGTAATAATATAAGCAATATCTTGGCTCTTCGCGGGGACCGCCCCAAGGATATGCCTGACGCTGTGTATCTCAGCAGACCTTATAAGTATGCCTCTCATTTGGTATCACTGCTGAGGGCGACTCCCCATATGTGTGTGGGAGGGGCCTGCTATCCCGAAGTCCATACGGAAGCAGAAAATCAGGAGGCAGATCTGTACTATTTAAAAGCAAAGGTTGAAGCAGGCACCGACTTTTTGATAACTCAGCTGTTTTTTGACAACTCAAAGTATTTCAATTTTTTTGAAAAGATACGCTCCAGCGGCATATCAGTACCTGTGTCAGCAGGAATTATGCCCATTACCTCCATAAATCAGATCAAGACCATCGTTGAATTGTCAGGAGCTAATATCCCTCAAGACCTTAGAGAAATATTTGATAAATATGAAGATAAGCCTGAGGATTTTAAAAAGGCAGGTATAGAATATGCCGTCAGACAGGTAAGCCAGCTACTGAGCTACGGCGTTCAAGGGATTCATCTCTACACACTGAATAAGGTTGACGTGAGCACCTCCATATTTGGAAACCTGGGGCTGCTGTGAGTACAACCGGTAAGCCCTGTTCTTTTTTAACCGACCTGCAGCATGAAAAAGGTTACGTCATCCTTAAGTCCGCCGTTATCGGTGAAATATTTGATTTTGTTGTCCAACTCCCTGTATAGCTCATGGTTTCCATTGCCGCCGTGCTCCAGAAGAAGTTTTTTCAACTGCTCCACGTCAAATTTTTTACCGGTCTTTCTGCTGTTCAGTTCTACAAGTCCGTCGGTGTAGAAAAACACCTTATCTCCGGCCTCCAGCCGTATTTTTTTGTCTATGTAATCCGCAGCCGGGCATATCTCAGCCAGATTGCAAATGGGCAGGCCCTTTATCTCCATTTCCAAAACCTGATTTTGGCTTTTGACTATAAGCGGCTGTGCATTCATGCCCGCTGATGAATATACAAGCTCTCTTGTCTCCATATTATAAATTGCATAAAAAACCAGAATATAGGTGTCGTCCTTGAAATGAACCTTGTTGTACAATTCATAGAGGTTCTCCAGCACCTGGGCGGGATTGATAATTTCAGCACGGTTTCCCTCAATCTCACGTGTGGTTTTTATACTTTGATTCAGGAAAACTGTGAGCATTGCAGCCGGCACTCCGTGTCCCGAAACATCTCCTATGTACATTCCGATATTTTTCTCATCCAGTCTGAAAATATTGTAGAAGTCTCCGCTGACCCTTTCAGCGGGACAGTAATGTGCCATAAACTTCACTTTGTCATTGCCCGGCAATTTATCCGGCAAAATGGCTTTTTGTATGTCACGGGCGTATTCCAGGTCCTCCAGCAGCTTCTGGTTTATTCTGGCCAGATCCTTGGTGCGCTCCGCCACCACCCTGTTCAGATTCCTGGCATCAGCCTTTATTTTGCTTTTGGCCTCATATAAAGCCATGTAGGGTTTTTGAATGTTGTTTACAAAAGCAACCCTGAATACCAGAAAATATGATATGAATTTGTAGACATGGCCCACAGAGTTATATATATCATAAACGGTATAATATCTTAAAAAGGCCAGTTCACTGAATATGCTGGCAGTAATTGCAATTGTAAACACCAGGTTGGTTTTATCCTTGTACTTTATGTACTGCTGCAGGAACCTAATGCCTGAAAAAGCCAGAAACAGTATTACGACATATTCAAGTATCCTCTTTATTAGGGTGACTCCCACACCTTCCTCATACATTGCCGGGAGCAGCCGAGGAAAATAGGTTGCCACCACCAGGGTTCCCAATATAAATGCAATGGAAATGCCCAGAGCGATTCTCTTGTCAAGCCTGGACCTCTTATTTATTCTGATAAAGCTTACAGCAGTTATTCCTATGGCTCCTACCAGCCTGGCAATAATCCAGAAGGTAGTGGCCCGGTTTGCAGTATGGTTTTCTACAAGAAAGTCCGCCATTCCCTTGTAGCTGAGAGTGTGAAATATATCAATGCTCCCCATTACAAGAAACACATGGGCTGCCACCAGTCCTCTCAGCCTGTGGTTCTGGTTGTATGAGTAATAAGGCAGGATAAATACACAGAAAGAAATCAATATGCTTATAAACTCAAACATCGTATGCCAGGACAGATAAGCCACCGGGCTTACAACTTTCGCAAAGGAATGTTCAAACAGATATATGAATTTAAAAAGCACTATTGAAAGAGCTATAACAAAAACCAACCAGATCAATTTCTTGTATTCCTGCAACTTCTTTAAAGTACCGTCTATGTGCAAGATATCACCGCCTGTAAAATTTTGCTCCTGCCAAAAAACATATATCCACTAACAAGTTTAGCATAAATCGCCGATATATCAAAGCCCGCGCTATGTTTACTTTTTCGTACACCGCAATGCATTGCGACATATTGCAATACATTATGATGCATTGTAATACATTGCTACATTCTATATTGAAAAGCTTTGTATATTTTAAACCATGATAAATTGTATTTATTTAAGAACATGGCTTATGACATATTAAGCATATATTGTTTATTAAGCCCATAAACATAATAATACGCAAGTTAAGAATAGGAGGGGTTTTATGCAGTTGAAAGGATTTAAGATAGGCTATGGCTTTACCGGAGCATACTGTGTATTTCATCAGGTCTTCCCTCAATTGGAAGCCTTGGTCACTGAGGGTGCAGAAGTTGTCCCCGTTGTTTCTTATCAGGTTGCCGTGACGGATTCCCGCTATGGCTCCGCCGACGATTTTCTGAAAAAGATGAAAAACACCTGCGGCATAGATGCAATCAAGACAATGGCGGATGCAGAGCTTTACAATAAGCAGGAAGCACCTTTAGATATGCTCATTATTTCTCCCTGTACCGGCTGCAGCCTGTCCAAGCTGGCAGACGGCGCCACGGATACGCCTGTGCTGATGATGGCAAAGGAGATGTTCAGAAACAACAAGCCCGTTCTGGTGGGGATTGCCACAAATGACGGTCTTGGAATAAGCGCCAAAAATATAGGGGTGCTGCTCTCTACAAAAAATGTCTATTTCATTCCCTTCGGGCAGGATGATCCCAAGGATAAGCCCTTTTCACTGATATCAAAATTCGAGCTCACAGTGCCTTCTGTTATGGAAGCCTTGAAGAAAGAGCAACTGCAGCCGGTACTTGAGAAGTATTAGGAAAAGTGTAGATATGAGTCAAGCTGGTACTTCTGTAGGAGCTTCAGATAAATGCTTATTATAACACTTTTGGGGAAATTACAAACCTTACAGCATGCATTTTTAGCCATCGCAGCAACTCGACCATCCAGGTCTCTGGTGCTGCTTAAATTGGCCTCCTGTCAATTTAAGCAGCAAGCTGTAAGCCTGGAATTTCAGTTAAAAGCTTTTAATCATACTGTGCGGCAATATAATTTTGGGGTTAGTCTTTTCTGTATTCACTATCACGTAAAATATCTAGTATCGTTTCACCGATACTTAACCTCTTAACTAAAATATTACTATACTGTAACCTTTTCTTTATTATTTTGTAAAAAAGTGACTGGTAAAAGGTGCTAGACTGGGTATAAATAAGCGGACAGGCTGGTGTTTTATATGAAAAAGGTCTTTGCGGTAATCTTAATAATAACAAGTATGTTGGGTACTAGAATTAATTCAGTAGCAACTTACACTGAAGAACAATCAATGAAAAATGCTGTCAGTCACGTAGTTTCTGGAAATAAAGAAACTGTCGGGAAAGGAGTGTTAAATCCCATATTGTCAGAAACTGGCGGGAAGCCTGTTGAATTTACTGGCAAAGGCTATATTGGGTCTTATAACTCTCTTCTTTTCATCAATGAAAATGCCGGCTGGGTAGTGGAAGAAAATATGCAGGATTCCGGCAGTACCTTCAAAGTTTTAAGAACAAAAGACGGCGGTATAACTTGGGAAGGCACCGATATGGGCAAAATAAAGATTAATACCTTGTATTTTGTCAATGAAACCATAGGTTGGGCTATAGCAACAATAAACGTAGGGGCAGAGAACACCGGCGTACAAAATAATAAAACTGTTACTGAAATTCTGACATCGCAGGATGGAGGAATAACCTGGGAGCAGCAATGGGGATCGGATGCCCAGATTAATGGCGAAGCTGATATATGGTTCAAGGATTCCAGACAGGGATTTGCACTGATTGGCACAATGCTATTGTCCACATCCGACGGCGGCAACCGCTGGAAGAAGATTTCTTTCGGAATAGGCGGATTTGTTCCACAGCATATGAGCTTTGCAGATGAAAAAAACGGCTGGTTAACAGGTATAATACCTGAAAGCACAAATCAATCATCAGATAAGAAGGTAAACAATTCAAACAAAAATACCGGTCCTCAATTGCTGGTGCTTAAAACAACTGACGGAGGCCTTCATTGGTCTCAGCAGATGAAAAAAGTTTTTGATTATGGATACGGTCCTGTAGGAAGTATTGATATTCAATTTATAAACTCAGCAATGGGATGGTTTCTAACTTCAGATATGAGCACAATGACAGGGGAATTGTATTTTACTCAAGATGGTGGTCAACATTGGGAAAAGATAAACAAAATTAGTAGTGCCAGACCATATCCTACCGAATTGGAATTTATTTCGCCTGATTTTGGCTGGATACCCATGGATGTTGGTGCAGGACCAATTTCGGGAGGTTTCATGATAACAAGTGACGGAGGTAAAAATTTCAAATATAATGACAACTCAGGTGACGAAAGCAGTATGCTGGAAGTGAATTTTATAAATGAAAATCAGGGCTGGGCCATAGGAAATGCTTTCAGCTATGGACATTACTTAATCCGGACACAGGACGGCGGTAAGTCCTGGCATCAGATATATCCAGAAATCAGGCCGGTTGTGGATATAGCTTTTTATGACAATAATAATGGATATGGTCTTGGACAGCTGTCAGACTCGAGAATGCTTCTGGCAACGGAAAACGGAGGATTGAGCTGGGAACCTGTATATAAATTTGATAACAATTATTATCCCACATTGATTTCCTTTGTTGATAACAAGACGGGCTGGGTGCTGGTTGGGCAGACGGATACAGCCAAAACAGGCATTCTCAAAACTTTGGATGGAGGCAGGACCTGGAATAAAATCCAATTAGATGCTTCCAACAGTCAAATATATTTCTTTCAATATATAAGGTTTTTTGATAAGAAGAATGGACTTTTGATTTCACAAAATTCAGAGGTCACAACCTATTTCCGTTCAACTGACGGAGGGAGCACCTGGTTTAAAACCAAAATGAAGGGTGGCAGCAACAGTCAGTATTTATTTGATTCGGCTGAATCGGGCTTTAAGGTTGATATGCCGGTAAAGCAAAAGACAGTTAACTTTTCAAAATTTGCCGACGGGAAGTGGCAGGAAAACAGGCCATTGAGTAAAAACAGCCGGTCAATAGGAGTGGCGGGTGTAAAAAACTCTGAATGGATTCTGACTGAACAACCTGCGTACTCAATAGACGGTGTTAAAACGTTGCTGTATTCTGAGGACGGCGGGAATAGCTGGACCAGTTTTGTCTTTCCAAAGGATGTAATGATAGATACGCTTAAAAGTCAGATACCAATGCAGTTTTCAGATAGTAAGCATGGTTGGATTTTATCATTAAACGGATTGCTCAAAACAGAAAATGGCGGTCTCAGCTGGAAGTGGTGCAATACTTCAACATTAACAGCTATTCCTGTGGACTGGATTTTCAAAACTTATAATGAGTACGGATATAAATTCTCAAATAAGGAGCATATATATCAGCTGAGTTCATCCTCAATTGAAGCTCTCAAAGATATTTCTCGTACTCTTAAATTAATATAACGAGGTCAAAAATGTATTCCTCATCTATATGGGTGAGAATTTGTGAAGTAGAACAGTTAGTAAATCAAACAACTTCCTCTCTCCCAGCTTACCTAAAAAAAGCCATGAAGGTACATTTTTTCGCACCTCATGGCTTCTTTTAGTTATATATATTACTATCACTCCAGCATTTCATACACTTCGTCAACACCTACCACCTGGCTTCTGCCAAAGGACAGCATTTCCAGCCCCATTTTCTTTCTTTCCGCATTAAAGGAAGCTGTGGTCTCCCTGGGCACGATGCAGTTGTAATTTAAAGAAAAGGCGTGACTGCAGGTTTCCAGCACACACACATCGGTGGCAGCGCCCACTAAAACCAGGTTCTTAATATTTCGGGACTTCAATATCTGATCCAGCTCTGTATCAAAAAAAGCATCCCATCTGTTCTTTACAACCAGGACCTCCCCTTCCCCGGGTGCCAGTGGCGGAATGATTTCGGCATCTGCCGTTCCTTTTACAAAATGCCTGTACTTCTTCACCTCAAATCTCTCGTGCAGCATTTTCCAATCACTGAAATCCTCTTGATATTCCGTTTTCACATTTACCACCAGCATTTTGTTTTCATTAAAGTATTCCTTTAATCCCACAATAGGAGTTACAATGTCCTCCTGCTTTGAGACGTCCACATCCAGCATCCTTACCAGGGAGCCGTCAGGCGCCCCGCCGCCGTATTGCATATCAATGACCAGCAGTGCGGTTTCATTCTTTTTGAGCATATTTTTCTCCTTTTCGTCGCAGCTTGTAAAATTATAAATATTGAACCAATGCTATCACTATATATGAATATATTAGTTTACCCATTTTTTGCAGACTGCGCAATACCAATAATGACTTTTATTATTGAAGAAAAGCACCATTTATGATAAGCTATTTACAGGTTTGCCATATTTAGTGCATTTATTCCTCACATTCTACGAATGGAGGATTTTAATGTCTTACACAAGAAAAACACTATTCCCTATGTTTTTAGTCTTTCTATTACTCTCTTTTTCTTTCCCGTTACAAAAGACAGCAGCAAGCTCCAACGGCTCCATTTCTTTTATACTTCTCTCAAAATACAGCGCAAAGGCAGATATCGGAAAGGAATTCCACATCCTGGCCATCACCTCCAACGGAAGCCTGCCCACCTGGAAGAGCAGCAATTCTGCCATTGCCTCAGTCAACACCTACGGAAAGGTTACGGCTAAAAAGGCAGGCACTGTCACCCTGACTGCAAAAATCCGAAATGCGGAAGCCTCCTGCAAGGTAACTGTCAACCGGACAATAATATCCATAAGCAAGGCCTCTGCCTCAATAGAGCGGGGTGAAAAGCTCAAGCTCTCAGCTTCTGCGTCAAACAGCTCCAAAATTATTTGGAAAAGCAGCAAGACAAGTGTCGCCTCTGTTGACGAGAATGGAAATGTCACAGGACAAAAGCCCGGTGAAACGGTAATAACTGCAGCAGCCGACGGAAGCAGCGCTTCCTGCAGGATCAAAGTCAAGTCTCCCGCTGTAAGTCTCAGCAAAACCCGCATAGCCTTATACAGAGGCCGGAACTTTCAGCTTTCCGCCTCCGTCTCCTCAGGCCTTATGCCTGTCTGGAAGACAAACAGGCCAAGTGTTGCCGTGGTTGATGAAACCGGCAGGGTCACCGCAGTAAAAAACGGGACTGCCACCATCACAGCCACCCTGGATGGAGTCTCCAGAAGCTGTGAGGTAACAGTCAGAAGACCAGATATAAGTTTAAGCTCTTCGGAAATAACCCTCAAAAAAGGAACAACCTTCACCTTAACCGCAGAGGTTTCTTCTGGTAACCTGCCGTCCTGGTCTTCAAGCAATTCCTATGTGGCAAAAGTGGACAGCACCGGAAAAATTACCGGCGTCAAAAAAGGTACCGCCTACATCTACTGTTGGGAGGACGGTACTAAAGTCATAGCTGCCGTCCATGTTACAGACTAGGTTTCCGGCGGAATAACATTTTGTGGGGAATAAATGCAGCAAACCGATTAACGCTTGTCGCAAAATGTAATTTATGGTAATATGTAATAATCATTCTCCACCTGTTACTTTTATGCCATTTAAGGGGTTTAAAGAGATATTATGAAGGTTTTCATGGAAGTCATCAAACTGAATTACAAGGTTATGTTCCAGTATAAATGGACCTTTGCAATGACTGTAATTATTCAGCCCATCCTGCTTTTAATAAACATGTCCCTTTTTAAAAGCATATATGCCTATAACGATGCAACCAGCATAAAGGGCTATGGCTTTGAGCAGATGGTCTGGTATTATACTGCATATTATGTAATTCTGAGTTTTGTATGGAATGGGATTACCCATGAAATATCAGGAAAAATTTTATCAGGACAGTTAGCCACAGATTTACTAAAGCCCATTTCAGTATTCCGTTTTATGCTTGCAGGAGCCATCTCCTCAAGAATTGTGGCCATGGTGGTGGATTTTTTACCGGGTATGCTCATATACAGCCTCATACTGTTCCCCTCCTTTATGACCGTTGAATCCTTTTTATCCTTTGTGTTCATAGCAGTGCTGGCATTTGTGCTGAACTATATGTTTTCCTTCCTGCTTGGGATGTCCGCAATGATCATAAAGAACAATATGTCCATAAATGCTATAAGAGAGGTACTTCAGGCAATCGTAGGAGGCGGTCTGATACCTCTGGAATTCATGCCTGTCTGGCTGAACAGGATTTTTGACTTTTTGCCCTTTAAATACATAATTTACTGGCCCATTCAGTTCTTCCTCAACAGAGTGGAAGGCAATCGCCTGGAAATGCTTTTGAGAGTCGGGCTTTTGCAGCTTGTCTGGATTATAGTATTCTATGTAGCAATCCAGATTCTATGGAAGCGCCTTATTAAAAAATTCTGCGCTGCTGGAGGTTGATATGCTGAAACTGCTCAAACTGCTGAAACTGATTAAACTTTTCCACTGGAATTGCAAATTGGACATAGCCCGCAGTATGGAGTACCGGTTCGACTTTATTCTGGGCACCATAATAGGACTTGCCTTTACCAGTTCAGGGCCCATCCTTCAATATCTGATATTTACCCAGACCAAGGGTTTTCCGGGCTGGAACCTGGAGCAGATAATCTTATTCCAGGGCATATTGCTGTTTATATCAGGTGTAAAAACCATGATTTTTGGCAGCAACACTTATTTCATCAGCGGCATAGTGAGACAGGGGGACTTTGACAGGCTGCTGCTAAAGCCTTACAGCCCCATGGGCATAATACTGGCAAGCGGCTTCAGCCTTAATAATATAGGCGCTCTTATTCCAGGTGCGGTTATAGTTGTTTACTCCATAATCAGCATGAAACTGCATATGGGCTTTGTTCAAATAGCAGTTTTTCTTCTGGCAGTATTTTTTGGTCTTGTGCTATACATGGGCTTTTTAGCGTTATACAGCAGTATAGTTATAATAGTGGTTCAGATAGGACGGCTTGATGAATTGATGTATCAGTTTTTAAGATTTGGGGAATATCCCTTGAGCATTTTTTCAAAAACCCTAAAGACTGCATTGATTACTTTTATTCCATTTGCCGTGTGGGTAAATATACCGGCTAATGCGCTGCTGAACAGGTTGGATTATACCATACCGGTTACTTTCGCCTTCTGTGCGTTGTTTTTCTATGTAAGCCTCAGAATTTGGAACCAATGTCTGAAAAAATATACCAGTGCGGGAGGTTAGGCACATGAGCAAATATATTATAGAGGTTGAAGGCTTGAAAAAAGTCTTCAAGGTCCATAAAAGAGACAAAGCAGGACTGCTCTCTTCCTTAAAATCCTTGTTCAGCAGGGATTACTCCCTGGTGACGGCTGTAGATGGCCTGGATTTAAAAATTAGACAGGGAGAAATCAGAGGACTCATCGGGCCAAATGGCGCCGGAAAATCCACTACCATAAAAATCCTCTCCGGCATCCTTTATCCCTCGGAAGGAACAGTGAATGTCATGGGCTATACTCCCTGGACTCAAAGAGAGGAGTATGTAAAGAAGATAGGTGTGGTCTTCGGGCAGAAGTCCCAGCTGTGGTGGGATTTACCTGCAATTGACACCTTCGCCCTCAACAAGCAGATGTATGACATCCCTGACAAAACCTTTGACGAAAACATCTCCTATTTTAAGGAACTGCTGAAAATAGGAGATGTGATTTCCAAGCCAGTGAGACAACTGTCTCTGGGTGAAAGGATGAAGTGTGAGTTTGTCTGTGCCATGCTGCACCAGCCTCCCCTTGTCTACCTGGACGAACCTACCATTGGTCTGGACATTATTTCAAAGGAAGCCATCCGCTCTTTCATCAAAAATGTCAATAAGGACAGGGGCACCACCTTTATAGTTACCACCCATGATTTAAGCGACATAGAGGATCTCTGTGAGAATGTAAGCATAATAAACAGCGGAACCATTGTCTTTAATGATTGTATTGATAAACTCAAGACATATTTTTCTGATAAGAAGATTATTGAGGTCAAGTTTAACCGCCAAGTGGACCCTGCTCTGCTGGAAGGCTTCAAGGTGACCTCCGGCGGCCCCTTCAGTGCAAGTATAGAAATAGAAACCTTAAACACAAGCCTGCAGGAGGAGATCTCCAGAATATTTAAAATACTGCCTGTACAGGATATAAACGTAAACAATATTAACATTGAAGAGGTTATAAAGTATATATATCTGAGCTAGTGGTCAGTAACATTTAAAACGTATATTGCCTGCCCGGAAAATTCCAGAGGAATTTTCCGGGCAGGCAATATGTTACTTTCAGGTGCTACAGCTCACTAGTGCCGCTATCCATCTCAAAGTAGCTTATTAAGCCAAAGCCATTAATTTTTGCCATCACAGACGTTGGAAAGGAGCTTATTGCAGAATTGTACTCTTTTGCTGAGCTATTATAAAATTTACAGGCTGTATTCAGGTCACTTTCCACATCTCTTAATTCCGTACCAAGCTCCTGCGGCTGCAAGGGGGATTCTCCCCATTCCTCAGCCAGGGTTCCTGTTTTGCCGTCAAGAATGCTCCTTACACTGTTTTGCAGAAGGTAATACTCTTTAAAAACATTATCCTGGCGCTCAGTATTATTTTCACCGGAAAGCAATTTGGAGATAAGACTCAGTTCCATTTCATCAAAAACTGCGCGGTCTTTTAATGACTCATATGCCTTTTCCAATATTGCCCGTCTTTTTCTTAGCGCTACTTCAATATCATCCAGCGCCTGACTTATTGAAAGTCTGCGATTTACCGTTTCAATCTGCGCCCCCCAGAACATCAGGGCTGTCATAAATAAAAACACTCCTGCAAATACTCTGAGGTCTTTTGTTATATAATAAAAAAACAGGCTGCACATTAATACAAACAATAACTTATACAATTTATGCACTCCTTTACTGTCATTGTGACCGTATGTACTTGTCTATATATTCTGCTCCTTTATTTAGATAATCAGTACAACTAAACAATCCATTTTAAGAGAATGTGTCTTGCAATGAAATTCATATACGTTATTTTATATGTGTATTGTTTGATATATTCATCTGTTGAAGATATTAATGGACTCTGTATACAAATACTACATAAATTGTATATCTTTTGAAACAAATCATCAATCTTTTTCATTTAAAAATAAATTTACATATAAAAAAGCTTATGATATACTTTATTTGTCATATTTGTAACACATATCCATTAATCTGCAACATCTGCTATTTATATTGTTCTGGAGCATTCTTTCAGAACTGATGTTACAGAACACTTGTTAGTCTGAATTACTTTGCAATCCTGGATTATTTCCTCTATTTCCACTTTATACTCTGGACAGCTGATTGTTATGACATCACATTCCCGGACAATAACAAAGATGGGGGGGATTCTATCGGGAGAACACGCATAGAGAAGTTTATCTGCTCTATCACTTTTATCTATCACCTTTGCTGCCGATTTTACGCCTATATGCATATTCTAAAAAATCCAATATCCCTATATTTTTATTAATACAATTTATACCTCAAATTAATGGCCTGACTGCTGCCTTTTCTTGTTTTCTGCCATTGCGCAGGCAGACAGGGGGACTTTTAAGGCCGAAATCAAAAACAACAAAGAGAGAAAACAGGAGGTAAGTTCATGTTTGTGAAAATGAGAAATACCAAAAGATTGGTAATGCTTTTTATTATTATGTCTATATTACTTTGTATGTTATCAGTTCCTGGAGTAAGTTTTGCGGCAACTCTGGTTTACGGGGATTTAAATGGTGACTCCGCTGTGGATGCCCTTGACTATTCCTTGATGAAGTCCTATCTGCTGGGTAAGCTCACTGATTTCCCGGATTCTCAGGGTAAAAGTGCAGCTGACCTTGACTACAGCAATAGCATAGATGCCTTGGATTTGGCATATTTGAAGCAGTTTTTGCTGGGAATAATCCAGAAGCTCCCAGTGGGCAATCCCCCTGATGAGCCCATACAGATTCCTTCCTTCCAGTCACTGCAGACAATCACAAAGCTGCCTGATCCCTTTATGTTTAAGACAGGCAGCAAGAAGGGAACCCGGGTCAGCAGCATAAGCCAATGGAATTCCCGGCGTGCTGAAATCAGCGCCTTGGCCCAGGCCTTCGAATACGGGGTTAAGCCTCCGAAGCCTCAGACGGTTACAGGCTCTTTCAGCAGCAATGCTATTACTGTTACCTGTACACAAAACGGAAAGACCATATCCTTTAAATGTTCCATACAGTATCCTACCACCTCCAAGACTACCTACCCTGCCATGATAGGAGTAAATATGAATACTCTTAACACTTCAGAAATACTGAAGCTGGGAGTTGCCCTGATTACCTTCCCGGCAGATGAAGTGGCACAGCAAACTGACGGAAGTTCAAGGGGCAAAGGTAAATTCTTTGACCTGTATGGCAGCAGTTATGATGCCGGTGCTCTTATTGCATGGGCCTGGGGAGTTGACCGTCTTATTGACGCCCTTGAAACCACACCGGCTGCAAAAATAGATCCTACAAAGCTGGGTGTAACAGGAGGTTCACGTAATGGTAAGGGTGCTCTTGCCATTGGAGCTTTTGATGAGAGAATAGCTCTCACCGTCCCTCAGGAATCCGGCAACGGCGGAGCCTCCGGCTGGAGAACCGCAGATGACCAAAGGAAAAATGGTGATGATGTTCAAACACTGTCTGAGATAGTTGGTGAAAATTGCTGGTTTGCAAAATCACTGAACCAATTTGTAAATAACACTACCAAGCTGCCCTATGACCATCACGAAATATTGGCACTGTGTGCTCCAAGAGGCCTGCTGGTCATTGAGAACCCGGACTTCACCTGGCTGGGCAACCTGAGCTGCTTCAACACGTCCACAGCCGGCAGGATGGTGTACCAGGCTCTTGGCGTTACGGACAACATGGGCTATTCCTCCATAGGCGGCCACGGGCACTGCCAGTTCCCGTCATCACAGCAGCCGGAATTGACAGCCTACATTCAAAAGTTCCTTTTGGATCAAAGCAGCAATACCAATGTGTTCAGATCTGACAAGACCTATACCTTTGACAAGGCAAAATGGGTTGATTGGACAGTGCCGACACTGCAATAAGAAATTTTAATCAATAAATACAGGGATAGGCAGCAGGGTTATATAAAAAGCAGGCAATTATGCCTTATAGTTATCAGTGCGGGGTATGGGTTCCACCCATACCCCCAATTTATCCATTTATTCAGTAATCTTATCCAGTAATCTAATTTTTCCGGCCAGGTGGCAGCAGCCTGGTTAAATTGTTACCCCGCCCATTATGTAGTATTTCAACCAAAATCAAAAATAAATGCCCGTTTTGTAACTTTATTTTTAAATTAAGGTTTTTTTACAATATTTTCGTGAAATATTTTTTTATTAAGGTTATAATAGTAATTGTAATTTTTTTCTATTTATGCTTTCTTTTGTTATTTAACTATAGCAGCTTAAGTGCTTCTGTTCCTTGAAAAATTCATATGTAATGTTTACTTGCCTTTTTAGGTAGTTACTGCAGAGTGTTTACGTGGAGAAATCAACCACAGATAATTAATATTGAGGAGGTATTTTTTTATGAAAAAATTTCGTTTTCTTGCTTTGTCGGCAATAATTGCTATTGCCACAAGTGTGTTTACGTTTATGTATGCTTCTGCAGCTCCGCTGTATGGTGACGTAAATTCAGACGGTGCCATAGACGCACTGGATTACTCAATGATGAAGGGTGCCCTGCTGGGAGTAATGACCATTACCAACCCGTCGGTGGCTGACTTAAATGGTGACGGCAGTATTGATGCTATAGACTGCTCGCTGTTAAAACAATATCTTCAAAACCTTATAACCAAATTTCCGGTAGACAAAGGAGAAATCACTCCGGCAGAAGCACTGACCGGGGACATTGTCTTCTCGGTGCCCAGCAGCACTTTCTCAACTCAAATTTCAGTCACACTAAACTCCAAGATTACCAACGCTCAAATTCGCTACACCACAGACGGTAGCGTTCCAACCATAAATTCCACACTGTACAGCAATGCTCTTTCATTTACAAAAACCACTCAGCTCAGAGCACAGTCCTTTATTAATGGAGCCCCCAGCGGCGCTATGGGTACAGCTGTGTATGTTGCCAGTTCCATCGATCCAAAACACGATCTGCCGGTATTGATTGTGGATGCCTACGGCAAGGGAAAACCGGCACGTGATTACATAGATGCTGCAATAATGCTTATGGAGCCTAAGAACAATGTGGCATCCCTGCTGCAAACCCCGACCCTGGCCACTCGCGGAGGCTTTCACGTAAGAGGCCAGTCTTCTGCAAATTTTGAAAAGACACCCTATCGTCTGGAACTGTGGGATAATGAAAATAAGGATGCCAAATATTCTATAATGGGCATGCCTGCTGATGGTGACTGGTGCTTGCTTTCCCCGTTCCCTGACAAATCTTTGATCCGTAACGCTCTGGCTTATGAAATGGGAAAGAGCATGGGCCTTCCGGCACCCCGTTATACCTTTGTGGAGGTTTATCTAAACCTGGACAACCAGCCGGTCTCCGCCAGTGATTATCAAGGTGTCTACCTGCTTACAGAGCAGATAGAAATAGACAAGGACCGTCTGGACATAAAGAAGCTTAAGGCGGATGACCTTACAGAGCCTAAAATCAGCGGCGGCTACCTCATGCAGTTTAACATGATGGCCACTGACGGACCTCTTGTAAAAGGGTCGGGCTGGAGTGACCTGGAAATTGTTGAACCCGATGATTTACTGCCCCAGCAGCTGACATGGATATCCAACTACATACAGAAGGTCCAGAATGCCATTCACAGCACAACGCCTTCCGACACTACCACCGGCTATCCCGCATACATAGACGTTGATTCCTTTATAAACTACATTATTGGTAACGAGCTAGCCCGTGAAGGGGACTCATACATGCGCAGCACATATATATACAAGGACCGTGACAAGAAGCTCAAGGCAGGACCTCTGTGGGATTATGACCTGGCATACAACTGCGTGAAAATGGGAGGTACGTCCTCCTCGGTAGAGGGCTGGCAGTTCCAGCCTATGTTCCCTGGCATGAGTTCCACAGTGGATTGGTACTACAAGCTTATGCAGGACCCCAGCTTCCAGGCAAAAATAAGTGCCCGCTGGCAGGAGCTGCGCAGCGGACCACTTTCCGACGCACAGCTTACAGCCCTGGTTCAGAGACTGACAACACCTCTGAATAATGCCGCAAAGCGCAACTTCCAAAAGTGGAATATTCTTAACACAGCCACTGTTGGCGGCTTCGGCACACAAACTACACAGACCTGGGAAGAACAGATATCAATCCTTCAAACCTACCTGCTTAAAAGAGCGGCCTGGCTTGATAAATCAGGCTGGAAGCCAACAACTTCCACTTGGCCCTAAGTCTGTTAACCAGCCTTTTTACTTGCCGGAAACACGCTTTTAGCCTCATTCCATCTTGAAAAAAGACCTGCCGCTCAGGTTACAAGGATGAGGAAGGTCCTTTTAATAACTGCGGAACTACTTTTAAAGTGGCAATTCAGCATATATGGTAGCTGTGCTCATTTAAAGTACATTGCTTATATTTAAAAGCTGAAATAACAGATTAAGCAAAAAGACAGTATCAGGTATTCAGCCTTTTACTGTCTTTTTTATATTTTTATTGGAGGTCATCTAAAATTCTAAAAAACCACTCAAGTCTTTATTTCCCTGCAACACAGGCCTCAATAGCCGACTCCAGAATGTTCAGACCGCAGGTGAGCTGCTCATCGGTAACAACCAGAGGACAGAGGAACCGTATTACATTGGAGTATGCTCCTGCACTTTCGATAATCAAACCCTTTTGCACCGCCAGGGAAATAATGTCCGACACAAGTTGGGGAGCAGGAGTCTTGCTGTCTTTGTCGGTGACGAATTCTATGCCCATCATGCAGCCGATACCGCGGACATCACCTATTTCCTTGAATTTTTCTCTCCAGCTTTCAAAAGTGCTCCTGCATTTATCTGCTATCTCCAGCGAACGCTGACAAAGCTGCTCTTTTTCAATTATTTCAATCACCTTTAATGCCGATGCACAGGCCAGAGGATTTCCTCCGTAGGTTCCTCCTATTATACCGCCCTTTACACCGTCAAATATATCTTCTCCTGCCGTTACGGCACTCAGGGGAACCCCACCTGCAATTGACTTGGCTGTTGCAATCATATCAGGTGCACAACCGGCTTCCTCCCAATAATTTGAAACAAACATTTTTCCTGAACGGGCAAAGCCTGTCTGTACTTCATCGGCTATGAGCAATATTCCGTTTGCATCACATATTTGCCTTACAGCCTTGACCCACTCCAGCGGTGCCGGAATAAACCCCCCTTCTCCCTGAACCGGTTCCATAACTACAGCTGCAACAAGCTGTGCAGGGGAGGCCTCATCAAATACCCTCCTGAGCTTATCCGCATAATACTCAATAGCCTCTGCCTCGGAACAGCCTTTGGGTCCACGGTACAAATACGGAAATTCCGCCCGGTACACCCCGTCTGGAAAAGGCCCCAGTCCATAGGCATATGCTTTTTTAGCAGTCATGGCAGAGGCCAGCAGGGTTCTCCCGTGAAAAGCACCTGAGAAAACGACGATATTAGGTCTTCCGGTATATGACTTTGCAATCTTTACGGCATTTTCAACCGCCTCCGCTCCAGAATTTGCAAACATGGTTTTCCTTTTTTTATTTCTTACCGGGACTATCCGGTTCATCTTCTCTGCAAGGCTTATGTAGCCTTCATGGGTCACAATATTCATCATGGCATGGAAGAACTTTTCCGATTGTGCTTTTACTGCGGCAATCAACTCAGGATGGCTGTACCCTACATTTAAGACACCAACTCCCCCTACCCAATCCAGAAATATGTTCCCGTCCACATCCTCCAGCATGGCGCCCTCTCCCCTGCTTATCACACAGGGATAGGAGCATCGGATTGCTCCCGGCATGGCGGCACTTCTTCTATCTATTACAGCCTTGGCCTTAGGTCCCGGCAAGGGCGTATTTATTTTTGGCAAAGCATCTTTAAGCATGTTTATCCCCCCGTCCGCTCTGCGGACATAAATTCAAAGGTTGAAAGTGGTTTTCTTTCAACTTTATCTCGCATCTACGCGCCTAGCGCGTACACAAATAGTAATGAAAGGCACGCAGTGGCTTTCGCTGCTTGAAAGTCACTTTGATACACAACATGTATCTTTCAAGCTAAGTCCTCCTTAACAAGTTTGTTCATCTGCAACTTATATAGCTTTCCTGTAAATACTCTTTACGGCATCCAGGCTGAAAACCACAGGATGGTTGGCTATGCTGACGGCAGATACCTTCATGCAGTTATCTGCCAGCCAATCCACCTCCTCCTGGTCGATTCCCAGGTTTCCCAAAGTGGTGTAAAGGTGAAGCTCCTCAAGTAATTCTCGTATTTTGAGAACAAAATCCTTCTCATCTCTCCCGCCCAGAAGCTTTGACAATATTGAAAACTTATGGGGAGCTCCCTCTATGGATTCTTCGAAAACCACCGGAGCCAGAGCGGCAAGCCCTTCACCGTGCACAATATCCTTGAGCCCGCTGACAGGATGCTCCATGCCGTGTAAGGCAGTGACCCCAGCAGTGTTGATTACCATCCCCCCGAGGGTGCTGGCAAGACATAGCTGGTCCCAGCACTCCAGTTGGGTAGGGTCGTTATAAAGCCTTCGCAGGCTCCCTGCCGCCAAACGCACTCCTTCCAGCGCCTGAAGCTCCGTCAGCGGCTGGGATGCCCGGGATATGTATGCATCAATATTGTGGCACAGTGCATCAAAGCCTACCGCCGCCAGCGTGGACCGGGGCATGGTGGTCATCAGCAGCGGATCTATTATTGAGCAGACGGGTATTATTGCCCTGCAGCGCAGTGATTTTTTATCCATGGTCTCAGGGTTGGTAACAACTGCAAAGCCGTTGCCCTCGCTTCCCGTTCCGCAGGTAGTTGGTACGGCAATGACGGGTAGGGCCTTGTCACTGTATTTCCTTCCGAAAATATAGTCACTTATATCTCCGCCGTTTACCGCCTGAAAGGCGATGGCCTTACCTGCATCAAGACTGCTTCCGCCCCCCAGGGCTATTACCGCCCTGCAATTTTCAGCCAGCGCCATTTCTGCGCCCTCATAAACCATTGTAGTAACAGGATTTGGTGTCACCTTGTCAAAAATTGCATATGAAACACCGTTGTCATCCAGCAGTGCCGCTGTTTTGTCCAGCAGGCCGGAACGCTTTGTACTGCTGCCTCCGGTTACAATGAGAACCTTGCCTCCCAAGCCCGCTGCAATTTTCCCGATTTCATCTGATTTCCCTCGGCCAAACACCAGATTGACCGGCAGATTATACTGAAATTCCAGCATAAAATTCCTCCAGTCTGTTATTTAACATTTTTGGTTACGCCCTCTTCAACTCCCACATAATAATCCTTGGTAAGACCATATTTCTCCAATATTTTCATCAGAGTTCCGTCTTCCTTCATCTCATTTAAAACCTTGTTGACTTCCGAAAGAAAATCCTTGTCTTTAAAGCGTACAGCCGCTCCTATCTGCCCGCTTGCCTCCGCCTCATAGGGAGAGAGCAGCTTCAGCTTCAGTGAGCTGTCTGACGAAAGCGTGTAGCCTGCAACAATTCCGTCTGTCACCACCGCTTCTACCTTCCCCATGTTTACTGCAGTCATAAGTGTAGCCTGACTGTCATAAGCCTCAAGCTTGCCTATTTTACCATCCTCCAGCCATTTCTGTGCAGTTTCGTAGAAGGTTGTACCCGGCTGGGCTCCAACGGTTTTTCCCTTCAAATCCTCCTTGGAGGCTATTTTTGAATCTGCCGGAACGACAACCGCTTCCCCCTCCTGGTACCATTTGTCAGTAAATGCTGCTATCTGCAGTCTTTCATTCTTGACATACATGGCATCAACCACCATATCTATACTATTATTATTCAATTCCACCAACAGGTTTGAAAAATCAATCACCTTCATCTGAATGTCGGGAATGCCCAGACGGCTGCAGATTTCACGGAGAATCTCAATATCAACGCCCTCCAGCTTTCCAGTCTTTACATCCTTATATGAGAACGGAGCATCATTTGAGGAACCTATAAGTATATAGCCCTTGTCCTTGATTTTCTTCAGCACCTGGGATTCTCCCGTGGTACTGCCTGCCGAGGCAGAAGCTGTGGAGGAGGTATTTGAAGTATTCTCAGCACTGCCCTTTCCGGAACCGCAGCCTGTAATGATTGTAAACAGCATCAGTAAAGCAAGGCCTGCAGCAATTAATTTTTTCATTTTAATCTTTTTCATATTGTCTTCCTTCTTTCTTTTAAATTTTAATTGGGTTTATATATAGTTAATTTTGTTTGCAAATAATTATACAATTATGTAAACTAATTATTTTAAAGTCCTTCAGCTATCAACGTATCTGCTTCAGTCTCCGTTCAACAATCTTGCTCAGCTGTGACAGAGGGATGCTGATGACCAGGTACACAAGTGCAAGTATGGTATATGCCTCCACCGTCAGGAAGGTCTGGGATGCAAAGGTCTTTGTCCTCAAAAGCAGCTCCTGCACCGAAATCATTGCCAGCAGAGAGGTATCCTTTATGAGCATGACAAGATAATTTCCAAATACTGGAATGGAATTTCTCAGTGCCGGAGGCAGGATAAAGTGAAAGAGCACCTGATTCTCACTGAAGCCCAAAGCCAGGCCAGCTTCCCGCTGTCCAGGATCAATGGCCAGTATGGCTGAACGGATGACCTCCGACATATAGCAGCCGTAATTTATTGCAAATCCGATTATGCCACAGGTTGCAGCCGGTATCTGAATATTTGTGTCATATCCCAGCAAGCCGGCGATTCCGTTGAGCAGCATGGGAACAACGTAATAAATATAGAAGAACTGCACCAGCAGCGGCGTGCCTCTCACCAGCTCTATTATCAGCCCCAGCAGACGTACCGGAAGCTTTTTCCTGGACAGTCTCCCCATAGCCATCAGCAATGCCACCACCAGCGCACATGCAAAACCCACCAGGGTTATATATATTACAATGCCCACACCTCTTAAAAGATCCGGTCCCAAAGTGTTAAAAGCTTTCAAGAAATGCATTTCCATAAAAATCCCTCCTGTCACAGAACCCGGGCCAGAAAAGCCCTGGTTCTGTCGTTCCTTGGCCTTGAAAAAATCTCTGAAGGCGTGTTCTCTTCTATAACATAACCGCCGTCCATAAAAATCACCCGGTCGGCCACATCCTTTGCAAAGCCCATTTCATGTGTGACAACTACCATAGTCATACCCTCTTTTGCCAGCTGCTTCATAACCTCAAGCACATCCCCCACCAATTCTGGATCAAGAGCGGAAGTTGGTTCGTCAAAAAGCATTATATCCGGCTGCATGGCCAAGGCTCTTGCAATAGCCACACGTTGCTGCTGACCTCCGGAAAGAGCCAGTGGATAGACCTGGGCCTTACTTTCAAGGCCTACCTTCCTAAGCAGCTCCATAGCCTTCTCTCTGGCCTCCTTAGGCTGCATCCCATTCAGCTTGACGGGCGCATACATTACGTTTTCCAGGGAAGTTTTAAGAGGAAAGAGGTTAAACCTTTGAAAAACCATTCCAACATGCTTCCTGTAGTCGGTAACCTTTTTACCCATTTTCAGAATGTTCTGCCCCATATATAAAATCTCCCCTCCGGTGGGCTGCTCCAGCAGATTGATGCAGCGCAGCAGAGTACTTTTTCCCGAACCTGACGGCCCTATGACCACTACCACTTCTCCTTTTTTTATGGAAATGTTAACATCCCTGAGTACTTCAAGATCTATAAAGCATTTTGAAAGATTCTTAATTTCAAGCATATCCATATATACACCTTCCTCCATTTCGGGAAATCCCCCTTAAGAATTTTCGTCAAGGAGCCCCTTTGTGAGTAAAATACAGCTCCAGGCAAATAAAAAACAGCAATAGAGCCCTATAATAAAAGCTCCGTTGCTGTTTACCGTTTTACTTAATTAAATCATTATTCAAGATTAAATTTCTTTTTAATCATGTCAGCCAATACCTCACAGGTACCGTCAACACCCAGCAGGCTTGAATCCAGCATAATATGCTTATAGTCCTTGTCTGACATGGAGTATCCGCAATAGTGCCTGTGATAGGATTCCCGTGCCTTGTCCACAGAGGCTATCATCCTTTTTGCCTCATCCAGGCGCATATCCAGCCTTTCAACACAGTTGACAAGCCTTGCCTCATAGGGAGCGTAAATGAATACATTGATAATATTCCTGCAGTCCCTTAAAATATGGTCTGCACAGCGCCCCACTATTATGCAGGATTCTTTTTCAGCCAGATTGACAATAATCTTACGCTGTGCAGCGAAGATGGAATCCTGTATTGCCGTCGTACCCATACCCAGAGGATAGTTCATGTTAAAAAAGGCTGATTTGGCACTTTCTTCGGCATCACTTATGGCGGAAACGGGGAGATTGAGGTTTTTAGCTGTAAGCTCCACTATGTCCCTGTCATAATATTCTATGCCCAGCTTTTCACTTACTTTTCGAGCTATTGGCCGCCCCAGGCTTCCAAATTGCCGCGCAATGGTCACAACAAATTTTTCATCCATAATGCACTCTTCTTTCTGTTGAATTATGTTGAATTAATTATACTGCACAACAGTGGTCCTCCACAATGGATTAAAACTCCAAACTTTTTGACTTTTATTGTACTCTGGATACAAAGAAGGTAAGCTTTCAGGTTTATTCAAGCTTTGAACGGGTTTAAAATCCTCCTTATTTATGTTATCCTTTTCATAAGTCAATAACTATGGGCTGGAGTAAAGGCTTTGAACCGTAAACTGACTTGGCAATATTAGGAGGGATTCGTTTGCACACACAGGTATCTGATCTTTACGGACATGCAGGTGAAAAATACAGTTTAAGAATGCACGGAGGACAGTCGGGCTTGAACAACTCTGTATCCTGGGTATACCTGGCGGAGGATATTCAGAATATATCCTTTTTAAAGGGCGGAGAGCTTGTAATCACCACTGGACTTTTCACTCAGAGTGGTGTGGAGCCTTATGAGTTTATCAGTGCTCTGGTAATGCGCAATTGCAGCGGAATACTCATAAACACAGGCAAATACCTTCACCCCGAGGACATAACTCCTGAAATCCTGGAACTCTGTGACAGGAACAGATTTCCTGTCTTCACCATGCCCTGGGAGGTGCATCTGGTGGATATAATGCAGGATTTCAGTATTTTGCTGCTCCAGAACAACCAAAGAGAAGAACAGTTGGATGTCTCTTTTTTAAGCGCATTGTACCAGGCACCTGTCCAGGAAAACCTTCTCAGGACAATGAATCAGTTTGGCTTTGCCACAAGCTCCGACTACAGGATCATAGTTATCAGAAACCTTCAGGACAGTACCAGAATCACTTCTCCCCTTAACAGTCTTGGCCTTAAATATCATTTGTTTGAGCATGACAATCTGCACATATTGATTTTAAGCCTCTCAAGCACAAAAATGACTCTGAGTCAGATAATTGACCTTATATGTTTCTGCGACAGCATAAGGCTGGGAGTGAGCGATATAATCCATTCCCTTGCCCATATGAGCATGAGCTACAAGCGTGCGCGCTTCTCCCTGGCGGCGGCAGTACTGTGGGAAAGGCAAAGTGTAAACTTTGATGATATGGGGTTATTTCAGATTCTTTTCTGTTCTTCAGACACCGCCCTGCTGAAAACCATTTATAAACGCCATCTTGGAGTGCTGGAGCAATATGATGCCGACCACGATTCGGATTATATGAAAACCTTAAGAATTTTCCTGCTCTCAGACTGCAACATCTTGGATACTGCGTTCAGAATGCATACCCACCGGAATACAATCGTATACCGTATGAGAAAAATCAGAGATGTTCTGAATACCGAGCTTGACAATTCAGAGGTAAAATTCAACCTGCTTATGGCTTTCTATTTGAAAGAATATTTCTCAATATAAAAGGCAATTAACTAATTTATTGTATTTTTATGGCATTAATGGTATAATAAGAGAATGAGTTTCGTTAATTCCAAAAAATGTACTTTATTCATTTCAAATACCTAAATTCAGGACAGGCTTCCTACGCATTTTCAAACAAAACTCAAAACCTCATACTACCTATAAGCAATGCTGCGTTTCATGTGATGTGCGGCTTACCTGCAAGATCTGTTGTCCGTAAAACAAAAAAGCTGCGGTCGGCTGAACGCGTGCCAAAGGTGGTAGTTTTTCATTTGTCAATTGAAAATTGATTATAGATTTCAATTGAAGGTTTTCTTATTATTTTACAAATTTAAGAGGAGGTTTGTATGAAAAAAAGATTTTTACTATTAATGGTACTAACACTGCTTCTGAGCATATTCAGTTTTAGTGCCCAGGCAGCCCAGCTTTACGGGGACGTTGATTCAAGCGGGGCTGTTGATTCATTGGACTTTGCAGCAATGAAAATGCATTTGCTCGGAACAAAATATATCACAAATACTGTAGTAGCCGATGTAGATGGTGACGGCAGCATTACGGCGCTGGATATGGCCTTGCTGAAGAAATTCCTGCTGGGGCAGATAGACAAGTTCCCGGTTGATACTCCAACCAAGCCCACCTTCCACGTTTTCCTGCTGCTGGGCCAGTCCAATATGGAGGGTTATCCCAAAGCACAGTCTTCAGACATGGTGGAAGATTCCCGGATACTGGTGTTGGGCTATGACAACAATCCCGCACTTGGCCGTGTAACAGACCAGTGGGATATAGCCTGCCCGCCGCTGCATTCCACCTATCAGGGTGCTATCGGACCTGGAGACTGGTTTGCCAAAACTATTATAAACAAAGTACCCCAAGGTGATACCATAGGTCTTGTACCTTGCGCCATCAATGGTGAGAAAATAGAGACCTTCCTTAAATCCGGAGGCAGCAAGTACAATTGGATTGTAAACCGTGCAAAACTTGCCCAGCAAAAGGGTGGCGTCATAGAAGGCATCCTCTTCCACCAGGGTGAATCAAATAACGGAGACACCAGTTGGCCGGGAAAAGTAAACACCCTGGTTGAAGACCTGAAAAAGGACCTGAATCTTGGAAACATTCCGTTTATTGCAGGTGAACTGCTTTACACAGGAAGTTGCGCCGGGCATAATACCCTGGTAAACAAACTTCCTTCAGTAGTTAAAAATTGCTCTGTAGTTTCTGCCAACGGTCTGGTGGTAGATCCCTCCGACACCCAATGGAAGCTGCATTTCGGTCATGATTCACAGGTTACACTGGGCAAGAGGTATGCTGAAAAGATGATTCAGGCTCTTGGCTGGTAAGTCCTTATTAAAATGCAGCAGCAAAAGCACTTAAAGCTGCCAAACAGTTAAAAATGATTTCAAAACCCCGGTGCACAAGCAGTCACCGGGGTTTTCAACCATTCCTCCGGCATCTGGTATCAGCCAATTGCCTCAAAGCTTTTAACAGCCTCTTCTATATCCAGTTGTCCCCCCTCCACCCCTGCTATGAGCTCAAGTATTTTATGTTCAAGCATGACAGGCTCCGTCTGTACGGCTTTACTGCCTTCTATTCCTAGCCCTAGCCCTGGGCCAGCTTCAGCTGTTTCTTTATCGTTTTTTTCTTTATGGGGTTTTTCTTCCGTATCTTCAGGGTAAGTGCGCTTAATGTAGCCGGCTATCTGAGCTATGGTAGTTTCTGTGAAAAGGTCTGAGACCGAAATGCTTCCAGGGTACAGGCCTTCCAGCAGGGAATGCACTCTGGTTATGAGTATGGAGTCACCTCCAATGTCAAAAAAGTCATCCTGCACATTTATTTCCTCAAAGCCAAGCACCTGCTGCCAGACAGACGCAACCGCATGTTCCGTCCTGCCGAACTCTTCAGCTTTGCCGCCTCGCAGTATAACGGTATTTTCAGGCTTCTCCACCTCTCTGTTCCCTTTGGCTGGTTCTGGTTTGTCCCGGTGATTTTCAGACTGAGCCGTTCCATACCTGCCATCCTCCGGCAGCAGCAGCCTTAAATCTCCAATGGTTCTGCCCATCACCGCTCCTCCGGGATTAACCTCACCTACGTGAATATTTATCAGTTCCCTGCTCAGAGTATGGTTGAATACCTCAACCCCGGCACAGGTGCTGATGGCCTTGAATATACCGTCGGCGGCCACACCATGGTCATATGCCATTCCGGCCTCCTTCCAGGCAGGCCAGCTTATACAAGTGGTCCTCATTCCAGTTTCCAGGCTCCTGCTGACCGCATATGAATTCAGATATCCGTTGGCCGCCGTATAATCCGATTGCCCCGGAATGCCCATCAATACATTATTTGACGAAAACAGCAGGAGAAAGTCCGGCATGTCCTCTCTGGTAAGCCGGTCCAAAAGCCAGGTACCCTGTATCTTGACAGCGACACCGTTTCTGAACGCCTGAGCATCCTTTTTAACAATAAAACCGTCACCTGCCACCCCGGCGCTGTGAATAACCCCCTGTACTCTTCCAAGCCTCCGGTGAATATCCTCAAAAACCTCCGTCATTTCCTTTTCATCTGCAATATCTGCTCTATAGAAAATCACCTGGGAGCCCAAAGCCTCAATCTCCCTTATTCCTTCAAGCCTTCTTTGCAACCTTGAGTCCGGGTACTTTTCCTCCGGCAGCTTTTGCCCTGCCTCCCCTTGAGTAATTTCCGAACGGCTTATCAGCACCAGCCTTACCCTGCACTTCTCAGCAAGGCCTTTTGCCACAGCCAGTCCTATTCCTCCGGTGCCGCCTGCAACTACGTAAATGCCATTCTCCTTTATGACGTTTGGCTGCACTGCCTTGCTCGCATCAAGCTCTTTCAGCTGCTCCACCAGCCTTGTACCCTTTCTGTGTGCCAGGGTAAAGGACAGCGGCACCTTCCTTAAAATATCCTCTGCAACTTCACCGACCGCCGTATTGTCATCAATATCAATACACCCGGTGCGCAAGCCCGGACCTTCCTGTTCGATAACCTTTGCAAGTCCCACAACCGCGCCGCTGACAGGCGATACTTCCCTGTCCTCAGGCAGTATGCTGTAAGCGTTCCGGGTTACAACCACAAACTCCCTGCATTTGCTGCCCCCGGAAAGCAAAGCTTTGGCAGTCATAAAGACCTCCATCAGGCTGTCCTCCACTGCATAATTGAGACTTTCCAAAGAAGCTGCCTTCCGGTCCCCATCCAGAGGAGAGAGCTGTACAAGCTTAAAAGGCTCTGTCCTCCCTGCTACTCCCTCTGAGTCAAGAACTTTAAAAAGCTTTTCATAGTCCCCGGGAGCATGTCCAACTATGTATTCATGGTGGCTCAGCCTTTCAAAGGAGCTTCCCTTTTGAACCTCTATGAGGTTTGTGCCAAGGTTCCTCAGCTTTTCTGCCAGCATCTCCCCATAGCCCCCTCTATCCTTGAACAAAAGAACTGTCATACCGTTCTCTGTGCTTTGCTCAGAAGACATGGAAAAGGGAACCCAGCAAATCTCATGGAGCATTTTACCAATTACCATGGAAGGGGCTTTCACGGAGGCTTTTTTCAGGGTGTACCCCTCTATTTGTGCAAATACTCTGCCTTCAACATCTGCAAAATCCATATCGAAGACTGCGATTTCCGAGTCAGGCTGCAGAGCACCCTTAAGCCTGACATGACTATAGAACTCCACGGGAAATGGGGAATAAAGCTTTATGGACTTATAGGAAAAGGGAAGGAAAATCCCTTTATCTCCCTGATAAATACCTGAGCTGAAGATTTTCTGCAGCAGAGGCATGGTTGCAACGGCATTGTCCATAAGCGCAGGATGGAAGGTGTAGTCCTCAAGCTCTCCCTGATATTTAAGGGGCATTTTCAGCAGTGTCAGAAGCTCCTCCTCCCCCGGATAAATACCCGCCATATTGTTCCATCGCTCCCCAAAGCTGAAAACCGACTGGCGGCTGTATTCTTCAATGTCTGGAATCATAAAGGAGTCTTCATATTTTTTCTTCAAGGCTTCCACCGTTATAACCTTTTTATAAGGGGCAGGCTGAAGCTGCGGATATATTTTGCCCTCCACATGCTGCCGCCATTGTTCCTCCTCCTTTTGATTCCCGCTGTTATCAGCCTTTATCAGACTCTCCACCGAAAATTCATAAAAGCCTTCCACTTTTCTTATTACAGTTTGAACCGTCCGTTCTTCATTATCCTTTAAAATAAGAGGCTGCAGGAACAGTACATCGGCAATCTCAAAAGTATTGTCCTTCAGGTAGCTTTTGCACGCCCTTATGGCCATTTCAAGAAAGGTGGTTCCCACCAGGACACAATCTCCCATTATCCTGTGCTCGGACAGCATCCAGTGACTATTGGGACTCAGGGTACAGCGGTAGGCCTCTAAACCTGCCGCCTTAAAATACCGCTTTCCCGGAAGCTCTGCAGCATCCTCCAGGTTTTTAGGTTTCAGTTCTATCCAGTGCCGCCTGGCCTCAAACGGATAGGTGGGCAGGCTTTGTCTATACAGCCCCGCCTCTTTGTACAGCAGCCCCAAATTCACTTCAGCGCCGCTTATATAAAGAGTACCGAGTTTTTTAAAAAGCTCCTTCTGTTTTTCACCATCCCTGCAGCCTCCACCGCCAAGCACTTCCACCACCTCCAGAGCTTCCTGGGAGAGCTGCTTCAAGCGGCTGACTGTAATATCCTTCTCAACGGAGAAGCCGGCTCCGGGTGGTGCAATACGGAATTCTCCATAATAAGTGTCCTCAAGCGCCTCTGCCTGAGCCATTGTGCCCCCAGCCAGCCGCTTTAACCTGGACGAGAGGGCAGACAGGCTGTCAAAAACCAGCGCCAGCCTGTGTTGATAGTGTCCCCTCCCGGTATTAAGAGTATAGCAAAGACCCGCCAGGTCCATGTCCTGCTCTTTTCCATCTATAAAGTCAGCCATGGCTTTCGCCAGCCTGACCAGGGCCTGGCTGCTTTTTGCGGAGAGTGTGAGAAAATGGGCTGTGGTAGCGGCAGCTTTCAGTGAGGACACGTCTCTTCCCGACTTTTCTTGCTTTCTCTCAGGAGCCTGTTCAAGCACTACATGCAGGTTGGTACCGCTTATTCCAAAGGAACTGACACCACACCTTCTGGGGCCTCCTTCAGTCTCCCAGGGAGCTGCTGAACTGCTCACATATACCGGGGTATCTTCAAAGGGAATATTCCTGTTGGGCCGCTTGAAGCTGTAATTTGGCAGCAGTTCTCCATGTTTGAGGGACAGTACGGCCTTTATGAAGCCCGCCATCCCTGCCGCACTGTCCAGATGTCCTATATTGGTTTTGACCGTTCCCATTGCACAGAAGCTTTTCCTGCCAGTAAATCTTTTGAAGGCTCTGGTTATTCCGTCTATCTCAATGGGATCACCCAGCTTTGTGCCTGTGCCGTGGGTCTCTATATAGGTTATGGTTTCAGGGTCTACCCTTGCATCCTGCCACGCGCTTACAATGACATCCTCCTGAGCCAGTGGATTGGGTGCCGTCATTCCGTTTGATGCTCCATCATGGTTTGCCGCACTGCCCTTGATAACCGCATAAATATTATCCCTGTCACGGATTGCCCTGTGCAACGGCTTTATAAGTATGGCCCCCAGTCCCTCTCCTGTCCCCGTACCGTCAGAGCTGTCGTCAAAGGTTCTGGCCCGCCCTCCGGAGGCCTCTATCCCAATTTTTGTCTTTCTGACAGGTATGAGATGCAGCTGTACGGCACCGGCTATGGCCTGTTCGCATTCTCCGTTCCTTATGGCTCTGACTGCAAGGTGAATTGCCATGAGCGATGAAGAGCAGGTGGTGTCCACAAGCAGGCTGGGCCCCCTGAAATCCATCAGGTATGACAGCCTGCTGGCAATCACAGGCCTTGTGTTGCCTATCATTCCAAGGGATACCGCATCCGGCTCCAGCACATCCAGCAGCTTTTTATAGTCCGGGTCTGAGCCATAGCCCACAAAAACCCCAGTACGGGAGCCATAGAGGCAATTGCCGCCGTAGCCCGCATCCTCCAGGGCAGCCCAGGCGGTTTCCAGAAACATTCTCTGACTTGGCTCCATGAGATTGGCCTCATTGGGAGATATCTTAAAAAAGCCGCAGTCAAATTTGTCAACTTCATTTAGAAAGGCAGCAATACTTTTATCCAGAAGGGCAGGTTCCATGCCCATATTCCGCAGGAAAACCCCGCTGTCCCTTCTCCTGGTTTCAGACAGTCCTCCCACACAATCCCTGCCCTGCTTCAGGTTGTTCCAGAACTCCTCCGGCGTATTTGCCATAGGCATCTTAAGTGCCATACCTATTACCGCCATGTCTCTTTCTGATACAGCCTCCACCTTTTCTGCAACAGCGGAATTTTCTCTTCCGCCAAATCTTGATTTACCAAATTCCAGCATATTTCTTCCTCCATGCCTCCCAGATATAAATCCTTAAAAGTGGATTACCCAATATGATGACCCGGTTCCACAAACTCTTGATACAGCTCCGCCGGCACAGGACCTGCCAGGATATTTTCCAACCACTTACGCTGCTCCCCGGAAGAAAGTCCCTTTGTTTCAAAGACGCTCCTTACCATATTCAAGGCCTCCCTGGCATACTCCCACACCGGCTCCCGTTCCTTATTCTCAAGGTCATAGAATATACCCTGCACCTTCCTGTAAGGTTCAACCACTCCCTTTTGATATTCCTCCTGGTTCCAATTCCGGTTTTTGGTGCTCACTGCGGCTGCCAGACACCTTTCCATCAATTCAGCCAGTACTTCCCCGGATATCTCCTTCTCAGCTTTCTCAACCTTCTCACAGCTTTTC
The DNA here is from genome assembly GCA_023400235.1 of Bacillota bacterium. Lineage (GTDB taxonomy): Bacteria > Bacillota > Clostridia > Acetivibrionales > DSM-1351 > Ruminiclostridium. The sequence continues at coordinate 59,597 of JAEXFI010000025.1, forward strand.
ATTTGGCCCCTCCTTTATTTTCCTCTGCAAACAGTTCTATGAGCCGCAGGTACTCCTCCAGAATAAATGCTGCCCTGTCACCATTCAGCATGGCTGCATTGTGCCGGGAGCAAAATACAAAAGCTCCCTCCTCCTGGGCATATTCCAGCTGAAGGTTGAAAATATCGGGCGGCAGGCTTGTCTTTTCCGACTCATCCCTTCGATATAGCACCGGCACAAGGCTGTTGCGCTTATGGAGCTGCCGCCGCAGCCTGCTCAAAGCCATTTCCTGCGGGAAGACTTTGCCGCCGCCATGCTTAAGGAGCTCCAGCACTCTGGTGAGCAATCCCTGGAAGCCTCCGCATTCCGGTATGTTTACTTCTATTTTCATCACCCGGCCGCCGTCGGCCACTACATTTACAGCAACGGTTTCACTGCCTGAGATCTCAAAAAGCAGATAGCAAAGCAGTGCCGTAAATACAGTCTCCACACTGAACCCCGTATCCCGGGCATATACTGTTAAATCCTCCGAAGTTTTATTATCCAGTGCAGCCCTGAGTACCACCCTCTCTTCACAGCTGCCGTCAACTCTGAAATATTCTGCAGAAAGCATGGTTTCCCCCGGTTCCAAAACCTGAACCTCTCCTTCGTTGGCCTTTTGGGTAGTTCCCAGTATGGCGGCTGCCTGTTTTTCTACGGTAGGATATGAAAACAGGTCCGTTACAGCCAGCCTGCCGGGATAATTCTTTTCAATGGCGGCGTGAAGCTGCATTATGAGTATGGAGTTTCCTCCAACCTCAAAGAAATTGTGGTCTATGGCTGTAACCGGCATGCCCAGCACCTTTTGCCAGAGTTCCACCAGCTTTTGCTCAACCTCATTCTCAGGCTTTTTAGTGCCCGTATGCTGGCTTATGTGAAAGCCTTGCTCCCACAAGGCCTTTCTGTCAAGTTTTCCATTGGGAGTCAGAGGCATTGCCTCAACTCTTGTATAAAAGGAAGGAATCATAAAGCCGGGCAGGGTAGATGCAAGATGTTCCTTCAGGTCTTCTCCGCCTATTTCCCGTGGAGAAGCTGCTGTAAAGTAAGCACAAAGGTATTTCACCCCATTTTCAAAAAGCTTGTCCAGCACTACCGCTTCAGTTATCTCAGGATGTGCCTCCAGGGTTTTTTCAATCTCTCCCAATTCTACTCTATAGCCTCTTATTTTCACCTGGTTGTCTATCCTGCCTATGTATTCTACATTTCCATCCTCCGTCAGCCTTGCAGTATCACCTGTCCTGTAAAGCATTTTACCTGAAAACCGCTCCCATTTTTTAAACTTACTTGCAGTCAGTCCGGCATGATTATAATAGCCCCTCCCCAAACCTGCCCCTGAAATGCACAGTTCTCCACAGACACCTGTGGGTACGGGGTTCAAGTCCTGGTCCAGTATATATACCTCCACATTGTCAATAGCTCTTCCCACAGGAATTGTGAAATCCACCTTCAGCTCCCTGACAGGAATCCTGTAAAAATTGGAGATATCGGTGCACTCCGTAGGCCCATATGTGTTGACAAGCTCTGCCGCACAGCAGGGTGAAGCAGCCCAGGCTGCAAGTCGTCCGGTATTAATGGTCTCACCTCCCAGAAATACTTTTTTAAGGCTTTTCAGCTTTTCAAAACCAGTATCCCTGTTTAAATCCAACAGGGGATAGAAGGCACCAGGACTGCAATTCACCATATCTACAGCCTGCTTTTCAATAAATTCAGACATTTTATTGTAGTCATACAGCCCCGGGTCGAATATGCACAGCTTTCCACCCTTTATAAGGGGAGCATAGAGATTCTTCTGGACCAGGTCGAAGCTTATGGGTGCTATAAGCAAAGCTCTGCTGTTTTCATCAATATCAAATTCCCTTGTGTACCAGTTGACCAGATTTACAAAAGAGTGGGCTTTCACCATGGCCCCTTTGGGGCTGCCGGTTGAGCCTGACGTATACAGCAGATACATCAAACGCTGGGGATTATATTCTGGCAGGGGATTATCCAGGGTGCCACCTGTCTCTGACAGTATCTGGTCTATGGCAAGCATCCGGGTTTCACCGCCTGCAGCATGTTCGTATTTTCCCATAAGAGCCGATTGGGTCAGCAGGATTGAAGCCCTTGCATCATCAAGGAGATACCTTACCCTTTCCGCAGGATAGTCCGGGTCAATAGGCACGTATGCCGCACCAGCCTTTAGTATTCCATATATCCCTATTACCATTTCAAAGGAGCGTTCCACCATGAGCCCAATTACCTGATCCTCCGTCACACCTTTTTCAAGCAATGTCCACGCCAGCCGGTTGGCCCTTTGGTTCAGCTCCCAGTAAGACATCCGGCTGCTGCCGAATACAAGTGCATCCTTCTCCGGCGTCCTCTCCACCTGTTCCTCAAAAAGGGACATAATGCTTCTGTTATAAGGGTAGTCCGCAGCCGTATTATTTAAATCAAACAGGGCCTGCTGCTCCCGGGAAGAAAGAATACACATATCTGACACTTTCTCACCAGGCCGCCCAATAATACCCTTGAGCACATTCAAATAATGCCCGGCCAGTTTCTTAACAGCCTCATTATTAAAAGCGTGCTTTTTATATGAGAACTTCAGCTTCATACCCTTGAAAATATTTATTACAAGAGTCAGGTCGAAGCTTGTCTGCTCAAACATCTTATAGTCTTCCAGTGATACCGGCAGGTTTTCCTGAGACAGGAAGCTATCCAACGGATAGTTTTCAACAACTACTATAGTGTCAAAAAGGTTCTCACTGGTACCTGTAGGGCCACAGGCCTTTATCTCCATCAGGGGGGTGCCCTCAAACTCTTCCCTGTCCATCAGGTCCCGGCTCAAGCGGGCCAGTAGCTGCTGAACACTTGTGCCTTCCTCCACCCTTAGCCTCAGCGGAATAGTATTGATAAAAAGTCCCGCCATTCTTTCTATTCCCTCCAGGGGTGCAGTTCTGCCCGATACAGTTGTTCCAAAGACAACGTCCTTCTGGTTTCCATACTTCATCAGCAATACACCCCATGCACAATATAGTACTCCGGCGGCAGTAATACGCATTTTGCGTGCAAATTCCGCCAGTTCCCCGGCAAGACCTTGCTCCAGCTTTATGGAATATTCCCCCATCCCGGTTATATCCCTGGGCTTTATGCTCACAGGCAAGGGTGTCCTGATTTCAAAGCCTTCCAGGTAAGACTTCCAGAATTCCTTGTTTTTGCCTGTGTCCTGCCCCCTGCTTATATTTACATACTCACCAAAGGCTGTTTTATGTTTTCTACTGGGAATAGTTCCTGCCATAAGGCAGCCATAAGCTGAAAAGAGCTCGCTTAGCAGAACCCCGTTGCTCCACCCGTCGAAGATAATATGATGATTGCTGATAAGGAGTTCACTGCAAAGGTTATCTATTTTTATAAGCTTTATCCTCATAGGGGCTGTACGTATATCCAACTGCCGTCCTCTGTCCCGCAGACGTATTTCTTCAAGTGCTGCTTCCAGCTCCTCTTCCTTCAGTTTCCCCAGCCGCTCTACCTCAAAGGGGATATCATGGTATTTAAGTATGATTTGAACAGGCTTATCCAGTTTCTCCCACCTGAAAACCGTCCTTAACATCTCATTCTCAGCTGCAACCAGCTGCCAGGCCTCCTTTAACCTGTTTCCATCCATCTCTCCCCTCAGCCTGAGGCTTAGCTGTTCAAAGTACTCAAGACTCCCAGGGCTGCTGACGTAGTGAAAAAGCAGTCCTTCCTGCATGGCTGTCAAAGGCAGTACGTCCTCTACCAGGTTTTTATCGATTTTAGCAGCACTCTCCATATTCTTCCTCCGCTATTCCTTCTGCATGTTCAGCACCGGCTCATTTGCAACCTGCCCAAATTCCAGCTTAAGAAGCCTGTCGGCAAGGTGAAAGTACCGGTCGTCATGGGTTATGGCAATTATGCATTTTCCTTTTTTCTTCATTTCCGGCAAAAGCATCTCATAAAAAAATCTTCTATACTCAGGATCCTGGTCCGCTGCCCATTCATCAAACAGGCATACGGGCTTATCCTCTACCTGGGCCAGCAGCAGTGCCAGCCGCTTTCTTTGCCCCGTTGACAGCCTTGTGGTACTAAAGGCTCCGTTTGAAACCCCCACCTTTTCTTCCAGCTTCAGCACCTTGAGAAAATACTCTATTTCCTGCTGCTTTTCCGCAGGATTTATTCCGTATAGCTTTTCAAAAAGATAAAAATCACTGAAGACAACGGCAAAATAATTTCCAAGTTCCTCAGGGGATACTTTCCTTTCGTCAACTTCAATACTTCCCTCCCCGGGAACATACAAGCCAGTCAGAAGCTTTGCCAGGGTAGATTTTCCGCTGCCGTTTCCACCTGTTACAAATGTAAGCTCTCCCTTGCGGAATTCCCAGTCCACAGGGCCAAGGGTAAATTCACCATCCTCCTGCCCCCTGTAGGTATATGTTACCTTCTTAAGCCTGACGGAGGTCTTTAACTCCGGTTGTCCGTAGTGGCTGTCAGCCTGAAAAGTGCTGTCCTCCTGGTATATCTCGTCCTTGAAGGCTTTTATTCTCTTCCAGCAGATGGAGGCCTGAGTGACATCCGGAATGGTATTCAGCACTCCGGTAACCGGCCCCGACATATACAGGAATATGAATACAAAGCTGGCCAGGGTATCTGCACTAAGCCCCTTGAACACGACGGGGAAGGTTAATGCCGCAAAACCAATAACCAGCGTAAACAGGAGTTCTCCGAACACAAACACATAGGCAAAGCCCAGGTCACCTGCTGTACGCTTTTGTCTGTAATCAGCCAGAACGGCATTTATATCCCCGGCAAAAGCAGCCCTGGCCCTGCCGTTTATCCGCAATTCCTTGAAGCCCCCCGTAAGGCTTCCTATATATTTGAAGAACAGATTTTGTATATCTCTGGTTTTTTCCCAAAGCTTCCCGGCTTTCCTGCCTGAGCGGACATATGCCCCACCGCACAGGGCAACCGCCCCGAAGGTAAGCAGAAAGCCGTAAATATTGAGAAAGCCCAGATACACAAAGCAGCAAAGCACAGTAACAATGCTGGTTGTAAAAAAGACCAGCGTACCTGCAAATTTACTGACTGTTTCGGTATCATTATTCAGACATGCCTCCGCTTTTCCCCTTTCAAGCTTTTCAAAACGTGCAAAGCCGGTACTGAGCAGCTTTCCTATTAAGTCTCTGCGTGTTTCGTACACCAGTTCATTGACCAGGGTAAGCATTCTGGCCCTCAATATTCTCTGCCCGTATAAATATACAATTATTCCCATAGTGAAATACAGGAGCAGATACACGGGATACTCATATTCGCCGGAGGTAGGGTCATATGCCCTGTAGTTGGCAACTGCCGTGTTAATGACAAATATCAGAAAGCTGTTTCCAAAGCCGCTGGCAATACTAAGTGAAACCAGGTTGAAAAATTGCTTCCCCTTTTTGGGAGGGAAGAACTGCTCCAGCATGAACTGCATATAGAAAAGCATTCCTGCTGCAAACAGCCCTATTACTGCCGGTATGGTGCTGGACGGCCCCCATACTCCGATATAATCCCAGGGGTACTTTCGGAACTGCGGAATAACCTCATGCAGATTGTTCAGAACTTCATAGAATCCGAAAACCACAACAAAGGAAAATATTAGCTTGAAAATACGTTTTAAGGTAAATCCGGAGAAGCGCCTTTCCCTTTTAAGCAACTGCAAAAGAATGCTGCACAGATATGCAAGAAATACCAGGCCGAAAGCTGCTGACATAATGAACAGAGCAGTACATACCTTGTCAAAGTCCCTGTTTGCCTCCGTGGCAAAGGGTCTTTCCCTTCTGTCCAGAAGCTTGTCAGAAGTCACCTCTGCAATGTCTCTTACGGCATAGGAATTGATATTTGACATGGCTGCTATTCCCAGCTTCTCACGGGGGCGGAAAATCAGCTCTGAAAAGAATGTTGCATTTGAGCCCATATGCACCAATTCTCCTGCTCCGCTCTGGTAAACATGCCAGCCCATGGCATAGGAGGAACTGTATGGTGTTGGACTAACAGCCCTGTTTGGCACATGGGATTCTTCCAACAGGGCCAGGTTGAAGCCCGGCACCTTTATTGCACCGTTCTGAAGCATCAGCCATCTGCCCATATCACGGGCACAGGAAATAACCATGGATGCAGGCGCATTGCCTCTGTACTGAGGGTAGTCATAGGCCCTGGCAGACAGAAAGCCGTATTTGTAGCCTCTGGCAAGCTCATGCTTTTCAGCCTCCGTCCGTAAAATGTATGTATTATCAAGCCCCAGGGGGGTGAAAACCCGTTCCTTCATATAGGTCTCATAGGGCATTCCTGCCGCTGTCTGGATTATAAGTCCCAGAACATCATAATTCACGGTGGAGTAGGTGTACCTTGAGCCCGGCTTGAAATCAAGCCGGATACCTGACAAGGCCTTTACTGCTTCTTCAAGTGAGCTGTCCGTGGCCGAAGGCTTTATTTTCCCCAGTGCATTGGGCGGAATCCCTGAATTCTGATACAGCAGTTGACTTATGGTCAGTTGAGCCTCTTTTCCCCCATAGTAGACCTTAAACCATGGGAGATAAAGCCTTACAGGGTCCTCCAGCCGAAGCCTTCCCTCATCTCTCAGGAGCAGGATTCCCAGGCCTGTAAAGGCCTTGCTGTTTGAACCCATCTCGAATAATGTCCCGGGCCCCACGGGAATCCTCTTTTCCCGGTCCGCATAACCGAAATATTTTTCATATACGGCCTTCTCACCCAAGGTTATAATCATTGCAAGTCCCGGAAGCCTTCCCTGCTGCATTTTTTCTGCAATAAGCCTGTCCACCTGGCTCAATCTTTCAGGGGACACATCTACAGGCATTTCCCCATACAGGCTTTCGCCTGCTGCTCCGGCAACGGCCTGAACAGGTATGAGGAATATAAGCATGACAATAGCTGTCATTAAAACTGCTCTCTTTATAAATATCATATGGCCTCCTGCTGCACATACTTTATGGCACTAGCCTCCTCTATGCAGCTAAACTATAAAAGACTCTCAGCTAAATAATTGGTCCAGGTCCTCTTCACTAAGTTGGGCTGTTGTCTTAATCTCCTGCTGCTCCCGTGTACAGGCGGCTTCCTCCCGTACCTGTCCGGCACCCGGAGATAAGCCCTCTGCCACAGACTCCTTCAGTCCCAGCAGCAGTCCTTCAAGGTTTTTGGCATAGTCAGCCATTAGCCTTTGAGCCGCCTCCAGTCCCAGAACCTCCTCATTATTGGCAAAGCTCAGCTTCAGCCTTCCCGCCACAGACATTATATTAATCTCAAGCACACAGTTCAGTCCGTTATGTGGGGAAACATCCCAGCCTGTATACTCCTGGGCTATAGTCAGCAGTCCATTGCCAAATTCCTTTTCAAATTCGCCCAGATAGTTGAATCTGATCTGCTGCCCGGAATCATATTCCTTGAAGTGACCCAGGCCATACTTTAAGGCGCCGAAGCTCAAGCCATTGTGGGGAACCTGCTGCAGAACCTCTCTCACCTGCCTGAACCGGGACAGGTGATTGCCTTCTGAGATAAGGAACTTTACGGGGTATATGGAAGTAAACCACCCCACAGTTCTGCCAAGGTCAATATTGTCATCAATATCAGCCCTCCCATGTCCTTCCAGTTCAATTACCACCTGATGATTTTCCGAAATGGGAGCAAGGGTCTCAACAAGTGCTGTTATGAGTATTTCTTCGGTTCTAAAGCCGTATTTGTAAGAATTATTTATTTCAGGGATATAAAGCTCATTGTATTGAGGCCCCTCCAAAACTCTGCACCCGGTCTGCCCGGGCTGTAACAGCCTGCGGGCATGGTTTCTGATATGCTCACTTCCGGCACAGGCCGCCCTTACCGTATCTTCCCAGTACTGCCTGTACAAAAGGGCCCGGCTTTGTGCATACCTTTCCAAGGCCCTTGCCCACCGGTGGTAGCCTGTGGACCCAGGAGGCGGCAAGTACTGCACACCCCTTGATTTGCAGGACAGCACATTTACCATATCCTCCGTAATAATCCTCCAGGAAACGCCGTCAACACCCATATGATGTATTGTGACAAACAAGCGTCTTTCCAGCCGGCCCAGCTTGAAAATACAGGCATTTACCAGGCGTCCCTCCTTGATTTCCATATTGCTCTTGAGCTTCACACATGCAGCCTTCAATTCACTTTGCCGCAAATCCTCCGGGAACTCCGACAAATCCAGCCGTGGGATCTTAAACCCTGCTGCCTCTGCTCTGGTGCCGTATGAGAAAAGCTCCTTCTGCTCATCATAGGCCAGACTCAACGCAGCATGTTGCTCCAGCACAACCCCCAGGGCTTCATCAATCCATTCGTCACGAATATCTGGATTTATGGAGAAAAGTACCGATTGATTATAGTAGTTTGCATGGGGGAGCTTTTGTTGGACAAACCATTTTAAAACCGGGGTGCCCTTGAACTCCGGGGAAAGGTCTGTGCCATCCCGGGCAGCACCGCCGTGGTATTCAGCTTCCACCTGCCCGGTGCCGGCATTTTGCAATATTTTTTGTATGGTGCCTCTGCTCATTACATCCCTGGCCTTGACTCTTATGCCCATTCCCAAAAGCTTTGAGGAAATCTGGATGGCCTTAATGGAGTCTCCTCCCATTTCAAAAAAATCATCCTCCAGTCCTATCTTCTCAATACCCAGTATCTCCTGGAAGATAGCAGCAACCCTTTCCTGGACTTGATTTTCAGGCGGAACATACTCCGCTTGTGAAGTCCGGGCACCTGTCTCAGGGTAAGGCAGCCTGTTCCTGTCAAGCTTGCCGTTGCCGGTGAGCGGAAGACTCTCCATTTCCACAAAGCTTTGGGGTATCATATACTCCGGCAGATAACTGCCCAAAAACCTCTTCAGGCGCAAAATATCAACAGGTTTCTTCACAACCAGATATGCGCACAGGTATTTTTCCCCCGTTGGGTTCACTCGGTCAATTACCACTGCCTCAGCCACATTTCCGTAATCCAGTATTTTTCTTTCAATCTCTCCGGTTTCAATCCTGAAGCCCTTGATTTTTACTTGAAAATCCTTCCTCCCCATATATTGGATTATTCCTTCCCTTGCAAACCTGGCCATATCTCCGGTCTTATACATCCTCCCTCCCTGAATGAAGGGATTTTCAATAAACCGTTCTCCGGTCAGGTCCTCACGTCCCAGATATCCTCTGGCAACACCGTCGCCGGCTATGTATATTTCCCCGGGCAAACCTTCCATAACCGGGTGGAGCCCCTGGTCAAGCAGGTAAATCTGCACGTTGTCGGCTGGTACACCTATAGGCACAGAGGTATACCCGGACTCCGCAGGATCATACCTGTGAATCATACAGCCCACAACTGTTTCGGTAGGCCCGTATTCATTGTATATGTCCACCTTCCCGCCGAAGCATTTGTATATATCATCCGCCAGCTCCGCTTTCAGATCCTCACCTCCCACAATCAGGCTTTTAACTGCCGAACCGGTATAATTGCCTCCCCTGAGCAGCGAAAGATGCGCCGGGGTGAGCTTTACAATGCTGGTCCTGTTATCTTCAAATATTCTGTACAACACGAACTTATCCCCGTCGTCGGGATAAATGTACAGGCAGTTGCCTCCTGCCAGAGGCGTAAATACAGATGTTACCGTCAGGTCAAAGGCCAGGGAAGAGTATAGAGCAAAAGAATCCTCAATACTTTTTACATAGGATTTTTTTGCCCACCATATGTAATTTACAAGTCCTCTGTGTTCAACCATGACGCCCTTGGGCTTTCCTGTGGAGCCGGAGGTATATATGATGTAGGCCAGTTCTCCTGGACTCACTGGAATACCGGGATTGCTGTCATCTCCGGTATATAGGCTCCCTGCTCTCAAGTCGCATATCTGACATTTATACTCTGCAGTATCCTCCACACTGTAATTAACCAGCAGCAGAACTGCGCCGGAATCCTCCAGTATAAACCGTATTCTTTCCCGGGGATATGACGGGTCAATGGGAACATATGCGCCCCCCGCCTTAAGTACAGCCAGGATTGCAACTACTGTCTCAATGGAATGACGGGTCATGACAGCAGCGGTTTTCCCGGGTGCTACCCCCAGGGCAGATAGCTTTCTGGCAAGCTGGTTCGCCCGGCAATTCATTTCCCCGTATGTCAGCTTCAGGCCGTCAAAATCCAGTGCCGCCCTCCCGGGAGTCTGCTGCACCTGCCTTTCTATAAGCCCGTGAATGCACATGTCCTCCGGGTAAGAGGCCTGACGGTCATTGAAGCCGTATATGAGCCTGTCAACGGTTTCCTGCGGCAACAGGGCAAGTTCTTCTATCTTTTGTCCGGGCTTTTCAGCAAAGGCCCTTAAAAGGTGGTTAATACAATTGAATATATTATTGATCTGGAATTCGTCGTATTCCGCCGGTCTGTAATCAAAGGCTGTTTCAAAGCTGCCTGAGCCCCCCTGCTGGTGCACAACCATCTGCAAGGGATAGTACTGGTGTCCCGGATGTATTTCATGGCAGGAATATTCCAGCCCCCCTGCCTCCCCCTCCATGCGGGCGTTATAAAAGTTGATGCACAGGTTAAACAGCCCGCTGGCGCCTGAACCTGTCAGATTTGAATCCTGCAGAATAAATTCATAGGGATATTTCTGATGGAAGAAACAGTCCAGAATATTTGAATTAACCTTTTTAAGGAATACAGCCAGCTCGTCCTCCTTCTCCACCTGAATTCTCAGGGGCATCGAACTGGTGAACATACCCACTATTGCTTTTTCCTTTCTCCCCGACCTGTTGGCTACAGGCGTTCCCAGGACAATATCCTCGAGTCCCGTGGATTTATGCAGGTACAGTGCCATTGCAGCCACAAATATGGTATTGGGAGAAATCCTGTGAAGGGCAGAAAGCTTATTCAATGCTTCTGACAATGCCGGAGCTAATTCATAGCTTATTCTTCTGCCCTCCAGTACTCCCGAATTGTTAAGTAAAAAATACTCGTTGGCTGTGACAAATTTCTCCCTCCAAAAAAGCCGGTCCTTAAGAAAGCGTTCAGACTTCAAATATTCCTTCTCCCTGGGCAGATAGTCAGCGTGATAAGAGGCTTCAATATCCTGCTCCGCCACTTTACCCCCAAGCAGGGCGACGTATTCCTCCATTATCCTTTTGCCCAGAAGCCCAAAGGACCAGCCATCGGATATTATATGATGCATTTTCAGCAGGAAGCCTCCGGTCTTGTCAGGAAGGCTGAAGACAGCGGCGTGGAACAGTATATTGTCCTCCAGCTCCACCGGGGTTTTCATAACCTGCGCAACCCAGCTTGAAAAAGCCTCTTCCCCTGAGTCTGAAAAATCCACCACAGGTATTACCTCATCAGAGTGCTCGATTATATACTGCCTTGGTCCGTCAGCACTGTTACAGACTCTTGTCCTGAGTGCAGGCGTTCTTTCTATGGTCCGTTCTATGGCAGCTTTAAGGACAGTGGCTGCAACTGCAGCGTGAACCTTGAGATATCCTCCTATGTTGTGCATGGGAGTGCCAGGATAAAGCTGCTCTGTAAACCAAACCCTCTTTTGAGGATGGGAAAGTAAATATTCGTCTCTTTTCACCTAAAAACACCCCCTGGTCAATGTGTACCGGACATTTCAATTCCGGCTTCCAGTTCCTTTAATATCTGGGGCAGCAGGTTTTTTTCCCTGTCCCTTGCCTGGTGCAGCAGTGTGATTACCTGTCGGATTATTTCTTTTGGAGGGAAGGGATTGTAGAAGGAATCATTCCAGGTGAAGGCGTGCTCAAAGAACACCCTTCTGGCGTCGTTGAGCTCCTGGACTATTTCACCGTATCCGTCCACAAGTTTTAAAAGCCTGTCCTGCTGCCAAGAGCTGCAATACTCTGTATTAATATAGCGGAGCCTTTTATGTACCGCCTTTCTGTGCTCAAACAGCACATGCAAGGCCCTGTAATCCACTGTGAATTCACCTTTTATAAGGTTGTCCATATGCCGTATCACTTCATCATACACTTCCAGACCGAATTTTACATTTTCCTTGCCGAAGGTCTCCTTGTCAGCCCATAAGGAATATACCGTTGCAAAGTCTCCTTTTGAAGCCAGATGCCTCCTGAGCCTGTCCATAAACTTTTCCAGGCTGAAGGGATATGCATATTTGTACTCTCTGGGCCTAAGCAATTCTATAGCATTGGTAGCCGCCCAGGGTGCGGAATCCATGTAGTACAGCCTGCCGCTTGCATAGGCCTGTCTGAAAGCCTCATAGTCAAAGCTTATGGCGGCAAACATGTGCTGAGCATTAAAGCCCACTGCACTTAGCCTCCCGGCGGTATTGTCATAGCCGTACACAAGTGAATGGTGAACATAATGTTCCTTCATATAGGTCCGTTTTTCCGGTATATAGTATTCATCAATATGTATAATCACATAGAAGCCCAGGTTTATCTTGTGAATAATGTAAGCAATAATATCCTCAATGTCCCCAAGAAGCTCATAGCCCATATAAACCTCCTGAATCATATCAGTGTATGCTGCACGAAGCTCCACAAATTCCAGGTAAAGCCGTCCGCTCTCGTTTGTCTTTGAGAATATTTCCATATAATGCTGGTGAAACCAGGGCTCCATCTGTTCATAGGCAAGAATCACGCTGATTGGCAAAGAATGGCACAGATAGGCTGTAATCTCGTTATGAACAGCTATCCGGAGCTCTTTTCTGCCCTCCTCCTCCACCTGGTACCGCTCCATCCCCACGGGCTTATCTGCCGAGGCCACCTGAGCAACTGCTGTGCAATGCTCAAACAAGCCAAGCAGCGCAGCTTCCAATCGGAGACAGATATCCTCAGCCAGCTCAGACCTGACATATACGGCATTGAATTTCACAGAGAAATGGAGCTTTCCCTCTGCCGCATAGCCATTGATATCAATCAGATAGTCATGCCTGTTGCCGGGATGGATACTCCTTCCGCAGCTTTCCCGGCACAGTGACAGCAAGCCCCGGCTGCCGTCCGGGGTCATATGGAACTGTCCCAGGTAGTTGAAGGCTATTTCCGGCTTTATGGCTTCAAGTGCCCTGTCTTTTTTTATGTATCTTGCTATTCCGTAGTTCATGCCTCCGGCTGGAATTTTTTTAAGGTTCTGCTTTACAAATCCGATAGTATCTGCAAGGTAGGGCTGACTTTCAAGCAGAACAGGGTAAATGCTGGTAAACCAGCCCACTGTCCTGGACAGGTTTACATCCCTGAAAAGCTCCTGTCGCCCGTGGCCCTCCAGCATCAAGAGCACCTTGTCCTGTCCCAGGGCCTCTGTGAGAGCCAAGGTGAGAGCCGAAAGCAAAATGTCGTTTATTCCGGTGCCATAAGCCCGGTGGACACTTCCCAGCAGGCCTTGAGAGGGTTCTTTCTCCAAGGTGAAGGACAGCGTTCTGAAATCCTGGAGATAATTATCCTGAATATTGGCAGTACCCGACAGGGGTTTTATATCAGATAAGTCCATACTCTCCCAGTATGCTACATCAACAGGGTTTTCAAGTGCAAACCCGTACAATTTTTCACTCCAGGCCTTGTAAGACGTGGTCTTTAGGGGCAGCTCCTCCTGCAGGGCGGAATTGTAGAGACCTTCAATATCCTCCAGCAGGATTCTCCAGGAAACACCATCCACTACAAGGTGATGTACTGCTATGAACAGCCTTCGTTCGTCAGCTCCCAGCTCGAACACACAGGCGTTTATGGGAAGGTGGGCTTCCAGGCTTAATCCGTCCTGAATCTCTTCGCTTGCTTCTATGAGCCTTTGTTCACGGGCTTCACCGGAAAGTCCCCGCAAATCCACAACCTTTAATTCAAACTTAATAGCATCAACAGGCCGTATATACTGGCGGGGGCCCTCCTCCGGGAAACTGAATGCCATTCGCAGAGCATCGTGGTGCTCTATGACTTTTGCAAACACCCTCTCCAGCAATTCCAGATCGGCAGTCACAGGTATTGAAAAAAGATTTGTCTGGTTCCAGTAATGTGGGTAACCCCTGTCCAGTTCATAAAACCATTGCTGCACCGGCGTGACAGGCACACCGCCTGTTACCTGTCCCTGGTGTACCAGCTCCGGCTTTTTGTCCAGGTCCGCATTGACGGTGAGCTCCTTTATGGTTTTGTATCTGAGCAGGTCGGACACCTTGACATTGATCCCCTGCTGCGCCGCTGCCGAAGTTACCTGTATAGCCTTAATTGAATCCCCCCCAAGGTTGAAAAAGTTATCGTTTATACCTACCTTTTCCACCCCCAGCACAGCCTGATATATTTCTGCCAGCTTCTTTTCCACAAGGGTTTTGGGAGCCTGAAACCCACTGTGTGAGTTATTGTTTCTCTCAGGCTCCGGAAGGCTTTTCCTGTCCAGCTTTCCGTTGGAGGTTACAGGCAGCCTTTCAAGCTGTACAAAAAATGAAGGTATCATGTATTCGGGCAGCATCCTTTCCAGGTGCTCCCTGAGTTCCTGAGCTTCCAGCTCCCTGCAGGCCACAAAATAAGCACAGATATATTTGCCTCCGCCGCCGTCATCTCTTGCCGTTACTGCGGCCTCGGATATACTGGAGTGCTTCAGCAGCTGGGCTTCTATTTCACCGGTTTCTATGCGAAGACCCCGTATTTTTACCTGATTATCCAGCCTGCCAAGGTACTCAATATTTCCGTCAGGCAGCCATCTGGCCAGGTCTCCTGTTTTGTACATCCTTTCGCCGGGTCTGAAGGGATTGTCCACGAATCTCTCCGCAGTCAGCTCCGGCCTGTTCAGATAACCTCTGGCCAGGCCATGTCCCGCTATGTATAATTCACCCTGCACTCCCACAGGCTGGAGCCTCCTGCCTTTGTCAAGCACATACAAGCAGATGTTGTCTATAGGCCTTCCTATGGGTATGGTTTCAAGCTCTCCGGCATTTGAACAGTCAAAGAAGGATACATCTATGGCAGCCTCTGTGGGGCCATACAGGTTGTGCAGCCGGGTTCCAGCCGGTTTATTCAGCAGTCTGTCAAATTTCCGGGCCTGGCTCACCGTCAGGGCCTCCCCGCTGGCAAACACCTGTCTGAGGCTTTTAAGCATGCTTAAAAGCCTGTTTTTCTCCGGTGCTATGTCAATGTAGTCCAAAAATACGTTCATCATGGAAGGTACAAAATGCATTGTGGTTATCCTGTGGTCTTCCACTGCTTGGATTATGGCCTGGGGGTCTTTTTCCTCCCCCGGCCTCAGAAGACAGACAGCCGCCCCCTGCATGGACCACCACAGCAGCTCCCATACCGAAACATCAAAGGTATAGGGTGTCTTTTGCAATATTACGTCCCCTTTGCCTATGGGATACATTTTTTGCATCCAATTGAGCCTGTTCATAAGAGAGTAATGCTCCAGCATAACGCCTTTAGGTTTTCCAGTTGTACCGGAGGTGTATATTACATAGGCCAGGTCATGTGGGCCCGCTTTAGCGGCCTTAGCCGATTTTCTGTCTGCGGCAGCATACTCTTGCATATATGAGGCTTCCTCTAAAAGACAGACTATCCTGCCGCCAAAATCAAGCCTTTTTCCATTCAATGACTGAGTAAGGAGTATTTCCGCACCGCTGTCCTGCAGCATGAAGCTTACTCTATCCGGCGGATATGAAGGGTCAATGGGCATATATGCACCGCCGGCCTTTAACACTCCCAATATTCCCACAAGCATGTGGGGACACCGCTCCAGAAGCAGTCCAACGATACTGCCGGGCTGCACACCCTCCCGCCTCAAAAAGCCTGCCAGACGGTTTGCCTTCAGATTCAATTCCCCATAGGTCATTGTGGTGCCGGCAAATATGACCGCCCTATTTCCAGGCTCCTTCTCAGCCTGTATTTCAAACAGATCCAGCACTGTCCTTGTCCGGTCATATTCTGCGGAAGTGTTGTTAAAGTCCAGTAGAATCCTGTCCCGTTCTGTGTCTGAAAGCATATCCATTTCAGAAAGCGTCCTGTCACAGCAGGTGGAAATTGATCTGAGCAAATTCATAAAATGCTCAGTCAGCTTATCCATTCTCTCTTTTTTAAAAAGCTTTAAACAATATTCAAATGAAAAACTCAAGCCTGCCTCAGTTTCCTCTGCGGCAAGCACCATATCAAACTTGGAATTCCCCGTTTCAAACCTGTGAGGTGTCAATTCAAGCCCACTTATTTCAAGGCTGGAGGCTTCAATATTCTGCAGTACAAACAGTGTGTCAAATATGGGATTTCTGCTCATATCCCTCTTTACCTCCAGCTTTTCTACCAGCTTTTCAAACTGATAGCTTTGGTTTTCAAAGGCCAGGAGAGTATTTTCCCTTACTTCCATCAGAAACTCCAGGAAGCTCTTGTGAGGGCTCGGGCGGTTTCTCATAGCCAGAGTATTTACAAACATGCCCACGACATTTTCAAGGTCGGCATGAAGTCTGCCCGCGACCGGAGCACCTACCACAATGTCCTCCTGCCCGGTATATTTATGAAGCAGGGTCACATAAGCCGCCAGTAATACCATGTAAAGGGTGGAGCCTGTTTTCGCAGCCAGCTCCTTCAGCCTGCCGGTCAGTTCACCGTCAGCCAGAAAGGTTATTGTTCCGCCTTCCAGACTTTGCACGGAAGGCCGGGGGTAGTCGGCAGGCATGTCCAACACCGGAAGCTCTCCTGCAAAAGCATTGAGCCAATAAGCTTCCTGCCTGAGCATGGCTTCACTGTCCAGCATTTCCTTCTGCCAGCATGAAAAATCCTTATACTGTATCCTCAGCTCAGGAAGGTTCTTGCCTTCGTATAAACTTAAAAATTCCCTTGTAATAATGTTTATGGATATCCCGTCCGAAATTATATGGTGGGCATCCAGCAGAAGCAGATGCCGGTCTTGTGCCATTTTCACCAGTGTCACCCTGAAAAGCGGCGCCTTTTCAAGATCAAAGGACCTTATGAATCGCCGGATAATGCTGTGCGTGTCTTCCGGGGAAGTCTCCAGGATACCCTCCTCTGTATAGTCAAAATAGTCTATATTAAGGTCGGCAGCTTCCTGAACAACCTGCACAGGTTCTCCGTTCTGGCCCGGCGCAAAGGAGGTCCTCAGGCCTTCATGCCTTTTCATCAAACTTGCGAATACCTGGGAGACTCTTGGTATATCCAGTCTTCCGATTATACTGACAGCGGAGGGTATGTTATATTCCGTACCGCCTCCCTGAATCTGATTTAATACATACATTCTTTTTTGTGCTGCCGAAACAGCATAATTTTCCCTTTTTTCCACCGGCAGAATGGGTGAGTAGCTGCCCGCCTCTGCGTTAATAATGCATTGAGCCATATTGCGGACTGTGGGATTGCTGAAAATCTCCCCTACAGAGATTTCAACATTGAACTCCTTTGAAACCACAGACATGACATTTATGGCGATAAGGGAGTTTCCTCCCAGGTCATAGAAAAAATCGTCCTCAGGACTTATTTCCTCCGTTCCAAGCTGCCGTTTCAGAAGGTCTATAAGCCTTTCTTCAACCTGGTCCCTGCTGTGGCTGGACGGGGACATCTTTTTTGAGTTTTGGAGCCCCTGCAGTTTTTGCAGAATACCTGCCCTCTGTCCCGGAGTGATTATTTCATCCACCGACAGTTCCTTTGCAGGCTTTTCTGCAGCAACACTGAAGAAGGCACTCAGTTGACCGAATATATTCCCGATTGTCTCCTCTTTGTACAAAAGGGCGTTGTATTCAATGGTTAACTCAATTAACTGTTCATTTCTTGAAAAAATGAACAGAATATCCTGGTCGAAGTCTTCCAGATATGCTCTGTCCTGAACATTTTCAAGCAAAACACAGGTACTCAGGACAGGCCGGCCGCCTTCCCCCGGGTTGAGACCCAAATAATTCAAAACCGGAAAATTTTGATTTGAGTTGGCTTGGGTTACCACCTGCTTTGTATTGGTCAGCAGTTCCTTAAAGGTTTTTTGCCCCGAGAGCCTGCTCACAAGGGGCAGTATCCTGTTAATGAGCAGCTCTGCCTGCTTGTTCTGCCTGAATACAGGCATTACAACCATTGTTTCCGCAGCATTTTGATAGCTTCCAAGCAGGTACTGTACACCCGTCAACAATAAAACAAAGAGTGCATAGTCAGAGCCGTTGCTCATTGAGACAAGCAGGGCTCCCAATTCCGGGGAAAGCCGCCCCCTGTAACTTACTCCCAGGTGCTTTTGAGGCTTTCCCCTCCTGAAATCAGCAGGAAAACCTCTCATATCTGCCGCATCCTTCAGTGTTTCAGTCCAGAAGGCTAATTCTCCCGGACTATTTTCTTCCAAACCCTTTGACATAAAATCATCCCTATCATATAAAAGATTTTGAAATGTTTTTAAAAATTAAATTCCAGTTCTCCGCTCAGGACATCTTCCAGCCTTTCCTTTCTTATTCCAGCCTGAAAATCATCTGTTCTCAATCTGCTGTCAGTGACGGCACTCCTTAGAATTTTTATATAGTCATCAACAACCCTCACTGCCGTTTCCTTCTTCAGAAGGCTGGTCTTATAGGTAAATACAAGCTTTAAGTCCTCTTCCTCTTCACGGGCCTCCAATATCATGTCTAAAGGAGCCAGTTCCAGATTCAAATCATACCTGCTCATGGCAATCCCCTCTGCAGTGAGCCTTGGGGCAGCAAAATTCTGTAAAAGGAGCATGGTATCAAATACCGGGTTTCTGCCGGGCTCTCTTTTATATCTCAGCCTGGCCAGTATTTCTTCAAAAGGGTAGTCCTGGTGCTCATATGCCTTAAGGCAATTTTCCCTTACTTCTGCAAGAAAATCTTCAAAGGTTGCGGCTCCCTTTGGAAAATTCCTCAGGACAACCGTATTGACAAACATGCCTATTGTATTATCCAGCCCTGCCAGAGGTCTTCCAGCTACAAACGTACCTACCGCAAATTCCTTTTGTCCGGTATACTTGTATAACAATATGTTGTATGCGGTGAGCAGAACCATGAACAAGGTAGCCTTCTTTTCCAGCGCCAGGCTTTTCACTCCCCTGTTCAAATCCGGTCCCAGCACAGCCGTGACACGGTCTCCCTTGGGGTCGTAAACACGCGTTTTATAATAGTCTGAGGGGAAGTCAAGTAAAGGTATGCTGCCAGACAGTGTATTCCTCCAAAAGTCCTCATGCTTTTTATAGCTGCCGGAGCTTATTTCCCTATTCACCCACTGGGAAAAATCCTTATATTGGATTTCCAGCGGTGGCAGCTGGCCTCCGGAATATAGCTCCAGCAGTTCTCTTGTGAAAATCTCCACTGAAACCCCGTCAAAAATTATATGATGTATATCCAAAAACAATACATGACGCTCCTGCGAAAGACCGGCAAGCCCCAGCCGCATAAGCGGCACACAATCCAGGTCAAAAGGCCGGACAAACTTCTGGAGCATTGGGACCAGCCTGTTTTCAAAAGCCTTTACATCCTCCGCCTCCTTCATCCACTCCAGCTCCGCCAG
Source organism: Bacillota bacterium (assembly GCA_023400235.1). Classification (GTDB taxonomy): domain Bacteria; phylum Bacillota; class Clostridia; order Acetivibrionales; family DSM-1351; genus Ruminiclostridium. The sequence goes on from JAEXFI010000025.1 coordinate 79,075, forward strand.
CTCTATGTCCTGTATTGACAGTTGAACCTGCTGTTGGATTCGCTGTACAGGAATTCCGTCCTGGAGCCGGAAGGCTGTCCTTAAAATCTCATGTCTCACAGTAAGGCTCTCAAAGGCAGCTTCCAGCCGTCCCCTGTCCAGACTGCCCTCTATGAGGATTACTCCCGGCATGTTCCAGGCTATATCCCCGCCAGCCATATAATGGGACATATATATCCATCTTTGTGAGGGAGACAGGGGGTAATGCTCCCGGTTTCCGGCCGTCGGCAGCCCCTTCCGGCTGCTTCTGGCGGTGCTTTTAATGGCGGCGGCCATTGACCTTATAGTTGGATTGGCAAAAATAGCAGCGACAGGAAGCCTGACACAAAACTCCTTCTCAATCTGCACAGACAGCTGGTTTGCCTTCAGAGAGTGGCCACCCAGCACAAAAAAATCTTCAAGTACTCCAATGTGCCGGAGACCTCCCAGCACCTGTCTCCACAGCTTCTCAAGCACTATTTCCGCTTCGTCCCGGGGTGCCACGTAATTTTTACTTTCCTCTGCCCTTGCAATATCAGGCTCAGGAAGTGCATCCCTGTCTGTCTTCCCATTGCCGGTCAGGGGCAGAGCCTCCATTTTTACAAAATATGAAGGAACCATATAATACGGCAGATGTTCTGCCAGGTACGCCCTGATTTCTTCAGAGCTGCAATCCTCTGCCGGAACGTAAAAGGCGCACAAACACCTTTCCTCCGTCAAGCCATTTACCGGCTTGACGGCCGCTGCTTTAACCAGGCCGCAATTTAAAAGCTCTGCTTCTATTTCTTCGGGTTCAATACGGAAGCCCCGGATTTTCAGCTGGTGGTCCGTTCGTCCTATGTAATACAGGAGTCCGTCCGCCTGCCGCCTCACCAGGTCACCCGTCTTATAAAGCCTATGGCCTTGAGCAAATGGATTCTCCATAAACCTTTGGGCTGTCAGCTGAGGGCCGTTCAGATAGCCTCTGCCCACACCCCGGCCCCCTATGTAAAGCTCTCCTGTCTGTGCCGCGGATACCGGACACATATCCTCTCCCAACACATACGTTTGAGCATTTTCAACGGGGTATCCGATGGGCACTTCCTCCAGCTCCTCCAAATCACTGACATTAAAAGTGAAGGATGTCGTGACATCACAGCATTCTGTGGGCCCATAAACATTGGACATAAGAGGCCTGGAGTGAAATTTTTTGAGAAATTCCCGGGCCGTGGCTATAGGAAGCGCTTCTCCTCCTATGATAAAGTGCTTTATCTTTATTTCCTTATATAAATCTGATGGGATACAGGACAAGAGCTTGAGATGGGCTGGGGTTCCGTCCGTTATAGCAATACTGTGCAGACGGAAAAAGTTTGCCAGTTCTTCCGCGTCCAGACGCGCATTTTCCGGCACGATATAAAGCGTATGCCCCAGCAGAAGGCATGGGAATATCTGCTTTATGGAGGCATCAAAGGTAAAAGGGGCTACCAGTGCAACATTATGCACCCTATCCGAATACCTGTAATATATTTCTTTTGACAGGGCATTTACCAGATTTACAACATTTCCGTGCTCCACCATGGCCCCTTTTGGCTTTCCGGTAGAACCCGAGGTGAAAATAACATAGCACAAATCTTCTAAAGCATTGATTGCAGGAAAATTTGACACAGTTTCCCCTGCACTACTCTTATCCCGACTGTCCACAACGCAGCCGTGGAACCCAATGTTTTCGGGCAGGCTGCCCTGTCCTATCAGCACAGATACCTGTGCCTCTTCAAGCATGTACTTTATTCTGGCATAGGGCCAATCCGGCCCTATGGGCAGGTAACAGCCACCAGACTTCAATACCGCCAGAAGGCTTATGACCGTTTCCAAAGTCCTCTCCGCCATAATACCCACAACAGCGTCCCTGCCCACGTTTTTTTGCCTCAATATTTTTGCCAGCTGGTTTGCCCGAAGGTTTAGCTCACTGTATGTCAATGTCCTGCCGCCACAAACAACTGCTGCATTTTCAGGTGTTCTTTCAGCCTGCTCCTCAAATAGCTCTTGTATTGTCCGAATCATAGGATTCCTCCACGTCACACAAAATAATTCTTGTAAAATTCCGGTTTCAATACTGAAGCTATAAGTTGAAGCTTATATCCTCACTTAATATGTTATCCAGTAATTCTTCAGACCTGGCCTCCCGCTGCAGGCCCTGGTCCGGAACCTTAATCCAGCACCTGTGCCTGTCAAATTCATATGCCGGAAGACTTACTCTGCTCCTTCTCGCGCCAGAATTCAAGTCCTCCCAGTTTATTTTTGCACCTTCCGTATACAGCAGGCAGAGTTCTTCATACAACTGGCTGCTTTGGACGTTTCCACGGAGCAGTTCCTGTATTTTTAAGGCTGCGTCCCTCGCCAGTCCGTCAACCGCTCCATTGTCAAGCTTTTTGTGATATTTGTAGAACAAACCCTGTTCAAGGCTTGTGTGAAGGTTATCCGCATCAAGGCTCAGAAGCTTCTCTTCAAGCTCTCCCTTATCCTTGACCAATAGGGCCAGCCTTACATTGTAGCTGCCACGGCCTGTATTTGCCGTATAACATATGTCTTCCAGCTTTAAGGGCTTGAAGCCTCCTTTGCGGATAAAAGCCTGATAGGTTCGGATACTCCGGGAAAGAGCCTCGGTGGTATAGGCGGACAGGGTAAATATGTTTAAATCACTGTCCTTGACCGGCTCGGCTTTTTTATCCTTTTCCGGGTGGGAAGTCTTGTCATCCTGGTCCAAATATTCCTCCAGCACCACATGACAGTTTGAGCCCCCGAAGCCAAAGCAGCTTACGCCGCACCTTCTAGGGCCTCCAGTCCATTCCCAGTCGGCTAATTCTTCATTTATATAAACCGGAGACTGTGAAAAGTTGATATTGCTGTTTGGAGTAATAAAATTTGCAACAGGCGGAAGCTGCCTGTTTCTAAGCGCCAGTACGGCCTTGATAACGGCTGCCAGGCCGGCACAGCTGTCGGTGTGGCCAATGTTGGCTTTCAAGGCACCAATGGCACAGAAATGCTTTTTGTCCGTATACTTTTTAAAGGCCTTGCTGATTCCCTCAATTTCAAGAGAATCACCGATTCTGGTTCCTATTCCATGAGCTTCTATGTATGAAATAGTTTCAGGGTCTATACCCGCATCACTCCAGGCACTTTGCAGTACCTCTGTCTGAGCTGCTGCATTGGGCGTTACAAAGCCCTGAGTGAAGCCATCCTGGTTTACGGCACTCCCCTTGATTACCCCGTAGATATTATCTCCGTCCTGTACCGCCTTTCCCAAAGGCTTGATAAGAATGGCCGCAATTCCTTCACTCAATGGAGTACCGTCCGCATTGTCGTCAAAAGGCCTTGCTTTGAAATCCCTGGATTCAATGCCATACTTTATAGTCTCGTCAACCGGCAGCAGCAATGTCCTTATTCCTCCCACTATCGCCTGTGTGCAATCACCGTCGGCAATACCCCTGCAGGCCAGGTGCAGTGCGGTGAGAGAAGAGGAACACGCGGTATCCACCAGCATGCTGGGACCTTTTATATTTAAATGATTTGAAAGTCTTGCCGCAATGATAGCTGATATATTCCCCAACATCGACAAGGACATGGCATCAGGTTCTGCATGGGAAATAAACTGTCCGTACATGGGCCAACCCGAATATCCCACATATAATCCCGTAGAGCTTCTGCCAAGCTTATCTCCCCCATAGCCTGCATCCTCCACAGCTTTTACCGCCGTCTCAAGAAACAGCCTTTGATTTGGGTCCATTAAGCCCGCCTCCTTGGGAGACAGGCCGAAAAATCTGTAGTCAAACTTGTCTATATCCTCCAGATATCCGCCCGGGCAGTATTTGACAGCCCTTCTGTCCTTGACATATGTATATTGGATAAGGTCGTCAGCATCCGCCTGTCTGCTTTGGGGGAAATCTGCGATACAATCCCTGCCGCTTTTAAGATTTTCCCAAAAGGCAGACAGGTCATTTGCAGAAGGAAGTCTGAAGGCTATACCTATGATTGCAATGTCCTGCTTTTTTTGCATTCCCTCCTGCTGCTTCAACAATTTCAGAATCTCCACTCCCAGCTCCCTGTCAATTTTCCCGGAGGGGATACCTTTAAAAATCAAACGTGCAATCTTATCCATCAATATACCTCCAAATAAAGAAAGTCAATCACTCTAAGGGTATTCAAATATTATGTCACATTAGCATGATACCTTTTGTTCTCTAAATCGGGTAATCTAACCGGAAAACAAAGGAGGAACACAGGTTTCAGAGGTAGCTTACGCATACCAATCTGCGTAATTTCGACTATTTTCACCTATATATTACTTATCATACCATTATATGTTAAAATTTACAATATGGACATAATTACTCTCCAATTTTATTTGGGGATATTGACTGTATGTTTATGCGCATTAAAAAAAGCAAGGTTATCACCTTGCTGAATACTCGAATAACTGTGTTACTTCAACCTTTAAAGCTCTGGCCAGATAGCATATTACCGGAACCGTAGGATGTTTTTGTGCATTTTCAATTGCACATATCATGCTTTTACTTACTCCTGAAATTTGTGCCAGTTGTTTTTGCGTTAACCCTTTATCTCTGCGTATTTTTTTTTAATTTATAGGTAATCACTGGAATACCTCCCATTTCTCAATAATTTTATGTATTATTTGTAATATTTAGTATATTTTTACCATATATTGGGTTTACTATGGTGGATTCTAAAAAATTTTGTTAACTTAATCCTTTTTATTTGCTGAAAATAGCGAAGCCCCTGGTTGTTATAAAAAATATGTATCTTATTGGGTATTGCCAGTCATAAGCAGCTTTTCATGGCATACATGACACAAGAAACAAAAAAACCCCTCCAACTCCGATCGGTCCTATACTTTAACTTACAAAAACAAGCAATGAAATACATTGTCTGTCCACATGGCTTCCGTATAGATTCAGGTCTTTTGTCGGGAGATTTTATTTCTGCTCTCCTATATGATGATGGGCACAGGTTGATGAATCAAGCTGAACAGTCAAATTTATTTTATAGGTTCAAAAGTACTTGTCAGGTCGTTTGCTGCAGTTTATTCAAATGCCGCTGAGTCCATGGACATTTCAAAATACATAGTCCGCAAAGACTCTCATCCACACCTATTCTTCGGCTCCTCTCCCGGGCAGTCTTACGGCACTTAAATGCATCATACAATTCAGCTCTTTCCAGTTCCACTTTCCATTCCCGTCCAGTTATGGCGCTTCCCGGGCAGACATCCCTGCAAACCATACAGCTGCCGCACCTGGAACTGTTGATGGGAGTTCCTGCCTCCAGCGGACAATTTGTAAGTACACTTGTCAACCGGATTGCGGAACCTCTTTTCTCCGTCACCAGCATGGCATTTTTACCTATCCAGCCTATACCTGCCCTTGTAGCAACAGTTTTATGGGGCAGACGGGTGCTCTTCGTTTCCGTATCAAGCTCAACAACCTTCTGAGTTAATGCCAGGGCTTCAAAACCTCTGCTCTTAAGCTGGCTCTCAGAATACTCCCCTAGCTCGTTGAGCAGAGTGTTGACTTTTAAATACTCGTCATAATACTTCAATGTAGGGCCGTTTTCAATACCTGAAATAATGGCGGGCGTTAATTCAACAGCAATGCTTATACCATACCCGTAACCCCATCTTTTTTCTTCCGGAATACCTGACAAGTCGGCATAGCCAACAATACAGGCACCTCTGTCTAAAAGCCCGGAGCTTATTTCATAACTCAATGTCATTTTGAAATTTCCTCGTAACCAATTATTGCCAGAGTTCTGCTTGTTACTATAATACTATAATATGTAAATTAAATATGTATTATTATTATACAGGATTTTCCCAGTCTGTGTAAATAATCGTCTGCAGTAACATACAGTAACCTTGCCCTGCATGACGCAGGACGGCCAGAATGCCCGCATGCCCTTATATATCCTGTATTGCCGCCGGATTTAGTCCAAAACGCACGACAAGTCTCTATTGTTAAACATATGTGGAGAAAATGAATTTATTCCTGAAATACAATTGATGGAACCTGATGCATTCGGCCAGAAGCAGATTTTTTTGAAGAAAAATCCCGGCTGATACATAAAGAAGGGTTAAAATACAAGGAATTTATCAGTTGGAAATTTATAGTGTATTGCTTATATTTTAGTAGTATCAACGCTTACAACTATATCCAATATATATAAATTCCTATACTCTTAAAAATCTTGCAGAGCTGTTAAAATATCCGGCAGCTAAATCTGCTGTCCGGTTATTTTTTCAACAATCTCTTTAATTCCAGTGTAAGAGTGGGTATGATACTGGTCAGGTCTCCTACTATTCCAACATTGGCAGCTTTAAATATGGGAGCGTCGGGGTCCTTGTTTATGGCTACTATGAAGTCTGAGGAAAGCATTCCTGCCAGATGCTGTATTGCTCCGGATATTCCACAGGCAAAATATATCTTTGGCCTTACTGTCTTTCCGGTCTGTCCCACCTGCTGGCTGTACTCCAGCCAGCCCATATCCACCAGCGCTCTGGAGGCTCCTATAGAAGCTCCCAGTACATTGGCAAATTCTTTTATCATGTTAAGATTATTGGGGCTCTGAAGTCCCCTGCCAACTGAAACTATTATTTCTGCCTCCTCCAGATTGCAGTTCACCCCGGCGCTGACAATCCTTTCTATGATCCTTAATCTGGAGCTTTCCCTGATATGGACCTGTGGAGTGATTATCTCCCCTGTTCTTGAATAATCCGGGGCCAGCTTCTGCATTACCCTTGGCTTCACCGTGCACATCTGTGGCCGTGCCTCGGGACATATGATAGTTGCCAGCAGATTGCCTCCGAAGGTTGGCCGGGTCTGTCTGAGCAGCCTTGTCTCAGTGTCCACCTCAAGCCCCGTGCAATCAGCCGTAAGCCCTGTGCCAAGTCTGGAGGCCACCCTGGCTGCAAGTGAACTTCCGTGAATAGTGGAGGCAATAATAAATATTTCAGGCATATATGTCTTTACAATTTGAGTTATAACATCCGTATACACATCGTCATTGAACTTTTCCAGCAAGGGATGGTCCACCAGATATACCTTGTCTGCACCTCCGGCTATGAGCTCCCCCGCATAGTCAGTCACACCGCCGCCAAGTACGGCGGCGGCAACCTGGACTCCAAGCTTGTCGGCAATTTTCCGGGCCTCTCCCAGTATCTCTGGAACCGCCCCTGAAAACCTTCCCTCGGAGTATTCTCCAAATACCATAACACCGTTATAGTGGGAGGCGTTTCCTTTCTGACCGGCTCCTTCCTCCCCTGTTATAGTGATAGCGTCATATTTGCAGGCCGATATGCAGCTTCTGCAGAAGGTGCAGCCTTCACCTATGGTAAGCTCCTGATTGCAGAAGCTTATCATATTGTAAGCACAGGAGGGTATGCACACTTTACACTTTATGCACTTTTCATTTGAAATGGATATTTTAGCCATAAGGTCCTCAAAAAGTAGATTTTTTACAACAGGCGGTTCAGCTTCTCAATCAGCAGTTGTGCCTGTTCCTCCTCACTGCCGGCGAACATTTCAATGCTTGTCTCCTTTAGGGGGACATGGGTGCTTACAACTTTTGTAGGTGAGCCCGTGAAGCCGCAAAGATTTATGTCCGCTTTGATATCCCCGGCTGTAAGTATGGGGATATCAGCCCTTCTTGCCTTCATCATCCTGGTCAGCGACGGCAGCCGCGGCTCATTTATTCCCTTTACAACCGTAATTAATCCAGGCAAAGACATTTCAACTATTTCATGTCCGTTTTCTGAAAGCCGGCTGCATCTTATGTAATCCGTCCCCGTCTCAATTATCCTGTTTACGCATGTAATATGAGGTATTCCAAGCTTTTCAGCCAGGCTGGGCCCAACCTGCCCCGTATCACCATCGGTGGAATTCCTTCCGCAGATTATCAGGTCGTAGTCCCCCAGCTTTTTTATTCCCATTGACAGTGCATAGGCCGTGGCAAGGGTATCGGCACCGGCAAAGGCCCTGTCACTTAACAGAACCGCCTCATCAATTCCCAGCCCTATTGCATTTCTCAGCAATTCTGAAACCTCAGGTATGCCCATACTCACTGCTGTGGAGCTGCCACAGGTCTCCCCGCTGAGCCGTATGGCCTCTTCAAGGGCATACATATCTACAGGGTTTATTGTCATATTTCCCTTTTCACGGATAAGAGAATTACTTTCACTGTTAATTTTAACTTCATTTGTCTCAGGCACCTGCTTAATGCAGACTATAGTCCTCAATGCTCAACTTCCTCCCGCATTACCCGGACATAACCAGCCAAATATCAACCAGTCACCGGGCAATCAATAACCAATAAAATCATTTCAGCACACTGACATTTCTGTTGATGGAACTCAGCAGCTCGTCAAATTCCTCAAGATTCAACTGCTGCTTACTGTCTGAAAGGGCAAGCTCCGGATAAGGGTGCACTTCAACCATTATTCCGTCAGCCTCTGCAGCAAGGACTGCTGCCGCAATGCTTTTTACTATATCCTTTCTTCCCAGGGAGTGGCTCAGATCAACAATTATCGGCAAGCCGGTCTCCTTTTTTATGATTGGTACAGCTGAAATATCCAGAGTATTTCTGGTCTTTGTTTCAATTGTCCTGATTCCCCGTTCGCACAATATGACATTCCTGTTGCCGTTTACCACCACATACTCCGCAGCAAACATCAGCTCCTGTATTGTGGCGCTGATTCCTCTTTTAAGCAGGACAGGCCGGGTGCTCCGACCGGCTTCCTTCAGCAGCTCAAAATTCTGCATGTTCCTTGCGCCTATCTGCAGAACATCCACATACTTGGATACCAGCTCCACATCCCTTGTATCAACTACCTCCGTTATAGTGTAAAGCTGATATTCCCTGGCTACATCGTGAAGTATCTTCAGGCCGTCCTCCCGCATTCCCTGAAAGTCATAAGGAGAAGTCCTTGGCTTATAGGCCCCTGCCCGTATAAATTTCATATTCCTGTCCCTTAAAAATCGGGCGGTTTTTTCCAGGTACTCTATGTTTTCAACCGCACAAGGCCCTGCTATTATAATAGGAGAGTCATCCGGCAGGTCAAATATCTCCCTGATGGTCTTGAATTTCTCCTGGGATTCTGAGCTGATTAGCAGCTTTTTTTCTTTGGTAATACCCATATATTTAAGTGAGGTTGAAAATATTGAGCTGAATATGTCCTTTACAAGCTCGTTATATAGAGGTCCTCTGTTGTGATTGAATATATTCTCCAGCATCTTTGCCTCCCTCTCGGTGTCAAAGTACTCCATTGAATATTCATCTTTCAGTTTCCCTATTTGCTGAAGGAGCAAGGTCCTTTTATTAATCAAATCCAATATTGATAAGTTGATATCGTCTATCTCCTGTCTAAGTACATTCAAATTATTTTCCATGAATATTGTCCCCCTTCCTATAACAAGCTTATTATTTATCAGCCCTTATTGCTGTTATCCGTCTCTATCAGTGACAACAGCCTTGTACCTGGACTCATAATGCTTTCCTCAATAATTACATTTATACAGGCCAGTTTTTCTGCCTCCAAAGCCCTCCTCACAGCAGGAAGAATTTCCTCTGTGCAGGTCACAAGCTCTCCATGGCCTCCCAGTGCTTCAACAACCCTGTCATACCTTGTGAGACCAAGGTCCACGGCATAGTTTTCTTTCTTGAACAGTCTGTTCTGGGTGTCCTTGGGCAGGCCCCAGGCGCCGTCATTGTGAACCACTATTATTATTTTTATACCCAGCCTTATTGCAGTATCCAGCTCAGCCAGATTGAAGCCAAGCGAACCATCGCCGGTATACAGCAATACTGTCTTGTCCGGCTGAACCGCCTTCGCTCCAAGTGCCAGCGGCAAACCGGTACCCATGGGGCCCAATATTCCGCTGGGGCCTATTATCTGATGGCCCACGCTAGTGCATTTCAACAGCAAAAGCCCCCAGAACAGTGCATTTGATCCGTCAACAACACTGATAAAATCAGGAGGCAATTGGTTCTGTATCAAGTTTATAAGTTCTGCAGGATTTACCTTGTCACCTGTATATCCCATATAGGTTTTATTAAACTCCTGCCAATATTCCGCTTCCCTGGCTCTCAACTCCTGTTTCCAGGGGGCATATGAGGGCAGGCTGACCTTGGACACTTCCTCGCGCAGCAGCTTCAAGGTTTCCTTCAGGTCACCCACTATTCCCACATCCAGCTTTCTTCCGCTTCTGCCCAGTTCTTCAGGATCAATATCTATCTGGACAAAGTTCTGTTTTCCGTCAAATATTGGAGGCTTCCCATAGCCAATTGTAAAATTCAGCTTCAAGCCCATTATTATCACCGTATCGGCATTCTTGAAGCCATATAGCTGCGGCCCTCCCTCCAACGGCCTTCCAAGTCCGAAGGCAAGCTCATGCCCGTCAGGCACGCTTCCTCTTCCGGCATTTATTGTATAAACAGGAATTCCGGACCTTTCAACAAAGGCCTGCAATTCCTCCTGGGCATGTGAATACAGCATCCCGCTGCCCGCAATTATTATCGGCTTCCTGGAGGAGTTCAGCAGCTCCAGCATTCTTTTGACATCACTAACCTCCGGGTGGATCAGCTTTCTTTTTGTTATTTCATCACCTGGCCAATTAATGTCCTCCAGCAACACTTTTTCACTGAGAATATTTACAGGCATAGCCAGCACCACAACTCCGGGCTTTCCATTAACCGCTCTCTGAACAGCCTTGTATATATATTCCGGAATCCTCTGTGCCGTTGGAACCGCAACAGACCATTTTACATAATCCTTCACCATATTCCAGTGGTCTATTTCCTGCATTGCACCAATATCTCTTTTAAAGGGCTCAGCCGCTCCTGTAATTACCACCAGGGGACTATTTGAGGTCTGTGCCTTTAAAACCGCAGATATTGCGTTGGTAAAACCGGGACCTCCGATAGTCACCGCCACCGCCACCGCCCCGGTGACCTGTGCTGCTCCGTCAGCCATATGTACTGCAGCCTGTTCATGCCGCACATCGAATATTTCTATGCCCTCTTCATCAAAACCGTCAAAAAGATAAGTGGCCTGATAGCCAATCAGCCCGAATATCCTGTTGATCCCCAGCTTTCTCAAGGCTATTGCTGCAAGCCTTCCTCCATTAACCTCAAACATTATATATCACCATTTTCCAAATATCTTTTTATAAACATATCTGCTATTGAAGACTTGGCTCTTTCACTGGTCAATCCGAATATAGTGGTGGCTCTCACATCCCTGTACAGCCTTTCTATGTCATAATCGGAAATAAACCCGCAGCCTCCGTGTATTTGCAGGGCTTTGTCGCATATGTCCTTTGCATATTCGCAAACCGTCAGTTTCGTATTCAAGGATTTCAATCTTGTTTCCGGATTATCCTCTTTGATTGTTTCCGCAGCACTGTATACCAGCAGCTTCATAATATTGATGTGGGATACCATTTCGGAGATATAGTTTTTCACAGAAGGTATCTCATACAGCGGCTTTCCGTCACGGTAAGGGACATTTGCAAACTTCATGGCCTCTTCCAGGGCTGCTTCCGCTATTCCCAGCGCCATGGCCGAAACGGATATCCTCATTTTGTTCATAAGTGTCATCAGCACCTTGAAGCCTTCGTTCACATTACCCAGAACCCTGTCCTTTTCAACTATGCAATTTTCGAAGCTGACCTCGCACATTTCAATGGAGCGCTGTCCCATCGTATCCTCTGTCTTTCCTACTGTTATTCCGGCCTTGTTCATGTCAACAATAAAGAAGGTAAGTCCATAGAACAGATTTTCCGTCTTTGCAGTACGCCCTACTACAAGCATGCTAGCAGAGTAGCGGGCATTTGTAACCATGATCTTGCTGCCGTTTAAGATATATGCACCGTCTTTTTCCAGGGCAGTTAAGTTTACATTTGAAGGATCGCTTCCTCCCGCCTCAGTATATGCGAACCCCCCTACGCTTTTTCCCGTAGTGAATTCCGGCAGATATCTTTCTTTCTGTTCCTCCGTGCCGAAGGTAAGTATGGGCTCGCAAAATCCATAATTGTTTACTTCCAGAATATGTCCCAAAGACGAATCCACCCTGCTTATCCCATTTACCAGAAGGACAGCGGACACAGGGTCAAGGCCGGCTCCGCCGTATTGCTCCGGAATGTTTGCACCCTTATAGCCGTGTTCGGACAGAAGGCCTATTATTTCTTCCGGATATTTTGCCTGTCTGTCCCTGAGCCTTACCTCTGGCCTGACATATTTTTCTGCAAATTCATTTATCATCTTTCTGACAGCTGTTTGATCCTCTGAAAAACTGTACATAAAACCTCCTGTTATACCTCTTTATTTATTGTCAGCCGGAGACCTTTGCACCTAGAAAAGACAGGTCTCATGGCTTATCTGCGAATCAACCTTGGGCGCGGCACTCTTTGCCACTTCCATGTAGGTATCTATGTTCTGAATTATTTCAGCAATACATTTGTTTACCTTTTGCTTCTGTTTGTCCGAGAGCCAGTTGCTCTCGGGACTTATATCCCATTCCAGAAGGTCATAATCGTATACATTTCTGCCGTAGGTTATCCTCACCTTATCCTGCAATATGTTGTACAGCACTTTTCTTTCGGGGTTTACCTCCCAATAGAAAGGGGCGATTATACCCCAGGGGACTGTGGAGTTGTTGTAGGTCTGCTCCATCCTGTTGATTCTGAACCTCTCTTCCACATCCTTGAATATCATTTCAGAATAAAAATTGATGTCGCCGTCATATTTTTTCACCACATAATACCCCTCATAAATATCAAGGGTTTCAATGGCACCATCTTCACTTTTTACTGCCTTTCCTTTTTCAATCTTCAGCAAAGCCTTATGCAGCGTGTCTATATGAAAGAAATAAGTCCCCATGTCAACAATTAATATGGAGATAAACCTGTCCTTTTTTATTCCCAGGTCAAAGTCATATATATCCCCATGGGTGACTCTTCCCTTTATACCAAAATATAAAAGGATTTCCTTCAATAAAAAAATCATCTCCTGACAGTGGAGTCCAAAGCCCTTTTCCAACACCTCCAAGGCTTCCTCCGGGGCGTAGAAAATCCGTTTGTTAAAGAAATTTTTAGTTCCGTCAAAGAAGACCTTTCTCCGGTACAGGTCAAAAATATATTTTATCTTCTCATCCACGCTTTCAAAGCCGTTGACTTCCTGTTCCGATATTTCAAAAAATTCAATTATCTTATTAGTAACCATTGCTGTTATCATCTCACTTTGCAATTATTTGAACCTTATGCAAACAACCCGGGTGTGGGGCACCTTGCCGGCCAGTTTATAATTTTTGTTTCTGTTGGGCTGGTATATCCGCAGCTCCTCCAGCTCCTGCACAGACTCCTCCAAAGCACACACTCCCGGCGTTGAAGCAATGATATAGTCGTAATCTCCGCCGCCCAATTCCAACGTAGCCAGGTCCTCAAAGGTGTATGTGTCATAGATAAACACCGGGTTCTCATAGGTTTGCCTGTATATTCCCGGGGCTGCCGTATGAGCTGCCAATTCCTCTGTTTTTATTCCCTCCTGCTCGGACGAAGTGCCTTCCCTGCAAAAGTATTTTATATCCAGGGTTGTTATGGCAAATTTGTGAGGGCTGTTTGCAGAGTGAGGTACGCGGCCTCCGATATCGTAAATAATGTCTTTGCTTACCCGGGTTCCTTCATTATTAGTGAAGAAGGTGAAATCATTTTCAAAGCTTGTCCCAAACTGGCAGGCCTCATGTGCATGGTTATTAAGTTTCGCCAGGGGAGGCAGCAGAGAAATGATTATTTCGTGGCTGTCATGTAAAATGTACATTTGTATAATAGCGTCAATTTCTCGCTTTGCTGATTCTAATAATTTCATATGTTTTTTCCTTTAGCCAGATTTTTAAATACAACCCAGGACATTTCCACTCTATACATCCCGGTTACGTTTGACAGGCCGTACTTGCCTGCACACAGCTCATTGGTCACCGCCAAATCGCACAGGCCGTTTGATACATGCTTTGCCGCACTGTCTGTGGAAGGAACCTGTACAATTTGAGTTTTTTTCGTATCCAATTCCGGAAGCAGTATGTCTATCAGCTTATAAACTGCCGGACAGGCTGCTATTTTCAGACTGTGGTTTTGTACTATTTCCGAAGCAGCTCCGTACCTTCCAGGAAGGGAATACACCGAATACATGGGAGTGTCATAAATAAAGTACAGCACCGGTATCAGGGCATTGTCCCAGTAAAAATCCGTCACACGTTCATAGGCATTGGGAACAAGGGCATATTCCACTTCCCTGTCCAGCAGATTTTGCTGAACCACCTGAAAGGTATCATAATATACAATATCAATTGACGTATTATTGTCGCCAAGAACCGAGCGCATGTACTCGGCAGCCATACTGCTGGTAGTTCCTTTTGCCCCCAGGGTTCCCAGCCTTATGGAGGTATTCCTGGTGCTTGAAAGAAATTCCTCCGTTTTGCTTCTGAAGGCTCCTGTCAAGGATTCCATAAAATCAAGCTTATTCATACTTATATCATCCTTTTTTTACCCATCTCAATTGCCAATAGTTTCTCTGCGTCCATAACGATGCGTTTATCCTGAACCCTGGCCGCCTTCCAGCCAATGTTTGCCCCCAGAGTAGTCTCACTGCCCAGCTGGCTGACAGCTATTTCACTGTTCACACCCACATATTCCTTTATGTTTCCGAGTATCCTGTTTTCAGCATCCCTGCTTAAAATTTCCGGTCTCTCCAGATCAAGTTCAATTCTGAGAAAATCCCTGTCCTCCACAGTATCAATGGTAAGACTGTAGCCAAAGCAGCTTTCCAGTTCCTTAACTATTAGCTCCTCGATTTCGAAAGCAGTTACCTCCCTGTTATTAAGAGTCAATATGTCCTTCACTCTTCCAAGAGGTTCCACCACGTATGACGGGAAGGTGCAGTCATCATTTTTTTCAACTCTCACATAATCACCCGTCTTAAATCTGATGAGGGGCTTTGCTCCCTTTTCCAGCATGGTTATGACCAGTTCTCCCATACCGGTTTCACCTATGTATTCTCCTGTCTTGCAGTCCACCACCTCATATATGTAGTCCAGGGGCAGCAGGTGCAGATGGTCGTTCTTGCAGGCCGTTGATATGGAGAATAGCTCTTGAGAGCCATAGGGATGGTTTATGGCTTTAGCTCCCCATATCCTGCTGATGTTCCTGGCCATTTCATTTGAGCAAAGCTCACCGGTGAGGAATATTCTCTCCAGTGAAAAATCCTTTTTAATATCGAAGCCATATGTCTTGCAGGCTTTGGCAAGCATCATGCAAACTGTTGGCGTACCACAGAAAATGGTCATTTTCAAATCCCTCATTACTTCAAGGGCCTTATTGAAATTCAGCCTGTGGGCGAAGGGATTTATTTTGGCTACACAGTGTCCAAGATTGTTGAATACATCCGAAAAGGTGTCAACTACTCCATAGAGCTCAGTGGGCCCGGAAATCCCCACCACATGCTTTTTCTCGGTACCAAGGATGTATTTCCAGCCATAGGTCCAGTTGAGATTTACAAAAATCTTGTCTATGGGACTTCTTGGGCAGGGTACTGCCTTGCCGGTGGTGCCGGAGGTTTCACAGTACACGAATGCCTCCTTATAATCTATACAGAGCATGTTTTCCAACTGCTCCTGCAAATGCCTTTTTTCCGTGAAGGGCAGCTTCTGCAAATCCGATAGCTGAACTTCCGCATCTTTGTATTCAGCCAGGGTCTCTGAATAGTATTTTGAATTTCCTATTACGTACTGAAGTACCTCGTTGAGTTTTTTTTGCTGTATCTGGCGTATTTCTTCATAGCTCAGCCACACCTTGAAAAAATCACTTACTTCCCGGTTTTTTTTCTCAAAATATTCGCCGTATTTATCCTTGTTCAATGTCAGCCACATAGCCCTGTCACCTCTCAAACTTTTTATTTTATATTCAACTGTTTTTTGTCAAAGGCAGGTAACTCTGCAAAACGGAATTGAGTTCCTCGTCAGTATAGTGCCTTATATCTATTGTAATGGCATCCACCTTGTTAACATCCTTTTCAGTGGCCTCATAATTTGTTTTTGAATATATGACATTTCCGTAGGAATGCATGACACTTATCCTGTCATAGGTCACATCCTTGATTTTCTCCAATTGCTTTTCCTGGAATATCCACCTGTGGGAATAGCGAAGCTTGGTTATCTTGTCACAAACTCCAAAGCAATCCTTTCCAACTTCCTTCCCATAGTATCTTGCACCGTGGCAAGCCCTTCCATAGGTAAACGGAATCATGTCAACCATGGCATTTACATTAAAGCCGTGTTCCCAGAAACCATAGAAGGAGGAAACAGCAAAGGGCATCATACAGGTCTCTACCTCACCGATTCCGAATTCCTCTATTACGCTTAAATTACCCGGAGTGTCAAATACCGTTATTTCCTCTGAATTTTTCAGAAAATCGCCTTCTGCCTCCAGCAGGTAATCAAACCAGGGACATTCTTCATATATATAGGAAAGTACATGTCCCAGGGCCACATTCTTCATATTGTAGCCGGAGTTTTTCAAATGATTGAGTATTCCATAGTCATTTATAACCAATTTAAGGTCGGGATACTTTTTAGTCACCGTGTTTACATATTCCAGAACCATATCCCAATGCTTCTGAAATACCACAGGAGTTACCAGCTTCAGTCCTTTTCCCGCTTTTTTTACAGCAGTACAGACAGTATCCAGATCCTCCAGGGCAGGCAGGCAATATGGGCAGGAATCACTTCCGATACTGACAACCGAACAATTGGTGTCCAGCACCTTATCCAGAAAGCTGATATTTGGTATCCTTATCTCAAGCTTTGTATCCTTGTTTGCATGTTCATACCATACCCTTGCTTCCTCCTGAATTTTAGAAGGCGCAGCAACGGCAGTACGGGCTTCAATAATACCTTTGAGAACCACCGCCGCTTCACGCTTCTGACCGGTCTTAAACAAGGCCTTTGCCAATTCCAGGGCGCACAGGGGTTCTTCACTGCTCTCCGCCACCATTTTCAGCAATTCCACACCTTTGTTCCTGTCTATATCCCCATGTGCAATCTTATGTATATCACGATGCCACAGGCCATGAACGAACAGCACCTTGTTAGTCATTCCAAACTTGCCTGTCATGTATTTTATGTGTTCAATTGCCTTTTCAGCGGGAACTTTACCGTCAAGACCTCCCATATCGTCCGCATTTTTTATCAGCGCAAGCACATACAAAGTGGAAAGGTACTCGCTTTCTTTTATGGTTTCCAGCATGCCTTCCAGCTTTCCCACCTGCTGTGTCAATTTATTGAGAGAACTGCACATGCTGTCTAATTCCAGAAGATATTCATATATGTCCATTTGCTTTTCACTTAAAAAGATTTCAGATAATTCCTTAGTAGCTATAACTGGTAACATTTCAACACCACATCCTTTATCTATTTTTATATGTATGACCTGGTTATCAGGGTCTCATTAAATCTGCACCTGTCTCTGTCGCAGAAGGTAGGCTTCCAATAGCCCTCCCACATTACCTTGTTCTTCTCTCTGAAGGTTTCCTTGGCATCCTCCACCGATCTGTTTTCGTTAACTGCATCTATTACCGTTCTATAGAATTCAACAATTTTTGACAGTCCCATAGGATTGTTGCTTTCACGTCCGGTAATCTTTACGGCGGTAACCCCCATTTCCATAAGCCTGTCTATGTGGCAGATGCTGCAATCGGCAGCGGCATCCAGATACGCACAGGAGCCATTGAAGCTGTCGTCATAACCAGTAACCTCAAAGCCTCCTCTGCACCCTGATGACAGGTCTATTTCCAGAGGGTCATGGTTCATGGTGCACCTGCCGCATATATTTCCTCCGCCTATATGGCAGAATATTTCTATCTCTATATCCTTCTGCTTGCAGAACTCCTCTATTTCAGGCAGCATAATGTTTTGAGGCAGTACTACCCTTTTGACGCCGTATTTTTTGTACAGGTCCAAATGTCCCACATTTGGGGTTACGGTATTTACACCTACAATAATGGGCAAATCGCTGTAGGCCTCTCTCACAAGCTTCACCAGACCTATGTTTGAAACGATTACCCCATCAATTCCTGCTGCTATACAGGTATCAATATATTTAAAGTATCCGTCCCGCAGCGTAGGTATCAGTATGTTTGCGTTTGCTGTCAGATACACCTGAACTCCATGCTCATGTGCGTAGTCAATAATTGCCTTGAATTCCTCAATAGTCTGCACCTGGGTTTTGACTTCCCCTGTCGCTATACGCCACCTGGCATTATAGGTAAGCAAATTAAACTCCTTTGTATCATAGCCCAGATACAATTCATTAGCTCCCGCCGCAATCTGCAATTTAGCGGTTTCCAGAGATACACACGGTATCATTATTTTCATATAAAAACCTCCCACTTGTTATTTCAACTTTAATAGTTCGTTTACTTAAAACTTTTGTTAAATTTCATAGGGCTTGATCAGATTGAACAGCGACTGCTTTCCAATACCGAACAGCAGCTTAAATATATTACCAGAAATATCCACACTCCCCTTCCTGGCCTCCAGGTATAATGCCCGGATTCTGCCCTGTACCTCCTCTTCCAGCATGTACATGTCAATATAAGGCAGGGAATTGATAAAATTGCTGTTTTCCATCCGGCCGTTCAGGTAATTAACACAATCCTCCGCTTCATTTTCCGGCATGCCTATTTCCACAAGAAGATTTTTTACTTTCACATCATAAGCTTCCATATGAGTCTCCCCTCTTTTCTACTAAGTCGCTTCTATATATAATAAGGAAAGAATTACTCTTCATACTGCTGTGCTATATCATCTATCAGCTTAACCAGCTCACTGGATTTTTCAAAAATAGGATCATGTCCGCAGCGGCTGATAACATGAAAGGATTGGGCCTTAATTATTGCTGAATACTCCTCAACAAAATTGCAGGGAATTATCATATCATTTTCACATGCTATAACATGTACAGGACACGGGTATTTTTCCACCTTGGCCCCTTCATTCTCATAGTAGACTCCGGGAGAGTTCAGTATGGCCTTCAAGCCCTCGGGCTTATTGTCATAATTCCTGTGGAAGCCATTAACCAGGACATTGGTCACGCTGGGATTCTTTGATACATACTCCGGCGAAAAAATTCTTAAGCAAAGCATTTTGGCAAAGACGTCCATTCCGCTTCCCTCAAGTACAGCATTCCAATTTTTTATAAGTTCGATATAATAATCCTTCAGCAAAACCGGATTAATACCCCCGATAATCAAGGCCTTAAACTTAACCTCCAGATCCAGGCACAGGATTCTAATGATATTTGCGCCGTAAGAATAACCATATGCAAGCATGTCCTCTGTATTCTCACCCAATTCCTCCAGAAACTCCTTTAAGAACATGGCATAATGGGTAAGGCTGTTGAAATCACTTCTTTCGGGCGAACTTCCCTGGTTTGGAAATTCAAAATATATGAGCCTGTAATACCTGGATAAATCCACAGTAATCTTCTCCCAGGTCTCAATGCGCTGGAAGTGCATATTAACCAATACCAGGGTCTGTCCTTCGCCGGTTATCTTGTACCTGACACTACTTAAATCCATACTCTTTCCACCTTATAATCAATTATCGTATTTTTGCAGAATGCCATGTAAAATGCTCATAAATTCAAAGTTGTTTTCCACGGTGAAGGCATGCCCTGCATCTATTTCATAGAAACCGGCATTGATGATTTCCGCATAATGCTTTGCCAGGGAGTGGTCCACGTAATGATCCTGCGTCCCTGCTATGACATATGTATCACAGGGATACTTTTCCTCCAGGCCGTACATATTTGGATAAAAGCTTTCGGAGGCCTTTATGAGTGCAATAAGGGCTTCCGGCCTGTGCTCGTAATTTTCCCTGAGCTTTCTGGCAGATATCTCGATTATCCCATCCCGCTCACCGATAAAGGTATCCGAGAAAACAGAAGAGTAGTACTCCCTTGCGAATTTTTCAATCCTTTTGCTCTCTATGAGGGAATATATCTCCCTGTATTCGGAATAAACACCGGCCGCTTTCCTGTAAATAGGATTTACACCGCCTATTATTATTGCCTTGAATCTTACCTGCATCTTTAAGGACAGCATTCTTATGATATTGGCTCCAAAGGATAATCCGAAAACTATCAATTGGTCTGCCCGAATACCAATATGGTCAATAAATTCTAAAAAATATTCACAATAGTCCATCATGGATACATAGCTGCCGTATGTAGGAGATGAGCCCTGGTTTGGAAACTCCAGAGCTATGACCTTGTACCATCTTTGCAAGTCCTCTATGATATCCTCCCAGGTGCTTATGGGCATAAACTGGCCATTCAGCAGAAATACCGGCTGGCCTTCACCCGCAATTATGTAGTTGGGCTTATCCAGTACCACCATAACTTTAATCCTCTTTTTATAAAACAAGTGCTGTTAAATATCATATTTGGACACAATATCCTCTATTATGCTTATGAGTTCAAAAGGATGCTCCATGGTCATAATATGCCCGCCCTCCAGCTCATAAAGCTTTGAGTTCTGCTGTTCGGCATATTCCCGGACATAATTTATGGGCATCATGGGATCGCTTTTGGCTCCGATGAAATAAACATCGTAGGGGAAGTTCTTGTCTGAATTTGCATCAATCTCATTGAGATAGTTGATGGTTGCCTGCAGCAGGCAAATGAGGGCTTCCTTTTTGTTTTCATAACCCTCCTTCATCTGCTTTGCGGCAAAATCTAAAAATCCGGCGCTTTTTGCAACAAAGGTTGGAGATAAAAGCTTCAGATTTATAACCTTTGAAAGTATTTCAAGCTGACCTGTTTTGATTATGTCTATCCAGAGCTTGTAGTTTTCCACTATGTAATCCTTTATCTTGTATGAGGACACTCCAGCCAGTATGGCGGCCTTGAATTTCAGTCCCAGGTCAAAGGTCATGGACTTTATTATATTGGCACCGAAGGACAGCCCAAAGCATACGGTCTCCTGAGGGTCAACCTCAATGGCCTCCAGAAAATCCCTGGAATACTCCGAGTACAGCCTCAGGTTGTCGAACTCCAGATTCACTTCAGAATCTCCCTGATTGGGGTATTCCAGCACAATTACCTTGTAGAATCTTTTCAGGTCTTCTATTGTAGGCTGCCAGCCCTTTATGGTCATAAACTGTCCGCCAATTAAGTACAGGGGCAGACCGCTTCCCTCAATACGGTAATTTGCCTTGCTTAAATCGAACTTCATATTAATCTCCCATCTACGCGCATAGCGCGTACACAAATAGTAATGAAAGACACGCAGTGGCTTTTGCTGCTTGAAAGTCACATTGACACACAACATGTATCTTTCAAGCTAACCTCCCATCTACGCGCATGGCGCGTACACAAATAGTAATGAAAGGCACGCAGTGGCTTTCGCTGCTTGAAAGTCACATTGACACACAACATGTATCTTTCAAGCTA
>JAEXFI010000021.1 GCA_023400235.1 Bacillota bacterium
TACGTTTTTGAGCGGCGAATTTACCCTTCGGCTACGTTGAAGCCGTTTGTAAGGCACAAAGCCTTCCTTCGCGTCTTCGCCTTGCCGCAAGCCAAATTCTCTCGCTCAAAAATCTCCGACCTCACACAGAGAAATTTTGGCAGTTTTCGAGGCGGATGGACGCAGCCTTGCTTGATGCAAGGCAAGGACGACAACAAAGAAAAGTGGCAAAATAGCCGGTGTAAGGCGCGTTATACTTTGTCAATATAGGGTAATAAGGCTTGAAACCATTCATTCAGGAGTAGCTATGGAAGCTCATCATCAGAAAAATACTAATATAAATACGGGGCATTTTCCTGTAAACGTATTCAATACAGATGTCCAGGTTTTCCCTCCTCATTGGCACGAAAGGATAGAGATTGTATATGTCCTGGGGGATGAACTTAAAATTGGCGTTAATAATAGTGTCTACACCCTGCACAAAAGAGATATTCTGATTGTAGGTATGGGAGAGGTGCACTATTTTTTGATGCAGCCTCAGAAGTGTGACAGGATTATTGTTCATTTTGAATTATCCCTGTTTGGAAGCCTTGCCAATAGTATCTCAGGCAGGAGGCTGCTGAATCCCCTTATTCACTTTTGTCCTGAAAATGTCACCTCAGCTTTTTCAGTCCATGCTTTTTTTGAGCGGATTATATTGGCCATACAACAGGAAACCCAACATAAAGAAAAGGGGTTTGAATTTATTCTGGGTGCCCGCCTTTATGAGCTTGCAGCAGGTATAATCAGGTATATACCTAACGAAAAGCTATGTGCCGCCGAAATGAACAAGCAAATGAAGAAGCTTCAGTTACTGGAGCAGGTAGCCCAATACGTGGACAGAAATCTTTACCGGGAGATAACTCTGGAAGAGGTATCAAAACACGTGAATTTCAGCATGTACCATTTCACAAGATTTTTTAAGGATACTACTGGTATGACTTTTTGGCAATATCTAAACAATTATAAGGTATCAAAAGCAGCAAACTACCTGATGAACACCACTGACACAATTTCTGAAATCGCCTTCAATTCAGGCTTTAACAGCATTAAGACCTTTAACAGGGTTTTTAAGCAGATTAAAGGCTGCTCTCCATCAGAATTTAAGAAAGCAATATTTGAGTAGTATCCAGCAAGCTTTGGCGAGAAAATTAAATCTACATTTCTTATAATAATGACATAAAATCCATATTGAAGTATTGGAGGTTGTTTATGTCCTACAAAAACTTTTCCGCTGCAATTTTTTACAATGCCTATGACCTGGAAGTGCTTAAAAAAGAAAACATTTTTGAAGAAACCTATGACTTTTTCGCCAGACACATTGATATTACCAAGGTTTATCTTGAAACCTACCGTGGAAGCACCTACCTGTCCAGGGAGGATATGCTGGCGTGCAAGGAATTTTTTAACAAAAAGGGAATTCAGGTATCCGGTGCCATAACCACCACTCAAAAATGTGATGTAATCTGGGATTTCCGTTCTTTCTGCTATAGTGATCCGGAGCAGAGAAAGCAGCTCAATGAAATCGTGGCTTATACAGCCGGTATATTTGATGAGATCATTCTGGATGATTTTTATTTTACAAACTGCAAATGCGACCGTTGTATCGAGGCCAAGGGTGGAAGGAGCTGGCCGGCTTTCAGGACGGCACAGCTGGCCCAGGTATCCGGAGAAATAGTTAAGACTGCAAAGCAGCTGAAGCCTGACATAAATATGATAATTAAATACCCTAACTGGTATGATCACCATCAATACACAGGGTATACTCCAGAGGACCAGGCGGAAATTTTCGACTCCTTCTATACAGGAACCGAAACAAGGGATTCACAATACACCCAGCAGGTACTTCAAAGGTATTCGGGTTATTTTATCATGAGATATTTTGAGAGCATCAAGCCCGGCAAAAACCTGGGCGGTTGGTTTGACACCTTTGACTGTTCTTTGAACGCCTACGTGGAGCAGTTGAACCTGACGGCTTTTGCCAAGGCAAAGGAAATAACACTTTTTTGCGCCGGCTTGCTGGCCTCTGATTACAGCATATGTGTTCCTATAGCGGGACATGTGTTAAAGGAGCTGGACAGGCTGGTGGGGAAGCTTGGAGAGCCGATGGGCATTCCCTGCTACAAGCCCTTTAAGTCTGACGGAGAGGATTTCCTCCACGGTTATCTGGGAATGCTGGGACTTCCCCTCCAGCCCACTCCGCAGTACCCCGCCCAAAGCAAGCTGCTGCTTTTGACGGAAAGTGCAAAAAAAGACACGCAAATTGTCAGCAAAATAAAAGCAAGTCTCCAGTCAGGCGGTCAGGTTTTTATCACCTCCGGCCTGCTAAAAGCTCTTAACAGCCAGCTCTCCGACATTGCAGAAATATACTGCACAGATGGAAAGGCACTGGTGAAAACCTTTGCTGCCACTATGGAAACCTGTTCCTTCAAGGACTATTACCAATCAGACAGTGATATACTCATACCCCACATTTCCTTTAAAACCAATGATACCTGGCAAAGAGCCGTGGGAATAGACAATCACAATAACCATCCTGTGCTTCTTGAAAACAAATACAGCAGAGGAAAGCTATATGTGCTTACCATACCGGATAACCCCGGAGACCTTTACAGCTACCCTGCAGGAATACTGAACGTACTAAGGGAAGAGGCCTCAAAGGAACTCCCTCTGCATATGGAGGGCCCCTCTCAGATCAGCCTGTTCATATATGATAACAATACGTTTATAATCCATTCCTTCAGGGAAACCAATACTGAAGTCACTATTGCTGTTCACAGGGAGGGTGCAGAACTCAGGCAGCTTGCCACAAACAGGCACAGAATGGGTGCCGGGCTGGAAAAACGTGCAGGTATTGGAATGACCTACTTCAAGCTTTTCTTAAGGCCCGGCTCCTATAAGGTGCTTTCAATTGAATAACCCTGGCTGCAGCACGGGAGACATGCCCACAAATGACCTGCGCCCGTGCTGCCAGCTGATCTCATAAAATCCCGGCAGCCGGTCCAGCCTCTGAAGCACTGCTTACTCAACAGATTTTAAAGATTCTATCATGCTTATCTTCTTTAGTCTGAAGTGCATTACTACATTTACCAGCACAGCAAAGGCAACAGTAAGCAAGGCCGACATAACAAAGCTGTACCAGTATATCTCTCTTCCAAACATAACAACGTCAATCTCTGAGGTTTCAAGCACAAACCTGTTCAGCACAATGCCGCCCAGAAGTCCTATGCACACATTTATCAAGGTCAGTATAATATTTTCTCTGAACACATATTCCGACACCTCCAGGTCATAAAACCCCAGCACCTTAATACTTGCTATTTCCCGAACCCTTTCGGTTATGTTTATATTTGTGAGATTATACAGCACCACAAAGGCCAGAGCACCTGCAGAAATAATCATAACAAATACTATGCTGTTGAGATTGCCTACCATATCCGAGAAGTTCTGCTGATTTGTCCTGTTGAAATTCATTTGCAGTACAGCTTTTTTATTTACCAGCTTCTTACTTATTTTATCCTCAGACTCCTGGGATACCTCTTTCATGGTTACCAGTACCCCGTTTAGTACCGGTTCTTCTCCGAATTTTTCCCGGTAAAGTTCAGAAGTCATATATACATAATGCAGTGCATAGTTTTCATTTATTCCATCAATCGTGACTTCTATGCTTTTAAAATCTCCATCCTTTATGGTCATTTTATCTCCCATATGAAGGTCCAGTGTCTTGGCCAGCTTCTCTCCTATTACTACCCCATTGCCGGAAAGCTCTATGGGTTTTTTGCCCTTCCTTTTATGGACGGAGATGAATTCCTTCAGCTTATCCCGGTCACCTGGCACTATAAGGTTGACCTTCTGCCAATCCCCGTTATAGCCTGCTTCATAATTCTTGATACGTACATTCAAGGTATCCTGCACATTGGTGTCCTGCCTTAAAATATCCAGGACCTCCGTCTGTTCCCGGGCCTTTGTATTTTCATCTAGAATTATCATTGCATTAAACTTGAAAACTTCACCGTATTGCTTTGGAACAATGCTGGAAATAGCATCTCTCAGCCCGAACCCCGCCAGCATTAATGCTGTGCAGCCCGCCACCCCCAGCAGTGTCATAAAAAGCCTCTTCTTATATCTGAAAAGATTTCTTACGGTTACCTTACTGAAAAAATTCAATCTGGACCAGATGAAGGGAAGTCTTTCCAGCAGCACCCTTTTCCCCGTCTTGGGAGCCTTGGGTCTCATTAGAGCGGACGGCTGCTCTGTAAGCTCCTTGTAGCAGGCCAGATACACCGCAAGAGAAGTACAGGCCAGGGCTCCCAAAGTGATCCAGAAAACATAGTCTGCTCTGAAGGGCATTATGGTGGGGGGCAGTCTGTACAACATACTATATGCATTGGTAATTACATACGGAAACAGCTTAAGACCTACGCCCAATCCCGCCATGCTGCCTGCAATACTGGCTGTGGCCGCGTAAATAAGATATTTCCCCGCTATGGATAAATTACCGTGCCCCAGCGCCTTGAGAGTGCCTATCTGAGTTCTCTGCTCCTCCACCATCCTTGTCATGGTTGTAAGGCATACGAAAGCTGCCACTATAAAGAAAAATACCGGGAAAATACGGGCTACGGCATCAACTCTATCAGTGTCCTCTGAATAGGAGGAATACCCGGGATTATTGTTCCTGTCTGTTATATACCACTGGGGCTTCTTTATTTCCTCCAGCTTCTTTCCCGCTTCTGCTATCTCCTTTTTTGCAGCCTCCAGCTTCTTATTGGAGGCTGCTTTCTGCTCTTCATATTCATTACGGCCATCCTTCAGCTCCTTCTCATGAGCGTCAATATCCTGTTCAGCCTTCTGAAGCTTTCCGGCACCTTCTCTCCTTGACTTTTCATACACAGCCTTTTGCTTTTCCAGCTCTGCTGCTCCGGCATCAAGTTTTTTCCTGGTCTCTTTCAATACGGCTTCATGTATAGCTGCCTGGTCCGGCGGCATCAGTTCCTTGTTCTTCTCAAAAAGGGAAAGCTGTGAGGAATACTCTTCCTCCCCACTTTGAAGCTGTTTTTCAGCCTTCTTTATTTCATTTGCTGCAAAGGTTATTTTTCTGTTATACTCACTTTTTTGCCTGGTCAGTTCCAGCCTTCCGCTTTGGATACCGGCTTCACCCTTTTCAAGCTTTTCAAGCGCTTCCGCCAGCTTCTCCCTTTGCTCCTTTTCTCCTTTGGCCAGCTGTTTTTTTGAATCTTCAAGCTTTTCTTTCCCGGTCATTTGGATTTCATTAAAACGCTGTTCCTCTCTCATCGCTGCTACTGCCTCAAATTTTTTCCTGCCGTCTGCAATTGAGGTCTCATAGCTTTCACTGAAAGCAGAAATATCTTTTGTGCTCCTTAGGGTAAGATATATATCGGTATATACCTCCATTTTGAAATCCTCTTC
Organism: Bacillota bacterium; assembly: GCA_023400235.1. Taxonomy (GTDB): domain Bacteria; phylum Bacillota; class Clostridia; order Acetivibrionales; family DSM-1351; genus Ruminiclostridium. The sequence goes on from JAEXFI010000021.1 coordinate 5,446, forward strand.
GGGTATGGCTGCATATAGGGCCACCGTACCATTCCCAAGACTGGAGGTTCCTTTTTCAAAGGTCATATAAAACGGTGTTTCAACATATCCTACAACCTCATATTCTGTGTTTTTGAGCCTTTCTGTGATAGCCTCGCCTTCCTTGCCGCTGTCAAGGGTTATCCGTTCTCCAATTTTTATATCAACTCCGCCCAGCTTTCCCTTTTCAATGGCACACTCACCCTGCTTTTCCGGCAGCCTGCCTTCAATTACCCTGTACCCGTTAAGAAATCCGTTACTGCTGCCGTTGGATTTTATCCCAGGGATAGAATGTATCTTTGCAACCTTGTCTTCATTCTTTGTTTTTACTATTGCATCAAGGGTATATGCGGGCATCATTTCCCTTACAGCAGCACTGCTCCTCACAGCCTCCGTATCCTCCCGGTTAAAGCCGTATGTGGACACCAGCCTGAGATCCATCAGTCTATAATCTTCAAAATACCGGTCGGCAGTCAATTGCATATCCGGACAAGTTACCTTGACTCCTGCAAAGAAGCCGGTGCCCAGGGCAATAATAGCAAAGATTGCTATGAACCGGCTTCTGGTCCGCCACAGTTCTCTGAAGGTATCTTTTAAATGAGCATTCTTCATACAGTCTCCGCCTCCCCTTCTACCATTCTATGGTTTCTACATCTGCAGGGTTTTGGTTTTGCGCCATGCTCTCGACTTTACTGTTCTTGATCTTGATGACTCTGTCTGCCATAGGAGTTATGGCCATATTGTGGGTTATTACAATAACAGTCATGCCGTTCTGCCTGCAGGTATCCTGCAAAAGCTTGAGTATACTTTTACCGGTTGCATAATCTAAAGCTCCTGTTGGCTCATCACACAGAAGCAGCTTGGGCTTCTTTGCAAGCGCCCTTGCTATGGCTACCCGCTGCTGCTCCCCGCCTGAGAGCTGGGCAGGAAAATTCCCCATTCTTTCTCCCAGACCCACTTCTCTGAGAATTTCCTCCGCATCCATAGGATCCTTGCATATTTGTGAAGCAAGCTCTACATTCTCCCGTGCAGTGAGATTCTGAATGAGATTATAAAATTGGAATACAAAGCCTATGTCATATCTTCTGTAGGTTATCAGTTGACGGGCCTTATACTCATTAATTTTCTGACCGTCAACAATTATTTCCCCCTCATCACAGGTATCCATCCCCCCAAGTATATTAAGAACAGTTGTCTTTCCAGCTCCGCTGGGCCCCACAATTACAACGAATTCGCCCTTGTTTATTTCAAAATCAATTCCATTGGCAGCGTTTATGGTCACTTCTCCCATTTTATAGCGCTTATACACATTTTTGAATTCAACAAACCCCATATAAACCTCCGTCATCATCACAGGCAATTTTTTATAACCTGCACCGATAGTTTTCCATAATCCCGGTAGTACCGCCAGCAATGTAATGAATTTAGACGCTACATACCATTTAGTATTACTAATATTTTATTATATATCTACACCGCATAAAAAGGATATATGTTTTTTTGTTCTTGAAATCTCCCATCCGGCAGGTATAAAGCAGCCCTTCACAGGGTATAAATAATAATGCCACTTTCGTACTTAGAAGTATCCAATTTATAGCAAATTCTCATACTATTCAGAAGGTGAGTATATAACTATCAGGTGAATCTATGATAATTCAATGTGAGAGAAAGGAATTTATTCTTCAGGACGACAGGATAGCTATAACCCGTGATGACAAGTTTATAGGCTACGGAAAGGTTATTGCCGTACTGGAGGAACATGTACTGGTAGATGTTGATGAAAATGCCAGCAAGTCGTTATTTGAGATTTTCAGTGAAGAAATACCTTGTGATTTCACTTTTGTAAATGAGAGACATGAGCCTGAAAACGGCGAAGTCAGAAAAGAAGCAGAAGGCAGGTAATATTACCTGCCTCTGTTATTTTACAGTCAGTTGTTTTTAAAGTCATTTTTTAGTTGTTTTTAAAGTCTTTTTTTAGTTGTTAACAATTTGTTCTAAATTTTATAACAGATTATTAATCTTTTCTTCTCAAAAAATACATAATTAATGTCTATTATATAAGCATAGGATAAATTTAATGAAATTAAGGATGGGAGGACTAAAAACATGAACAATAACGGTTATAACAACGAAGATTGGAATTACCAGGGCCAATATGACCATAACAATTATAACAACACATACAATAACAAAGAAATAATTGTAGTACCCCGTAAAAAAAGAGGCGCAAAACTTATTACTTATCTTTCACTGGTCCTGGTAACTTCACTTGTCACAAGCTTTGCCGTGGGAGGAGCAATGTATTCAAAGTTTACCCGGCAGCTGGACACTCAGGTAAGTGCACTTAAGCAAGTATCGGCCTTAAATGCCTCCGCCAGTGACAGCGCAGCATCCACACAGCTGTCCATAGCCACCGCTGACCAGCTCAAGGCGACGAATCTTTTTAACGAGGGCACCACCGGCAACCTGTCAGTAGCACAGATTGCAAAAAAGGTAGGCCCATCCATTGTAGGTATTAAAATGTCGGTACAGACAACAAGGCAGTCGGCTTTTTACGGAAACAGATCCTCCACCTCGGATTCTGAAGGCTCCGGCATTATATTTACTCAGGATGGGTATATAATAACAAATTATCATGTAGTGCAGTATGCAGATCCCAAGAGCGGCGCTTCCAACACCTCCCTGACGGTGTATTTGCCTGACAAGAGAGAGGCAAAGGCAACCTTTGTAGGCGGAGACAGCGAAAACGATCTGGCAGTTATCAAAATAAACCTTTCCGATCTGCCGGCTGCCGAACTGGGAGACTCCTCCGAGGTTGAAGTAGGCGATCCAGCAGTGGCCATAGGCAATCCTCTTGGAATGGAGTTTGCAGGTTCTGTAACCTATGGAGTAATCAGCGCCCTTAACAGGCAGTTGGATACAGGTGACAACAGTATGAGCCTTATTCAGACAGATGCGGCAATAAATCCCGGCAACAGCGGTGGTGCACTGGTTAATTCCAAGGGCCAGGTAATCGGAATAAACTCAGCAAAGATATCAGTCACAGGAGTGGAAGGCCTAGGGTTTGCAATCCCCATGAATACAGCCAAGCCCATAGTGGATCAGCTTAAGGATTATGGATATGTGAAGGGCAAACCCTTGATAGGTATATCTGCACAAGAGGTTACCGAAGATATTTCAAGAATGTACGGACTTCCTGTAGGAGTATACATTTCAGAGGTCACTGCCGGTGGGGCCGCTCAGACTGCCGGTATAAAAAAGGGTGATGTACTGATAAAACTGGACGGTTCAAAAATTCAAACCATGTCCGACCTAGACGCCGTCAAGAAAAAGCACAAGGCTGGAGATACGGTAAAAGCCGTAGTCTCAAGAGACGGTGCCGAAGTAACAGTGAATATAACCTTTACAGAGGCCAAATAAAAAATTCTCTATTGATTCAATAGTTAAATTATATATTCTTGTAAAATTTTCCCCTTTAAATTAGCAGGAAGCCCGGGCCGTACAGCCCGGGCTTCCTGCTTGTATTTACTCTCAGGCACCGATGAGTTCAGCCACCTGCTTTTGTAATGCATTGAGTTGTTTTCTCATAGTCGCACTCTCAGACTGTTGCTTTTTGACAACAGCAGTCAGCACTGCTACTATGTCCATAATCGAGATGGACTTGCTGTCGGAGGTTGTGAATATTTCAGGTACTTCCTCTGCTATAAAGCCTATATTGTGCTTTTTGAAGTAATTCCCCCTGTAATCATAGGATACTGGATTTAAGCCCTTCAACAGCTCCAGGGCCGCTTTAACCGGAAGCTCTTCTATATTTTCCTTGTATGCTGCAGAAGAGGTCTGGGTGATACTGACGGCTTTTACTATACCGTCCACATCCAGTTTTACACCTTCATCAGGCACTTTGCCGATACCGATGTTTCCATCAGAGTTAACACTTAATATTTCTTCTCCACCCTCAGTGAAGAGGTTATTGTGCTTATGCTCTGCAAAACCCAGTGTCTCAAGACTATCCTCGGTTCCTGCCAGCCAGTGGCCTTTTTCCTCGTCCCAGATGAGCCTGCCCTTTTTAGCTCCGGCTGCTTTTATTCCCTGGTTCAGTGTGAGAACACCTGAGATTTCTGCTGCGGCTGCAGTAAGCTTGCTTCCATCTGCTGATATACTACCTGCTGTCAGGCTTCCCGCCGAAACGCTGTCTGTTGAGATAGTCTCTGCCGTAATATTCTTGGCTGTCAAACCACCTGTCACTCCAACGCTGGCAGCCCACAATTTGCCGCTGATACCTGCATCGCCGGTTATATCAAGCTTTCTTGCAGGGTTGATGTTGCCTATTCCCACATTTCCGGCTTTTACAGTCAGAACTCCGGTCATGCTGGTTATCTCATCATGTGTATGACCCTTCAAGGATATGTCCTTCAGCTCGCCCTCTATTCCTGCCTGCCACATCTTGTCGGTTTCACTCCAGCGCAGCCTGGCATTCCTTGTCTCTCCCGAACGGGTGTACTCCACACCGGCGGCTGCATTAAGCGTTCCACTCACACTGATATCCCCGGCTGTTACCGTATCGGCCGCAAGAGTTCCGCTGATGCTGGCGCTAGCTGCAGTCATCAGGCCTGAAATACCGGCCTCTCCTGCAAATATTTTACCGCTGATATCCGCATTTCCTTCCACCTCCAATTTCTCAGAAGGTGAGGCAGTACCTATTCCGACTTTTCCGTCCTTTGCAGTTATAACTCCTGTGATTTGAGTAAGCTCCACATGCTTGTGGTCATCAAAGCTCAAGGTTTTTAAGCCCTCGGTTGTTCCGGCCTGCCATACCCCTCCCGCGGTTTCATTCCACAAAAGCTGTGCATTTGCAGCGGTTCCGCCACGGTATACCTCAATACCTGCACTGGTGTTGGCAGGTGAAGGCGTGGAGCTGTATTTGTTGATTGTAATTATATTGTCTTCCACATCAAGAGTTTTGGTATTTACAGTAACAACCTCACCATTTACAGTCAGATTCCCTTCCACGGTCAGATTCTCTGTAATCGTTGCATTTGCTGTTCTTAACAGGCCGCTGATATCCGCATCAGAACCCCTTATGCTGCCCGCTGCTGAAATACTTCCGGAAATTATTGCACCGTTGGCCCGTATGTTTCCGGAAACATCCAGCTTGGCATCGGGTGCCGAACCTCCGATTCCCACATTTCCGCCGCCATCAACAAATACTGCTACAGAGCTTCCCGAATACAAGCTGTTGTGAGTATGACCGCTTAAAGAAATGTTTTCCAGCTTACTGCCGAAGCCTGCCTGCCATGTGTCGCTGTCTTCATTCCAGTAAAGCTTTGCAGCCTCTGCTCCGTCTCTGTATATTTCAAAGGAGTTCTTGGCTGTCACCTTTCCATTGACAAAAGTGCTGCCGGTTACCTCCAAGGTATCTTTTATCTGCAATTTGCCGTTTATAATGGCATCTCCGCCTACGTCCAGCTTTGCTCCGGGGGAGCTTGAACCTATTCCCACATTGCCGTTTGCATCCGAGGTCACCGTGACTGTGCTCCCGCTTGGTGAATACAGCTTGGAGTGCGTATGCTGGCTGTTGAGAATAATGGGGTCAAGCTGGTCACCATAGCCCAGGTACCATTTCTTATCAGCCTCCTTCCAAATAATTTTTGCAGGGTCAAGTTTTTTGCCGTTGTCTTCGCCTCTGTCAACCTCAATGCCGTTATTCAGTGAGAAGCCCCCTGTAACCTTCAGGTTTCCCTTTACCTCTGCACTTCCTGCAGTCAATGCTCCCACAATGTTTGAATTGCCCGCTATATTCATATCCCCGCTGACAACTGCGCTTCCTGTTACATCCAGTCTTTGCCTTGGTGCAGAATTACCAATTCCTACGTTTCCCTTACTGTCTGCGGTTATAAAACCAACCTGTCCTACTCCTATTATCCACTGGTTCAGATCCTTTACCCATTTGATCACAGGCTTTGGCTCTTCATCCCTGTCAATCTGGATGCCGTCCTTTAATATCAGGCTGTTCTTGATGTATGCACTGCCTGCTGTGAGCTCTCCGTCAACTGCCGCCGAAGGAGTCTGGATGCTGCCGTCCTGATTGATTCTTAAATGCTGGGCGCCGTTGGACATGCCTATCTTCCAATTGCTTTTAGCCTCATCCCAGGCCAGTATGGCACTGTTTTGAGTATTTCCCCTGAAAATTGAAATACCGCTGTCCACCTTTTTCAGCTCACCGGAGTCAAACCGGTTAAGTGTAATAGAATTGCCTACTACTTCAATATTTGAGCTGCTTATTCTGGTTAGCCCGCCACCTACATCCAGGTTGCCTAATATCTTCAAATCCTGTCCCACAGTGAGGTCGTGAGCCACATCCACACTTCCCGTGGCCCTGGTGCTTAAGGAAAGGATATCCCCTTTCTCATTATAGAGCTGCCCATGCTTATGGAGTGAATCGGCATTTTTTTGTGAGGTCAGCTTGTCCCATATCTTTCCCGAGGCAATTTCCTTAAGCTCATCACCCAAGCCCATTTTCCAGCTTTGGGCAGCTTCATCCCATATGAGCCTGGCTTTGGCTTTTGAATCGCCCCTGAAAATTTCTATACCACTCTCATTAAGGGGAGGAGTGCTGCCTTCAAATTTATTGAGCAGGATTACGCTGTCTTCCACCTCATTCTCAATTTTGTTCACTATATGGTTAACCGACGTAACTGTGCCGATAACATCCAAATCGCCTTTTACAGTCATTGAGCCTTCAACCCCGAGAGTGCCATTGACTTTGGTGTTTTTGCCGATGCCGATATCTCCGTTGGTATTGATACCTATAACAGAGGTCCCGTTTTTATCGCAAAGCATGCTGTGATTGTGGAGCTGATCCGCCGAGAGCTTTTGTGTAAGATTTTCCCACTTTTCTCCATAGGGAAGCTCTTTCATATTGTTGCCTATGCCTATTTTCCATATTCCTTGAGCTTCATTCCAGAGCAGCTTGGCATTAAGTTCATTGCCGCCGCGGTATACCTCCAGCCCGCCTTCATTTTTAATGGGTACGGCAGACCCGGTATACCTGTTGACAACTATTGTATTGTTTTCTACATTTACAGTAGTTGTATTCAGCACAGATTGCTTGCCCTTTATTGTAAGGTCGCCTTTAATGATAACGGAACCGTCTACATCCATGTCACCCTTTACAGATGCATTTTGTTCAACTGCAATATCACCGTCTACAGTCAGCTCACCCAGCATGAGCACATTTCCGTCTGCATCAACATCTACAACCGGAGTTCCCTCATCATCTGTAAGGGCACCATGGCTGTGAAGCTCATCTGCCACCTGACCGTGAGTGAGATATTCCCATTCTATGCCGCTGGGTATCTCAATCAGACTTGAGCCGGTTCCGAGCTTCCATTTGTCACTGCCCTCGTCCCAGATTAATCTGGCATTGGGCAGGCCCTCACCGCGGTATACCTCCAGCCCGCCTTCCGAAACTGGCTCCTGTCCGTTATTTGGCTTATTGACCACTACCACACTTTCAGTGACCACCTGCTGAACCTCGGTGAATTCTGTTTTATTCTTTACTGTGAGATTTCCATCCACCGTCAGGTTCTTTGCAACGGCCAGGTTAGAATATACCTTCACATCCCCAATAGGAGTTGCACTCATTACAAGGTTGCCGTCCCCGTTGTAGAATTCACTGTGACTGTGGTACAGGTCTGCATTGGTACCGCTGGTCAAATCCTGCCAGGACTTCCCATAGGGTATATTATACAAGTCGGTTCCCATACCTATTTGCCAGCGTTGGTCCTCCTCGTTCCATACCAGTCTGGCACTGGTTTCCTTGCTGGGAACCTCGATTCCGCCCTTGGCAACAATACTGCCTGTAACGGTTATTTTTTTCTCAATATCAATATTACCCTTGTCATCTGCAGTCAGTGCCGCTTTTCCGTCGGTTCCGAAAACCGTGCTGTGTTTATGGAGCTCATCTGCATTTGATCCGTTATGTATTTTTTCCCAATCAGGTCCATAAGCCAGATTGAACAATCCGCTTCCGTTTTCTCCATCCTTGATGTCGGTACCGGCTTTCCAGCTCTTGCTTGATTCATCCCAAAGCAGCTTTGCATTTGGTCTTTCTCCCCCTCTGAACACCTCCACACCGCTGCTTTGTATCCTTGGATCTATTTCGCCTGCCTTTGGAGTATATTTGCTGACGGTGAGCATATTGCCGGTCATTACAACATTTGTTGTATTAAGGGTAGTATTCTCCCCGCTTACCTGCATGCCTCCCGCTGCTGAAAGAGTTCCTGCTACAGCGGCATTCTTTGAAATCTTGACTCCTCCGCTTGAATCCACCTTGAAGGCCTCTGCATTATTGGCATTGACCGTCAGCACTCCATTGACATTCACGTCGCCATTTGCCTTAAGCTCCCCGCTTATTACCTTACCCGAGAATTTCGTATATGGGGCATGTATTTCCAGCCCGTCATTCTGCCCCAGTGTCCGATCAATAAAGCCCGTCAAATAAGGCAGGTTCAGCTTGTCCTTTTCTCCTATGGATATTTTTGCAAATTCCTGAGCCGTACCCTGGGTTACAGCATAGGTACGAATCTGCGTTATGCCGTCCACTGCCTTTTCAGATACTTCCGAGATGGTCTTTCCTCCGGCTTCAGTGGAAATGAGCCTTACTCTGGCAAGCACCACTTCCTTGCTGGGGTCTGGTGGCATATCACCTCTGTGCTTGATTCTTCCCCGTTCCCAGATGTGTATTTCCTTGTCGCCGCCTTTTTTGTTATCCTTGTCTGCTGCGGCCTCTTCATATACAACGGTTATATATATGTCTTTATTTGCATCATACCCTGATAAATCAACAGGATTGTCGGGATGGTTTTCACAAATCCAGATCTCCTGGCTGAACTTTTCATTTGTTTCCCCAATTGCTATTCTATTTAGTGCAAGGCCCTGGGAAACTGTAACCTGGGGATAGCCTCCCACTGGGGTAACGGTCAGTCCGTCCACTACACCCCAGTCATGAAAAAACCTGTTATGAAGACGCTGAAGTTTCATATGATACTCCTGCTCAAGTGCAAGGTCCTCTTCCTTCAGCAAAAGACCGTTAAAATACTTCATACGCTTGATTTCGTTTGACATTTTTCGTTCCTCCGAATTCTCAAATTTATGAAACCTAATCTTTATGTTTCAATTAATTGCTCTCTCCCTCTTTTGGAAGCAACCCCTCCAATGCCTGTATGGCTCCGCTGATTCTCAAAAGTGTCTGTGTAAGATTTGAACGTTTTGCGTCCAATTCCTCAAGTATTTTTTGTCCGTTCTCGAACTCAACTTTCAGTTCGCCAACTCTTTTCTCAAGCAGCTCTTTCACTCTTATCCCTCCAATCCCTGTGTATTATAGTTTATTTAGCCTTAAGGGCCGTAATCTTTTTCTTTAATTTTGCTATAAGCTTCTCCTGCTCCTTGACTTCACTTACCAGCACCGCAATTATCTCCATGGGGCTGATTGCCTTTTTATCATTTGCCGTAAACATCTCGGGAACATCTTCAGCTATGAAGCCCAGGGTCCTTCTTTTGGTATCGCCCTTGAAGTTGAACTCTACCGGTTCCAGCTTTTCAAACGCCTCCCGAGCCGCTGACTTCTCAAGGTCTGAGATATTCTGCTTGTATTCTCTTGTTGAGGAATAATACAGATTTCCATCCACATATGTTCCTCCGCTTGCATAAAGGCGCAGTCTGTCACCTCCGTTGCCATAAAAGGAATAACTGACAGTTCTGTAATAGCCGCAGGGATTACTGACCCAGCTGTAGGGGCAGGTCCTGACAAACTCGCTGTAGGAATATGACTGCAGATTGGAGTCATTTGCTATTCCTATTTCAAGGGTCATGTTTTCGCCGCCCCCTCGCTGTGGATCGGAATAATACCTGATCCAGGCCGCATCCCCGCTGCCTCCATACTTGTCTCTTTCCCACATTATACCCTTGACATCACAGTTTCCCACTCCGGGTATAATAGCACCCTTTGCAATGAGATTTCCCGTCACTCTCATAGGGCCGTGCACATCCAGATTGTCCCAGACCGACACCTTTCTTTCCTGACCGCCAGATCTGTTTCCAACCAACATGAGAGTCTTATATGCGGATATGTCATTGGAAATTTCCGAATTTTTTGAAGTCAGCTCTGTAAACCCGCTCCAGGCCGATGTAAATCTTATGGGATTAGTATCACTCATTATGCGGGTCCAACCGGCCGAATCAAAACTGTCCCTGGGGTCTGTAGTCCCAACTCCGGTTCCCCCGGAGGCTGTGAGGCAGATGTTGTCATCACCGTCATTGGAAGTGCCTATTTCAAGAGTACAGGCCTCCCCGCTTCTGGGGTAATATTTGACCCATGCTCCATCCCACAAGCCGCCTCCCGGATTATCTGGAAAAACTATACCATTGTTTCCAGAACCTGCGGTTACATTTAGTGCCTGAGATAGCTGCATGCTGCCGTTCACGTAAAGAAAGCCGTTCACATCCAGTCTGTCCCATATGGCTACCTTCCTGCCCTGTCCTGCCGATTGGTTTCCAACTATCATCAAGGCCTTATGATATACGGTGTCGTTGCATATTTCAGCCTGGTTGGTGGTAAGGTCCGGGAAGGCGGTCCATTCCGATGTGAACCTTATAGGGTTGGATTTGCTCAGCAGTCTTACACTGCCTGCTACGTTCAGCTTGTCTCCCGTGGGATTAACCGAGCCTATTCCCACATTCCCATTGGAATTCCAGGAGAGGGCCGGTTTCTGCCCATTTTCGGCGGTACCCAGCAGCCCCCCTTTATGTCCAGACAGCACGGGACCTTCAACGGCCTGGGAGCCATAGGGTCTTCCTTCACCGTACCACGCCAGGCCTGTTATGGAATTATCCGGGGACATGAGTATTTTTTGTGGAACCGACAAGCCTGTCCTGCTGGATATTGTTCCGTAATTATCCACATCCACCATAACTCCCTTTGAGGAGAACAGCCTGCTATGACCATGTGAATCCACAAAGGATTTGTTTATCATTTTATCCCAGCCCGGGCCATTTGCTATGGGACTTAAATCAAGGCCTATTCCTGCCAGCCACCTTCCCTCATTCTCAGACCATACAATGCGGGCATCCGGGTCGGAAGGGCTTCCTCCCCTGAAGACCTCAATTCCTCCGTCCCTTGCTCTCCACAATTGGGGATTTGTAACATTTACACTATTTACCTGAAAAATATTTTCTTCTGTTTCAAATTCGGGAGTGATTTCTCCATTTTTTTTGGATATCAATTGTCCCCCAAACCAAAGGTCCTTGGCAATTTCAACCTCTCCGCTGAACTTGACTGACTTTGAGTTTATATCCAAATGGTGCTCCTTTGTCTTAACATCCTGCGACTCTGTGAGATAAGGCATTTTCTCAATATCCTCACTCAATTTGAATATGAACCTTTGCAGTTCAAGCACCCGGGCATAGGGGCCTGCGTAAACTCTTAAAGGGGTTCCGTCCGTATCAGCGTCAAATATACAGGTACTGTCTATAACAACCTCCTGATAGGTGTCCCTCTCTCCATCATTATTAATAAATTCCCGTTCTACAACTTTTGGTACGATCCGCGCCAGGACAATATCCTTTTTCATGTCCGGAGGCCGCTCGCTGCAGTGACTCAGTTTGCCGCATTCCCATACATGTATTTCCTGTCCCTGGCCCTTCTCGTTATCTCTGTCAGCTCCAGTTTCACTGTAGCTGACGGTAATGTATATGTTTGAACCTGCAGGATATTCGGAAAGATCCAGAGGATTTTCAGGATGCCCCTCATATATCAAAATCAGCCTGCTGGTACTCTCTTTTACATCCGGCCCGTATTCTTCTTCTATCAAATCCAGCGCCGCTCCTTCAGTAACAACCACTTCCATATTGCTGTCAATTACAGGATTGACTTCGAGGCCGCTCACTATTCCCCAGGTATGGAGATAGCGGTTATGGATTCCCTGTAGTCTTCTGATGTAATCCTTGTCTTGGCTGTAGTCTTCTGCTTTTAAAAGGAGTCCGTCAAAATAGTTCATTCTTTTTAATTCTTTTCCCATTTGCCTCTTCCTCCGGATACTCAAAATGCTGCCAGAACTCTGGCATTAATAAATAAGTTCATAAAGTCAATTACGGTTGAAACCTTCGCCTTTCCGGGCGAATATGTGCTTTTAAGCATTTTATTCAAGGGTTTCAACGGCTTGGTTTTTAAGGAATCTGTACTTCGGGAGGCTTTCAGCCGATAGTAATTGACTTATCACGAAACAGAGGCCTCATCTTTATTTAACAGCTCCTCAAGTACCTGTATGGCACCGTTTATACGCAGCAGCGCATACGTGATATTTGAGCGTTGAATGTCCAATTCCTCCATTGCCTTCTGTCCGGCCTCAAGCTCAGCTTTGAGCTCACCTATTCTTGACTCCAATTGTTCTTTCATTTTATCTCCCATCTACGCGCATAGCGTGTACACAAATAGTATTGAAAGACACGCAGTGGCTTTCGCTGCTTGAAAGTCACTTTGACACACAACATGTATCTTTCAAGCTAACCTCCATTCCGCTTACGTGCGGTTACTCAGTGTATATATGATTAGTTCCTGCCCGCAGCTATCTTATCCAGATCCTGCTGCATCTTGTTTATTGACTTCCTCTGATCCTTTACCACACTTGTGAGCACGGCAATAATCTCCATGGGGCTTATAGCCTTCTGATCGTTGGCTGCAACGGCATCCGGCATGTCTTCCGCAATGAAGCCCAGAGTCGTCTTCTCACTGTCACCCTTGAAATTAAAGCTCACAGGATTCATTCCTTCCAGAATTTCCTTTGCCTTCTTTGTGGGAAGAGAATCAATATTCTCCTTCAGTTCACGAGAGGAGCTGTAGTAAAAATATCCGTCCACGTAAACTCCTCCGGTGGCGTAGAGCCTGATACGGTCTCCACCGCCATAATATCCCCCCGTGCCCGGGTCATTGGAGATACCTATTTCAAGAGTCATGTTCTCCCCGCCGCCCCGGTTCAGATCTGAGTAGTATTTTATCCAGGCGGCGTCGCCTGAGCCTCCGTAATAATCCTTGGGGAAGGTTATTCCATTATTGGCTCCGCTCCCCACACTGGGTACGATTGCACAGACAGTTTGAACATCACCGTTTACCTGGGCCGTTCCGTTTACATCAAGTCTGTCCCAGACAGACACCTTTCTGCTGCCGCTGGATTTGTTGCCCACAAGCATCAAAGATTTGTAGTTTGTAGTATCATTGCATATTTCAGCCTGATTTGCCGCCTGATCCGGGAAGCCGCTCCAGGAGGATGTAAAGCGCAAGGGATTTGAACCGCTCAGTACCCTCATCCATCCACTGACATCCAGTTTGTCGTTTGGATTTAGTGTACCCACTCCCAGGTTACCGGAGGCCATCAATGCGATGTGGTCATTGGCGTCATTGGAGGTCCCTATTTCAAGGGTACAGGCTTCCCCGCTTCTGGCATAGTATTTAAGCCATGCCGAGTCACCGGAGCCCCCTCCGGGATCGCTTGGGAATATTATTCCGTTCCTGCCGTTTCCGGCGCTGGGGGTGAGAGCCTGAGAAAGCTGCATATTTCCGTTTACGTACAGGAAGCCGTTCACATCCAGCCTGTCCCAAATGGCTACCTTCCTGCCCTGACCTGCAGATTGATTGCCAACGAGCATAAGAGCCTTGTGATAATTGGTATCATTGCTTATTTCAGCGCAATTCTTATTTCCGTCAGGAAATCCACTCCACATGGAGGTGAATCTGACAGGATTGGACTGGCTTAGTATACGGAGGCTGCCTGTGACTTCCAGTTTGTCATCCTTGGGACTGGGAGTATCAATACCCACATTCCCCAGGCTGTTCCAGGATATTATGGGCTTCTGCTCACCCTCTGTGGTTCCCAGAATTCCGCCCTTCAAGCCATACAAAACCGGTCCGTCCACATTTATTCCGGCAAAGAGCTTGTCACTTCCGAACCACCCCAGTCCGTGAGCTGTATTGTCCGAGGCTCTCAGCAGCATGGTCTTGTCTCCGAGACACAGGTTTCCCTTTACTGCCAGGTTTCCCGAGGTGTCAGCTTCGAGGGCATTCCCCCCCGGATAGCTCAGGACGCTATGTTTATGCAGTTCATCAGCTATATCACTTTTTACAAGTCTTTCCCATAAAGGCCCGTAAGCTATGTCCCAGATGTTGCTACCCAGACCGATTTTCCACTTTTTCTCGGCCTCAGACCACACAAGTCTTGCATCCGGAGATTCCGCAGAATCACCCCTGTATACCTCCAGACCCCCATCCTGGGGTTTCCATTCGCCCTCTTCCGGCCTGCTGTTAACCTGTACAAAGCAATTTGAAATCAGCAGTTCATTTGCCTTCGCATCATCATTTTGCAGCTTTCCGTTAACAATCAGATCTCCGGTTACATTAACAGAGCCTGAAAAATTGGTATTTAAGGCATTTACCTCCAGGCCCGTACCATCCTTGCCCCGGTCCACAGCCTTGATGAAGGGCATTCCCTTTATGTCCTCGGTTAATCTGAAAATAATTTTTTCAATAGCAAGCACTCGTCCTGCTGGTCCGGCATGCCTTCTCAGCAGTGATCCGTCCGGTTCGGTTTCAAATATGCAGTCCTTACCCAGGTATTTTTTATTATCAAGCCACTTCATCTGCACCCTGGCAAGTATTACATTTGCCTTGTCATCCTTAGGCTTGACCATATCATATTTGATGCGTCCCCGCTCATATATATGAATCTCCTGCCCTTTGCCCTTTTCAAGGTCATCCTTATCCATCAGCTCTTCCTCATAGCTGACGAAAATATAGATGTCATCACCAGCACTGAAGTCAGAAAGATCTATAACGCTGTCAGGATGCTTGTCAGTAATATATATGTACTGGCTTGTACTCTCACCGTTGCTGTCCTGCACCTGGTTCAATGCAATTCCTTCTTTTACTGCAATCTTCAGGTATTGCACCGACGGTTCAACCTCCAGTCCTGCTACAACACCCCAGGTGTGCAGGTAACGGTTGTGAAGCTGCTGAAGCCTTTTCTGATAATCCTGATCAAGCTTATAGTCTTCCGCATCCAACAGGAGTCCGTCAAAATAGCGCATTCTTTTTAATTCTTTACCCATTGCCACTTCCTCCGGATTTCATAATGTTTTATAAAATTTATGCTTAATCTTCAAGCATACCGCCAACCAGAGTCTCTTTCCCCACCTTGGAATAGACTCCGATTCTCAATGCAGGTATCTCCACATTAAGCTTGTAATTAGTATAGAAAGGCTTTTCATCTTCTATTACCTTTCGTATCAGCGCAACCTTGCTGTTCAGCATACTTCTGCTGTGAGCCGGGATTATAGCGTTTACTGAAAAGAAACTGGGGGACGAGCTGCCAATCATGGTGTTCTGACCAACCTCTCTTGCATTTCCTATTCTTGCTGTCTCATTAAACTCGTTGATTGATACGGTAGTCTCATCGCCGGCGTAGAGCTGAAGGTATTCCAACAAACCGTTACAGGTTCCGCGTTTCTTGTAGAGCTGCACAATGGAGCTTATCATCTGCCTGTTTATGGTTTTGCGGGGCTGTTCCAGGGGCAGAACCTGATTTTTACGGGAATTCTTCTGCTCCTTATCCTCCACTCCAAAAAAATCGGCTGTATCCTCCAGTTCAAGCGCCACCCAGCCGGCAAGCCACTCCAGAAACTGGGGAGGCGTCCTGGTCGGATCCAGATACTGGTCAAATCCGTTTAATAGTTCTTCGATTCCTACTGTTTCCTGCAGTTCTGTACCTCCCGTCAGAATCTGCTCAAAAGCCTTCAGAAAACGTCCGAGAAAATAGTCTTCGCTGGCCTCGGTATTTCCCTTCTGAAATATTCGAGGGAGGTATTGTGTATATTTGCTGTATTCAGGATAACTCATGCTTCCACCTCGATATTTAATTCTTTTAATTTTATGAGCTGATAGGGCTTAAGGTCGGGTGCATCAAGCTCTATATGCCTGACGTGATCTACTCCTGCAATCCCTTCAACCAAGTAATACAAGTCGGATTTATACAGATTTCTTCCAAGGGGCCAGCCTTTTTTGTCCTCACCGCCAACGATTGGGTCTATATGCTGCTCTATAACACTTCTCACCGTATTTGCAATTTTGCCGTCCCTGGCAGACACCTGCAGGTTTATACTGATATCCTGATAGTCGGGATCCACCACATGGACACGGTTGGTGAGCACTTTCCTTTCTGAAAGATATTGCTTGACATACTGTTTAATATCATAGGTCTCCTTCATCAGATCAGTCTGATTTTGTGTGGACACTATGAGAATAACCGAAACATGCCCGAATTGCTCCGACTCCTCGGTTTTGTTATTTTCCATATCTCTGTTTGCCAGGCATATGGTTCGTGCAGCTATGTCCGGAAACAGCCCCCTGATTCCGGGCTTTTCCATTAGGGCCCTGTAGGCCAGCTGCTGGTAATCCTCCACTGTAACCGCTCGTGTGCACTCGGAAAGCTGCTGTACACCCCTGCGTATGCCAGAGGTGAGCTCTTCCCCTTCCTTTAGCTGAATTCCAAGCAGATTGAGAAATCTCAGATAGTTTTGCGCCGGTATCTGATCAATACGGTATATAATCATTTCACACAACCAGGCAAACAACTCTACCAAAGTTATTCCAGGGTCTGAAGGATTGTGATTTGTCCATTCCGGAGCATAAACCGGAATCAGGGATTTCGCCTCCTTTATCATTTCTTCAAAGGTAATTTCGTCCAGACTTTGTAATGGCAGCGACATTTTTCTACCTCCTTTCCTATTTAAGTCATACAGTCGTCACATAGCTCTGCTCCCGTTACATCCGTGATTTTTTCCAGATATCTTCGGTCTTCCTTCAAAATATCAGTTATACGGCATGTTTTTCCGGTATAGCCTGCATCATGTATTATTTTTGTGTCCAGATTCAAAAGATATGGAAACCTCAGCTCGGGCCTTTTGTTTATCAGGTGATCTCCGCTGTATACAAGTTCATCCTCTTCCAGAAATACATCTCCGGAGAGCACCTCTGTTATTTTTAAAGGAGCAGTATTCGTATACTCATCATTCCGGCTCAGATAGACCACATCCCTTGGCTCAAGCAGGGCCATTTTTATAAAGAAGGTCTCTTGCCCGCCCTTTATCTCGTTTAATATGAAGGAGCGCAAAGTAAGATCGGGGGTCACGGCAAATTGTATGTCACTTCCTACGGGATAGTCTGCCGACAGTGGATCTCCGTCATAGGTACAGCATTCAAGAACATCCCCATCCACGGCTTTTATAATCAGTTTTTCAGTGGGAAGATTCCTATAGGTCAGCTCAATCTGCTGTCCTTCTCTGAAGCCTTTCACCAGCAAGGTTTTTACACCTTTATTCTGTTCCAGCTTTTGAGCAAGAGCAAATATGATACGATTGTCCTTGCTTTTTACCGCACTGTATGAGGGATATGTAACACCGGGCTTGTAGGGTCCGTCCTTGAGCTGCTCAATATTGAGTGTATAGCACTGGACGGAGGACTTGACCGTAATATCCGAAATATAGTCAACCCCGGGGGTATTCTTTATCACGGAGCAAACCTCCGATATGTACAGGTTCTTGCCCAGAGACCAGCCCGTCTTTTCCTGACCGCCACCCAGAGGATTCAAAAATCCCCTGAGATTGTCCATTATCTGACCCTCAATTATTTTTCCGGACTCAGGGGTGGTATATTTTACAGAAGCCTCAACTCCGATGCGAATGTACTCAGGCCCTATAACATCCAGCCTGGGAAATTCCGAAGTGTTCAGTACTGCTGCTATCCTTGTGGCCAGATATCTGTCAATTTCGTTCAACATTTCCTGGCTGGGAGAGGGCTTTGGATTGTTGTATTCCGGAACCACTATTACTGTGGCCTTGCCGGGAGTAAAATCCAATTCCCTGTCCATTGTGGGAAAGCATTTGACTATTGAAATCTGTGGCGCTGCCTCACGTACAAGCCATTCCACATCCTCGCAGGTAATACCCCTATCCCAGCTTTTCAGAGTATGTGGCCCCCGGGTTCTTGCCTCCTCCACCTCCTCCTGGTTAAAGCCGCCGTCAGCGCCAACAGGATTGGTAATCGAATCGATTTCCGTAAAATTATCCCAGGTCTTTTTAATGGTGTTGGCTTCAACATTTCCTCTTGAACCTCCCCCATATTTATAATCAGAGAGAATATTCTCCTTGCCGGCAGGAGGAATCATGCCGATTTTACCGTCCCCAAAGGTCAGCATCCCGGTGTCCGCATCAAGCATATAATGCCTGCTTTCGGGGCCTGAGAGTGAGAAGGTCTGTACTTCCTCCCATATTACAGGTTCTACCTGTCCCAGCGTTTCCTTCACCTTTATCACCTGTCCGGGCAAAACAGGGGTTCTTGTAAATTGAAACACCTGGCTGGGCTCTCCATTGCTGGAACCCAGTATTTCATTGGCCAGAGTAACTGCATTGGCAGCCCATACCGCATTGGAATATACGGCATCCAGCTTGGGGAAAATGTCAAAGCCCCCCTCTTCCAGCCGGGCACGTATCCAGTATTGTCCTGTTCCAAAAAGGGCAGCCTTTTTTATATCCGAGGGGATGGACAACTGCTGTATTTCACGCCTTGTAAAATCCCTTATGGCGTCATTGACACTTAAGGTCAGCCATTTCCTTCCGTTCCAGTACTCCCATGCCACAACAGGCTTCTTCCCGACCTGGTCACCCTTGAGAGGAAAGAACAAGGACAGGGGCAAATTGCTTATATCTCCGTCAAAGCCGAAATATAAGGCAGGCGCTGAATCGGCACAGGTGGAAAACAGCTTGAAGGTCTTACCCTGAGAGGTGCATTCTGCTGTTCTTTCAACAAAAAGAAAATTGTTTTCAGTAAGTACGGTTTCAGGAAACACCTGTCTGGAATTGTATTCATAGCTTATGAGTATTTCTTTTACCGAAGGCGGAAGAAAGCTCGCTGCGGTGTACACTACCTGAGATAGCGGTACCTGCTCCTTCTGTATTGTCACAGTCTTTGTGTCATACGTGATTGTACTGTCCGTTCCAAAGTTGCCGCTTAGTATTCTGAATCTTATCCAATAGTCCTCTTCACCGTTGAGGTTGTATAAACTTATTGCCGGACACTCAAATGAAATTTTTCCGTTTTTTGTAAATACTGCTGTGCCGTCGGAGGTAACATTACCTTTTTTTATTGCATCACCAAGCCGTCCAAACTCCGTCCATTTGACACCGTCCCAGCCTTCCAGGGCTATGACGGCATCTGTGGTCTGACAGGCTCCTCTTCCTTCAGAAAGGATAACTTCCATGGATATTTCCGAGGTTTCCTTTGAGAATGCCTCCCCGCAGGAAATATAGAAGCTGTCATTAAACGCCGGCCTTTCGCCGAAAGGGTAAAAATCCTTTGTCAAATCCAAGGGAGCATAGTTTAATACTGCCGACCTTGGCCTTAGTAGAGCTTCAGTAATTCTAACTCCCAGCTTCATGGCTTCAACCTCGGGCATCAGGTCGGCCTTTATAAGCGGTGATTTCAATTCGGCAAATATCCAGTAATTTGTCCAGCTCTGATATTCATTATTTTTATCAAATCCACTTATGGTCTTTTTTGCCATCTCTCCTGCCTTTGAAAAGGAAATCTGTCCGCTCTGTGAAAAGGCTGATTGCATGAGTCCGGCTTGGACCAGCAGAGGTACAGCCTCTCCCTTTTGGTCAAAATAGAACCAGTTTATATCGGCTGAAGTATTTATAGAGCCGTTCTGTGCAAGCTGCATGTTCAGATTGATGGCAGCGTCCTTAAGAGACAGGATATCCTTATGTCCGATATAAACCCGGTGCGCAATGGGATCGTCTCCCCTGAACAGCTCGGCTTCCCTGCCGTCCGGTTCCACTGACAAAAGAAAATCAAAATTACTCCATTTGTCTTCAGCAGGTTCTATACATGCAACCCTGACCAGACCCGCCCTAATCACCGTCAGATCATTTTCCGTTTCAAAAACCACTTCTTCCTGATTTTCAGGCTTCGCCGACAGCTTTGTCCCGGCAGGTATAAAGCCGTCTTTGCTCCAGTCCTCCTTGAGTCTGAACATCACCGCCGCCTTTGCCACCTTTGGAGCAGTGGGGCTTACACCTATCAGATTCAAAAAGGCCGTAAAATTTTTGTCAGGTGCCTTGTTTAAGGCGCCCAGCACACGCTCCATCATATTCGAAAAAATATTTACAAGAGCATCTGCCTGCTTGTCCGACTTAATTTCATTAATATCCTCAAATTCGGGACAATGATACAGCAGCAGACGCCTTATTTCGTTCACCAGGTCTTCCTGGCTTCGCTGGTCGATTTTAGGTAAGATTTTAGTCATTATTTTCCCACACTTTCAAGATAAAATGGATAAACAAGATTGTCCTTACTGTTACTGGATTTGATAATATACTCAATATTTATTTCTATAATGGGTTCTTCCATTTTCATGGCAGCTGTTATAGCTTCCACCTCTATTCTGGGTTCCCAGTTGAGCAATGCCTCATCAACATAATTCTGAATCAGGGTTGCAGTGTTTAAATCATTTGAAGCAAACACCATTTCATTGAGCCTGCAGCCGAAATCCGGCCGCATTACCCGTTCACCTCTGGCTGTTCCCAGAATAAGCATAATAGACTCTTTTATAGATTCTTCTCCCACAGCTGTTCTCATTTTTGCCTTTTTTACCGATATGGGATATTTGAGTCCCTTGCCAAGGAAATCTATTACTTCCATACAAACCTCCCGCCATTTTCCGGCCTGTGGCCTCATGGCCCAAAATATTAATATTCTTTAATATGCCTACCCTCCAATGAATACGGTACCTGCTGCAACAACCTTTCCCACAGGCAGGTCGGAGGGATCGTTGCAGGTCATTGCAGTGTCGCCGTTTCTTGCGGCCATTTTCCCATTGATCTTAACTGTAGCACTCCCTAATTTGATGGTTCCCTTATTGCTGGGCGGAGATTGAAAGCTGTCCCCGTTAGGGACATGTGATGGTGTGTTGGTAGCGGTAGAATCCACAGTTGCGGCAGGCTTCCCCATGATATTCACATCACTGCTGAGACCTCCGTCAATGACGCCCGTGAAGGGGTGGGGCAGCGGAACAGGGACTTTGCCCGACCCTACCGGAATCATTACAATGTGTATGTCAGTGGCTATTACCTGATCGCCCTTTTTAGCTGCCGGTTGTCCCATTTCTGTATCCCCCTGTTTATATAGTGTTGAACTAATTTATATTTACAGTAGCACCCTTGATAGTCATATTTGCAGATGACTTTACATCCATGGATGAGGAGGCTTCTATTTTTGTAGCTGCTGAGGACTTCATTTCAATGTCCTGTGCATTGACTTTGAACTTTCCCTTTGGAGCGGAAAATTCTATATCCTTGTCGGAGCTTACAGTCACCTTATTGTCTTTAGTACTGATAATTATTTTGTTATTTCCGGTCTTATCAATAACTTTGATGCTTTCTTCTCCGTTTTTATCATCCAGTTCAAGGAGGTGCCCCTTACTGGACTTCAGCGTTATCTTCTCTTCCTTATCCTTGTCTGAAAATTGCAGAATGTGGCCGCTTCGGGATTTGATCACTCTGGTATTGTTCTTTCCGTCACTGTTGGTATCAGGGGGAGCATCCTTCCCATTCCACAAGGCACCCATTATAAACGGACGGTTTACATCTCCGTTTTCAAATGCCACAAGAACTTCGTCATCCACCTCGGGAAGAAAAAAGGCTCCTCGCTCTTTCCCTGCCATGAACGAAACTATTCTGGCCCAATTTGACTCCTGCATACCCAACAAGGGTATTTTTACCTTAACACGGCCCGGACCCGGCTTTTCTGAGTCATTGGCAGAATCATTCCTGATAACTACCCCCACCATTACGCCGAAAATCCTCTCTTCATTTTTTATATAGTCAGTAAAATTTGAAATGCTAATACCTTCACTCATATTCCAGTCCTCTTCACTTTGAATATTGTCATATATCCTGATTTATCCACATTATGTATGGTTGATACTATGTAGTAGCTTCCGCTGAAGCGTTCATCCATACCTAAAAGCTTTACCGACTTTCCTGCCCTTAACAGTGGATTTCCATAGCACTTGCCCTGACCGGTTATAAATTCCTTGAGAAGGCTGTTATACGCAGCTTTCGCAGCATTCTGGGCCTCGCTCAGGTCAATGAGGTTCTCTACCCAGGCTGCCACCGGGGATTCCTTGAAAGCCTTTGAAGAAATGTCGAAGCCTGATTCCTTTCCATCCATCTTTGTAACCTCGTCACCCTTTTTTGCAGTGGCTTCAACTTCTTTCTTTTCCTTGACATCCCACCCACGAATCATTACCGAGCTGCCCCGTGTAAGAGTTCTCAATTCAAGAGTCAGTTCCTCAAAATCCTTTCGGTAGGTTAAGTCAGGAAGCGCAGCAGCCTTTGCCGCCCGTGATTTTACAAAGAACAGCTTCTTATCTTCCACATATACTTCGTAATCCAGGTAAGCCGCTCTTTTGAGCAAAAACTCATAATTGCTGACGTTGTTTTGAAACACATAGGGGTATACGGTTTTTGTATCGTCGGCCTGAGCTGACAGGCCGTGCTCCTTTGCAATCTCACTTGCTATCTCACTGTCTTTCTTTTTGGTGAAAACCTTGTTCCGGGTGCCCATCCTGAGCTTGTGCAGAAGGTCGTAGCCCCGTATCTCCAATATTGAATGGCTGGCAAGATTCAGTTCCAGTGAAGTAATCTCCCCGCTCAGCATTGGTTCAACCTTGTCCAGTCCCATTGACAAGTCTATTTTGTCCCCCGGCTTGAAGGCCTTAAGATCAATCCCGCGCCACTTGCCGCTTTTACTGTCAACCATGTTAAGCTTAATGGAAAACATGGCAGGCAGGTTTATTTCATCTTCTACCGTAACTCCTTCAACCGCACTGACTAAATCATTTGAAAAATCAGTACCGTTGAGTTTGATTGTATAATTTGCTACACTGCCCATATTATTTCCATGCCTCCCTTCTCGCACATAACCCCATGAAATTTACGGTATGGAATCGGTGCCACATTTTTATTTGATTTAAAATTCCTTTCAACCTTTCATCACCTTAGTCCGGTATAACCAGAGTCCTTCCGAAATCGTTTTTATCCGGGAATCCGAATGGGTTGAGTATTTTATTGGCCTCGGCTATTACCCGCCATTTCATGGGGTCCTTGAGAGTCTCATTTGCAATCAGGTCCAGTCTGTCACCACTTTTGACAATCCACAGTTTCCTGCAAGCCTCTCTGCCTTCGGCTATCTGAACCTTTTTTTCAGGCTCGTCCGACATAAAGGTTACATCCATCTGAGATCTGACAGGAGTTCCATCCTCCATGAACATGGTGAATTTCTGCTCTATTCTGCTTAAAACTCCTCTATAGGTGAAGCCGCCCCATATGAACAGGCATACCGGCGGCTTTTTCGTTTCTTTCCCGCTGACCTTGGGGTCCAAAAGGGAAGTGAGCTTTCCGGTCTCACGCCTGACATCCTTTCGTTTCTCATACGTATCATAGAACAGGGATACCTTGAATTCGGGTGTTTCAGATCTCTGGAACTGCTTTTTGTCATTTTCACCCGTATACTTTCCTTCAAAGGAAACAGTATATTCATTGGGATTGAACATCACCGAAATCGGTCCCACACCAGCCAGATCCAGTGGTATTATTTGCGCTTTTTTTGCCATTACCTAAGACCCCTCCGATCTTTTAGAATTCCTAATCTTTTCTCCAGCATTCCCAATACTTTTTCGGCAATAAGGTTTACCTCCTGGGGGCTGTCGGCTATTGACACCTTCGCAGCTTTTGGAGCTGTGAAAACACCTTCCTTTGCCTCATTCCCAACAGGAATAGTGCCTTCCTCCTGCCGTACGCCCTGAGACTGGGGCTTCTCCTGTTTGGGCTTATGCAGTATCAACCCGGATTTACCACTTTTCTGCAAATATCCGAGTATCTCTTTATCCGCCTGCACAGCAGCCGGATATCCGTCTTCACCTTGTTGCCAAACTTCCCGGGCTTTGGTCAACTGGGGATCTGTTATATTATTAAAGCTCTTGTGAGCATTGACTTTTTGAAAATATTTATGCTCCAGCAGTCTGTTATTCCGAGTCACTATTTGGTTCAATCCTACGGGTTCCAGCGGCTCTGTCATATTACTTCCGCTCTGGTTGTACGGTTCTGCCAATCTTCTCAAACTTTTCAGCCTAAGTGGTTCAGGGGGGGCATATGAGGTTTCAGACCTTTGCTGACCATGAGCCTGTTCCGGCTGTGCCGCAGTCTTCTCGGGATTATCTGACCTGCCGGCAGTTCCGGCTTGATTTATTTGCTCCTGCCTTTTCTGTGGAGGCTGAATATCTGCAATAATATCAGCTGCTATGCCTTTGACCTTAAAATATTTCAATTCCTGCTCTGGTTCCGCAGCCCCGGTCTTTATGGTGCCGTGTGCGCTGTTCCGCGGTGCGGCTTCAGATAACGGCTCCTTAGCCTGTCCATGCTTTATGCCGCTGTGCTCTTCGTTCCGCGCCGGAGTTCTTTGTAAAGGACTGTTTTCAGCCTCAGTCCCCGCCTTTCCAAATAGCTGCTTTTCATTGTAAACATGTCTAGTATAAACTGTCTCCTTCAGTTTGCCCGGCTGCTTTTCCAGGCTGTCCTGTGTTTTCAGCTTATCCCGGGCCATATTCCAGGTTGTCATATTAATAAGAGTATTGCTTTGTAAAAACCTGCTGCCGGATACCCCCGTCTCAGGCCTGAACCTTGCTGCAGGCTGCCCTGCTCCCTTAGAGTATGCTCCTATAGAGTATGCTCCTATAGAGCGTGCTTGCGCCGCACCGTCTCCCGGGATATATATGTTTTGAGTTTTCCACGGTATATCAGCTTTATCTATGTAGAAGGGTACAGTCTTTAGAACCTCTCTTATATGGTACTCCGGCACTTTTTCCCTGGTGGGAATGCCAATGGCAGGCCGTTCTTGACTAAAGTACAGAAAATTATTGCTTATCATTTTCAAATGGCTTGCTCCGGCAGCAAGCCCCGGGCTATTTTGTCTCCAGGAACTTATTCTCAGAATCAGTTTTCCCCTCTGACCCCAAAATCTGCTCATGCCATACTTACCGACAATATTCCGAGTAAATTCTCCATTGGGATGAAATTTAACAATTGCCGTTATGATTTTTACAGGCTTTAATTCGCTTATTTTCATGTTATAAACCCTTATAGCTTCAAATACGCTCCAAGTGCGTATCCAACTCCCATCTTACGGCTATAAAACAAGATATTAATATAGTATATCTTGTGAATATTCCTATTGCTTGCGGTTATCTGTGCATCTGTAAACCATTATGTGTCAATACTATGCTTTCAGCCGCTACAGCGCTGCTGCTTGAGCTGAAAACAGGGCCTTCCCACTTTATAGGGCATGCCTCCAGGAAGTTCCACCAAATCTTCGGGTTGCCTGAATGGTCCAACAAACATATGGAACCATTCCTTCTGGTTATTACTCCGTTAATCACCTTCTGATACCAGTCCCACAGGTACTCATCATTGGTTACTCCATGTTTTAGAGTAATGTCGCTGTATTTTGTCTGGGTCAGGAAGGCATACTCCTTGTAGTTTTCACCGCCAAAGGTTTTCCTTTCCACCTGGGTCTCTATGCTTAAGCCTGAAACATCGGTAAAGCCTCCAACAGCCACCCCTTCTATTTCAACAACAAAGTTAAAGGCAAGGTATGGATCCTTCCTGTGTCCCGGAACCCAAGTCCTTCTTGCTGCTAGGTTAACTATCTTTTGATCCATGGTATCCTCCTAAACCTCGAAAAAATCTTTATTATTTTCGTCTCCATTGAGGTTTTTATTAATCTCACTGACTTCCCTGCACCAGTGCCCCCTCTCAAGGTGCTCAAGGCCCATTACTGTCTTGTAATCCCAGTGCAGGTAATAGGACAAAAAGGCTACCTCCTCGTAGAGGCGGTCGAGAGGGTAGCCGGTTATTCCCCCAGATACTCAGCCTCAACTTCAAAGCTGTGATCACATTTGGGACATGTGGTTTTTATTATGTTTGAACCGTTCTGGTTAATCCTGTTATACAGTTCCTGCAAGTACGAAAAGTCCGAGGTGTACAATTCTTCAATTACCCTGGGGGTTATCATCTTGAGCGTTCCAAGGCTGGTAACTACCCTGGAGAGCAATATTACCGACAGATATGCGGGATTTTGCTGAACTCTTGCATCACGCAGGGGCATTATTTCATCTGCGGCGGTCGCCAGTCTCATTATTCCCTGCTTATGCACCGTGCCTGTCTCATCCACAAAGCCTTTAGGCAAAGTAAAGTTAAACTCGGTCTGTAAAATATCCATTTTGTGAAACTCTCCTTATTAATAAACTTATACTTAAAACTCATATATAAACCTGTTATACTAACCATGAGTTAATTTAAAGTTATCTTGCAGAGCCCTCCAGGGGTTGTCGTGGAGGGTCCAGCAAAATAATTTGAAACAAGCCTTCCATTTTAGGGGGCAAACTATTTCGGGCGGATGCCGCCTTTGATTTGAATACTTTGATTGATCGGATTATTGAAAGTATATTATCATCTCAGCATACGCACCAGGACACGAGCAGTCCGTTACTATTTGACTCTTGTAACGCCCTCATGAGCAAGTTCTATTGATTCAACGCTGACCTCGTTGCCTTTTGCACTCAATGCACTGACATCGTATTTAATGGGCCATGCCTCCACGATATCCCACTGAGCCTTTTCATTGCCCTCCTCATCCACAAGGATAATGGACAAGCTTTTTCTGTTATTGAGTGCGCCTTTTTGCACAATGGTCTTGCGCCAGTTGTATAATTCCATTGAATCGGTAAGACCTCTTTTAAGGGTCACATTACCGAACTTTGTAAGGCCGGATAACTTTCTGGAATGTGGTGCATCGGTTCCCTCTCTGTATTCAACAGCTTCTGTTGACACGTCTGGAATGGTTGCATCAGAAAATGCCGCAATCTGAATACCATCTATTACAACTCTGAATCTAAAATTCCTGTATGGATCATTTCTCTTACCTGTAGCCATGGTTTGAATCTCCTCTCCGGTTATTATTTAGCAAGCGTCTTTTGGCTTACCTTGATTATTACAAATTCTGCCGGTTTCACAGGTGCTACACCGACCTCAATTACCAGTTGGCCTGCATCTCTTGTGGCAGGGGGATTGTTTTCCTCATCAACCTTTACAAAGAAAGCCTCTTCAGGTGTAGATCCATATAGGGCACCATCTCTCCATACTCTTGTCAGGAAGGCTGAAAGATTTCTCTTTACCTTGCCCCACAAAGACGGCTCATTTGGCTCGAATACTACCCACTGGCTGCCCTTGTCCACAGATTCTTCAATATACATCATTAAGCGTCTGATGTTTATGTATCTCCATTCTGAGTCGGAGGAAAGGGTTCTGGCTCCCCAGATGCAAATTCCTTCAGGAAGTGAGCGTATTACGTTTATGCCTATTGGGTTCAGAAGCTCCTGTTCTCCCTTTGTTACTATTTTTTCAACTCCCACTACGGTATCAAGGAAACCGTCGGTGGTTCCTGCTGGTGCCTTGTGAACACCACGGAGAGAATCCACATATGCATAGGTTCCCACTACCGAGCCAGAGGGGGGGATAAGCTTTTTCTTGCCGGTCAGGGGATCATTGATGTACACCCATGGATAATACAGAGCCCCAAATGAACTGTTAAAGGCATTTCCTGCAAATCTTTCAGTTGCGCCCTCTTTGAAGTTTTTAACCTCCTGGGGAGTAAGTCCATGGGGAGGGTCTGCCACAAAGAAGCAATCCTTTCTCAATCTGCAGTAGTTCAGCATTTCCATGATAATGTCACGGCCTACGGTCATGTCAGCAACATCCGGGGCAGCCAGAATATTGATTTCGTCTACTACATCAAAAGCATGAATACCAATTACCTGATTTTTCTTATCCAGATATTCCGCTGAGGAAATACCGTTTTTCCCTTCGGCGAGAGATACAAAATCAGTCGTATCAGCCGGTTTCTTTTCCTGGTTTTCAACAATATCAAAATCAACCAGCGTTTCAACCTTTACAAAGGATGAAATATCGTTGATTTTTTCCTCGCAGTTGAATATGAGCAGGTTGTCAAAAACTTCTACTATCTGACCTTCCTCCTCTTCACCCACATATTCATCATTGAAGGTACTGAGCTCAGTGTACTTGATGGTCAGCTTGAAGCCGGCAGGCTGACCATTTGATGAAGGTCCGATTTTGTAGGAAACACGGTTGCCCCAATCTCCTTCAGAACGGGCACTAATTCCAAGCAGATTTTCCCCTTCGGTATCAGGTGCTATTGACACGGCATTCTTTACGTCTGTGGAAGCAGCTCTTACCACATAGCAGGATGTACCCCCTTCTGCAAAGAAATTGTATACCGCATAGGCCAGATAAGCATTGGGTATGAATCCTCCGAATTCATTAAGATACTGGCTCCAGTTTGTAACCAGAACCGCCTTTCCTATGACACCCTTCTCTGCAAGTCCGATAAATGCGCCTACAGCAGTGCCTACACCGGCTATTGGTTTTACTCCGCTGGAAACTTCCTCTACATAAACCCCTGGTGATAAATAATTTGGCATTTCAAGTCCTCCTTGTTTTAACTGATTTTTAAACTCCTGTAATAATACAGGCTCTATATGCCTCGCAAGCTTTTATTGATTTGCGAAATCATATCCTTGTTTCTGCGTGTGTCCCTATGCAGCCTTATGCTGTGCTTACAGTGCTTTTTACAGTACTTGTGCAGCTCTGTATCCAGCAGTACTTATGCAAGTATTTATGCGCTGCTGCCCAGTCCTGGCACAACCTCACTGGGGACACAAAACTATATCCTGTGAATGTTGAGGTCTTTTTCAAGAACTCTGGGTATTGTGAATATCTTTTCCGAAGGTATCCTTACCGGAGAGACCAGATAGGACAGGCTTAGCTTTGCAGGCTTGCCCGGAAATACCTCCCATAATTGCTTTATATCCTGCAACGATAAATTATTATAAGAAATTCTTATTTTTTCATTTCCGCAGGCTATCAGATTACCTTTTAAATCACCTCCGCTAAGCACCGCATGTTCATGGAACAGCTCAAACAGTTTGCCCAGAATGAGCAGCTCGGTGTCCCGGTCCTTTGCGTATGGGGTCATCAGATAGAATAAGTCCAGGTAGGCCGGCGGATTGTAAAATTGCTCAGTGCCAGCCAGCGCTTCCTTTTCACTGTTTCTCATGCTTGGGCTCTCAGTAAGATAATACAGGCACATTGAAAGATTAATGTTTGCCGAATCTATGTCACTTGGAGAACCGAAGCTTATATAGCTGTCATCATTGAGCTCGGGAACATTGGCCTTGATCAAGGCTTTCAAGCTCGCGCTCACATCTCTTATTACTGTACGGGATTCCACAGCCATTATTTCTTCACCTCAATCAATTGATAATATGGGGCATAATCCGACATCAGGAATGTCTTGCCCAGTTTTTTATATTCTCGTTTGGCAGCCAGCATAATTTCCTTGATACTGATGGGGCATATGGCATGTGCCGCGTAAAAGGCCGCATTTACTGCGATATTCTTAATATTTCCTCCAGCCAGGACAAACTTCTCAGCAAGGAAGTCATAATCCAGTGCCGCATCAACAGGCGCCCCCGGCGGAAAGATTCCCTGCCATATCTTCCTGCGCTGCTCCTTGTCGGGAAACGGAAAGGGCACGTTGAAATGCAGTCGTCTAAGGAAGGCCTCATCTATATTCTGATTCAGATTGGTTGCCAGAATTACTATTCCCGTATACTCTTCCATTCTCTGCAGCAGGTAGCCTATTTCCACATTTGCATACCTGTCGTGGGCATCCTTAACCTCTGAGCGCTTTCCGAAAAGCGCATCGGCTTCGTCGAAAAAAAGAATCGCATTTGAGGTTTCAGCCTCTGAGAATATATGCTCAAGATTTTTTTCCGTTTCTCCTATATACTTGCTGACTACTTGCGATACATCAATCTTGTAGATTTCCAGGCCTATTTCACTTGAGATTACTTCTGCAGCCATAGTTTTCCCGCTGCCGGGAGGCCCTGAAAAAAGAATGTTAAGGCCCTTTCCAAGGGACAGCCTTTTCTCGAAGCCCCATTTTTCATATACCAATGAGCGATATTTTACCTGGTTGCAGATTTCCTGCATCTGCTGCATCTGTTCCTCCGGAAGCACCAGCATTTGCATTGTGTAGACAGGCTTTATTTTTGATGCCAGGATACCCAATTTTCGGTTGGATTGGGCATAGCAAGAGTTATACAGGTCTTCTGCCGCTATTTGCCCATTGCCGTCGCCCTTCCAAACCGAGCTGCTTTCACTCAGCCAGAGAGCTGTTTCAATCTGTCCACGGGTAAATCTGAAATTTTCAGAAAGCTTGTCCAGGTTAACATCCTCTGCCAAGCTGTACTGCATGCCAAAATGCTCCCAATGGGTTCTCCGTTCACTGGCAGTGGGGTAGGGGAACCCAACATCCATATATGTAAATTTGCTATTTATTTTTGCAGGCTTCCATTGGAAATGTCCCAGCATGAACGTGAGCGGCACATGACCTTGAAGCATTTCAAGCAAAGCATTCAGCCTGGTCTGATGACCCACCTCCAGGACCAGGAGGTGGGCATTTTTCAGGCACAAAACCGCATTGTTAAATCTGGTCTGGCGTCCAAGACGTCGAAGAGTATCCTCAAAGGCATCTCCCATAAGCATTTTTTCCATATCTGCCATAAGCAGGGGCAGGTTCATTACTCTGCAGATTTCAAATACCTGTTCGGTCCTGCCTACTCCCTCCGGCCCGTAAAAATAAAACAGTTTGTTAAGTTTGCTTCTGCCAGTGTTGTGATAGTAGCCTGCAAAATTTATGATTCTCTCTGCCAGTTCTGAATGCGGGCCTTCATTAATTTTTTCCTCCGGAGGAATAAATTCTGCTACAGGCACCAGTTGAGAGTCCAATACTCTAATGTCAAGCAAATAGTTTACAATCCAGTCGTCCAGCTTCAAATGGCGTGCAATCAGCGGCATCCAATTATCACTGAGATCATAGCGACGCTCCAGCAGGTATTCCACCAAAGGTGCCTGTGCATCAAACACACTGCGGATAAGGCTTGGCTCCTGCCCGGCTGGCAGGAATATCCTGGCAAGCATATCAATATTAGGCTTTATTTCCGTAAGATCATTCTGTAAAAATCCATAAATATGCTGATATTTTTGATTTATTTCAGGAGCCAGGCAGGCAATTACAATTTCCTTTTCGAAAGGCCCCAGTCCAAGCATGCTTGATATATGCTCCAGGGGAATTTGCGCACCAGCTGGTACCCCCGCCTTCAGCCTGCATTCGATGCTGCTGTCCTGGCTCTCCAAAATCTGCTCTATCTGCTGTTTGTCCTGAATATCAACCTGAAAGGTATTCAAGAGTGTAAATATGTTATCCGCTGATGAGGTAGCCAGGATATTTGAGTTTATTGTTCCATTTTCCAGGCATTGCTGCAGGTACAGCATCAGTTTCAGATCCAGACGCTTCAATTGCTCCTCTATATATTCAAGGCTTGAATAAAATGGCCTTACATCTTCCTGCAGCCTACTGCCTATGACCTTTTCAGTTGTTCCATGTATACCGTACTCTGTTATCTTCATTTAAACCCTGTCCTTCGGTTCTCACATCCGTACCGGTTTGATATCTTATTTGGTCAAATGACAATACATCTTGATTGACCGTAAATAACAAATCAATATATTGTGGTTAACCTTTTACTATATATGGTAATTTTTTCTTACTCTTTACAACTGGTTTTTAAATATTTTTACAAACAAGTAATTTTTATAAGCAAGTAATTTCTATGAGCAAGTAATTTCTATGAGCAAGTAATTTCTATGAGCAAGTAATTTCTATGAGCAAATAATTTCTATGAGCAAGTAATTTCTATGAGCAAATAATTTCAATGAGCAAATATTCCAATATACAAATTTCTCCATATTCTGTATATTGCAGATGTGAGTCCGGCTTTTCCGTGCTGTACCTCAGACTTTTACCGCTGCAATTTCTTTCTCAACGGCTTCCAGCAGCAATATGGCATTTTTCAGTCTGAGATCAGAGGCCCAATACTCCTGGAAAAGATTTTCATAGTCAATATCCTGCCTGAGTTTTTCTTCCTTGCAGGAATCAAAAACAGAACTACTCCTTGCATTAATCTTCTTAAGCATGTCAATCACTGTTTTGAACTGTTCCAAACTGTTTTCCCCCTTGTTATTATTAAGGCCTGTGTGCGTCCTCACATTATATGGTAATTTTTAAACTCCTTTAACAACCAAAAAAAAGTAATAGCAGCTAATTTCTCTGCTATTACTTTTTTCGGTTGTAATGTATCTATAGGACTTTTTTATGCATTGCCCATTGGTTCCTGCCGGTTGTTGACATAGTCAGCTCCCCATTGAGACATTATCTCCAAAACAGGCATTATTGTCTTGCCTGCAGCCGTAAGGGAATATTCAACCTTTGGTGGCACCTGGGTATATACAAACCTGGTCACCAACCCGTCCTGCTCAAGCTCCCGGAGCTGCTGAGTCAGCATTTTCTGGGTTATCTTGGGCAAGCACTTTTTTAGATTTCCAAAACGAATGGTGTTATCTCCTATATGCCATAATATCAGTGACTTCCATTTCCCGCCAATCAGCTCCAGCGTCAATTCCATGTGGCAGTGATATTCTGTATTTCCAAATTCTATCAATATAAACCCTCCATAAAATATGATATCTGTAGTATATAAATGTATACTATGGCACAAATTAGTGCGTACTTGCTAAATATATCAGTATGTATTATTGTAGCATAAAAGGCTGGTCTGGAAAACTATTTTAAAGATATGGGGGATATGTATGATGAAAAATATACTTGTTTTAACGGGAAGTCACAGAAAAGGCGGTAATTCGGACAAGCTGGCGGATGCATTTATCCGCGGAGCCCAACAGGCAGGCCATAATGTGACCCGGTTTTCAACTGCGGACAAGAACCTTCAGGGCTGTATTGGCTGTGGCACTTGTTTCAGTAAAGGTACCGCCTGTTCTGTACCGGATGATTTTTCCAAACTTGCACTGCTGCTGGAAGCCGCTGATATGCTTGTATTTGCAACACCGGTATATTGGTTTACCTTTCCGGCGCCACTCAAAGCGGCTATAGAAAAGCTCTTCGCTTACTTTTCCACTAAAAGGCCGCTGAAAATAAGAAGCTGCGCCCTCTTATGCTGCGGAGGGAGCTGGCCGGAGGAGTCAAAATACGACGGCATTATAAAGACATACCAGCTGACCGCCCAATTAATGGAGTGGCAGGACATGGGGATTATCATTGCAAATAATACCGAGGCCAAAGACGATATCCTCAGCACGGATGGGCTCCAGAGAGCTGAGGCACTGGGAAGAAGCCTCTGATTGTCAGTATTGCTATACATCCATTGCCTTAATCTTCAAGGCGTCAGCAATTTTCCTGCACTCATCAGGAGAATACTTGTCCGGGAAGCTGCTTATATGCTGGGACAATAGCTCCGGCTGCAACACAGGTATATCTGAGAAATGTTCTTTGAGCTTCTCATCCCAGTTTGCAAATACGATAATTGTATTTACAAAATAATTTCCTGCATTATTCTTTTGCAAAAAATCATTTAGGAGTTTGGAGTTCAATTTCCCTTGCTTTATCATATTATATTGCTTATTATACTTTATTTTCTTTTGAGTTGAATCCTTCCAGCTCTTTGTATCTATGGTGAATATTCCTTTCGGGCAGACAACAATATGGTTGATCAGATTGTCGTCAAAAATGATATCATTTAGTAAATAATAATCGTTGGGAAGTTTCGACAGAAGCCTGATTATATCTGAATCTTTATAAGTATGTACGATACTGGTGACTCCTTTTGCTATGAACCATAAGCTTAATGCAAATAATATACCTGTCAGTACAGTGGACGCATTTAACGAAATACTAATCTCACTCAGCGGGCTGACAAAATCCCGCAAGCCTCTGATAATATGGCTGAAAAATGATTTAACCGCAGCTGCAATTGCGTCTAAATAATTAAAGGTTATGCAACCTGCGGCTATTAATGATATACCTGTGGACAAATAGACAACTGGCTTTTGTATAATTCTTTTTTTCTTGGACAGAATAGCTGCCATAGAGAAGTCACCCCCTTTAACTTTTTTATTTCATCAGCATATGCCATTTACTGTTTAATAATATATTAATTTGTAAATAAAGTCCATATTTGCCTTAAAAAGAGGGAAAGTCGCAGAGCGACCTCCCCTCCGATCACCTCAGCCCGCAATGCGGGCTGACAAGCATTTTGCATAGGGAGTCGGATTGATGCAATTGAGTTGCAACCCGTGTCAGATTATGAGAACGCCCGCATTTACCAAGGGGTTACGAGGTGGTCGTTACTGATGTCTTTACTGGGACTAATGAAAAAGTCTTAACAGAAAATGTATCTCCATTAAAACCTGATAAATAATTTGTCAAAGCTTATTCATTCCAATATGCAATACCATGATTAATTGATGAACCTATTATGTGTTCTTTATCCATATCGTAATCAAGGTATCCGTCAGAATCCAAGAAATATACCCCCTGCACATAAAATTCACAGACAGTTTCAAGAAATTTCTCTGGAGAATTATGCTTAACAATAAGTTCTCCACTATCATTTCTTAAAGAACAAATTAATTCCTCACCATCGTTATTCTTGTAGTAACATATATAATCGCTCGAGTAATTTCCCAGAATTGGTATTAAAACCTCATTATCATATAATTTCTCATCAATTAAAATATTTTTAATTTTATCACTTTCGTCAACAATCTCTGAGATATGTATAAGTCTATAACCTGGAGTAAAATCCATTAATTCTTGCTCCTTAATATCTCTTTCTGTTCCAGATACATTACTATAAATTGTTCTAAAGAGTTTAGGAATAGGTTTACCTAATTTGTGAAAAACATCTTCCCAGTTACTAATACTACTTCCGAGACTTTGAGGATATCGGGGCCTTAATAAACCTGCTAGTCTTAATGATTGCTTAAATATTTTCTCTATCATTAACTCACCTCCTTACTATACCAACTGAACATCAAAGTCATCATTCTCTTTGAGGCCATATTTTCTATAGAATTGCCCTAAGTCTCTTCCAGCAGCTTGGTTTTCTGAGCTTGAAACTAATTCAACATGTGCACCTGCTCCGCCTTTTTTAGTTGAGGCATAAGGAAATTCATCATAGTCAAATCCCTTTGGAGGAGGACCTTGAAGTTTTCTAATTTCTTTTTGAGAGTTATACCTATTCTTATCTGCCTCACTAGTTCCACTTCCTTTTTTAAGCCCTTTCAAAGAATGACCTTTTGCTTGGGCATTTCTATCATTTTAGTATGATTCGGATATTGTTGTCTTGAAACTTTATTTACAGGTTTGTCAGTATCAGCTTCACTTATTCCCGCAGTAACAGCCTGTATGGTATCGGCCAATACTTCGTTTTGCTGTCAACCTTCTGATCGTCCTTCTCGCTCTCTATCCCTTTACACTTATTATTTTCTTCTCCATTATTCGGCATTTCTCCTTCTTGTATTTTAACTTTTATTGGAGCAGGATTTTTACTCGCCATCATTACAACATTCCTGTTCTTGCCCTTTTCCACCCACAGCTCATGCTCCTCGGCACCCAGCTTGAATTTGACC
>JAEXFI010000055.1 GCA_023400235.1 Bacillota bacterium
AACATGTATCTTTCAAGCTAACCTCCCATCTACGCGCATGGCGCGTACACAAATAGTAATGAAAGGCACGCAGTGGCTTTCGCTGCTTGAAAGTCACATTGACACACAACATGTATCTTTCAAGCTAATCTCCCATCTACGCGCATAGCGCGTACACAAATAGTAATGAAAGGCACGCAGTGGCTTTTGCTGCTTGAAAGTCACATTGACACACAACATGTATCTTTCACGCTAACCTCCTTGTCTTTTCCATGAAAGCAGCGCTTCTGAGTTTTTATAGCATATTCCTTCAATTTCCGAAGGGTCAAAAACCAATTTCAATTTTTCCAGCTCAATCTGAGGATCATGTGTTGGGAATTCGCTCCCGAATAAAAGCTTGCTTACCAGGCCTCTTTTCTGGACTTCCTTAAATGCCAGACGGCTGCCGATGGAGGTTTCCAGATAAATATTATCGTTTGTCCCGGCGGCAGTTATGGCAGCAAAGTCAGAGGTGGAAAAACCCATGTGCCCTATAACAAAATTAAGCTTTTTAAACTTCCTGGCCAAGGTTACCAGAGCTTCTATACCGGATTGGGGATTCAGTGTAATATGTGTATAAACAGGACAGCCGGTGTGCTCAATGGATGTCAGCAGGCTTATGAGATTTTTGTCGTAAAAATCCACCTTATGCACGATAGTATTGAGCTTTACACCCATAAAAACATCCTCCAGCGCCTGCTCCAAATCCTCCTCAATATGATAGTTGGGATCTACGGTAAAGAAGGCAAGGTATTCCTGGGGATATTCCCTGACAAGCTCCAATAAGTAATCATTATTGGGCATTTCACTGTTCAGCGGTATGGAACCCCTGAGAAAATCCCCCAGTTGTCCCGGATTCAGCATGTTGCCCGAAACCAGCACTGCCTTCTCCAGCGGAAGATCCGCCTTGATTTGCTGATATTCCAGAAACATTTCCGGCGAAGGTACATGTGCGTGAAAATCAATAACTGGGAACCTCATATTTTTCAACTCCTCTATGCAGCGTACAGCTTTTAGTTTTAGGTATATAGTTATCCTCGTTTCCAAACAGATAGTTGGATATGACAACATTGGGAAGCAGGGCCTTCAACTGCTCCAGAACCTTTTCCTCAATGAGCTCCATGCTTTTAACTATGAGGTGATACTTTCCGTCCTGGGTTATGTCCCCAAAGACGTTGTGTTCATAGCCATACTCATACAGTTTCTCGGAAAAATCCAGTATGAAGAAGTCCTTGGCAATTTCATCAGAATCCCGGCCTTTGACACAAAGTGAATGTCCCCCCTGTGAGCAGGGGCAGTTTTCCACTATATGCCCTACGTCTCTTGTGTTATATCTTATTACATTGAGCTCCGGCCTGATTATGGTGAAGTAAATGCTGCTGTATATGCTGTTGTCTCTCTGCTCCAAATCCACCACGGTCTGTCCGTTTGTTCTGAAGTGGTAGTTTCCGCACTCGCAGGCAAACAATCCTGCATTGATTTCCGTCAATCCGTATACCGACTTGATTTCGGCATTTGGGAAGTATTCTCCCAGCATCTTAAGCCGCCTTTTCCCTATTACCTCACCTGTCATCAAAATAGCCATTACCGAGCTCATATCCAGGTTCCACTTTTTTGCAAGCCTACCGTATACCCCCACTTCCAGAGGCCTGGAGACCAGCATTTCGATTTCTTTCTTATGTACCAGGTTTACAACCTGCTGGGGCGTAAAATCCAGATTTCTGTTTCCGCCCGGATAGACATCCACACCCAGCTCCAGCAGTGCAAACAGGTGTTTCAGCCCCAGAGGGCTACCATCCATGGGAAAGGCCAGTATGGCCGACTCTATATTGTGATTGCTCACATTGAACAATTCCTCATACATCTGTCCAAGGCCAACAGCAAATTTGCCGAACAGGGTTTCCGGATTCATCTGGAAGAAGGTCTCCTGCCCGCTGGTGCCGCTGGTAAAAAAGCACAGGTTGCCTTTGCTGGATAATTTAAGCTCCCTGTCAATCTTCCGGGTTGGAGGCTGCATTCTCAGCTGCTCTATCATTTCAGCCCTGGTCTTGATTTGGGTTGAGAAATGATTATTCCAGTTCTCTATAAAGGTTTCATTAATCTGATTTAGTAAGTAATTATCCATTCGCCTTTCCTCTCATCATGAAACGACATTGTCTTGACCTTTTGAGTAGTTCTGTAGAAGCCTTGATTATAGATGTCTTCAAACAGCTCTCCAAACTTGTAGGTTATTATAGATATAGGAATATTTGTTAAGCTCTTTACCCTGTCCTCAATAATATTCAGCTCTTCCTTTGACTCTGTGACTTGCTGTATATGCAATTCCAGTAATATTTCCTCTTCACCCTTTGCAACCAGCTTATGTATTGGTGAGGTGTGCTCAAGCCCGGCGAGCAAATCCTGAAAATCTGTGGGGAACAGCAATTTGTCATTATCCTTGATGACATCCTTAAGTCTTCCGAAAACCTCGATACGTGGAGTATGCATTTCACAGTCGCATTCCTCAAAATATATTCTTCCGGCGTCACCGGTTCTGTATTTCAAAAATGGAGTTCCTTCAGATTTCAGATCCGTCAGGACCATTTCTCCTCCTAATGAGCTTTGGCTGTAGTGCTCTTCGGTATTATTGGGGTTGAGTATCTCAATAAAGAAGTCCGGATGAATATGTACATGCCCCTTGGAACACGGAACACCTATGGCACCGAATTCACTCATACCATAGAACAGTCCCACCTTTTTGCCTGAGCGCTCCTCGATCAGCCTGCGGCTCTTTTCTGAAAAAGCCGTTCCCACCATTAATATGTATTGCAATGAAGGGAGCTTGAACAAATCCTCCTTTTGCTCGTAGAGAATGATATCTCTTAAAAGCAATGGGTTGGAACAGACAAGAACCTTTGCTTCCAGAGTTTTCAAAAGGTCGTACACTCTTGAATAGCTGCTGAAGGAATGTCCCTGATCCAGAGCCACAGGTACGATTCCCAGCTTGCTCAAGGCATCATGGAAGGCCACACCTGAGCTTGTCAATGCATATGGGAGGTGTATAACCGCAAAATCGCCCTTTTCAACTCCTGCCATCCATTCCGGAACCCTTCTCCTGTAATCTCTCTCCAGGTCATTTCCGGTTCTGAGGGAAGAGGTCTTGCTGCTGCCGATGGATTCATCGGTGGTTCCGCTGGACTCAAAATAACCCCTAATTTGGGATTTATCAGCTTTAAGCAAGCCGAAAGGGTGATTTCTTTTTAAGTCATCCTTGGTAGTTCGGGGAATTTCATTATAAAATGCAAAGTCAATTTGCTCTCCTGACTCAATTTTCTTGACGGTACGCCTTAACAGTCTCCTGTAAAAAGGGGAGCCATTGCCTAAATCCACAATTCTGTTGTTCAATACTTCCTTTTGTGTCTCAAAATAATCAAGCATGTTTTTCATAAAAATACCTCACGTTCTTATAGTTTTGTGCCTTTATTTTGTGCCTTTATTTTGTGAATTAATATGTAATCAGCCATTCATTTTTTTTTTTCTCTATAGTCTGAAGGCTTTTAATTGAATCCGAGCCGCTATCCATCAAAAATTCCCTTCTGGACATGCCCGTATTAACAGCCTCTATCTCCACATCAATTTCCAGTTCATTTTTTATCATGTTCTGGATTTCCTTTGATACCACTTCCTTGTTATCAGCATCGGTATCAATTGCAAAGGTCAATTTATCCTCGTTGAACCTTGGCTTGTACATCCCTTTTACCGCCTCATGGCTGTAAAAAACATCCTCAAAATTGTAAAGAGTGAACCGGCGGTTTATTTCCTTGAACTCCACCAGATCCTTAAAGCGCCCCAGCACCTGCAAATAAGGGGTATTGCCGTTTCTGTACAGCCTGCCTATATCTCCGGTCTTATACCTTATCAAGGGAGACCCTTGACGGTTGAGAGATGTGATGACTATTTCCCCTCCAATACCGTCCTCTTTTATAACTTCCATGGTCTTAGGATTTATAACCTCCACATAAAAATCCTCAAATATGCGGTTTGCCCCTTCAGTGGATACGGTTGAGACAGCTCCGAATTCTACCAGGTCATACGTGTTGTACACTGGGACGCCATTAAACACCTGGGATATTTTTTTCATACCATTTGGGGAATGGGGCATGCCCGATAATTGTATTGCTCTTAAATTTGTGAGTTTTTCCGTGGATTCTCCCATGATATGGAGTATTGTGGATATGATAAAGGGATATGCTGTAATAATTACAGAGGGATTTATTCTTGTCAGTATATCTACTTGCTTTCTATAATTGCTGAGCCTGCTGTCATTGTCGGCGGAAACCACCATTGCGCCCTGCCTCGAAGCAGCATTGTGAAAGCTTATTGCTGCACAGGAATATGCATAGGACAGGGAATTGAAAACCACATCTCTGCTGCCGAATTCCAGAGGGCCCGACGACCTTCTTTTCAAATCCCGTTCAAGGTCTTCTCTTGTAAACAGTGAAGAACATCTGCTGCTTCTGTTTAAATCAGCCTTATCTCCAGTTGTCTCATAGTAACCTGTGACCTGCTCAAGGCTGCAGCTCATAAAGCCATAAGGGTAAAAACGCTTTAAATCATTCTTGCCGGTAAAGGGCAGCTTTTCAAACTCTTCAGTGGAGCTGAATCTCGTACTCTCCTGATTTTTATACACCTTCCTATAGAACTCCGAGTGCTCCCTGCAGTATTCCACTGTCTGACTCAGGTTTTCTACAATATCATACATAAATACCATCACCTCATTACTAATAAAAGTCCTAGCTTATAAGATATAATTGATGCAGGTCTTGTATCAAATTGGATTATGAAACGACTCAGGCTGTCAGTTTTTCAGGCCATGGAATAAAAGCAAATCTCTATTGAAAATGATTAATCAGCTATAAATCAACGCCTGTGGGCAATCACTCATAAAGCAAAAGCGGGTAACACAGGACAGTTTGAGTCATACCTGATACTTTTATCCATTTTGGCACATTAATGTAATATTTTTACCATTATGCATTTTTTTACAACTTTATCACCTGTTTACCATATTGTCAATAATAATACTAAAAATAGTCAAGAATTTAATACAAAATT
The DNA here is from genome assembly GCA_023400235.1 of Bacillota bacterium. Lineage (GTDB taxonomy): Bacteria > Bacillota > Clostridia > Acetivibrionales > DSM-1351 > Ruminiclostridium. The sequence continues at coordinate 5,113 of JAEXFI010000055.1, forward strand.
TACAAAAAAATCATATTTACTTAATCTGCAAAAATTTCGTTTTTTAAGTTGGAATTATTAATATAATTTTAGAAAGCAAATTCGAACTGACTTGAAACCCGCTAGAGAAGCCAGACCTCGGGCAAATTACATATTATGGGATATTATTTAATATGTTGAATATATGTATATTTCTTGTTGACATTATTAATGTCCCTGTTATAAAATATCAAATGCATTTAATATGGTGAAATTTCGTTTAGGTGTAAATATTTAAAGTTGTTATGACATCTAGCTTTATTTGAAAATCAAATAAAATTAGCTGTTGTCTCAATTCAGCCTAACTGTAAATGACAAGTGCGCATTATCATGATGAAAAGGAGAATATCAATGGGAAATAAGACAGGAAACGATTTAACTACAGGCAGTGTCCCAAAGCGTCTCATAAATTTCGCTATTCCGACATTTATCGGCTACTTTCTTTACACAGGTTACAGCATTATAAATACCGTATGGGTAGGCAACCTGCTTGGGGAAACAGCCGTTGGTGCCACAGCAGTAAGTTTCGTAATCACGTACATACTTATAGCGGTGGCTTTTGGTGCTACTATGGCTTCAACAATACTGATAGCTCAGAATTTCGGTGCCAAAAATTTTGATAACATCGAAAAGCTGGTTGGGGCCTCATATGGTCTTGCTCTTGTAATGAATACTGTTTTGACGGTAATTGCCTTTATTTTAAGCGACTATATTCTGAAGGCTATGAATACACCTGAAGTAATATTTGAAAGTGCGTCGTTTTATCTGAAGGTGTCTTTAATCGGCTGCTGGGTGCTGTATTTCTTCATCCTCAACATTGCTATCCTAAGAGGTGTGGGTGATACGGTGACACCTATGATACTGATGGCTTTGTCCGCAGTGCTCAATGCCATTCTTGACCCTGTAATGATTATAGGCCTTGGGCCTGTGCCTAAGCTGGGGCTTAACGGTGCCGCCTTTGCATCGTTGATTTCACAGAGCATCGCCCTGCTGGCAGGTCTGATATACGTCAAATCCAAAAATCCTCTTGTGGCTCCAAGCTTCAAAAAATTAAACCTCCATAAGGCTCAGACCAAGCTGCTCCTCAAAATAGGTTTTCCAGCTATAATGCAGCAGGCTCTCACAGCCATAGGCGGAAGCTTTATGTCCTCCTTCGTAAACGGCTTTGGTGTCGCAGCAGCCTCAGGTTACGGCGCTGTAATAAGAGTGGATTCACTTATAAACATATTTGCCATGTCCATAGGCACTGCCTCTGCAGCATTTACCGGCCAAAACCTGGGAGCAAAGAAGCCAGAAAGAGTCCGTGATGCGTTTAAATGGGGAATAATAATATCCCTGATGTTGTCGGTAGTCATAACTCTGATGTGCCTTCTGATTCCAAAGATTCTTCTTTCGGCCTTTGTACACGAAACCGATGTTTTAGATATTGGTGCCGTTTGTCTGAGATATCTGGGAATAGGCTACATATTCATGCTTATAATGTTTACCGTCAACGGAATATTCAACGGTTCGGGTAAAACTCTCCTGTCAATGACAATAACCCTTACAACTCTATGGATTATCAGAATACCTTTATCCTACATTCTGCTGAATACGGGAATGAAGATACATGGAATATGGCTTTCCATTGATATTAGCTATATGATTGCGGCAGCAGCAGGTGTGATCATCTTCAGCGTGAAGAACCTGAAAACCCTGAAAGTGCCTTCCAGTGCCGGAAAGACCGTTTAACCGCCAGCTGGTCATACAGGTTTATTAATGCTTAATTAATAACTGAGAATACTAAAAAGAGAAGTGCTCACAAGCTTGCTTTTTGAGCGTCTTCTCTTTTTTGTTCAAGCACCGTATCAAGCTTTGCAGGTTTACTGACCGCAATGGGAGTATTTCTTCAATATCTGGCCTATGCTGACAGCAGCTATGAAAGCTCCTGCAAGGGACAGAATAATTGATACCCCCAGAGCTACATAGTTTGGTTTTCTAATTGCCCAGATAAGTAAAATGGATCCTAATATCAGTACTATAATAGAAATGTTAGCCTTCAAAATTGGTGACATATAAAACCTCCTATTTAAATTTTTTAATCAGAAAAGCTATTACGCTATTAACCATAATTTTATGTGATACAAGAAGTGAAAAAGTTTATTAATGGTTTCTTATTGTAATATACAATAAATTAACAAATATTTCAATATTTACTTGATATTTATAATTTATGAGATTATTTTACATTTTCTCTGTTTTTTCGCATTCATGCGGATTTTTAAGACTTTTTAGCTGTTTATGTAAAAACAAACGCTCATCAGCTTAAATAGCCTTACATATACGGCTGCCATCCAAAGCTCTTATTTTTTCGTGTCTTCCTCAGATTTATCCGAATTATCAACTGTGACATGAAAACATAAGCAGCATTTGGAATTGCCAGCTTTGCCCTTCTTCCCAGTGCAGGCTCAAGAACTTCCTCTCCTTTTGCAATAGCCTCAGCCATCAACTCCAAGGCTTTGACCAGTTTTCCCGATAAAAAACCCACTTCCTTAATTGCTTTGGCATCAATCAGAGGTCCGCCTCCAACCACAAGGCTTCCATACCACTTGAAGCCGCACTTTTCTGCAAACAGCCTGGTGCTCTGAAGCACATTATCACTTTGTTCCACTTCAGGATAGCCGGTATTTACAATACATAAAAAGCGGGGCGTCGAACCGGATACCATTTTCCGCTGTGCGGCAATGTACTCCAAAGTATCTATTATACCTGCCGGAAAGGAGTCAATATAAAGGGGATAGGCTAACGTTATGAACTCACTGGTATTTATCGCCTCCATCAGTTCAGGCAGTTTGCCGGCATCCTCCAGGTAATCGTACAGACATTTTACCTCCTGCTCATAGCCTTTTTCCTCCAACCTGCCTCCTAAATATGAGCCAAGTGAATAGGAGGTACTATGAGTTTTTCTTGGACTGCCCACTAAAAGCAATACTTTTTTCGAAGACATTTGTTAAACCCTCACTTTCTTCATGGCTTTTTGGATTACTTCATTGATAACCTTGTAAGAATCGCTTTCAGATATTACCTCCGAATACCACAAATCCGCATGAAGGTTGACGGAGTTTCTCTCTGTCAGCTGGCGGAATATTACGGTTTCTTCGGCATCCCTGTTTTCCATTACACCGATGGTAATAAGGTTGGGGTTTTTGGGATATCTCTTTTTATGATTATATTCGCCTTTTGTTTTTTCAAATAAGGGCAGCAGCAAACAAATAAACTTGTCAATTACCTTCTTCACCTTGGCCTCATAACCGCCGAACACCACTCTGGTCAACACTACCGCTACATCTGAACTGATATAGCTCCTTGCGATTTCCTCAAAGGAATCATTAATTACACACTTTCCATTATTTACAAACCAGCAGCCAAAGCAGCCTTTGCAGTATTGAAGCTGTATGGCCTCCAGTGCATGATTCTCAATATGACTGTTGTCATCGCTTAACTGGTCTTTTATACTGTTAAAAACATCCTCGGATATTGCACTTGACTTATCAAAGCCGTTCAATATACAGACCCTCACAAAAATTCCCCCTTCAAACCTGAACTGATTAAGCCTGCTGGACCGCTTGGTCCAACTAATTCTATATTCCAAAAATATTATATATTATTCCAATTATGGATACAATTAATAAATTATTAATTTATTGTATATTATGAGTATCTATTGCAAATATTTTGTAAAATCTTATAAAGCCCTATAAAATCAGAAGAACGTCATTTTCCATAATATTCTATTTTTAGTTGAATATTGAAATTATTATGCTATAATGGAATTATATGGAAAATATCTGCTGAAAGGATGCTGATTATGAAACTCAACCTATATTACGCGCCTTGTCCTGTGCAAAAATTTGAAGAAAAGCTGGATTATCTGTCCACCCAAAGAAGCAAAAACCCTAAGAGTGCCCTAACCACACTGGCATCAGGAATACGTCTGTTTTCAGAGCAATTCAGGCTGAATGTGGATATAGAGATAATAGACCTGCAATTGGGCTCGGAAGAAAGGTTTTATAAAAAGTTTACATATGGCCCCAAGGAATTGTTGTGCTATGGCCTTGGTTATCCCCTTGAAAAGTTTGAAGCAAAATACACAGAAACCTCTATTCACGGGATTTCCTCCAATTTTACCAATGGAGCACAGCTTGTTGCCGATTTGGCAAAATACATAAAAAAGGTAAACCCCGGTTCCCTTGTTATTGTGGGAGGAACCGACGCCACCTTCCGTCCCGGTTTTTATCTGGAGAACGGTGCGGACATGGTCATAAAGGGAGAGGGCGAATACACCTTTACCAGGGTATTAGACGCATATGTCAATAAAAAGGACTTTGCAGCAATACCCAATGTCTGTGTCAAAAATGGCAGCTATGATGATAAAATAGACAGATCAGCCCTGTTGGACATGAATATGCTCAAGCCTATGGCCCTTGACCTGGTTTATGATTTGTATGAATACGGAGATACCGGAGAGGGTATGCCCCCCGACTATGTTGAAAAGCCATATGTCTGCTTCGAAACCTCCAGGGGCTGCTATAACAACTGTTCCTTCTGCACCACGCCCGCCAAGGGCAAATACAGGTATATGACTGTGGATTCAGTAAAAAAGCATTTTGATTACTTCAAGTCCAAAGGCATAAGGACCATATTATTTCAGGAAGATAATGTATTGTCCAGAATCCAAAGGAACTCCAAAGGGGAATATATATACCCCCACGGCAGAGAGGACATTATAGAAATTTTTAAGCTGGCAAGGGAATACCGGTTCTCCTGGGAGTTTGCAAATGGCCTTGAGTTTGGAAAGCTGTTTTATAACAACACCTACGACTATGCTTTATGTGAGGCCTTGTTGTGGAATGAGAAAAATTCTGCGCGGCACGCGGGTTGCTACCGTGTACAGATACCCATTGAAAATCTCAGTGACAATGCTGATAAGAAGTTCCCAAAGCTGAAATCCTTTTCCCAGCAGCTTGAAATATTAAAAACCATAGCACAGTATGGAATAACCTATCACAACTACAATGTGATAATCGGCTATCCGGAGGATTCGGCAGAATCACTGGATAATTACATCTCCAAGTGCTTTACCATAAAGAATGAGCTGCATAAAATCTGCCCCGATTACAATCCATATTTCAATATATTCACTTTAGCCCTGCTGCCAGGTACAGCCGACTACAAAAATTTCAATTCCAGACTGAAATTTAATATTGACAGGCACCCGGAGGTGGTCAGCATGTATATTCCCTCAATGGACACCAATTCTCTGAGCTACTATGAGGTATTTCTCAAAAGGGCGGATATGAACCATGAATTAAATGGCAGGCTTATTGAGAAGTACGATGGAAATTTAATTTACATTTAAAGGCAATGAATCATACCAGCAGGTACAAATCGATAAAAACCGGTACAAACCTGCACAAACAAGCATTAATAAGTAAATAGCAGGATATGCAAATTCTATATTTTACAAATATATTGTATTTTTGATAAAATATTCTAATCAATAACATTGCATCGGAGAAACTATAAATGTCACAGAATGAAAAGCACCTGAAGGATGAGAGGATATCTGAGATTACTTTGCTGGTCATAACCATATTATGGGGCTCCAGCTTCATGGTGACTCATTTTACATTTGCCGCAGGGCTATCTCCCTTATTTATACTCATGTGCCGCTTTTCAATTGCAGCAGTATTCATGGGCATCTTTTATTTCAAGAGAATCATTAGAGCTGTGAGAGTGGCCCATATTAAATACGGGCTTCTTCTGGGCAGTATATTTTTTCTGGCCTTCTACACAAGCCTGGTTGGCCTGAAATATTCAAGCCCCTCCAACAATGCAATAATAACCTGCACCAATGTAGTTATCGTTCCTCTTATCTGGTGGTTAAAAACACGGATAAGGCCCCAAAGCAGCGTGTTTTTTTCATGCGCCATCAGCCTTGTGGGTCTGCTGGTCATTTCAGTGGATTTTTCACAAGGGTTTTCCCTGCATATGGGGGATATCTTTTCTTTTCTGTCGGCAATCCTGTTTGCGGCGCAGATAGTCTCCATCGGCGAGATGTCCCGTCACATGGATCATTGTGAGCTGGTATTTATGGAGTTCTTAACAGCTGCATTTCTATCCGTGGTATTTTACCTGCTATCAGAAAGGGGACTCTACTATTTTACCGACCTGGGCAGCGTGCTCTCAGTATTGTACCTGGGGATTGTCTGTACCTGCATATGCTTCCTGCTCCAGGCCTGGGCCATGCGAAGCGTCAATTCCACCAGAGGCGCTGTCATAATGTCCACGGAAGCACTGTTTGGTTCAATAATATCAATTCTGGCAGGTTCAGATGTGTTGTCCTGGAGGATTATCGTGGGCGGGCTGCTTATAACGTCGGCTGTGATTCTGCCTGAATTGAAGCCCAAGCAAAACAACGGCACCATTACCCCCTATTAAGGATACTCAAAGCCTTCTGTTTTTATTCCCGGCTTTTGAGGCAAATCTATAAGTCTGTGATAAGCTTCCCGTCAGTTTCTCAGCCTCCATGATTTCCATTGGCCTGCACCGGCAGGGCATTTAAAGAGGCCTTAAGTCACCGGGACTTAAGGCCTCTTTGGAAAAATACTATTGAACCGGCTTTTAAACCGGTGGGGAAATAATCCTATTTGTCAGGCAAGGTAGTTATCAGACCCAGCAAGTACTTTTTCATTATTGCGAAATCAAGTGCGTTCACAGTATTGTCTGTGTTAAGATCCATAATGCTGTTGTAGGCGCTGTCAGGATTCATCAGATACTGCTTGAACAGCGAGAAATCTATGGCATCAACGCTTCCGTCACTGTTTACATCTCCGTATTTTACTGTCTGGGTGCTTTCGAAGAAGCCTACTTTTTGCATTTCCGCCCATATTGCATCTGCCGCAGCATAGCTGCCTGCAGTTGTGGGATGTATTCCATCTGATAATATGTATGAAGAATACTTGCCTTCAAAGGTAGGTCTTAAATCCAGGAAGTATCCCTTTGGTTTTGTAGAACTGGTTACGATGCTCTGGATCTGAGGTCTCATTGTGTCCAGATTGGGCTTCAATGTGCCTGCCAGGCCGCCCTGAGGGTCAGGATAGAACAGATAAAAGACCTTTACCAAGCCGTTTTTTTCCATTTGCTGAAACAAGGTTCTTGCCGCTGAAACAGCATTGCTAACATTTCCTGCTATACAGTCATTTCCTCCGCCATCCATTATGACGTACTTTACTGTACCTGCGTTTACGCCATTTTGATACTGTGTAGGAATAGTAGGTGATATTCCACCACTGAGCATTGTTCCGCTGACGGAATTATCCCGGAATTTGTCGCTTGAGTCCAGAATTCCTGCATTTTTAGCATTTTGTTCCAGCCTGTTTGTTATTTCATGTGATAGTGCCAGAAATGAATCTCCTATTACCAGGACTTCACTTCCTTTGATTTTTGTGGGTGTTGCAGCAAATAAAGATGTGGGGAAAGAAAAGATAATTAGTGCAATAAGCAGTGGAATAGAAATTAAATTAAGCCTTTTCATTGATACTTCCTCCTTAAGTTAATTATACCGCTTTTGCGATAGCAATAAGTTGTATTCCTTGAAAATAATCGGTTATCAGCCATATGGCTGATAATTAACTGAATACCCTCAGTGAACCTATTTAAAATTATAATATAAAGTATATGGAAAATAAAGTATAATTTTCATATTATAAGCAAAATATTTTTACAATCCTGTGTACTATTACATAATTCGCTAAAATCAAATTTATGGTAACAGATTGGAATAAAGAACACCACCGGTTTCCCGGTGGTGCAAAAAACAATTTATAAACCTTAAATGTTATTCTTTACAAATGTCTGGCCATAGCTTCAATTATATCCTTCATCTCCGCCTTAAGGTCAATTTCTCCATCATACAGACACCAATCAAAAATTACCCCTCTTGCAACTACAAACAGCATTTTGGTTATTTCCTCAGGAGGCCTGCCACTATGTATTTCATTTTTTTCCTGGCCTGCTCTCAGTATGTTGGTGAGCGCATTCTGCATCCCTCTGCCTTCCACAATAAACAGCTTGTTTTCAGAGGTGTAGAGCTTCTTGATCAATTCAATGCCGTCAGTCAAAGTATACTCCGCATACCTGTCAAAGTATTCAACAATCTGCTCCTTGCAGGTATTGACGTTCAGATGTCCTTCAACCTCCTCAAGAAAATACCGGTCTGCCTTATTGAATATTTCTTTTAAAAGCTCCATCTTTGACTGGAAATAATAATAGTAGGTTCCTACCGATACTCCGGCTTTTTTTGCTATCTGCTCGATTGTCACCGCATCAAACCCATATTTCCGGATGAGGCTGACACCGCACTTGTATATTTTATTCTTGGATGAAATAGCTTGTCTTGCTCTTTTTGTCAGCTTGGTCATATTACTTGCCATGTATAATGTGACGGCTATGTCCATTATATTCCTTTCATTGTATTAAAAAAAGTACAAACAATTTGCAACATAGACTTATTTCACAGTATTTCCATTTTTTGGCTCAATATTGAGAATACCACTAAGAAAGCTATATTTCAACCTGCTTCAAGGCTAAAATTCAAGCATTTAACCCATTTTCAGCAGTTTGAGCATATTCAGCTACTTTACCGACACATATTTATTGCCTTCTATATAAAACCTCCAGAGATAGTCCTTTGCTTCCCCGGCATAGTCGATACCGACCCTTTTTGCTGCTGTTATATCGAACTTTGTATTATCTCCCTCTTCAACATACAGCCTGTCTCCGCATAAATTTTCCCCGTTTAGCTTTCTGTCAATTAAAAATGCCTTGCACAATTTTCCAGGCCCGTTGGTGAGCCCCTTTATCTGATTCCCCTTGATCTGGTCATATGGCTTTCCATATCTGTTATGTGCCATAAAATCCCGCTCTTCAAGAGGCTCCGCCGCCCTTATCAAAACAGCCTGGGGTATGCCCTGCTCCCTTGTAACTATATTCAGGCAGTAGTACATGCCATATATCATATATACATAGGAATACCCAGGCCCTCCATACATGATTTCCACCCTTGGGGTTCTTTTCCCTCCGTAGGAATGGGCCGCTTTGTCCTCAACTCCCATATATGCCTCCGCTTCAACAATCCGTGCGGAGAGTCTCCGTCCGTCTGTTTCGTGAACCAGCAGCTTTCCCAACAGCTCCCTGGCAACTATTACTGAGTCTCTGTTATAAAAATCCCTTCCTATTTTCCCCATAGCTTAAACACCTCATTTCCAGAAGGCAGACACCTTCTACACTCATCAGCCCTCCAATATACAAAAAAATGCCTGCTAAGGCTCCAGGAGCCTTAGCGGCAGGTATTTGTAAAAAAGTCTGCTCCTAATATTTCTCTTTAGTCCAGTTTCACTTTATAAGAGTATTTTTAGTATTTTTTCTAAAGCTTATTCCTTATCCACGCTTAACATCTTTATGAAAGCCTCATAACGGTTGCGCAGTATCTTCTCATGATTCTCTTCATCTATCTTTAGCTGCTCAAAGAATTTTCTGACCTTGGGATCTTCGACCTTATCAGCCAGCATTTGATAATGCTCCTGTGCCTTTATTTCGTCCTCAATGGCTTCCAAAATTCCGTCCAGTATCTCTTGCATGCAAGTTACCTCCTAACAATACATATCAGTTGAAGCTTAATTTAACCACAACCAAGGTTATATCATCCTTTATTTTCTCATAATTCAAAAAATCTGTAAAATCCTCATGAATCCTCTTCACAATTTGACAGGGTCTCAAACTGTATATTTCTGCTGCCAGTTTCTTCAACCTGTTATCATAAAACTTGCTTTTAGACCTTTGCTCAGGCAAGCCGTCCGACATGATAAACATTGTGGCAGAAGCGGACAACGGCAGCGTGGCATCCTCATATTTCAGCAGCTCCGTATCTATGGCCGATGAGATGGGCAGTCCTGCGCTGTCCAGTTCCACTATACCAGCTCCATCCCTTATTAGGAAGGGACATGTATGTATGCCTGCATTGCAGTATGTCAGTTCTTTTGTTCTGAGGTCAAAGACGGCTATGTAAAGGCATACCAGGTATTCTTCAGGATACCCTTCCTTTATGTACTGCTCAATAAAAAAATGCATTATTTCTTTCGGGGACAATAACTGTCCTGGCACGTGCTTAAGCCTGAAATAACTTTTTATGGTATCTTTTATGAAAATCGCCAGCATGGCACTGTCCAGCCCATGACCGGAAACATCCGCTATAAAGCAGACATACTGTTCAAAATAATCATTCAGCAGTCCGTTATCCACCTTAAAAACATCGTATAAATCCCCGCCCAGTTCCTCTGCCGGTATATACAGTGAGGCAAAGGCTATGTTTTCCGTGTCGGGAAGAGCTCCCGGCAGAAAGCGCCTGTGAATCTTGACGGCATTTGAGATTTCAACCTCCAGCTTTTTTTTGATTCTTTCATATTCCACATATTTTTCATTCCCATAAATATAGATAAGCTGACCTTTTTTAAATATCTTCAGATGCAGCTTGAGTATGTCCTGTTTTCCGGCAAAAAGAAATTCTGCCCGGTTGGAGTGCTCTTCCTTCGCTCCTTTAAAAAAAGCCTCTGCCTTATTTGCATGAAGCTCCGAAATAATGCTCAAAAAATGCCTTTCATTTAATTCCAGTGCTGTATAGCCTAAATAGGACTGTATGGCCCTGTTGGAGAATAAAATACGGCCTTCCATATCACAAACCAGAATATGATCCTCAATCATATCTGTTATTGTCTTATTTATCTGTGCTGCATAAAAGTCCTCCACCTGTGCCCCTCCATTTTGACCGGCTTTTGCGTATAATCATATTGTCTTTGTTATATTATAGCATGAATTTCAAAAATCATGTCAAAATCAGCCCGCAATTTCAGGAATAAAAAACAGCATTTCAGCGACTGTCTGTTACAGCTACAACCTGAATGCCGTCTTGTTAAAATATTTATTCAGCTATAGTACTAAGGCTTTATATCCATGAACCATTTTCGTATATTAGCTTCACCTGCATATATATACAGACGGAAAGAGCTTCAGCCAAGCGCCTTACGCCCTCAGCAACGGCAGCACACAGCAGCCCAACCCGCCGCTGCACTTTATGAATTCACTGAAATCCAAATACATTGCATCATATCCGTTTTCCTGCAATATGCCTGAGAAACTTTTGCTGCTGCACAGGTGCTTGTTATTTCCAAGCTGTACTATGTTTGGAGCAAGCTCTCCTAAAGCTTCGTCAGGAATTTGAATGACCTTCCTGAAGTGCCGGGTAACGCTTTCAGGCTTGTATAAACTGCTGGAAACAATACAGGTATCCCGGTCCATGATATTGAAGGTACAATCCAGGTGTATCTTTGATACGTCATAGCCTACCCGTACTATATCATAGGGCATGTTATGCTTTTTCAGAATATGCCCTATCTCCTCAGCGGACATCTCATTTGTCCGGCTGCCCTGTCCCACAAAGACAATATTATTGTTGACCATTATATCTCCCCCCTCGGTTTTGCACTCCATATAATGAGTCTTTAATCCATATCTCACTGCCAGTTCCTTTAGAAAAATTATTTCAGGCTGCCTTGCACCGTCTGTCATGTTTGAAATAAAAAGCAAATCTTCAACTATAAAGCCTACATCTCGTGTAAAAACCTGGTCAGGGCTGCCCACAAGGCCGGCAAACCACACCTTTGAGCCCGCTTCTGTCAATTGCCGTAAAAGGCTGTTGTATTGCATAACTGCCAGGTTTTTGTCCACCTGCTGTTGGGGCGGATTGCCTTCAGGTGCTTGCAGGCTGCAAGGATAGCAAAGAAAGCAGTCCAGTAAAGTGCTATACTCATTATTATTGAATATTCTCATAATTCCCTCCAAGTTTGTTTTAATAAGATTATTTCCAGCAGTCTGAATTTTACTCAGCCAGGCCGCACTATGCCTTTGTTAATACCCTCTTGCATTTCATCCTTTGCATAATGCAGCTGAACATTAATTTTGTGCATTCTGTCCGAATTTTAAGTCCCCTGTTGGGAGAGGGTGTATAGTATCTACAGGATAGCTATTCCAAATAAATCCAACGAAAAACTATAATACAGGAGGACTTTAAAATGGTTAATGGTATTGAAAAATATACACAATTTGATTATTTGTATAACGCTTTGGCACAAAAATATCCCGGGTTGGTTGCAAAAGACAATGACTCTTCCGCATTTCAATTTTCCCAGATGCCCATTGCTGCAAACTGGGTTACAAGTAACGACCAGATAGCTTATGATATTGCCAACGGTGTACCTCTGAATCTGGACGGCTTTTATGTAAAAGGCGACCAGCTGGATACATCCTATTCAACCTTTATAAGGTCGCTAAAGCCCAAACTGGGTGACGATAACCCTGACTACAGGAAACTAAAAGTACTGTCCGACGACTTGACCAATCAATTTCAGGTTATAGCCGACAGTGCCAATAAGGCCTATTATATCTGGGCTGCAAATAACACCAATGCAAACGGCACCGTGCCCTCCAAGTCGGAGTGGCTCAATGACCCACTTGGAGGCAAGAGCTGGGGAGACAAGCTTAACAACATTCAGAAGCAGGTTGACGAGGTCAGCAACGAGATGTCTGAAATCCTAAAGTCCATGGACGCGGCCCTAAGCGATACTCTTGCCAACCTGAACAGCGACACAATGCCCATCAGCCGCGGAGGCACTGCAATAAAAGTGCCCTCTGTTTCCATCGGAGGAAACCTCTCGGGAGATAAGCTTCGCTGGGACAGCTATACAAAGGGACAGTACGATTTTGAAGTGGAAATAAACTCAGACAGTGTAATAGACAGTCCCTGGAAAACCGTCTATTCCACCAAGGTGGTGCAGACGTGCTGGCGCACCTCCATCGAAACAAAGGTAGACACCTTCAGAATAATAACAGACAACCACTACAATCTGAAGGTTCAAGCTGTGGGAATCCAGGGCTATGAGATAACGAGAGGGCGCTGGTACAACCCGGCCTTTGTCACTCCTGACGCACAAATAGTCCAGGGCGCCACAAGCCTGACCAACGACAGCTTCTTTGGCCTTAATGGCTGCCTGCATATGATTCCTGAATCCATACTTGTCATGTATAAGCCAACCATAACCCTGACCGTATCCACACAGACTTACAAGCAGCAGTTTGTGGCCAATGCAGATCTGGATATTAACTGGATTGAAATGATAGGCTTCAGATTCAGCTTTAACGGACTTGCATCCCTGCAGCCGGTTGAAAATGGTGACAACACTGTGACTCTAACCTTCAAGAGCCCTGACAACGCTGTGCCTCAGATAATCGGTGTAACCTCCAAGGTGGAATTTAACGGAAACAAGTAGTTTTCTACAAAGGAGGAATGGCTATGCCGGTTATACGCGGTGAGAGAGGACGGGACATGGGTACCACAAGTTCAGCGCTGGATGACGAAATTGAAAGTGATATCCTTGGAGAGATGGATGATATAAATGATTACATGGTTAATCAAAACAGCATAATTCTCTCCGCTAACTTTCATGTGGACGCAAAACTTATAGATGCTGGTGTGTACAAGGTGGATATACAGTTTCGTACAGGTAAGAGAAAGACTGTGGCAGTAGTTTTGCTGGACGCGGATGCGGACAATGTTGATGAACTCAAAGAAGGCTTGCGCAAAAGCCTTAAGGACGGCTACATATATCTGGTGAAACAGCATTGATTGCAGAAAATGAGTTTTCTCCGTGAAAATCGATGGTCAAACACCTCTTTCACGGAGAAAGTTCGTTTATGTATTATCAAAATTGTGGCTGAATACCTAACATCATATGGGCAGAATGGGCATGGCAGAGTTTGGTTTCTTAATATCAGTATCAGCGGAAAGCTTTACCTCCTCCACAGCCTGGCGAAGCTCCTCCAGCGTAAAGCCCCTGAATTTTTCTGCCAGCTGGGGATTATTACTTACATAATCAAGGAATTCCCTGGCATTTTGCAACGACATCCGAATCACCTCCTAATTTCAGATATGCGGTTATAGGTCCAGCAAGTTTTTAAACTGTTTCATATAGCTCCTGCTCACAGGTATTTCTTCTTTCAGGTTTTTAAGCTTAAGTAAATATATGCTGTTCACATCCGGAATTATTTCCTCAACTTTATCAATATTTACGATAAAGCTTCTATGGCACCTGAAAAATTTATAAGCTTTAAGCTTTTCCTCCAGCGTGCCCAGAGGGTATTTGCTTTTGTAGCTTAAATCCTGCCGTGTAATAACATTGACCTCCTTGTCCTGGGCAAAGCAGTACAGTATATCAGCAGGATTGATAAGAAATATGCGCTCATCCTTCCAGACCGTCACCTTTTTCAGTCCTTTTTTAAGTGTTGAAAACACCGCCTCCTGAACAGTCTTATTGATATATTCCCCTTTTGCAGCACTACTTTTAAGGCGGTTTACAGTGGAGGAGAGCCTTTCTCTTGAAATGGGCTTCAGCACATAATCTATTGCATTTATTTCAAAAGCCTTGATTGCGTATTCATTGTATGCGGTAACAAATACTATCCTGGTGTCAGGAACCATATGAGCCATTTCTTCTGCTACTGTAAAGCCGTCAAATACCGGCATTTCAATATCAAGAAACACTACATCGGGTCTTTTGACGGCAACCTCTTCCAAAAACTTTTTAGGTGAGCTATACTTGCCTTGGATTTCTATGCCGGCAAAGCCTTCAAGGATTTCAGACAGCGCATCTAAAGCAATGCTTTCATCGTCAACCAGTATTACACGCACCTGGAACACCTACCTTTACTAAAATATACCGTGGCAGTCAGAATTATGCCCTTACGTGCAATCATTGTACCCATATGATTTAAATGGTATAATTACCATATTCTTTTATAAATGTAACATTTTTAGACGCCAGCTGCAAGATTATTTTAACAGGCTCAAAACGTAAAAAATACAAAAGTCAATTACTACCGCTAAAAGCCGATAGTTTGGGTTTGAGGCCAAAGCCTCCTGTAGTGCAGACTCTTTAAAACCCAGACCGTTGAAACCCTTATAAAATGTTTGAAAGCGCATATTCGCCTGGAAGGCGAAGGTTTCAACTGTAATTGACTTTATGAAATAATAGAATGGAATAAAGGATTGGCTATGAAAAAAATAAAAAATGATTACAAATTTCTTTCAAGCACTTTAAAAACAGGTGATGTCATTTTATTTTGCGGTGGGAGTGGTATAAGCAAAGTAATTGAAAAACTTGAACACACCCAATGGTCCCACGTAGGAATGATAGTTTTGCCGGAGGATATTAAACCGGTAATGGAATGTGAGAATAAACCTCTCCTGTGGCAATCCTCTCCTGCACTGAATATCAAGGAAGTACAAAACAAGCCTGAAAGCTGCGGCCCGGAGCTTGTATACCTGGATGAGCTGCTGAGCCTGCTGAAGAATTATCATTATACAGTAGCAGTGAGAAGGCTGGCTGCTCACAGGACCGAAGCCATGCTTTCAAACCTCGACAGCTTTATAAGCAAGGTACATATGGATGGCTTTCCATCCATACGTAAGCTTGCTGTGGAGTTTCTCAAGGCTACCCTGAAAGAAAAAACAACTCACGCCCTAATCAAAATCTTACGCCTATTAAAGCAATTGGCAGGCTTATTCAAAAAAAAACAGACAGAATTTCTTTGCTGCAAGGCGGGTACATATTTTTGCAGTGAGCTGATTGCCCAAAGCTATATTGAGATGGGCCTTCTGCCCGCGTATGAGGTTGCCGGCAGTTACAGCCCCAAATCCTTTTCTTCTCAGGGTAACCTGGCACTCTCAAATAATGCTCATCTGGAAAACGAGATATTTATAGTCTTTTAATTAAAAGTGACCGCAGAACCTAAGGCATGGGCACAACAGGTCATATTAACATGATTATTGTACAAGGGACTGATTTTTTTGAAAAACAATTTTTCCAGCAATAAGACCCTGGCATTTGCTAAAAAAACCTTGACTGATCCCGTAGTAATCAGCGTTATCCTTATAATAGTATTCCTTTCCCTGTTTGAGCTGACTTTCAGAAGCCCTTCCGTGGAAGTGAAAAACGGCAGTCTGGAACTTTCGGATTGGAATTTTGAAAGGGATGGGCTGCTTGCTCTGAACGGGAACTGGGAATTTCACTGGAACCGTCTTCTCTCGCCTGTGGATTTTAAAAATGGGACTGAGCCTTCCGGGCTCTTTATCCCAGTTCCCGGCTATTGGACTTCGGGCTACCGGACTTCGGCCTCAAAAAGCGGCAAAATAGGCGGCATCAGCGGTAATGGCTATTCCACCTACCGATTGCTTGTTCATTCACAGGAGAAAATGCCTGACCTGGCCATTAAAGTTGACGCGATTTTTTCTGCCTACAAGCTATGGATTGGAGATAAGCCGGTACTATCCTGTGGTTTGGTGGGAGACTCAAAAGCTGGTACAAAGGCGGGTATGGAGTCACTGATAGGGTTTTATCAGTTTCCTGAGGGCGGCGGCAATGACATCTCTATTACCATACAGGCAGCTAACTTCATAGGTGGAAACGGTGGAATCATAAGGAGCATATATATAGGAACTCCAAAGCAGATTCAAAATTTCCGGGAAAGAAAACTCATGAAGGAAAACTTTCAGACTGCCATAACTCTATATATGGGTCTGTTCTTCATCCTGCTTTTTGTCATTGGAAGAAAAGAGGCCTACAGCCTTTATCTGGGCATTCTTTGCATCCTCATAGCCTTAAGAGGACTGTTTCTTGGAGAGCTGGCCATTTACACAGTCTTCTCCGGACATGACCCACAGATATTCTATAAAATATCCTTCGTTATCCTTTGTCTTTCTCTCCTGGCATTTGTAATGTATTTTTACAGGGTGTTTCCCTACGAGCTTAATCCTTTCCTAATCAGAGCGGTATTGATTTGCGGCATGGCCTTCAATATTCCTGCCCTTATATTTCCCTACGGCGTTCTGTACAAGCTGGTCTTTGCCTTTGAAATATTTGCACTGCTCACCTTCATAATGCTTGCAGCCGCTACTGTCAGGGTTGTAAAAAAGAGGCTTACGGGCTATGCAGTGATGGTGGCAGGCTCCCTCATAGTGTTCCTTTCCTCGGTCAATGATGTACTGAGTGATTTTCATATATTCAATGGCTGGCTGACCATAACCAACGGTATTTTCATATTCCTTATATTACTCACTGTGTTGCTGGCAAAGAGGTTTGCAGCTACCCTGCAAATACAGGAGCTGTTTTACCGGGCAGAAATCGCCTCACTGCAGGCACAGATTAAGCCTCATTTCATTTTTAATGTGATAAATACAATTTCCTACTACACAGGAAAAGACGATACCAGAGCCCATTCTCTGCTTCAGGATCTGGCAAATTATCTTCGCAGCAGCTTCAGCTTTAAGAACAGCGAGGAACTTGTAGACTTAAGTGAAGAAATATCCAATCTCACCTCCTATCTGCATCTTGAAGAGGCACGGTTCGGCGGGAGATTGAAGATTATATTTGACATTCCCCCCGGCCTTACTGCAAGAATCCCGCCCTTCCTGCTGCAGCCAATAGTTGAAAATGCCTTGAAGCATGGAATACTGCCCAAGGAGGAGGGCGGCAGTGTAAAGATTTCAGCCTCAATAGAGAAAATGTGCCTGATAATAAAAGTTGAGGATGACGGAGTGGGCATGAGCGGTGAAAGGCTGGACGGCCTCTTTGATGAAGCCCTGTCCGGCTACGGGGTGGGCGTTAGAAATGTTAACAAGCGACTTAAGCATCAGTTTGGAAAAACTCTCAGGGCGGAGAGCCTAGAAGGCAAAGGTACTGTTTTTACGCTGGAAATCCCTCAGTAAATTCCGCTTCAGCGGATGAAAAGGAGTCGGTATGCACATATCATTTATGCTAAGCAACAAATGCAACTATCTCTGCAGCCATTGTATCGAAAGCTCGGACAGACATCAGTCAGAACGGCTGACACCTGAAAAAATAACGGAACTTATTACTGCCGCCGCGAGGCTGTCAGAGGCAGGAGACAAAGAATTGCGAGTGAGCTTTACCGGCGGTGAGCCCTTCCTGCACTTTGAGGACCTGCTGCAGTGCGCTCAGGCCGCCAAAGAAAACAACGTCCGAAGAATTGATTGCGTCACAAACTGCTTTTGGGCAGTTGATGTACCAGAGGCATTGAGGCTTATGAAGCATGTGAGCAACGCCGGCATTGACCACCTCTCCTTCAGCTATGACCCCTATCACGGCAAATTTGTAGACCTGTTACATATAAAAAATGCATTTATCGCAGCTGTGGAGAACGGCATCCGTGTCAAATTCAAAATAGTTCTGTTTAAGGACTCGGAAAGGGCTTATGACTTCTTGAGGAATATCTCGGACATTACACCGGGAAAAAGCTTTTCTATTGACGAGATTCCGGGATTGCCTCTGGGAAGAGCGGAAAACCTGGATAAAGCCGTATTTCTATATGGTGAGGGAATACCTTCTGGCAAGTGCCAGGGCATTGGAAATATCCTGATTACAAATACAGGAGATGCTTATCCCTGCTGCTGTCCGGTATTTTCAGCCGCCCTTAGGCTGGGCAACGTCCATTCAGCTTCACTGGAGAACATTTATACAAGCCTTAGGGAGGCCTTTCCCCTCAAAATACTAAAAGCCCATGGGCCCCAATATTTTATACCCTTTCTTAAGGAGCAGGGTGTGGACTTGTCAGATGAGCCCTATGTGGATACCTGCCACTTGTGCAGTGCAGTCTTTAAAAGCCTTGAAGCCTGCAGCAGCAGTTTCAATGCTGCAATTGCCAGTGCAATAGCCCAATGGAGAATAGAGCTTGAAAAGGCCAGAAAAATCGCGGACATTTTTTCCGGGTTTTTGTAGCTCAGGAACACCTCCGCAACCTCCACATGAGCAGCCCGGCTCAGCCAGCATATTCATAGGAGGGTTCAGTCTCCCCGGTGGAATAGATATCCTGATCCACATATTTGCTGGCCTGCAGGTTGAACATCTGCGCATACTTGCCTCCGGTTTGCATCAGTTCGTCATGTGTGCCTTCCTCGGTTATTCTGCCATTCTCGAAAAAGAATATTCTATGTGCTGATTTTGTAGTGGAAAGTCTGTGGGAAATAAATATGACTGTTTTGTTGTCAGCCAGCTCCATAACATTTTTAGCCTTGATCAGATTAAAGTTGCTTTTGGGAATCCCGCCGTTCAGGGGAGTAAGCAATGAACTGAACAGCTCAAGGGTTTTCAAAATGGTATATTCACCCTTTTCCAGGTCGGTATTGAAAAGACGGGCCACTTTTTCACATATCCCGCCCACGCTGGCGGTGCCGTCAAAAAGCAATAGAATTACCGCCTGGGACTTTGATATAAAGACCAGCGTATCCTCATTGCCATAAACCGGAGTTGCTTTGATTTTAATCAAATTATCTTCAACCCCGATTTTTATGTCCTCTCGCAAAATCAGATAATCATTCATACATATGCCGGCAACCATGTTGTCATCCTCCTCTTGCTTTAATGGGTGCGTAGGAGTATTTTCTGCCTGTATATGAACATCTGACAATTTAATAATTTTGGTAAATATGTAATTTTATGAAATTGATGTTATATATAATAATAGCACTTATATATTTATTTTCAAGTGCTTTAATGGAAAATATCTGTTAATTTTATGTTGTCTGGACAAGGGTTGTTTCGGTATTATAGATACCTTTATTAATTGCATTCTTGAATAAATCTTTAATATTCTCCAGTGTGATGCTGTCAAGGCAGAAATACACTGCAAGAAGTATTGTTTCCCTGATGGGAATAGCCGGCCGTATACCCGTTGCAAGACATATTGCGGCAGCCGCTGTCCACCCCATGACAATTGCGGCAGTCAAGGCTGTAAGCTGCTTTTTCAGGCTTTGACCTTGAGAAATAAGTCTTTCCAGCTTGATTCCTGAGCGGATTGCCATAAAATTTATAATCACTGAAATTAAAAGCATATAAATAATTTTCAGGTTATTGCTGTATAACAACTCCAATGGAGCAGGAGGGCAGCCTCTGCTGCTGTTTGCCTCTTTAACTGCAGCCGCTGCCTTACTTGCATAGAAGCTCACATCAAATATGTTTTCAGCCGGAACCAATTCCCGGGGTATATAGCCTTTAAATTTTATAGAGTGGATGATTACACCCATAGAGCCTAGTATTGCAGCACCCCCTATCAGAAAAACAAGTATTCTGATTTTCCACTTTTTGAAGATTTCAGAAAGATAATAGTCCTTCATTGCTGATTTTATACAGTTCACTCCATAGCTGATATATTTTATCAAATGCCTTGCTAAAATAATAAGGCTTAAAATTCCAACACAGAAAACAAAGGCTGATAAGGGCTGCCGGGCGCTAATTCCACTATTAGTGAAATCAATTAATTTATATTGGTCAATATTGATTTTAAGCCCCTCCTTTAGTATTTTTTCCAGCTTTGTCACCCTGAAGGCATCCTGATCAAGCTTTTCATCCTTTATAAAAAGTGTATTCACAATTTTACTCCCGTCACTTTTGAAAGGCACATACACTCTTTCAACCCCATCGGATGCAAGCAGTGAAAGCAGGGATTCGCTATTTTTATATACTCCACTTACTCTATATTCAGTACCGGAAATATAAATTGTATTGCCAATAACGTTCTTTACGGTAAAAAGCTTATATGCCATTTCTTCACTGATAACAGCTACATTTCTTCCATATTTGTACTGTTCCGGGCTGAAAAAAGTCCCCCCGGCCATTTCCAGACCCATAAAATTCTCCAGGCCTTCTCCAGATTTAACGCAGCTGACGGGATAGCCTCTGTCCTGAGCTGAAACCACTGCCGGCTGTTCACCCATATAAGAAACAGAAGCCAAGGGAAAATATGACTTTAATCGTGCAATGTCGCTGTATTTAAGCAACTTGTCCTGCCCTCCCGGGCTGCTCTTCAAATTGAGCTCTATTCTTTGCGTATAACCGCTTTTAATTCCATTTGGAGTATGTGATGCAATACTGCATACTAAAAATACCAGTATGAAAATAATTGATTTCAATACAAGCACTTTTCTAAATGAATATTGCTTTAATTTTAATATCTCCAGATTAATCCCTCATTTCATTATCCTGCATAAAGCTTCATAGCTGTAAAAGAGCAAACTCTTATTGCCTCAGTTTGACCTGAATTCCATTTGACAACGCCTTGCTGCTGGCAGCTACTAGCTGATCTTCGGCAGAAATGCCCGCACCCTCTATAGCACTTTCAAAATCATCAGACTGACTGACATTAACTTTGACTCTTTGAACATAATTTTCTTCTCCCATTACCCCTTCCTTTGTCTTGAGGAGATAAACACATTTCTCCCCGCTCTCCTGAAATATGCAGCTATTAGGTACAATCATGGGATACTGCTTGCTTGATTTTTTAACCCTGACTTCAACCTTCTGCCCGGGTTCCGCCTGTCCTTCCTGAATTTTAAGGTCTGCCGAATATTCATAAGATCCCAGCTCCGCTGAATATTTCTTTTGGGTCACTATAGCCGTAAACTCCATATTTTCCGGTTCCGACAGCATCAATGCAACCGAATCCCCTTTGTCAACCTGGCCTGCGGCAGCACTGTTTAAAGTCCACTTGACGCAGTAGCCCCCATTAGCCTTTAAAATCTCAAATAGCACCTGCCCGCTTAATACAGTGCTTCCATTTTCAACGCTTAAATCTGACACTGTTCCTTTGACTGGTGATTTAAGAACTCCTTTCAGTGGTAAATTCTCTTTCAGGTTTGACAGTTCAAGTTCCGCCACTTCGATTTCCAGCTCTTTTTGCTGAACTGTTGCCAGGCGGTTTTCTACTTCTTTTTTTAAATCCATTTCCTTCTGTCCCAATAGCTTTTGTTTGTTTGCATAATCTCTCCTGGCTGCTTCCACTGCTTCTTCCGCATCCTTGACACTTTCCAGCGCAACAGCATCCATGGAATACAACGCCTTCTGATCCTCCAGCTTTTTCTCCGACTTTTCAAGAGACTTTCCTGCCAACTCCATATCTTCCTTGTATGAATCCAGCTCTTCATAATCACTGTTATTTTTATATACTTTCAAGTCGTTTTTTAATTTCAGTATATTTAGCTCCAACCTTTTAAGCTCCAGTTCCTGGTCATCTGCATCAATAATTGCCAGTATTCCTCCCTTTTCAACCGAATCCCCCTCTTTTACCCTGAGTTCCCGGATTTTCCACTTTCCATATGAAATTATTGTCTCAGTTGAAAGAGGGAGGAGCTGTCCCTCCGAGACTACCTCCTTTTCCAGTGTACCGGAATGATAATTAACAGTTTCAACAGCTGGGAGCAAAAAGTTGTTAATGGTTTTAGAAAAAAAGGTTAACAGTATGATAATACATATAAATATCAGTGCCGCCTTTCGTATGAAGCTTTTTCTCCTATCTGGAGGTATTCTGGTTTGCAGGTGGCTCATTTCCCATCTCTCCTTATCTGATTGCATCTTCTATTTTATTCCGGACAGTTCTATTCCCTCAACAAGGTAATTTTCACCATATAAGAAAACCAGCAGTGCAGGTATCATATAAAGCATTCCGCATGCAAAGGCAATTCCCAAATCCATTTCATTTATTCTTGAAAGAAATATGGATAGCGGATGCATGTTTTCATTGTCAAGAAAAATCAGAGGCTGTTCCACCATGTTCCAATTGTCTATGAATACCAGTATTGCCAGAGAGGCCACCGCACCCTTGCACTGTGGCAGCATAACACTGAAAAAGCTGCGTGTGTATCCTGCCCCGTCTATCCTGGCGGCCTGAAAATAGTCGTCAGGTACATATCTCATGAATTGCCTCAATAGGAATACTCCAAAGGTTGAAAAAATTCCGGGCAAAATTATAGACCAGTAACTCCCTGTTAAATTCATAGTTTTCAAGATGATGTAATTGGGTACAAGAGTCACCTGGAAGGGCATCATCATTACAATAATATATATAAAGAAAATCAAATCGCTAAAGGGAAACTTGAGCTTGCTGAAGGCATATGCTGCCAGCATGGACACTATTACCTGACCGGCAAGAATCGGTACTGTAACAATGAGGGAGTTCCAGAACATTATCAGAAATTTCGGCTTTCTAAGCAATACATTATAGTATTGCATAAAGCTGACTTCTTCCGGAACAAGCTTAAAGCCCATATAATCCTTAACTGCGTCACCAGGAGTGCCGCTGTCCTCACCTCCCTGGTATACATCATCAGCCACTCCGTTCACAGCCTTATAGCTTTGGCGTACCTCCTGGCCTGACATAAAGGAATTTGTGACCATATAAAGTACCGGAAACAAAAACACACAGGTTATACATATAAGGATTATGTATATTAAAAAGGCTTTTACTTTTTTTATTAATTTGTTAACACTTCCCATACCGGTATCCATACGTCACTCCAATCCTTTTTGTATAATGCATCTCACCCTGGGAAAGCCCGTGGAGCGCTCAGCTTATTCCCCTGCCAAACCTGCCCTCAATCCTGTACAGGAAAAATACCAGCAGGGCTATTGCTGTGGCCATGAGAAAAGCAGCCGTGGTAAGCCTTTGATACGACAGATTCAAAAAGTTATTATTCATAAAATGCTGCAGCATGTATATTTTCAAGGCGGGGTAGCTGCCTGCCAGCAAATACGCCTCTCTGAACACCTTGAAGGAATTAACTATGGATATTATGAATACAAAAAAAGCCGTGGGAATAAGAAAGGGAACGGTTATTTTTACAAAGCAGTCAAAGGGCCTTGCACCATCTATCCTGGCTGCTTCGTAATATTCTCCTGGAATATTGTTTAACCCGGCCAGAAGAAGGACAACATTGTAGCCGCAGTTCTTCCAGATGTACAGCAGAATCAGAACCCCCATGGCTTGGTCGCTTCTGAGCCAGTCGGTGTCAGGAAACCCAAAAGCAGCCAATATGTTGTTTAGCGCTCCGTATTGATTAAAAACTATGTTCCAGACAAGAATCACAGAGGCTACAGGTATTGCCATAGGCAATATAAATGCACTTCTGAATACTGCAGTTCCCCTGAGCCGTCGATTCAGAAGCAGTGCAAACAGAAGTGCCAGCAGCATTATGAGCGGTACGCTTATTACATTGAACGTCAAGGTGTTTTTGGCAGCAAGTAGAAATGAATTGCTGCGGAGCAGGTCTTTAAAGTTCTTCAGTCCCACAAATTCCGCTCCCCCAATACCCGCTGTAAAACAATAGTACAGGCTCATAACAAAGGGTATGGCAAAAAAAATTGCAAAGCCTGCCATGCTCGGTAGTGCAAATGCAAAGCCGGCTATTGATTGTTTTGTTCTAAGTTTCATAACTTACCTCATTTGTACTGGTCCAACAGCCCTGCCAGGTATAAATACTATTATGGAAATAACCTTGTAAGCTTCCATTCTGAATTCCCCTGCAAGCATATACGCTATTCGCCTGACGCATTGACACATCCCTGCAAATGCCATTATAATTATACAGTACCATAATTGGTATTTCTATACTTTTGCTGGCATATAAGTTTAAACTTTTTATGAACAAAAACAATTCATTTCTTTGATAATTACAATTTATGTCCTGCCGGGAGGTTCATATGAATAAAAAGAAGCTAATTGCTCTGGCCCTTATAATTGTTGTGGCCTGCACTTCCATATTACTGGCAGTTTATAGTTTTTACAAACATAAAACAGAGCCTCTCGCGCAGGAAGTGGCCATCGGCCAGGTTGACCTGAAGTCTGTTGAAGGCTTGATGATTGGAGCAGAGCCTCCCCAGCTTCTTTATGCCGACAGGGGAATGACCGTATTTGACTGCCGCGGAATATATGTATATGACAGGAACAGAAAGAAGCTTGCCAAATCTTTTGATACCTCCTCACTTGTACAGGGTAAGCAGCAGAAGCTGAGCTCTTTTGTGACAGAGGATGGAAATTACATAGTTCTCGGGGTAAGCGGTGAGGGTTCAAGCTCCTGGTACATTTACTCCTTCAAGGATGATATTGTAAAAACACTAACACAGGAAGAGTATGAATCTTATCATGAGAAAATGTTCATATGTACACGCCTTACGGCTTATGAGGATGAGCTGTATCAAAAGTCCTCAGGTGTAATAGCCGATATAGGAGAGGATGAATATGTCTATTTGAGTTTTAAAGACTGGAAGGTGAGCACAATAGAAGCTGTTTACGTAAAAAGAACTGTTGAAACCCGTTACAGCGTATTTGCCACAACTTAAGCCAAGGGATAAAGTCTGTTCCAAACGGCACTTTCCAGAATACGGTAATAAGCAGTATTGCAATGATTATTCCACTCATTTTTGCCTGTCCAATTCTTTGAATACTGCCCTTATTCTCTCTTCAACGCTCTGAGGACCTTCAAGTCTGATCACCCTGCAGTTCAACCTTTTCAGCCACTCATTATGCATGGCCAGGCCTCATTTCCGGGCCGGCAGTATCATATGCTGCTGCCCACTCTATAAATGCCTTATGCTTTCATACAGGTAATAAAAAAGCCTTTGCAACCAAGTTATCTGAATGGCTGCAAAGGCTTAAGCACCTCTTTAACTAATATACCATAAACCCAATATATTCTGTATGTATCCTAAAGAAACCCGGGGTAGGCTCAGGCTTCCTTCAATTTCTCCACCCATTCCTTCAGAATATCGTATTGCCTGACCAGACTATTTACATCAGTGTTGAGAGGAGACTTGAAAAATACTGCAAACTGATTTTGAATGCCATAAAATCCCTTTTCCGAAGCCAGATGTATTAATCTGACCAGGTCCACAACCAAAGGCGCGGCCAGGAAGGAATCAATTCCTTGCCAGGTAAAGGTCATGGTCATTTTTGCACCACCAAAACCACTGAATAGTATGTAGTCCCAAGCCACCTTGTTATCTCCCATAGGTTTCATGTAGTCAATTCTTACTTCACTTGCCGGTTCATACCCAAGGCAACCCTTCAATACACTTTTCTTGGACTCAATCTTTGAAGACTTGTTATTACTGTTATCAAGAATTTTACCGTCAAGATTACCAAGTATATTTGTCCCATACCACATATCAACATTCAAGTTCCTTATTGAAAACATGTCGCACAATACAGTCTTTACAAGTGTCTCTCCGGTTTTTCCGTCTTTGCCGGCCTGCGGAACCTTTTTTAAGTTTGATAATTCCACTAAAGCCGGAATGTCTGCGCAGGTTGAAGGTGTAAAGTTCACATATGGAATTCCTTCTTTTATGGCAGAGTAAGCATAAATCTGACCTGGAGTTATGTCGGTGGCATTATTGTCAAGAGCTTTTTCAAATCCTTCAAGGCTCAAATGATTTTCACTCAGAACGAATCTTTCTTCCGTAGATGAAAGATTAACCATAACGCAATCGTCCTTCCCACGGAATCCATTAAGATCCGAGCTTACCTGGCTAACCGCCTCACGCAGATTGCCATGGTTATGAGTAAATCCATTTTGTGCTATATCCGATATAGCATTGCCACAGTTTAAAGTCACTCCTTTGTATATGGGTATGGAATTCAGCCATTCCTTGATTTCGGGTTCCGTATCCAATCTTAATACGTTGAACTGATCATTTTGAAGTGCAGATTCATATAAATCTATCTGACGTATATCAAAGCCACCAAATTCGAAAGTATTAACATCAGGTAAAGAGCATTTGGAGAATAATGGCGTATCTGTTAGCAGGCCTCCCGCCGGAACACCTCTTCTAATACTTTTAAACAATCCTGACATTAAAACTGTAGATATTCCTCCTTTAATACCAATTACACAAATTTTCAGCTTTTTCATCGTTATCTTCCTTTCATCTAATTTAAGGCACAAGATCGCCTTCTTTAACCCTTGTACTAAATTACTTCTGATATCACCATAGCCATATAGCGGTGATTTGTTGCAATTTCATACCATAATCACGGTTTCTCCGCCTTTTTTGTCCAATATGAAGCTATATTTTCTTCCATAGCAGGTAAGCTCATACTCTCCACGGAAGCCTGAAAACTCAATCAAGCCTGTTTCATCAGACATTGCAGCCTCCGGACCAGTCCACCATTTACCTTTTATGAGCTTATGCAACTCTTCATAAGCAGGCTTGACCCTGTTTTCACAAGTCAGAAGCCCCGATGGTGCACCAAGCCACTGTCCGTCTACAAATTCCCACCAGGTTATGGATTCTACGGCAGGATGTGCAAAGAGGGTCTTGTAATGCAGGATTGTTTCTCTAGCCTGTTGTTCCTCCCCCTCCGGGGTGGAGGGCCAATGTTCAGGCACATAATCATTAAAATCATCTGTCTCCTGGGGCATGTGATGCCCTGAGAGTACCGTGTTCTCTGTGAAATGAATGGGAAGATTGAAGCTTGAGAACCGCTCAAGGATTTTCAGCGTCTTTTCAACGCCCCAGTATCCTTTATGCATATGTGATTGGATTCCAATCCCATCGATAGGAATCCCTGCTTCCAGACAGGCTTCAATTAATACATCATAGGAATCGGTAGTGGTATTAAAAAAATCATTTATCAAAAACACAGCCTCAGGATTGGCCTCCTTTGCCGCTGCAAATACCTCCCGCACCATACGTATACGTCCAATATCCTTGCAAATACGTGTTATTCCGTTATCATACCTATTATAAATCGGCATGATTACCACTTCATTTATCAGATCCCATATATCTATTAATCCCGCAAAGTCACGGGACTCTCTCCTTATGCGATGGAGCTGGGCTGAAAGGATTTCAGAGTTGCTCATATCCAGCAGCCATGGTGCAGAATAGCTGTGCCAGCACAGACAATGGCCCTTTACGGAGCATCCGCTGGAAATCAACCATTGGGCTGCTTTTATCAGCCTTTGAGTATTGGGCCGGCCCTTGGAATTTTCAAAATCACACCAATAAAATGGCAATGTAACAAAGTTAAACAATTCAAATAATCTATTATATTTGTCCACTGCTTTTAATCTGCTGTTTTCATCAAGCTCATTGTTAGCATAAGCTATGGAATTGAACTCTCCGCAGCCGAAAAGAAATTCATGTTTTTTCTGCTCTATGACCACTTCCGTATTTCCCAGCGGATTACCATCAGCACCTACCAGTTTTAAGCTTTTGCTTCCCAATCGGTGTTTGTATACTGCATCGCAACCATGATTCATTTTTTTCTCCTCTTAAAAACCATCAAATAATGATAATTACGATATATCAGCATTAAGTTATTATTATTAAGCTCTTCAATAAGACTTCGTTTTTACACAGGCTGGATTTTATCAAATAATGAAAACAGGTTTTCATACAGCTTGCATTCCAGCTCATATAATCTACCAAGCTTTGAAGCAAACTTTTTCTTTTCAGAAACCCCTTTGATTTCATTCATAAACATTAAGGCTTCAATTGCTACCCAGCTCTCAATTATATCTGTAAAAAGCTGCCCGCAGTTATGTTCTTCTCCTATTATGCTGTTAATTTTATACTGATTTGACAAAGATGCGACTTTATTACTGAAAGCGGTTGATTTGGGTATATCAAATTCTCCTATATTTTCAGAAAGTGTGAGAATATTTTGTAGACCTGTCAGTATTTCGGTTTTATGGGATATCATGTTGTCTACCATTGAACCCCTGAAAGAAAATGGGTCATCATTTATTGTATCGAGGGAACTATTCCTTGATAATTTCATCAAAGTGGGCCCACCCGGTACATGGTTAATGATTCCCTCATGACCTAAAACCATATCCTGAAAACTCATTTCATACCTGTAGCAACATTTCCCTGTATTCCATTCAAGCCCATTGACCTCAACAGTTTTGAAAATTTTTCTTTCCGTTTCGAAGCCGTATACCAGTATGTGATATGCATGGTGTTCCTTTTGATAGAATAAATCGTGATAAGGGTGTTTATAGTAAAACCCGTCAACTGTCAGTATGATGATATAGCCTTTTGATATTGAATCAATTACCCTGTTAACGATATCGTTGTAGTAACCTTTACCGTATTCAATTACTATACCGTTATTCTTTGTTACTTCTTCGAATGATTGAATCTGCAGGTTATCCAAACTAAGAGACAGGCCGTTTTCAGTTTTCCCCAGATTATATACCAGATAATCATTGGCCATGTAGCTGAAAACACTGCTGTTGAAATAACTTACTGCAGTAAAGAAAGACAGGCAGATACAATCTATATAATATACCTTGTTGTAAGGAACAATGTTCTGTATTTCATATTTCACCATTTATATATACTCCCCCGGAAGTTACATAAGTAAAAAACCCCACGCCATTAATGCTGTTGGCACAAATGGGGTAAGATTCATATCTCATTTCTACATATAAGCTTTGTACCAATGAAAATATAAATGTCCAGACAACAACTTGCTTTTTTCGTCATATGACCCGTATTTGCTCATACTTTCAAATTTTACCCATGTATATTTCATCAATATTTGTCACCTATAAACAAATTCTAACTTTTTTTCTTTAAAATGTCAACTTTATCCAACGTGTTTTTTATAAATAAATTTCTCATACTCCTTAGAAAGCATATCGGTTATTTTTCCTCTGGAGCCTTTTCCAATAACAACCTCATTGATTTTGACCAAAGGCATGATTTCCATTATGGAGTTGGTTAAAAATGCTTCATCAGCATCAAACAAATGGTTGGGTACATACTCTCCCTCATACAGCTCCAGTCCCATGCCGGGAATGACGTTTTTTATCAGGCAGTCCCTCACAATACCTGGAAGTAAGCCGCACTGAAGCTTAGGCGTATATATTTTAAGGTCTCTTATAAAAAAGACATTGCTTAGGCTCCCTTCACTTAAAAAGCCTTTCGAATTCAGAAATATGGCCTCATCATAGCCTCTTTCCCTTGCCTCCTGTTTCGCCATTATGTTCTCCAAATAGTTAAGGGTTTTCATGTACACCAGTGGTGATGATTCGTTTCGCTTTATGTCAGTTATTTTTCCGGTAAACCCTTTTACATAATCTATTTCTGAGTACCCTGTCTCACGGCAGGTAAAAAATATGTTGGGAGTACGGTTAACCCCCTTGGCCATAACTATTTTTAACACAAATTTATCCCGGCCAATCCCTTCCAGGAATTTATAGACATTCCCGGTCAATTCAGCCTTGCTTATGCTGTTCTCAATTTTAAGTGCGGATGCCGAAGTAAAAATTCTATGGAGATGTTCTTCCAACATGATTGGTACACCTTTATCAACCTTGATTGTTTCAAAAAGACCCCATCCATATTGAACGGACTGATCCAGTATTGGAATAGCCGCATCCGCAGCAGATATGATCTTATTATTAAAAAAAGCAATATCCAACTTTTCCATTTATATTTCCACCTTTCCAGTAGACTCTCAAGTCAGGTAATCCCGTTGCAAGAGAATAAGTATATTCCATTTTAAATAGCCAAAAAGTTTTTAAGCAACTCCTTTCCATAATCCGACAAAATTGATTCAGGATGAAATTGCAGACCGTAGAGAGGATGCTCCTTATGCTTAAGGGCCATGATTGTTCCGTCATCGGTTGAACCATGTATTTCCAACGAGTCCGGAAAATCGTCCCTCATGACAGCAAGTGAGTGGTATCTGACTGCCTGGAAGGGTGATGGTACGTTCTTAAATAAGCCTTCCCCATTATGATAAATATTGGATTGCTTACCATGAACAATACTGTTTGCAGAATCTACAGTTCCTCCCATAGCAAGACCGATTGCCTGATGTCCAAGGCATATCCCCAATATTGGAATCCTATGGGCGAATTTAAGGATAAGCTCCACTGTAATTCCGGCCTGACTGGGATGTCCGGGGCCAGGAGATAAAATAATATGATCAGGAGATATTCTTTCAATTTCTTCTATTGTAATTTCATCGTTGCGCCTAACAATTATATCAGTATCAAATTCCCCAATATATTGATACAGATTATATGTAAATGAATCATAATTGTCAATTAAACAAATCACGGCTTCCCCTCCATAATTTAAAATTTATTTCATTGTCTGACCATACTTTATTTAATATTTAAGTGCTTTCTCCAAAGCAGCACCCTTATCCATTGTCTCCAGATACTCCTTTTCAGGTGTGGAATCCCATACGATCCCCCCTCCCACTTGATAGCAGGCATTATGTTTGTTTATGAGTATTGTACGTATTACTATGTTAAGGTCCATATTTCCATCAAAGCCTATATAACCTATAGAGCCGGTATATACGTTTCTGCAAGTAGGTTCCAGCTCATCGATGACTTCCATGGATCTGATCTTGGGAGCACCTGTTATGGAACCGCCCGGAAATGTAGCCTTGATACAGTCTACAGCATCACAATCCTCTTTTACTTCTCCTACTATATTGGATACCATCTGGAATACAGTTGAATATTTCTCAATATGAAAAAGTTCTGTAACTTTAACGCTGCCAAACTTACACACCTTTCCGATATCATTCCTCATGAGATCTACTATCATGAGATTTTCAGCCTTATCCTTTATGCTGCTCTTTAAAAGGTTCATATTAGCGGCATCCTCCTCTGCTCCTTTCCCCCTTGGCATAGTTCCCTTTATGGGCCTGGTCTCAATACAGCCATTATTCAATCTGATAAATCTCTCCGGAGAACTGCTCAGTATCTTCATATCTCCGTAATTCATATAGGCAGCAAAAGGAGCCGGATTTATAGTCCTCAGATAGGAATATATATTAATAGGATGCCGTTTAATACAGGTTGAGAACCTTTGTGTCATATTCATCTGATAGATATCACCCTTTTGAATATACCCACGAGCCTTCTCTATGGATTGACAGTATTCATCATATGTAAAATTTGAAACCAGTTCTACCGTATTACTTGCATAGGGTAAGTCAAGCTCATTGGTATCAGTGGCCCTGCCTTGTTCAATATAAGCTTTGAACCGCATGACTGTATTTGCTGGATCTATACCAGGTATACCTGGAAAATCCACACAGGCCAGATATGTTTTATTGCTGAAATGCTCAAATATAAGCACAGTATGGTAAAATCCAACAACCATATCCGGAAGGTTAATGTCATCTATGGCTGTCTGAGGCAATTTTTCCACATAATGGCATAAATCATATGAAAAAAAACCCACTGCTCCGCCTACAAAGGGTAATCCGGTATGGTTATCCATTCTGTATGTGGAAATAAGCTCTTTAAGTACATCAAAGGGATTTCCGGAAACGGTCTCTTGTCCTTCCGGCTTGTTTATGACTATTTGCTTATGCTTGCAGGTAACTGTCATAAACGGTTCCATTCCCACAAAGGAGTATTTTCCAAGATTCTGGTGATCCATTCCACTGTCAAGAATAAAGCTTCCCTCCTTATGATGCAGCATTTTATATATATCAAATGCTGATAAGGAAGTTTTAATTTCCTCAATAACTATATTCCCCAAGCTATTTCACCCTTTCTATTAAAATTCATAATGTTACTATAATTGGCTTTGATTCACTATCGAGATAAAATTCGGACATGAAAAAGGACGGTATTTCAATATACCGCCTCCTGTAAACACCAGATGTATTTATCTGCAAAGACTATAGCAGATCGTCACAATTGAGAATATTGTAATTATCCACGAGCTCCTTAACCATGTCGCTCCAGTCCTGTTCATTTCCGAAAAGTGAGTACTGCCACACCGGCAGCAGCAGCATGGCAGCTACCTGCATTCGGTAATCCCTGTAGCATTCCTCCAAAGGATAGGTTGTTACTCCTCTTTCTGCCAGAGTTTTGTGGTAATGCTCCACTAACGGTCTGTGCAGAATCTTCTTAAAATTATCAGGAAAAGAGCTTCTGGTTAAATGTGCAAGGTCAGCTACTCCTTTACCCGTATTCCAGAATTGAAAGTCCACTAATGCAGCTTCACCTGTTGTATTCCTGGGCAGCATGAAATTATAGACATGCGAGTCTCCATTGGTCAGCGTCATGTTATTGCAGTCAAGTAACTGGCGGCGGGCGGCATTACTTATTTTCAGAGCATTATTGAATATACTCCGGGTTTTAGCGTCAAAAGAACCGCCTGCCTGTGACATGAATTGCTGCAACTGCCAGTCGTTCGAAACCATATCATTTTCAATCTGACTATTTGTAATAAGGGGCAGTCCGTATAAGCCTTTCTCATGATAATTCCAGAAGACAGCATGGAAGTTGGCAAGGCATTCGGCGCATAAAAACCAAATATTTTTATCTTCTAATTGTTTTTCGGTAGCTTTGGCATGGGTTTGTGAAATGTCACCCAAAGCAATGAGAAATTCATTTTTTTCTTCTGATACGAATACATCATAGCAAACCGGCACAGGAGGCTGAAAACGGTTGTTTTGACGCAACAGGCTGTAGAAGCCTGCTTCCTTTATTGACAATGCGTTATATACCTCTCCAGGTGTATTACCCTTTACAGTTTTAATAAACAAGTGTCTTTTTTCCGCGTTGTCTCCGCCGTCAGCCATAACTTCAATATAAAGGTTCAGTGCTGTGTTTGACTGTTCCACCCTTGTCACCTCAACACCGGTCACTGACTGATCATAGCCCAGCTGCATAATATATGCTAGATAATCAAAATCAAAAACCGGGTTGGGACTCATCATGTCCTTGTAAATCTGATATATCTGGCTATTCATGTTTCACCTCGTAAATAAATTTATCCAGCTTTGAATTGTATTGTTCTTCCAGCTCAAATGCACATTTTAAGCTTTCCGTCAAACTTTTGTGGAAGTCCTTTTTAGGGCTGAACTTAAAATCCAGCTTTCTTAGTACATTGCTTATATTGCCGTAATATTCAATTAACTCCTCAAGTATACTGCATAGCTCCAGGTTGTCAAACAACCGGGAAATCTTGTATTTTTCTATTCTTTTAGCAGACAGGATATCATTAAAAATAAAGCTGAGATTCTTGATATTTAATCTTAATTTGTTCTCATCCAATATTATGGCGCAGAATTCAGTATAAATCAAATCTGTATTTTCAATGCTTTTCCGCCTCTGGTCAAAGGTGTTTTTTATAGCAGCTATTGCTGATTGCCTGATATCCTCCTTTGTACTTTTTCCCGGCAGGTATCCTTCAAAAGAAATGGCGAATATGCTCGTTTGCTTTCTATTAGTGTTAAAGTATGTATTATAAGAATCATAGGCCCTGGCTATTTCTTCAAAGGATATGGTCCTTTGGCAGTAATCCAGGCTGAACACGTCCACATTATCCACTATGCTGAACTCCCTCTTATGGGCATCAAAGCCGTATACAAGCAAGGCATGCAACCAATGTGTCTTTTGGAAGGCATCTTTTTTACCCTCTAAACAATGACAGTCTACATTTATTATAGGTAAAAAGCCTTCAGAGATTAATTTTACAATATCCTCACATATTGCATCACTGTAGCACCTTTTTTTGTATGAAATATTCAGGGACTCCAGCAATTCCTCATCCTTCAAAGCATCCAGATACCGGTTTGAGAAATTTATGTCCTTTCTTTCCAGCTCTACTTCAAGGACAGAAACGCTATTTGCAAACAGTATCAGAGGATCTATATCCTTGTGTCCAAAAGCGGAGAGCAAGGCATGATAGAAACAATCCTTAAAAAATACAGCATTAAATGGCTTGATTCCACTGAATATAAAGCACGTCTTTTCAGCTACTGCCGTTTTTAACGTAGAATCCATCAAAGCATATAGATAAGTCTCATAATTCTTCAACATGGCCGATATTGACTCTTCCTGATAGCAGTCTTTATTATATACCACATCCAGATGGAACTCCTGGTTCACAATGTAGCACGATATATTAAGGGACTCCTGGACATGGTTATTTGCATCTGCTGCATTCCCGCATGATATATCCGATATGCTGAAAACATCAGTATCAACATCACTGTCAAAATGTCCGATATAATTAAATATAACATCATTCATGGATTTTTCATACATATACACATCTTTATCAATATCGGACATGTACTTTAAAACACCGTAGCTCAGCCTGTGGCGGGATGCACTTTCAAGACTTCTGCCTATCTGAGTAATATTGTCCCGGTAAGCTTCCAGCTTCCCTACATCCAGATTGAAGGGATACATGATTGTAAACCAGCCTACAGTTCGATACAGTTCAAGATTCAGTAAAGCCTCCTCTCTGCCATGTCCCTCCAGCATTATTCTGAATCTGCTTCCGCCGGTCCACATTTTTAATGCCGCACCCAGACAAGTTAACAGTATTTCGAATAAATTTGTATCCAGCAGCCTGCACACCTGGTTGGCAAGGAAATCTATTTCCCCCCACGGAATGGATAGACTTAACTTATTGAAATCCCCGGAAAATTTTTGCGGTAGGTCACTTACCTTGGGCAATGCGCAAAATTCCTTCTCAAGCTCTTTTTTCCAATAGTCTGCCTCTCCGGAAAGGTTACCTCCCGATGCGAATTTGTTAAGCTCAGCAATATAATCAAATATGGAATTTGTTTTGTCCTTGGGCTTAACATCAATACCCTCCAGTGTCTGCCTGTACATTTCAGCAAAACTCTCGAATAATATCCTCCACGATACGGCATCAATGACAAGATGGTGTATCACAACTGCCAGATAATCCCCCAGTTTTGTTTTAAACAGCATTGCCTTGATTACAGGACCTTGGAAAATGTTAAGACTCCTTTGTAGATTTTCTGCATTTTCAGTGATTTGTGCAACGTAATCTTCAAGAGGATTTATTTCTACAGTTTCAATAGTAAAGCCGGTATTGCCGCTATCTCCTATAAATTGCCTGTAGATTCCCTTTTCTTTTCTGAAGGTAGACCGAAGTGCATCATGGTGTTCTATTAACTTTTCCCAAACACTTCCGAGAATACCGGCATCAAAGCCCTCCTGCCTATACAGCATAAAAGCCTGATTCCAGTGGTGGGGGTTCTGGAACTCATTTTCAAAGAACCACGCTTGTATGGGATTCAACCCGCTGCTGCCAACAAGCTTTTTTTGCTCAATTGAGTTAACCTTATTTCTTATAAGACTGCTGAGCTTATCGATTGTCCTATAAGTAAACAAGTCATTTACCTTTAAGTCAAAGCCAAGCCCGTTAAGCTTTGCAACAGCCTGCATGGCTTTTATGGAATCACCGCCCATATCAAAAAAGTCATCTGTTATGCCCATAGCCCCGGTCCTGAGTACTTGTTTCCAGACCTCCAACAATGCTTGCTGCTTGCTGTTTTGCGGCAGAATACTTTCTGTTTTGGCCGGCTTAACCTCAACTGTCATTTCGGCCAATGCCTTATAATCAATTTTACCGTTGGGAGTCAAAGGCACAGATTCTATATTTGTAAACCGGGAAGGAATCATATACTTGGGCAAACCGGTCAAAAGAAAATCCTTCAGCGCTGTAATATTAATTAACTGTTCTGCCTGGTAGAATGCTTCTATCTCATCATTTGAGGTTTTATTAACAACAGCCTTTTTTATTCCGGTAAACTCAAGCATCCTGCTTTCAATTTCAGAGAGCTCTATTCTATACCCCCTGATTTTTACCTGGCGGTCGTTTCTCCCAAGATACTCGATGTTTCCGTCATTCAAAATGCGGGCCAAATCTCCTGTCCTATACATTCTTATACCCTTGAAGATATCTGTACGGAAACTTTTATTCGTCAGCTCTTCATTATACATATAACCACGTGCCAGACCGTCTCCTGCAATACATAACTCCCCTTCAACACCCCAGGGCTGTAAATTGGTGTTCTTGTCCACAATGATCAATTGAGTATTATATACGGCTTTTCCTATGGGAATATTGTCATAGGGCTTATCCACAACCATCCCCGATGATATGACAGTTGTTTCTGTAGGGCCATAATCATTTGCTAGGCGATAATTTCTTTTTATATATTTCCTTAATTTATCTCCCGCCGTCAGCAGATATCTTAGCGAGTTGTTTTCCAGTTCCATAAACTGTTCACACACGGGAGTGGGTAAATAGGCAATTGTTATCCTGTGCTCCTCCAGATATTTATTCAACTGCTCCAATTCCAACAGCAGCTCTGTTTCAAGAATATGCAGCTCAGCGCCACAAATAAGATAGGGGAATATTTCCCATACTGATACATCAAAACCGGAATTGGCATACTTTGTTGCACGGTCCTCTGCAGTTACTGAGTATTCATCTATATGCCAGAGGCAGAGATTTACCAGCGAACGGTGTTCCACCATGACTCCCTTGGGATTTCCGGTAGTTCCCGAGGTATATATTACATATGCCAGGTCTCTGCCCGTATTGATGTTTTCCACAGGATGACGGGATTTTTCATCATAAAGGCTGCTATCATCCAACAAAATACATGGTATTGTAAAAGACGTGTTCTCTGCATATTTGCCCTGAGTCAGCATTAACCCCGCCTTGCTGTTTTTGATAATATAGTTCACCCTATCCTGTGGAGTACCTGGTTCAATGGGCAAAAATGCACAACCTGCCTTGAGGATTGCCAGCAAGCCTATTATCATATCACACGACCGGCCTGTCATAATTGCAATACCCGTATCCACTTCCCCGCCTCTGCTTCTGAGCAGGCCTGCAATACTGTCTGCCTTTTGGTTCAGTTCTGAGTATGTAAGGCATTGTTTTCCACAAACAACTGCTATTTTAT
The DNA here is from genome assembly GCA_023400235.1 of Bacillota bacterium. Taxonomy (GTDB): domain Bacteria; phylum Bacillota; class Clostridia; order Acetivibrionales; family DSM-1351; genus Ruminiclostridium. Next base: position 42,859 of record JAEXFI010000055.1, read on the forward strand.
TGGGAGTCCTTGAAACCTGCTCTTCAAAAAACAGATGAATTGGTTTGTCCCCGGGGTATTCCCTGAAACTGTCCTCAAAGTCCCACATTATCCTATCCAGTTCATCCTGGGACAGAACCTTGTCCTTCCGAGCCGGTTCAGCGGCTTCGGTTATGAAAAGTTCCAGTATTTTTTTGTAATAGCCCAGCATTCTGAGAATATGTTTTTCATCCACAAGACTGCTGAATGTCATGTCCAGCAAAATGCTCCCGCTTGTAATATCCACGGTAAAATCCAGCATTGTGTTGGTATAGGCTATATCCTTTATCCCAAATTCGTTTTTAATATGGGTATCCCGCATGGCATCGAAATTGACAAAATTAAAGGTTGTATCAAACAAGGGGTTCTGTTCCTGGCTCTCCCCTATGGAATTTACTATCTTTGTAAGAGATAGCCGGTCATAAGGTTTGAGAGCCCTTATTTTTCTGCTGGTATTTTGGATAATATCCTCCCATGTACTGTTTCTGTCTATAACAGCTCTGAAAGGAATTGTATTCAGGAAACAGCCCAGTATTTTTTCGCCGTCCTGGCATAAGGGTCTGTTACTATTTACAAGACCTACAATAAAGTCGTTTTCATATGAATACATATTGAGCATGTAAATATATGCCGCAAAGCAGATACTTCTCACATCTGTCTGATACTTTAAGGAGGCTTCTGTCAGTCCATGTTGGATACTATTCTCAAGAACAACGGAAACTGAGGCTTTTCCACTCCTTTGTTCAATGGTTAAAAGCGGCAACTGCAGCCTTTTGTAGTCGTATAATTCATCCAGCCAGAACTGCCGTACCTCCTTTTTGCCTTCCACGCACTTCTGTTCAACTATGTACCTTCTGTAGCTGTTTTTTAAAGGAGGCAATTCACGATTATCTCCTGCAGCCAATCGGAAAAACGTATTAATAAGCTCGGTACGCAGGGATGCTACACTCCAGCCGTCCAAAATAGCATGATGGGTTACCAGTAATATTAATACACTGCGGTGGGATACACGGAAGAACACTATTCTCCAGAAAGGCTGTTGAAAATCAAAGGGTTTTGCCCTATCATTCTCCATATGACGGAGGACCAGCTCCTTTTGCTCCCCATCACCGTACTGCCTCAGGTCAATCCATTCAGGCCTGATAGGATTCCCCTTCCGTACCATATGTACAGGAACCTCATAGTCTTCAATATTGAAGATGGACCTTAAAATGGGGTGCCTGGAAACAACCTTATAAAGTGCCCGGTCCAGTAATTCATCCTCTTCCGGACCGCATCCCACCTGGAATATGAACTGGTCGTGATATGGCCGTTCGTTATTATTTTTCACATAATGGTAAATCATTCCCAGTTCTATATCACTCATAGGATATACATCTTCAAAGTCAAGCATGTCTATTCCCTTATGAGAGCAAGCATCTGAAATACTGCACCTCAGAGCCGAGAGCTCCTCTTCAACCCTCTCTTCCAGGCTCTCGACAACTACTTCACCACTACTCTCAATATAATCGCAAAGCTCCTTTACATTACTTTTTTTATATAGATCTCCAATCTGCAGGTTCAGCTTCAGCCGGGAATTTATTTGGTATAACAGCTTTATGGCCTTGATCGAGTCCCCTCCCAAGTGAAAAAAGTTATCGTGCATGCTGATTTTTCCACCTTGAATATTAAGCACTTCAGACCATATTTCTGCCATCCGCTTTTCCAGTCCTGTAGCAGGAGGGTCTACTGGCACTTCCTTTGCCTTTAGCTTTTGCGGGTCAGGTAACGCAGTCATGTCCAATTTCCCGTTCTTTGTAAAAACAAAGCCCTCAAGCTGTACAATATAAGCCGGTATCATGTACTGCGGCAAAAACTGTTCCAGATGGGTTCGTATGGAATCAACGGGTATCTTTTTATCAGACGTGAAATAAGCGGCTATATTTGCATTATTCTCCTTGTCCTTATAGGTCGTCACAACGGCCTCCCTGATGAGTTCATAATCTATCAGGACACTTTCAATCTCCTGGAGTTCTATCCTGTAGCCTCGGATCTTCAACTGGCGGTCAGTCCTTCCACAGTATACCATATCCCCGCCCTGCAACAGTTTTGCATGGTCACCCGATCTGTATAATCTCTCTCCCGGTAAGAAGGGGTCCTCTATAAACCTTTCGCCGGTAAGTTCAGCCCTATTGAGATACCCTCTTCCTACACCTGAACCGCCAACATAAATCTCTCCGGCCACCCCCACCGGGCATAAATTCATGTCATTATCCAATATATATGTATAGACCTTTGGCAGGGGCTGCCCTATATTGCTGCTGCCGTCGTTCATATCCTCACTGGTGATTTCCTTATATGTAACATGCACCGTGGTTTCGGTAATACCATACATGTTTATGAGCCGGACGTTGGGGAATCTGAGATTCCACCCCTTCAGCTTATGTGGATTTAGGGCTTCTCCACCGAAGATTACATACCTTAGCTTGATACTTTCCTCCCGGCAGCTATCCAGCATTTCATTGGACAAGGTGTAGAAAGCTGTGGGTGTCTGATTCAGCACTGTAACCCTATTTTGCATGAGGACATTACAGAGCTCTTTGGGATTACGGGCAAGTTCATTTGGAATAAGAATCAATTTCCCACCTGAAAGTAGTGCTCCGTATATCTCCCATACTGAAAAATCAAAGCAGATTGAATGGTACATTGTCCAGACATCATCAGCATTGAACGAAAACGGTGTCCGGCGGTTAAATATGAGATTGACTACATTACCATGCTCAATCATCACTCCCTTAGGCGCTCCCGTTGTACCCGAGGTGTATATCACATAGGCAAGACTGTCTGAGGAATTCACCGGTTCAGGATTATGTACGGGAACATCCGCTCCCATATTTATTTCCTCTGTGTTGATTACTTTTCCGGTATATGCTTCGTCAGGTGTGAAAGCTACATTGGTCATCAGCAGCTTGACTCCGCTGTCGCTCAATATGTAGTTAATCCTCTCCTTTGGATAATTTACATCTAAAGGCAGATAGGCGCCCCCTGCTTTCATTATGGCCAATACTGTCATAATCATTGTAAAGGAATAATCACAAAGCATGGCAACAATGTCCCCGGGCTTGATATATTGCCTTATGCCGTGGCATAGCTTGTTGGAAAGCCTGTTGAGTTCATCATATGTCATTGCCTCATAGTCAAGCACTAAGGCAATCTTCTGCGGAGTATTCCTTACCTGCTTTTCAAATATAGATATGATTGTTTCACTGTACTCACAGCGTCCGGCTTCCGCTCTGCACGCGCGGATTATTTCCTCCCGCTCCTCATTGCTCAGCAGTTGTATGTCCTTGATTTTCATATCAGGTGCATTTGAAATTTCAGTCAGTATGTTTACCAGACAGAGGGTAAAGCAGTTAATCGTTTCTTCCTTGAACAGTCTTGGAGAGTATTCAAATTCTATAGTGTAGGAACCCTTTGATTCATTAAGTTCAAGCATCAAATCAAATTTGGAGCTATTGTTGTTCACCAGTTGAAATTCTGCGTCCATATCCATGAATTTCATGCCGGGCATATCCAGACTCTGCATTGTAAACATGACGTCAAACAACGGGTGGCGACTTGGGTCAGTGTTGACTTCAGATGCCTGGACTATATCTTCAAACTGCACTTCGCCATTACCTATACCGTTGAGCACCTTGGCCTTCACATCTGACAGGAAATCCAGATATGACATCTCAGGCTCAACAGTGCCCACCAGCGGTATTGTGTTTACAAACATGCCTACCATTTGCTTCAGTTCGGGCTGCTCTCTCACCGATACGGGACTGCCGATAATTATATTGCGCTGTCCCGTATACTTATACAGCAAAATATAGAAAGCGGACAAAAAATACATATAGAGAGTAACACCCCTATGTTTCGCACCTATATTGATAGAAGCCATCAAAGCTTCATCCAGATGGAAGCGCAGCCTTTTACCCTCATAGGACCTGTACTCCGGTCTGATGAAATCATAAGGCAGATTCAGCAAAGAAAGCTCTATGGAGGAAAGCTCCTTCATCCAATAATTTAACTTTCGGGTATATTCTTCTGTTTCTTTCCTGCGCTTCTGCCACAGTGCATAATCTTTATACTGTAAAGCAGGTTTGGTTAAGAATATTCCGTTATACAGCATGCTTAAATCATTTAAAAGTATGGCCAGTGAATGTTCGTCTATGGTAATATGATGAAAGTTCATTATGAGACAATGCTTTTCTTCGTTAAGCGTCAGCACCCTCGCATTAAAAAGCACTTCACTTTCCAGTTCAACATTCTCCAGGCATCTCAGAATCTGCTCCTCGGAGATTGTCTCCTCTTCTACAGTCTCATGCAATAGGCTGAAGTCAAAATTTTCATTTACCTTTTGTATTGGCTCCACGCTGCCTAATACAACAGAGGTTCTTAATATTTCATACCTCAGAATCAGCGCTCTGAAGGCCTTTTCCATGCGTCTGACATCCAGTCTGCCTTGTATATGTATGACTACCGGAACATGGTAGCTTCCTCCTATTTCCTTATGAGAGCTGATAATCAGCATACGTTTCTGCTCTGATGATATGGGATAGCTTTCCTGTACCGCTGCGGGCATTATCCTGTCATAATTGCTGCTGCCGGTATTTTCTATTATTTCTGCCAATTTCCTGATGGTATCTGTTTCAAGCACCTGGTTCAGCGGCAAATCAACATTAAATGTGGTCTGAATTTTCCACAGAAGTGAGGTGGCCTTCAGGGAATGCCCCCCCAATCTGAAAAAGCTCTGGCTTACTCCCACTTCATCTAGCTCAAGCAATTCCTTCCATATTTCAACTAAAGTTTCTTCTACAGCATTTGCCGGCTTTTCCCTGTCATCTGCTGAAAGCTGCATGCCAATGAGCTTGCGGACTGCCTTTGCGTCTGCCTTGCCACTGTCTGTCTTAGGTATATCTTCAAGAGGAATTATTAAATTTGGAAGCATATAATGTGGAAGCATATTCTTCAAAAAGTCCTTTAAGTCTTCCATATCCATCTCGTTATTGATCGAAACACAGGCACACAAATAAGTGTCTGCATCTTCCCCCAAAGGCAGCACTACTGCTTCCTTGACATTTTCGTGTAATTGCAGGCAGGCTTTTATCTCCTCAGTTTCAATACGAAACCCTCTTATTTTTATCTGATTATCCTTTCGGCCTCTGAATTCAACCGTACCCTCAGGCAGCCATCTTGCCAAATCACCAGTCTTATATAACCTTTCAGTGCTGCAAAACGGATTCTCCATGAATTTCTCATTATTTTGGGAACCGCTGCCTATGTAACCTCTGGATACTCCTGCACCGGAAATGTACAGTTCGCCAAAAACGCCATAGGGCAGCAGTTCAAGTTGAGAATCCAGTATATACATATTTACGTTTTGAATAGGTTTTCCAATATTGCTTATTGCTTCTTCAGTCATGTGTCTGTTAAAGGATGTTACTACTGCATTTTCAGTTGGCCCATACTCATTTATCAGAATAATATTACTATTTTTGCTTTTGCTGAGTCTTATGGTTTTTATGTCGGTAATATCTCCGGCTAACGTAACCTTCTTAAGAGATCGAAAATATTCAGGGGTTCCCTGTTCAAGAATTGAATGGTATAAAGCCGGTACTGAAATGAAGTGCGTTATGGCGTGTTCTTTGATGCTTTCCGCTATAATTGCAGGATTCTTGGCAGCTTCATCTTTCAACAGTACGACTTTTGCTCCTGAAACAAGTGGAGTAAAAAAACTTGTCATAAATCCGTCAAAACAGTAGGAGAATAGCTGAAGCACCATATCTTCGGTTCCCAGGCGGTATTCCTCCATTCTCCAAGTGATTGCATTGACAATATTCCCATGCTCTATCATCACACCCTTTGGCAAACCTGTGGAACCGGATGTAAAAATAATATAGGCCAGATTGTTTTTCCCTACAGGCAATTCAAGATTGGAGTGGTTCATAGTCCGGGTATTTTCCCAGAACTCACCGGAAGAAGTATCAACCTGCTTCAAAGCAAAACGGAGCCCATTTTGAGCCCCATCATCCATCAGCACTATTTTGGCATTTGTTTCATTTATTATATGCAATATCCTCTCGGAAGGATTTCCAGTATCAACCGGTACGAAAGCCGCACCGCATTTAAGGACACCCAGCAACGCAACAGCCATATGTATTCCGGGTGAATATAGCAAAACAACCTTATCACCCGGTTCCAAGCCTTCACTGACAAGCTTTCGGGCAAGCAAATTGGCCTTTCTGTTCAAATCCATGTAGCTTATGGCTTCTTTATCAGAAATCAATGCAGTTGCTCCGGGAGTTTTACGGACCTGAGCTTCAAATAGCTGATGTAAGCCTGAAAATTCAACCGGGACCTCTTTTCCGCGGGATATGCCCAGGATTTCCCGGTATTCCTCGGGAGTCAACAGCTCAAGCAGTGATAAATCCTGTCTTATATTCTGACTGGCGGACCTTATAATATTTGTAAACTGGTGTGACAGTTTTATTAATAACTTCTCATGAAACTTTTCACCGGCAAAGGATATCTTGCCGGTAAGTCTGCCATCCAGGCGCGAAAAGGCTATAGCCAGGTCAAACTTGCCGGTTGGCCCTGCCCTATGTATGTTTTCCAGTGAAAACATTATACTGTTTTCAAAAAACCTGTCAACCTCCTGCTCTTCAAACATGTCATCAAGGATTTCTTCTAATGGAAGGTCCTGATTGGAATAGGCCTCAGTCACAGTTTTCTTTGTTTCCAGAATAGCGCCCCTCAAGTCATTTGGAAGGGTCAGACCTCCCTGCATAAGAACAAGTCCGTCACCGGAGCCGTATTGGGGAGACAAAACCGACATCTGTGTTTCTCCCGTATACTTCCAGATAATACACTTAAACAAGGATAACAGTAAAATATACAGAGACAAATCCGAATTGCTGCATATTTTAAGTATGTCCGCAGTTACCTCCTCAGGTATGCTGATATTGATATCTTTTATAGTCGTAGTCTTATCAGGGTTCATGGAATTTCTGCGGTAAAGCTTGATAAATGCACCTTCAAATGCCGCTGAGAAATCCTTACTCTCCCAAAAAAGCCTTTGCTTATTTAATTTATCTTTTATTTCATTAATATTGAACATGTTTTCCCCCTGATATTTAAAAATCTCCGTTTACATTCTAAAAGTCAAACTCCGCATCCAGCTCCGGCAGACCGCCTGTAAGACTGTCATCCTTAATTCCGTTGCCTTCAATGCTCCTCGAAATCTTATATGAACCTTCAAACTTTTGACTGACCTGCTGGTTAAAGGACGTAATATATGCCTTTACTTCTGAGATGGACCAACCTCTGCTTAAAAGGTTGAATAGCCCAGGATAATCAAAATCATTTTGAGGCAGCCAGATAGAATTTCTTACATTAATAAAAATATAGTCAATCCAGTCTGCCGCCTCCTTTGCATTCATAGTACAGTGGGTCCACTCGAACTGGGAATTCCTGAGCTTATATTTATCCTTCAGCTCATGTACGGGTGTCATCAGATCATAATACCACAATTGGGTTCTGTAAAAGTCAGGCTGTGCTGTCTCGATAAAGTCAATAGTATCTTTTACAGTCTTATCTGTCTCACCGGGGAAGCCCACAATAAACGATGCATATGAAATAATGCCGTATTTTTTAAGAAGCTCCATCCCCCTGTAATAAGCTTCGATAGAAGTCTTTTTATTCATATTTTCAAGGATGCTCTGACTCCCTGATTCAATACCCAGAAAAACTCCTTCGCAGCCGGCTTCCTTCATAAGTAAAACAGTCTCTTCGTCGGCATATTGGCATCTGAAATGACTATTCCATCTGAATTTATATTTCTTGTTTATAAATAATTTCAAAATTTCTTTAAATCTATTTACAGGTACATTGAATGTATCATCCACGAAATTCACACTGTTTATATGAGGCTGCAAAGCAATCAGATCAAGCTCTCTGCAGAGGTATTCAGGAGCGATGTAGGTATATTCTCCTGCATTGTGGGGAAAGCCGCAAAAGGCACAGGCAAAAGGACAGGATATGGCTGTTCTTACTGAAACCATTCTCCTTCCCATATCTTTAAAAAGCTTCCAGTCCACCAGGTTGTTTTCAAGGTCATTCTCCTCACGGCTGATTTTATTGAAAATATATGAATCAGCTTCCCTGTATATCAAATTATCAATGCTATTTAGGGAGGTGTTATTTTTTATTGCATAAAGCAGCTTTGTCAGCGCAAGCTCACCCTGAGAGCTGTTTATGTAAAAATCCGCTCCTATCTGTTTCAGAAGATAAAGTGTGGAAGGCTGATCAAGGGACCTTATTTGATTGGCTATGAATGGACCTCCCAGGATAATCTTCACCTGCGTATCCCTGGATTTGATAAAATCCATTATCTCCAGGATTGGAAGTACGGAAACATAATATGTAGTAGTTATGGCAATTGCCATAACTCTTCTTTGTAGAAGCATATCTGCCAAGTATTCCTTTTCTTCCTGAAAGGAGTTTATGAAATCGAAAGATAAGCCTTTACGATTAAGAAATGTTCCCAGGTATCCGATAGTGGCGCTGAAAATATTGTTATAATTCAACAAGCCATGCACATTGTCAGGAAACTGCCTGTTATAAACATCACTTAAGGAACACGCCTTGCCGTCTGACTCTATAAAGCTTAAATTCAAGTCACGGTATGCACCTGATCCCACTCCCATTTTTTTTATATTGTCCACGTATTCACTGAAAACCATCTGATTGTTCCCAATTAAGAGACAGTCAATTCTTTCGCCGTTCAACGTTACCACTCCTGTATCTATTCAAAGTTAAACTCCACATCCGCTGCTATCAAATCAGAATTATTACCTGCCGCTAATAAATCCTGTACAGATGAAGATAGTTGGTTTTTCATATATTCAAGTATTCCGGTGAATTCGTCGTTCACCCACCCGGCATCAAAATAAAATTTATGCCGGTTATAATTAATATTAACGGAACATGTTTCCTGCTTTCTTTTCACATCCAGATACAGCTCATAATTTGCCAGCTCTCTGTAGTAAATATCCTTGATTGCAAATGGAAAATCCTCATAAGGAGCAAGCAGCTCCTCGGAATCTATATTGAAGTTTATGACCATAAAGTTATCATTTGTCTTTAGATTGGCACAGGCCATTATTTCTCCCAAGGATAAATAGCTGAATTTGGACGATCTTAGAATGTCACCCTGAATTTTTTTCAATAGTTCCAGAAAGCTCAAACTGCCGGGAATAAGCACAGGCACAGTGTTTACAAACAAACCGCAAATTTTTTCAACATTTTTCACATCAATCATTCTGCCTGATACTACACATCCCATAACGACATGACTTTTATAGTAGTTTTTAAGCACAAAAATGCCCCATGCCGCAAGTATGACAGTATTATAAGTCACCTTTGCGTATAAGGCCATTTCCCTGACGATTCTATCCGAGTATTCAGATATCTGGATATTTGCAGATGCCATTTCTGCCTTTTCAGACACTTGCTCCTGATAAATCGGAGCTGAAGCCTCTTTTAGATAGAGACTCCAGTACTCTCTTGCCTTTTCATAATCCTGCCTTGCTATCCATTCCAGGTATAAGCTGTACTGGTAGTTGGTATTGTTGTGTACAAGGCTTTTCATGCGGCTGTAATACGCTGAAAAGAATTGCTTTTCAAGTTGCTTTACAGACCAGGCATCCATAATGATATGATGATAGGTACAAACTATTTTGTATCTGTTTTCACCCAGCTTCATAACCGCAATCCTGAAGGTTTCCTTTGCAATATCTATATTTTTGTCTGCATCATTTTCTATAAATTCATTAATCAGGTTCTCCTGGCCTTCCATGCCGGATAGGTCGATTACCTCCAGTTTGACGAGTCTTTTCCTTAAAAGTATCTGACGCGGACTGTCAGGCTGAGGGCAATCATATATTGTCCTCAGAATTTCATTCTCTTCAATGAGCCTGTTAAAAGTGTATTCTAGTATTTCAAGGTCAAGCTCTCCTTCCACCAGGCAGACAGCCTGTTCAAGATAGGCCCTGTCCTTGCGGAGCATGTAATGGTACAGCATGCCCTGCTGTACAGGTGAGAGGGGCAAAACAGCCTGAAACTCATCTGAGTACCCTGTATCACTAATAATCTCCTTTGAACCTGAACCGGTTAAATATTGATTTTTATTTTCTGGTTTACACATATTTCACCACAAGCTTCTCACTTAAGAATAATTGTTATATTTTTTCAGCAATAACTGCAAACCCTCTGCCATCTATGTAGTTGGTATCAATTTCTACAACCTTGAAACCGCAATGCTTGAGCATTAATTCCAACTCACTGTGATATACATACCTATATACAATATTTACCTTGAATTCTTCCATAACCTTGCCTTTATTCATCTTTGTATAGACAAAATCACAGTACTGAATCTGAGGGTAAAGGTCAACTGTATAATTTGTAGTCATTAGAAAAAGTTCACCGTTTTTTGTTCTGAATCTGGTACATTCACTAAGCTGTCTGTCATATATGATTTTCTCCATAGGCTGGAATATATCCAAATACAGCCTGCCGCCCTTATTCAGATTCCTGTTGCAGTTATTCAGCAGTGTCAATTGCTGTTCCTGGTCTGCTATAGCTAAAAAGAGACCATCCGGGATGGCGATCATATTGTATAATTCGCTATGCTTGTATTCCAAAGCATCCCCCAGAATAAGCGTTATATTGTCAGAAACATGCTTTTCCTCTTTTTCAAGCTTCTCCCGAACCACCTGGTGCATATATGGTGAAATATCAACACTATGAATCTTATATCCCTCCCGGGCCAGTTGGATTGTCAGCATGCCGGTAGCAGTTCCAAATTCAAGCACCGGTCCCTCACATATCCTGGCCCCCTCCATATAAAATGCATTCATCCTTTCCAGATTATTAATCTTTACTTTTCCAAAGGAAGGTGAATCATCATATATCCTTGCTAAAAATGAATCATAATCAATTTTTTTCATAGTAAACCCCCAGTTTTTTTATTTACTGTTAACAAGTTTCTTTTCTATATCAGCAAGCCCAAATATTCCTTCTATGGTTAATTCGAAGAAGCTGCCCATATCTGTTGCATATCCATCTCTAATAAGTACTTCAAACAGTTCAAGTAGAATTTCGTATTTTTTACTTCCGTATTTATTCCTATAGTAAAGCTTTTCAAGCTTTTTCCCTCTAAGGCTGTATAGAAATTCTCTGACTAACTGCCCGGTTCCGTCAAGCTTTTCAACAAGTTTGGAGCAAGAGCCTCTTTCCCAACAGTTCTGTATGTATTCACCAATATTATCAACATTGGCTATTACATGATTTCTGTAATAGCTGTATGCTCCTGCACCTAATCCAATCCACTCTCCGCCGGATACTTGATTTACACTGTATTGGTAAGCGCGCTTTTTCTGATTGATGAAATGATACAGCATGTATTGCTCATAGCCGCAAGCCACAAGATACTTCTGGGCCTCCTCCAAGGTGTGCCTTTGGTCAGCCCGACTCAAAAAATTATCCTGATACTTTATGTAATTATCATAGAATACGGAATTGGGCTCTATTCTCAAAGGATAAAGTGAAACATGGTTAATGCCCAATTCTTTTGTAATATCAATGTCCCTAATGGTTGTATCCAGATTTGACATGGGTAAATTGCAAATAAGATCAATGCCTAAAGAATTAAACGGCTTCCCCGCCAAACTGTCGATTAAATCATATACCTGCTTGAAATTGTAACCTCGGTTGATGGTTTTCAATACGTGGTTGTCAAATGTCTGTATACCTATGTTTAATGAAACATTACCCAACGACGAAAGCAGATTCAGCTTTTCAGGAGTTAATGACAGGGGATTTGATTCAAATACGATCTCAATATCATTCAAGTCACTTTTAAACCGGCTAAACGCCATTACTATTTCAAGGATTTGATGCTCCGAAAGCAGCGAAGGCGTTCCGCCCCCAAAATGGATACATTGGATATGACAGAGTCTGAATAGATCCTGATAATATTCGATTTCCCTTTTCAGCGCCTGAATATAGGCTTCCATATCCAGACTGGTAAAATGTAAATCTGTATCAATCGAACAGAAGAAACACCTTTTTTCACAAAAGGGAATATGAATATAAACATCTATATCCTGCCGTATGATACTACCTAGCTCAATATTGTTATCTCCCGGATTTGAAAATGGCTGAAAAGACAAGACTGAATTGCTATCTTCCTGTGATGTGTTATTTAACCGCATTTTCACCTACTCCTATGAACATATGTGTTCATATAAATATTTTACTTTATCAAATTTTTTGTAAGACAAGTCATCATCTGTAAATTCCATATCATACTCTTCTTCTATGTCTATAACGAGCTTGACAAATTTGTAGGAGTCAAACCCCAAATCCTCTAAACTGCTTTCCATAGTTACAGTCAAACCCTCTTTAATATATTGACCGATTAATTCAATCAGTCTTTCTTCACTAATAATGTTCAAGTTACTACCTCCATTTATGTATTTTTATTAAGTTCCCAATGCTCATAACAACCGTTTGCTACATGAAAAGACACCTTTTATAAATTAAGCGGTTTTGGTATTTTCCGAAACCATGTTTATAATATCTTCTACAAACTGATATCTTGTAAAAATCAAATTCTCGTCTTCCAAATCAATATTAAACTCTTTTTCTATCTGCACCAGAATATGTATCATGCTAATTGAATCAATTTTTGCATCCAGAAGACTGTCACCGGGCTTTACATTTTTTTTTGATACTTCATTTATGATTCCAAGGGTTCTTTCGATGACCTGCTCCATATTACTCCTCCTTTCTTCCTTGGATTTTTTAAGGTTTGTATGGTTACTAACCCTGTTTACTGAACCTCTCTGCCAACATCATGTCTTCTTACCTTTCCGGATCTTGTTTTGGGCAGTTTCTCAATTACGGTTACTTCTTTAGGTATCTTGTGCATTGGCAGCTTTGTATAACAAAATGACAATAATGCCTGCTTGTCTATTGTTGGCTCTGCAACAATGTAAGCAACAGGCACTTCGCCGCGTTCCTCATCCTTTTTCCCAATTACGACGGCTTCCCGGATGCCCTGGAATTGGCATATTATATTTTCAATCTCCAAAGGGTTGATTTTTTTGCCGGAGGTGTTAATCATATTTTGCTTTCTGCTTTTTATATATACAGAACCATCCTCTGTCATATAACCCAGGTCATTTGTATTGAACCAGCCGTCTTCCAGGATTATTCCGGTTAAAGCCTTTTTATTTGTATCGTAATAACCCGGAGAGACAGTGTTTGATTTTACATATATCTCAAACAGCGGATGGTCGTCACCTTCATCGTTTATCTTCTCGCCTAATCTTACCTGCACGTTGGACAGAGGTGTACCTACGCTCAAAAGATTACCTTCATGCATGTTTTCATAAAGCGTGGTAATACCGCCCAGTTCGGACATCCCATACATATTGTTGATTCTTATGCCTGTTTTGGTGTATATATTATTAACTATCTCACTGCTTATGACCCCTCCGGCAGAAAAAGCAATTCTTAAGTTCAACCTGTCCTCGCAGTTGTCCAGCAATAATTTGTAATGAATGGGCAATCCCACAAAAATCGAATATCCGTTATTATTCAATTCATTGTGCAGCTTATTGATAGTGGTAAATGGATTAATGAATTTAACCGTGGCACCACTTGCGAAATAAGGAATACTGCCGCTTCCAAAGCCATATACATGGGAAAACGAGGCAGCACATAACACTTTGTCTTTCGAAGCAATACTGAAGGTTTCAATATTATTTATTGCATCTTTTAAAATATTGTCTTGTGTCCTCACAACTGCTTTGGGCATGTCTGTGGACCCGGATGAGAAAAATATGACCGCACCCTTTAAAGCCTTTTGATTGCATAGGCCTTTCCAGCTTCCATCCAGGCTTTGATGCTTATAAATAAATATGGGAGCATCCTTGATGCTGGTTCCGTATTCCAGTCTGTGGTATGGTGCCGACTTCACATCAATATTGAGGGCTGTATCCGTGATAAGGTAATCGGGAGAAAAGACTCCCAAATGTTTTTCCAATTCATATTCACTAAGGTTAGGGTCCATCATTAGCTGGATGCTTCCCATCTCACTGAGCGCACTAAATGAAAAAAAACCAAGATAGCTCTTCTTCAGCAGAACGGCTACACTGTTATCCGGCCCTAGTCCCGATTGGCAAAAGCCTTTTTTCAGTATTTCTACAAGCTCCAGATATTCCTGAAAAGAGATTTTCTTATCTTCATACTCAATTATTGTTTTGTCTTTACTTCCGGCGAATGCGTTTTTAATCATTTCACAGACCATTAATCACACTTCCTTTCCATTATCAATTACTTTGAGAATGCCACAATCAGCCTGTCTATAGTCTCATATTCCAGCGAGCAGATTTCCTCTATCAAGGTGCCTATCCTGTCTCTTTTTATTTGAAAGGTATCAGTTATAAATGTCTTTAAGACTGACATGGCAAGTTTATCCCATAGCTCGCTTAACCTGTTTATATCACTAATCTCATCTTCCAGCCCGATTTTGTAATCCGCGTCAAATCTGGTCAGCATCCAGGCATACAATATTCTGTATCGGGAAAAGCTTTTTAACTTACGTAATAAAATACTGGTGTAAAAGTCAGCACTATCGATTTCCCTTTTTATATCCATGTTAAATACATCCTGGGCAAACAGACGTCCTTCTGAAAGCAGGGAGGGAGTATCAATCCCCTTTAAATACCTTAGAAATAATTCCTTTATGTCCAAGAGGCTTTTGCTTTTATTACGAAGCTGTATAAACCTTAGGTTTAAGGCTTTATTTATAAGCTCGTCTTTACTCAGAACACACTTTTGCAAATTAAAATATGGATCCTTGCAAAAGTAGTGTTCCTCATCCTCCGACATAACCAGATATGTATGTCCAACGTGATATTTGTGATAGTAATCCGTCCAGGGACAGTCATATATATCACAAGACACTATAACCGGTCTGGCTGCCCTCATTTCTCTGCCAATAAGCTGCTTTATAAAGGACACCTTCTCACCGGCAGGGGGTATGTCCACTATGTGGTAATCACACTGACTGTTGATTGGCATGGTGTCATCTTTTATCCAGCGTATGGTAAGGTTCTCCCCAACAGTTGTATTCTTTCTTTCGTAACGATACGTAAAGAAATCTATAAACAAGTAATCACCCTTCGTTTGTCCGTAATAATCGCTTAAATCTGTTATACAACTGAAATAGCAATCGTACAGGTTTTTATTTATTTCATCCAATTTAGAATCTCCTTATATTGATTTAATCTTTTCTGGTTAATTTCGATTTGACATATTCGGAAATATCCCTGATTGTAGGAAAAGCCCTGGTTATTTGCTTATCCTCATCAAATTCAATATTGAATCTTGACTCCATATTTATAATGAATGTGACAAACATAATGGAATCAATGCCAATATCAGATATTGATGAACTCATAACAACATCCGGGTTAAGCTCTCTGCTTAAGAGCTTTTCCATTTCCGATAAAAGGGCTTTTTCTACAAATGGCAGCTCTTTATTTGCATATATATCACTAGCTTTGGAGCAGTGTGAGGACAGGTAATCATTTACCATTCCCCTTCTGTCGATTTTCCCGCTGGATGTATACAGAAAGGTATCAGTTTCCACAAATTCATCAGGAATCATGTAATCAGGCAGCTTTTTTAGCAAATGGGATTTTATTTCTATTGGGTTCAATTGCCTTTTGCTTTTATAGAATACTGTAAGGTAAATGCTGCCATTGTTATCAATTACACAGGCAATGGCCTGAGATACAGCTTCATGCTGCTGAAGGACGCATTCTATTTCTTCAAGTTCAACCCGGTTACCCCTGATTTTCACCTGATTATCTATCCGCCCTATGTATTCAACCTGATTATTACTCCACCTGCCCAAATCACCCGACCTGAACATTTTCTCACCAATACAGAAGGGATTGTCCAGGAACCTCTCCGCAGTGAGTTTTGGATTGTTTATGTAGCCCCTTCCCACACCTTGTCCAGTAATATATATTTCACCCGCATCACCTGGGGGGCAAAGGCGTTGATTCTCGTCAAGTATATATATGTCCGTGTTTGAAATAGGACGCCCGATTGGTATTATCTTCTTATCACTGCCATAAGCGGTACAATCAAAATATGTCACATCCACAGTGGCCTCTGTAGGTCCATACAGATTATGCAGTTCAGTGTGATTTGTCCTATACAGCAATTCCTCGAATTTTTCAACCACTGCAAAGCTCAGTGCCTCACCACTGGCATAAACTTTTTTCAGGCTTTTTAATCTGCTGCTGCAATTTTTATAGGCTGTATATTCCAAAAATACATTCAGCATGGACGGAACAAAATGACAGATTGTTATCTTCCTGTCTTCAATTGTTTTTATCAGACACTCCACATCGCTTTCACGTCCATGTTGGTATAGGAACACACTTGAACCGGCAAAAAACCATAGGAAAATTTCCCAAACCGATACATCAAATGTAAATGGAGTTTTCTGGAGTAATATATCATGCTCCGATATTTTATACTGGCTTTGCATCCAGACAAGCCTGTTAACCACTGAATGATGCTCAATCATCACTCCTTTAGGCATACCTGTGGAGCCGGAGGTGTATATGACATAAGCCAGGCTGGAGGATGGGAATTGCAGGTTCAGATTGGTATCCTCGCCTTTGGGCTCAATTGTGCTCACATCAATGCAGCTCCCTCGCCAATGGCGCAAATCAGTAGGCCCGGATACCAGGCTTACCTTGGTGCCGCTGTTTTCCAGCATATAGCTTATCCGTTCCCCGGGATAATCCTTATTGACAGGCAGATATGCCGCACCGGCTTTTATGACTGCAAGAATACTGATTATCATATTGATATTGCGTTCCATGATAACGGCTACAATATCTTCATTTTTAACACCCTTCTCCAGCAATACCCTGGCCAATTGATTGGATTTTTTATTAAGCTGGCTATATGTAAGGGATAGTTCATAATCCTCAACAGCAATTCTGTCAGGGGACTTTTTTACCTGTTCCTCAAAAAAGACATTAATTGTTTTTCCATTCATAAAACATCCTCGCAGCTCTTTGTCGGTAATTTTCAAAGCCTTTACAAAGCGAGCATTCAAATGCTGCCCTTCCGGCTCAATAGCTTCTTCATGGCATTTGTAATGCTTATATCCAAATCATAGATATTGTTGATAATCTGTTTCAGCTTATCCATATCAAGTCTATTTTTTATAGTACTTTTTATAAGAAAGCCCTTTAGAAATTCAAATTTATCAGCCGATGCCAAAATATCCGTGCATACATTTTGAAAGCCGGAAGGTCCAAATTTTTTTTCAACATATTGAAGGCCTTGGATAAAAGAGTATTTATCCTCGGCTATTATTTTTAATTTCAGCAGCAATTTTGAGATATCAGCATTGCTTATATCCCCAATTTCAGCAGAAATATCAAAATTTTCCTCCAAAAGCTTCATAAATGTCAACCGTTCCTCATTAATGGCTTCCTCGTGGTCTATAAATATAGTTTCATTCATAACGCTGAACACCGCCTCTTTTGTCAAATCAGGAGGCGGACCTGGTTCAGCGCTTACAAACCACTTACCCAGTTCAAGCAATTCGTCGACAGGAATACTTATAAGCCCTGTGCCGGGGTAGTAAATATCTCCACAGGTACAATGTCTGCTTCTGTTATCAATATGGAGTATAAGAAAATAATGATTGAAATGAGCTTTATTATATAAGGGTGTCCAGCTACAGTAAAAGGGATCGGCAAATACTCCTACAGGGTATTTTTCCAGTTCGGAAACTAAAAAAGAATATATGTCTGATATATCCTTTTTCTCACGGTATTTTAGTTCGACACCTATAAGTTCACGCAAGACTTTTACTGAAACAGTTTCATCACTTATTTTAAGCCTTTCGGCCAGTAGCCCTGACCCTGATATATACGAAGAGTAATATTTTTTTAAAAGGTAGAGCTTACTTTCCAGGCCATAATGTTTTAATAGGGCCAACATCATGCTATCGAAGCAAAAGCTCCCTTCCGGGTTATCAAGGTTTATATTCCACACATTCTATCTCCCATGTAATATTGTCATTACCTTTTTGTCCACATCCCGAAATTCCAGATAATTTTTCTACGTGCCGTCTTTAATAAGCCGGGCCAATTTTTCCACTGTCAAATCATTAAATATGTGCTCCAGTGGCAGTTCCATGTTGAATTCAGTATATATTCTGGAAACCAGCAGCATTATTTTCATTGAATCCCCTCCACTTCCAATGAAAACGTCGTCTGTTCCGATAGTTTCAATCTCAAGTATTTCCCTCCAAAGCCCCAGCAGTTTTTCATCAAGTGAGCCTGGTTCTGAAACGGCTTCTTTTATAACAGTTTTTCTGGGATCGGGCAGCTTGCCGTAGTCGGTTTTCCCATTGGTTGTCAGAGGTATTTCATCCACTTGGCAGTAATAAGCCGGAACCATATACTCCGGAAGCAGCGACTTCATATATTCCAGCATGGAATTTCTTGAAAGAAGCTCCTCCGAAACATAATAAGCAGCCAGACACCCTTCGCTTTCGGAAAAACCGCGCTCAAAGAAATGCACCACACAAATTCTTACTCCGGGGTATCTGGATAACGCTCCTTCTATTTCGTCAATCTCCACCCTAAAACCCCGAATTTTAACTTGCTTGTCAAGCCTTCCGACGAATTCCACATTATTATCCTGTGTCAGCCTGCCCAAATCGCCCGTTTTATAAATAACTCCCTCCAAATTGCTATTTTGCGGGTTCTTCAGAAATCTTTGCCGCGTTAATTCTTCATTTTTGTAATAGCCTAAGGTCCCATATGGTGTACGTATATGGATTTCGCCGGTTACTCCAGATTCACAGGCCTGCATGTCCGGATTCAAAATCAATGCTTCCGCCCCTTCCATAGCTTTTCCAACAGGTATATAATTTTTATCCAGGTCATCAGGGTTTATGAAATAAACCAGCTTTGCCAAGGTTGTCTCAGTGGGTCCATAAAGATTTACCAGTTGTACTCTGGTGCCGAACCTGGCATACCAGTCAGTCAAATCACCCGATAACAGCCTTTCGCCCGCAAGCAGCACGGAGCGGAGCTCCTGCAGCCTGTTCCGCTCCAGATCACCCCTGCAAAGTATACGGAACACTCCCGGCGTGCAGTGTATCATATTTACCCTTGACTTATCGGCCCATCGGGCCAGTTCAAAGGGTGATAATATCACTTGCTTTCCCTCTGGAATACAAACAGTTCCTCCTGCAACAAGTGTGGTAAATACATCCCTTAGAAAAGGGTCATGGCAGGGGGGTGTCAACTGGCTTACCCGGGTATTCCCATCCATATGGAAGGTTTTTATCTCCCAGTTAATAAAGTGCATCAGGCTCTTATTGCAGCCGATTATAGCCTTTGGCTTGTCGGTGGTTCCTGAGGAAAAATATATGTATATGGGCTCTTCTCCGGTACAGTCAAGAGCAGGAATGAAGGTTTCAGATTCCTCTAGATGAAAAATCCTATCATTGAATTCCAGACACCTTGTTTTACTATCTTCCCTGCTGCCAAGCAGCTGAGAAGAATTTTCATCACATACCATGTATTCCACATCTGCCGTGTCAGCCAAAAGTTTCAAGCGTTTCTGAGGATAATCGGGATCCAGAGGTATGAATATACCTCCCACCTTCCAGATTGCTATAGCTGTTGCTATCAAAACACTTCTGTCATATGTCAGAACACCGATATGTGAATTTCTGCCTGCGCCCGACTCCAGCAAGCTTTCGGCAATTTTATCAGCTGCCCTGTCAACCTGAGCATATGTATATTTTTTCTCTCCATAATCTATGGCAATTCCATTGCTCCCATTGCGGAAGCTTTCTTTCAGCGCACCTTGTATGTTGGAATAAATCATATTCTATCTCCCTGGTAATTGGATAATCTGCTTATTTAAGTCCAGGCATCTTGAACTCATTAAGAAAAATCCCGAAGGTCAGCAATATTATCAGAAGGTCACTTTCAAACGGTACATTCAAGCTGAAATCCTCTTTCATATATTGCTTCTTCAAAGCCTCCACGGTATCAGGATCAAAATAGCCCTGTCGCTTTACCGTGTTATAAGACAGGATATCTTCCACGAACTCTTTGTTTTGCTTTATGATGCTGGAACTTCCAGGAGCCACAAAAGAGAATTTAGGCCTTTTTATTATCTCCTGGGGTAATCCGTTAAGTTGGGCTACTTTTTTAAGTATGTACTTTTCACTCATGTCTTTAAGCTTTAAATCAGGCGGTATCCTGGTTGTGAAGTTTATAAGGTCTATGTCGAGAAAGGGATATCTGGCCTCTACGGAATTGGAATAGGACATCCTGTCACCGTGGTCGGCAATGAGGTGGTTGGACAGCCTTAAATAATAGTCTACAAATGAACGCTTATGTATAATATTCCTGGCTTCAAGCAAACTGTTATCTACCAGCCTGTGATTTAAACAAGAGATATCCTTCTGCATTTGCCTGATATGCGGTGAATAAATTATTCCCTTGCTTTTTTCAAATATCCCGTAATTCTTTTCATACATAAAAGACTTATCACCCCACATAAGTCCCCTTAAATCCTGTTCCTCCAAATCATCCTTTAGTGGATTTTCAGCTCTTAACCGGTCAAACTTGTAACCTACATATCCCGCAAAAAGCTCGTCCGCTCCTTCTCCGGTCAAGATGACCTTTGTTCCATGCTCTCTGGCCATTTCAGACAGCACCATTGAGGCTGTATTATATGTTTCTTTTAATGCGCTCTCGGAATAGTAAACAGCTTTGGTGAGATACCTGCATATGTCTTCGGTTCCGAAAAGCCTGCTATGGTGATGGGATTTCACATGCTGGACGGCAATTTCCTGGAATTTATTTTCTGATATCCCCTTATGGGCAAAATCTATGGAGAAGCTATGCTTACTTTCTGACGGACAGAGGGCAGTAACCTTGGAGGCTATGAGGGTGGAATCCAGACCACCGCTGATATAAAAGCCCACGGGAACATCCGCCTGGAGACGGCGTTTTATTGCAGCCGTAAGTAAAGCATCCAGCTTTTCAACATAATAATTTTCATTTTTTGAATACTCTAGCTCATCCTCTTTCGGGTATTCCAGTCTCCAAAAGGAGTTCTCCTCCAGTATCCCTCCCGGCCTTACCAGCAGGCTGCTGCCACATTGAAGACTATGTATTCCGGCAAACATTGTTCGTGGGTTAGCTATGCCCGGAAAAGTCATCAGTTGGTCGAGAGCCTTTAAATCCACCTCTCTTCTCACACCCGGGTATTCCAATATAGCTTTGATTTCTGAGGCAAACAAAAATACCCCCTCAGAAATTGTATAAAAAAAAGGGATTATTCCGGCATGATCCCTTGCGCATAGCATTGACATATTCTTTAAGTCAAATATTATAAAGGCAAATTGCCCATTAAGCTTCAGCAGAAAATTACCCGGATACTCCTCATACAAATGCAAAATGACTTCCACGTCCGTATTGGTTTTAAATCGATGCCCTTTACAGGTCAACTCCTCCCTCAGCTCTTTGTAATTGAATATCTCTCCGTTACAAATAAGGACAAGGGACTCGTCTTCATTTAATAACGGCTGCATACCTCCATCCAGATCAATTATGCTGAGGCGGGTAAACCCTAATGCTATATTAGGACGAACAAGGCTTCCCATAGCATCCGGGCCCCGATGGACTAATTTTGCTGTCATTTTGTTAATAAGCTCCTGAGAAATGCCCCTATTTTGCATATCCGTGTCAAAAGCGCCACAAATTCCACACATTTAAGATTTCTCCTAACCTGTACTCCATATATAATCATCCCGTAAACAACAAACACCCGCTTAAACACCTATTGTGGCACTGCATCCGATCCTTTATCATACCAGGAGGACTGCGCCGTAAACATCTTGTAGTAAAGCCCTTCTCGCCTCATAAGTTCATCATGCGTGCCAATATCGTCAATCCTGCCATTATCCAAAACTACAACTCTGTCTGCAAGTTTTACCGAACCCATCCTGTGTGTCACTATGACAGCAGTTTTATCCCTGGCAATCTCCATAAACATATTGTATATGTTACACTCCTCCAAAGGGTCAATTGCCGCAGTTGGTTCATCCAGAACCACAAGCTTGTGATCCTTGTAGAATCCCCTTGCAAGAGCTATTCTCTGCCATTGCCCGCCTGAAAGGTCGATACCCCCGAATTCCTGTGACAGCATAGTGTTGATGCCTTCTGGAAAAGCAGAGGAGTTATTAATATCAATCCCGATTTTGGAGGTATAGTCCCCTATGGGCTCTTCCTTATCAAAATGTGCTATCTTGACGTTATCCTCCAATGTCATCTTGTATTTCTGGAATTTTTGAAAAACACCTGTCACAGATTCATAGATGCTCTTTGACCATATCTCGGCACTATCAAGGCCACCAATCTCCACCTTGCCCTTGACCGGCTTATAGATACCTGTTATGAGCCTGACAAGGGTAGTCTTACCTGCCCCGTTTTGCCCGACGATGGCAAGTGTTTCTCCGGGGTTAATTTTCAGCGATATATCCACCAGGGTCTCCTGATCAGCCTTTGGATAGCTGAATGAAACATTTTTCAATTCCACCTGGGGGTTCTCATCCATTTCCCCTTTTGCCCCGCCTATTTCCTGTAAGTTCATGAACCTGATATAGTTCCGAATGGTTCCGTAATTTTTTGACATATTACCGATATGCAGGGTCACGATTTCATTCATTATTCCGAACACCAGTCCCATATAGCTGTAAACGGCAGCAAATGCACCGGCACTGATGTTGAAATTTATAAAAAGATATAGTATATAAAATATGACTGCTCCATAAGCTATCAAAGACACGCCGTTTAGTCCGAGGTTTATGTATTCCACCTTTCTTCTGGCAGAGCTGTCTTTCTTATTGAACCTTTTGATTGCATCCTTAAAATAGCCGTAGAAATAATTGAACAATCCATAAAGCCTGGTTTCCTTCATGTGTTCAATACCCACAATGGCATTACTGAAATAATCCATCTTTCGTCTTATAGGCGCAGCTTCGTCTTCCAACCTGCTCATGAATTTTGTATTGGTTATCATGGATAACATGGAAGGCATGAATGCAACAAAAACAGCCACCGGCAAAAATCGGTTTACTTCATATAAATAAATACTCATGTATATAAAGTAAGGTAAATAAAAAGTTAAAAGGGTGGTAATGGTCATGCAAAAGGAAAAAATATCTCCGGCGCCATTAAATGCTTTATTTATATCATCAAGATTTTTAGGATCCTCGTACATTATGGGGTTTATTTTAGACGACTTTTCATGGATTTTAACTGTTGTGTAGCCCTGTACTCTTCTTGCAACGACGCCATACATGTAATTGTGCATTCCGTTTAGTATCTGCACAACAATTATAACCCCGCTGTATATTACAAACCAAATCAGAATATCCGATACGGTTTTCTCTCCATTAGCCACCTTCAAAACACTATCAAAAAAGATAGCCGTCACAGTTACCACAACCGCATGGGAAAGGCCGTGCAGGGTGGATACCAGCTGCTGCATGGTAAAATATACCGGACAAACCCTATATATGATCGGGAATGCAGTTTTTAACATCTTTATAAAACCAATTGGATCTTTCACTTTCTTAACCTTTGACCGGTTCAAAATCCTTCCCATCCTGCCTCACCACACTTTCATTTCTGAATCTTCGTTTTTTTTGCTAACCTCTCTATACCACTCAACTTGTGACAGATACATTTTTGAATACATGCCCTGCTGCTTCATCAGCTCTTCATGTGAGCCCTGCTCCAGGATTCTTCCGCCGCTTACAACCAATATGGTATCAGCAAGCTTTGTAGATCCTAACCTGTGTGATATGAAAATGGTAGTATACCCCCTGCTTATCTTTTCAAATTCGGTGTAAATCTCACTTTCACTTATGGGGTCAAGTGCTGCGGTGGGCTCATCCAGAATCTTTAACTGAGCCGGCGAAATAACAGCCCTTGCCAAAGCGACACGCTGCCACTCTCCACCGGACAGATCAACACCCTCCTCTTCTATTTTACCCAGTGCTGAATTATATTTTTGAGGAAGCTTGTCAATAACTTTGTTCAGGCTGAATAATTCTACAGCCTCCCTAACCTTTTTTCCTGTTTCGTTTTTATCAATGTTATGGTTAAAATCAAGTATATACTCTCCGTCTGTTTTTTTACCACTGCTATTAATGTCTTCTTTAGGAACCCT
Organism: Bacillota bacterium; assembly: GCA_023400235.1. Lineage (GTDB taxonomy): Bacteria > Bacillota > Clostridia > Acetivibrionales > DSM-1351 > Ruminiclostridium. Next base: position 67,282 of record JAEXFI010000055.1, read on the forward strand.
CATGGAAACACTGTCTTTTTCCAGCATTCTGATATTTCCGATGGCAATATTTTCACCGAAAGAGATGCTATACCTTGAAAAATCCTGAAAGACAGCACTGCAAAGAGACTTTAGCTCTGCCAAACTGTATTCCCTGATATTTTTTTCATTAACCAGGATTTCACCTTCGTACTCATCATATAATCCGGTTATGAGTTTTGTCATTGTGGTTTTTCCGGAGCCGTTGGCCCCCACAATTGCATAGTGTTTTCCCTTCTCCATTCGAAATGACATATTACGTAATACGTAATTGTCATTATTGGAATACCGGAATGACACATTTTTGAATTCCAGCGATTGGAATTCAATTGCAGGAATGGCAGCCAGTTCAAGTGCAGAATCTGATTTTGAAAGGTTCATGAATTCTGTCAGATCTTTAAGATATTCTATACTTTCCTTTATACGGCTTATATTATTTGTCAGCGACCAGGACATCATCTGTGCAAAATTGTTGATGGCTGGAATAAATGAGATGAACAGCCCATAGGTTATTTTCTTGTTTGCCACGGCATATAAAAGAGGAATACACATAATTATTGTTGACAGCAGAAGCAGGATACTACCTGCCTTCATTGCTATAAAGTTGCGTTTTTCAACTTTCTGCCGGTGCTTTCTGCTTTTTTCATATGCCTCGTAATACTTTCCGTTTATATGGCTTTCAAATCCAAAAACATACCTTTCATCAATGTTCTCCCTGCTTGATAACATATTGCTGAAATTATTGGCTAATCTTTCAAGTATCGTTGTTTCTTTCTTAACGACATACTCCTTTTTTCCGGCCCTATAGCCAATATAAAAAAGTGGGACGCAAAAAACCACCAGTATGATTATCAGCCACCATATGTATGCCACAAGTATTCCTACAATGCTTGCAACCCGAAGTATGATATTCAGTAAACCCATGAAGTTATCAAACAAGCCTGCAAGCTTGGCTTCACAGCCATCACATACACGGTTTACAAGATCCTGAGTCTCGGCGTTTTCCATATGTTTGTATTCCAGCCGTGCTCTTTGATAGAGCATTTCTTTTTTCGCCGTCAGTCTAAGTCTTTTGTCATATCCTATGCGGACCAGCCCTATAGAGGGAGCGATCAGTTTTTCGTAACTCAATATGATTACAATAAGCGCAATATAAATACTTACATGACTGAGCTTTTTCTCGCCCTTTGACATAAGAAGAACCGTGTCAATTAAACTGGCTGTTACCAGTACTGAGAAAGTAGGTACCAGTGCACCGATAATAGTATTAAATAATAAAATGGCCGAATGCACCGGGGCACATTGGAATGACAACCTTACAATGTCCAGTGCATTATATTTTCTATTTGTAAAAATCAAAATACCACCCACTTTTATTGTTATTATGCGCCTAAAAAGCTCAGAGGTCAGGTACTTGATGACCTTGAAAAAGGCAGAATGTTATTGGCCCTCAGATTGAAAGCAAAACTTACTTTTTGAATATTTATGACAGTACGAATTTGTTGATTATAGCTTATGGGATATGACTGTTGTCCTGTTGTCGGCTAATATGAGAATAAAATATAAAATTTATTTATTAGTTGGATTTTTTAGTTAATGAAATTCACATAATGTCACTTGAACGCAAAATACAAATAGTAAGGTACAGCCTCACCATTGTGCTGTTCATACACTTCTTCCACATGACACTTAGGGAATATTTTTTGCATATCCACCAGCAATTGATCATCACTGTTGCAGGACCAAATAACAAATACCCCTCCCTCATTGAGCACATCCAGAACTCTGCTGAAAAACGGAGTGGCGTAGGCATCTTTGTTTCCTTCATTGACAATCAGCATTGGTCCATTGTCAATATCCATGCATATGATATCAAATTTTTCGGGAGTAAATCTTATGTATTTTATAAAATCGTCATTTAACAACTCTACTCTACTGTCAGCTAGGAACCTTCCATTTAACTCCTGCAATACTGACAAATTGCACTCTATAACATGGGGATTAAATTCCACAACTTTTATTTTTTCAATCTTATCACTATGCTGACAGCCTTGCTTAACTGAGTATCCCAGGCCTAAGCCTCCAATCAGAAGACTGCCGTTTCTGATATTTAATTTATCCACGGCATTTTTTACTAACAGCTCAGAGGATAAGGAATTGTATGTGGCCATAATGAATACTCCGTTTATTAGGAGTTCATATTCCCTCTTACCATTTATAACATGTTCCCACAACAATAATTTCCACACATCATCTTCTCTTTCAAAGACTATTTTGCGCTCATCCGACATTATAATAAATATCCTTTCATTTTATCAATAATTACGTCTGCCAAAAAAGCCCTAGTCACGACCCATTGATGTTTAAAATTACTTCCCGGCACCCTTAGTAGCAGTTTTTCCTGCCATAGTAAGTGGACATAGCTTCGCCATTTCACACAAAAATGTGCTACACCCGATAAATCATAACATCATCACATGTTAACGCGACCTGGCGACGATTAACATATTCAGAATTTTTACATATAAAAAGCTCACTCCAATAGCATACAGGCAATGGGGTAAGCTAAATCATTCTAAAGATATTTATAAAGCTTTCGTACAGATCACTAATTAATAGTTCATCTGTACCCTATCAGCCTTTAACAACCCCAAATTATCAAAATACACTATCTCATCTCTTTTTATGTTTTTCTTTCAAATTTAACTATAATTCTACTTCTTCCATATTTTACTATGAATTGGGAATGATATCTCAATTTTAACCAAACATTCTTTAATTGTCAAGCTTATCCACAATTACTTTTTTTTACGTTTTTTGCGATTAGATGGTATTTTATTGTTACCTAATGTGTGATATTTCTACATGCAACACGGGAAGATTATTGTCATTAGCAACGAGCAGTCTGGCAATGGCATCACCACTCCTCCCACAACCTCCCCCTGTCAGCCCCCGGCATTTTCCAGCTTTTCAACCGCCTGCTCCATATTCTCCACAAAGAAAATATCCCTGCCTCTGTTGCTTTCATATATGAAATCCTGCAGGGGTTTGCTTGTGTACCTGGAATAATCGCCCAATACAGCCAGCTTCATATGATAATTTATAAATTTCTGAAGGACCTCACCTGCCATTCCGCTGCTGAGTCTGAAAAAATCTTCACTTATTGCACCCTTGTCAAGCACCAGCCGGCTGCAGCCCGTATCATATTTCACAGTCATCATAAGATCCAAAGCTGACTGGGCACCGGTTATCAAAATATCTTCACTCTTAATATATACAATAAAATTATTTTTTACGGTTAAAGTATAATTCATCATTTATCCCTTTCTCTCAATTTATAAGACTTTCATTTAAAAGACTTTTCATTTATAAGACTTTTGATTTGTAAGATTTTTCATTTATAAGACTTTTCATTTGTAAGATTTTTGATTTATATGATTTTTCCTTTACAGTTTCCCACTTTGCTTTATGCTCAAGAACCATTTCTCCGCCTGGGCTGTATCGGTAAATATCCGCATTATATTGTGCCTTGCACTCTCGGTAAGAGATTCCGTGAAATCTCTGTTCGTTAAATCAGTTTCCTTGACCACAATGGCAGACCTGATCCGGTACATGGCAAATTTCTGGAGTAAGGCCCCGGCCAAGCCTCTTTTTAGTTCAAGAAAGTCCCTTGAAAGGGCTTCACTGTCAAAAAGCGCAAACTGTAAATCGTTTTCCACCAAAGCCCCGATTATGTCCATAACATTTCTTTCATTCTCCAGCTTTGTCTCCGAATCATTAAAATGAACATACCTTATTTCTTTATAGCTATTAACAGTATATTTTATACGCTTATATCCGGTTTCTTCATGGCCTGTTTCTGTCATACTGCCACCGGCTTTGTCAGCCTTTACGTCATTCTCATTTGGGATACTGGCTATAGCCCTTCGCAGGTCTTGAAGCCATACCAGCTCATTTTCAAAGGTTCTTTTTATATTGTCGTCCATGAGGGTCCATATTGCTTTTTCCAGGGCATTTCCCTCACTTAAAATATAGGGCTTGCCTTTTTGCGACATCAGAAGCTGCATCCTGACCTGATGTTCATAGCCATCCAGCAATCTCTCCAGTTCAACGGTATTGAGCTGTCCGGAGCATGCAAGCTGAACAAGAAACGGCTTTCTGATCTCCATAGGCTCGGCTTCGGAAAGCACCCATTCTTTTAAGGACTCCCGCCCTTTTTGGGTTATCATATATACCTTTTTTGTAGGAGCACCTTCCTGATGTCTGACTACGTTGGACACCATGCCCTTGGCCAGCAGCTCGGTGAGGGATTTATATATCTGATTGTTGTTCCCGGACCAATGCATGAAAGAAGCTTCCTGAATCAGCTTTTTCAAGTCATATCCTGTCATTGACCTGTAACTAAGCATTCCCAGAATAGCGTGATTGATTGACATATTCACACCTCATTTATTAGTATCATTTATTTAGTAACATATGTTAACAGTAACATATGTTATAACCAGTGTCAATGCTGCTCAAAATAAAAAAGAATTTTGTTAAGCAGTTGATTTCCAGATTATACTTTAATAAATAGCTTGACGGCCTTTTTTAAATTGTATATAATTTAATTGTGTAAAATATTTATTAATACTACGAAGCTAAGGAAAATGGTGATCAAAATGAAACTTTATGATTTGACAGTAAAAGACGGGAAGGGTAACGATGTAAATCTGTCCGAATTCAAGGACAAAGTATTGCTGGTTGTGAACACGGCCACAGGCTGTGGGTTTACACCTCAGTACAGCGGACTGCAGGAATTGTATGATAAATATAAAAGCATGGGCTTTGAAATCCTTGATTTTCCCTGCAATCAGTTTGCAAACCAGGCCCCCGGCTCAAATGAAGAAATTGGAAGCTTTTGCACAGGCCGTTTCGGCATCACCTTCCGGCAGTTTGACAAAATCGAAGTGAACGGACAGAATGAAAGCCCCCTCTATTCCCTGCTCAAGTCTCAAAAAAGCGGTGTTGGCGGAACCAATATCAAATGGAACTTTACTAAGTTTCTTATAAATAAAAAAGGTGAGGTAATATACCGCTTTGCACCGGTGAAAAGTCCCAAGGCAATTGAGAAGCATATTGTCAAACTATTGGAGGAGTGAGCCTGCAACTGAACAAGCCCATCGTTTTTACGGGTTTATTCATTAAACTTTTATTTATATTTATAGAAAAATATGGTATTATTTCCATAGCAGCTGCTTATAGCAGTTATATGAAGCTGCAAAGGGAATAGTACCTTTTTTATATCTTTATGAGTTAGTACAGAATCCCTTTATAAATTTTTTAACTCTCCGGTAAAAGTGACTGATAATTATTTGACTAACAGGAGACTATTGTATGAGAAAAAAGCTGCTCTGGCTTGCAATACCTGTATTTTTGCTAATATGTGTTCTTGTATTTATCCAGCTTCAATATCCCCGAAAGACCTTTGACGACCTCTTAGGCGTTGATGAGGCAAAAATAACAAAGGTTCTTATGCGAAGCGGATTTGATATGAGTTCGGTGGAAACTACTGATAAGGACAAAATCAAGGAACTCATCAATATATTGGACAATAGATACTACAGGAAATCCTTCAAACAAGAACTTATTTCAGGATATACTTATTATTATGATTTTTATTCAGGAAATACCGTGATTTTAAGAATAACCGGAAGTGGTAATAATGTATGCGTTAATACCACATATTGCAACGTAAGCAAAGAGATTCCACTTCATTTACTTGATATTTGGTTTAATTCACTTTCAAGGAAAGGTAGATAAATGTACTAAGACAGGAGTAGTCTATCTTACATAAAAAAGCCCGTTGAAATTAATCCAGCGGGCAATTTTATAACGTTTATATCAAAATTTGTGAGGAAAACACTTCATCTAATTTATGCTGAAGCTTATTGAATGAATAGAACTATAATTTCGTCCATAGGCAATATAAATTGTTGTTGTATCACCATGATTATCATATACTTCCATGTACTGGTGGCCGGACGAGCTTCCGCCGCGTATGAACTCCATATAGCCCACGCCTGTGACAGAGTGGTAGCCATAATATGTCTGATCAAAAAAACCACCAGGCTATTTGCCTTGTGGCTGATGTTTTAATATTTTTTATATTTATCCGGTCTGAGTGCTTTCAGCCTGTCCTTTCAACTGCTTTCCAGCTTTCCTCCTGCTCCCCCACTGCATCCGGTTCTATTTGACAGCTTCCAGAATAAACATGTCTGCATCCTCCCCCATAAATATTCTGCTGCCGGTATAAAAGGTCTCAGACTGAATATTAATGTAGCCTAATGGCGCCATGGTTTCCGCCAGTTCCTTTTGGTCAAAGCCGTTGTGCACCATATCAGAAGCTACCTTCTCGTTTTTGTCGAAATCTATGATCAGCAGGTGCCCGCCCTGGTTCAAAACCTCATACAACCTTGAAAGAACCGGCTCCACGTCTTTAATGTGCAGCAGCACCTGAACCATAAAAATATAGTCGGCCTTTAAATCAGAGAGACTGTCTCTTTCAAAATCAAAGCATAATGTCACAGCATTCTGTATATTATTAGCAGCAATTTTTTTCTCTATCTGATTAAGCATTTTTTGTGACGTATCCAAAAAAAGTATGGATTTAAAATTGCTTTGAAGTTCCATTCCCACCAGGCCTGTTCCGCAACCGAAATCAATGGCTGTCTTGCCTTTTGCATCAGTAAGGTGATTACGGATGGCATCAGAAGCCACCTTGGCTATTTGTATCCTTTCAGAAGTGTCATACATATCCGCAATCATTTCAAACTTATCCGTATTCCCCATTAATCTCTCTCCAGTCTCATAATAAACATCTAAAAACAAAATTTTGGGCTTTATTATTTATTGGCAGCCTTAAAAAACTCATACCCTCAACAGGCCTCGGAACCCTCTGGCACCATAGTAGGATTCCGCGCCATTGTGATACACAAATACAGTGTCATAACGGCGGTCGCAAAAGATTGCGCCTCCCAGCCTTCTGATATTATCAGGGGTTTTTACCCAGCTGGAGGTTTTAATATCAAATTGTCCAAACTTCTGAAGCTCCCTGTACTCTTCCTCCGTCAAAAGTTCTATGCCCATACGGGCAGCCATATCAACGGCGTTATCCTGGGGCTTGTGCTCTTTCCTGGCTTCCAGTGCTTCTTGGTCGTAGCAGATACTTCTGCGGCCCTTTGGGCTTTCCGGGGAACAATCCATAAAAATGCTCCGGTCAGTGTTTTTATCGCTATCATGGATAATATCAGGTTCCCCGCCGGTCCTCTCCATCTCATAAAGAGACCATAGCTTATGAGGCTTTGCTTCCAGCTCCTTTTGCACTAAATCCCATTCAAGCCCTTTGTGCCGTTCCATATTCTTCTCAAAGCGGGCTTTCAGTGTTCCAAGGATTTCTTGGCTCTGTTCAGGCGACAGTTCTCTTTTATCGTTACTCATAAATATTTCCATTCCTCCACCTGGCACAGAACTCCATGAAAGTCACGGCATGGAATCGGTGCCACATTTTTATCTGTTTAAAATTCCCTAAAATTTCTTTAATCTTCAATTCTCCTCTTATATATGTTGGCGGCTATATTATTCCGGGTTTCCATTTTAAATATATACCCCTTTATTCTTTGCAGAATCAGCTGACTATATCCGCTGGGAAACTCATTTTTTTTGTCAATCACCTGCTTTTCTCGGTCAGATAATAAAGGAACGCAAGCACCGGCAAACTCATTCCTAGCACTGACGCAGCCCCCCAGCTGCCGCGTGCATACGCCCAACCTCCCAGAGCAGAACCAATGGCTCCCCCCACGAAGAAAACTGCCATAAAAACTCCGTTTAGCCGTCCGCGAATCTCGTCACCCAGGCCGTATATGGCTTGCTGCCCAAGAACCAGGTTTCCCGAAACCGCCATATCCAGAAGTATTGCAGCGCCGCAAAATATCATAAGTGATATAGTTTTGTTGCCCTGCAAAACGTGAGTCAGAATAAAAGCTAATGTTGCAATTATAAATGCAAGACCTGTAAGCCTTTTACTCCAGCCTTTGTCTGCCAGCCGTCCGGCAATCGGTGCTGCAACAGCTCCGGCAACACCCGCAAGACCAAAAAGTGCAATTTCCTTTAATGTCAAGCCAAAATGCTGTGACAGCACTTGGGGCACCACAGTCCAAAACAAGCTGAAGCTGCCGAACAGGGCCGCCTGATACAATGACCTCCGGCGTAAAACGGGAGTGGTCTTAAAGATATGCCAAAGGGATTTTACGATGGCAGGATAATTGTCTTTTGGCAACGGCTTCCTTTTGGGAAGCTGAAGGCTCAGCAGTGTCATGAGTACTGCCATAATGGCTGAAGATATTAAGAACACCGCCTGCCAGCCCCAAATTCCTGTAATGAGACTGGCTGCAGGTCTTGCCAGCATAATTCCCAGAAGCAGACCGCTCATTACATTTCCCACAATTTTGCCCCGCTGTTCTGCAGGCGCAAGGTGCGCGGCAAAAGGCACCAAAACCTGAGCCGCAACAGAGCCCAGGCCAATAAGTGCTGCCGCAGTAAAGAACAAATATGGATTTTTTGCAATTGAAGCCGTAAGCATACCCACAACGGCAATGACCAAAATGGTTACAACCAGCCGTCTGTTCTCCAGCAAATCACTCAAGGGAACAAGAAACAAAAGGCCCACTGCATAGCCCAACTGGGTCATTGTTACAATCAAGCCCGATGAGCCGGCCGAAATCCCTGTGGCCTCACTTATGGGTCCTACCAGTGGCTGTGCATAATACAGATTTGCAACAATCAAGCCGCATGCGCCGGCCAGCAAATACACAAGCCAGGCGGACAGCTTTTTTTCTTCAGATAATACTTTTTTCATAGTACACTCTCCGTTTCTGTCTATATCTCAAATAAATCAAACAAGTAATCTATAGACTTTATATACTGTACGTTCAGTTTATATTTATATACTATACGCAGCGTTTAGTTTTGTCAAGTCTTTTTATTTATAAATAATATTGTATAATATACGTATAGTTTTGTATTACTGGTTAAGCTAAATTAAAAAGTAGCAAGGAGATAGCACTATGGATAAAAAAATAGGACGCCCTCGCAGTGAAGCAACAAGAAATGCTATTGTTACCGCTGCCTACGGGCTATTACTTGAAAGCGGCTTCAGTGCCGTAACCATTGAAGGTATTGCCGCAAGAGCCGGGGTAAGCAAGGCTACAATTTATAAATGGTGGCCTAACAAAGCCGCTGTGGTTCTGGACGGTTTTTTTGCCGCCACAGAAGCCCTGCTCCAGGTACCGGATACCGGCTCAGCAAGTGATGACCTCTTTATCCAGGCGGATAATCTGGCAACCTTTATTACCAGCCCTAAAGGCGCAGTAATAAAGGAGTTGATTGCAGAAGGCCAATTTGACGCCAATATTGCCGAGGAATGCCGTAAAAGATATTTCAATCCCCGCCGACTTATTTCAAGGAATATTATTGAACGGGGTATTCTCAGAGGGGATTTGAGAAAGGATCTGGATATTGAGCTAAGTATTGATCTGATTTTTGCCCCGCTTTTCTATCGGCTGCTGATAACAGGAGAAGCCGTGGATTCCACATTCGTCAGGAGCTTAATATCCAATTCCCTGAGGGGGTTAAGTTCACAGGCAACAGTTCAATAGGAATACCTGTCTAAAGTTTGCAAAAGGGCCCCAGCAAAACTGTTTCAGTTTTGCTGGGGCCCTTTTTCTTTAACTGCTTAAACTGCCTGTATAATTACTGCCTGGACAGCAGGTTGTACAGCACCTGCGCCAGCTGCGCCCTTGTGGTTGTGCTTGCAGGGGTGAGCTGTCCTGCATTTCCTTCCATGATTCCGGCCTCAACAAAGTATGTCATGGCCTCCTTTGCGTAGGCTGCAATCCTGCCTGCGTCCTCAAAGCTTGAAAGCGTTTTTCCGGAATGGCCCTGGGGCAGCTCTCCTATTGCTTTTAATGCATTGTAAAGCATTGTAAACATTTCCTGACGGGTAATCTCTTTTCCCGGTGCAAACATGTTATTGCCCACACCTCCTGATATTCCCAGTCTCTTTGCTGCTGCCAGATAACCGGTATAATATGTATTCCCGGCATCTGTGAAGTTATTTGCAGCGTTTTCATCAGGTGTGAAGCCGTATGCCTTCATCACCATTACAAGGAATTCGCCGCGGGTGAGCTTTGCATTTGGACTGAAGCTGCCGTTGCCCTTGCCTGAGGTGATGCCTCTTGCCGCCACATAGCCCACTGCCTTGCTGTACCATGCTGTATCCGGTACATCCTTAAAGCTTATTCCATTGAAGCCTACAGCATAATGGCTGAAATGGGTGGTGGTGAAGTTCACCTTCCCGGTTGCTGCGTCATAGCGTCCGTTTGGTACTGCATGTGCCTTGCCGCTGTCGTCAATATACCAGATGATAATTCTTTCAGGGTTTGACAGTTCTGCAGCTGAAGGAGCATACGGTATGCTTACATTCACTGGTGCAGCAGTGCTATTCCACTCTATTCTCTTTCCGTCTATTGACATGTACAGCTCAAGTAAAGGCCTGTCCCCAACGGCTGCTTTTGCATCCCCGGTGAGTATGGTCCTGTCGCCCAGTGCTATTGTCACTTCTGCTTTGGCACCGGTTGCTCCCGTCACTCCTGAGAGCATGTTGGACGGTATGGTAATGCTGCCTGCGGTGGTATTAACCTTTACGGCACCTTCCCAGCCAGCCGTGGTCAGGCTTGAAACGGGGATGCTCAGGGTATAGGCCTTGACACCAGGGATTGCCGGTAAAGTAATAACCGAGGTTCCGCCGCTTGCTGCCAGGTCCTTCCTTGCTGCCGTATCCAAAACCGCTGTTCCGGTTTTCTCATTAACGGTTAAGGGCAGTTTTGCATTTACCGTTCCACTGCCTGAGGCATCCGGCAGAACAATATCAGCTGTATAGTTATTTACCGGGGTTACGGGAGTTCCGCTTCCACCTTGATTGTTATTGTCACTTCCTCCGCTGCTTCTTGTAACTGTTACAGTACATGCAGCCGTTTTTCCGCCGTCTTCTGTAGTTACCGTTATTGTTGCAGTTCCTTCTGCCACCGCAGTGACCGCTCCGCTGCTGCTAACTGTGGCAACACTAGAATTGCTGCTTGACCAGGTTACATTCTTGTTTACTGCAGTGGATGGTGCAATTTCCGCAGTAAGCTGTCCGCTGGCACCTGCCGTCAAGCTCATGGTTGCCTTGTCAAGTGCAACACTGCTTACTTTCTCAATGGCTTCCACCTCTTGATAACGAGCTTCTGCTGCTTCCAGCGCGGAATAGTTATCAATCAATGCCTTCTGTTCCTCTGTCAGTGCGTTGTACGCCGCTCTTGCAGCATCTATATCCCCCTTGCTGCTCAAGGTTACCTCGCCGATGGCAGAAATCAAGCCCTTAACGGTTTCTACCTGCTGAGCTGCTAGCAACTCTGCATAAACTCCTTCCGCAGCTTCCAGCACGGAATAGTTATCAACTAACAGCTTCTGGTCCTCTTTCAGTGCATTGTAGGCAGCCCTTGCCACTTCGATAAGTGTCTTGCTGTCCAAGGTCACCTCTCCGATGTCATTTATCAGCTCCTTAACCGTTTCAACAGTCTGTGCCGATAAGAGCTCTTCATAGGTTACTTCTGCAGCTTCCAGCACAGAATAGTTATCAACCAGGGCCTTCTGTTCCTCAGTCAGTGCATTGTATGCTGCCCTTGCAGCATCGATATCATCCTTGCTGTACAAGGTAACCACGCCGATAGCAGTAATTAATTCCTTCACATTTACTATCTTCTGCTCCTCAACCAGCTCCTCATAACGCACTTCTGCAGCTTCCAGCACAGCATAGTTGTCAACCAGGGCCTTCTGCTCCTCGGTCAATGCATTGTATGCCGCCCTTGCAGCATCAATGTCCGCCTTGCGGTCCAGGGAAACCACGCCTATTGTATTTATCAATACCTTTGTAGTTTCCACCTCGGCATCCACAACTTGTATTTCTCTTTCATATACAAACAGCGGGTTGGCAACACTGGTACCCTTTAAAGTGGCTGTTCCAACACCGATTGCCTTAATCAGGCCCTCGTTGGTTACCAGCATTACGCTTTCATTGCTTGAGGTCCAGTGAATGTTCTTTATTGATGCATCGTCGGGAGAAACAGAAGCATCAAACTTTGCTGTGGTACCTTTTTCTATAAGGGTTGCATTCCCTTGCACCTGAAGATTTGAGACAGGTATGGGAGCGCCGTTATAATCCGTTACCGTAACTTCACAGCTGTCGCTGATATTAATATCATCAGCAGCGGTCGCAGTAATTACTGCAGTACCAGTTGCTACTCCGGTTACAACACCTTTACTAGATATTGTTACTATTTCAGGATTTGAGCTGTTAAATAAAATACTTCCCTCGTTTATGTTAGTTGGCTCAGTAGTTATAGATGCAAGTTTTTTATGATCACGCACTACCGTTAGTTTATCGGAATCAAACGATATTGAGGCAACGGTTGTCCGTTCCATTTTCCCATATACTTCAAATTCATATAAGGAGTACCCATATATGGTGCCGCGTGTTTTACCTTGCATATGAACATATCTTGCCTGAACCGGCTGATTCAATGTATATCTCTTCCAGCCTGCCGAGCCGTTTGACTCAGATACTACGGTACAAAACACATCATTAATGTCATTTTTTACCTGAATGTCATATACTTTACCATAAGCAGATTCCCAATATAAATTAATCTGCTCTATATTATATGGGATACCTAAGTCAATGGTATATGACTCCCCATCATTTTTTGCAGATGCCCAACGCGAGGACGAGGATATGTCTCCATCTATAGCCTTACTAGGCCCTCTGCTAGAGTCATCGCTGCTACTTGCTGTTGCAGTTTTTCCAATTGCAAGATTCTGAAGATTTTGTGGGTTATAAGAAAGCACTCGCAACTCATAAAGTGAATAGGCCGCAGGTGCCTGAGTACCGATCAATTTAATATATCGGTATTTTTTTACCCCACTAAGTTTAATCCACACATTGCCGCCTTTTCCGTTGGTTTCAGTATAAAGATCGACCCAATCGGTGCCGTTCATAGAGCCCTGAACCACATAAGCAGTTGCATATTGCTGCCAATTCAGCTCAATTGCTTCAAACTCTCTTGGCACTCCTAAATCCACCAGCAGCCATTGAGCAGGACCTGGATTAGATTCCCAACGGGATAGATAATTGCCGTCTGTTGCTTTATTAGCAGGGTAACTAGAAGTACTTTTAACTGAACTTGCTGTTGTGGTTGCATTAAGTGCAAGGTTTTGAGAAGTACGAACCATGATGTCTGCGCTTATATCCTCCTCAGTTCCAAGTACCTTGGCTGTGAGTACCGCTCCACCGAAATCCTGAGCCTGCAATTCCCCTGTTAATGGATTTACCGTAACAATATCCTTATTTGAAATTGTATAGTATATCTCGCCAGCTGCATTTGTTGGCGCCAATTTGACAACTGGGAGCAATTTATAATTCTTAACCGCTTCAAGCTGCTTAACCTTAAACCGTATCTTTTTTATGGGCGCAATTTCATGAACATATGACAGGCTGAGGTCGGAAATAACAATGGTATCGGCCGCACCGGTTATTGTAATCCTCAGATAGTCCGTGCCCTCCTCCAGTGAAGGAATGCTGTATACCTTCTTATCATAGTCACCGGAATCCCCCTCGGTAGTCTCTGTGGGAGTAACAGGTGTAAAGCTTTCTCCATCCGTGGATGTTTCAAAGGAAACCGTGCCCCCATCTGCTTTTGAAGTAAAAGCAGTAAGCTTGGCATTTTGTATATTTGTATAGCTGTAAAGCAGGGTTGCATCTTCTGCACCAGTCTTTACCAGTATATCCTTATCGCCTCCGAATTTAACCCCGTCACCCAGCATAAACGCGGCAGCTCCCTTAACCTCATAGGCCCTGGAATCGTCCAGCATGGTGTCCAATACCACACGATCGGAAGTCCAGGTATAGTTTATTTCCAGGCTTGAAAGCTGAGGTGCGTAAATCTTGGCATTGTTTGAAGCGACAATCTTTATGTAATTTATGGAGCTGTCCAAATCCCCGGAATTTTTATATGTAACCTGACTCCACTTACTACTGTTAACAATTGCAGATCCACTTGTCGTCACAGCAATAGGAGTCCAACTCACGTTATCCTGGGAACCGAAGAATTCAATTTTTGCCAGAGCAGAACTACCATAATCATATGCAATCAGTTTAAAATCCTTGGGTGCAGGAGTGTAATAAGTCACATATTCCGGTCTTTCGATTGAGTTTGAATCATCTCGCTTTATTCGTGTGTCATCGCCATTATAATAAGCAACCGCGTTGGAGGAGTCAAATGCCCATCCGCCGGAATAGCTGACCGTTTTGGAGAAATCTGCAAAAGTATCTACTAATTTACGCGTATTACCGATTACATAGGAACTTTCTTCAGAGACGGGGCCTTCACCTGAATCATTTATTGCTCTAACTGCAAAATAATAGGTGGTATTGGCATTCAAGCCTCTGATTGTGGCAGTTGTCCCCGAAGTGACAAGTGACTCCGTATATACTCCGCTTTCAGTACCGTAAACCAGCTTATATGCCGATGCCCACATTGCATCTGCAAATTTAACGCTTAAGGTGTCGTCACTTAAGGACATGTCAGTGATGGCTGTCTGTCCCGGCAAATCAAGGGGTTTAAAAGAAAACTCCGCCTCAATGGGATTCCCCACAGAATTATTCACATCTATCTGAAGCTTGATTGACGGAGAGGTCTGAATAACCTTAATGCGGCTGTCTTTTAAAATAATCCCGGTAGCCGCACGGTTAATATCTACCGTAATGGGGCCTGCATTTCTTTTTGTGGTATCTGTTAGTGCAAAGCTAAGCTTGCTATCATCCTCTTTAACCATGATTGTAGCTGCTTTATCTACTGAAAGATAATCTTTTACACCCATTGCATCAATGGCTTGATCTTCGTCCTTCCAGAAATTCGCACCCAGGGTATTGAGGGTTTTCTCGTATACAGCATGTACGCTGTTGTCCTGGCGGATTATCTCAATATCGCTGGAATCTGCATAGTTTTCAACCTGAGCTGCGCTGGTGCCGGGCAGCAGAACATATGCATAGCTTTGATTTACAGGCTTTGAGCCGTGGTCCACCCACATGGTAAGGTAATTTGCCGATTGAAGGTTTTCATCAACATTATATGTGCCCAAATCAGTCCATTTGCCTGTACGGGTTTCACGGACTGCACCTATTCTGCTTTTATTGGGAAAATAAACGCCAATGTTTGAGCCTTCAACATTTCCTTCTATCAATGCCCAGGTCACATTATCGATTTTATTATTCCACCCAAGCTCCTTGGGCTGTTTTACCCCGTCAATAATCAAGTCGTTGTCTTTTGTTATATAGTGGTTGTCTATTGTTGTTTCAACATTGCTGTTATTTGTTGAGGAAATATCAGTTCCCAGAGCCACAACCTCATCATCAAACATAAACCAGGATTTTTTAGCACTTACCTGTGTATTTCCGCTTGAAATCTCCAAGCCAGCGGTGCTGTACAAGCCTTCCAGTGTTGTGCTTCCAGCAAAGGAGTTTGTATTGGTATGGCTGCTGAAAGAGAGTCCATTAACGGCAGTAACACCGGACAGACGATACCAGTTCAGAGTTGGCTTTTGATAAGTAAACTGACCAATGTCAGGTGTATAAACATAGGTTTGCCCGATACCTGTGTACCAGCCCTTTGTATTACTGTCACCTATCTCACAGTTTTTGATATCCTTGCTGTACATGGAAAGGCCAAAGGTGAACTTATCAGTGGTATGAACCGTTCTCACACCTTTTCCGAAGGTATAGCTCTTCCCTTTGTTTGAAACGGGTTGAATGGAATCATCCTTGAGAATCTCCAGGGTTTTTGAGAGATTATACACCGGGAACAAATACCATGCAACACCGGCACCCTCGTTCAAGGTCTTTATTGCATTGTCATTATTCATCCATTCCTTGATCATACCTTTAAACCTTTTGCCCTCAGCCTCAGGTACGGATTCTGAGTAAAGCAGCACATCAAGGCTGATGGTAATACCTGCATAGGCATCGGTAGTATCGGTACGTGTAATCTCACGCCCTCTTACCATATCCATGAAAACACCATTATACATAAAGGGCACATAGCTCTTTTCCACAATAGTGCCTATATTATCTCTTTCAGTCCCGGTAATTGCCCAAGGTGAGCCATCCAGCATATAGAGAAAATGACTTATGTCGGAAAAGGCTTCTTTACCATAGCCCCCATTGTAAACAACATTTCCGTGCTGCATGAAGGTTCCGTCGGCATAATACCCGTCACCGGTGGTTACATACCCCATATAGACAGGAACATCATTCTTCACATACGAGAGGGTTGCAGCGTCCTTAAGCAAAATAGCTGCATACATTCTCACCCTGTCTCTCCACAAAGCATTGGCACCCACATACATATAAGAGTCTCCGCCGGTTTTGGTGGTAGCCTTGAGAGCAGTTGCCGCACAAGCCGAAATCAGCTCTGCGGGCAGATAATCATACATGAGCAGTACTGTCTCCAGAAGATAAATGGGACCCCCGATCTCCCAGGTAAACCAGTTTCCATATGGGTTGGAGTCTACTCCTACCTTGTAATGATTTGTATAAATATAGTCCAGTCCACGAAGTATCTCATTTTTCAAGGCTTCGTCCTGATACAGCCCACAGCCCTTGGTCTGATAGGCTAAAGCCATAAACTTAAGGCTCCTGATAGTAAACTGTGTGTTGTTTGAATCCGCATATGCATCATTGCGCTTTCCAAGTATATATTCCGGCCACAGGTAATCATTGGCTCCCCAGCCCGTTGTAGGACTTGGGTTTATCCTGTCCAGCAGATCCTGTGCCACATTATTTATAGATTGCAGCAAGCCTTGCATACTTGGGTCTGCGGGGTCGTAATCACCACCCATGGCCAGGTACTGCCACTTTTCACGCAGCGTGTCAAAATCATCCGCAGGTTCCCCTTCCGCAAAAACAGTCAAACTGTTCAAGGCCATGGTCAGAGTCATTACGAGAGCTAAAATTATACTGATTATACGTTTTAGTTTCATAATTATTGTCCTTTCATAAATAAATAAAATCAAAAGAACCTTCAATAAATAATAAAATTATCCCTTTGAAGATGCTTCAGACAAATATTAAGCCACCTGGAATTTTTTAAAAACCTTCAACTTCAAAAGTTAATTCCACTACTGTCATACTTTAAAGCGGAATTTAAATTATTGATTCAAGCGTGGAACTTAACTTTATATTTCAATGTTGATTAAAATAGTTAAAGTGATTAAAAAATTATAAAAAGGATTATAGGTAATTTTTTATATAAGAAAAATTACCTATAAATCCGTTGAATATATTTAACTATTTAATGTCGGCCTTTGTGATGACAGAAACACCTGTATCAGCTACAGCGCCGCCCAGGTCCTTGCCCTGAAGAGCCTCTACTGCAGCTTTAACTCCCTTGTCACCCATTACATCGGGGTTTTGAGCCATTGTTGCCAATATAAAGCCGTTTTTGATCAATGAGAGTATTGTATCGGATTTGTCAAAACCAACTCCGATAACTTCTCCGCCTGCTTCCTGAATAGCATTACCAGTACCTACTGTAGAACCTTCATTTGCACCGAAGATGCCAACAACTCCAGAGGTAATATAGTTTGCTGCGATATCCTTTGATTTTGCTGCATCACCTTCGCTGTACTGAGTTGCAAGAATTTCAAAGTTTGAACCTTCAAAAGCTGAACGGAAACCTGTTTCACGAGCTACGCAGGATGCGGTAGCAGCGTTGA
>JAEXFI010000047.1 GCA_023400235.1 Bacillota bacterium
TTTCTTCATGCTCTCATAATTTTCAGGAGGTGAAATATATAATATGTCTACAATTGAATTAATCGTAAACGGCGGTTTTGAGACAGGTTCATTTCCTCCCTGGCTTGTAGATAATGCAATTGTTACCTCAGCGTATAAGCATTCAGGCACCTTTTCTGCACAGCTGCTAAGTGGTATTTCTGTAATATACCAGATTGTAGAAGGTGACTTCAGTTCCATCACAGAATTCTCTGCTTTTATAGGAAAAGCAGGAGTCTTGCCTAATCCTCTTACTACAATAACCATTGCATATTTTGGCTCAGCCTTTAACTATCTTGGACTTGGACTGGCAATAAGTATTCCTCCAAACAGTCTTCCAAACGCAGCTTTAGGTATCTGGCAGGAATTTACAGGCACGGTCATCCCTGCTCTCCCAGGTACAACAATGGCCGTCATATCCTTTAGCAAGCAGGCTGCTCCCGGTACCGCTGATGTGGTTGTCGATGATGTATCTTTAACTGCTGAGGGTCCAATAGGGCCAACTGCGCCAACCGGACCTACCGGGCCAACCGGGCCTACTGGACCTACCGGGCCCACCGGACCTACGGCACCAACCGGTCCCACCGGGCCTACTGGACCCACTGCCCCAACTGGCCCTACCGGGCCTGCTGGACCCACTGGACCTACCGGGCCTGCTGGACCCACTGGACCTACCGGACCTGTCGGACCCACTGGACCTACCGGACCTGTCGGACTCACTGGACCTACCGGACCTGTCGGACCCACCGGGCCCACTGGGCCTCAAGGTGCTACCGGACCTGCCGGCGCTGGCGTTACTGGGCCTGTCGGACCCGCCGGACCTACTGGGCCTCAAGGTGCAACTGGACCTGCCGGCGCTGGCGTTACTGGGCCTGTCGGACCCGCCGGACCTACTGGTCCTCAGGGTGTTACCGGACCTGCCGGCGCTGGTGCAACTGGGCCTACCGGACCCACCGGGCCTACTGGTCCTCAGGGTGTTACCGGACCTGCCGGTGCAGGTGCAACTGGACCTGCCGGACCCACCGGGCCTACTGGTCCTCAGGGTGCTACCGGACCTGCCGGCGCTGGTGTTACCGGACCTGTCGGACCCACCGGGCCTACGGGGCCTCAAGGTGCTACCGGACCTGCCGGCGCTGGTGTTACCGGACCTGTCGGACCCACCGGGCCTACGGGGCCTCAAGGTACTACCGGACCTGCCGGCGCTGGCGTTACCGGACCTGTCGGACCCACCGGGCCTACGGGGCCTCAAGGTGCTACCGGACTTGCCGGCGCTGGCGTTACCGGACCTGCCGGACCCACTGGGCCTACGGGGCCTCAAGGTGCTACAGGACCTGCCGGCGCTGGTGTTACTGGGCCTGTCGGACCCGCCGGACCAACTGGGCCTCAAGGTGCTACCGGACCTGCCGGACCTACGGTCAATGTACCTGAATTGTTTTTCAGTCAGACAGCAGGTGCTGCTTCAGTGTATCCTCCATTAAATACCGAGGTTACTGTAGCAACAGTGAATATTCCTGTAACAACAGGTCTTCAGGTAAAAATTGATTATGCCGTATCGGTGGAAGTTATAACCACGTCAAACTGGGCTATGTCATTCGAGGTTCGGCTATATAGAGATACTAACTTGATTACAACAAAAACATTTATTGATTCCGCTGCTTCCGCTGGAACACACAGATTTTCAATATCAAACACCCAGGTTGATACTTCTGTGGCCACTGAGACAACCGGCTATCAGCTCCGCATAATTTTTACCACTGCAACAAATGTTGCCACTGGTACAGCTTTAAATAGAAATATAAATGCAATAGTATTCCCATAGTTATATAAAAGCAGGCTGCCCAATATGATATGCTCACCTTCTAAACATAAGGTTGAGATTCCATGGGCACCTGATTTTTGTTTGTTTATATCTACACACATAATGCGTACCTGATAAGATATGAAAGACTCACAGTGGCTTTCGCTTCATTAAGTCACTTTGACTTGCACCTTCACTTCGTTATATTTCACACAAGTACCAAATTAAGCACTTCCTCATATAATATTACAGAGCATGTTATAGGAATCTATGAGAGCATGTTCTACCCATAACTTTCAGGAGGTGAAATATAAAATATGGCCACGATTGAATTAATCGAAAATGGCGGTTTTGAAACAGGTTCTTTTCCCCCATGGCTTGTAGACAATGCCGTAATAACATCTGTATATAAACACTCTGGGGTTTATTCCGCTGAATTACTGAGCGGAATTTCCGTTATATATCAGATTGTAGAAGGCAACTTTAGTGAAAGTGCGGAATTTTCAGCATTTTTGGGTAAGGTTGGCCCCTTGCCTAATCCCCTGACAACCATAACTATTTCATATTTTGGCGAAACCTTTGGTTACCTTGGACTTGGATTAGTTATAAGCATTCCTCCTAATAGCCTGCCTGATGCTTCTCTCGGGAATTGGCAGGAGTTCACCGGGACGACAAATATCGCTCCCGCAGGAACAGCTTTTGCAATAGTATCCTTCAGCAAGCAAGCAGACCCAGGTACAGCAAATGTAGTAGTTGACGATGTCTCTCTATTGGGCAATGAAGAACCAGTTGGCCCAACTGGTGTTACTGGACCCACCGGGCCTACTGGACCTACCGGACCTACTGGTCCCACCGGGCCCACTGGCGCTCCCGGACCTACTGGTGCTACCGGACCTACTGGTGCTCCCGGACCCACTGGCGCTACCGGACCTACTGGTGCTCCCGGACCCACTGGCGCTCCTGGACCTACTGGACCCACCGGGCCCACTGGCGCTCCTGGACCTACTGGCGCTCCCGGACCTACTGGTGCTCCCGGACCCACTGGTGCTCCCGGACCCACTGGTGCTCCCGGACCCACTGGCGCTCCTGGTTCAGGTGCTACCGGTCCTACCGGACCTACTGGTCCAACAGGACCTCAAGGTCCCACCGGCCCTGCGGGTTCTGGTGCTACTGGTGCTACCGGGCCTATCGGTCCAACAGGACCTCAAGGTCCCACCGGCCCTGCGGGTTCAGGTGCTACCGGTCCTACCGGGCCTATCGGTCCAACAGGACCTCAAGGTCCCACCGGACCTGCCGGCGCTACTGGCGCTACCGGACCTGCCGGTTCTACTGGTGCTACCGGACCTGCTGGTGAAACTGGTGCTACCGGACCTGCTGGTGAAACTGGTGCTACCGGACCTGCCGGCGCTACTGGTGCTACCGGACCTGCCGGCGCTACTGGTGCTACCGGACCTGCCGGTGCTACTGGTGCTACCGGAGCTACAGGACCTGCCGGTCCTGCCGGTGCTACTGGCGCTACCGGACCTGCTGGCGCAACCGGTGCTACAGGACCTACCGGTCCTGCCGGCGCAGTCGGTGCTACAGGACCTGTTGGTGCTACAGGACCCACTGGCGCAGGTATCGCTGCATTTGGTAATGTGTATAACCTTGCTACACTGATAACCGCAACAATAATTGGGGGCGCAGACATCCCCTTCAGCAATAACGGTCCGCTAGTTGGTGGTATAACTCACACAGCAGGAACAACCACAATAGTTGTTCCCACCGCCGGTAACTACGAAATAATTTACGGTGCCGGTATTACCGCCGGAATAGGAGCTGCTATCGCAATAGCAGTTAACGGTACAGTTAGTCCGGCAACAAATATTACCGCATTGGTAGCTACGGGTGAAATAAGTGGTAACACCATATTGACTCTGGCTGCCGGAGATACAATCACTCTGCGCAACAACTCATTAATAGCACTTACCCTGACTCTTGCGCCTAACGTAAGTGCTCAGTTGGATATTTTGCTACTGGATTAGTATACTTTATAATCAAGCCTTCATCCTCTCTATGGATGGAGGCTGTTTTTTTGCAGAACTGCCGTACCCTACTGCTCATATCTATTGTTTGTATTTTTGTAACATATTTTTTTTGACGGAATACATTAATTATAGCGACGTATGAAAGGATTTATAGTTTATAGGCCTATGGTCTTTTATAAACTGGTAAAGCTATATGATAACTATCAGTCTTTGTATGATTGTCAAGAATGAGGAAGAGACGCTTGCCCGCTGTCTGGATACGGTTAAGGACATTGCAGACGAAATAAACATTGTTGATACTGGCTCAACTGATAAAACAAAGGAGATTGCCCGCCAGTATACCGACAGAATATTTGACTTCCCCTGGACAAACAGCTTTGCAGATGCCAGAAATGAATCCTATAAATATGCAACAATGGATTACATCCTTTATCTTGACGCTGATGATGTCCTTCTCGAAGCAGATCAGATAAAGTTCAAGCAGTTGAAGGAAACACTTGACCCTGCGGTAGATTCCGTATCAATGTATTATGACGCAGGTACTGATGAATTTGGAAATGTAACACTGCGATACAGAAATAACCGGCTTGTAAAAAGGGAAAAAAATTTCCGCTGGTATGGTGATTGCCACAACTATATAGACGTAAGAGGTAAAATCATTAATTCGGAGATATCTGTCACTCACAAAAAAATCCGTCATTCCGCAGGACGTACAGTTTCCATATTTGAAGAAAAGAAAGCCCGCGGTGACATCTTTTCCCCCAGAGACTATTTTTACTACGGCAATGAATTAAGAGAAAACGGACGGCATCAGGAAGCTATTGACAGCTATAACAAAAATCTTGAATTAAAAGAAGGCTGGGTGGAGGATAAAATATTTGCATGTCTCTATAAAGGTGATTGCTACAGAGCCTTGGGGGATAAGGGAAACGAGCTGACCGCTCTTTTTCAGTCCTTTAATTACTCACCACCCAGAGGAGAAGCCTGCAGTCGTATCGGCTACAATTTTCAAAAGAAAAGGGAGTATAAGTCAGCTATCTTTTGGTACGATTTAGCCACAAAGCTGGTCCCCGATCCTGACAGGTGGAGCTTTGTCTACATGGCCTATTATACATGGTATCCTCATTTGCAGCTGTGCGTTTGCTACTACAATATCGGCGATTATGAAAAGGCTATGGAACATAATGAAGAGGCTGCAAAATACAGACCCACAGACCAAAGTGTAGCATACAACAGAAGACTTTTTGAAAGGATATATCCTGAAAAAAAAGCTTGTGAATAGCTACTCTTCACCTTGACTTTTATGCAACCGCTACGCTGAAACGCTGTCCCTCACGGGCAGCGTTTCAGCGCAGCGGACATGTACTTATGAGCAGGTTTGCTATGGCAGCTTATTTCCGGCTGCTCTGTATATTTCATACCATTCCGGGCGGGTCAGCTCTATATCTGACGCCTTGCAGATATCCTTCAATCTTGTTGCACTGGTTGTCCCCACAATGGGCTGCATTCCTGCCGGATGCCTCAAAAGCCACGCAATGGCAATAGCAGTATTTGTTACTTTTTTTGCTTGGGCCAATTCATCAATTGTTTTATTCAACTGTGGAAATTTGTCATTATTTAAGAATACGCCTTCAAAAAAACCATATTGAAAAGGTGACCAGGGCTGTATTGTAATGTCGTGCAGACGGCAATAGTCCAATATACTTCCATCTCTGTCAAAGGAACCGTCAACATTCATATTTACGTTTAATCCGGCATCAACCATCCCCGTATGCATAATGCTGAACTGAAGCTGATTAATTATCAGCTTCTGGCTGACGTATTTCTTCAAAAGCTCTATTTGCATGGGGTTTTGATTACTTACTCCAAAGTTTTGAACTTTTCCGCTGCTCTGCAGTATGGCAAAAGCCTCTGCAACCTCTTCAGGTTCCACCAAGGCATCGGGCCGATGCAGAAGAAGTACATCTATATAATCTGTCTTAAGCCTCTTCAGACTTCCATCTACAGCCTCCAGAATATGGTCTTTTGAAAAGTCGAAATAGCCCGGTCTTATACCGCACTTTGTCTGAATGATGAGCTTTTCCCTTATGGAGGGTCTCATATCAATTGCTTCTGCAAATATTTCTTCTGATTTTCCTCCGCCATATATATCGGCATGGTCGAAAAAATCAATTCCTTCCTCTAAGGCTGTGTTTACCAATATCTCTGCATCTTTTTTGGAGAGCTCGGTTATTCTCATGCACCCCAGAGAAATCTCAGATGCGGGAAAGGCTCCTCCAATACTGATTTTCTTCACTATAAGCACCTCTTTCTGTATTAATTCTATTAATCCCGGTTTACAGGCTTCTTATGCTTTATATTTGGAATTGTATACCTTAGAGGCTACTGTAAGTCAATAGAAATTCCTTTAAGCCCTCTAAAATAAAAAGGTAAATTCTCTATTGCAAATGTTAATCCTAAAGTGGATGTTTGTAAAATGCAGGCATATCTGCTAAAATAAATTTTACAGTGACCTCGGGTTCTGAAGAGGCACCAGTTAATACTGCCTCTTCCACCGGTTATAGAAGCTTATGGATATATGTAGGGAATAGACTTATCAAGGGGGTACTCTTATGGAATACACAATAAAGCAGGCTGCCGAAAAAATGAATCTGACTGCCTATACGCTTAGATATTATGATAAAGAAGGTTTGCTTCCATTTGTGGAAAGAGATAGTGCCGGTAACAGGCTCTTTACAGAAAATGACATTGAATGGTTGGGACTAATATGCTGCTTAAAAAATACAGGCATGCCTATCAGGCAAATAAAGAAATTCATTCAGGGAGCCCTGGAAGGCGAACACACTCTGCAAAGCCGGGTTGAAAT
The DNA here is from genome assembly GCA_023400235.1 of Bacillota bacterium. Lineage (GTDB taxonomy): Bacteria > Bacillota > Clostridia > Acetivibrionales > DSM-1351 > Ruminiclostridium. The sequence goes on from JAEXFI010000047.1 coordinate 6,710, forward strand.
GCTTTTAGAGCACCGCAATGCTGTTCTGAAACAGATGGAAGAACTTAATAAAAATCTCCATAAGATAAATCACAAGATAAACTATTATAGTGGCTGCCTGGATACATACAAAAGCAGCCAGGCTCATTAATTAACCTGTAGTACTAATTAAAGGTATGGCAGCAGTCGGAAAAATGCTGCTCACTACCGGACGGGCAATCTATCTCTTAAAGACTTTATTTATCAGCACTAAAAGCTAATTTAGTATTGTTAAAGCCGCTTCCAGATATACATGGGAAGCGGCTTTTCTATTCCTACTTTTGTGTTGAGGCTACAGCTGCTGCTATTGCAGCACCAAGTCCCGAGCCATCCTTCACAAGACGGATCTGTACATTTTCAGCATCCTCGCCCAAGGCCTCGGCAAAAGCTTCTTCCATTAGCTTTGGAGCCTTTGGCATTTTTTCATAAATAGTTCCGTCAATTGCTACTATGTGCTTATTTGTGACTCTTACCCCATTATTTTCCTGATGAAAAAGAATACCCAGGAAGGTGGTGGCAACAAGCCGGACAGTCCTTTTCAAGACAGCTTCAGATACGCTCTTTATTATCTCTGCATCCGTTATAGTACAGTTATACTGCTCGGAGGTTTTTGCAGGATAAAGTATGAAGTTCTCAACCATCAGGGCATTAAAGCTCTGGTTGAAAAAAGTATCCGTATCAGCCTCAGAATTTGTGAACAGGGCCTTTTCACCATAAAGGTCAGCACACACTTCCTTTACAAGGCTTCCTATATAATAGCCCGACACCATCTTTTCAAGCAGCTGCAGTCCTGGCATCTGACTCTTCCTGTCAATGAGCTCATCGTACTTGGTCACAGGCAATCCCACATTGAAATTTCCCGATTCCAGGTTTACAATCATTTTTCCGCCGTTGACAGGGTGGTTGTTCTCAAGATAGCAGGTATTATGCCCTGTCCCCATGATAGAACCTATATCGGCTTCCTGGTAGCTATACATGGCAACTAGCAAAGTTCCAACCGTATCATTTAGTATGGCCACAGGCTCAATGCTGATGTTGCCTGCTTTGAGTGCATCACTCAGGAGCTTGTTTATATTTTCTCCCTCAACACCAGAAGTAGTAATTTCTTTGGTCCAATGTATCAAGTAAGCTTCATTTATTCCTTCCTGCCTGCAGGGGAATGAAAAAGTATTTCCAAGATACATGCTCTCACCAGGATCAATTATTCCGGACATGCATTGGGCCATGTACCCGAAAAGCTGTTCCGCCGTTGTTTCAGACTTTGTGAGATCGAAGTTTTTCTCCTTATTTATAAGCTTTTCCTTTATCTCAGCAAGCTTTTCAAAATTACCGTCTTCAATTTTAAATTTGGTACATCTAAGGTTTGTTCCACCCATGTCTAAAGTCATAAATATGCCTTTTTCCCGACCCGTGGGCTTTCCAATATATGATGGAAGCATCTTCAGACAGGTCTGCTCCCCTTTAAGTCCGGCTTCCATTGTTTCCTTAAACTGTTGTGCAATTTGAAGCATAGCTGCTCTGTCAACCTCAAATGTTTTAAGCACCTTGTCTACTGTATTGTTATTGACCCCCATATTATCTCCCATCTACGCGCATAGCGCGTAATAAATTGTAATGAAAGACACGCAGTGGCTTTCGCTGCGTGAAATTTATTTTGATCTGCCACGTGTATATTTCACGCTCCACCTCGTATCCTAAAGATTGTATTAATATTTTATCCATTATTCTGATTGTATTTTATATGCGGCTTTTGGTCAAGAAAGAATCGTGATTTTTACCTGACTGCTCTATTGTTATGGCCTTGCTGTCATGCTGTTTATATATGACATGACCTTCAGCAGCTGATCGGTACTTTCATTTTCATAGAACAGCTCCACAACCCGTTCCGTATGGAAAACATACTTAAGCAGCATGCCTTTCCCTGTGGCCTCAAGGGATACATTCCTCAAAGAGCTCAGAGAGATGTACAGCAGGTCACCTTCAATATTGTGATTTTCTCTGGTGCTGGCACGTTCCATAAATATGAGTATCTCCTTTTTGCACAGCAATGTAAAATGCGTCTGGGTTATGACCTTGCTGAAAAGCAACCCCGGATGATTATACACCTTTTTCTGTTTCAGGCTGCACAGCACCTCAGCTTTATCCATTACAGCCTCTCTGGCCATATGGGCTCCAAAATAGGTATTTTCCTCGGCATCAGAAAAGGCCGGGTCAGACAAGTCACTCCTGTGGGAATCACAGACCTTTTCAACTAATTTTTTGCGCAGTTCCAGAAGAAGTCCATTGACCAGGCCGCTTGCCATGGCATCATAAAAAATCCGCTCCTTAAGACCGGATTTATAGTCAATGGTTACACTATTGACCGTTGAACCTGTTTCGCGTACTAAGAAATTTATATCATTATAATCCAGCTTCAGCTTCGAAATGGCTTCATTGTTATTTTTTATTATTATAAGCACTGAGCCATAAATCAATAAGAGCTTTTCTGACTCTTCAGGCTTACGCGGAGTCAGCCTGGAGCACAAGATGATTTTGTATGGTTGGATTTCCTCTTCATTCAGGCAGTTGTAATACTGGTGAAATTGCCCTTTCAAGACATTTACATCGATTATTGGCTCAGCAGCAAAAGGCTTATCAGAAATAACCATTTTTTATCCCCCTGTCCGCTATGCGGTCATAAATTCAAAGGGTTGAAAGTTGATTTCTTTCAATCTTCACTCCTTTAAATCCATGCTTGTATAAATATAATATAAACACCAAGTATAATTGTACAAAATTATATAAAATTTGTAAAACACTTATTTAAAAAATTCACTTGCTTTTAGGAATATTTTGTATTAGAATTTTTATGCAATCAAAAATTTCATCAGAGCAATGACGCTCTCTTCAGATATAAAAATATTAAAGAAGAGATACTCTTCTTTTTTTATTTCTGGAAATCTAATATATTCTTTTTTTCAACCGAAATACAATGGCGTGTTTCCGATTAATTCCTTTATGCTGTTTAATTGAATTTTGAAAGGAGCAATAAATACATGAGTTCAATCAATGTATTGTTTTTAATGCTGGGCGCAGTTATGATCCTGGCCATGCACGCCGGTTTTGCCTTCCTGGAGGCTGGCAGCGTCAGCAGAAAGAATCAGGTAAATGCTTTCAATAAAATTATTTTTGACTGGTCCGTAACTACAGTTGCATATTTTATAATCGGCTTTCCCATATCATACGGTATTGTACTTTATACTAACAACAGTCTCTTTACACAACAGAACGGTATCGAGCTGGTCAGATTCTTTTTCCTGCTGGGTTTTGCAGCCTGCATACCTGCTATAATCTCAGGCGGAGTTGTAGGCAGGATGAAGTTTTTTACCCAGTCTCTGGCCGCCGTTTTTCTGGGAGGAATTATCTATCCTCTGTTTGAAAGCCTGGTATGGGGACAGAACTCCTTTATGGGGCAAAAGGGGGCTTTTTTTGAAAAGGTGTTCGGCGCTCCTTTTCACGACTTCGCAGGTTCTGTTGTAGTTCATTCTCTTGGAGGGTGGATTGCCCTTGCCGCTATAATTGTTTTAGGCCCGAGAAAAGGAAGGTTCGGGGGGCGGTTCAACACACGGCCCAGCAATATTCCTTTTTTGACTCTCGGAAGTTGGATTCTAATAGTGGGCTGGTTTGGCTTTAATGTAATGAGTGCCCAAAATGTAAATGCAATATCAGGTCTTGTTGTACTCAACTCACTTATGGCTATGGTTGGAGGCACCATGTCAGGCCTTGTTTTCTCCAAGAATGACGTTGGTTTTACACACAATGGAGCGCTGGCAGGCCTGATTGCAATCTGTGCCGGTTCTGATGTGGTACACCCCTTTGCCGCATTGTTTATAGGTGCTGTAGCGGGTCTTATATTCATGGTGTTTTTTGAACTTGAAGCCAAATGGAAGATTGATGATGTCCTGGGCGTCTGGCCATTGCATGGCATAAATGGTACCTGGGGAGGAATAGCGGCAGGTATTTTCGGGAGAAAAGCTCTAGGTGGCGTTTATGATCTGAGCTTCCTGTCTCAGCTTACCGGTTCCCTGCTAGCTCTGGTATATGCATTTGCGGCAGGTTTTGTTCTGTACAAGGTAATCGATGTGGTAGCAGGTATAAGAATAAGTGAGCAGGAAGAGCTGGTGGGAGCCGACCTGACCTTCCACAGGATAGACGCAAATCCGGAACAGACTCTTTAAGGCTGGATGTTCGATTGTATTTATATATCTGATTTATATGTGAGGAGGGATATGACATGAAAATAGTTATTGCCATTGTAAGACCTGAGGCCGTAGAAGATGTAAAGGCGGCTTTATTTGAGGCCCAGATACATAAGATGACAGTTTCACACGTTAAGGGCTGCGGCCAGCAAATGGGCTACACTGAGAGCTACAGGGGGAATGTAAATACAGTTAACCTGCTTACAAAGGTAAGGTTTGAGATTGCCGTCAATGATGAGTTTGTCAAACCTACCATTGAGGCTATTATGAAGGTTGCCCGGACAGGTAAGATAGGCGACGGAAAGATTTTTGTACAAACTGTAGAAGAGTGCTACAGAATCAGAACCGGTGAAGAGGGTATGGACGCAATCGGCTGATGTTATTCCATAATCTTGCTGATGTATTTTCATAAACCACGCACATTATGAGCTGCCTGCACATATCATTGTACAGGCAGCCTGATATTTTTTAAGGATATTTATTTTATCTTTTCTCTGTTATAAAGCTGTAGTACTTTTCCACTCCTTCAACTATTCCGGCTACAATTTTGTCCTGATAGTCCGGTGTATTAAGAAGTCTGTCCTCTTCCGGGTTGGTCATGAAGCCCATTTCCAGAAGCACCACCGGTATCTTTGACCAATTGAACCCTGTCATATCATTGCTCTTTACAGTGCCCTGGGACCTGGCCTTGGTTTTATTGAGGACGGCATCCATTATATACCGTCCTATCTTGTCACTTTTTTCCAGCATATCTTTATCCTTAATATACTTATTGCCCGGAACCATCATAAGCATTCCGGAAACCTTACTGTTGTCCAATCCGTTGGCATGTATTCGTATGGTCAGGTCTGCACCTGATTTGTTCCAGAAGTCAGTTCTTTCCACATTGGTCATGTTACATATGCTGGTTTCTCTTACCATGATTGTCTTTGCCCCTTTTTCAGTCAGAGCCTTTTTAAGCTTTAATGAAACCGTCAGGTTAAGACTTTCTTCAGTTATTTTGGTGGCTACTCCCGATGTTCCCGAAGCTGTGGCAGCTTTCATCACTTTTGAACCCGGTGCCAAAGGCTCTGTTTTATTAATTTTCTTTGTAAGCTTTCCATGTCCGGGGTCAATACAAATATTAAGGCCTTCAAGCTGCTTCTTTTTGTTCTCAGCCTTTTTAATATCTGCATTTGCAGCCAACTCCACCGTTCTGATGTCAGGGCTGCTGGAAAGCTTGAACTCTCCTCCCGCCTTGTAACCTGATACTGATATGGTTTTATCATATGACGGTTCTGAGGCCGTCTGATACTCGCCCCCGCAGGCCGGCAGAAATACTAAAGCCATCCCTACAGCCATTACTCTAAGTAAATATCTCATGTAACACTGTTCTCCTGTCCTAAAATACTTATAAGCCGTAAGACTAATATGAATATATTATACCAGACACAGTTAAGTATAATTGCTCAATATTAATATTCTATACAAACTTACCATATTTTCAGGACTTATATTCTACAAGCTTACCATATTTTCAGGACTTATATTCTGAATACCCTGATTTCTCTATTAAGCTCCTGGGCAAGATATGACAACTCCCTTGAGGACTGGGCTATTGTTTCTATAGAGGCGAGCTGCTCCTGACCTGTAGCAGATATTTCCTGCATACCGGCAGCAGATTCCTCAGCTGTGGCAGCCATATCACGGGTCCGCTCAGATATGGATTTTGACTTCTTGTTTATATTTTCTATTTCGGTGGCTGTGGTTTTAAGGCTGTTAACAATATCGGCATAGGAGCTCTTAATTTTGCCGAAGGCTGACTGTGTGATGGATAAAGCCCGCTGCTGCTGATTCATCAAAACATTAGCAGTATTTATATTTTCAACAACCCGGTTGGTTTTCTCAGTTGTGGCATTAGTTAGTTCTATAATTACTTTAGCTGCCTTACCTGACTCTTCCGCAAGCTTTCTAATTTCATCCGACACCACAGAAAAGCCCTTTCCCGCATCGCCTGCTCTAGCCGCTTCAATAGCTGCATTGAGAGCAAGGAGATTTGTCTGATCGGCAATGGAGGTAATAATTTCGATTGTACTTGATACCCGGCGTATCATTTCACTTAATTCTTTTATGGAATTACTGTTTTCAAGCGTAACTCTTATGTTATCCTCCATCTTCTGTGACTGTACGTCAACAGCATTTTGACCTTCATCTATCATTTCAAGAGATTCTACAGCCTTGTTTGCTCCAGCTAATGCTTCTGCACTTATGTTGTCTATTACACCTGCAACCTCAGTTAATGTGAAATTAATATTGCTGATAGTCTCTGCCTGGTTGCTGTTTCCTTCAGCAACTTCCGCGATGGTGTTGACTACCTGTGTAACAGACAGCACATTTTCTTCTGTTGTCTTACTGAGACTATGGGAGTGGGAGTTGAGGGCATCTGAGATACCCTTGACCCTGACAGCCATACTCTTCAGTGCAGACCTGGTAGCCATAAGTGCCTCCGCCATTTCCTGGCTTTCGTCCCCGGATTTAAAATTTTCCTCTACAGATATGTCTTCAGCCAGATCAAATTCTGCAGTCTTTTTTGTTATACCTGTAACTTGTATAATAGGTTTTGAAATTACTTTTCCGACTATGTAGGACATTACTATTCCCAATATCATTGAAACAAGCAGTCCCATAAGGACTTGTGTAGGAGGCAGGAAGGAAAATGTTCCCGGCTCCCCGGTATTACCGGCTGGTGCTGCTCCTACAGCAGAGACCTGGTCTCCTCCCATGCCGTTTCTCATCATTACCGAAGCACCCACATTAACAACAGCCACCATCAGTGAGTTGATTATTGACAATGTTACAATTTTTGAGGCCATACCCATCTTTTTCATAAGCATTCTCCTTGTACATATTAGTGTGATAATCAGAGCATTCAAAATGTTCATAAATTTACAATATTTTCTTCACAGAATGTTCTTATTCAAAATGTATTATATCTGTGTAATGTGATTAATTAATGAAAGAAAGGAGTATGTTCTGTGAAAAAAGTATTAAGTGCCGTTTTAGTATCCACATTCCTGCTGACTCTGGCGGCCTGTGGTTCCGGCAACTCCACGGCTGCCAATCAAGATAATCCATCCAGCCCGGTTTCCAGCTCTACAGGTCAAAATACAGCAAGAGAAGGAGGCCCAGGTGGGTTCGGAGGCTGGAATCAAGGTGATTCGGCGGATTTGACCGGGGAAATAACCTCAGTTTCAGGTAATCAAATAACCTTAAAGCTTGTAAAAATGCCCACCTTCAACAGAAACGGAGCTGCCCCCTCCGGAAACAGCAGCCCCGGTGCAATCGGAGGCACAGCTGGAGACAGCAGACAGATAAAATCAGGAGATAGACCCTCTGAGGGCACCAATCCGGGAAGGTCTTCCGGGAATCAGGCTCCTGATGATAACAGCGAAAGGCGTGGAGGCGGAAACAGGTTTCAGGGAAACGGACAGCGGTCGTCAAGAGTTATGGAATATACCGGCGAAACGAAAACCATTACCGTAAACGATGGTGTCTCAATAACAGCTATGGGAGGAAGGCCCGGGAATAACAATGGCTCTGAAAAATCTGAGTTAAAAATCTCCGACCTTGTCAAGGGAAATGTCCTTCAAATATGGTATTCTGACGACGATAAGGACACAATCTCCAGGATTACCGTCCTGCAAGCCGACCAAGGCAAGGAGGACAACAGCGGCAATACCGGCAGTCAAGAAAAATAAAGGGGTATAAACATAACATATACATATCTATATCTGCCAAACTCATTTATTGCACCGCAAAAAGGAGCTCTGATTATCTCAGAGCTCCTTTTTATAATACCAGTGTTATTCTGTTTTAAATTTATCCAGCTCCTTGTTCAGAGCCGCTGCTACTTCGTTCAATTCCTGAGCATTTTTAGACAGTTCCTCAGCAGACAGCATTTGTTGTTCTGTACTTGCGGAAATCTCCTGGGTGGTTGCCGCAGATTCTTCAGCTACAGCAGATATATTTTCCATTGACTCAAGTACTTTTTCTTTTGATTTCATAATGTTGTCAACAGATTTTTCTGTTCTTCCAATGTTTGCTATAACTTCCTGCATTGCAGAGAATACTGTCTTAAACATTTCTTCTGTACCGTTAACTGCCTGTATCTGCTCACTTACAACAACATTTGAGTTCATAACCTCTTCAACGGTATCGTTTGTCTTTTTACCGATTGATGCTACTATATTATTTATGTTGCTGGTAAATTCCTTGGATTGCTCGGCAAGCTTTTTAACTTCATTTGCAACAACAGCAAAGCCTTTTCCTGCTTCTCCTGCACGGGCTGCCTCAATGGAAGCATTCAACGAAAGAAGGTTTGTCTGTTCGGATATTCCAATCATGATCTTCAGTATCTTCTGAATCTCCTTCATGCTGGTGCTCAAATCGGTAATGTTGTGAGACACCTTGTTGGTAGTTTCGCTGACCTGATTTGATTTTACATTCAACTCGGTAATTGCTTTTTTTGCATCTTCGCTTAAGCTGTTTATTTTATTGGCTATGGATATAACCTGTGATACATCGTCTCCAACGTACATGATGCCTTCAGACAATTTGTCCATATGGCTCACGCTGTCGTTAATCTCTGTTGCCTGATCGGTCGCTCCTCTGGCTATCTGCTCTACGGTAACGGATACCTGTTCGGAAGAGGTGTAAGCGGCCTCAGAAGCAGCAGCTATTTTGGTAGCAGCACCTACAACATCCATAGAGGTTCTTCTTACCTGGGAAACAAGGGAATTTATATTTGACAGCATGTCATTATAGTTTCTGCATACCTCCCCTATTTCATCATTTTCTCCATCCATGATCTGGCTTGTCAAATCTCCGTCCTTTGCCCTCTTCATCGTGGATACAAGCTTATTGAGAGGGGCTGAAACACTCCTGGCAATAACAGTACATAGTATAACCGCAAAAATCAGACACAGAATTCCTATTAAAATAATATTTGTTCTTAAGGAGTTGGCGTCACTGTTTAAAAAGCTGTAAGGAACAATAGTTACCAAATACCAGTCCTTGCCTTCACTTATTTGAGAATAGGTAATCAGGCTTGATTTCTTATCAAAATCCATCTCTAAATTTCCGGATTTTCTATCTTCATACTTAATACCCTCTCTAAACTTCCTATCAATTTCCTTGTATATCTTTTCCCCTACAATCTTTGTGTCTCCGGTGGAAGTCGTCAATGGATAATCTTTTGTATCCCTTGCAGAAATTATATTGCCCTTGGAGTCCACAATGAATATAGGATAGGCCTTTCCTGACTTTTTATCCTTTCCGATATTCAGCGTTTCAAAGGCGGGAACCAGGAAATTTTCCTTCGGTATTATTACCATTCTTGCCGCTGTACTTCCGCTGGCCAGGGAATTTATATCCTTTCTGATACCCATAATCGTCTTTTCTACTGTTCCTATTTTAACTTTAAAGTTAACCCACTCCAGCTTTTTTGATTTCATATCATTTAGCACAGCAGGGTCGAAGGTAAGGGTAGATGCATTATATACTTCAATCTGGGAGTAGTTTTCCCCGTGAAGGAAAGCGCTGAAGTGAATATCAGTTGTAGTTGCAAACTTGTTTGACAGAAAATCCGATATGGTTCTGGACTTGGTCAGCCTATCGAAGTCGTCCTCCTCCGTACTCATGCTTGTTATTGTATCCTGGATTACAGAAGATAGGCCCACATCAAATATGTAATTTTCCACACGGGTTATTTCACTGTTAAGTACCACGCCGGTCTGTCCTGTAACCTGTAGTGAGTAGTTTTTAACTTTGTTATCTATGGTATTTGTAGAACTGCTGTAGGAAAAAATTCCGGTAATAAGCAACATGATAATCAACAAAATTACAAAGGATGCAATAAGTCTGGTCTGAATTCTGAATTTCCTTAAAATAAAAAACTTTCCAGTAGAATTTCCATTTAAATTCGACATTATTCGATTATTAAGCCTGCCGTCGTCTCCAGAATTGCCCCCCCTTGACTTATGTACCTTCTTTACGAGTGTTAAAGCCGATGATGCAATTGTTTCCAATACTGACTTGATTTTTGATATGACCGGCTTGATATTCATAAAACTCTCCTCACAATCCCGTTGAATTTAGTGATTCGACACTATTCTCTCTACCATAATAATACTTCACAAGCCATATTTAATCAAGTAATATTTCACATGGAATGCCCAAAAGCAAGGCCTGATTTTTGTTAAAAATCACGTAGCGCAGAGGCTAAATACCACCTATTTCCAGGTTGTAATCACCCAAAAGATAGTACTGGGGCCTGGAAATACTCAATCTTAATTTGTCATTTTCTCCCTCATTCAGATCATATTCTATATCCTTTGTAATCCCATTTTCATCCACATCATACATATATCCCCCGCCCTTTGTCACGCCAAGAATATTAACTCTGTTGAAGGAGGCATTTTTTAAAATCATCTGCGGATTAGCATTTTTATAAGCAAGGCTGATTCTCAAGGCTCCATATTTATTGTCAGGTCTGGCAACCTTCTCCACCTGCGTTATAATCATGGTGGAATCTTTAAAAGCAATCTGTTTGTTCAGCTTAAGTATTCTGCCTTCTTCAGGGACAGTCAGGGAAACCGAGCTGCTCTCATCCCCCTCCACAATAAGGTACGGGATATTCAACACCATTTTTGAGTCCTCGGGGCTTACATCGAAATAAAACCTGTTATTGGCTCCCATAAAGCCCTCCGGCGTCTTATATTCACGCCTTGCACCGTTTGTTATGAGGCTGATGTCCATGCCCTTGTAACCCTTGTCACTCTCCCTGGCATAAGAATAAATAACAAAATCGCTCTTATTCACAGTGTAGAGTTCAACCTCCAGTCTGTTTCCGACCTTTTTGGGCACAGCAGTGATGGATATGTTGTTTTTTACGTCGGTAGGGCCTATTTCCTTCAGACTTTCATAGCTTGCATAAGGCTTAAGTGTGAAATCCAGTTCCAGTCCGAATTCATTGTCAATCAGTGTATATGAGGTATTGTCATTTATAAGCTCTTCAGGAATTTCAAAGTTAATATAGGTATTTTCCAATTTTCCTCCCCCTCCGGTGGAAAAACTGGAGGACTTGTACTCCTTTCCCTTTACAGCAAGGCGTATATCCGGCTTCTTCATGGCCTGTGTCCTCAGAAGCTCCTCCAATTGCTGCTTTTCCTCCACAGTTTTGGGTTCACTAAAATCCTTTTTCTCTATTTCATAAGAAATACCAAGTGTACTTTTTTCAGCCAGCACCGTTCGTACAGTCATTATAGCCTTATCGTTCTCCGCTCTCAGTATGCTTTCCCTGGCTATAAATTTAATTTTCTGATTATTCTCAACTATCCCATAGCCTGGAATAAAGCCGAATAATTTGGAAAAAGCTTCTGCCACATTGTCCACCCCGACCACTGCGGTGGACACAGCCAGCAAAACAATTGCGGCGGAGACTGTAGCGGCTATTTTTTTCAATACGCCTCTGTATCTGGTAAGTCCGGTCTTTTTATAGACAGAGGACTTTATTCTTTCCAACGCCTTTCTATCCAGCTCAAAAGCCAACTCTGCATTAAGGAGGTTGTCTGTTTGATGAGTATCCAGCCGGTCAAGCTCATAAATTAGGTTTTCTTCCATTTCAACTGTCCATCCTTTCCTGAAAATCCATATCGGCACCAATAATTGCCCTGAGTTTCCTGAGTCCCCTTGAAACTTTCTTGTCTATGGTATTTTCCTTAAAATTCATAAGCCCGGCAATTACCCTCGTACTCTGTCCGAAATAATACTTCCTGATAAATATCTCACTATCAGGTTCTCCCAGAGCTTTTATGCTGCTTATAAGGAGATTTCTGGTGTCAGAGCGGTCACTCAGCACGTGGGGCTCACTGCTCCCATGGGATTTATCCTGAGTACCTTCTCCTAATGCATGAAGAGGTAATATGGCTGCATGTTCCTTAATATTTTTTCTGTACATATCAATTGCTCTTCTTTTCGCAATTGTTGCAAGAAAACTTTTTATAGTTCCTTTGGATAGGTCTATACTTGCTCTTTTTTCAAAGGCTTCATAGAAAACCGAACTTACGCACTCCTCTATATCCTCCTTAGGACAAACGGCTGAAAGTTTATTTAATACTATTGTATAGACCAGACCGGCGTACGTATTCATTAACTTTTCCAGTCCTGCTCCAGGTTTTTTCATTAGTAAAGCCAATATTTTTTCTTCCAAAAGAAGTACCATCCTTTCTTAAACCTGTTTCACCAAATAATTCGAAACCAAGGTCAAGAATCTGACACACCAAATAATAAATATTTATTTTGAGGGGTTGGTTAAAAATACTATGGAGGCAGCGGCTACGAATACCAGCGTCATAATAAGCGCAAACACTGAAAGCCTCTTATAGTTGATTATATTCAAAATTCTGCTTTTAACGTTGGATTGACCGAAGGCTGCGGACAGAAGAGTATTCCTCCCTGTTCCCAGTGACATAAGCGTACGAGCATAATTCTTTCTCTCTTCCGGTAAAAGACCTTTTACCGCTCTTATATCGCAGGTAAGCTCCATATCATCAATAAAAAACTTGAAAAAAATCCAGACCAGGGGATTGAACCAGTGCACACAGGCTGCAAGTAATCCCGCAAGCCTCAGCAGATTGTCATGCCGTTTTATATGGATACGTTCATGCATCAAAATGTAATCCAGTCTGCTATCCTCCTTACAGCTTTCAGGAATAAGTATCCTTTGCTTGAAAAAGCCATGTACCATGGGACTTTCAACCAACTCTCCGGTATATATGTTCTCCCGTACAGGCCTCACCGCCCTGAGCCGCAAATTTGTCAGCAGCAGCATCAGCCCCCAAAACAGAAGCAACCCTGCCACACCGGCTATCCAGATGACCGCTGCTATTCTAAACACCATATCAAGGCTGTGGGTCTTATAAGTAACAGGAAAATAGGACTCGGCAGCGCCAATGCTGTTTGACATGCTGAAGCCCACTCCTCCTTCTGCGGTTCCTGGCACGGTTACAACCTTTTTCACAAGACCGCCTGAAAAATTAAGCAGACTCAGCCTGCTGGAAACCGAAAAGGGTATCAACAGCCGTATCAATACCAGCGCCCACATGTAATAAATACCCGATTTTGGTATGGGGGGCATTTTCCTGATTGTTATTATCAAAAGTCCCATTATGCCTGCGGTTATACTCATATTTACAACGGAATAAAAGACTGTATCCAACATATCTACCTCCCACGGCTATTTGCCGTTTTTCTCAATTATACTGCGAAGCTCCTCTATTTCTTCCTCGCTTAGATTGTCACTTTGAATAAAGGATGCAAAGAATAATTTTTTAGAGCCTTTGTACAGCTTGTTTATAAGATTTGAGGTTTCTGCCAGTTGTACCTGTTCCCTGGTGAGCATGGGTATGCACACAAAGTTTGGCTCCTCCCGCCTTATGGCGTTTTTCTCAACCAGCTTTTTTATTATGGTGTAGGTAGTGTTCTTGTTCCAGCCAATTCTGTCCTGGGCAATGACTGAAAGACTTTTCGCCGAAGTGGGCCCATTGTCCCATAATAACTCCATAATCTTTATCTCGCTGTCAAAAAGCTTTATTTGTTCCATTTAAAAAACCTCCATATTTGTGGTGTTATGAGCCCAATCCCAATTTCTCAGGCTCTGCCTTTCTTGTCGTCCATCAATATAAAACAGACTATGGCAGTAGTCTTATAGTAATAAACTACTGCCATAGTCTGTCTTTGTCAATACATTTTAATCCGGATGGCTAAATAATGTTGTTTATTAATCCAAATACCCGGCTCTTGGGGTTATTCCAAAAGCCCTGGCAAGAAGCCTGAGATTTTCGTCAGTAATAGTTTGCTTAACAGGCATATGCATAATCTTGATAAAAATCTCCGCCGCCTTTTCCACCGTCTCTATAAGTCCAAAGGTTTCGTCCAGATCACGGCCGGTGCCGAATATACCGTGCTGAGCCCATACCACCACCCTGAACTCTTTCATTTTTTCAGCAGTGACCCTGCCAATCTCCTCATTTCCGCACAGCATCCAGGGCAGTACACTCACCCCATCAGGGAATACCACCAGACACTCGGTGCACATTTGCCAAAGAGTTCTGGTAAAAGCCCGCTGGTCAAGCTCATGTACAAAAGTCATGGCTATTGTATTTGTGGGATGGGTATGTATTACAACCCTGTGTTCCGGATCCGCCTCAAGTCTTTCTATGTGTGTCATCAGGTGGGCGGGCAGCTCACTGGTAGGCCGGCCCCCGTCTTCAAAGCCCCAGAGCAGCTCCAGACACTTGCCGTCCTCTGCAACTCTTACCACTCCAAGATTTATTCCAGGTGCCCCCGACACATTTTTAAAGTACTTTCCTGTCCCTGTTACAACAAGTATTTTTCCAACGAGAGCAGTACCGTCAAAGGACATGGGCAGTTTCCTCACCACCTTCATTAAGTCCAGATATCCGGCAACCTGGCTTTCAGGTACTATATGGCTTATATTGCCCCCATTTCTTTCATCCCAGCCAAGTCTGTAAAGATTGTCGGTCAATCTGCACATTTCAGTAATGAACGGAGCTGTTAATATATCTTTCATTTATGTTCCCGCTTTCTTAAGTTTATTTTCACACCAGCCACTTGTATTTCAATAAATCTCCTCATTGGTTAAATATCAAAGCCCTATCTTATTTAATTTAACCTGTAGTTTTTAACCGGCACAAAAGTATTAATTTATGCTATCTTCCAACTAAAACATCTCTTTCATATTTCTTTACTTCAGCCAGCCAGGCCTCCCTCACCGGTACATTCATAACTTTGCAGTAGTAATCCCACACCGCTCCAAAAGGATAGGTTTTAAGCTCCTCCAGCATGGCCAGCCTGCTGGTGTAGTCGCCGTCCTGCTCCAGTCTTATAAGTTCTCCGGCAGGTTCCAGCATTGCTTTTAACAAAGCTTTTATCATGTTCCTGCTTCCAATTACCCAGGCTGCTATTCTGTTAATGCTTCCATCAAAGAAATCCAGCCCGATGTGGGTCCTGTCCAGCAGCTTGCTTCTTACAAGTGCTTGAGCTATGTTATTGAGTTCATCGTCCATAATTACCACGTGGTCACTGTCCCATCTTACCGGGCGGCTTACATGTAAAAGCAGCCGGTCTGTGAACATAAGCACTGTGGCAATTTTATCTGATATGACTTCAGTTGGGTGAAAGTGTCCGGTATCCAGGCAAACCGCCTTGTTATTCCGGACGGCGTAGCCCAGGCAGAATTCATTTGAACCCACCACATAGCTTTCAGTTCCTATACCGAATACCTTGCCTTCAACAGCATCAATGTTGTGTCTTGCATCTATTTTTCCAGAAAAAACCTGATCCAGTGCACCTTTCATACGCTGTCTCGGAGCTTCCCTGTCCACAGGTATATCCTTATAGCCGTCAGGGAACCAGAAGTTTGTAACACACGTCTGGCCAAGCTCTCGTCCGAAATATTCACCAATTTTGCGGCTTTTGCTGCAATGCCTTATCCAGAAATCCCTGATTTCACTGTCGGCACTGCTTATGGTAAAACCACTGTCTGCTTTTGGGTGAGAAAAGCAGGTGGGATTGAAATCAAGTCCCAGTCCCTGTTGTCTTGCCCACTCTACCCAACCTTCAAAATGTCTTGGCTCCAATTGATCCAGCTCTATCTTCTCTTCCGTATCCGCATATATGGCATGAAGGTTTACCTTGTGCCTGCCGGGGATTAGGCTCAGAGCCTTCTCCAGGTCCTGTCGCAATTCTTTTGCATTTCGTGCCGCACCGGGATAGTTCCCGGTAACCTGGATTCCCCCGCTCAACGCCTGATCCTTGAACAAAAAGCCCGCCACATCATCCCCCTGCCAGCAGTGAAGTGAAATTTTCACCTCCTTCAATGCCTCCAACACTTTATCCGTATCCACGCCAAGCTTCCCATAGGCCTTTTTTGCCAGTTCATAAGCTTCATTGATTTCGTTCATGATTTCCTCCCAGAATTTGTTTGTATTCCTCATAAGCCTTCTGCCATTCATCCTGCTGGACAGGCTTGTAAACTTTTATATCCGTTGAATTCCTGATTATCTCCCTTGCCTGAGATAAGTCCCTTATTTCTCCAAGTGCAATGAATTGAACTGCAATATTCCCCATTACGGTGGCCTCCACCGGACCTGCATGAACATCCCTGCCGCAGGCATTGGCTGTCAGCCTGCACAGAAGAGTATCCTTAATACCCCCGCCTATGATATTTATACTCTTAAACTGCTTTCCTGTAAGCTCTTCAAGCTTTTCAACGGTATACCTGTATTTCAAAGCCAGACTCTGATATATACAGCGCATTATCTCCCCTCTAGTCCCGGGTACCTGCTGCCCCGTCCTCATGCAGAATTTCCTGATTCTCCCCGGCAGGTTCCCGGGAGCCTCAAAATCAGGGGCATCGGGGTCTATGTAACATTGGAAGGGTTCAGCTTCAAGAGCTTCGTTTTCAAGTGTATTGAAATCCGTCTCAGCCCCTTCTCTCTGCCACTGTCTTCGCGACTCCTGTATAAGCCACAAGCCCATTATATTTTTAAGGAAACGTATTTTATTGTCAAACCCTATCTCGTTGGTAAAGTTGGCTTCCATAGACTCCTTGCCCACTATGGGCCTGTCACTTTCAATTCCCAGCAGCGACCAGGTGCCGCAGCTTATATATACAAAATCCCCGCTGACGGCAGGAGCACTTACCACTGCCGATGCCGTATCATGTGTGGCAACTGCGATGACAGGCACTTCACCGCAGGAAAGTTCCTGGCACAACTCCTTTGACAAGGTTCCATATATTTCCGCGGGATAAATTGTTTCAGGAAAAAGCCCCTGCTTTATACCCAGCTTTTCACATATTTCAAAACACCATTTATAAGTCACAGGATTAAACAGACTTGTGGTGGAGACATTTGTTATTTCACTCCGCTTTTTACCTGTGAGGAAATACGCCAGAAGATCCGGTATCAGCAGCATGGTTTCTGCATTATCCATCATCTCCGGTTGATGCTTTGCCAGATAAGCAAGCTGAAAAATTGTATTTATTCTCATGTGCTGTATACCTGTGGAATTATATACTGCTTCCTTGGGTATCATACGGAAAACCTCACCGTCAATGCCTTCCGTTCTCAAATCCCTGTAATGGACCGGATTACACAGCATATTCCCCCTTTTATCCAACAGTGCAAAATCAACACCCCAGGCATCTATGCCAATAGCATCAAAACCTCCTGCATTTTGTGCCTTTGTAATACTTTGCTTCATTTCATGGTAAAGCCTCAGGATGTCCCAGTAAATAATTCCTCCCACTGTTACAGGCTCATTGCTAAACCGGTGAATTTCCTGCATTCTCAAGGTGTGTCCGTCATATTGGCCCAGCATGGCCCTTCCGCTGGATGCTCCGAAATCCAATGCCAAAACTCTTTTTTTGTTATTCATGCATTTCTCCGCCTTTTATTTTCAAGTTGCATATATTTTGATCCTGAAAATTGCTCTAATATGTAATTAAGCTGCCCCTAAGCATTCCCTAACATAAATTATATTATACGTGCTCATTTGCGTCTATATATGCTCACTATGTTGATGTCTACACATTTTTATGCTATTATTCAAGCATACATAAGCACATACGCACAGAAAGTAATCCAGAAGCGGCCGGGACAGATAATGGGGGGAGAGATTTTCAATGTTTGAAGAGGAGCGCCACAATAAAATCCTGGATATAATAAACACCAGGAAAAGCGCCAGGGTGGGAGATTTAAGCAAGGCACTCTACGTAAGTGCTGCCACTGTACGGAGGGATTTAGCCAAAATGGAAAAGTCCGGGCTGATAAAGCGGTCACATGGAGGAGCCGTATTGTTTGAAAGTTCAAATGGGGAATCTGCCATATCCGTTCGGGAACTTGAGAATATAAAAGAAAAAAAGCTTATTGCAGAGCTGGCTGTCAGCTTTATAAGTTCTAATTCGGTAATATTTATGGACTCCAGCAGCACTGCGGGCATGGTAATACCCTACCTTGCACAGTTCAAATACCTTACGGTCATTACCAACGGCCTCAAAAACGCCTTGCTGCTGTCTGAAAAGACGGAGGCCAGAATTCATATGCCGGGAGGTATAGTGAATTCCCGTTCAAATTCCCTTTTGGGAAGCGATACTCTGGATTATCTGTCCGGATTAAATGCAGGGCTTGCCATATTCTCCTGCAGCGGACTCACCCCCGGCAACGGTGTCACCGACGCATCCTTTGAGCAGTCCAGGCTGAAAAAATCCCTTATAAGAAATTCCAAAGTCCGCGTATTACTTTGTGACAGCAGCAAATTCGGAAATATCTTTATGTGCAGAACCTGCGGCATTGATGAATTGGACTACATAATCACCGACAGGAGTCCCCTGCAGGAATATCTGGAGGCTGCGGAAAAGCAAAACTGTGAAATAATCTGGCCACAGCAGATAATGAAATAAAAAACCTCACTGCCATGAAGTGAGGCTTTTTCCCACATGCCAGCAGCCCGCTCACACTTTATATGAGCTAAGACTCCTCGGCACTATAATTAAACTGTTCTATGGTTTTATAGATACTTTGCATTCTCAGGTCCGTATCGGCAATGGTATCGGCACATTCCTGCAGTTCCTTTGCCACAGATGGCGGTATGGCATCTACAGTCTTATACCTGAGCTGGTGCTCAAGACTTGCCCAAAAGTCCATGGCTATGGTTCTTATCTGTATTTCTACCGGCACAATTTCCTTTCCGTCGGAGAAAAACACCGGTACCTTCACAACCAGGTGGAGACTGCGGTAACCATTTGGCTTGGGGTTCCTTATATAATCCGTCTCCTTCACCAGCTCTATGTCATCCTGCTGGGTCAGCATTTTTGCAATCATGTATATGTCCTCGATATAATAGCAAACCACTCTGATTCCCGCAATATCATAAAGATTTGCTTTGGCGGATTCAATACTTATGTCCTGCTCTCTTCTGCTCAGCTTGTCAAATATGCTTTTCACAGACTTAATCCTGCTTTGCATATGGTGTATGGGATTTCTCTTATGGATTACCTGGAACTCGTCATCAAGTATCTCAAGCTTGGTACTTATCTCCCTTGTTGCAGATTGATACAAATGCTGCATCTCAAAAAAACTCATCTTCAGCCCTTCCACATCATCAGAAAGCAACACCTGCTCCAGGCCATTGAGGGAAGTCATTGCCATAGTTCTTTTCATCATATTATATCCTGGTCTCCCTTTCGGATAATTTGTTCAAAACATCTTCTGTAATTATATAACTTGTGCAACCATTTATAATAAATTGATTCTTTTACGCCATATAAATTTTAATGTCTCTTTACATTATAACGATGAAATTTTAATTATGTATGAAGTTTTTATTAATTTTATTTATATTTTCATAACATTTGTATGCTGCAAATGAATTTTGCCTGGGGCCTGTCTTCAGGACCAGGCCGGAAGTTTTGCCATCATAGCCTTTGCAGTACTCATGGCCACCTGTTTGTCCAAGCCCTGGGTTTTAATAATGAATTCCGTCAAGCCCCTGAGCTTTTCTTCATAGGATTGCATTGAGCCATCAGGCCGGGCACAAAATCTGCAATAATCTTTTAAAACATCTCCCATGGCATGGTCTGACGCTTTTTCCATGGGCATTCCGCATGCAATACAAATTTTCATAAAATATCCTCTCTTCCTTTTAAACTATTGAGATTTCGGTAATCTGATTGTCTGAGTCCAGGGAAATCAGCTTTATATAATAATCCGCCAGCTCCTCTCCATAGCGCCCAAGCACCGACTGTCCGGGAGAGAACAAATCATTATTCCCCAGATAATAGTGAAGCAGCCCAATCCAGCCGTTAAACACCATATGGACGGGAAGCTTTTTAAAATGAACCTCCTCACGTTCATACGCCTGGCTTATATGGAAGGAAACCGTTGACTGAATAATGGTAAAGGTATTTCTAACTTCCACCGGCAGCAATCTTATCTCTGTAACCAGCCTTATATAAAACTCCTCAAACTCAGCCAGCCCTTCCAGGTGAGCCTTAAAAACCTCCTTCAGCCCGTTCCTGCCTCCCGCCAGTTCATGGAGCCGCTTATTTATCCTGTCGCCAAACTCACTGATAGCAGCTATGAGCAGTTCCTCCTGCGTCTTAAAATGTGCGAATATGGTGCCGTGTGACACCTTTGCCTCTTTCGCTACAGCAAGGGTAGAGGTCCTTGCAAACCCATTTTCGGCAAAAAGCTTCAAAGCGGTTTCAATAATCCTGCTTTGGGTTTGACGTTTCTGCAATTGCCTCCTGTTTTCATTAGGCCGGAGCTGTTGATTAATATTTTTTTCTGTCCTTTCACAGGCTGACCAGACAGTCGACATCTATTATCTCCATTTCCATATAGTTTCTAACTAAGTACAAACTCATTGAGTGTACACTCATTATATCACCAGTTTTAGCTTAAGACAATAAAAAAATAGCATAACACCTTAAAAGCTGCTATGCTATAAAGTCTGACTTATGGGGACACACCAATCAGCATCCCTTTTATTTTTCAGAGTGGATTTGCTAACATGTTTTTCCTAAATCTTAAGTATCAGCGGTTCATTTGTCTTGTCAATGGTAAAACTCAGCTTTTTGCCCTGGTATTCCAGTTCATATTCCCCCATAAAGCCGGTGACAGTCAAGGTACCCGTTTCATCGGAAACAGCATGGGTATCCCCTGTCCACCAATCTTTCTTTACCAGCTTGTGGATTTCATCATAAACCGGTTTGACCCTGTTATCTCTTGTAATAAAGCCCGAGGGTGCACCCAGCCAAAGACCGTCAACAAAGTCCCACCAGGTTATTGATTCAACACTGGGATGTGAGAAGAGAGTGGTATAGTGCAGCGCGGTCTCCCAGGCCTGACGTGCTTCACCTTCAGGTGTGGTGGGCCACTGGTCAAGCTTATAATCATTCAGGTCATCAATTTCAGGAGGCATTATATGTCCGGAAATAATGGTATTCTCCGTGAAATGAATAGGCAGCTTAAAGCGTGAGAATCTTTCCAGCACCTCCAGGGTCTTTTCCACTCCCCAGTATCCCTGGTGCATGTGTGACTGGATACCAATTGCGTCTATGGGTATACCCGCCTCCAGAAGTCCTTCTATGAGTATGTCATAGGATTCAGACGTATTAAAGTCGTTAATCAGAAGAGTGGCCTCCGGATTTGCCTGTTTTGCCGCCTCAAACACCTCCCGGACAAGCTTTAGCCTTCCCATTTCCTTGCATATCCGGGTTATTCCGTTATCATACTTGTCAAAGATGGGCATAATCACTACTTCGTTAATAACATCCCACATATCTATCAAGCCCTTAAAACCTGTAACCTCTCTGTGGATGCGCTCCAGTTGAACCTTGAGGATATCGGAATTATTCATTTCCATTAGCCAGGGAGCAGCCAGGGTGTGCCAGCAGAGAGGGTGTCCTTTTAGCTTAAGTCCTTTAGAAGTCATCCATTGGGCTGCCTGCGTCAGTCTTTTTGTGTCGGGGCTGCCTTTTGCAGGTTCAAATCTATGCCAATAAAAAGGCAGTGTGGCAAAGTTGAACAATTGGAAAAACTTTTCGAACCTCTCTTCTGCCCTTTCCCTTGCCTCACCTTCAAGCTCGTTGTTCCTGTAGGAAAGAACGCTGAATTCCGAACATCCAAAGAGGAATTTATGTTTTGTCTGTGAAACCCTTACTTCCTTGTTTTGGATTGGCACCTCTCCTGCGCTCAAAAGTTTTATTTCCCTTGTCCCCATTCTGTGCTTAAGTTTGCTAATATTCCCGTTTAGATTATCCAAGTGCATAATACTCTCCTGTAAATAATTTGTATTATTTGCTTATATATATGTATTAATCTATCACAGTATATTCCTCTTCAACAATGTATTATTCTATACAAAAAATGCACTTTTTCAACACTTTTCTCTCTGATTTTAAGCCGTTTATTTATGGTTCGTTCTTAATATAATACAATATGCCAGCTTTACATGTTTAAATTTCCAATGTTTCTCCGGGTTTTATTTCAAATATGGCACTGTCACGACCCAGCCACACAGAAATACACGAGGGGTTCCGTACCTGTGTCATATCCACGTTAAAAAGCAGGCCCCTGAGAGCATTTATATAATCCAGGATTTCTATATTGGTTGCATACCAAACATCGTCATTTCCTGCAGCAGCCTTGCAAAAATCCTCTATTACCTCCCAGTTGTTCTGCCTGTCAAATTCATAGCTATGTCCCCAGATATAGAACAGGGGCATGTTATACCAGGCGGGCTGATTTACAAAGTTTTCAAGCTTTTTCATCAAATCATCGTTATGATGGCAGGTGGGATGCCACTGGAGGAAGTCTCCCGGCAGGTTGAAGCCCTGAGTGGCATTAACTGTTCTGCTGTATTCCATGCCCAGCAGCTTCAAGGTCTTAATGCTTCTTTCATCATATACACCAAAGGGGTAGGACATGCCACGCATTATATATCCCGTAAGCCTTTCAAGATTTCGTCTGTCCTCCCATATCTCCTGGTTGAGCTCAACCTGGGAGAGCTGATTGAAGTACGGGTGAGTAACACTGTGGCAGGATACCTCATGCCCCTTATACAATTCCTTTACCTCCTGCTCAGCCACATAGCCTTCCTTTCCAAGAGTGCCGGAATTGAGATGAAAGGTGCCTTTCATACAATATTTATTAAATATTCCAACCAGCCTGCGGTCAAATATCTGTCCGTCATCGTAGCTAAAGGTCAAAGCTTTTTTTCTTCCCCCGGGGTAATACGTCTTATAGCTCATATCAATCCTTTCTCAATACTATTTATGGAGTATCAGCCACTTTTGGATTTTAACCTGTTGCGCCGGATGTTAGCCAAATGCCGGTCTGCACCACAAGTTAATTTTTATATAACCTAATAATAATTCCGTATTACCTGTGCAGTCAAGCGCCAATATGGCGGGACCAGCCCGGCTGCACCTCCGGTTTTAGCTTACAGTCCCTTTTCTGCAACAAAGGCAGCCAGGTCGGCATATCGGTTTGAAAAACCCCATTCATTGTCATACCAGGAGACAACCTTGACCATGTTTCCTTCTATAACCATGGTGGATGGTGCATCTATAATGGAGGAGGCTGGATTGCCCTTGTAATCAATGGAAACCAATTGTTCCTCGGTGTATTCCAGGATTCCTTTCATGGGGGCTGCCTCTGCTGCTTTCCTTAATACCCTGTTGACTTCATCTCTGGTAACAGGTTTTTCAACCTCCACCACCAGGTCGACCACTGATACATCAGGCGTTGGAACCCTATAGGCAAAACCGTTCAGCCGGCCATCCAGCTCTGGAATCACCAGTCCGATTGCTTTTGCAGCTCCCGATTTTGTCGGAATAATTGACATGCCTGCTGCCCTTGCCCTTCTTATGTCACTGTGGGGCAAATCCAGAATATTCTGATCGTTGGTATAGGAATGAACTGTGGTCATAAGTCCTTTTACCACGCCAAAGCTTTCATTGAGCACCTTTGCGACCGGAGCCAGACAATTTGTAGTGCAGGATGCGTTTGAAACAATATTGTGGAGCTCAGGAGAGTACTTTTCATCATTAACGCCCAATACTATTGTGATGTCCTCACCTGTGGCCGGAGCAGATATGAGCACTTTCCGGGCACCTCCTCTTGTAATATGGAGCTCTGCCTTTTCCCTCTTGGTGAACAGGCCTGTGGACTCCATAACTATCTCAACTCCTCTTGCCTTCCAGTCAATATTTCCCGGGTCCCTCTGGGACAATATCTCTATTCTTTTGCCATCCACCAGGAGATAATTATCCTCTACGGCAACAGTTCCTTCAAACCTTCCGAAAATTGAATCATACTTCAGCAAATGTGCCAGGGTGTGTGCGTCTGTGAGATCATTTATGGCCACAACCTCCAACTGCTCTTTATACTTTTCAAACAATACCTTGAAGGTATTTCTTCCTATTCTGCCAAACCCATTAATACCAACCTTTATACTCATATTATCTTTCTCCTTTCATATAAATCATAATTTTTCTGCTGCTTGTTTGTTTTCCACAATTCAATTATAATAACAGTTATCGTATAAATGAAATGCATATTAAGCATACCCAATATAAAGGCAGGTTATAACAATGAACTTAGAGCAATATAAGGCATTTTTCTATACCGTGAAATACGGGAATATATCCAGGGCCTCAGAACAGCTCTTCATAACACAGCCGGCAGTCAGCAGGTCCATACGGCAATTGGAGGATTCACTGAAGTGCACCCTTTTCTTCAGAACCTCAAAGGGGGTAAAGCTCACAGCTGAAGGAGAAATCCTGTTCAAATACGTGGAGCAGGCTTTTAACTTTATCGAAGCCGGAGAAAGCAAAATCCGGGATATTAATAGTTTGTTGGCAGGAGAGGTGAGGATAGGCGTAAGCGATACCATCTGCAAATACTACCTTATCCCTTACCTTAAGCTTTTCAAGACATTGCACCCGAACATTAAAATACACGTCATTTGCCCCACTACCCCGGGTATTATTGCTCTGCTCAAGACAGGCAGGATTGATTTCGGGATAATTAATCTGCCCTATGAGGATGAGCAGCTTCATTTTCAAAATATAATTTCAGTTCAGGACTGCTTTGTGGCAGGCGAAAAGTATGCCTCCCTGAGCAAGCAGGTTCAACCCTTACAGGAAATCCTGCGGCATCCCCTCCTTTTACTGGAGAAGACCAGTAACTCCAGGCTATTTATTGACGACTATTTCCGTTCTCACTCCTTGACGGTGGAGCCGGATTTTGAGCTGGACAATATAGATTTGCTGGTGCAATTTGCCAAGTATGATTTTGGTATTGCCTGCGTTATAAAAAACTTTATTCTGGATGAGCTTCAAAAAGGAAATCTGTACGAAATCAAGCCTGCTGAAAAAATACCCTCCCGGCATATGGGAGTCACCTGGCTGAAAAATGTTCCTCTGTCGGCGGCTGCAAAGGTATTGATAAGTAATCTTGACTACCTGGAAACCTCGGAATTCTAGTATAATAGAAACAGTCTGCCTCCCCTCCCGACTTGCAGGAATAAAATGGCACCCCCGGATTTATTGCCTATGAAGGCCTCACGTAGTATAATTGTTAGTATCAACGGGGTCCTATACCCCTCTATCAGGGGGTTGTCATGAAAGTGTTCACAAAAATTATTATTTTTTTACTTGTATTATTTTTAATTGCAGATATTGCTTCCAGCTTCTATTTCTATAATCTTTCGGTGGCGCGAACAAAAAAGGATTTCCTTGCAAATGACAGTGCCCTCATAAGCGCTGTGGCAGCTGAAAATATCAGCACCTCCTCCGAGGATGTGGCGGTAAGTGCCAAATTTTACAGCGCAAAACTGGAGGATACCGTTGAGCTTGACTGGTTTAACAACCAGCCCTACGAAGAAGTTTCCATAACCTCCGAGGACGGTCTCAGGCTGGTGGGATATTATCTGAAGGCGGAACAGCCCAGCGAAAAAACTGCCATTATGGCCCATGGCTATTCTTCCAAGGGTACATATATGGGCTCCTATGCAAAGATATACTATGATTTGGGCTACAATGTACTGCTGCCGGACAGCAGAGGACACGGAAAGAGCGAGGGCAACAATATCGGTTTTGGCTGGACCGACAGAAAGGATTTTCTTCAATGGATTGATTTCGTCATATCCATGACAGGACAGGAAACTCAGATTGTGCTCCATGGCGTTTCCATGGGAGGAGCTGCGGTTTTAATGACCAGCGGCGAAAAACTCCCCTCCTCTGTCAAAGCTGTGGTTTCCGATTGTGCCTACACTTCAGTACAGGCCGAATTGGAGTACCAGCTAAACAGGTTATTCAAGCTGCCGGCCTTCCCCATACTGGATACAACCAGCCTATTAACCAGGCTGAGAGCCGGATATTCCTTCAAAGAAGCCTCTGCACTGGAGCAGGTTAAAAAAAGCAGCACTCCTACGCTTTTTATTCACGGTGATTCCGATATGTTCGTGCCCTCTGGCATGGTTTATGAGCTATATGACTCCTGCACCAGCCCCAAGGACATATATATAGTACAGGGTGCAGGACACGGAACAGCCTTTGAAACAGATGTATCCGGCTATAAAAATAAAATACGGGAATTCATAGAAAAATACGTGGATTGAAAAACAACCGCCAGTATTGATACTTACCGGCGGCTGTTTTTATTCAAGCAGCAGCAAGTCTGTTCAGCTTTGCACGCAACCTATTTATCAGCTTCAGAAGGAAAAGTCCCAGACTTCCTCCCAAGACACCGCCAATACTACTGGTCACCATAATATCAGCATACATTCCACCGATCTGTATGCCCCATGCCAGGCCAAGCACCAGGGATACAGCAGCTATATTCAGCACCTTGCCCGTTTTGAAAAATATGGGCAGAAAGTAGCCCACCGGTATGAACAAGAGCAATGCACCCAGTATTAGAAACCCATGTACAAAAAGCCATGAATTCTCTGCCTGACCCCAACGGCCAATAAAGGGCACAGGTATTCTTGTACCGCCCACATACAGCAATATACTCATAACTATACCCGCAATGGCATTAAAAATGCTTCGGAAGCCTTTTATATTTTTTGCAAGCTGTCTTGAAAGCTGTCTGCCGTCTCCAAACTGCCGGATTGCCTCCGCAGTTGCCTCTTCTTCTGACAGGCCTTCCTGCTGCAAGGACTTTTTCATAAGATTTAAATGATCCCTGAATTCGTCCTCTAAATCTGTTTTCAATTTTTCATCCTCTTCCAGTTTTCCTACAATACTTTTTATATACTCATTGATTCGATCCACGTAAATCCCTCCCTGCAGGTTTTTATCAAATTACTGAGAGCATCCCATTCCTTGAGCCTTTCAGCCAGTTCTCCCTTACCGTTTTCGGTGATACTGTAATATTTCCGCCTTCCTCCCCCATCTGCTTCTCCCCAGTAGGACCTTATCAGTTTACGCCTCTCCAGCCTCTGAAGAGCAGGGTACAAGGTACCTTCCCCCATGGAATAAAGCTGATTGCTTTTTTCCTTCAGCCTTTTGGCAATTTCATAGCCGTACAAATCCTGCCTCTGAATTAAGGACAAAAGCAGGATATCGGTACTACCCTTCAGCATTTCCCTGTTCATTTAATAGACCTCCTTTGTCGTCAATTAGTATTTTTTTGCCACTTATTCAAGCAAAGAGTTTATTATACATATTTTACTTATATTGTAATACAATATACATCGTAATACAAGGTATTTATGTGCAATAAATTTATTTAATAAACTCACACAAAGTCAGACAAAAAGGACAACACCAGGTGCCTATACTCCAAGTCCCTGGTGTTGTTGCTGTTACCCTGCTTTTGCAGCCTTAACCCTCGCCGCAAGATTTCTGCCCGCAAGACATACTCTGCTGCAATTGCCGCATTGCAGGCATGTTTCAAGCTTGTACTTTTTTGCTTCTTCCAGCCTGCCCTGTTCTACGAGCTGTGAAATGCGGCTCACCGCCAGACCCATTGGGCAGCTTTTGTCACAAAAACCACACCTGGAGCACAAAATCGACTCTTTATATCCGGAAAATCTTGCAACGGCTATAAAGCTTACGTGCCTGTCCACCAAGTCACCTGCATATACATTCCTGCACTGCATTGCTCCCCCGCCTGCGAAAATATTGCCGGGTGTCAGCGGAAGCTTGTCCGTTATGTCTCTAATTTCCGCCCCCAGCTTTGTTTTTACTATATAGGCAGTTTTAGCATTAATATCCGCCACGGTAATATATTTTGTAAGAGCCCTCTTATTTCTTACAACAGCTTCAAATACTGCAAATACAGTCTGTACGTTCAAAACCAGTATGCCCTTCTCTGCAGGTATATCTCCTGCAGAAAGCCCTTTTCCCAGCACCTGTCTGATCAGCTCCCTTTCCGCACCCACAGGATAATAGTCCGGCACCTTGGCCACATTTACATTGCAGGACTTTATTGTTTTTGTCTCCTTAACGGCCAAAACTACAACTTCAAATGAAACACATTGCTGTATAAGTTTTATTCCGGTACATATTTCCTCCATACAGCGGTCCATCAGCCAGCCATCGTGAATTAAGCCAGGATCACATTCCACCGCGTTTATTATGAAGTACTTTTTTTCTTCCCGGGACTCAATGACCCTTTTGACTTTTTCAGCAGTGGGAAATGCAGCGCCGCCCAGTCCCACCACTTCATTCTGCTCAAGCCTTCCCATAATCTCCTGAAAAGAAAAATTTGGAGCTGCGGCTTCTTCCGCTGTCACCTCACATGTCTCCTCCCTGGATTGTGAAAGATCAAAGAAAAGCACCTCACTATTCCGGGCCATAACGCCTCCCACGGACTTTCCTCTTGTGACCTTGCCGAAAGGCAGTTTCAGATAGTTGTCAGTTATATAACAGACAATATTGAATAAGAGTATACTGCCTGCCATTGCCACAGTTGATCCGGTCAACAGCATGGCAAGGGCACCCGTTACAGCACCTCCCGCTGCACCGAGCACCGGCCTTGGCGTTACGGTGACCGGGTCGGTAAGTACGAGGCAGCCCCAGAATACTGCACCATAGCCCAGATAACTGTCAAACCCGAAGTTCTGCCCGATAACCATTACTGCAGCCATACCAGCCATAAAGCCTGCAGACGCATATGGCCTGAACCTTATAAAGGGTATGGAAAGCAGCAATGCCGGCAGCATGGAAAGTTGAGGAGTGAAATCAGGGGCATTCACTGGTAAGACAAGCCCTATTATCAGCACCCCTGCCAAAGCAGGATTCACTGGGTTCTTTCCGGTTCCGCCCCACACGTGCTTCCCTGCCAGCAGAGCAGCAGCAACTCCCACAACGCGAACCCACAGGTACGTGCCCGGCGTCAGTATATAAAATACTCCCGCCGTGACGGCTGCAGATACCCCGCATATGGGACATCTGTATCTTATGAGGTTCAGGACAGTATCTGTCAAAAGCGCCGCCGCCAATACAGCCAGAAAAGCTGGAATACTTTCCGGATGGTGTATCCACAAGGGCAGCAGGTACAGTACAAGTACCCCGAACACTGCCGTCATTACTTTTTCATTGCTCCACCTGGTTCTTATCAAGGAGAAAGTATTCATCATCTGACTCCCGCAAAAAAGCCATGAAGCCTGTGGAGGCCTGAGCCGAACTTCATAAGAGGACATGCCACTGCCGTTTGGATGCCCATCCGTGCACACGCCTCCAGTACAGAAGCATCTGCACTTCTGCTGCTCTGAAACTGTATCCTCTGTATCCCTCTTGCACCCAGTTCCTCCAATATACCCATAATATTCTCCTTTTTAAGAAGCACATATGCTGTTTTGGGCATTTGAGACAATTCCTCCATGCTTCCATACACCTTTATGTCATAATCGCCCCCGGGCTTGTTATTTAAGGCATAAACCTTAATTCCGTTATTGGTGAACGCCTGATATACCATTTTACTGAAGGGCTGGTTTTTTCCCCCAGAGTAGCCTACAAACAGCACCTCGCCGTTTTCATAAAAATCCTTGTCTATTTTTATCATATAAACCTCCGTAAGCCTGATGGCTTCAACTTAGTAATCCCATATATTAGATACGTGTGTTTTATGATAAAGTCTCCTAGCTTTAATAATAATTTACATTTTACATTCCAAAACTCAGAGCGTATGGTATTTGCTGCATAATAAAAACCCGCCGTTTCAAAACAGCGGGTTTCTTACCTTTTACATATATCAACTAATAGGGTCTTACATTTGGATTTGTGTACCTGCCCTTTTTCTCTGTACCCTTTCCGTACTGGATAGCCCGTACGGGACAGTAATTTATACAGGCCAGACATTGGGTGCACCTGTCACCCCATTGTGGTCTTTTGTCCACCTTTATGGTTCTTGTATTACAGACCTTTTCACATATTCCGCAGCCTGTGCAGCGTTGGTCTGCTTCAAATTTACGGGTATCCAGTGCATATTTGCTGAAAAGGGGGTTGACCAGGCCGGTCAGCACTCCTGGCAGAATACCTTTTGCAGTCCGGAACACTCCCGCCTCTCTTTTTTCTATGGTCCTGTTAATATCCAGCAAGGTTTTTCCTGCAGCTTCCAGCTTTTCTTTTTCAACTTCCTTTGAATCCACATTTCCCATGACAATGTAATTGTTAGGCATTCTTAAGGAAAACCCGGCTGAAAGTCTGATCCCCCGGCTGTTAAGTCTTTTTTCCAAAAGCTTCATGGTATTACCTATGTTATCACCGCAGGTTGCCACGGAAAAAACATACTGGCTGCTGTAATTTGCAAGCCTCAGCCTGTCGATAAATTCCAGAACCATACCCGGCGGCCCCCAGGCATACACCGGAAAAACGAAGCCCACAATTTCATCATCTTTTAAGTTATATTCAAATAGCTGTTCATCGCTGTTCATTCTCTCTGAAATAGATATCAGGCTCTCAGAATTATAATCGGCAATATTCCCGGCTGCCTGCAGCGAATTCCCCGTACCGGTAAAGTAGAATATCATAGCTTTCCCCCCAAACATAAAACTATATAACCTATATATAATATACATAATATATTTTACATAAACATTAATAATTTTACTATCATTTTATTCCGATGTGTATTCTATAAAAGCTTTTCTATTTCGCCCTCCAGGTCCAGTGGTGATGTGGTGGGCTCATACCTGCCCGCAACATTTCCGTTCCTGTCTATTAAAAACTTTGTAAAATTCCACTTTATAGAGTCTCCCGCGAGTGTTTCGGGAAATTTCTCCTCCAGAATGCTTTTCAATTTTTCCCCAAGGGAATGAGTCATATCGAAGCCCTTGAAGGGAGCCTGCCCGGTGAGGTATTCAAATAGCGGGTGGGCATTTGGCCCTCTGACCTCAAGCTTTGAAAACATCTGGAAATCCACACCGTAATTCAAGGTGCAGAAACTGTTAATCTCTTCATCGCTTCCCGGCTCCTGCTCCGCAAACTGGTTTGAGGGAAAACCCAATATTTCGACCCCCTTGTCCCTGAACTTGCCGTACAGCTTCTGCAACTCTTCATACTGAGGAGTAAAACCGCATTTGCTGGCGGTGTTTACTATAATCACAACCTTACCTTTATATTTATTCAGAGAAATTTCTCTGCCGTCAATTGTTTTTGCCTTGAAATCATATATATTCATATACCGTCCTCCTTCTTATATTGTATAGCATAATACATAATTGTCTAAAATTTAATTGTATAAAATAATTATATTCAGTATTTGTCTCCAAGTCAATATAGTCTCCAATTTAATTTAACCTGTAGCACTGATTAATATTACAAATTATTCTCCTTGAATTTCATGGAGCCATATGCTATATTATTTTTACAAAACAATGGATTGGAGTTGAAAGGATGAAGTAATTTTTCTTGCAGAGTTTAATGCTGATTAAAACAAGGCGGGTTTGGTGCGCTTGTTTTTATTATGCCATGCAGGAAAAATACAAATTCTTTTAACTCAGCCTATATATTCCGCCTCTGTCAACAGAGGTCCGGTGTGCTGTATTCTGAGCTGCAGGAATTTGCTTCCCTGCAGCTTTTATATTGCCGTAAGCAGGCTGCTGCCTGTCTTTATCTTTACGCTTATAAAAATAAAAGCCATGGCTGCCAACCCGGAGACAGGAGGAATATTTTATGTCTTTAATAAATGTAACAAATCTGACTTTCGCATATGACGGCAGTTATGACAATATTTTTGAGGATGTCAGCTTTCAGCTTGATACTGATTGGAAGCTTGGCTTTACTGGCAGGAATGGAAGAGGTAAAACTACATTTTTGAACCTTTTGCTGGGAAAGTTTGAATACCGTGGCAGGATCTCTTCAAAAGCCGCCTTTGAATATTTCCCGTTTGAAGTTAAAAACATGGACAACAGCACTATTGAGGTAGTAGAGGAGATCTGCCCGGATTACGTACACTGGGAAGTAATGCGGGAGCTTTCCCTGTTGGAGGTTTCAGATGACGTTCTGTACCGGCCCTTTAATACCTTGTCAAACGGGGAGCAGACCAAGGTTCTGCTTGCTGCCATGTTTCTCAAGGAAAACAGCTTCCTTTTAATAGACGAGCCTACCAATCATCTGGATATGAATGCTAGAAAAATGGTCAGTGATTACCTTCGCTCTAAAAGGGGCTTTATTCTGGTTTCACATGACAGGGCCTTTCTGGACAACTGTGTGGACCACATACTGTCAATTAACAAAACCAACATACAGGTGCAAAAGGGGAACTTTTCCACCTGGTGGCAAAACAAGGAACTGCAGGACAGTTTTGAACTGGCTGAAAATGAAAAATTGAAAAAGGATATCAACCGGCTGTCAATGGCTGCAAAGCGAACCTCCGACTGGTCGGACAAGGTAGAAAGTACCAAGCTGGGCACTACCAATTCAGGTTCAGCCATCGACCGAGGCTATGTGGGACATAAGGCAGCAAAAATGATGAAACGGTCCAAAACCCTGGAAAACAGACAGCAGACTGCAATAGAGGAGAAATCCAAGCTTCTCAGGAATATTGAGAGTTCGGAAAAACTGAAGCTTTCTCAGCTTGAGCTTCATACAGGCCGCCTGGCAGAACTTGCAGATATAGCCGTATATTATGGTGAAAAGCGTGCTGTGGGAGAGGTCAGCTTTTGTATTGACAAGGGAGACAGGATTGCCTTAAGCGGCAGAAACGGTTCCGGAAAATCCAGCCTGCTCAAGCTAATCTGCGGCGAAGACCTCACATATACAGGAACCTTAAGGCTTGCCAGCCAACTGAAAATATCCTATGTATCACAGGACACCTCCAATTTAAAGGGCAGCCTGTCCGAATATGCCTTTGAATACAGTATTGACGAAAGCTTGTTTAAGGCAATTTTAAGAAAATTGGACTTCTCGAGAAATCAGTTTGAAAAGGATATGAGTGATTACAGCGGGGGTCAGAAGAAGAAGGTGCTCATAGCCAGGAGCCTGTGCGAAAAGGCACACCTGCACATATGGGATGAGCCTCTGAATTATATTGATGTTATTTCCCGTATGCAGATTGAAGAGCTGCTGCTGGAATACTCACCTACCATCCTGTTTGTAGAGCATGACGTTGAATTCCGCAGAAATATTGCAAACAAGATGGTCGAACTGTAAGTTTTACCGTTTGTTCACTCTCGCCCTCTCCTGGCTCAAATCTCGTGTAAAGCCTGGAGAGGGCAGGAATTGCTGTTTTATTCCCGCAATTCGCTTCTTAACGGCGCAAGCACTGCATACACCAGGCTATTCCAGCACACCATGCTTTTCATAGCTTGTTACGCGGTTTATCCTGTTTGTTTCATCCACAAATACTACCTCAGGCTTGTGTGTTGCAGCGTCCTTTGCATCCATTGTGCAATATGACATTATTATTATCAAATCTCCCACCTGAACACACCGGGCGGCCGCACCGTTGAGGCATATAATCCCCGAGCCTCTCTCACCTGCAATGCAATAAGTTTCAAGGCGATTGCCGTTATTTATATCCACCACCTGAACTTTTTCGTATTCAAAAATTCCTGCAGCCTCCAGCAGCTCCTCGTCTACAGTGATACTCCCCACATAGGACAGCTCGGCCTGTACCACCGTTGCCCGATGTATTTTGCTTTTGAGCATAGTAATATTCATTTAACCCTCCATATCCGTCAATTTCAGGCATTGTTCCCTTTTATTATTCTGTGGGTTTAAGCCTGTCCCGGTTCAAAAAAGAAATTGTCAATCAGCCTTGTCTTCCCCACATATGCCGCAACAGCTACCAATACCTGTCTGTCGACAGCCTCCACCTTTTCCATGGTTAATGCATCTACCAGTTCAACATAGTCAAGTCTCGCCAAGGGCTCGGTCAAAAGGTTTTCCCTTATGGCGTCCACTATTCTTTTAGCATTTCTTTCTCCCTCATTTGCCAGCATCCGGCCTGCATCAAGAGACTTCTTAAGTATAAGGGCCGCTTCCCTTTCCGTGGGACTTAAGTACGTATTCCTTGAACTTTTGGCCAAGCCATCCTTCTCACGTATAATGGGGCAGCCAACTATCTCAACCGCCATACTAAGGTCACGGACCATACGTTTGATAACGGCGAGCTGCTGGGCATCCTTCTCTCCGAAGTAAGCCCTGTCCGCTCCCACAATGTTAAAAAGCTTTAATACAACTGTACAGACACCCCTGAAATGTCCTGGTCTGCTTTTGCCGCATAATCCCTCAGTAAGTGAATCCATATCAACGTAGGTGCAGAAATCCGGAAAATACATTTCACCGGCTTCGGGATGAAAAATCATGTGTGCTCCGGCACTACTGCAAACCGCCATATCCCGTTCCAAATCCCGGGGATAACTGCTGAAATCTTCCGTGGGGCCAAACTGCAGCGGGTTTACAAACACACTGGCCACCACCCGGTCATTTTCACTGGCAGCACGCTCTATCAAACTCTGATGGCCTTCGTGCAGATAACCCATTGTAGGTACAAACCCGATACTTAAGCCCTCCTGCTTCCAGGCTGCCGTTATACGGCGCACCTCACTTATAGTCTTTATAATCTCCATTAGTATCAACTCCAATTTACTCTTTATATTTTACCGCCGGACTAAAGCACCCCTGGTTTTTGGGGTGATTTACTGCATGTCCGCTGCCAATATATACAGCTTGTCAATATAGTTTTTCAATAATGGAATCGGATATTTCAAAGCTGTGCCGGTCAGCCGGAAACTCTCCATTTCCCACCTCGGCAGCATACTGCTTAAAGGCGGCCTTCATCTGTGAGCCCAGGTCTGTAAATTGCTTTACAAATTTCGGTGCAAAATCAGTGAATACACCAAGCATATCCTGATATACCAGCACCTGTCCGTCGCAGCCGTTTCCTGCACCTATTCCAATGGTGGGGATGGAAATGCTCTCTGATATAAGCCGAGCAAGCTTGGACGGAATACACTCCAGCACAACGGCAAACGCGCCTGCCGCCTCCACAGCCTTCGCCTCTTCCAGAAGCCTTCTGGCATCCTCCAACTCTTTACCCTGTACCCTGAACCCGCCGAATGCATTTACAGACTGAGGAGTCAATCCTATATGTGCCATTACTGGTATGGATGCCTCCACTATTGCTCGGATGTGCGGACAAAACGCAATTCCCCCCTCAAGCTTCACTGCATTTGCCCGCCCTTCTTTTATGAGCCTGCCCGCGTTGCACACCGCATCATATACCGAGGTCTGATAGGACATAAAGGGCATGTCACCTACAACCAAGGCATTCTGTACCCCTCTGGCAACAGCCTTCGTATGGTGCAGCATATCCTCCATGGTAACCTGCAGCGTATCCTTGTACCCCAGTACTACCATACCCAGCGAATCACCCACCAGAATGGCGTTTATTCCGGACTGGTCCATGAGCTTTGCAGTAGAATAGTCATATGCTGTGAGCATGGCCAATTTTGCATTATTTTGCTTTGCTTCTTTAAATGTTACGACTGTATTTTTCATAAGCTTCTTCCAACATCCTCTCCAACCCGGAATAATCGTTCTCAGGTCTCTTTTGTTTTGCCATGCCCAGCAATTTTTGTGAAAGCAGCATATATAACTGTCTGTCCTTTACGCCCAAGCTGGACAAATTACGCTCCACCGTTTCAATATCACAGCGCTCCACAGGTCCTGTCAAGGCTTGTATCCTCCCCTGCCCGGCAACATTTTTTATTGTTCCTTCCATTAATGGGTTCAAGGCAAGGCCGGCACTTTCCTCATCAAAACCGCAGCCTTTAAGCAAATCTATTCCCGTTTGCAGCAGCGCAAGCATGAAATTTCCCGCAAACACGGCAGCACTATGATAGGCTCCCTTGTTATAAGGAGAAATCACCTGTACCGGGTTGCCCAGTCCCCTGATGAGGGCTTCCATTTCGTCCAGCTTCCCAGGAGTGCCCTCCAGGGTAAAAAAGGCCTTATCTAGTTGTCTGTGAGAATTAAACCTGTCGCTGATTCCTAAAACAGGATGGATAGAATAACCAAAAGCATCATGATTATCAATATTTGAAAATATTAATGATGATATAGAACCACTACAGTGACATATTATTTTATTTCTGATGGGCAGACTTCCAATGTAATCCCATACTTCTCCGATTGCTCCATCGGGAACCGTGAGAAAAAGAGTATCACTTGCCTCTACAATGCCTTTCACGTCGTTAAAAACGGTTGTGCCTGTAAATTCCGCCGCCATCAACGCAGAATGCGGATTTTTACTATAATACCCCGATACCTCCATATTGTGCTCACAGAAGTATTTACCCAGGGAAAATCCTACTTTTCCTGCACCTATAAATCCAATTTTCATAAATATCACCTCCCAAAAGCTTGAGGGGTGAAACTCCTTGGGTCCCATTCCATATGGATATGAGCCGCCTTTCAAAAATAAAATAAAATCTGACGCTGATGTAGTTTCATGTCAAACAGTAACTTACTTTATTACTGTTTCTGACTTTTGGAATACTACCCATTCAGTCTAATATAGCATTTTTTACCCGGCATTGTAAAGGCTTTGGAGCATAAGCACCAACAGTGCATCACCCCTTCACCGGCGATGCACCTGCGTAGTTGGCTCAATGTGCGAAAATGCCGGATATTCAGCTTCCTCCTTACTAGCTTCTTCTGATTACCGTGGGATCTATATGCCTGATATCAGCGGAACAGGTACGAGCCATGACACCTGCCAGTTCCCTGGTAATTGCCTTCAGCTTCTTTTCTACTCCTGCCGAACCCTCTTCAGCCAGAGGCGTCATCAGGGCACGCCCCACCGAAACTGCCGTGGCTCCCAGGGCCAGGGCCTTAAATACGTCGTAACCGTTCATAACACCACAGTCTACAAAAACAGGTATACTGTTCCCGGTTATCTTTACAATTTCAGGCAGTATCATTAATGGCGGCACTGCATAATCCATTATTCCGTGGTGATGAGAAACAACAATCCCCTTTACTCCTGCCTCCATGCACTTATAGGTGTCTTCTGCGCTTAACACCCCTTTTATTATAAAGGGCAGTTTAGTCGCCTTTACAAAGCCTTTTACTTCATCAATCGTCTTTCCGGACATGGGAAGTCCAAAAACGCTGTCATATTGTCCGCTGCCGTCAAATGCATGGTCAATATCCATTCCTACGGCTAAGGCTCCGCATTTTTCGGCATGTTCAAGCTTTTTATATATTACATTGTTATCGGCATGGGGCTTTATTATTTTAATAGTCCGGGCTCCGGTTGCAGTAATTGCCTCCAGCTCAGCTTCATCTCCCATACCCGTCCACATTACCGCGTTGGCAGCATATGCCCCTTTAGCCATTTCAGCCATACCGTCCGGTCTGCTTCCATTCAGATGTGACAATGCCGCAGTCATAACAGGTGTTGAGAAGCTTTCTCCATATAGTTCAAGTCCCATAGCCGGCAGCACCGAATCAAAATGACGCATTTCTATCAAAAGTGAATCAAAATATTGGCGGGTTATTTGATTGGAATCCCCTGCCCTGTGATTTTGTGATGTATCCTGTTTCATTGGTTTCCCTCCTGCGGGTTCGTGTGCTTTGTTAAAATTTTTATAGTTGTAGTTTACTCCTTTATTGTTATTATGTCTATTTCTTTACTCCCCTTCCTGTACGAGCAGCTTTGCTTAAAATTTTTATACCTTGAGAGTTTTTTATATGATTACCGCTTTTAGAATTTTTTTATTAAATACGGTTAAAATAACCTTTACATATTTATTAGTTTGGAGAATACTCTCGTGGAATATTTTTGGACAAATACAGTTTGGTACGTATTGCTTGGGCTTGTAACAATATTTGAGCTGATAATCATATTCCGTAAAGCAAAAAATGTCAGGTTCACACTTGCCTTTTATCTGACTGTAACAGGAATCACTCTTGCGGCGGAAATAACCCTGTTTTTTGTTTTCAGTGCATATGATTACTACCCTAAAATAATAACCTCCTCCTATTACGACGATGAGCTGACAGGAAATCTCTTCTCACAGTTTTCAGCCTCGGCAACCGCGCTGCTGGTTCCGGTTTTCAACCTGAGTTCCTATTGGATGCTCATCTTTGCAGGAGCCTACGGAATAATCGAAGAGATATTTCTGGCCCTGGGTATATACAGCCATAACTGGTATCGCACCTGGATGACTTTGTTGGGAATGTCAGCACTTTTCTGGATAGTTAAAAAGAACTATTTCATAAGCATCAAAAAGTCCAGCAGGCTGCTGCACTATATCAACATATACTTTTCACTGATAACACTTGTGGTCATCACAATCTGCTGGGGCCTGATACTGAGCGGCAGGCAGAGCTACAGCAGGGCTCTGGGTGAAAACCCCGTATCCAGCCCTTATCTGGTTTCAAATTTGTATACCACCCCGATTTTTATCAGCCTGATGATAATGTATTTCAGGAAGTGGAAGCTATACGGCAAAGCCTTGGTCATTGTGCTTTTATATATTATTACTTATATTCTAGAGTACCTGCATGTTATATACTTCTACAATGTGTGGTGGTACCTTATGGCCACAACCCTGCTGATTTTCGGTGCATATTTTTCAATCGTCCTCATGGACCATCTCTACAAAAGCGAAAGCTGACAAACATATAATGTTTCTGGTAAATACTGATTTCCATCGGTGGAAGAAAATCAAAAAAGCTCCTGAGCTATTTTGCGGGCTTGCTGTTACAGGGGTTGAGCATTTGCTCCTCTCCCCACTGGTTGATAATATCCAGCGCAGGAAGTAATTCCTTGCAGCGCTCCGTCAAGGAATATTCCACATGGGGAGGTATGTGGGTTATTTCCCTTCTGTCTATAAGTCCATGCTCCTCCAGCCCTTGGAGGGAACGGGTCAGCATAATGTTTGTAATACCTGTCAGACGGCGTTTCAGCTCATTGTACCGGAGGCCTTCCACTGTGGAGAGTTCCCAAATAATCGGCAGTCTCCACTTTCCGCCTATTATTTCCAGGGCGTGAGTTACTGCACATTTATTGCAGTATACAGGTTTTTCACTTTTGGTTACTTTATTCATAGCCGGTTCCTTTTAAGGCACAAATATGTGCGTACTTGAAATAATGTTCCTTACTGTTAAAATAATTGTAACTGCATGGCGGGCTATTGTAAATAAGCATACTTAATTCTGTGATTACATAAGATTTCATAACTGTAAACTATAAGGAGAAGGATTTATGAAGGTATTATTGGTAAATGGCAGTCCCAACAAGGAGGGCTGTACCTACACAGCCCTGCAAGAGGTGGCTGGGGCCCTTGACAAAAACGGTATTGAAACCGTAATGTTTCACATTGGGAAAAAACCGGTGCAGGGCTGCACCGCCTGCAAGGCTTGTTATAAGCTTGGAAGCTGCGTTTTTAAGGATGAGCAGTACAATGAATTTATTGAAAGGGTAAAAGAAGCAGATGGAATCGTAGTGGGCTCACCTGTGTATTATGCAGGGCCTAACGGGTCTCTTTGTGCTTTGCTGGACAGGATATTTTATTCCTCAGGCTCACTCCTGACAAATAAGCCTGCTGCGGCTGTGGTAAGCTGTAGAAGAGGCGGAGCAAGCGCATCCTTTGACAGGTTGAACAAGTATTTCACTATTAATCAGATGCCGGTAGTTACCTCACAATACTGGAATTCCGTACACGGCTTTACTCCCGAGGATGTGAGAAAAGATCTGGAAGGGCTTCAGACAATGCGTACCCTGGGAAATAATATGGCGTGGATGCTAAAGACTATTTCAGGCTCCCAGCATCCTTATCCGGAAAGAGAACCACGTATGGCAACCCACTTTATACGATAGGAGATATTAGCTTGAAAGATACATGTTGTGTATCAAAGTGACTTTCAAGCAGCGAAAGCCACTGCGTGCCTTTCATTACTATTTGTGTACGCGCTAGGCGCGTAGATGTGAGGTTAGCGTGAAAGATACATGTTGTGTATCAAAGTGACTTTCAAGCAGCGAAAGCCACTGCGTGCCTTTCATTACTATATGTGTACGCGCTATGCGCGTAGATGGGAGATAATATGATAGCAGTATATGCAAAATGCACGGTGCCCCAACACAACCAGGAAAAGTTCATCAGTATTGCAAAACAGCTGGTAGCAGAAACCATAAAGGAAAAAGGCAATATAAGCTATGAATTGATAAGGGATACCGGAGATTCTGCCGTTTTTGCCTTCATGGAAAGATGGGAGAGCCAGGAGATTCTTGACGCACATATGAATACCCCTCATTTCACTGCCCTTGTTCCCGCTATGGGCGAATTGCTGGATGGAGAGATGAAAGTCACTGTTTCTGAAATTCTTGCATAGGAAGAGCAGCATAACGGGCAAGCTAGCAAGACCTTTTAACGCTTTACCCTGGCTCTGTGGTGGAGAATCCATAACGGAGCCGGGGTAAAGTTACTAAATTTGCAGTTAATATGTGAATACTGCAAGCAGCAATAAAACTATTGTAGTTACCGCAAATCCCCATGTCTTCCAATACTTATAGAACATCGCTTCTATAAGTCCATAAATTGAAAATAAAAGCACTATCAACATAGTTGTAAGATGCATATCCTTACGCAAAATGTAGGATGAAAATGATACAGTAAAAAATGCCATTCCAAAGAGCAGCATTAAAACGACTTTTAACCTGATCTTACTGTCAGCAATATCTTTTGGCAGTTCCTGATGCTGTTTTCTCGCCAACGTCAAGCCTTCATTCTTTAAAAGAAATACTGAATTTGTAATAACCTCAAAAGCTCCCAAAGACAGCAGCAGTGCTCTTAATATCTCCTCACCCCACGACATTGACTATTCCCCCTCTGATAGATTAGAAATGATTTTCTTTAATGATCGAAACAGTACATTAATTTCATCTTCGCCTAATCCTTTTAATGCTAAAGTGGATAAATCCTCTGCCTTTTTTTCAATATTCTCGATTATACCCTTTGCTTTTGGAGTCAGCCTGACTACATATGATCTTCTATCATCAGAAGCCAGGTTTTTCTCAACATATTCTTTTTCAATTAATTTGAAAATTACAGTGCCTGCAGTAGACCGATCCCCTAATAAGGCATCTGCTATTTGCGCCTGTGTCAACTGCTTTTTAGAATCCAGAAGCTTTAGTATGGCCCATTGAGACGTTGTAATGTTATAAGTCTCCAATTCTTTGTCCATTTTTCTTTTGATAAAACGAGCACTGGTATTTAGTAAATACCCCAGTATGTTTTGTATTTCCAGTGAAATCACCTCTTATTATAGTAAGTATACATATATTGTGTATGCATACTATAATAACTTACAATTGAGCATTAGTCAACAAAAATTTACCAGCTGACCAGCTTGCTTACGGGGCACCAACTATTATCCCTTCCTTATTAACCGTGGTTATGTTTTCATGCCCCTTTACTCTACAATTCGTAAAAAACACCATTAAGTACAACCCCTACAGGAACTATCCTCCTATTGAAGAAAACAGATTTTCCATAACAGTCCGTATAAACCGCTGGTAGATTCTCTATCCGGAAGGCCGTAGCATTCCGTATAGCAGATAAATCACACCAGCCCTCCAACTGCAATATACCGGCAGGCAGTTTTGTAACTCCATAAATAATGTCTGTCAGCGGCATGGCTGCCGCTAGCATTTTTGTCAAGGTGGTTGCCATATCATACACAAGGTTATCACGTGAGAGAGCATGCAGATCAGTACTTATGCATATTGGCCCTATACCCTGCCCAAGGGCTTTTTTGCATACCTCAAAAGAAAAACTCCCTGCTCCATGACCCACATCCAGTACGACACCTCGTTCAATCAGGATTTTCAAGGATTCTGACGGCGTGCCGTCGTTATTCCACAAATCTCCCGCTCCATTGAAGCAGTGGGTCAAAATATCCCCCTTTTCCAAATAAGGTTCTATCTCCCTCAAGTACGGAGGGTTTTCCCCAACGTGAACCATGAGGGGCAGGTTGGTCATTCGGGCAACCCTGCTGGCTATACGCAGCGGTTCCATGCCCTCATGGCGGATTACACCCCTTGCCATCCTGACTTTTACTCCGCAGATTATGTCCCGGTTTGCTCCTATGGTTTTGACGGTATTCTCTATATCCAGATACTCCAGTACATTGTATTCGTGGTTAAATATGATACCTATTGGGCTGATGCATATAAAAAGCCTTATATTTGTCTTAATAGTCGGCTCTACATATTTTCGAAAACCACCAATTGTATAATCACCTGTTGTACCTGCGTCTGCCAGAAGGCATACACCTGTCTTATAGCCTATGTCATCAGCCTTAATACCAAACATGCCAAAGCCGTCATTTATATGCGTGTGCAAATCAATCCAGCCAGGTGTGAGAAAAATTTCGGTTGAAGAAGCATAAGCATCAGTCTTGTCAACACAGTAACAGTCACCTTTTGCTCTCACCACAGCAAAATCAAAACAATTGTTATCAGCATTATAAACTTTAACAGGTGTACCCTCCAGCATATCTCTGCTCCTATACTTGTCTTTTAATGGTAAACTAAAAAAGGCTGCAAATAGAGTATCTCCCTTATTTTATTTGGGCGACCTTGATTTTTTGAGGCCCGCCTTTTATCCCTTCAAAAGGACCTACAGTCATACTTCCTGCCGGTCTTGGGTTACCAAAGAAGTCTCTCTCGACACATAGGGGTGTCCCATCAGGATTTTCAAAAGGCACCTCAGGCTCAAAAGCAATTCCTAAGAAGTCAGTTGTAATAGTGACTGTCTCCACTTCCTTCAATCTATCAGCAAAATCAAACATGACATAAACATTCTCAGCCTCCGTTGTTATCTCTACCTGAGGTTTCAAGTCCGGGAACACCAAGGAAGCAGTTTCACTTTTATATGGTTTTGCATCATTAAAGTAAAGGTTGGAGCCGCAATACATGGGAAGACGCGCATTGGCAAATTCATCCACCGACCTGAGATCCTTGTACCAGATTTCATCCTTGGCAGGACATTCATCGTATATTTCCAGCCCTTTTGGAACACTGCCGTCTTCCTTAACAATAATCCCGGGATGTACCCAATCCTTTACATCTATTTTCTTTTCCTGTTCCTCATTTTGAGGCTGCGTACCAGTAAAGATATTGTTATAATACCTGTTATCTCCTCCAAGTATGGTCATAAGGCCATGTACACCTGTCTCATGGGCATAGTGGTATGGCGTGAACCGATTGGTAACTCTTGCAAAGGATACAAAGCCGCTGAACAGATTATGTACAAATGCACCTCCCTGTGACAAATCCAATATATTTTTCATAGAAAGCATAATATTATTGTCAACTAGATAGGGACCATGACTTACTTCTACAAATAAATCAGCTGTATCGTTATCATACAGTAAATTGCCTGAAATTCGTGTACCCTGTGTCTGCCAGTCCATCCACAGACCACGGTCGGCATTGTGAATATGGTTGTTCAGAATATGAGTGTCCAAAGCAGCATGCAGCTTAATTCCGGCAACCTCGGCACCGTTAAACATCCTTTTGTGATGGATATTATAAATGTGATTGTTGTAAATCTGACTGAATACTGCTCCCAAATGTCCGCATATGCCAGTTTGCTCGCAATCATGGATGACATTATTCCTTACAATATGTGAACCGATGGTTTCCTTGTTCCACCCAATATGAACCGCATTGAAAATTACATCTCTCTCTCGCTGGGCCCCCTGCTTGGTTCCGATATTTGTCCACTCGTTATGACCGGTAGAAATTTCCTTGCCCAGGCTTATACCTGAATTTTTTGCATTGCTTATTTCATTATCTTCAATAATCCAGCCCTTGCTCCAATGGGGACCTATGAGGCCTTCCTGGAGTGCAGTAGGAGGTGCCCAGTTGGGGGCAGCCATTGTCAAGTGAAACCCTCGGACAGTAATATAGTTTGTTTTAGTTTTTTCCGGCCAGAAGCAAAACTTTCGTACATTTATTTCTATAGTATTCCTGGAAGGATCGAATTCTCCAAAATTAGCATAAATCGTTGTATTTTCATCATCTGTCTCACAGTACCAGGTATGCAGAGACCACTGCGGCTCTCTTGCATCCTTGAAAGGCACAGGACTTAAAACTGCTTCCAGGTTCGCCGCCTCA
The DNA here is from genome assembly GCA_023400235.1 of Bacillota bacterium. GTDB lineage: Bacteria > Bacillota > Clostridia > Acetivibrionales > DSM-1351 > Ruminiclostridium. Next base: position 51,186 of record JAEXFI010000047.1, read on the forward strand.
AACATGGATTTTCCGTTTATATACACTTCTCCAAGGTGGAAAACTCTTTCCCTGCTTATAAACCAGTCACCGCTCACTACTTCCCTGTACGGGTTAAAGTCACCGAAATAGGTGTTTGGGATAACCGTTTTATATACAGTTCCCTGCAGTCCTACCCAGTCTGAAATCACCTCTGCTCCGGATATTACAACTTTTTCACCTGGTGCAGCTTCATAAACTATGCGTTCCTCGTCACTGTTTCCTCCTTTTACAGGCTTGACATGCTCCCTGTAAATACCTTCATGGACAGTTACGGTATCTCCTGCTTCCGCCAGCTCAGCAGCGTGCTGAATAGTCCTGAAAGGCCTGTTTAGAGAGCCCGCCCAGGTATCACATCCTTTAGGGGATACATGAAATTGATTTCCCATAAAAACCTCCTTATATAAGTCGACTAACATATGTTAAGTATCTGTTCCAAACAATCTGCCAGAGTTCTATTTTTCAGGCAGCATCCTCCAATTCACACCATCTGCTGAGGTCAGAAGTCCAAAGGTAGTGATGTTTTCTGCATTTTCGCCCATAAGTATCATCAGCCACTCATCCTTTTCCTTCCACACAAAAGGAGCTCCATATCTTGTTTCAATCCACTTCTGAGCTTCTATCCCTATTTTCCCCTCGAATTTCCAAGCATACAAATCCTTTGATGTACCGGTTGCCAGATGCTGATTCTTCAAGCCCTCACTGTAAATCATGATCCATTCATCGTCCTGCCGAATGACAACAACATTTTCCACTCCGTCGGGGGCATCCTTTCCAACACCGATCAGCGGTTCATCTATGGTAAGTATAGTCCATTGGCGCAGCTGAACATCTTTAGTTATGGCATGTCCAACCAGATTTGTATGTCCGGAGTAATTTATCAGATCGGTACCTACAAAGTAACAGTGAAGAGTATCTCCATCAACTACAAAGGTGGGGTCTATGGTTCTTTTTGCCTGATTCCACGGCAGTTCAACAGCCTCTTCCATGAAGAATTCAGGTTCCGACCAGTGAATCAGATCCTCAGACTGGCTGAAACAAAGCTTTGTGGGCTTCTCCGGATATGACTGATAAGGAAGTATATATCTTCCTCCCCAAAAAATAACATCCCCTGGTGAAGCATATCCTTTTGGTGAAATATCCCTGTCATTTTCAAAGGTTACAAAATCCTTTGTGAATACATGTCCTATGGACCAGTTCTCGGGCTTACTCCAATCCTTGTTTGAAAAACGAGAATAAAACAGGTGATAGCCCTCGCTCGTCTTGTAAACCGAAGGATCACGCAGATTATCACTTCTGCTCCAAACCGGATTCTTTAGATTTTTTAAGTTCAACATATAAATCTCCCATCTACGCGCATAGCGCGTACACAAATAGTAATGAAAGACACGCAGTGGCTTTTGCTGCGTGAAATCCATTTTAACATGCCACGTGTATCTTTCACGCTTATACCTCGTTTCAATAGAATATGTGGCCTGCACCGGAATGCTCTGGCCAAGGCCAGGCCGGCATTGTTCAAAAGTATGGTTTTGGTTTTACCTCCGCAGCTGCCCTCGTTATGAATAAGAGCAGAGAATTCTTCATTCCCCGCTCTTATTCCTTAACTATCTGTTATGTTAAAATATTATTTGTTATAGCGGTCATAAGCGGCCTGTTCCACCTTAAGCACATCTTCTATTCCCATGGCATTGATCTTCTTGACAAAGTCATCAAACTTTTCAATCGGTTCCCTGCCCATGACAAATTTATCCATCATTTCGTCCTTATAGGTCTGTATTTCCGTATATTTGCTGTTTATGACATCTCTCTCATCCTCTGTGAAGGAAAGTGCAGGAATTGTTGGTCTTATATACTTTTCCATTTCATTTCTGTACTGGACATACTTTGCATCCATAAGAGCATCTTCATAGCCTATGTCCTGTCTATAAGCCCATTCTCTGTGCCCGAAAACATTAAGCATGGACAGTACTGATCTTCCCTGAGAGTCCTTGGCTACGGCATCGGTATATTTAGGTTCGCCGTTTACCATGCTATAGGTCAACCCATCAATACCAAAGTTCATTAACATACTGCCTTCCTCACTATAAAAATAGTCAAAAAGCTTAACAATTTCATCCTTATATTTGGAATCTTTACTAATTGCCGTGTAACCTCTTACAGGCTGCATCTGGCTTGTGGTCATCTGTACTCCTGTAGGTCCCTTTGGCGGTGGTACTACCACCAGATTTGCATTTGCATTCGAGGTTGTCTTTCTTATGGCATCACCTAAGGAATAAGCACGAGCAGTGGTATCCTGGCAGGAACCTGCAATATCACCTGTCAATCTTGAGAGCCAGACCTTTGTATCATTCGTTGCGTATTCAGGGTCTATAAGGCCTTCCTTATACAGTTTACTGATAAATGCCAGGGCATCCTTGCATCTGGGGTCCGTATAGGCATATTTCACTTTATTATCTTCTATGAAAAACTGTTCATTTGCTTCAAATCCGCTTATTCCAAAAGCCTCCATAAAGGACAGGACTCCTGCCTTGGTATTTCTGGTGGTGTAAGGGATTTCATCCGGCTTTCCATTTCCATTGGGGTCTTTTTCCTTAAAGGCCTTAAGCATGTTATACCAGTCATCCAAGGTTTCAGGCTGTTTCAGGTTTAAATTCTGCAGCCAATCTTCTCTGACCATCCAAACCTTAAAGGTCCTTACCGCACCGATGAAGGGGAAGAAATAGTCTTTTCCGTCAGAAGCTCTTAAATCCTTTATATATCCGGGATTGTCCGCAAGAATTTTTTTGAAGTTCGGAGCATTCTGCTCAATACGCTCATCCAGAGGCTCAAAAATTCCCTGCTCAGCCACTTTAAGCATATCATCCCTGAAGGGGCTCACAACAACATCCGGGATACTGCCGGAAGCAATAGTCACATTGAACTTCTCACGAAACTGATCTTCTGTTGCAGGACCAGGAATAAAATCAAAGGAGACATTGGTTCTCTTGGTGATTTCCTGAATAATTGGCAGGTCCATACTAATTGCCTGGTCGGCGGAATCTTGCAGGAACATACTGATTGTAATAGGTTTTGCAATAATTTTGCCATCTGCTTCTGCTGTATTCACAGCCTGACCTGATGTTTCTCCGGACTGAGCCCCCTCTTTGGGCGCACCGCATCCTGCTAAAAAGGATATGACCAACGCAGTTGATAAAGCAAATGATACTGCTCTTTTCCATTTTAACCCAATCATAAAAATCCTCCCTGTTTTGTAAATTATTTATAAACATCTCTATATAGATTCCCCATTTATAAATAAGGAATTTATAAGCCTTATATTAATTAACTTTAATTACCCTTTCACTGAACCAATCATAATACCGCTGATAAAATACTTCTGCACAAATGGGTAAAGCAGCATGATAGGTATTGTGGCAACCATAATAGTTGCATATCTGATGGATTCACTTACCTGATCCGAGCCTTTTACCAGGTCAATAGACAAATCATTGGTCTGATTCTGAATGACTATATCCCGCAGAATAATCTGGATTGGCACCAGTTCCCTGTCCCGGAGGTATATCATTGCAGGAAAGTAGCTGTTCCATTGATATACCGCATAAAATAATCCGATTGTGACAAGTCCCGGCACTGCCAGCGGCAGAATAATGATAAACAGTATCTGCAAATGGTTGCAACCATCCAGGGCTGCCGATTCTTCCAGCTCATACGGTATTTGCTCGAAAAAGTTCTTCAGGATTACCAGATTGAAGGAGGAAATAGCTGTAGGAAGTAATATTGACCACACTGTATTATACAGGCCCAACCCTCTCACAACAAGAAAGGTTGGAATCATACCTGCACTAAAAAGCATAGCTACTACTACCACCTTCGTAAGAAAGTCCTTGCCCGGAAAGTACCTCCTGGACAGCGGATAAGCACCCAGAATGCTGAGCAAAAGGCTTATAGCAGTTCCTGCAAGGGTGTAAAATACTGTGTTGATATAGGATCTCCCAATCATAGGATAGGCAAGCACCCTTTTGTAAGCTTCCAGGTTAAAGCCCATAGGAATAATGCCCACCTTGCCCTGTGCCAAAAACTCATAGCTGCTTAAGGATGCTGCCAATACATAGGCTACAGGGTATAAGGCAATTATCATGCTGACTGTCAGTATGGAATAGTTAATTATTTGAAATATAATGCGGCTTTTTGATTCTTTCATGATTATTTCCATGCCTCCCATCTCGCACAAAACTCCATGAAAGTCACGGCATGGAATCGGTGCCACCTTTTTTTCTGTTTCAAAATTCCTTTCAACCTTTGCTCCCCCTTTACCACAAGCTGGTTTCAGTATACTTTTTAGCAAGCTTGTTTGCCGTTATAACCAGTATAAGTCCGATTATTGACTGAAAGAAGCCAACAGCCGAAGCAAAACTGTAATCACCGTTTAGTATTCCTCGCCGGTAAACGTAAGTACTTATAACATCCGCTGTGGAATATACGCTTGGATTATATAAAAGTATTATGGTTTCATACCCCACCTCCAAGAGACTTCCAAGTCTCATTAGAAGCAGTATTACTATTGTGGGTGATATGCCCGGTAGTGTAATATGCCACAGCTGGCTCCACCTCCCGGCACCGTCAATCTTTGCCGCTTCATAGAGCTCAGGATTTATTCCCGTAAGCGAAGCCAGATAAATAATTGCACTGTACCCTGTAGTTTGCCAGATTACCATTAAGGTATATATTATCCAGAAATACGAGGGTTCAGTTAAAAAGTTGATTTTCTCCATTCCAAGCTTTGAAATAATGCTGTTTACAACACCTGTAGTAGGCGAGAGAAAAACGACTACGATGCCTACCACCACCACACTTGAAATAAAGTTTGGCAGGTATGTGACAGACTGCACCAATCTTTTAAACGATTTTTTTCCTATTTCATTCAGAAGCAATGCAAGAATAATCGGAGCAGTAAAGCCAAGTAAGATTTGTAAAAAATTAATGGCCAACGTATTTCTGATTAATCTCCAAAAGAAAACGGAATGTGTGAATTGGTTAAAATAATCAAGCCCCACCCATTTGCTTCCCATTAACCCCAGCGCAGGCTGATATTTTTTTACAGATATAATTAATGCCCCAAGTAATGGTATATAACGAAAACAAACATAATAAATAAAAACAGGTACAAACATAAGTAATAAGGGGTAGCTTGATTTCAGCATCTTTATTTTACCTGGGTTTTTGAAAAACATTTTGTTAAGATGCTTTTTTGACTTACCCTTCCCTACATTATCAGCAGGTATGATTTGCATATAAATCCTCCATTTCGTTTCGGTATCTGGTGCATCTGCTGCAACTTTACTGCAAAACCATGCTCACGTAAAGGTTACAATTTTATGATTTTGGGTTGGATTTATAGATTCAGCATGGATATTTTTATGATTATCAGCCTGGAGATGTATTCCGGTAAAAAACGCCGCAGCATCTCTAAAAACAGGGTCAGCTCCAGGTCAGCTCCTCATACAAACTTACCGGAAATTCACTTAACAGGCTATTTCCTTTACATAACAAAAGGGAGCATCGCTCACTACTTTAAGTAGTTTTCCGACACTCCCTCAGAATAATCTTCTCCTGCAAGTGGAATATTTAAAACATGTTGACTTTGTTAACACTACATATCTCTGAATAACCCTGGTGATACACCTATATATTTTTTAAAAGTTTTACTGAAGCTGTTGGCATTAATATATCCCACAGCTTCTGCTACCTGCGCTACTGTCATTGATGTGGCAGTCAGCAGCAGCTTGGCCTTCTCAACTCTGAACTTATTAATAAAATCCACAAAATTGGTCCCTGAAATTTCTTTAAAAATAAAGCTCAGGTAAGACGGTGACAGGTCTACAACCTCTGCTGCCCTTTCAAGGGAAAGCTCCTTTTGATAATTTTCCTCCACAAACACTTTTATTTTTTCGTATACCTTCGTATTCTGAGAATTCTTTCGATCATTGGCGTAATTAGATATAGATCTGAAAATAAAATTAATATAGTCTTTTTTTTCGTCAACTATACTTTTTGCTGTCATTTCTGAATAAATATCAATTTCTTCTCCGAATATTTTTGTAATTGCAGCCTGCATTTCATAAATGGACCGGATTGCAGTACCAACCAGAGCGCTGAACAAATTATTTATCATCTCCGGCGTCATGGATTTTTTATCAAGATTGTCCGTAATGATTTGCGAAAGAGTCTGATTCGCTGCCGCAATATCCCCAGATTTCAGAATAGTTACCAGCTGCTTTTCCTTTTCAATTGAGTATTCAAAATTATTGCCGCCAATATTACTCACTTCATCAATGTAGATAACAGTGTTTTGTCCCTTGACTATCTTGTATTTAAGAGCATGAAGTGCTTCCACAAAGGACATGGAGCATTCTTCCATGCTATTGTAGCGACGCCCTACTCCAATGGTAAAAGTCAATTCATGGTTGTTTTTGAAGTAATCCCTGACTTTTAACAGATACCCATTGATTCCCTCTAATTCATAAAAGCTCTCATCAGAGTTTAATATGCAGGCAAAAATACACTCATCCTTCTGAACGGGATAACATTTTACATTTTCATTCAAGGCCTCTCCGGCAAGCTCCTCCATCTTTTGAACAAAATTCAGATTCAGCTTCCGATGCCTTTTTAATGTTTCAGATGCATAGTCATCTACTTCAAAAACGATAATCTGAAAAAGCGGAAAGGGCATATCAACACCTGCTTCGCTTCCTATCTCCCTGTAACGCTCCTTTGTAACCCTGCCGTTTGTTATATCATTTAAAAACTTTTCTCTCAATATGGAACGGCTTTTATTAAAGGAGTCCCTCAGGCTTTCGTTCTCATTGTATACATAACTTATGATCCTGTTGATGAACTTCAACTCATCCTTGCTGTTTTCCTTATGATTATCCAGCTTTTTATTGTTCATAATGCTAATATAATTTAAAATATCATTAATGGGATTGTAGAGCCGTTTCACCAGAAAGTAGGCTAAAATTATACTTACAAGCATGCTCATCAGAGCCACAAATATGGTCACATTCCTGATGCCGTTTGCTCTTTGTGAAATGTAACCGGTAGGTGTGACAGATATATAATTCCAGTCATTTGCCTTGGACTTGATAAATTGGACTGTAAAGGGTTTTCCGTCAAACTTAATGTCAATAGTTCCCTGAGCCGAGTCCATTCTGTCCAAGGTGTTTTCCAGTACAGTTCTGGCCAGCTTCTGCTCCTTGTTTTCCTGAAATGCTTTTTCATTTGTAAATATGACATTTTTATGAGAGTCTGCAATGTAATTGATTACTACCTTTTCTTCAGTATTTCCTCCCATTTGCTTATAAAAAAATTGCTCATCCAGGTTCACCACCAGCGTTCCCTTTGGCCGAAGCTCATTTACAGGCAATGACTTCAAAAACACAACTACCGGAATCCTGAGGAGATCACGCCCTATCTCCTGTCTTCCGGCTGAATGAAAACCCGAATTCTGCTGGAAAATCTCTTTCCAGACAATATTAGTATAATATCTGCAGACCTCGTTAAAAAATAATTTGGAATCATACTTTCCCTGGTTCTCCAAAACCAGGTCGGCCTTGTTAAAATGCACCCAAATGCTGGCTATATTGTCATTGTTGGCCTTAATTGAATTTAAATAGGTAATAATATCCCGGTATACATCGGCTTCATAGTATGAATCTTCCCGGGAAATATATAGGGCCTTGGTTATTCTGCGGTCCAGTGATGCTTGCATGGCAATGCTCTCAACTGATTTTATCTCCCTGTCGATACCTTCCTGCGCCTGTTTCAATACCAGCATGTTGTTGCTTTTTACTTCTTTTATCATCATGTTTGTAGAATTCCAATAGGAAATGCATGCCACAACCAGAACAGATGCCAAAACAAGACCCATGGTTGAGAAAAATATCCTTATAAAAATACTGTTCATTTTGAAACTGGTAAAGCTTTGTGGCAAAAGTTTCATAAAACCTCCTGCAATATGTGACTTTTAGTGTTACAGACCACTAGATTTTATGTGAGTGTTTTTTACCTTGCGCCTGAAGTAAATTCTACATTATGCTAAAACACATTATGCTCAAACCAATTTACTTCTTTTCAAAATATCCTTCAACACAGCAGCTTCATTTTCTTTTACCTCTGGCAGCGGAAATGAGCAATATTCCTTCAGGGGTATTCCTTTTATAAGCATTGCCTTCTTGATATACGGGACAAAAGGCTTGCCTACCTGATATATATCCATAAGCCGGTCAATCTTCCTCTGAATATCCCCTACCAGGTGAAGGTTACTATCCTTAAAAGCTCTAACCCAGTCACTGCACAGCCCAGGTACAAGATTTGACAGCCCTCCAATGCAGCCATCCCCGCCAGATATGACATTACGGGCGAAATTGTCATCAAACCCTGAATAAATCTTGAATTCAGGATACTCAGGTTTTATTAATTTTATCAACTCTCTGGTGTGATCCATACCTGCAATAGTATCCTTATAACCCACAATATTTTTATGCTTGCGCAAAAGCTTTAAGGTTACTTCCGGTGAAAGATCGTACCCGGTCCTGTCAGGAAAATTATAAAGATACAAGTCGCAGGAGCAGCTTCCTGCCACCATACTATAATATTCAAAAATGCTTTCGTCATTCAGGCTGAAGTAATAGGGTGAAATCAGCACAACCCCATCTGCACCTTGCTCATGGGCATAATTTGAAAGCTCCAGGGTTTCGTTTACGTCCATGCTTGCAGTACCCACCAGCAGCCTCGTTCTCCCATTTATAAGCTTTACGGCTAAACGAATGAGCTCTTTTTTTGCTTCCATGGAAATTGCGAAGAACTCTCCAATGCTTCCCAAAATCAAGATACCGTCTACTCCCCCTTGAATGAGGTGTTCATATAGGTGCTCAAGTGCTTCGGCATCCAACTTTCTATTTTTGTCAAATGCAGTTACTGCCGGTGTAATATAATTACATGTCATGGTAATAGCTCCTTTAATTTTGTTAGTATAATTTTATTAGTAGCCCGCACCTTCCATAGCGGAAAGGGCAGCACTGGTATATCGTTTTAATAAGCCCTTTCTGAAAATTTCAGGCTGAGTCTCTTTTTTACTTTTCCTCTCGGCAAAAATTCTCTGTACTTCCTCAAAAGCGGCTTCTTTCCGGTTGATGCCCACCACATTCAGACTCCGCTGCTCTATATCATATTCAATGATATCTCCCGTTTCTATAAGACTTAAGGGGCCTCCTGCCGCCGCCTCCGGCGAAACATGCCCGATTGCCGCTCCCCGTGTGGCGCCTGAAAACCTTCCGTCAGTTACAAGTGACACTGTGCCATTCAACCTCTTATCACAGACAATGGCCTCTGTGGTCATCAGCATTTCCGGCATTCCGCTGCCTCTGGGCCCCTCATAGCGGATTACAATAATCTCACCGGGGTTTATTTCATTATTAACAACTGCATTGTAGGCAGCCTCTTCACAATCATAGACTCTGGCGAGCCCTTTATGCCTGCGCATTTCCTTGGTACAAGCCGAATATTTTATTATTGACCCTTCAGGAGCAAGGTTTCCCTTTAAAACGGCAATTGATCCTTTTTCGCTGGCCATATTTATGGGTTTTATAACATCCTCCCTTTTTAATCCGTAGTTTGACAAATAGCCAATATTCCTGTCAAAAAAATTATCCCTCTGCATTTCTTCAAGGTTTTCTCCCAGAGTCTTTCCCGTCACAGTCATTACATCCAGGTCCAGATAATCCTTTAATGCCAACTGTACCATTGGCACTCCGCCTGCGAACCAGAAGGCTTCCGTAAGCTGCTCACCTCCCGGATAGATATTCCCGATATGAGGAATCTTATGGTTTACTTCATCAAAAATATCCGGGGTTAGTTCAATATCAAGCTCCCTGGCTATGGAAGGCAGATGCAGTGTTGCATTGGTAGAGCCGCCAATTGCACTATGTACGACGATGGCATTGACAAAGGCCGCTTTCGTCATAATTTTGCCTGGTGTTATACCCTTCGAAGCCAGTTCCACAACTTTTACACCTGCATTTCGGGCATACGCCTGGATATCCCTCATCGTTGCAGGGACCAGTGCACTTCCCGGCAGAGCCATCCCCAAAGCCTCAGCCATACACTGCATAGTGCTTGCGGTGCCCAGAAAGGCACATGCTCCAACGGAAGGTGAGCCGGTCAATTTATAGTCTCGGATTTCCTGCTCACTGATTTCACCCTTTCTCTTTTGACGAAGAGAAATATCACCTGCAAGCAAGGAAGTTGTCATACCAGGACCGGGTCTCATACTTCCCCCTGGCAGAAAAACCGTTGGTATATCGAGTCTTGCAGCAGCTTTAAGATGAGCCGGAATAGATTTGTCACAGGAGGAAGACAAAATCATTCCATCCCAGGGAACCATGCTTCCGTGTATTTCCACCATATCACATATGGCTTCCCTGGATGCCAGAACAAAATTCATGCCCTTATGTCCCTGTGCACACCCATCACAAATATCTGTTGTGTGAAACCTTGCCGGACATCCACCCGCCTTATAGACTCCAATTCTCGCCTGCTCTGTCAGCTGAAGCAAATGAACGCTCCCCGGATGGCTGTCACCATATGCATCCTCTATTAAAATCTGAAGCTTGCCGATGTCCTCCTCGTCCCAGCCGGAGCCCAGCTGCAAAGAGTCTAATTGTGCCCAGTTCAAGCGCTCGGCTGCACTTTTTTGCTTGAAATCATCCATATAAATACTCCTGTTACCTATTTATTTAAGTTTGTTTGGAAAGAATTGTACAAGTCCTGCATATGTTCATCCATTATCCGCTTTGCCTCCCTGGAGTTCCTGCTTTTTACAGCTTCAAGCAACAATTGGTGATAATAGATACCCGCACTGTTTCCTCTTTTTGAGACAATTTGAGTGAACGCCCGGTTCAAAACATCATTAAATATATGAAAAGTTTGAATAATAAGAGAATTCTTAGTCATATTTGCAAGCAGCAAATGAAAATTCAAATCCATTTTTGAGAACATTTGCAGGTCATCCTTTACCTGTTCCATCAGCAGGTAAGCCTCCTCCAGCTTTGCTAACTCTTCCTCTGAAGCCTTCTGCGTTGCAAGCTCTGCGACATTTCCTTCAAGAACCTTCCGGTACTCCAAAAGCTCCATTAAAGGGTTTTCATTGAGATAAGCCATCGGAATAAGCGGATTCATGTTAATTCCCGGAACTGCTTCTTTTATAAAAGAGCCCTCACCCAGCCTGGTTTCTATCAAACCTAACGCCATAAGCTTTTGCAGTGCCTGACGAACGGTTATGCGGCTTACTCCAAAGGATACGGCCAAATCATTTTCAGAGGGGATTTTCTCACCGCTCCTCCACTCATTGTTAAATATCTGCTCTTTAAGCTGTTCAAAGACTTGTTCCCCTATACTTTGATGCACTACCTTTTTTATTGGCATATCAGATAATACCTTTCAGTTTCATATGTACCATACAAAAGCACGAGTTGTATGTTGTCTACCTGTATTACAGGTTATACTGTTATAATACCTTCCACGGATTGCAATGTCAATAATAAACCTCAAAGAAGCAGTGACCTTACCCTGATTTATAGGCACCCGGAATAGCGTCGAAATTGATTGGTGATAGTTTTTTATCTGCTATACTCATTCATTTAATGATATAATTAAATTAATTTTATGACGATGGAGTGAAATTATATGTGGAAAGAACTGATACTGAATTGTACATATGGCACTAATGTCAAATTTAATCCACCTGCAACAGAAAAAGATATATTAGAAGTTGAAGCTAAGCTTAATATAAGCTTGCCGAAACAAATAAAATCTCTTCTATCAGAATTTAACGGAGATAATCAATTTATACTTTCAACCAAACAGATTATTGAAGATAATATAAATAACAGAGAAATCAAGGAGTATATGCCCTTAGATTGTCTTCTATTTATAGCAAGCAATGGATGTGGGGATTACTTTGGATATCCTGTAACAGGAGCTGGAATAAAGGATAGTGAAATATTCATGTGGGATCACGAGTACGATAATCGCGTTTTTAAATGTAATGGCTTAAAACAAGCAATTGAAAAATATTATAATGATGTGTTGTAATGGTATCAAGGATTTTTTTGAAATTATTATTACTGCAGGTGATGTTGGTGTTGCAAAGCCTGATATAAAGATTTTTGAAATAGCTTCTGAGACAGCAAAGGAATGCCCTGAAAATTGCTGCTATATTGGTGATGATTATAAAACAGATATACTGCCTTGCGGACAAATTGGCATTACAGGCATATGGTTAAACAGGGAAAAAGAAAAACATGATATTTCAAACATAAAAATGGTGTATGGTTTAGCTGATTTAGAAAAGTATTTGTAATTTTCAAACGAATAGTTCCTATGTAAAAGCTCTTAACAGTTTTTGAATCAGACATAATAGAGTATAAAGGAAGTGGTTCTTTGACTACTAAAGCTGATATAATGACATTTATGCATTTTATTGATTTTTATTGGGATGGGTTAAATGGTGGAGGTACTTTTACTCTTGAAGAGCTTGTAGAATGGGTTAAAAAAAATGAGGACAGCAAATATTATGAAAAGCTGCTCAGGGAAAGTGCACTTTTATGGGATGTTCTGGCTAAGGAAGACTGGGAAATTAAGAACAGTATCCTTGATTTTGTATTTAAGAATAGAGGCAGAAACAGCATAAAAAGGATTATCGATTGCATTCTTAAAAATCCATAATAGGGGTTTTAAATGAGGTTTTATCTCCTACTTTTCTAACCTCTGCTAATACTCATAATTTAATATGGCAAAACTCTTATAACTAAGCTATTTATAGATATCTCCTCTGGATTTAATGTCAAAAACAAATATTTCCATGCTCGCATCATCCTTAATAAATGATGCCCTTATATCCCCAATTCTAAGCCTGAAATACGGAGAATTGTCACACCCCTGCATACGCTTGACATCTCCATTTGGAAGGCCTTCTAATGCACTGAATATTCTATCTATTGCAGGCCTATCATACTTTATAATTGTTTTAACAACTGCTTTTGAATATGTTACCTTATGCATTATAATCTGTTTCGCTTTCTTCTACCTTCTCAATATCCTCAGCAGTAAATCGCTTTTCTTTTTTCGCTTGTATTAAAATATTCATATGCTGCCGCGACTCTTCATCTGAAACATATTCTACAAGAGAACTATCCAAAGCATCGCTAACCCTTTTCCATTCAAGGTATTGTAAAAACTGGTTATACTTTTCTATACTTATGATTGCAGCTTCAAGCTTATTATTTCTTATTATTATAATGTCTTCCTTCTTTGCTTTATCAATTGTTTTAGCAACATTTTGCTGTAACTCCGACGTTGAAATAAACCTATCCTGTATAAGCATAATTATTCTCCTTAAAGTTTCCTATATTCATATTATATGCTTATATAAAATACTATTCACTATTTATCATATAATTCTATATTGTATTTTATATATCCGATCTTTAATTTTAAAAGAGTTACAACTCCTCGGCTATCTTCTTCATTACACATTGTCACGCCAAATTCTTTTTTCCTTCGCTCATTGAATTTATTCTTGCCATAAAAAAGCCTCCTATGATATTTTGAGTTTATCATAGAAAGCTTATCTTACGGATTTCATTTTACAGTCTCAGATTATTACTTAATGGCAATTGTTACTGCAGCTTTTTCAGAATCAAATGCATCGGTCCAGTTTTTTGCAGCTTGTAAAGTCAGAGTTGAAGCATCCTCGCTGATATTGGTTCCGCCAACACATATGAACACTGCCCCCTGCTTGTTGAAATAATCTGCCTGGGCATAAAGACTTACTCTATTCCCCAAATCATCATACCCTATCAAATCTACTGCATTTCCTATTTCTCCATATCCCCTTCCCTCATTAGCTTCATATGAGGATACATATAATACTTTCTCATATTTATTGGAAACGAACTTTTCAAAGTATAAGCTTCCATTATCATATTTTAAAACATTATTAAGCCTAACTACTTTTGTATCTTTCGAAATTTCGTCACCACTGGCCGCAAAGTTAAATTCCCACTTACCACGGATTCCTTCACTTTTTTCCCCGCTGCCCCTAGGTTTATTAATCTCAGATATTGCAATCTTAAAATCGTGTTCCTTCTCCCAATCAATATGGCCAATATAATATTCAGTAATGTAGTTAACAGTATAGTCATCTATATCCGTTCCTGTACCACTTAGGCCAGCAATTGGTATTTCTTTACCATCCATATAGATTTTTATCGAACTATTTTCAGGATTATTAATGCTGACTTGATTAAAGTCATAGCCAGGTCTGATTCTATTACCGGATTCATCTCTTTTCATCTTTTGCCCGTCCAAAATATTCATTGAGAGAATCAATTTCTCTTCAGCTACAATTACGTCATTTAATGTTACAGTAATTCCATTCTCACTCACAGAACTTCCAATTATAGTAGTATAATTTTCCACAGTCGCATTCATTCCTAAAATACTGGCAATAGACTGATATGCATAGGCAAACACTGTCTTACCTGTTCCTGTCATAAATACTATAGTCAATGCTATTACTGCTGCAGCTGCTGCAATACCCTTCACGGAGCTATTAATCCAACTGTAATTATTATTTTTAATTGAAACCAAACTTTTATTAAAATGCATATTTTTCATTCCGCTATCCAAAGCCTTTTTAATATCATTCATACTATCCTTCCTCCTCCAAGTTCAATTTCAGCTGCCCTCTTGCTCTGAACAGTCTGACCTTCACAGCTGATTCCTTTAGTTTTAAGACCTCTGAGATTTCAGATACTGACAGCTCCTGATAATAATATAGCAATATTACTTCTTTGTACTTTGGTGGCAATTTGCTTATCTTATCAAAGACTTCCTGCCTGTCCAGGACTCCATCATAATCCACATCATATGCCATTTCAGGAACATCATCATAGTTCTGCCTTTTACACCACCAGCTTTTTAACTGATTCTTGCATAGGTTGATGGCAATCTGCATAATCCATGTTTTTTCAGAGGATGCTTTTCTAAACTTACCATAATGCATCATAACCCTTTCAAATGTTTTCTGCGTAACATCCTCCGCCATGTGATAATCTTTCAGATAGATATAGCACATTCTCAATACACTGTCTGCGTATTTGCCCATCAATTCACTGACATAATCATTTGTATGTTCTTTTATTGTACTGTCAATAATCGGTACCGAAATATTATCCATACTGACCTCCTTCTACATATTAGACCACCACATAAGAGAAAAGGTTACAAATTTACTGTTGATCCTCAAAGAATAGTTAAACAGCACATATTCATAAAGTCAATTACAGTTGAAACCTTTGCCTTCAACTCAGTCAACTGGTATCCCTGGGGAACTGAGGCCTCTGGGGTAAGCTAAACATAACAACTAAGTAAGAAAATTTATATTTTCTTCGTTTTGTCTATTGACTCTGCCGTTGGGGAAGCGTGTAAACTGTTATTATAACAAAGTTGAGGAGGTTCCCCATGAATGAGCTTATAAAAATCAAGGATATGTCCAGCAAGTACGACATATCTGCCCGAACCCTGCGTTACTATGAAGATATGGGACTTATAACAAGCACCAGAAGCGACGATTATGCATACAGGCTGTATGATGATACCACGGTGCAGAGGCTTGAGCAAATCCTGATTCTACGCAAGCTAAACATCAGCATCAAGGATATCCAACGAATTTTCAATACATCCGGCTCGGAAGTCGTTTTAGATGTTCTCGGAAAAAAGGTGGTTGCTATTGACGAAGAAGTATCTCTTTTGCACGAACTTAAAGAGATTGTTCTGGATTTTATCCATCAAATCGAGCAAGCGGATTTTGGAAAAAAATCCGATGTCAAGCGGCTCTATGAGAGAGCGAAAGAGATTGAAACCCAGATTGTTAATGTGGATTATAATGGAAATACAGCGAATGTAAATCGGCTACTTGATGTAGCGGAGAAGTTAGCGATGACACCGGAAATAATCCAAAAACATACGTATTGCTACTTGATATTTAACTTAAAAGATAAGAACAGCGTAATTGAAGCCTGTGAATTGTATTGTGAAGCGTTCGGCGCGGAAAAAACATCAGAAGACACGTCTGCAAGTGGTTGGATTACTGATTGGGTTGGCATAAGCATAAAGTTGTTTAATTTTGAAATATTCATGCAGTCGGTCGATATGCCTAATACCAGAGGTGGTTGTTGTATCAATTTTGGGACAGAACAGGATTTGCGAAAAGCATATGATTTATTGTCAAAGGAAGCGAAAATGTGCGAGCTTCATACGGATGCGCATTGGACACCTTTATCTGCGAACATTACCGATAAATTTGATGTTCAGTGGTTCTTTTGTGTTTAGTATTTTAAAATTTTTGGACAAGTAGATATTCGCATTATAAACATTTTCTTCATGAACATAACCCTATTGTTTGTTTGTAATTATGTCTATCATCTACATATTGAAATGGGATGCCAAAAATGTGGTATCCTTTTTTGTTTTCTGCAAATAATACACTTATCACAAAACGAAAGGAGTTGATGCCCATGCCAAGCTCAGAGAGAGTGCCCAATAGACTGATTAGTGAGAAATCACCTTATCTTTTACAACACGCCCACAACCCCGTTGACTGGTATCCCTGGGGAACTGAAGCTTTTGAAAAAGCAACACAGGAGGACAAGCCCATATTCCTGTCCATCGGCTATTCCACCTGTCACTGGTGCCATCTACGATAAAAGCTGCAATTTCCCCTGATCCTTATTCCCCAATGTCTATAGAACAATTTTCTACAGCTCACTTTTGAACCTTAAATACTAATACTATATAAAAACTATTAATATATTATATAATAAACTAATAGATACATATAAGTAAAAATGGGGCGAATGCAGAATGATAAGATTTGATGATAATTATTCAGATGCAGGATTAATATCTTTGGGTTTAGTGTTGGAGGATTTATTCATACTACAAGAATTATTATCTGATGCAGAGTTTACTCGTATAGACAGTATTCAGGATGATGGTATTCGGGTCAAAATGGTTGTAGAGATACTGAACAGCAGGAAAGCATTGCCGCCAAGATATAAAGCTTTAACAGCCAATTGGACAGGTTATCAGGGTATACATAAGGCTTGATTAAGTAATATCCTTTCCATTTAATCCTTATATGTGGTAAAATTTGTATCAAAAGACCATTTAACTTTTTAGGAGGGATGTTATGAAGGATATACAAAAGATTGTTACTATGAAATGCAGTGTTTGTGGGAATGACCAGTTCTCCTGTATTGATGAGAAAATTAATTTGCAGGATGCTGACAATAGCGCAGAAGTTAAGTGCTCTGATTGTGGTCGGGTTACAACTAAGGAACAACTTATTGAGGATAACAGGTACATAATCGACGCAAACCTTCAAGATATCAAAGAGGAAGCCATTAAAGCGATAAAGAAATTGTTTAAGTAGAGGGGTGTTATCATGGATTTATCAGCTATTTGGACAATTTTTAAAGGATTCTTCATTGACTTGGTTAAATATGGGTTTCCCTCTATGGCTATTGTTTTATCAGTTCTTTCCTATATAGATTCAAGAAAAGCAAAAAAGATTCAAAAAAGGCTTTATGACGTTGAAGAAAAGTTAAAGCAATATGCGTTGGAAGAAAAAGAGAAAGAGCGCGAAGAGGCTACTAAGGCTTGTGTTGAGGCTCGCGTTGTAAAAATTTCTGAAAACAGATATGTATTGAAAATATGGAACTCAGGTAAAGCTACCGCCTACAACGTCAATTATAATATTCCAAAAGAAAGTCAAGTCTTTGTACATAGTAAAAAAGTACCTTTTGAGCATCTTGAATCAGGAAAGAATTTTGAGGAACATATTATAGTACATGGTGGTACATCTGATAAATTTACAGTTACTACCACGTGGACAGATAAAGAAGGAAAACCCTATTCAAAAGAAAATTTAACAACGATATAGATTTTGCAAAGTAACTTACCAATTATATGGTAGTTGCTTTTTTTTGTCTTTCTATAAATTCTATGTATGGAAAATCAGGAAATGTATCCTTTATATCAGAAGAACTTAACACTATAAGGACTTCAATAAAGGAGGCTAATATTATGAATCAAAAGGAACTCACACCGAAGGAATTGGGCGTGAAGTTGGGTGTTTCGATTAAGACAATTAATAATTATTTAAACAATGGAACTTTAGTCGGGTACAAGCTTGGAGGACGGTGGAGAATTAAGGTTGAGGCAGTTGAGGATTTTCTTATTCAATCAAATAGAAAAATTTTAGGAGGTCAATGGTAAATGGATGAGAGAGAATTAAACATGGAAGTGAGTAGGCAGAATAGTGAAAATGCGGAAAAGGTTAAAGTTATGATAGCCGATAAAATACGCAGAATGAGGGGCGAAGTTGTTGATAACACAGTTCCCGAGGTTAAGCGTTTAACATTAGAAGAGGCAAAAGCTCAAGGGAATACCATAGAAATGATAAAAATAAAAACGGGTTACTATAACAGGTTAGACCAAGAAAAGGAATTAAACTCACTTTTGCAGGATATTGATATTGTTGCTGTGAGAGATGAACTGAAAAGCATAGAAACGAAGATTACTGAGCAGAAAAGGGCGATAGAGAAAGCTGTTGAAATATATAAGAACAAGATAAAAGATGAATATGAACAATCTTTAATAAGGCACAGAGCAAATGGTGGTTTACGTGGTGGATGGCAAGAAGGAATAATACAATCTGAGTATATGAAAAGACTTGATAATGTTGAAAGTGTAGACAGTATTAGAGCACTTCAAAGTGAACTCACTCAGATGAAAAGCAGAGCGGCTAATTTAGCATATGCTGAAAGTAAATTTATATCAGATAATGCCTCATTGATTGAAGAAGAGAAAAAGCGGAAAAAGTTGGAACAAATAAGATTGGCGGGATTAGTTTAAAGAGGGGCAAAATTGCCTCTCTTATTTTATTTATGGGGGTTATTGAAGATGAATGATAGACAGACTGTTAATCATAAATTGCTTTACGGAACAGATTATAAAAATATTAATATTCTAAAGGATGCAATTTCAAATATGCAAAAACTTAAAGAGCAAGGCGGGGTAACCAAGTTGCTTTGTCAATTTATATAGATGTGCATGATGCTGTCTATGGCAAAAAGAGTCCATTGAATGATAAACAAAAGAGAGCCATCCATTTTTGTTTAGTTCATTGCACAAATCAGTATGAAGTTGCTGAAATGATGGGGACAAGCCAGCGGATGGTTAATTTTTATATCCATCAGGGACTAAAAAAGATTAGCGAATTTTTAATGAGGGGGTAGTTAAAGATGGCTAAGTTTTTCAGTGAGAACAAATCACAATTTATCGGATTCAGACAGTTACCAAACTATCCGCTGACTTCATTAAAAGTGATGGTCGGCGGGATAGATTTTCATAATGGAGAGTATGAAACTAATGATGAGATTCTTATAGCTTGTCTGAGGAAATTTATCAGTGCCAATATAAAATATTGTCCAATCTGGGAAGAAGGCTCAAAACCGCTTGCAACCGCTTTGGAGCCAGTTGAAGTAATTAACAATGATGATGTTTTTGAGGAGTTTAAAAGGCTGTTAAGACTGTAATTTATGTACCGTTTATTTGATTAAGAACAGCAATGGCAAGGGTTTAGACGTTTATGGGGGTGGTAGTTATACCAAGATATAAAGACGAATTTGATTCTTCCGCAGGCATAAGGAAAATACTCAAAGCAATATGGGTACAGTTGAGAAATGATGATATTAGCATACAAAAGGCAAAGGCGTTAAGTTCAATTGCCTATCAGATGCTTGGAACAATTCAGGAAGATAGAAAGGCATTAGAAGTTGATACATTGCTTGAACTAAAGGAGAAACTGGATAAGCTGGGAGGCTAAGAAAATGAATACAGAGGCAATAATCAAGCGGGTTGAGGCATTATTGGAAAAGAAATTGCATGTTAAAAAAGAGCCAAGCGAGGAAATGAAGTCCTGTTTATCGTTATATAGTATAGTTCTGAATTGTGTTATGAGTACTATGCCGGATTATGAAGGTTCTCTAAGCATTGAAATACTTATGAAAAGTGCGGAATACAAGTATATTGAATCTGTTGGCGGTATAGGTGCAATATGCAGTAGGATAAGGAATAAGGTCATTGAAAGCAGTACATCAGAGCAGGAGAAACAGGAATGCTTTGAATTAATTAACAGTGCTAAGCGGTTATATAATGAACATTTAGCCAAAGGGTAAAACCCTTTCTTTTTTTATTTGGAGGTGGTGAATTACAGGTGAAAGATTCATTGTTTTAGATACAGGTGAGGTCATGTACCTTAACGAGCAAGATTATTTTAGATACTCGACTGAACAAAGTAGGAAAAAAGTCACAAAGGATTATAGAACAAAAAATAATAAAGTCCTGTTTAAAGATTATAACAACAATTTAGGCAGGACTGTATGAGTGGAAAAGTTGGGGACTTTTAGCTACTCAATTTACTCTTTGAAATTTCTTTTTGTAAATAACAGGTAGATTCCTATGCAGAAGGAAATAATTATTAGTGGGTAAACGACCCAAGGCATATGATATAGTATTCCTGTCCTGAATGTCTTATCAATTTGGTCTAAATACATTGAAATTTGGGCCAATAAAACTGCTATAACTGAGGTCAACAGACATATTGCTATTATAAAAAAACCTATTATTTTCTACATAGTCATTACCTGCATTTCATATTCTTGTTATTTAGTATATTCTGTATCTACTAAATTGTAAATATGTGGTTTATATAGAAAAATTCTTAGGTTAGAGAACAGTAATGCAAGACGTATTCATTTATAATAATAGCTTAACCCTGTTTGAGGTGATTTTTTAAGTAACTCATTAAAGAATTATCTGAAACAGGGTTATTTTTATTTGTAAATGAAAACTAAAGTTTATGTTGACGGTGGAAAAAGAACCGCCAGAGGTATGCAATTTGGTTGCGGAATGTGTAAAAAAATTATTGATAGGTTTTATTGACAATATATGGAAGTACCGCTACTATTGACGAAACTAAAACAAAAATAAAGGAGATCAAGGAAATGACTTACATTTACCAAAGAGTATCAACAAAGAGGCAAAGAACAGACCGTCAAGAGTTTATATTTGATATGAGTAGTATTAAGGCTGACAAGGTTTATTCTGATAAGATAAGCGGAGCGAAAGCAGATAGACCGCAATTAAACCAATTAAAGTTAGATGTAAAAGATGGTGACAAGGTATTTATTGAGAGCATAAGCAGATTGGGGCGTAATGTAGATGATTTGCGTGAGCTATGTAGATATTTTAGAGAAAAAGGCGTTACCGTTCAGTTTATGAAAGAAGGATTTAATACTGATGGTAATATGTATCAATTCCTTCTGACCATATTGGGCGCGGTGGCGGAGATGGAAAGAGAATTAATAACAAGCAGAGTTATTGAAGGTTTAGAAAATGCAATGATGAACGGCACAAAGTCAGGAAAACCTGTAGGCAGACCTAAAAGAGAATTACCGAGAAATTTTAATAAGTATTATGAACAATGGAAAGCAGAAAAAATAACCGCTACAGAGTTTGCAAGGCTGATTGAATGCAGCAGGCAAGGACTTTATAACTATATCAGATTGTATAAAGAAAAAACCTCGGGTATATGCCCAAGGTAGATAAGTTAAGCTACTTTATTTTGAGTTTGAGTAGTGTTTCCCTCATCCATTGGTAATTTAGTCATTAGAGTGTATAGCACCTCATGGAAGTCACTTATAGCCTTTTTAGATGGATGATTTGTTTCAGTAATAGTATAAATTATTTTGCCCATTGCCTTTCATCTCCCTTCACGAAACATAACCAGGTTTGATGAAAATTTTTAATGATGAGAAAAATTCGATGCATATAATTGGAGGTAACAAAATGGATATGTATAAAATAAGTAAAGTTGCGATATATTTGAGGAAATCCCGTGGGGATGAGGGTAAAGATGTATTATTTAATCACAGAAATAGGCTGATAACATATGCGGATAATAATAGTTGGGAATATAAAATATTTGAAGAGGTAGCAAGTGGTGAAAGGATATCAAGTAGACCAATTATGCAGAAACTACTTGATTTAGTTGAAAAAAATTCATTTGATGGCGTTTTAGTGGTTGATTATGACAGATTAAGCAGAGGTGGTACAAAAGATTTCGGTGAGATAGTTGATGTATTTAGTTATGCAAATACATATATTATCACTCCCGAAAAGGTTTATGATGTAAATGATAGCAATGACCGGATAATGTTGGGCATGCAAGGAATTATATCAAATGCAGAATATGAAAAAATAAAAATGAGGCTTGTCGGAGGTAAAAAAGATGGTGCAAGACAAGGTAAATTGACTAATGGCAAACCTCCCTTCCCGTATGACTATGAGAGAGAAATTATAACAGATGAAAACGGGAAAGTAAGAGTTACAGGAAAAGTTGTAGTAAATCAAGAGAAAAATGAAATTTACCAGGCTATTAAGCATAGATACTTACAAGATAAGAAAGGCACCGAGGAGATTGCCGTTTGGCTCAATAATCACTCTATCCCCTCCCCTAATGGTTCTGTATGGCACAATAATGCGATAAGAAGACTATTAGTGCATGAGTTTCACTTAGGTAAAGTTGTTTATGGTAAAAATATATGGAAAAAAGACCGTAATGGTAAAAAACGAGTTGTAAACAAAAGAGATGAAAGTGAATGGAGCGTAGGATATGGCATCCATGAGCAGATAAAAACGCAGGAGGAACACGACGATATTTTAAGATTGTTATCACAGAATAACAAAATCCCGCGGAGAAGCAGACAAGGTTGTTTCCCCACATCAGGGTTAATGTATTGTTCAAAGTGCGGGCATTTGATGAATTATTCTGTTGGGCGATTAGAAGCTAAAACGGGGAAAACATTTGATTATATAAAGTGTAGTTATAAAAACCCCTATGGGATAAAATGTCCCCAAAGAGGTATAAAAATGACTGAGGACTTTTATGAGAGCTTATATAACCTTATCCTTGGTAGATTTATTGATAATGAGCGTTTAGAAGAAATACAAGATAAAAGGAAAGAACAAAGTCAAGGAAAGGCACTACTAAAGAGGAAAAAAGCGGAATTAGCTGAGAACGAGAACGCCATAAGTAAAATAATGGAAGCGTATGAAAACGGTATATATACCATGAAGCAATTTGATGATAGAAAAAAATCAAGAGATGAGGTAATTTTCAAATTAAAACAAGAAATAATTGAACTTGAACATGAGAACCAAAATTCAAGGGTATATAAAAAAGATGAGTTAAGACGTAAAGTAAAAGAGTTTAAAGAAGGTTGGGAAAATGCTAACACCTCGCAGGAAAAAAATTTATTATTGAAAACAATTGTGAAAAGAGTTGAGTATGGCCGAGAAGGTGATAGCATAAATTTCAACATAACTTGGTTATAATAAACGCTGGATGGTAACAAAAATATTATGAAAGGTGGTGATGCCCTATGACAACAAATAACAGAATGCCCAATAGACTGTTACAGGAAAAGTCTCCTTATCTGTTACAACACGCCTACAATCCAGTTGACTGGTATCCCTGGGGTGCTGAAGCATTTGCGAGAGCTGTAGCTGAAGATAAACCTATCTTTTTATCTATTGGGTATAGCTGAATTTGCTGTTAATTACGCACTTGTCACTGGTGCCATGTAATGGAGCGTGAATCCTTTGAGGACCCGGAAGCAGCAGAGCTGCTAAATAAATATTTTGTATGCATCAAGGTAGACCGTGAGGAACGGCCTGATATAGACAGCATTTACATGTCGGTATGCCAGGCACTTACAGGGCATGGAGGCTGGCCGTTGACCGTGTTTCTCACTCCCGGCAGACAGCCTTTTTTTGCAGGAACCTATTATCCCAAGGATGACAGCAGGGGAACCATGGGTCTTTTGAGTCTCCTTCAGGCCATACAGGATGCATGGGAAAGCAATAGAAAGGCTCTCTTAGACTCTGCCCGTGAAATTTTAGCCTATCAGAAGGCCGAGAATGACTCAACTGGCGGTGAATTAACCAGGGATGCAATCCACGACGCTTTCTCCCACCTCAAGTACAGCTTCGACAGCATGTACGGCGGCTTTGGCAGGGCCCCAAAATTCCCCTCCCCTCACAATCTCCTGTTCCTTCTCAGATACTGGTATGAATTCAAGGAGCCCTATGCCCTTGAAATCGTTGAAAAGACACTGGTATCCATGAAAAACGGTGGTATATTCGATCATGTGGGGTTTGGCTTCAGCAGGTATTCCACCGACAGAAAGTGGCTTGTACCCCACTTTGAAAAAATGCTGTATGACAACGCTCTTCTGGCACTGGCCTACGGTGAAGCCTTCAGCGCTACAGGAAACCCGGAGTATTCTGCCACAGCAGGCCAGATACTTGAATATGTTTTAAGAGACATGACCTCTCCTGAAGGCGGCTTTTACTCTGCGGAAGACGCAGATTCCGAAGGTGTGGAAGGAAAATTCTACGTGTGGACTCCCCAGGAAATAAGCGATGTACTGGCATCCAGTGATGGGGAGGAATACTGCAGGTTATATGACATTACAGAATCGGGTAATTTTGAGGAAAATAACATCCCCAATCTTATTGAGACAGGTTCCTTAGCTGCGGACAAAACGGAGTTTGCCGAGAAGTGCCGTGTCAGGCTTTTCCACCGCCGAGAGCACAGGATACACCCCTACAAGGATGATAAAATACTCACCGGCTGGAATGGTTTGATGCTCGCTGCCTTTGCCTACTGTGGAAGAATTCTGAAGCAAAGCAGGTTTATTTCTGTCTCGGAAAATTGCGCCAATTTTATTCTTGAAAAGCTATACAGCCAGGAAGGAAGACTTCTGGCCCGGTATAGAGCCGGAGAAGCTGCAATAAATGCCTTTCTTGAGGATTACGCCTTTCTGGTCTGGGGACTGTTGGAGCTGTATGAGGCAACCTACAAGGCGGAATATCTGGAATCTGCTATAAAATTAAACGGTCAAATGCTGGAGCTTTTTACGGACGATAATGAAAAAGGCCTTTTTCTTTACGGCAAGGATTCTGAGGAGCTGATTACCCGCCCCAGGGAAGGCTATGACGGTGCCATGCCTTCAGGAAATTCAGCGGCAGCCATGAATCTTATAAGATTAGCCCGGCTGACCGGGCGGCCCGAGCTTGAACAAAGGGCTAAAAGTATAATGGACTATTTCAGCGGTGAGGTGGAAGCCGCTCCAACGGGTCACAGTTACATGCTCTGTGCCTATATGTACTCCATTTCCGAAAATGCCTCAGAAGTGGTTTTGACAGGTAAAGCACACAGACCTATGTCCAATGCCTATAACAGCGTATTCAGTCCATTTTCTGTAGCTGTTGCCAACATAACCCCCCAGCTTGCAGAGCTTGTGCCTTTTATACAGGAATACAAGGCACATGACCAAACGCCCGCAGCTTATGTTTGCAGAAATTTTGCCTGTTCAGCTCCCGTAACCGAGCCTTCCCAGCTTGTAACCAGACTGTCGGCCCCAAGGTGAACAAGCAGCTTCTAATAAATTAACGAACATGTTCATTCATGGCAGCACAGCCTGAACCTATTGCGTTGCTTTTTATGCTGGTATGACAGCACTATTTTATGATGCCCTCTATATAACCTCTCAAGGTCTTTTCATCCATGGAACCCTGGGCCATATCTACCAGATAGCCGTCACTGTCAATAAACAGGGTTGTGGGGATGGATCTTATCCTGTAGTTATAGGCGGCCTCCTGCTGGGTGTCAAAGTGCACTGGAAATTTAAAGCCCTTTTTGTCAACGTAGTCCTGCCCGTCTTTCACAGTCTCCCGCTGTCCGTCGGTCAGGTCCACCATCATAAAGTTGACCTGCTCTCCGTAATCCTTGTATGCGTTATCAAAATGAGGCATCTCTTCCCTGCATGGCGGACACCAGGATGCCCAGAAATTCACTACCAGAGGCTTTCCCTCAAAATCCGTCAGTTTTACTGTATTTCCATCAGCGTCGACTACTGAAAAGTCCGGTGCCTTTACCCGGTCCTCAGCACTTGACCCGCTCTGTTCACCGCCTCCTTTGCTGCTTTCTTTGCTGCTTCCTTCACTGCCTTGTTTACCGCCCTGTCCCTGGTTCTCTGCTCCACTGCCTGTCCCAACTGCAGTACTGCTCTGTGACGGCTTGGCATTGCCCTGGGAAAACTCTCCTCTGCCAGGGCTGAACTGCGCACTTAAAATATTGTAGCCAATATATGCCCCACCCATTAAAATAATAAACGCCAGTATTCCTATCAGTGTCTTAAGTTTTCTACTCATACACCCTCCCTCTTCAGATAATTTTTATGACAAAAGCAACAACAGGTATCCTAAACGTCCTGTCATCATAAGTATTCCGACTAATATCAAAAATACGCCTGAGATGATGTTTATAACCTTATAATGCCGTTTAACTGCATCAAAGGCACCCTTCAGCCGGTCTATGAGTACTGCACACACCATAAAGGGCAGGCCCAGTCCCAAAGAATAGAACAGCAGCATTATAATCCCTTTTATCATTTCTCCCTGCTGACCGGCCTGCACGAGAGCAGACCCCAGGAAAGCTCCCACGCAAGGTGTCCAGCTTATGGAAAAAATCATTCCGAACAAAATAGCCGACATGAACCTGAGACCTTCCACTTTGGCAGTTAACTTTCCCATCTGCCCTATAAAAGGCAATTTAATGAGGTTTAGAAATCCAAGTCCCAGCAATATTACTATAATTCCTGAAACAATATTCAGTATTGTATGATATTCACTAAGAAATCCTCCCACCGCTCCGGCAAAAGCCCCCAGCAGAACAAATACTGCTGTGAAGCCCAGAACGAAACCCAGAGAATTTATGAAGGCCTTCAGCCCCTTGCCCTCATCATTGGTACCTGCAAAGTATAGAACATAAATGGGCAGCATGGGCAGCATACATGGTGAAATAAAGGTTATAACTCCCTCAAGAAACAGAATAAAATACTGCAATTATAAATTCCTCCATTATCGCGGTTCCTCATTTAACTACGGCAAAAGCCTAAAATAAAGGAGCGTATAAAAATATCGACTGAATATACCAAGTCAGCATTATGGGATATTTTTATACAGCTCCCTTTGCTTTAAAGCAAATTTTATTCTATTATAACACGTTACAGGTATAAATGCTTATAATTGTTTTTTTATTTATACATTTGAAAAACATTTATCTATAACCTTTTCATCAATATCCAGCTTTCCAGACCTGCTTTTCGCCAGCCAAACCGCCGCCAGCACCACAATGGCCACAGGAAGAGCTATGAAGGTTGTTCCCACCATTGAAAGCTTTTCCAGAGAAGTTCCCAGCACAATGGAGGTTTTGCCTGTCAGCAGCTTACATATCTGCATGTAGGATGCATTTGAGTGAATAAAGAAGGTCCACACAAACCAGGCCGCAGCACCGGAGATCATCCCCCACTTTGCGGCAGCTTTTGGAAGGCTTTTGAAATACAGCGCTCCTGCATAGACAGGTAAAAAGGCTGCAGTTGTCAATTCAAAGAACATGGTGGTAAACTTAGCTATTATACCGTCTGCTATGGGAAGACCGTTGGAGGACCAGGCTATTGCAGTGCTCAATACAATAACCACAAGCGTAGCCGTCTTAGTCATGGTCAAGGTATTCCCCTTTTTACCGAAGCTCTTCTCGTACAAATCCCTTCCCGCCGCGGTTCCCATGGTGTGAAACTGGGAGCTCAGGGTGGACATGGCAGCCGCCAGCATTGATACAAGGAATATGGCTGCAAACCACTCAGGCAGAAAAGATTTTATAAACAGCGGAATTATGTTGTCATTTACCTTACCCGCTGCCATTATTGCAATCTTACCTGTTTTTTCGAACAATAGCACATTTGAAAGGGCTCCTACAACAAAGGCAACACCTGTCATGGCCAATATGAATATACCTCCAGAAAATACTGCTCTGTTCAGCTCCCTGTCACTCTTAACCGTCATGAAGCGCACTACCAGCTGAGGCTGAGCCAACACACCGATTCCAACCCCAAGTACAATAGTTGAAACCAGGCTCCACCACATGGGAGATCCACCCTTTGGCATTGAGGTCCAGCCCTGGAAGCCTGATGAAACGGATTTAGCTATATCCTCCTGGATTGCGGGGTTTGAAAAAAGCTCAGTGAGCTTCTGGTGAGCTGCTGTAAAGCCCCCAAGGTTAACATAAGCCGTAATAAGCAGCACCATCATGGCCACAAACATTATGCAAGCCTGGAAGGCATCTGTATACATTACCGCCTTCATTCCGCCCATCCACACATATGCTGCCACAATCAGAACAAATGCCAGTAGCGAGATGCTGTAAGGTATTCCAAAATAGGTCTGTACAAAGTTGGCTCCGCCCTTTATAACGCTGGCAGCATAAATCGGCATGAACAGGAATATAAGTGCCGCAGCAAATCCCTGAATAAACTTTGACTCAAACCTTTTACCCAACAGCTCCGGAAAAGTGTGGGCGTCCAGCCTGTGACCAATTTTTCTGGTTCTCTTGCCAAATAATACGAATGCAATGAAAATACCTATGAAAACGTTAAAGAAGGTAAGCCAGAGCAGACCCATACCCATGTTTGCAGCCAGTCCTCCAAAGCCCACAATAGCTGAAGTACTGATAAAAGTGGCCCCATAGGATAAAGCCATAATCAATGGATGTGTTTTTCTTCCTGCCAGCAGAAAGTCCTGAGACGATTTGGTGTTTTTATAGCCGAGATACCCCAGGAAAATAGTAATTAACAGAAATACGATAACAACAATTATCGAATAAAAAAACATGCAAAAATCCTCCTTAGAATTTGTGAAATAATAAAATTACAATTCTAAAGAGTAAGTTATCACCAGAATACTCGACCCTCTCTTATATTCTTAACTACATACTCTTAAATATGAAACTGTTTGTTTGAAAATTTATGTAAGAAACTTCGCTGAATTTTTAGATTGCAGATTGAGCCCTATTTCTCGCCCATTTCCCATTCTGCTTCCTCTTGTATCTGCTGACTTTCAAGTTCTCCGCCCTTGTTCCAGTTAACCAGGCCATATACCGCGCAAAGCAGCGCACTCAATATACAAAGCAAATATACTGCTATAATAGTAAAATCAGGTATGCCAAACATCCTATCCCTCCCGTCCCCTTCTTCTGCTGATTACCGGCTCTTCACACAAACTTGCACCTGCAAACCTTTGAGAATACTGCCTGTAATCCCTTGAATAAATTGATAGTTTAAAAATCCATTACACCCGTACAACAAGAAAATTCGCTGCGCTCAGTTTTTACAGTGCTTATTGGTGTGAAGTGCAGCAAATTTTCTTATTCGCTAGGGGGAACTACTTCCCCCTTCGACGAACCCCCTCTTGTAACCCGGGAAGGGGAGTCCCCTTTCCAAACCCCGAATATAGGAATTTATATAGAATGGAATTTTCTGGTGTACACACTCAAACTCAGTATTATGGGCATCTCATCCCTGTTTTAAAATATATAAATT
>JAEXFI010000006.1 GCA_023400235.1 Bacillota bacterium
AGCCATGGTCATATCTGAAAAATAGCTTTAGAGGGAGCTAGCTTGAAAGATACATGTTGTGTATCAAAGTGACTTTCAAGCAGCGAAAGCCACTGCGTGCCTTTCATTACTATTTGTGTACGCGCCAGGCGCGTAGATGGGAGGTTAGCGTGAAAGATACACGTGGCAAGTCAAAATGGATTTCACGCAGCGAAAGCCACTGCATGTCTTTCATTACTATTTATGTACGCGCTATGCTTGTAGATAGGAGATTAATATGAATGATCGTGCGATAATAAAAAAGCTGAAGCAGAACAATGAAAAGGCGATAAAGGAACTTATCGACAAATACGGCCGGTATGTTGCGGCAGTTGTATGCGGAGTCAGTGGTGCTGTATTTAAGGCTGAGGATGTTGAAGAGGTGGTGTCAGATGTTTTTTATTCTGTTTGGAAGAATAGGCATAATCTTTTGGAAATCGATTCAATAAAGCCCTATCTGGCTCAAGCTGCCCGGAATATAACCAAAAATAAATTCAGCCAGGTAAAGGATGAGCAGCCATTGGATGACGAAATCGAGGCGTTTGATACTGAGGAAACAGAGGAACTGTTAATCCGGAAAGAAGAAATATCAATTGTAAAGGAATTTATGGGTACAATGAAATATCCGGATAAAGACATCCTTGCAGCATACTATTTTAGGGATTACAAGCTTGAGGATATTGCAGCCATGTATAAGCTCCCCTTGTCTACTGTTAAATCAAAGATTTATCGGGGAAGAAAAACAATTATTGAGTATTTTAAAGAAAGAGGTTATATTTATGAAAATTAATTTTAGGATGCGTAAGATATTTGCCGAGTCGTATGAAGCAAATAATATATGCAATAATGAAATAAGTGTTCCTGACATTGACCTGAACAGGGTTAAAAGGCTTACAATGAGTAAAATACGGCAGGAGGAAAATAAAAAGCTCCTGACTATCAGGAGTATCGGTACCAAAGCTGCCTGTGCCGTTATAGCGGCGGTACTGATTACTACTGGAAGCGTTTATGCTTTTAGAGACGAAGGCTTTCAAAGCTTCATCAGCCAGTTGACAGGCGTACAGCAGACAAAGATACTGAGGGTAGGAGAGGCTGTTGCAAACAGGGATTATAAAATGAAGGTGCATGAAATAGTCACTGATTCATATGTGGGAGATGTTGTCATATCAGTGGAAGCGTTGAGTGATAGCAGTAAAAAAGATTTTGACAACTACCGTATTGACCTTAAGCATATTGGAAGTGGTTATGGCTTAGGAGAATTGGAAGAATACAGAGAGACATATACCAGGTATTATAAAATCAGCTTTTCCGGCGCAACACATAAATATTCCCGTAACGATGGCAAGCTTAAATTTTCTGTCAGAGGGATGAAGCAAGACATTGAAGTCCCTTTGTCTTCTACTGTGGAGCTTATGGATAGGGAGATTGCTGAAGATAATTCAAACGGGTATGAATACAGATTCAACAAATTTCATTTATCAGAAATAGGCCTGACATTAGAAGGTACTGATACAAGAAATTTGGAGTGCGAATATTGGTATAATATTGAGCTGCTGTTTGCTGATGGATCTAAAGAGCTGCTGGCAAAGAAGATGAATGAAAATAGTATTAAAACACCCATCCCGGATACTGCAAAAAACTCGTCTGGTAAATCAAAGAGATATGATGACGGCGTGGAATCCCTTACACAAAATACTGCAGCCGCTACGGGAAACACAATAATCGATACATCTGTAAACGGTGATTTGAACAGCGGAGGCTCCATGTATCACTCGGGTGATATTGATAATTATGTAAATGTGGGTATAAGATTTTCCAAAAACCTCCCGCTGGATACAATTAAGCAGGTTATTATAAATGGTATAGCCTATGATGTTAAAGATTAATTAAGAAATATAATATGAATGAAATTGAGATATAATTTGCTTCCCGGGCAAGAGGGGGTTCGTCGAAGGGGGAAGTAGTTCCCCCTAGCGAACAAGAAAATTTGCTGCACTTCACACCAATAAGCACTGTAAAAACTGAGCGCAGCGAATTTTCTTGAGCTTATTCCCTACTCTGTCCTGGACTTAATAGGCATTATATAATCGATAATTACCTTTTCACCCCTGTTTAGCGGTTTACTGAATCGCTCATGGGTATATACCTCGCACCAATAGAAATTTTCATAGTCGATCTCTTCCCCGGTTTTTTCAACAGCTTCGGTTATCAGTAAATACGCCGATGTGACTATATCAGGAACACTATTTCCTTCAATCTGCACCTGCGCCGTCATGCCTTGGGGGATATGTCTTGCAGACAGCCCTTCAGGTATTTCTGTACCAATCTTTACGAAATCGCCAATAATTATTTGGAAGTTCTGATTATCAATAAAATCGTGCATAAGGCCAATGCCGTCATTAGCATCAATGTCGTCGCAGCATTTGGCATTTGACAGCAGGTTCAGTTTTTCAATCACACCGCTTTGGAAAAAATCCTGCCACACCCTGCCTCCCTCTGAAAAAGAGGTCTCACGGTGCATACCAACCATTAAGCGTTCCTCTGCTTTTTTGTAAATAATCCTTTTCATCTCTGCCATTATTCGTTTTCCTCCTATAAATCTCATTTCTGAGAAGTTGATAGGGAGATAGTCATTAAGCCCAACAGCTTCAAGTCTTGCCTCTGACGGGGTAATTCCATGGTGCTCCTTAAATGCACGCGAGAAGGCGGAATGAGACTGAAATCCAAATTTAACGGCTGCGTCTATAACCGAAATGCCGTTATTTCTAAGTGTATGTCCTGCCAGGGTGAGCCTGCGTTTTCTCACATAATCGGCAATACTTATTCCCGATACAAAAATGAAAATACGTTGGAACAAAGCTGCAGGACTCATGGTGATTTTGGATATTTCATTATAATCAATCTCACAGCCCTCTGCAATGATTCTTTCCAAATAAAGTATAACATTGTCAAAAGCCTTGCTGCTGTTCATGATAAACACCTCCTGCGATAAATATTATAGGATTTAAAAGCATATTGCTTTACATTGCGCGTACTGTTTCTGCACAAGCCTCACAACGGCAGGTGGAAAGCCAGGGCGGGTTTTGACCCACAATACCCGGCTTAAGGCTGGAAGCGACAGTAAATATTTTACCATCAATCAAGTTTTAAGTATAGAAAGTTATGTTTCAAGCTGCAAAGGGCTTAAGAAAGACTTAATGAGCCTGAAGTGCCGAAGTACGGGTTAATTAAGTCTTTATAAGTCTTTAATGGACTATATTTTATGAAAGCTTGACATTGGGTTCTTCCGGCATATAAAATTATTTTGCAGAGGTGGCCTGATGGAAATAAGATTGTACAGCGGTTATTGATTATGCCTTTTGATATAAACTGCGGGAATTCAGTATACTAATATATTTGCAGACAGATTTAGTAACACTGCATGCATGCCTGGGATAAAAGCATTTCCACAGGCTCTATGATTAAGTATTTTCAAGCCGGCTGTATTACGGAGGAGGAGAAAAGCATGAAAACTATAATACCAAACTTGTTTATAGACAACTGTAAGGAGAATCTTGAATACTACAGACAGATTTTTGGCGGTGAGTTAAAAAACATAGTTCCCAGGTTCGATGAAGCTGGAAAGATAATGCATGCAGAACTGCATATAAATGAAATTTGTATCCTGTATTTTGGTGACAAATTGGAAGAAGAACCACCCAATCCTAATATCCATATATTTTTGAAGTTAGCAGCGGAGGATGATATACAGAAGATATATAATGCCTTAAAGGATGATGGTGATGTGGAGAAAGAGCTGGGTGAATCCTTCTGGGGGACCTTGCATGCAGTAGTAATCGACAGGAACGGAATAACCTGGGATTTGGACAAGTGAAGAAGTTTTTAAGGCAGCTGAGCGCTGATTTATTATACAAATTTTAATAATGGCCAATTCGCCACAATTTATTTCATTACCGCATATTCAGGTTTGACTTGAAATGCGGCTTTTTTATACCCGCTTACGTCTGCTCAAATATGCTCATGTATGTCACAGCATGGTAATAAGCCAAATTTAGAAAATACCGTATCTACAATATTTTTTCAGGATTGTACTCCTATATAAACATTGATGATACCTGACTGCAGGTATTAAAATGAATTTGATAAAAAAATAACAATGTAAAAACAAAATAAATAAGGTTATTTTTCACGTATCGGGGAGGCGAAATAAATGAAGGATTCAAAAATTGAAGTTGTTGATGCCGTATTAAATAAATATGATTATAACAAATCATATCTTATTGCAGTCTTGCAGGAAATTCAAAATGAATACAAGTATTTGCCGGAGGATTTACTGGAACATGTGGCACGGAAATTGGACATAAATCTTTCTAAAATATTCAGTGTGGCAACCTTCTATGAAAATTTTTCTCTGGTTCCAAAGGGAAAATACATAATAAAGGTCTGTGATGGAACTGCCTGTCATGTAAGAAAATCAATTCCTATTCTCAATGCCATGAGAAAAGAGCTGGGACTGGATGACAAAAAGCATACCACAGACGATATGCTGTTTACAGTGGAGACGGTTTCCTGTCTGGGAGCCTGCGGACTTGCACCTGTTATTACCATAAACGACAAGGTGTACGCAAAAATGACGCCTGAAATGACTATAGAAATTTTAAAGACTTTAAGGAGTGAAGGATAATGAAAATAAATAATCTGGAAGAATTAAAAACCTTTTCCGCCAAGTCGATAAAGGCGCTGGAAAATCAGAAAAAGAAGGTTCTGGTATGTGCAGGAACAGGGTGTGTTGCCGGAGGCTCTATAGAAATCTACAACAGGATCAGGGAGCTGATTGAACAGCACGAGCTGCTGGTGGATTTGGAGCTGGAATATGAAAAGGAAGGCATCGGTGTTAAGAAAAGCGGCTGTCACGGCTTTTGTGAAATGGGCCCACTGGTTAGAATCGAGCCGGAAAATTATTTGTACTTAAGAGTGCAATTGGAAGATTGCGTTGAGATTGTTGAAGATACACTCATAAATAACAGACCTGTGGAGCGTTTGATGTACAGCTCAGAAAACCGTATTTACAAAGCGCAGGAGGATATTCCCTTCTATCACAAGCAGACAAGACAGGTTCTGAAGAATTGCGGCAGCATAAATGCCGAATCCTTTACGGAATATGTTGCAAAAGGCGGTTACCAGGCTCTTAGCAAGGTACTGTTTGAAATGGAGCCCCAGGAGGTTTGTCAATCCATAATTGATTCCAATCTCAGAGGAAGAGGGGGCGGAGGCTATCCGGCCGGAAGAAAGTGGTCACAGGTGCTGAAGCAGGACAGCAAGGTAAAATACATTGTCTGTAACGGTGACGAAGGTGACCCCGGAGCCTTTATGGACAGAAGCATCATGGAGGGCGACCCTCATGGAGTAATAGAAGGCATGCTCATTGCAGGGTATGCTACAAAAAGCACCGCAGGCTACATATATGTGAGAGCCGAATATCCTCTTGCGGTGGATAGACTCAGGATTGCAATAGAGGATGCCAGAAAGCACGGCTTATTGGGAGAAAACATACTTGCTTCGGGTTTTTCCTTTGACATTAATATAAATAAGG
This sequence comes from Bacillota bacterium, assembly GCA_023400235.1. Classification (GTDB taxonomy): domain Bacteria; phylum Bacillota; class Clostridia; order Acetivibrionales; family DSM-1351; genus Ruminiclostridium. The sequence continues at coordinate 5,612 of JAEXFI010000006.1, forward strand.
GTGCAGGAGCCTTTGTTTGCGGAGAGGGCAGTGCCTTGACCGCCTCAATAGAGGGGGAAAGAGGAATGCCAAGGGTAAAGCCGCCCAGGACGGTTGAAAAGGGGCTGTGGCAGAAGCCTACCGTGCTGAACAATGTAGAGACCTTCGCAAACGTACCCTTGATAATCAGAAACGGAAGTGAATGGTTCCGGGGTATCGGTCCGGAAAACAGTCCGGGAACAAAGGCCTTTGCCATTACCGGAAATGTAAATAACACAGGACTTATAGAAGTTCCCATGGGTACCGCTCTGAGGGAAGTAATCTTTGACATAGGCGGCGGTATCAAGGACGGAAAGAAATTCAAGGCCGTCCAGATAGGAGGACCCTCCGGAGGCTGTCTTACCCAGGAACACCTGGAGCTTCCCCTGGACTTTGACTCACTTAAGAAGGTGGGGGCCATGATAGGCTCAGGCGGTCTTGTTGTAATGGATGAAGACACCTGTATGGTCGAGGTTGCACGATTCTTTATGAACTTTACCCAGAACGAGTCCTGCGGAAAATGCGTTCCCTGCAGGGAAGGCACAAAGCGGATGCTGGAGATACTGGAAAGAATAGTTGCCGGAAAGGGCAGTATGGAAGACCTGGTGCTGCTGGAAGAGCTGGCGGATACCATAAGCAGCACGGCCCTGTGCGGCCTGGGCAAATCCGCTGCAAGCCCTGTGGTCAGCACCCTTAAATACTTCAGAGATGAATATATTGAACATGTTGTTGATAAAAAATGTGTCACACATACCTGCAAGGCCTTGGGCTCAATAGTCATAGACAAGGAAAAGTGCAGGGGCTGCAGCAAATGCGCCAGAATATGTCCTGTTCAGGCAATTGACGGGAAAATAAAAGAACCTTACACAATAAACCAAAGCAAATGTATAAAGTGCGGCGCATGTATCGAAGCCTGCTCCTTCAAGGCCATAATGGAGGCATGATATCAGAGCGCTCAGTAACAACCTTGTTTTTAATGCAGTATAGCGTGTCTACGCAGATAGGAGAAATTATATGGGAAACATGATAATAGATGGACAGATAATTGAATTTGGTGAAGAAAAAAACATACTTGCCGTAATCCGTAAGGCGGGCATTGAACTTCCAACCTTCTGCTATCATTCTGAACTGAGTGTTTACGGAGCATGCAGAATGTGTATGGTTGAGGACAAGTGGGGAGGCACGCTGACCTCCTGCTCCACTCCGCCCAAGGATGGAATGGAAGTTTGGACAAATACGGAGAAGCTGAAAAAACACAGAAAAATGATTCTTGAGCTGCTGCTGGCAAACCACGACAGAGATTGCACCACCTGTGAGAAAAGCGGGAGATGCAGGCTGCAGGAGATAGCTCTGAAGGTTGGGGTAAAGCAGATAAGATTTGGCCAGGAAAAGAAGGAGATCCCTGTGGATGACCTGGGCCCCTCCATTGTAAGAAATCCCAACAAATGCATTCTGTGCGGGGACTGCGTAAGAGCCTGTCAGGAAATACAGGGCGTGGGAGTGCTGGATTTCGCATACAGAGGCTCAAACCTGCAGGTTACCACAGCCTTTAACAAGGCACTTCACCAGGTTGACTGCGTTAACTGCGGACAGTGCCGTGTGGTATGCCCCACCGGTGCCTTGATGATAAAAAAGGACATAGACAGGGCCTACGAAGCTTTACAGGACAAGAACAAACGGGTTATAGCCCAGATTGCTCCGGCTGTGAGGGTTGCAATTGGTGAAGAGTTCGGAATGGAGCCCGGCGCCGTCACTATGGGAAAGATAGTTGCAGCCCTGAGAAAGCTCGGCTTTGATCAGATTTTCGACACAGCCGTAGGCGCCGACCTTACAGTTATAGAAGAGGCGGAGGAGCTCATGGAGCGGATACAGAACAGGGAGCAGCAGGCCAAAAAGGGCACTGCCAAGGTGCAATACCCGCTTTTCAGCTCCTGCTGCCCGGCCTGGTTCAAGTATGCGGAGCAAAAGCATCCCGACCTGATGGGTCATGTGTCCTCCTGCCGCTCACCTCAGCAGATGTTCGGAGTGGTAATAAAGGAAGAGTTTAAAAAGCTCTGTAAAAACGATGACAAGGAAAATATTGTAATAGCAATAATGCCTTGCACAGCCAAAAAATTCGAGGCTGCAAGACCTGAGAACAGTACTGACGGCATAAGGGACGTGGATATGGTAATAACCACTCAGGAGCTTGCCATAATGATACAGCAGAGCGGTATTGTGTTCAGTGAGCTGGAGGATGAGGCCCTGGATATGCCCTTCGGCTTCACCAGCGGTGCCGGAGTAATCTTCGGAGTGAGCGGAGGAGTTTCCGAGGCTGTGCTGAGATACTATTTCAAGGAAAAAAATGCAGCTACCCTTCAGAGCATATCATATTCCGGAGTAAGGGGAATGGAAGGTGTAAAGGAAGCAAGCGTTGAGATAGACGGCAGAGCTGTAAGAATAGGTGTGGTGCACGGTCTGAAGAATGCTGAAAGCCTTATAAAGAAAATAGAAAAAGGTGAGGAGAGGTTCGACTTTGTAGAAGTAATGGCTTGCCCCGGAGGCTGCATAGGCGGAGCAGGACAGCCAATTCCCCAGAACAGCGATGTGAGGAAGAAAAGAGCAAAAGGCATTTACAAGGTGGATAAGGCTTCCCCCATAAAGAGGTCGGAGGACAATCCTGCAATCGAAGCCCTGTACAACGGAATTCTCATAAGCAACAGAGAGATACTGCACAGGCATAAACACAAAAAGTAAATAAGCTTTACAAGAAGCAGCATACCGGCAGATGCCGTTTCCCCGGGACAACCTGGCCAAATCCCGGTATACCGGGGAAACGGCATGCTTTAAGAAGATAATTAAGGCAAGAAGTTTGCCTGGCTAAATAAAAAAGAAAAGGGAACGAGGTGATAATTATGCTTTCAAGAGAAAACTGCCCCTTGAGAAGCAGCCTTCCGGCTGCAGACCACCAGGTCTGTAAGCAGCTTCAGGTTGTGGAGGATGCAAAGACCGACATGGAATACAACTGCCACGGCTGTATGAATAAATAATATTAATTATACTATGGGCCTTAAGCGGATAGTGATTAGCCTTATAATGGAAAAACAGGGAAAAACAATGAAGAAATTCAAGCAGAATGACGGAATCTGGAGAAAAGCAGCATTAATGCCGAATGAGGGGTTATAAATCCGAAATAGAGGAATATAACCAGTAAAAATGGTATATATATGGATTGACACAAATTTAACAACGGTTTACAATTATATTGTTATTTGTTTCACAAAGGTGTATGGAGGGGTTAAGTGCAATGCTTGATATTTATGTATGCGTAGGAAGCTCATGCCATCTTAAGGGTTCTTATCAAATAATAAGCTGCTTCCAGAGACTTATAAAAGAAAACCGTTTGGAAGACAAGGCAATTCTGAAGGCGTCCTTCTGCATGGGTAAGTGCACAAATGGTGTCTGTGTGAAGGTAGGCGACGTTTTTTTTGGCGATGTAGCCATCGTTAATGCTGAAAGTTTCTTTAATGAGCGGGTTATTAAGCAGCTTGAGACGGAAGGCTGAACAAATCTTGAAGCAAATAAAAATGTAGCACCGATTCTATACCGTGACTTTCATGAAGTTTTGTGAGGTGGGGGGGCATGGAAATATTATGAGTATAATTCAATTTAAGGAAGCAAATTGTAAAAACTGCTACAAGTGCATAAGGAGCTGTCCTGTCAATGCCATAGCCTTCAGAAATGAACAGGCTGAAATCATACATGACGAATGTACCCTTTGCGGCAACTGCTTGAAAGTATGTCCCCAGAATGCTAAAAGTGTAAATAGTGAGATAGACAGGGTCAGAAAATTCATAGCCAAGAAGGAAAAGGTATATGTAAGCCTGGCCCCATCCTTTGTTTCCGCCTTTGAGCAGGATGAACGATGGCTTTATGCGGCGTTGAAAAGGCTGGGCTTCACACATGTTGAAGGTACAGCCAATGGGGCATACCAGGTTTCGAGACAATATGAAAAGCTCATAAGCAAAAAAGAAATGAAAAATATTATTACCAGCTGCTGCTCTTCAGTAATCCTGCTGGTGGAAAAGTACTATCCCCAGCTTATTGGACAGCTTGCTCCGGTAGTGTCCCCCATGATCGCCCATGCAAAAATGCTCAGAGAAACTTACGGACAGAGAATAAGAGTGGTATTCATAGGACCCTGCATCTCCAAGAAAGAGGAGTGCAACGACCTTCAGAACGAGAACCAGGTGGATGCTGTAATAACCTTTGAGGAACTGGAAAAATGGTTTGAAGAAGAAGGTATTTATGAGGAAAAGAACCTGGCCGATGAGATGAAAAACTTCGACAATATTGCAAGAATTTACCCTGTGCCGGGCGGAATACTTAAGACAATTGACAGAAGCATTAAAAAAAGCTACAGGTCAATAAGCGTGGACGGTGTGGAAAGATGCATCGACATTTTGGATTCCATAGTGGAAGGCAATATTGAAAATTATTTTATAGAAATGAGCAGCTGCACGGGGGGGTGTATAGCAGGACCCTGTATGAAACACGTTCCCGGAGGCTTTCTGACTTCAAGGGAAAGACTTTTGAACTATGCAAAGAAGGCCGCCCAAGGTCAGAATGAAGGCAAAAGTTCATTTATGGCAGCCACCAAGAGCGATTTGTCCAAAACTTTTATAGACAGGTCGAAAATGCCTGAAATGCCATCTAGGGCTGTTATTCAGGGAATTCTCAACAGCATCGGCAAATTCAGCGAGGACAAGGAACTCAACTGCGGCGCCTGCGGATACCCTACCTGCAAGGAGAAGGCGATCGCTGTTTACCTGGGAAAGGCCCAGGTGCATATGTGCCTTCCTTACATGAGGGAAAAGGCGGAGTCCATTTCAAACATTATAATCAATTACACCCCCTATGGCATTATCGCACTGGATGAAAATCTGAACATACAGGAAGCCAACAAATCCGCAAAAAACATGTTCAAGTTAAATTCTACCGACGTGGAAGGCATGAATATATGTGAAGTCCTGAAATGCAACCTGTTTGAAAAGGTTCTGGAAAGCGGCGAAAATCTATATGATGAAAAATATATATATGAAGAATTTAACATGGTAGTAAAACAATCAATTATTAATGTAAGTAAACATAATACACTAATCGTAATAATTAATGACATTACTGATGAGGAAAATCAGCGGCAAAAAGTATTTGAAAGCCGTTCACAAAACATAGAGATTGCTCAAAAGGTCATGGAAAAGCAAATGAGAGTTGCTCAGGAGATTGCCAGCCTGCTGGGGGAAACCACCGCCGAGACAAAGGTAGCTCTGACCAAACTCAAAAAATCAATTATGTCGGAGATGGGTGAAGGTACGTGAGCCTCTATATTGATGTAAATTATGAAAGCTTAAATAAATACAGGGAAGAACTGTGCGGGGATAAGGTTGAAATCATCAGAAGCTCGGATTCCGTGGTGGTGGTACTTGCAGACGGATTGGGCAGCGGAGTGAAGGCCAATATTCTTGCAACACTAACCTCCAAAATCATTGGAACCATTATGTCAAACGGGCTGGACATAGAAGAGGCTGTGAATACCATAGCCAGTACCCTGCCCGTATGTAAAGAGCGGGAGGTAGCCTATTCAACCTTTTCAATCATTCAGATCTTCAACAATGGAGAAGGCTATCTGGTTGAATTTGATAACCCTGCAATAATGCGGCTGAGAAAGGGCAGGCTGCTGGAAATTGAGACAGAGAGCCGTGAAATCAGCGGGAAGCTCATAAATGAAGCAAGATTTTCCGTAAGCCCCGATGATTTGTTCATCATGATAAGTGATGGTGTCATTCACGCGGGAATCGGGCAAACCTTGAACCTGGGGTGGCAGTGGGATAATGTGAGGGATTATGTTCAGAAAACCTATAAGAAGGATATGTCCTCAAAGGCTATTGCAAAGCTGCTGCTTTCTGCCTGCGACAGCCTGTATGCAAACGAACCCGGGGATGATACCACGGTTGTTGCGCTGAAGGCTAAAAAGCCCATAAAGCTGAACCTGATGATAGGTCCTCCGGTGGATGCGGAAAATGACAAAAATATAGTAGCAAAATTTATGAACAGGGAAGGCAAAAAGGTTATATGCGGAGGAACCACTTCCCAGATAGTTGCCCGGATAACCGGCAAGGAAATAAAGACCTCCATTGAATACTTCAATCCGTCGGTTCCGCCCACTGCTGAAATTGATGGCATAAACCTTACCACAGAGGGAGTACTGACCTTAAGGAGAACCCTTGAGCTTTTGAAAACCTGTGTTTCACCTGAGAGCACCATGAGCGACTTTTTAATGCTCAACAAAAAGGACGGTGCGTCAAAGCTTGCAAAAATGCTGTTTGAGGAAAGCACCAGCATATACTTTTTTATAGGTCAGGCTATAAATCCTGCACATCAGAACCCGGAATTCCCCCTAAATATGGGGCTTAAATTCAAGCTGGTGGAAGAAATTGCAGGTCTTCTGAGCCAGGCGGGAAAGCATATAACCATTGAATACTGCTAGTGGCTGCAGACCACTAATGGCCTGTATCATCAAAATTTGACGGAGGAAGCTATGGGATTGAGGACCATACACCTGAAACTTCATAAGCCTGGAGCAGCTAAGAAAAATATAATAAATACGGCATTTGTCAATTACAATAACGCATATAACTACCTGTTGGCCAGGGCGCATGCCGATGTTGAAAATATAGAAAACGGCTATAAGTCTAAAAAGGGTACATATAGCTCCCTTGGACTTTCCAAATGGATTGACAGGGATATGTCTGCCGATTTAAACAGATTTGATGTACAGCCCTTTAAGGATTCCTTGAAGCTGGATTTTGGAATGACCCTTGCCAGCTATTTTGTCCAGAAGAAAAACAATCCGGGCATAGCCTTTCCAGCCTTCAGGCAGGAGCCTGTGACCTGTGAAGACCGGCTGAGGCCCATATATTTTTGCAGATACGATACCAAAAGAAGCTTTTGTCTCATACATGATGCAGTAAATGGAAAATTTTTTGCAAAGCTTTTTTTAATGAATGTAAAAAACGGGAAAACCAGGGGGAACTTTGATTTTGAAAGAGATTTCAGGTATATCTCCAGAAAAGCCGAGCCGGTAAAGGCTCAGAAAAATGAAACCTATTTAATAGTGCCGCTTTCCTTTGGGAAATGGCAGCTGAACATGCTGAGGCAGGCTGTTGAAAAACCCGAGGTACTCAGAGCCGCAAGACTGCTGGTGAAAAATAATGAGTATTATTTAAGTCTCAGCATAGATTTGCCTGAGGATGAAAAAATCACCGCCGGGACCTATCTGGGGGTGAGCAGGGGAATAGAGCATGCGGTAAGCTATTCGGTTGTAAGTAAGAAGGGTCAGCTCATTAGGAGCGGAACGCTTGACTGCAGCCGCGACGGCAACTCCTCCCAGCAGAGGAGGAACCTGTTTGAGCTTGCAAATGACATGGTTGAAATTGCTGTGAAAAACAAGTCAATGGTGGTACTTCAAAACCTTACCGGAAAGGGCGACAAGCTGAGCTGGAATGATGAGGGTATAACCGTGAAGCCTGTTTTTGGCTGCAAGCAATATAACGATTTTGCCAGGATACTTGACTACAAATTGCCTCAAAAGGGCTTGCCGGTCCCTGCAAAGGTGAGTTCGGTGGATATTTTCCACAGGTGCAGCATATGCGGCTGCAACACGAAGAAAAACAGGTTTTCAAAAACCATGTTCATATGCACAACCTGTGGAATGAGCAGCAGCCTTGACAGCCTGGGCAGCCTGAATCTGGCTGTCAAGCTTATAAAATATCAGAATACCTCTGTAAAGCTAAAGGCAAGGAAGACAATAGATGGAATGTATCTGCAAAATGATTTGATAGGGCTGGAGCTGTTTGTTCCTCGGAATGAAAATCCCTTTGAAAGTCTGAAGGAAAAAATCCTTGAGATTTCAGAGAACATGGAGGAGACTCAGACAGGTCACAAGCTCAAGGCCAGGGATGTAAGAAGCATAATAGAAAAGCTTAAGAGCCATGACTTCACAAATATTGAAATAGTTTAAAAGCCTTTTTACGGGCTTGATTTATAAATTTGTCAATTTGATATATTGCTTTGTTATTTTATTGTGCCTTTGCTGCCGCACATTGTTCTACATAGTAGGCTCAGGCATAACCTGCCTGAAAAAGTGCAGCTATCTAGCCTGAAGCCGCATCAGCCTGTCTGATGCGGCTTCATTCAATGTTAACGGTCAAATCCCGAGAATAAAAAAGGGAATAAAAATGGAACTATGTGAGAATATTTATTTTAAAGGCATTTCATTGACTAATATGAATAATTTTGTTAAACTATGTACAAGTAAAGGGGAGTAGCTTGAAAGCGATAAAGTCAACAACCGGCGGACAGCAGCCTGGCTTTATTCTCCGTAAGTGGAAAGCAAGACCTTGAATGTTTTTATCGCATTCAGGGTTTTTTTATTGTTTTATGTTTCACCCCATTACCTCTGGTAAGGGGATATTCTGTGAAAATACTGGGAGGCTAAAATGTCTACGAAAAGAGCAATAAGGTTTGTATTATTATGGATTGGACTTGCCATACTGTTCAATGCAGGGATTTATATTTTTGAAGGACAGCACAAAGCGCTGGAGTTTTTGGGCGGATACATGATTGAACTCAGTCTGAGTGTTGACAACCTGTTTTTGTTTCTCATACTGTTCACTGGCTTTGGTATTAAACCCCAATATCAGAGAAGGGTGCTCAATTACGGCATAATGGGGGCCATTGTACTAAGGCTGATTTTCATACTGCTGGGAATAACCATTATAAACAAGATTCACTGGATTTTATATGTATTCGGCATTATTCTTATTGTCAGCGGGGCAAAGATGATGTTCAGCAGCGATGAAGCCGGAGACCACAAGGACAGCAAGGTATTAAAAATCCTTGGCAAAATTCTCCCGGTTACCGACACCCTGCATGAGGAGAAGTTCTTTGTAAGGCAGAACCATATTCTTCACGCAACGCCGCTGTTTGCAATACTGGTGCTTATTGAGTTTTCGGACATCCTTTTTGCCATAGATTCAATACCTGCTATTTTTTCCATATCAACCGACCCGTTCATAGTATATACCTCGAACATATTTGCCATATTGGGTCTCAGAAGCCTGTATTTCGTGCTTGCCGCCATGCAGGAGAAGTTCAAGTATGTCAAGTATGGTGTGGCGCTGATATTGATGTTTACAGGTGTGAAACTGGGAATACTGTTCTTCCACATAGAAATAACCATAATCTATTCACTGGTCACTATATTTACTATTTTGCTGGGCAGTGTAATAGTTTCTGTATTGGTTAACAAGCATCAGGAAAAGAAAAAAGAAGAAGTTAAGCTGAAGAAGGTTGATTTGTAATATACACGCAGAAGAATAATTATAATGAGAATTGTTTTGAGTGCTGAGATAGAAATAAACCCGGGGGCTTTACCAAGCCCCCGGGTTTATTTTTCTGATTTAGCAATCATGGCCATCATTTCCGCATAAGCAGAAGAATATTATAACGAGAATTATGATGATCCATATAAAATTATCATCACCACAGCAGCCGCCTCCACCACCAAAGAAACCCTTCTTACCCATAAAAACACTCCCTCCAAATATAAGTCGTTATTATTTAAGTAGTCTTTGATAAAATTCATCTCCATGGACAGATACCGGAGCATTGAATTTTATCAGGCTAATACCATACTATTCAAGCGGCCTTTTTTTGTTACAAATAAAAAATATATCATCGCACAAATAAACAAAATTAATATAATGAATTAAGAGTTCTATTTTTGGGGTGTCACGGATGGGATTGTTTATAAAGAAGCGGGTGCATCACAAAAACAAAGCTGCAAAGGCGGCTCCTGATGTTAAGGAAAAAGGCGGAGTAACATATGAAATTGAATTTGAACAGTTCCAGGGGCAGACGGTGACGGTTTTTGTAAGTGCGGGAGGTGAGGCAGGGAAGGGCTTTACAGGTGTATTAATGGAAAGCTGCCCGCAATACATAAAACTGTTGCTGCTGCCCGGCTCTCCCCCGGACTGTTCCCTGGGAAACAGCTGCAGCAGCCGTTCTGGAAATGTACTGTTCTGTGCCCTGTGCCCTTACAACAAAAAGACGCGCCCGGGAGCTGTGGCTGTGATTCCTGTCAGCAGTATAGCTGCTTTTGTCCACAATACCCTTGGAGGCAGCTTCCGCAGCAAATGAGCAGCTTTTAAGCAGGCCTCTCCTGCTCCTGCATTACAAGCCCATAAAAAGATATGTGCATCAATTGCCGTTAAATGTGATAAAATTACTTGGTAAACAAAAGAAACAGTCTGTAACAGAGTCTGTAAACAGAGGCGGAAAACTATGAATCTAATGTGCAAAATCGACTATCCCGAAGATGTGGGATATATTATTGAAAAACTTAATGAAAACGGCTTTGAGGCTTTTATTGTGGGGGGATGTGTCAGGGACTCCATACTGGGGAAGCTTCCTTGTGACTGGGATATTGCAACCAGCGCCCTGCCCGCGGATGTGAAAAGGCTTTTTAAGAAAACCTATGACACAGGAATCAAGCATGGAACTGTAAGTGTCTCTGTCAACGACAGCCTCTATGAGGTAACCACCTACAGGATAGACGGGCACTATACCGATTCACGGAGACCGGACAATGTGAGCTTTACCTCTGAGCTTAAAAAGGATTTGGCCAGGCGGGACTTTACCGTCAATGCAATGGCGTATAGTCCTAATACGGGACTGATAGACTATTTTGACGGTTTGAGGGATGTTGAGCAACGGCAGATAAAAGCGGTTGGAGACGCGGGCACCAGGTTTCTGGAGGATGCGCTGAGGATGCTGCGGGCAGTGAGATTCAGCGCACAGCTGGGTTTTTCCATTGAAAAAAATACCTTTGGAGCAATTGCGGAAAATGCGGGCTCTATTAAGAATATCAGCAAGGAAAGAGTCAGGGAGGAATTGAACAAGATTCTTGTCTCTCCACGTCCGTCAGACTTTAACAAGCTATATCATTCCGGGCTGCTGGCTCATGTAATGCCTGAATTTATTCCCTGCTACCATACGGAGCAAAATAATCCCTATCACGTATACAATGTGGCAGACCATATTATCCGTACGGTGGAAAGCATTCCTGACAGCCTGATTCTCAGATGGACCATGCTCCTGCACGACATAGGGAAGCCAGCTAAAAGGACCACGGATGACGAGGGGATAGATCACTTTTACGGACATCAGGAAGCAAGTGCTGAAATGGCAGAGGTTATACTGGACCGGCTGCGCTTTGACAAGCTTTCCATTAAGAAAATACTCACCCTGGTCAAATATCACGACATTGATATTTTTGATACGGAAAAATCCGTCAGAAGGGTTACAAGCAGACTGGGAGAGGATTTGTTTCCAAGCCTTCTGGAGGTTCAGAGAGCTGATGCACTGGGACAAAATCCTGTTTATCTGGACAAGCGGCTTATAAAGCTGGATAATATTAAACATATTTACTCTCAGATAAGGGAGGAACAGCAGTGCCTTACCCTGTCTCAGCTGGCTGTAAACGGAGATGACCTTATAGCACTTGGCATGCGGCCGGGGAGAGAGCTGAAGGAAGTAATTGAAGCATTGTTTGAGCAGGTTTTGGACAATCCCGAAATAAATGACAGGGAGACGCTTAAGGAGCTTGCAAGACAGCTTATGAGCAGATATCACAAGCGGGGTTCCTGAATGGTGGCTGTTGTTAACGGCGGAATTCATACCGAGGATATAAAAATAAAACGAATTTAAAGGAGTGTTGGTTTTGACGGGGATGGGAACTCTGGTAAACACCGGAGCGGTTATTGCAGGAGGAATCGCGGGAACCCTGCTGAGAAGCGGGATACCTGAAAAATACAAGAAGACGGTTATGCAGGCTATAGGACTTTCTGTCATGTTCATAGGCATATCAGGTACAATAAAGGAAATGCTTGTGATTGCTGCCGGAAACAAGCTGGACAGGCAGTTCATAATGCTTATGATATTCAGCCTTGTACTTGGAGGCTTAGCCGGGGAATTTTTAAAGATAGAAAAAAGGCTTGAAAACATAGGAGTTTGGTTTCAAACTAAAATCCCTGCCAGAGAAGGAACCTTTGCCGAAGGCTTTGTTACCGCAAGCCTTGTATACTGTGTTGGGGCTATGGCCATTGTAGGCTCGCTGGAGGACGGACTTTCGGGGAATCCTTCAACCCTGTATGCAAAAGCCATCCTGGATGGAGTATCAGCAGTCGTATTTGCTGCCACAATGGGAATCGGCGTGGCTTTTTCCGCCATACCGGTGCTTGCCTACCAGGGAGCCATAACCCTGCTGGCAGGAGTTATAAAGCCCTGGCTCAATGATATTGTAATAAGTCAGATGTCCCTGGTGGGAGGGATATTGATTTTTGCCATAGGCATAAATCTGCTGGAACTGAAAAAAATCAATGTGGGAAACCTTCTCCCGGCCGTATTCATACCTGTGCTGTACTTTATTCTGAAAAGTCTGCTGGGTATGTAGCAGGATGTATTATTTAAAGCTCACCGGGAGCAGGCGGCATCCGGGCAACATTTGCCGTCTGCCCCATTTATAACTGGAGCAGCAGGCTGATTTACGGTTAATTTATTAATATAATTTTTTAAAAAATGGTTGACAAAAGCAGTGAACCCCTTTATAATAACTTTTGCGTGATAGTAATGCGGGTTTAACTCAGCGGTAGAGTGTCACCTTGCCAAGGTGAAAGTCGAGAGTTCGAATCTCTTAACCCGCTCCATAATCCCGCGGGTGTAGTTCAATGGTAGAACATCAGCCTTCCAAGCTGATTGCGTGGGTCCGATTCCCATCACCCGCTCCAGGAAAAACCGTTTCTTTTGTAATGTATTTTACATTGTGAAAGAAGCGGTTTTTTTGCTGTGTTCGGATAAAATCATCAGTCCGGGGCAAATTATGAGATGAATGAAATTATATAAGGGAGTATCCTGTGGAAAGAAATTCATCCAAAAGTTCGGAGCCAAGGCGCAAAATCGCATTTTTAAGCACTTTGGGTATTACACAGCTGCATTATAGAAATCCCTACGTAGTGGCTTGGTGGTCTGCTGCTTTTCCCGGCCTTGGCCACATGCTGCTCTCAAAATATATCAGGGGCTTTCTTCTGTTCGTCTGGGAAGTGGTAATAAACCTCAATGCACATATTAATATGGCCATTTTTTATACCTTCACAGGCAATTTCACGTCGGCACGGGAGGTGTTGGACATCAGGTGGCTGCTGCTGTACAATGCGGTGTATATCTTTTCCATATGGGACAGCTACAGGGCTGCAAATGATGTAAACAACTGTTATGAGCTGGCCGCAAGAGAGGATGCTGAGATTCAACCCTTCATCATGAATTCCCTGGAGATGAACTACCTTGACAGGAAAAGTCCCTGGGTATCGGCGGTGTGGTCCTTTTTAATGCCGGGCACAGGCCAGTTGTATACCCATAGGATTATAACCGCATTATTCACGTTTGTCTGGTGGATAGTCATACTGTACTATTCAAAGGTTCTGCCGGCAATTCACTTTACCTTTCTGGGAGGGTTCAATATGGCACGGTTTGTCATGGATCAGCACTGGGCCATGAATATTTCTTCCGTCTATATGTTCGCCGTATATGACGCCTATATAAACACGGTAGAGAACAACAAGCTTTTCCAGTGGGAGCAGTCCAAATTTTTGAAAAAGCATTATCAAAGCATTAACTTTACAGTTCCTGGCAAGAATAATGCTGCTGGAGGTGATCGGATGTATATAATCTCGACTTTCGAGCATTCAATTTATCTTGAAAAGGCGGTGACCGCAATTCAAATGCGTGGGATTGCAAAAGAGGATATCCTTGCTGTTCCCATGGATAAAAGAGCAGAGCAAAGGAAGCTGTTTGACTCCATACATCAATCGGACGGGCTGAGCCTTATGGATCTTTCCGCCATTCTGGGCACAATATTTATGCTGCTGGGAACCATATATGGTTTCGTACTTAAACTCGGTCCGATTTTCTGGGGGTTGGCAGGTCTGGTAGCAGGCTTCGTCCTTGGCCTTTCAATAAAGCTCCTGATCATCAGGAAGAGCAGCCGACGGCAAGATAACAAAAAAGCTTCCGAGGTTGTATTGATTATAGACTGCGGGAAGGAGAAGGCGGAAATGGTGGCTGATACCCTCTGGAACCATCATGCCCTGGGAGTCAGCAGGCTGGATTTGAACTGACTGGCTGATTTTCTTTTCTATTTACATGTTCTGTAAATTTTAGTTTAATGCTAAAATATAAATAGCAAAAATTTACTTTAAAAATTTATAAGCTGAAATGGAGAACTGTATGGCAAAAATAAAACTTTTATCAATTGACGGCGGAGGCATAAGAGGAATACTTCCGTCCATGGTGCTGGCAAAAATAGAAGAGATGACGGGAAAGCCGGTATGCCAGATGTTTGACCTTGTATCAGGTACATCCACCGGCTCTATTATAGCCTTGGGACTTACCATGCCCTCAAAGGAGGACAAGACAAAGCCTGCATACCGGGCTGAGGAATTGATTGAACTGTATGCTGATAAGGGCGAAAAGATTTTCTCCACAGGTATCTTTCATAAAATTTTATCCCTTGACGGCATATGTGACGAGAAGTATAAATCCACCGGCATTGAATCGGTGCTTAAGGACTACTTTGGAAAGACCATGCTGTCCGAAGCCCTGGCGCCTGTCCTGGTTCCAGCCTATGAAATAGGCTTAAGAATGCCATTTTTCTTTAAAAGCCGCCATGCAAAAAATCCACAGAAGGAAAACTATGACTTCCCCATGTGGCAGGTGGCCAGATCAAGCTCTGCCGCTCCTACATATTTTCAGCCCTACAAGCTTCAAATGAATACGGGTAGGGGGCCGGACTACTATACCTTCATTGATGGGGGCGTATTTGCAAATAATCCTTCAATGTGTGCCTTTGCCGAGGCAAAGGTAATGTTCGGAGACGATGAAGACATTTTGCTGCTGTCCCTTGGCACAGGAGAGCTGAGCAAAACCATACCCTATGAGGAGGCAAAGGACTGGGGACTGGTCAACTGGGCCAAACCAATGCTGGGGATTGTTTTCGACGGCGTAAGCGGGACTGTGGATTACCAGCTGAGGCAATTGCTCACAGACAGAAGGTATTTCAGGATACAGTCAAGCCTGGCTGAATTGGGCAAGGGCATTGATGATGCAAGTGATGAAAATATTCATCAGCTCAGACTTCTGGGACAAAAGACTGTTGAAGAGTGGTACAACAGCGGAAAACTGGATAAGCTATGCAGACAGCTGGTGTGAGTATTCCCTCGGGACAGCCTGTAATCTATACATAAAGCGTGATTAGCCAAATTTTTTCCATAAAATCAGAATGTTGTGAATACCTGGTCTAATAAAATATACTGTACGACTTTTTTAGGGATGGCAAAATGACTGCAATTTCACCCTTTCGTCTTGCTGTCCCCTTATTATGGTAAAAGGAGGCAGTTTTATGTATTCACAACTTAAAAGGTTGCTGAAGAAAATAACCAAGGTACTATTGACAAGTACTCTCTTAGCTGTTTTCACTCCCCTTGCAGCCTATGCAGGAGAGGCGGATTTGAGCACCCCGGAGTTGACCGGCGCACAGAACAACCTTTTGCATCTGGGCATGCTTGTCTGCTTGCTGGGAATGTTGTTCGGGCTGTTCCAATTCATCAGAATAAAAAAAATAAGAGCACATAAGAGCATGCTTGAGGTGGCTGATACCATATATGAAACCTGCAAGACCTATCTGGTGCAGCAGGGAAAGTTTCTGGCCCTCTTACTGGTATTTATAGGTGTATGTATAGCCTTCTATTTCGGCTTTCTTCAGGGGAAAGGGCCAGGAGGGGTAATACTTATCCTGGCGTGGACGGTGGTGGGCATATTGGGGTCGTACAGCGTTGCCTGGTATGGTATCCGCATGAACACGCTGGCAAACAGCAGGATGGCCTTTTCAGCACTGGAAAGGAAGCCCCTGAAGCTGCTGTTCATACCGCTGGATTCGGGTATGAGCATTGGTGTCATCCTCATATGCGTTGAGCTTATCATGATGCTGGCCATTCTCCGGTTTGTTCCCAGAGAGCTGGCTGGAGCAAGCTTTATCGGCTTTGCAATTGGAGAGTCCTTGGGAGCAAGTGCACTTCGCATTGCAGGAGGCATTTTTACCAAGATAGCAGACATTGGCTCCGACCTTATGAAAATAGTTTTCAAAATAAAGGAGGATGACCCACGGAATCCGGGAGTGATAGCGGATTGTACAGGAGACAATGCGGGAGACAGCGTCGGGCCTACTGCCGACGGTTTTGAGACATACGGCGTTACGGGCGTGGCCCTAATTACCTTTATAGTACTGTCGGTTGCAGGGGAGCTGCAGAGCCATATGCTGGTGTGGATTTTCACCATGCGTGTGCTGATGATAGCCACTTCAGTGGGAGCCTTTTATATTAACCGGCTGCTGAGCAAAATCAGATTCGGAAGAAAAGTACACATGGACTTTGAAAAGCCCCTGACCAGCCTGGTCTGGATTACTTCGGCACTGTCCATAGCCGTCACCTTCCTCATAAGCTTTCTCATGATAGGGCCTGAAACGGCAATAGGTGACAAGTCAGGCCACCTGTGGGTGCTGCTGGCGGCCATAATCAGCTGCGGTACACTGGGGGCGGCATTGATTCCCGAATTTACAAAAATATTTACAAGTCCCAAATCCATACACGTAAAAGAGACAGTGACCGCTTCAAAAGAGGGGGGAGCCTCTTTGAACATCCTTTCAGGCCTTGTTGCAGGTAACTTCAGCGCCTTCTGGAAGGGCATGGTGTTCGTTGTCCTCATGTTTGCAGCGTATTCTGCCGGCAGGTTCGGCCTGGGCGATATTATGGACTATCCCTCAATATTTGCTTTCGGACTTGTGGCCTTCGGCTTCCTGGGAATGGGGCCCGTCACTATTGCAGTTGACAGCTATGGGCCTGTAACAGACAATGCACAGTCCATATATGAATTATCTCTCATAGAGGAGATTCCCGGCATTGATAAGGAGATAGAGAGCAGCTTCGGCTTCAAGCCGGATTTTGAAAACGCCAAATTCTACCTGGAGGCCAATGACGGCGCAGGCAACACCTTTAAGGCCACCGCAAAGCCTGTTTTGATCGGGACTGCTGTTGTGGGAGCCACAACAATGATTTTTTCACTTATACTGGTGATTAAGAATGTACTTGGGGTGAAGCCGGAGGTGGTGCTGAACCTGTTAAACCCATACACCCTTCTGGGCTTTCTTTGCGGAGGTGCAGTCATATACTGGTTTACGGGAGCATCCACCCAGGCGGTGTCCACAGGGGCCTACAGGGCGGTGGAATATATAAAAAAGAATATACGGCTTGAAGAGGACTCGGACCGGAGAGCCTCCACAGACAAGTCAAAGGAGGTGGTGAAGATATGTACCCAATATGCACAGAGGGGAATGCTGAATATATTTATAGCCATATTTTCCTTTGCGCTTGCCTTTGCGTTCCTATCTGCTCCGAGAAACGGCAACGATTCTGTTGCATTATTTATAGCCTATCTCATATCAATTGCAGTATTCGGGCTGTACCAGGCCATATTCATGGCAAATGCCGGGGGCTGCTGGGACAATGCAAAAAAGGTGGTGGAGGTGGAGCTCAAGCAAAAGGGTACTGAACTCCATGATGCGACCGTAGTAGGGGACACGGTGGGAGATCCTTTCAAGGATACCTCCTCGGTGGCGCTTAACCCCATCATCAAGTTTACAACCCTTTTTGGACTCTTGGCCATGGAGATAGCCATATCAGACTCCTTCAAGGATGCGGCCCCCTTTGTGGGAATCGCTTTTCTGGGCTGTGCTCTGGTATTTGTCTGGCGTTCCTTCTACTGCATGCGCATAAACAGCAAGAAGGGAAAATAGCGGGGAAGGGGAGTATAGATTAGCCTGCTGTAAAATTGTATAAAATGCCGTGTTTTCTTTTTGCGGCCGATATTATATAATATTAGGGATTGAATGTTTTACCGAAATGGCTTGGGAGGCTAATATATGTTTTCAGTGACGATAAAAGAGATAATGGAAGAGTTTCAGTTGGAGGAGCTTACGGGCTGCAAGGACTATGAAAATATAGAGATTTCATCTGCGGATGTGAACAGGCCTGGCTTACAGCTTGCAGGCTATATGGAGTATTTCGGAACCGATAGAATGCAGATTATCGGAAAGGGAGAGACGGCATATCTCATGCAGCTCAGGGAGGAAGACAGGTACAGGCGGCTGGATAACTTTTTTAAATGCGGCTTTCCCTGTATGGTAGTGGCCAGGGGACTGGGAGTTTTTCCCGAGATGATAGATGTGGGGAGAAAGTACAATATACCTGTTCTGAGAACAGATGATGTCACCTCCAGATTTATGAGCGGAGTCATCCGGTATCTGAATCTGCAGCTGGGGCCTAGAACCAGTACCCACGGTGTTCTGGTGGAGGTTTACGGTGAGGGTATTCTCATTCTGGGTGAAAGCGGAGTGGGTAAAAGCGAAATAGCCCTGGAGCTGGTTAAAAGAGGGCACAGGCTTGTTGCAGATGACAATGTGGAAATCAGAAAGGTTTCGGATAAGACCCTTGTGGGAACCGCTCCCGATATAATAAGGCACTTTATAGAAATAAGAGGCATAGGTATTTTGGATGTAAAGAACCTTTACGGTGTGGGTTCTGTTAAAATGACGGAAAACATAAATCTGGTCATAAAATTTGAACACTGGAATGACAAAAAGGTCTATGACAGGCTCGGCCTTGAGGAAGAGTTTACAGAGGTGCTGGGAATAACCGTGCCCTGTCTTACCATACCGGTCAGCCCCGGAAGAAACCTGGCAGTCATAGTTGAGGTTGCTGCCATGAACAACAGGCAGAAAAAGATGGGTTACAATGCTGCCAAGGTTCTCAGCGAAAGGGTTCTGGGCAATATAAACAAATCCACCGAATACAAGGAAACCGGCTTTAAGGATTAAAAATACAAGAGGCTTCTAAAGAATATAAAGGAAATAGCTTACGCCAAATATGTCAATAATTACTTGGTGGAAGCTATTTTCATAATAGCTGCAATTTTCATATATGGCTATTTTCAGCAGAAGCTATTGAAAACCAAGGAGGCAAAATGAAATTACAAGTCGATACACATACACACACTATTTCAAGCGGTCATGCCTACAGCACCATTTCGGAAAATGCCAGAGAGGCTTTTGAAAACGGCATCAGCATGATAAATATGTCGGACCACGGGCCGGCCATGAACGGAGCCCCTTTCCGCTACCATTTTGGAAATCTGGGCGTCATACCCCGGGAGCTTTACGGTGTGCGCATCTTAAAGGGTGTTGAGCTCAATATAATAAGTTATGACGGTGAGGTGGATCTGCCCGTCAATTATTTAAGAGACATGGATTTGACACTGGCAAGCTTTCATGAGATATGCATAACTCCTTCCACGGTGGAAAATCACACCAGGGCGGCGGTCAGGATACTTGAGAACCCATATATTGATGTGCTTGCCCATCCCGGCAATCCGCAGTTTCAAATTGATATTGAAAGGGTAGTCATAGCTGCAAAGGAAAACAGCAAGCTGCTGGAAATAAACAATCACTCCTTTACTGTCAGGAGGGGGAGTGAGAAAAACTGTCTGGAGATAGTCCGGATGTGCAAAAAACATGGTGTCAGGGTGACCACCGGATCGGATGCTCATATCAGCTTCAGCATCGGACGCTTTGACAATGTGAAAAGACTGCTGGAGGAGGCCGGTATGCCGGAGGAGCTGGTTGTAACAACCTCTGCTGAGAAAATGACAGACTATTTGCTGGAAAAGAAAAAAAGATTAGAGGATATTATGAAAGGATAACGGTTGTGTTTATTTTTTCATGGGAAGGGTTGAGTGCTACGAATTGGATAATATAGAATTGGTTAAAAGGCTTGCTTCAATATCAGGGGAAGAAAGAGTTTTAATTAATGAGCCTATGAGCCGTCACACGTCCTTTAAAATAGGCGGTCCTGCCGATGTTCTTGTGATTCCGGGTGAAATGGGACAGCTGGGTGAAATGGTGAGATATTTTGCCGCAGAAGGGATTCCCTATATGATTATGGGAAATGGCACAAATCTGCTGGTTTCAGACAAGGGCATCAGGGGAGTGGTAGTAAAAATCTATGACAATCTGCAGGGCTTTACCGTACAGGGGGATATGCTGGAAATTGAGGCCGGAATGCTCATAGCAAAGGCTTCAAAGCTGGCTCTGGAAAACTCGCTTTCCGGTATGGAATTTGCAGAAGGCATTCCGGGTACAATAGGCGGTGCGGTTACCATGAATGCCGGAGCTTATGTAGGTGAAATGGCCATGATTGCAGCCGAGACGGAATATATGGATCAAGAGGGAACTGTAATTACCGTCAAAGGTGAGCAGCACGGCTTTGCCTACAGAACCAGCATCATTCAGAAAACCGGAGGAATAGTGCTTAAAACCCGGCTGAAGCTTACAAAGGACGACCCTGAAAACATAAAAGCCCGTATGGAGGACTTTAATTTCAAACGACGTAACAAGCAGCCCTTGGAGTGGCCCAGCGCCGGAAGCGTATTTAAAAGACCGGAGGGACATTTTACAGGAAAGCTCATTGATGATTGCGGCCTCAGAGGCTTCAGCATCGGAGGAGCTCAGATTTCCACCAGGCACAGCGGCTTTATTATAAACACTGGCGGCGCAAACTGTGAGGAGGTGCTGGCCTTGATAAGGCACATACAGGACACAGTCAGCCGTGAATTCAACGTACAGCTGGAGCCGGAGATAAGGATAATCGGAGATTTTTAGACTTATACCGAAGATATGGGGGACATATACACATGAGATTTGTAATAGTAACGGGAATGTCAGGGGCCGGGAAAAGCCTTGTAACTAAATATCTGGAAGACATCGGTTTTTTCTGTGTGGATAATCTGCCCCCTGCACTGATTCCTAAATTTGCTGAAATCAGTGCCCAGAGCGAAGGGAAAATGGAAAAGATTGCTCTGGTTATTGATATCAGAGGGGGGCAATTACTCCACGACCTGCTTCCGGCCCTGAACGAGGTAAAAGAGTCGGGCTTTTCCTATGAGATACTTTTTTTAGAGGCGGACGACGCCGTTCTGATAAAAAGATACAAGGAAAGCAGGAGACAGCATCCCCTGTCCCTGGAGGGCCGTTTGATCAAGGGTATAAAAGAGGAGAGAAAGGCCCTGGAAGCAATAAAGCTAAAGGCCAACTATATAATTGATACGTCAACCCTTGCAACCAGACAGCTCAAGCAGGAAATAAACGGGATATTCCTTGAAGGTAAGACCTTTAAAGGAATAATAATCAATATTGTTTCCTTTGGCTTCAAGTATGGCATCCCCACCGACTGCGACCTGGTCTTCGACGTCAGATTTATACCAAATCCCTATTACATTGCGCCCATGAAGCACAAAACCGGCAAGGATGAGCTGGTCAGAGAATTTGTTCTGGACGCACAGGAAACCAGGACTTTTCTTGCCAAACTGGACGATATGCTGGATTTTCTCATTCCCAATTACATCAAGGAGGGGAAATCCCAGTTGGATATCGGCATTGGCTGTACTGGGGGAAGGCACAGGTCGGTTGCAATTGCCGACGAGCTGTTCAGAAGGCTGGAAGAAAAGCTGCACAGGGTTATTATTGAACACAGGGATATAGAGAAAGATGGCAGAGGAGTTGGAAAATGAGGGCTTCGGATTTATGGATTCCCGGCATGGGAATCAGAAGGTGGAGTCTGCTGCTGGTTGCGGGCCTTACATTAATTTGCCTTGGCATCGTTTTGACACTTAAGTATTACTACAATGGTGTCCTGTTCGTAGTTTCAATGCTGTTGCTCGCCTGCCTGGGTGTCATAACTGTTATAGGCTCCTTAAGGGCGTTGATAAACTCAATATTGAAGGATTTTCATTACAGGAACATAAACACGGCTCTGAATTCAGAAGGCTTGAGCAGTCTGCTCCACGAAAAAAGAATTCTGGTAAAGGGACCCAGGATTGTTGCCATTGGCGGGGGAACCGGTCTTTCAACCATGCTGAGAGGACTGAAGCAGTACACCTCCAACCTGACTGCACTTGTAACAGTGGCTGATGACGGGGGAGGTTCCGGAGTACTCCGGGAGGACCTTGGAATGCTTCCACCCGGAGACATACGCAACTGCATACTTGCTCTGGCAGATACGGAACCCATAATGCAGAACCTGCTTCAATACAGGTTTCAGGATGGAATGCTGAAGGGTCAGAGCTTTGGAAACCTCTTTCTGGCTGCAATGGACGGGATTTCCGAAAGCTTTGAGGAAGCGGTGAAAAAAATGAGCAATGTTCTTGCGGTAACGGGAACAGTCCTTCCCATAACTCTTGAGGACGTCAGGCTCTGTGCCGAAATGGAGAATGGCGAGACTATTCTGGGAGAGCACAATATAGGGCACAGGAGCAGCGAAAACAAGACCCGGATAAAGCGGGTGTTTTTCAATCAGCCCAAGGTAAAGCCCCTGGAGGAGGCCATTGCTGCTATTATGGAGGCGGATATCGTGGTCCTGGGACCCGGAAGCCTCTATACCAGCATATTACCAAATCTGCTGGTGGAAGGGGTTTGTGATGCTCTGGCCGGAACGAAGGCTATCATAGTATATGTGTGCAATGTTATGACCCAACCCTGTGAAACAGAAGGATATACTCTGGCCGATCATATTACAGCCATAGAAAAGCACTCCCGAAAGGGAATCATAGATTTTTGCATTGCCAATACCGAATCCATTCCGGATATAATGAGGGAGAGGTACAGGCAGGATGGAGCGGAGCTGGTCACTGTGGACACCGACGAGGTTGAAAAGCTTGGGATTGAAATAATAACAGGTGATTTTAAAGCCATAAACAATAATTATGTAAGGCATGATTCCAACAAGCTGGCAAAAAAGATCATGGAGCTAGTTTCTGACCTGGTGCTTTCCAAGGATAAGGAAAGAATTCTGGACTATTACTATTCTCGGGACAGAATAAATAAAATCGGCTGAGCAAAGGATTATGGTGAGGTTAATGGAGTTTGGTAAAAGCTATTGGAAGGACTATAATGAAGGTTCCGAAAGAGAATGGCTGCTGACTAACGGCATAGGGGGCTATGCATCGCTGACTTTAATATGCTCCAACAACAGAAGATATCATGGCCTGCTGGTAGCGGGGCTCAAACCGCCTACCAGCAGATTCCTGCTGCTGTCCAACCTGTTTGAGGAGCTGGTGTGGGAGGATGGCAGCAGTATTTCCCTTGCCGCCTTTCAAACCCTGAGGGCAGAAAACGGAAATTATATCAAGGACGGCTACCGGTACCTGACAAGGGTAACCTTTGACTATCTGCCGGAGTTTACTTACAGCTTCAAGGATATTACCATCAAAAAAAAGATAGCGATGAAACCTATGGAGAATACCATAGAAGTTCTTTATGAAGTCAGGAACGGTTCCCGGGAGGCAGAGCTCAAGCTTACTCCACTGGTAAATTACAGGGATCATCATCACAGCAGCCGCCACAGCCGCTTTGATTTTGTCCCTGAATATTCACTCAATGAAATGACTGTTTCTGCCCCGGGAGACGTGCTTGCACTTCACATGGGGGTAAGCGGGGGAGAAGCAGTTGAGCTTAACCATTGCTGCTTTTACAATATGTTTTACGGCAGGGAACAGGAAAGAGGGCTGGACTGCACGGAGGACCACTACATTCCAGGTTATTTCAGCATTCGCCTGAAGCCCTGGGAATGCAGAACAGTCAGTTTTCAAGCGTCCTGCCTAAATACTGCTAAAGCCTCAATGGAGACCCCTCGGGAAGGTTTTTCCAGGAGTGCGGCTGCTGACTCCTGCTCAGAAAAGGGAAATGGGTGGGAGCATATAACAGAGCTGCAAGCCGCACGGCTGGAACTTCTCCAGAAAAGGGCGGGTTATTCGGAGGAACTGCTGAAAAGACTGGTGCTGGCTGCCGACAACTTTATAGTCTACAGAAAATCCACAGACGCAAAAACTGTAATTGCAGGTTACCCCTGGTTCACTGACTGGGGCAGGGACACCATGATAGCTTATGCCGGACTTACCCTCGCCACAGGGAGATATGAGGATGCCAGGGAAATCCTGTATACCTTTTCAAAATATGTGGACTATGGCCTGATACCAAATATGTTTCCCGACGATGGAGAACAACCGGCATACAACAGTGTGGATGCCGCACTTTGGTATTTTGAGGCTGTAAACAGCTATCTGGAATATACAGGCGACTGGCAATTTATAAAGCAGGAAATATATCCCTGTCTGAAGAATATATGTGCAGGCTTTATAAAGGGAACCCTCTTTGATATAAAAATGACACCGGAAGGGCTTATAACAGCCGGCAGTGAAAAAACCCAGCTGACCTGGATGGATGCCAAGGTGGGCGATTGGGTAGTCACTCCAAGACACGGAATGGCTGTTGAAATAAATGCACTGTGGTATAACGGCCTTAAAATAATGTCCCGGCTGGCACAGGAGTTTCAAGACGAGGATGTATACCTTGAGCTGGCTTCAAGGGCTAAGGAAGCTTTTTTGAGGGTTTTCTGGAATGAGAGCCGCAGTTGTCTTTATGATGTTGTAAATGAAGCCGGAAGTGACGGGAGTCTGAGGCCAAATCAGATACTGGCAGTGGGGCTGACCTATCCGGTGCTGGAAGGCCGGGAGGCCAGAAGTGTCCTGGAAACTGTGTGGCGTGAGTTGTATACGCCCTACGGTCTCAGAACCCTGTTCCAGGACAGCCCGCAATACAGAGGTACTTATTCGGGAGACATATGGAGCAGGGACGGGGCATATCATCAGGGGACGGTGTGGACCTGGCTGCTGGGCAGGTTTATTAAGGCCTATGTGAGAATCAACGGAAATACCCAGGAAACAAGAAAAAACGCTTTGGATTTTATACTGCCCTTTGCAGATCACATAAAGGATGCCGGGATAGGCAGTATCTCCGAGATATTTGACGGCGACAATCCCCATGAGCCCAGAGGCTGCTTTGCCCAGGCCTGGAGTGTGGCTGAGATTTTAAGGGCGGCAGTTGAGGATGTAGGTCTTAAGTGACGGTCTTCCATTGAAAGGAGTTGATGACTTGTCTTTTTCGACCATTGTTAAGGACGAGCTTTGCAGAGTAGAATTGCAGCACGAGGCCTGCTGCATGAAAGCAGAAATACTGGGGGTTATATTAACGGGTAACCTTTTTTCAAACGACAGGAACAGCAGGAATGTGAGGATGGTTACTGAAAATGCCGCTTTCGCCAGAAGGATGTATTCCACCATCAGAAAGCTTTACGGCATAAGTCCGGAGGTGGCAATAAGAAGGAGCAGCAAGCTGAAAAAGCATGTTTCCTATTCGGTTATTCTGGCATCCATGCAGCTTATAAACAAGATACTCTATGATTTTGGGATAAGTGCCTTTACAGATAACGGCAGCAGGCAATTCATAAACAATCTGAAAAAAGTCTGCTGTAAAAAAAGTTTTCTCCGGGCGGCCTTTTTATCCGGAGGGTCTATAAGCGACCCTGAAAAAACCTATCATCTTGAGATTTCCACCCGGAACAATGTTTGTGCCCAGGTCATAAAGGAACTGCTTTCGGACTATGGTATCAATGTGAAAATAATTACCCGGAAGGGAATTTTTGTTGCATACATAAAAGAAGGGGAAAATATTGTTGACTTTCTCAATATTATCGGTGCCCACAGTGCCCTGATGGAGCTGGAAAATGTGAGGATTCTCAAGGATATGAGAAACAGCGTCAACCGCATTGTAAACTGTGAAACAGCCAACCTTGAAAAAACTGTAAATGCCTCTGTCAGACAGGTTGAAAACATACGGCTGATACAGTCTGTCATGGGTATAGACAAGCTTCCGGAGAACTTGATTGATATAGCCAATCTTAGATTGGAATACGGTGAAGCCAGCCTTAAGGAGCTGGGAGACATGCTCCATCCAAGGCTTGGCAAATCAGGAGTGAATCACAGATTGAGGAAGCTGGATGAAATTGCGGACCAAATAAGGGACAATATGAAAAGAATAGCTGTAAAATGAAGGTGTATCCGGGGAAATATCGAAAAGTATATAATGTTTCTAATGATAAGGGGGGCAATATACTTGGATGTTAAACTTTTAAAGAAGGGTACCACGCTGGTAATCAAAATTCTGGAGGATATGGATCACCATTCCGCCCAGTATCTAAGGCAGAAGCTGGATAATGAAATAGTAAAGGCCACTGTCAAAAACATTATTTTCGATTTTTCCGGTGTGAGTTTTATGGACAGCTCAGGAATCGGAGTAGTTGTGGGCAGGTACAACAATATTAAAAAGCTCAACGGAAAGGCTGCGATAGTAAATGCCAATCCAAAAATAATGCAGATATTCGAAATGTCGGGAGTACTGAAAATCATACCTGCATATTCCGCTGTGGAGGATGCCTTATCTTCCATGTGTGGCTAGGCGGGGCGTGGTTTATAACAATATTTTTTTAGCATGTCGATAAATTTGACACGCATGCAGATGGGAGTTGTTATGCAGCTTATAAATGAAATGAAACTGGAATTTATGAGTAAATCAAATAATGAGGCCTTTGGAAGAGTTGTGGCTGCTGCATTTGCATCACAGCTGGATCCGACGGTTGAAGAGCTGGCAGACATAAAGACTGCTGTTTCGGAGGCTGTAACAAATGCAATCATTCACGGGTATGAGAACGGCCCCGGTATTGTAATAATGGTTTGCAGACTTTATGATACCGGAATTGAAATCGTTATTGCAGATGAGGGAAAGGGGATAGTGGACGTAGAGCTGGCACGTCAGCCCCTGTATACCTCAAAACCCGACCTGGAGAGGTCTGGAATGGGATTTACGGTTATGGAAAGCTTCATGGACAGCGTTGATATTATATCTGAGCCTGATAAGGGAACCACTGTTACTATGTTTAAGAATATTAAGTCCTGATTCACATTACTGCCGTAATCTGGTCAGGAAATTTTTATGCGTACATATGTAAATAAATAGTATTTATGTATAAAAATTAAATAATTGCCAATAATGATTATTAGTGATGATTGAACGGGCAATATGTGCTATATGTGACAGAAAGGTTTAGGTAAGCTATGAAGGATATAACTGATGAAGCGGTTCTTACACTTATCATAAATGCTAAAGCCGGAGACAGACAGGCCCAGGCTACCCTGGTGGAGAAAAATGTGGGTCTGGTCTGGAGTATTGTAAAAAGGTTTCAGAACAGAGGCTATGAGGTTGATGATTTGTATCAGATAGGGAGTATCGGGCTTATTAAGGCCATCAACAAGTTTGACGCGTCTTATGATGTTAAATTCTCTACATATGCGGTGCCTATGATTATTGGAGAGATTAAGCGGTTTATAAGAGACGACGGTATAATCAAGGTTAGCAGGTCGCTGAAGGAGATTGCATCAAAAGCCCGCATTACCAAGGAGATTTTGACCAAGGAACTGGGCCGGGAGCCAGGTGTCAACGAGATAGCCGAAAGAATGAATGTTTCGCCGGAAGAACTTGTGCTGGCAATTGAAGCGGGCTGTACTCCCGAATCACTCTACAGCACTGTGGGTGAGGGCGACAATACTCCGATTTTATTGATTGACAGGATAAATGCCGACAATAACAGCAGTGAGGTTGATCTCATAGACAAGATTGCCATCCGGCAGATACTGGATTCTCTTGACGCCAGGGAAAGGCAGATAATAATCCTGAGGTATTTCAAGGAGAAAACCCAGGTACAGATTGCGAGGCTGCTGGGCATTTCCCAGGTGCAGGTCTCCAGGATAGAAAAGAAAATCCTGAAGGATATAAAGCATAAAATGATTGCAAACGGAAATTGATGCCACGGTAAAAATACTTTGGCAGTGCATTTGGAATCAGCAGAATCTACGGAATCTTCGGATTCCATGGCTACTGCACAAAGCAGCAAAAAGAGCTTGCACGAACAGCAAAAGCATAAGCACTGTTCAGGCAGGCTTTTTTTAGCAGGTAATAAAAGGACAGGAGATGTTTATATGCAGCGTATAATCGGCAGTCTCAAAAGGAGAACTACATTAATAATCATAGGCTTAATCCTGCTTTCAATCATAATTGCTATAATAGCCATTTATACCGCTTCCCGGGAGGACGTCCCAAAGAGGGCGGTTTTTGTTTTGTCCACGGAGCCTCGAAAATTGAACTGATTTGTTGAGCTTGATTCGTAGGTTAAGATAATTATTGCTCAGTTGTGTTGACAAGTTATGTTTTGTAGTACTAAATGAACCCTGTTGCTTTATAAGATTCACTGTAATCACCTAAATCTGATGTGGGTGCATTTACTTTGTCAGCTGGCGGGTTTGTTCTTTGTAGGATGATTCGGAGGGAAGGCTATTGATTTAAATATTGTATTAATTTATAATAAATATACTTAATTCCAGTAATTGGATGTTAATAGCTCGCAGAAAATTACATATATTTGAGTAAATCTTATAGGAGTGATTTAATGCAGAGCAAAATGTTAATAAAAAAACAAGAGCAGTCTACAGATAAAACAAATAATCCTGTGAATAATAATCATATGAGCAAACCTGCTGCAAAGAAAAAAAACGTAAGAACAACTGATTGTGTGAAATTGTGGCAGTTGATGCTTAATGATCCTGACAGTATAACAAGTGAAGAATTCCTATTTTTACAATCAGTTATAGGATATCAACAAGCAGTAAAAATAAGACAGGAGGCAAAACTACGCAAAAAGCAGAGAAAATTAGGACAGGCTAATGTCACTACGAAGCCTCTTATATTACAACATCACGAAGATAAGGTTATTCAAAAAGTAGTTGCAGGTAAAATTAAGTTATATGCACCAATTACTGGTGTAGAAACAGAGATAAATGTTAGCGATGCTGAAACTATAAAATATTTAAGAAGTCAGGGGTATTCGGAAAGTCCTCCTAAGAAGGATGAGGAGGGGACGGGAAAGAGTGGTGGCTATAAGTTTAGCGTAAAAGGAGAAGAACTTTTAAAGCAGATTGAACTTCCTTCATCTGAGAATTATAATGGTAAATCATATTATGTATATGATAATGATGGAAAACTTATTGGAATTAGGTGTCAAGACGTAGGGGATGGTGGTGTAACAATAGGTTATGGAAGCTACACAAGTTGGAGTGATACTGAAAAAATAAAAAAGTTAAAATCTAAGTATGGAATTACCGCTGGAATGTCAGCAAAGGAACTGTTTAATATAGTGGTTCCAATAAATGATAGTATGGAGATGATGCGAGAAGAGATAAACTCGAAAACAGAGAAGTTGATTAACAATGTTATTAAACCAAATGGAATAAAGCTTACGCAACAGCAATTTGATGCTTTATTAATTCATAGATATATGGTTGGCTCTTTTAATGATGGTCTAGTAGATTATTTAAAAGATAGTAACGGAAACTATAAAAGAGATAAATTGACAGGTGTAATGTTAGATTATTTAAAGGGGCTTAAGTCGTGGGATAAGTATGGAAAAGGTTGGACAAAACGAATCGATAATGAAATGAATATATTCTTTAATGGAGATTACAAGAAAACATTCTAAATATTGCAATATATCAATAAAATTATTGCTATAGGGGGTTTAGAATTATGAGAAAGTACATACTGCTAAAAATATTATTGAGTTTGGCTTTATTATTTTGTTCATGCTCACATATGCAGAACCCGAGCATTTCATCAAAAACAGCAAGTGTGAATGGTCAAATAAACACATATAAAGGAAATATTGAAGAGAAAGCAAATAAAAATGATAAAGATATATGGAAGGGACAATGGAACAGGTTTAATACCGACACCTACAATCTGTCATCAATTGATATAACAGAAGTTAAAGATTCAGGTTTCACTTTTAGTATAGAAGCAGAAAGCGGTGCCAATATCGGCACTGTTGATGGCTCAGCTGTATTTGATGAAAATAGTAATGCAGTATATGAGTCTGATGACGGCTTTAAAGTACAATTTAGTATAAGTAATAATATTTTAAAAGTTAATATTCTATCTGGAAATGAATCTGATTACGCAGCTTCTGGTGTCACTTTTAAAGGGTTTTATAAAAAAGATAAAATTGAAAGACCGAGCCTTGTAAGTCAAGGAATATTTGTTAGTGAAGAGCAAGAAACGATATTTAAAAAACTTGTTGGAAATGAATATGATAGTTTCTTATATTCATTTATGAAGATATCTGAATTAGATGATATAGATGGTTTTGGAGCCAGGGTGCGTTCAGGAACTGTTAAAGGCTTCTCAGGAACAATTGAAGCAATTATCATGGTGAATTCAAAAAACTTAATTTGGGCCGCTTATATCGATGATGATGGTAAAATCAGATATTTTACTAATGACATTAAGTCAAAAATACTACCCAAAACGATAGATAAGTGGAGGGAAGGTTTTAAGGATAAAGAAGTCATTTTAGTAAAATAGAAAAATTTGTAAATGCAAAACTTTACAGTTATACGAAGTAAATTTTATAAATATTACAGATAATCCCAATAAATTGCTTGAGTCTTGGGGAAAAGGTAATATGAATAATGAAGCGTTTATCAGGAGAAACAAAACATACTTAGGTTCTGGAAGTGAGAAGGAAATGAAAATGTCCGATGTCATATAAGTAAATATCGCCGTTATATTCATAAGCAAAGCCAGCAGGAAGCAACAGCCTGTTGGCTTTGTTTCCTCAGAAATTCAATTTTTATAATAATTTCTGAATATCTGCAAAGAATACTAGTGTTACAGGCCACTAGATGTTTGGCTGTGTAATTATCAAAGATTTATGGAGGTATTATGAACAAAAGTTTTACAAAGGAGGAATACTCGCAATATGTTAAAAGTGTTTCTCCCAATTCAAAGCTATTTTTAAATATAATAAAGGCATTCCTTGTGGGAGGAAGCATTTGCGTCATAGGTCAGGTTATTTTCAACTGGCTCAAAGGCAGAGGCCTGGAGCCCGAAATGGTATCCGGGCTTACCAGTGCAATAATGATTTTTCTGGGAGCATTTTTTACAGCCCTGAATGTATACGATGAACTGGGCAGGTTTGCCGGGGCAGGTTCAATAGTGCCAATAACCGGCTTTGCAAATTCTGTAGTGTCTCCCGCCATGGAGTTTAAGACAGAGGGCTATATTATGGGTACAGGAGCCAAAATGTTTGTGATAGCAGGCCCTGTTATAGTTTTTGGTATATGTGCCTCAATTCTTGTGGGGGTCATTCACTACGTTATATTTTAAGCGGTTTTCAGAACGCTTAAAATCGACTTTATGTTCAAGGAGACAGTTAAATGGCAGAAAGACATATAGGCAAACAGACGGTGATTTTTAAAAATCCGCCGTCCATTAAGGCTACCGCAAGCATTGTAGGCCCCAAGGAGGGAAAGGGCGAACTCAGGCAAAGCTTTGACTATATCATCCCCGATGAGCTGTGGGGTGAGGACAGCTGGGAAAAGGCCGAGAGCAAGCTGGTAAAAGAAACCCTGTCAAAGGTGCTGCA
Source organism: Bacillota bacterium (assembly GCA_023400235.1). Taxonomy (GTDB): domain Bacteria; phylum Bacillota; class Clostridia; order Acetivibrionales; family DSM-1351; genus Ruminiclostridium. The sequence continues at coordinate 37,312 of JAEXFI010000006.1, forward strand.
GAAGGGGAGCCTGAGCAACGACCAGATAGAATATGTTTTGGGAGGCGATTTGCTGAACCAGTGCATAGCGGCAAACTACGGTCTCAGAGAGACAGATATACCTTTTTTCGGGCTCTATGGAGCCTGCTCCACAATGGCTGAATCCATGAGCCTTGGGAGCATGCTCATAGACGGAGGCTATGCGGACAATGTGGTGTGCATGACCTCAAGCCATTTTTGCTCCGCAGAAAGGCAATTCAGATATCCTCTGGAATTGGGAAGCCAGCGGGCACCTACCTCACAGTGGACGGTGACCGGCTCGGGCGCAGCACTGCTGACCTCGGATCAGACAGGCCCCTATATAAGGTATGTGACTACCGGTAAAATAAACGATATGGGCATCAGCGACGTGAACAATATGGGAGCAGCCATGGCCCCGGCTGCAGCCGACACCATACTGACCCATTTTGCAGATACGGGACTTACTCCTGATTACTACGATTTGATTGTAACGGGAGACCTGGGCAAGGTGGGAAAAAAGATATGCCTGGACCTGCTTAATATGAACGGCATAGACCTGGAAAACAGATTTAATGACTGCGGAGTCATGATTTTCAACACAAAGGCTCAGGACACACATGCCGGAGGCAGCGGCTGCGGCTGTTCCGCTACTGTGTTTGCGGGACACATATACAAGGAAATGATGAAGGGCAACCTGAAGAGAGTGCTGTTTATTGCAACCGGAGCCTTGATGAGTCCTGTCAGTACCCAGCAGAAGGAGAGCATTCCAGGAATAGCACATGCGGTGAGTATACACAGGAGTCTGGATTAAATCAATATATTCCGTAACAGGTGGATGGGAGATTGCTATGAGTTATATAAATGCTTTTTTGGTTGGAGGAGTAATCTGTGCCATAGGTCAGGTGCTTATAGACAAGACAAAGCTCACTCCGGCCAGGATTCTGGTTTTGTTTGTAGTGTCGGGAGTACTGCTGACAGCCTTGGGCGTATATCAGAAGCTTGTGGATTTTGCAGGCGCCGGCGCTACCGTACCCCTTACGGGGTTTGGCTATACCCTGGCTAAGGGAACCTTCAGAGAGGTTGAGCAGTCGGGCTTGATGGGAGCCTTGACCGGCGGATTTAAGGCAGCGGCTGCCGGACTTGGAGCCGCAATATTTTTTGGTTACATTATGTCAGTGGTATCAAAGCCCAAAGCAAAAAGATAGGTTGAAAGCCGGGAATAGTAATTTTTGTCCTGGCTTTTATACTGCTTTTCCAAAAAAAAATAGAACTTTAATAGAAATTTTATGAAAGGTGCATTGTATAATTCAACATATTAAACAAAAATATGGATATTGAGAGGAATTTCAAAAAAAATATAGAATTTTGTATAAATATTTTATATAATTAAGTATGGTTTTTTGTTCATACAATGAAATATGAATTTAATCTATGGAAAACAAGGTGGACAAAGATGAATATAGAATACATAAATCCTTTTATCGAAGCAAGTCAGACAGTCTTAAAGCAGGTTGCCAATGTTGATGCAAGGCTGGGCAAGGTTTTTCTGAAATCTGCTCCTTACAGAGGAGAATCAATTCTGATTATTGTGGGTATAACTGGAAAGATAAGGGGTCAGGCCGTATTTACCATGACCAAGTCGGTGGCCTTTAAGATAGCATCGGCTATGATGTTTGGAATGCCTGTGGAAGAATTAAACGAGATATCCAAGAGTGCATTATCCGAACTGACAAACATGATTTTGGGAAACACTGCTACCATACTTTATAACAAGGGCATAGGAATAGAGATTACACCTCCGTCTTTGCTGCTGGGTGAGAATCTTCAGATATCGCCTTCAAAAATGAAAACTATTTGCATTCCGCTTTACCTGAATGACGAAGAAATACTTGAAATAGATATATCTGTTGAGGAATAGAATTTGCTTATATAATAATAAAAATGATAGAATATAATCATAGAGAAAAAGATGGTGTATACCATCTTTTTCTGTTGAGTGCACTTTATAAGAGCATTAAAGCATGAAAGGAGTTTGGCATGGCACTTAATATTGTACTAGTTGAACCTGAGATACCGCAGAATACCGGTAACATAGTGAGAACCTGTGCTGCAACAGGTGCTGTTCTGCATTTGGTGGGGCCGCTGGGGTTTTCCATAGAAGATAGATATTTAAAAAGGGCCGGACTGGATTATTGGAATGAGGCTACCATTAAATATTATGAAGGCATAGAGGAGTTTTTAAAGCAGCACGGAGGCGGGAGGCTGTATTTCTCCACCACCAAAGCTGTCCATAACTATTGTGACATAGAATATGAGGAGGACTGTTTCCTTCTTTTCGGTAAGGAAACAGCCGGCCTTCCGGAGGAACTGCTGAAGGAAAACCAGGATACCTGCATACGAATTCCCATGAACGAGGGAATCAGGTCCCTGAACCTGTCCAATTCCGTAGCTATAATCCTGTATGAGGCTTTACGGCAAAAAAACTTTGAAAATATGAAGATTGAAGGCAAGCTGGTCAAATATGACTGGTGCTGAAAACAAACTGTGATAAATATAAAAAAATGGGTATATTATAATGGGAGTGACTCCCGATTTTATTATGCTGCAAAAACGCCGGCCGTCAAATGGAAGTTTGGGCCGGATTTAGATAAAATATCAGGGATGAAGCAGAAAAATTAAGGAGTGGGTCGGTTTTGGTTAACAGAGACAGAATGGTTAATGAGTTTTTGGAACTTGTAAGAATAGACAGCTTGTCCTTAAAAGAGAGGCAGATGTGTGATACTCTGAAGCAGAAGCTTCGGGAACTGGGCTTTGAGCCTGCTGAGGATGATGCCGGACAAAAGCTGGGCGGGCAGTGCGGCAATATTATTTGTACTATTAAGGGGAACAAGGCTGTTCCCGCAGTTCTCATAACTGCGCATATGGATACTGTGGTTCCCGGGACAGGGAAAAAGCCGGTCATTGACGGAGATATAATAAAAAGTGACGGCAAAACAATACTGGGGGGCGATGATGCTGCGGGCATAGCCATAATACTGGAGACCTTGAAGACAATCAGGGAGCAGAAGCTGGAGCATGGAGATATCCAGGTGGCTTTCACCATAGCTGAGGAAATAGGCCTGCTGGGTGCAAAGCATATGGATTTCAGCAAGATATACGCAAAATATGGCTTTGTTTTGGACAGTGACGGCAAAATCGGGTGTGCAGCGGTAAAGGCTCCTTCACAAAACAAGATAAATGTGGTTGTAAAGGGGAAGGCGGCACATGCCGGCATGGAACCTGAAAACGGCATAAGCGCCTTTTCCATAATGTCCGATGCCATTTCCTCCATGAAGCTGGGCAGAATTGATGAGGAAACAACTGCCAACATCGGCATAGTTCAAGGCGGTGTTGCAACAAACATTGTGTGTGACAGAGTTATAATAAATGCTGAAGCAAGGAGCCGTCAGGCTGAAAAGCTCCAGGCACAGACCCTGCATATGCAGGAATGCTTCCAAAAGGCGGCGGAAAAATGGGGCGGACAGGTAGAATTTACCTGGGAAAACGAATATCCTGCTTTCAACATAGATGCTGATGCCCAGATTATTAATATAATGCAAAAAGCTGCACAAGACAGCGGATTTGTTTTTGAGGCGGTTACAACCGGAGGAGGCAGCGATACCAATATTATAAACTCCAAGGGTATTCAGGCAGTGGACTTAAGTGTAGGTATGACCAAGGTACACAGCGTAAATGAGCAAATATCAATAACCGATATGGAAAATGCCGTAGTTTTCTTGATTTCAATTTTAAAGAATATCAACTGACCTGCGACGTACTTCATCGGTACGGAAAAATAGGGGGATTTGTGTTGCAGACAATCACATTAAAAATATCAGAAATAACCATAGATGATAAGCAGGTATTCGACAAGTATTTAAAATTGTCCGACTCCAGAGTATCAGAACTGAACTTCACTAATTTCTTCATGTGGAGGGACTACTACAAAATCAGCTATAGCATAGTAAATGATTTTTTATGCATAATTTCATCGATGGAATCGGGTGCACCCTTTTGCTTCTTTCCCATTGGAGATTACAAAAGGAAGGATGAATTAAGATGTGCCATATACATTATGAGAGAGCATTTTGCCGAAATGGGCTGGAACTTTGTCATGAAAAGGGTTTCGGCCCAGCAGCTTTCCCTTCTGGAAACCCTGGGGTTTTGCTTCAGGTCCGGCGAAGACAGGGACAACTTTGACTATTTGTACTCTGTGGGCAGCCTTTCCACATTGGCAGGAAAGAAACTGGACGGAAAGAGAAATCATATAAACAAGTTTAAGAAGCTCTATTCCTTTGAATACGAAAAGCTTACGGCTTCAAATATTTCCGACTGCAAGGACATACTGGAAAAATGGTGTATTCAAAGAAATTACACTGAGAGCGCCAGCCTTGTTGCAGAGAGAAAGGCAAATCTTGACCTGCTGGACAATTACAAGAGCCTGGAGCTGGAGGGGGCCGTCATTAAGGTTGACGGTGTCCCCGAGGCTTTTACCGTGGGCGAGCAGCTCAGCAGCGACACGGTGGTAATTCATATAGAAAAGGCAAATGCAGACATACATGGACTGTATCCGTTAATAAACCAGCAGTTTCTGGCCAACCAGTGGTCCCATATGGAATATGTGAACCGGGAGCAGGATTTGGGGCTGGAAGGGTTGAGAAAAGCCAAACTTTCGTATAATCCCGTGAGTTTTGTAGAAAAATATACAGTTGAACTTTGTTAAATAATTATTAATTTAGCTGTTTACACTATTGAAAATGTTTTTGAAATATTATAGAATTAGTTTTGGTTTAGGAAATTGAAACCAATTACTATGTTGATAAGCATTAATTTGCTTGGTTAAGAGACGAATTACATCGTTTCAAATTAATAAAAAAACTTAGGAGGTAACAACAATGGCAGTAAAAATTGGTATTAACGGTTTTGGACGTATTGGACGTCTGGTTTTCAGGGCTGCAGTGAACAACCCAAATGTAGAAGTAAAGGGAATCAATGATCCATTCATCGATCTCGAGTATCTCAAATATATGTTAACCTACGACACTGTTCATGGTAAATTTGATGGTGATGTAAGTGTAGCTAATGGAAAATTGGTTGTTAACGGTAAAGAAATCGCTTTCTTTGCTGAAAAAGATCCATCAGCTATTGCTTGGGGCGCTTGCGGTGCTGAATACGTTGTTGAATCAACAGGTGTATTTACAACTACTGAAAAGGCTTCAGCTCACTTAAAGGGCGGCGCAAAGAAGGTTGTTATCAGTGCTCCTTCAAACGATGCTCCAATGTTCGTTATGGGCGTTAACAACGACAAGTACACTAAGGACATGGTTGTTGTATCAAACGCATCATGTACTACCAACTGCTTGGCTCCTTTGGCAAAAGTAATCAATGACAACTTCGGTATTGTTGAAGGTCTTATGACTACAGTTCACGCTGCAACAAACACTCAGAAAACTGTTGATGCTCCTTCAAACAAAGACTGGAGAGGCGGAAGATCAATCCTCGGAAACATCATTCCTTCATCAACCGGTGCTGCTAAGGCTGTTGGAAAGGTTATTCCTGAGTTGAACGGAAAATTGACTGGTATGGCTTTCAGAGTTCCTACAGCTGACGTTTCAGTTGTTGACCTGACTGTAAGACTTGAAAAAGCTGCTACTTACGAAGAAATCAAGGCAGCTGTAAAGACTGCTTCAGAAACCAGCTTAAAGGGTATCCTGGGCTACACTGAAGATGCAGTTGTTTCAACTGACTTCATCCACGATGCAAGAACTTCAATATTCGATGCTGAAGCTGGTATCGCATTGAACGGAAACTTCGTTAAGTTAGTATCATGGTATGACAACGAATGGGGTTATTCAAACAAGGTTGTTAACTTAATCCAACACATGGCTGAAGTTGACGCTAAATAATTAAAGCTTTCATATTAAGGGTTACAGGGTTTAGTTACAAGCAATTGTTACTAAGTCGTGAATTGATTTGTTAGATGTAACTTTGTTTTAGTTGAATAACGAGAATAATTTTACAATTACAATTATTATCCCTAAAGTTTCTTAACAGCACTTTTTTTAGATGTGATAAATCTATCTAAAAGGGGTGCTGTTTTATTATGTTGATTTCCACAATATCAGAAGAGTTTATCTTTAATTGTCAATGCCGAAAATTATCACCACGTTCAATCAAAAACTACTCGAAACTAATTAGCTATCTGCTGAATTTCTTAACTGATGCTCATCAGATAACAAATATCGAAGAACCTTTTTATTTCCGATATTTATCTTCAAAAAAACTTTCAAATAAATAAAAATGCAGTTCAAGAATGTTTCAATCGTGTGTTACGTGCTTATAAACTAAAAGATTGTAATGTTCAAAATCTTGTTTGACATCAACACTTATCCAACTTCCTGAGTATCCTTACATCAAATTTTCAGTTGATGTTGCTATTATTAATGAGGATGAGGATAGTTCATGGTATCGTTTTAATACATGACAAGGACAACGGACAATATTATTGGAATGAAACTCCTATTGATTCTGAAATCAAAGAAAAATCAGCGTCTATAAAAAAATGTGGAGAATGGCAGACTGTACGCAATTAGTATATACGCTTAAAGAATTTATATCTTCGACGAAATGACCGAAATCATTCATCCAGAGTTCTTTATAGAGAATCCGTAAACAATGTATATAATCGTTTTAAGAGTGTCAAATTTGACGTAATTGACTCTGCAAAATTTAAGACTCAAACGATGCATGGGAATCGGTATTGAGTACCGAGAAAGATAAGGTGCATAATAAAAAAATCACTTATTTTTTTGAGGTTTTATTATTCGCTAGTTGTTGCAGCTATAACATAAAGTCCAAAAGGACATCAGGGATTAGCAATAACAGCTATTTTTTACATTTTATTGCAAAATTTATTCTAAAGCAATATAATATAGTAAAATAGTCCATATTTAGGAGGCTTATTATGCCAATAACGCATAAAATGGAAATATCCTTTTGGCAAGACAAAAATGATTCTGTTAAGATTACTTTCGGCAAGCATGAAGGAATTACCGGAATTACAAGTGTAAATGATAACGTAATATCAAAGAGGGGCAATCCTCATCTATATAAGCAGCTCAGACAAATTTTAGTAAATGAAGGTAAATGGAATGATGATCGAACTTCAATATAGGAGAGGTATGTACATATGGCAAAAACATTAAGCACTACAACAGGATATACCAATAAAAACAACCAGATGAATCTAGGTCATACTGGGCAACAAGGTACAGACCATATGCAGTATTTTTATCAAATGGAGTGCCAAATATGCGGACATCACTATTATGCCAACGGTTCAGATATTTGGTTGAGAAAATGTCCAAGGTGTCAGGGTGGAAGGCCATAGATAAGGTTAAGTGCCATAATATAATTTAAGCTAATTTTTATCTATAGAATCTTAAGTGGAGGTAAGGCAATGTCATACAGAATGAACATATTGTCTACTGAGACATTAGAAGTTTATCATAATGGGTGTGAAAATTCCGTCGCACTGGTAGTAGGAAATAAATATAAGTGCCATTACTTTAAGCCAGCAAACAAAAAAGAAAGAAATGAAAACAACAGAGAAGTAGAATTATTAGGATTTACAGATAGTTTTATGCCTGAAGGTGCTATTATCAGATATAAGGACACTGGACGTAGGGGAATGGTTAATCCCACTTGTCTAATACCTATTGAATGAAATTAGAGGTTTAATGTATACAAAAAGGGGAATTTGTTATGAGTGTGCCTAAAGCTAATTTTTATGGTAAATTCTATCTATCAAAAGAGTTTATACATGAAGTTTTAACTGAAACGAAACTTAACTTACAAAGATATATAGTTATTGAAGGAAAATTAATGGAAAATGATGAATATAGACTTGAAGAAATTTTAAATCAAGCTGATAAATTAGGATATGATTTTATTCAGGTTTTTGATCAACATGGCCAAGATAACGCTTGGATTGAATTAATATTTAGAAGAAAATAAAAATACTATTTTAATTGCTAGGAGCATGTATGGAAAAGGATAAAGAAAAGATAAAACAAGATATGGAAAAGATTTTGAAAAGACATGGTAAAACTTTGAAAAAATATATGCTTGAGGTTGGAAAAGAACAGTTTGAAAAAGAACTAGAAGAACTTATAAAGAATGATAAAGAATAATTAGTTCAACATTTTTCAATATCCGTCAAATTTGATGTGGCGCTGACACTAATAATACTGACCTTGGAATAATCAGAACTATTTTTTTGCAATTTTTATTGCTACTTCCAGGTAGTAGTTTTATACAATAAAAGTAAAATATTAAGGAGGGGTTGAGTGGATAACAAAATTATAAAAATTCCAATAAATCGAGAGCAGAGATTAATCAATGAACATGGACAAGGATATGTACCGTGCGAGGTTTCAGGTAGATGGTTACAGTTTCCTAATGAGTCTCAGGTTGTCGATGGAAAAGAATTAATGTTTGTAGATGTTATGACCTATGATATTAATCAAAATATAAGAAAAATATGCAATCTATGTTTATCAAGAGAAGATATTTTAAGAGCTTTAAATAATATAAAAATGGGAGAATGAGAAAAGTCTTTTAATTATCTGAATGCCGAAATATGCACTAATGTAAATGCTATGAAATATCCATTTTAAGGAGTCAGGAAATATGATTAATTTTTTAACCCAGCATAAAGATGAAATTATTATGCTCATTATTGGTGTTTTGATTGGTGGAGTTATGACGCATATTTCAAAGTTTTTTGGGAAATGTTTACTGAAGCTCAAAGAACAAATAATGATTTTTTATAGCTTTCTAAAGCGTAGGATAAGTGGTAATTATAACCTTAACGAACTTGAAAAAATGTTATCAAAGCCTGAGAATAAATTATCAAAGAGAGAATTAAGAGTTGTTAATCAATATAAGGAAAATCAGAAAGGGAAAGAACAACTTCGTAATGTTTTAACAAGTATTCGAGGGGTTCAACGTAGAAGGCATTAATATATTTTTGGGTACTTAAAATGAGTGGATATAGGAGATAACGCCAATGACGACAAGAATAATTCCTGTGGGATTTATTTGATGGCAAAACAAAAGTACTGGTCAAGTGCATATCATGCAGAATGTGGAAATTTTTATAGAACCTTATGTGTGTTTACAATTAATATATGAGCAAATTTAATAAAATAAAAAAGAAAGGATTTAGAGTTTGGAATGTAAAATTAGATGATAAAATTATACTATTCCAGCTTGCTAATTCAACATTGTTACAATTATATAAAACTAAGGATAGGGAAATAATTGATTATCTTGTTTCTATTAGAAAGATAAAATAACTTTACTCAAACCTGATATATTCTTGCAAAATTTACTCCAAATCGATACAATTAAGTTAAAAATTGCTAATGATTGGAGGAAAAAAGTGTATGGAATCAATTGATACTGGAATTTTTAAAGAATTTGAAAAGTATATGCTTGATAATAAATATACTTTAAATGTTATTGATGAAATGTCAATAAGGGGGATTAAAGATAATTTTATTGTTCACTTCTATTATGATTGGAAATATTATCAATTTGTTATTTATGTGTCAGATAACGGGTATAAATTGTATGCTACTATGTTTTTGCAAATTGAAAATGGGTATCAGCTAAATTTTGATAATGATAAAAGAGTTTTCGGTGACTTAAAAGACATTTTACAATTTACTAGTTCTGAAATTAATAGAGACATATAAAGGTAGGATATAATATGAGAATAATTTTGAAGTGTACAAATTGCGGAAACGAGATATTACTTTATCCGTACGGTAGCGGAAATTTATTGGATTTAAGAGATTCTTTAACCGGAAATGGATTCACTTTATCTACTCCGGATATAGATATATCTGGAGTACTTGAAGATATAGAAGATTTAAGTGATGTTGATGTGGAAATAAGAAGTATAAGAATTGATTGTGATAATTGTGGTGATTACATAGAACTTAGAGATTTTTAGAATAGGTAAGGGGTAAGTTTCAAAGTTTGTGTAAACGATAAAAATTGATGTTGAAGATAACCAAAACGGTCTCTTTATAACAGCACTTTTTTCAGGTGATTTCATCTGGGAAGAGTGCTGTTTTTTTGTTCTTTAATTAATTATTCCATTGTTACTAAATCATAGGTTTCAGGAAGGCTGTTTTTATCCAGATTTGAGTATTCTAAGAAAATAAATATTCTTGATGCTATAAAAAAATAAGTCAGGGATTCTTTATATTATTATCCCAGACTTATTAGTTAAACCTATAAAAAAGTATTAATGTGGACACTTTGAACATACGCCAGCAGTTGGGGAGCAACTTTCAATTTTATATCCATCGCAAACAGTACAATATCTCCAATGTACTGGGATACTTATTGAATAACCGGGTACACGGGTATATTGCGTCCACGAATGGGAAGTATGTTGTCCGGTGATTACCTTAAAGCCTTTAATATCCTGTGTAGAGGGCATCGTTGCTGTGCGATCAGCTTCAATTCCACACATTAGCTTGTTAAAGTTTGCTGGATCATATAAATCGTTTAGTCCATATGCATGGCCAAATTCATGAGCAGCAGTTGTTGAAGTAAAGGAATAATTACGATTGAATTTGATTCTCCAATAAGTTAGATGACCATTTGAATCGCAAGATTGGTCATAAAAGAGTGCGGCTATCCCTTGTGTAGAACCACCCTCAAAAGTGTGAAGTACTCCTGTTCCTGAAGAACTTTCAGTGACCGAACCATAATTACTCCATTTACTTGCTCCGTTCCTTACTATAGTTTTCAATGCATCAGTCATGTTTCTATCACTTTCCATAAACTTATATGTAATATTATTTGAATTTGAATGATTATCTTCCTTTATATCCCAGCCTATTGATTCACCCCAACTAATTATCCCAGACTGGCTAGATGAATGGGCATATGTCATCTGAGAGCTTATAAGGGTAAGTACCAGAACGATAGTTAGCAACTTGTGTATTCTCTTGTTCATTATGCATACCTCACTTGTTTTTTTGTTCTTTAATTAAATATTCCATTGTTACTAAATCATAGGTTTCAGGAAGGCCGTTTTTATCTAGATTTGAATATTCTATTGAATAACTTTTAGCCAGAGTATTTCTGATTTTATCAATAGCAGTATTCTCAGTTATTTTTGCATCTGCTAACTGAGGGCAATTCCCAACCTGTTTGACAGCATAATCCATGCCCTTGCCTGCATTGATAATTCTGAATATGCCGGTTTGTTCACCTAATATATAATATCCATCTTCTTTTTCAGCCTTCTCAAGATACAATATTAACTTGTCGCCATTTCTAAATAAGGGACTGTTCTCAATAGTGTAATAGGAATTGCCTGTCTGTATTATATTTATTTCTTTAAGATTATTGTCTTCATTGCTTTTAAAGGTTTTATTCAATTCGGCTCTAAAGGTTGTTGTTTCCAATTTAAATTCGTCTGTAACTTCTCCAAGCCATTCAAGGATTGTTACTTCGGCTATGATATCTGCTTTTTTAAAGGTTTTATTAAAATCAAAGCCTTCAATAAGGCTTGCGGACATTGTCCCTTTTTGTCCGACCTGATGAGGTGTGTCCTTTAAAATATTCCGGGCTTGTTGGGTTGTATCGGCAGTTGCTTGTTGTTTTGCAGTAATATTACCGCATCCGCTTAATGCTATACTTAAAACAGTAAGCAGGCTTAAGAAATTAATAATTCGTTTCATTTACTTTTTACCTCCCATGATTAGCATTGTAAAAATGCAAAAGATAATATTTATTAGGGTTATTTCACTTACTTGTAAAATATTAGCATATACTTATCAAAAAAATATGTCAGAATATCTGCTGCCTTCTGTTACAATTCATATTTATAACCAAGTAATAATATCTAGTTTTAAATTATTCCAAAATGTGTTATACTAATCATAAAAGTTTTTATATGTATTTGTTTTTGAGAATAAAAATAAACTAAAATAAATAATTTTGTTCCAGGAGGTTTATTATGATTGTAACTCCAAAATTCAGAGGCTTTATTTGTACGACCTCTCACCCTGCAGGCTGCGAATACAGCGTAAGACAGCAGGTTCAATATGTTAAAAAGCAAAAGAAAATATCCGGTGCCAAAAAGGTGCTTGTCATAGGTGCCTCCACAGGGTATGGACTTTCCTCCAGAATAGCAGCGGCTTTTGGCTGCGGCGCATCTACCATAGGACTGTTTTTTGAAAGACCGGCCTCGGGAAATAAAACAGCTTCCGCAGGCTGGTACAATTCTGCCGCCTTTGAAAAATTTGCCCGGGAGGAAGGCCTGTATGCAAAGAGCATAAATGGAGATGCATTTTCAAACGAAATCAAGCAGCAGACGATTGAACTCATAAAAAAGGATATTGGCAAGGTGGATATGGTTATATACAGCATTGCCTCACCAAGAAGGACACATCCTGTAACAGGAGAGGTGTTCAATTCTGTGCTGAAACCCATCGGCAGCTCCAGCACGGTTAAAACCGTGGATTTCCACACACAGCAGGTGACGGAGTCCACCATTGAACCGGCTGATGAGGAGGAAATCAGGCAGACCGTGGCAGTTATGGGCGGCGAGGACTGGGATATGTGGGTGAAGGCCCTTAAGGAGGCCGAGGTGCTGGAACAGGGAGCTGTTACAATTGCATATTCCTATGTAGGACCTGAAATGACCCACGCCATCTATAGAAAAGGCACAATAGGCAGAGCCAAGGACGATCTGGAAGCAACGGCCATAAGGCTTACAGAGGACAATAAGGACCTGGGCCTTAAGGCATATGTATCCATAAACAAGGCTGTGGTTACCCAGGCCAGCGCTGCAATTCCCGTGATTTCCATCTACATCAGCGTGCTGTTCAAGGTGATGCAGGATATGAATATTCATGAAGGAACCATAGAGCAAATGTACAGAATGCTCAGCGACAGAGTTTATTCAGGAGATTTGAAGCTTGATGAAAAGGGCCGCATATGCATGGACGACTGGGAAATGCGCCCGGAGGTGCAGGCTGAGGTGGCAAGGCTTTGGGCTGAGGCAAACAATGAAAATATAAGGGAGATATCCGATATTGAAGGCTACAGGAAGGAATTCTTCAGGCTCTTCGGCTTTGAGTTCGAGGGAGTGGACTACAGTGCAGATGTGGATGTTGACGTGAAAATTGCAAGCATTGAGTAATAAAAGAGTAAATAAAAATAAGTAAATAAAAATTAGCAAAATAAAATCCAGACAAGGTTTACGTAAAATAAAAACAGGCACGGAGCTGTTAAAGCTTGCTCAGCTCCCGTGCCTGTTTCTATTTATGTGAGGGATACCAGCCGTGCTGCGTGTGATTATGACCAGGGTCTTGCTATTATGAATTGTCAGGTGCAATTCTCCAACTCGTTGCAGTGTAATGCTTTGACGTTTACAGTGTAATGCTGCAGCCCGTTACAGCGCAAAACTCGATACAGTGCAATGCATTGACGTTACAGTGTAATAATCTCACCGGTTATACTGCTGCCCTGGACCTGCAAAAGTCCATAGCTGCACTTCTCCTGCCTTCTTCTGTCCATAGCTGAGCCTGGGTTAAAGTACAGGATACCGTTGTGAAGGGTATTGACAGGTATGTGGCTGTGACCAAAAACAACGCAATGAACATTTTCATCTATAAAGGCCTTCCTGGAATTTTCCGCTGCTGTGCCGCTGTATCCGTGACCGTGAAAAACTCCTATCCGGCAAGCTTCAACCTCAATTATTTTTTTATAGGGCAGCATGGCCGTAAGGTACTCATCGTCATTATTGCCCAGTACGGCATATACAGGAGCAAGCTCCTGAAGCTCATACAGCACATAGTCCCTGCATAAGTCTCCAGCATGTATTATCATATGGACTTCCGAAAGCTTGTCCAGCAGACTGGCCGGCAGCTTTGAACCCCTGCGGGGGATATGGGTATCTGAAATTACTCCTATGGTTGTCAAGGTTATATGCCTCCCGTCATACCTTTCTTATTTCGGTGGGGGTCGTCCCGGTAAAATTCTTGAATATCTTATTGAAGTTGGCCAGGTTGGTAAAGCCGCAGTCCAACGCTATTCGGGCAACGGTAGTGTCTGTTTCCCGCAGCATTTCTATGGACTTTGATATCCGCATTTTATTAAGGTATTCAATGGGTGTAAAGCCTGTTGAGAGCTTGAACAGTGTGGAAAAATAGTTGGGGGACATGTAAGCCAGTTCCGCCAGTTCTGTCAGCTTTATTTTTTGCCAATAGTTCTTATTCATGTATTCAAACACCTTCTCCAGCTTCTCCAGCCTTTTGCTTTTTGAGGATAAGCTCTCCGGGTTTCTGCTTTCATCCTGGTAATGCCTTATCAGATAGGTGATAATGTGCAGGAGCTTGGCCTTTATCATCAGCTTGTAACCAAGAGTCCTGTTTATGTATTCCTCTTCCAGCTCTGTGAGAAGCGCAAATATCTTTTGGCCTATTTCACTTTTACTGTCTATCCTGTTGTTAAAATTTGAGCTCCTTTCAAAAAAAGGCTTGAGATAATTATAGTCAAAGTGGTTTTCAGAGGACCAGACCAATTGAGGTTCAAACATTACCACCGGCATGACCATATTCACAGGGGGAAGCACCTCCATATAATGGGGCTCAATGTTGTTAATCACCACAATATCGCCAGCGTTCATCTCGTAAGCTCTGTTTTCCACGTAATAAACTCCCCTGCCCTGCTTGACAAAGGCTATTTCAAGATAATTATGCCAGTGAAAGGTATTATTCATGCAATAGTAGGGTTCCATATCCGCAAATTTGATATTGAAAGGAAAATCTGCGGGAAATGGCTTGGGGCTGTATATTTTTTGTGCTTCCATAAGTCCTCCCTTTACAACTGAATAAAAGGTTCTCGTATAAATTAAATAATTATGTTAATTTAAATATAGTGCTAATCAAATTTGTATTTGTAGGTTTTAGTCCTGATAAATCGTAAAATAGTATCATAAGACGATAAAATAGTCAGAGCTAACTGCGCGGCTTCTTTATATAATAATATTATACCCTCTGTTAACAATGTACAATACGTTTTTGAGCGGCGAATTTACCCTTGGGCTATGTTGAAGCCGTTTGTAAGGCACAAAGCCTTTCTTCGCGTCCTTGCCTTGCCGCAAGCCAAATTCTCCCGCTCAAAAATCTCCCACCTCACACCGCGATAGTTTGACAGTTTTCGAGGCGGATGGACGCAGCCTTGCTTGATGCAAGGCAAGGACGACAACAAGGAAAAGTGGCAAAAAGCCGGTGTGAGTCGTGTTAACGTTGTCAATAGAGGGTATAAACAGTTTGTATTAAAGGGGTTAACTACAGGATGCAAAAAAAAGGAATAGAGCCGGAATATAACATTGAAATAAATCCCGCATATGAGATAGAAAGACTGCTCTTGTTCGGAAGAAGGCATGGTCTCATAGGCAGGCTGGATGCCGTTATTGCGCGGAATCAGCTGCTGGAAGCACTGCATATCCAGGAACCCTACTCAGGTGAAATTGAAGCTGAGGCTGAGGCCTTGAAATATCCTACTGAAATACTGGATAGGCTGGTGGCTTACGCACAGGCTGCAGGACTTTGTGACAAGGATTCCTACACTGCCGGAGAATTGTTTGACACAAGACTTATGGGCTTTTTAATGCCAAGGCAGACAGAGATAGAAAGCCGGTTTGGGCAGCTTCGGGAGAGCAAATCCGTAGAGTCAGCCACAGATTATTTTTATGAGCTGTGTACAGCTTCAAACTATATAAGAACCGCCGCTATTAAAAAAAATATACAGTGGACGGCAAATACCCGTTACGGCGGACTGGAAATAACCATAAACCTGACAAAGCCGGAAAAGGACCCGGCGCAAATAGCAAAAGAAAGGCTGCTGCCTATGTCAGGCTATCCAAAGTGCATGCTTTGCCTTGAAAATATAGGATATCCGGGCCGCAGCAACTTTCCTGCCCGGCAGACCCACAGAATCATTCCTGTAACCCTGTGCGGAGAGCAGTGGTACCTGCAGTATTCTCCCTATGTGTATTACAGCGAGCACTGCATTGTTTTCAGTGAGAGGCATGAGCCCATGAAAATATCAGAAATGACTTTTTCCATGCTGCTGGATTTTGTACGGCAGTTTCCCCATTATATCTGCGGGTCCAACGCCGACCTGCCTATTGTGGGAGGTTCAATTCTGAGCCACAATCATTTTCAGGGAGGAAAGCAGCTCTTTCCCATGCATAAGGCTCCGGTAATCAGGCAGTTCACATGGGAGGAATTCAAAGGTCTGGACATAGCCCTGGTTAAATGGCCCCTGTCTGTTATAAGGGTTGCGGGGGATAACATAGAAGAGCTGTCCCGTTTTTGCACCATGGTGCTCGGTGAATGGAGGCAGTACAGTGACAGCAGCGTGGAGATACTTGCGGCTTCCCAGGCGGAGGGCAGCCTTGTACCCCACAATACAATAACTCCCATTGCCAGACTTAACGAAGCAGGAAAATATGAGCTGGACCTGGTGCTGAGAAACAACAGGACAACGGTCGAATACCCGGAAGGGCTGTTTCATCCTCACAGGGATATTCATCACATAAAGAAGGAAAACATTGGTCTTATAGAGGTTATGGGCCTGGCCATACTGCCGGGGAGATTGAAAACGGAGCTGGAGATGCTCAGGGAAATCCTGTGCGGCAGGGCGGAAATCTCAGGTATCAGGGAAGACAGCGTTCTCTTTAAGCACAGCCAGTGGATAGGCGAGCTTGCGTCAAGGTATGAGCTGCCCTTGGGAGACGAAGAAGCAGAGGAGCTTTTAAGGCAGGAGACGGGCAAAAAATTTGAGACCTGTCTGGAGCACGCAGGTGTGTTCAAACAGACCCAGGAGGGCATAGCCGCCTTTGAGCGGTTTATGAAGACGCTGGGCTGCCAAAGCAAGTAGAATGCACATAAATAGACTATACGAAGGAGGTACCCCAGGCATGGAGAAAAATTATAAGGAGCTTAAGAAAAAGTTTTGTGAGCTGTACGGGGGAAGTGAAGAGGAACTCAGAATTTTTGCTGGGCCGGGAAGAGTGAACCTTATAGGTGAGCACATTGACTATTGCGGGGGCTTTGTTTTTCCTGCAGCTTTGAGCCTTGACTCCACAGTGATTGCAAGGGTAAACAAGGATAATGTACTGAGGGCTGCAGCAACGGATTTAACGGTAAAGGTTGAAGTCAGTCTTGATAACCTCATAAGCGGTAAAGCTCTGAGCTGGGGAAATTACCAGGCGGGAGTGGCCTATATGCTGCAAAATGCAGGCTATAAGCTGGTAGGAGTAGATTTGCTTTTTCATGACACTGTTCCGCTGGGATCAGGTCTGTCCTCCTCCGCTGCAATTGAGCTTGCCACCGCTGTGGCGCTTGTCACACTGGGAAATGAGGCCCACGGTATTAATGAGCCTGTGGATTTGGTTGAAATGGCTGTATTGAGCCAAAAAACAGAAAATGAATTCTGTGGGGTTAACTGCGGCATAATGGACCAGTTTGCCTCAGCCATGGGGAAAAAGGAACATGCCATTCTTCTGGACTGCTCCACTTTGAAATATGAATATCTGCCCTTGAAGCTGGGGGACTATAAAATAGTCCTGGGTAATACGAGGAAAAAACGCTCTCTGGGAGAGTCAAAATACAATGAAAGAGTGGCGGAGTGTGCAGCTGGACTTGAAATACTTAAAAAGTACCTGCCCGAAAAAAACAATTTGTGCTCTATATCGGTAGAAGAGTTTGAAAGGTATAAAAGCAAAATACAAGATGAGACTATAATAAAAAGAGTGACTCATGTAATATATGAAAATGACAGGGTACTGAAGGCGGTTGAGGCCTTGAGAAAAAATGACATTTTCGGGCTGGGCAGACTCCTGGTGGAAGCCAATACCTCCATCCGGGATTTATACCAGGTCACCGGAAGGGAACTGGATGTAATGACTGCAGAAGCCATGAAGGTGGACGGAGTGCTGGGGGCAAGAATGACGGGTGCCGGCTTCGGGGGCTGTACTGTCAATATTGTGCATGAAGACATGATAGGCCGTTTTATGGAGCAGGTTGGGAAAAACTACAGGGAACAGACCGGGATTGATCCACAGTTTTATGTAAGTGATATTGGGGACGGTGCCAGGGAGATAAAGCCTGAAGCTTAGGCCTTGTCAGTTGATGGTAAGAGCGGTGTGCTGTAGAAGGCATGCCGTTTTTGCATTTATTTCCACTACTATAGACTTATGACAGCAAATCTCGTATAATATGTTGTTTATTATATATTTAGCCTGTACCATTATATTTAGTAACAAGTCAATATAAAACAGGCTTGCAGGTCGCGTGAGAACGACTTTAAAGAAATGCATTGCTATTAGGAGTGTGGAGGTTCATATGCTGAAAAGACTTTTAAATAAACTGGGTAAACCGTCAGAATTCGCCAGGTATGACGGTCTGGCAGAGAAAATACATGAGTTTGACCTGTCAGGCTTGTCCGATGCCCAGCTTCATTCATATATTGGGGACTACAAGCAAAAATTTGCCCAATGGCTGAAGGAAAGGCAGAAGGTGCAGAAGACTAAGCATACGCAGCAAGAGGAGCAAGAGCTGCAAGAGCAGCAAGAGCTGCAAGAACTGCAAGCGCAGGAGACGGCGGAAAATTCCGGGTTGAATGCAATTCTCAGGGAATGGACTTTTGCACAGGGCCTTCTGGCTGAGAGCTATGCGGTCACAAAGGAGCTCTGTAAAAGGTGCCTGGGGCTGGAGGCCTATGATTCTCAGCTCCTTACGGGTATAGCACTGCACTTTGGAAATATTGCGGAGCTGCCCACGGGAGAGGGAAAGACCATGGCGGCGGTATTTCCCGCAGTTGTAAATGCGTTGGCGGGAAAAGGCGTCCATGTGCTGACCTTTAATGATTATCTTGCCAAAAGAGATGCCCAGTGGATGAAAGACATATATGAGAATTGGGGGCTAAGGGTGGATTTCATACAGGAGGCCATGGGGCCGGAGAGGCGCAGGGAGGCCTATATGGCAGACATAACCTACGTTACGCCAAAGGAAGCCGGCTTCGACTTTCTGAGGGATTCTCTTGTATACAGCCGCGGGGAAAAGGTGCAGCGTGCCTTTAATTATGTAATAGTGGATGAAGCGGATTCTATTATGATAGATGAAGCCAGGGTTCCCCTGGTAATAGCGGGAAAACCTGAGGGTGAGGCTGCGGGCATGGACGTAAGGCTGGTGAAGGCAGTTGAGTCCCTGTGCCAGGGTGTGGATTATATGACCGATGAAAACCAGAGGAATGTATACCTGACGGATAGGGGCATAAACACCCTGGAGAAGCTTTTAAACTGCGGTAATCTGTACGACGGCAATGTGGAGCTCCTCACCTTTATAAACAATCTGCTCCATGCCAGAGCCCTTTTAAAAAAAGACATTGATTATATAGTCAGGGACAACAGGGTGGAAATAGTAGATGAATTCACCGGCAGAGTTGCAGATAAAAGGAAATGGCATGACGGGCTTCAGATGGCGGTGGAGGCTCTGGAGGGAATCGAGCATGACCGCAGCAGCAGAATACTTGGGAAAATAACTCTTCAGAACTTTATCAGCCTTTACCCTGAGATTTCAGGCATGACGGCAACTGCCCTGTCCTCCTCAGAGGAGCTGCTGGCTGCTTACAACAGAAGGGTATATGAGGTGCAGCCTCACAAAAAATGCATCCGCATGGATCATGCAGATGAGGTGTTTACCCACCGTGAGGCCAAGGAAAAGGCCATAATAGCTGAAATAACTTCCGTACATGAAACCGGACGTCCCATACTCATAGGCACCTCAAGCGTGGAGGAGTCGGAAAAGCTGGCTGCAAGTCTTGTGGACAGCCGGGTGGCCTGCGTGGTGCTAAATGCCAGAAATGATGCCCAGGAGGCGGAAATAATCGCCAGGGCGGGCAGGCTGGGAGCAGTTACTGTCTCTACAAATATGGCGGGCAGGGGTGTTGATATAAAGCTGGGAGACGGAGACCCAAGCTCGGAGGAAACCCGGCAGGTCATAGCACTGGGTGGGCTGTACGTCATTGGAACCAATAAGAATGAGTGTATTCGGCTGGACAATCAGCTCAGAGGCAGAGCCGGAAGGCAGGGCGACCCAGGAGCCTCGAGATTTTTTGTAAGCCTGGAGGACCAGCTACTGACCAGGTTTGGCATAGAAAAGGAGCTGCCCGCAAAATATCTGGGTGTCAGGCAGGAGGCCAGACTGGAGGACAGCAGGCTGAACTCCCTCATAAACCATATACAGAGGGTGATAGACGGACAGAACTTCGATATAAGAAAAAGCCTAGGAAAATACTCCCTGCTGCTGGAATACCAGAGAAGGATGCTTGCACAAAGGCGTGAGGAGATAATGGATAGCCAGGTACCATCTTTACTGCTGTTAAGCAGAGACCCTCAAATATACGGTGAATTGTGCAGGCAGTATGGTAAGGAGCACGTGGCGGCGGTTTCCAGAAAGGTAGCCATCCATTGTGTGGACGAGCGCTGGTACGATTTCCTGGAGTTTTGTGAAGGTGCTCAGGAGGGCATAGAACTGGTACGGGCTTCAAAAAAGGACCCGCTGGATGAGTACCGGAAGCAGGTCATAGAGGAATTTGACCTTTTAATGACACAACTGGAGGACACAATTGCAGATGAGCTGGAAAAGACGGATTTTGCCCTGAGTGAGAACGAGCTTGCAGCAAAGGGCTTCAACACTCCCACTGCCACCTGGACGTACATCATAAACGACAATATCAAGGTAAAGAGGTTTTCCCTGCTGGGATTTCTGTAGGCATACAGGCTGAATAGCAGTTCTTTGTGTAAATGCAAGTAAACATAAGCAAATAAAAGTAAACATAAGCAAATAAAAGTAAATAAAGGTTTAGTATGACCAGGCTTTAACAAAAGACCTGGTTTTTTTGTGTACGGGCAAAAACAATGCTGCAAAAATATGAACATGCAACTATCCTAAACTATTTTAAATTATTCAGAGCTTGCTTCCAGCTTTCTACAAATATTTACAAATAATCCATGATACACTAAAATATATGAAATATAGAATGAAAATTTGTAATATATTGTAAAAAGGGAGCATAAAAATGACTTTTAATAAAAGAATACTGGGCGGCCTTATGGCATTGATTTTGTTTTTGGAGTCCTTCGGCTTGGCAGGAGCACAAGCCTTTGACCTGGGACGGTATAATGGGGAAGCTGGGTTAATAGCCTCCCGGCAGGCTAATTACAATTTCCTGCAAAATGCGGGATTATATCAGGACAGCAGGAGCAAAAATATTAATGCAGATGAAAAGGCTGTCACAAAGAACATAGGCGCGGCTGCAGCTGCGACAGGCAGCTCGGCAGAAGCTGAGAGGGCCGCCGTTAAAGAGGCAGTCCCACCGTCAGACACAGTGCAGGGGCCTTCTGCCGTCCTCAGCGGAGATGAAGCTGTCCCGGAGGCAGAGGAGGCCGCAACGGCTATAGGCATTCCTGGAAATGTAAAGGTCAGTGCCGGGGAGAGGACTATAGCCGTAAGCTGGGATAGGGTTCCTGGGGCACAGGGCTATGAGCTGTCCCTTAACGGAAATGTAACAAGGGTTATAGCTGCATATTTCAACTTTGATAAGCAGGAAGCCAACACTCAATACCTTTTGAAGGTAAGAGCTTTTTCGGAGGACCAGGCAGGCGAATGGAGCCGGGAGCAAGAGTGCCATACACTGCTTTCCGCACCTGTGGGCCTCTCGGCGACGCAGAGCGGTATTTCAGTGGAGCTGGCCTGGCAGCCGTCAAAGGGTGCCGCAGGCTACAGGATATACCGGAATGATACAGAAATAGGATATTCCGCTGTAAATACGTATACGGATATAATGCTGGAGGATTTTGATACATACATATACAGAGTAAAGGCGGTTAATGAAGCAGGAAATGCTTCAGAGCTGAGCGAGGGGTGCCGGGTGGAAAACACTGCGGCCCAGCAAGCTCAGGGCACAGTGGCTGAACCGGCTGCACCTCAGGAGGCTGACAGCATAACACCGGCTGGGATACAGGTGCCGGAGGTTCAAGATATGGAAGTATTACCGGCACCTTCGGGTTTGACAGTAAAAGCCTCATGTGATTCCCTGCTGGTAAGCTTCAGTCCGGTTGACGGCGCGGAAGGCTATGAGGTTTCACTTGACGATAATATTATAAGCACAACAGGTTCAAGTCTTGCCATTGATAATCTGACTTCAAATACAAGGCATGTGCTAAAGTTAAGGGCTCTCAGCAGCCAGGGAAACAGTGAATGGGGAGACTCTATAACCGTATATACCCTGCTTGCTCCGCCGTCAAGGCTGATTGCCGCAGTGTCCGGTACAGCTATTAATTTGACCTGGGATGCTTCGGAGGGGGCATCCATCTATGAAATTTACAGGAATGCTGCAAGTATTGGAACAAGCGACACCAATACATACACTGATGCGGGATTAGGCTATGGACAGACCTATGTATACACGGTCAAAGCCTTCAGTGCCCAGGGCAACGAGTCCGAGCCCAGCAGTGCCTCTGCGCCCTGTGAAATAATGGAGGCTCCGGCTGTTCCGACGGATATCAACGTAATTTCAACAGACAAGACCATTACAATTTCATTCCAGCCGTCAGACAGGGCAGCGGGCTATGATATCTCTTTGGATGGAATAATATCGCACACCTCCCAACCTGGCTGTACAATAGGTGAGCTCACTCCCAACCGACAGTATACAGTAAGGGTAAGGGCTGTCAATGGAGGCGGCAGCAGCCAGTGGAGCAGTGAAATATATAAATATACCCTGCTGCCAACCCCTGGAAATGTTGCGGCAGTTCCGTCAATGACCTCGGTAGAACTGAAATGGAGCCCAGTGGAGGGTGCTGCCTCCTATGAAATATACAGGGATGATATTCAAATCGGAACCGCAGCCGGTAATATTTACAGTGATACAGGCCTGCTACAGGGAAAAACCTATACATATAAAATCAAGGCCAAAAATGATGCAAGAAATGAATCGGCCTATAGTGCTGCGGTTACGGCGGCAACGCTGGCAGCAACATATATCAGCAGTGATATGAAGTTGACGGAGGATAAGGTTTTCGGGGATGTTTACCTAAATGGGGGGACACTGGATTTAAACGGTTATAGGATGACTATAAGAGGGAACCTGATACAGCCTGGCGGTGTGCTGAAAATGAATGGGGGAAGGCTGGAGGTAGCAGGGGACTACCGGATACAGACTGAAAATAAACAAAGTGATGGGAGTATCATTTATAGGCCAAGTACCGGATGCTTTTACATGGATTATGATTCTGACTACATCTATGTAGGGGGTAATTTTATAACTCGGGCAACTAGCTCACAAAGAAATGAGCTTGGAAATAGAAGATTAACAGCAGGAGTAATAGAATTGAAAGGGGATTTTACTCAAA
This sequence comes from Bacillota bacterium, assembly GCA_023400235.1. Taxonomy (GTDB): domain Bacteria; phylum Bacillota; class Clostridia; order Acetivibrionales; family DSM-1351; genus Ruminiclostridium. Next base: position 60,872 of record JAEXFI010000006.1, read on the forward strand.
TATCCAACCTTAATGATAATTTTCTGGCATGTGGAACACATAGAGTAATATTAAGTGGCAATAAAATTCAAAGGATAAGCTTTGAAAGTCCAGGAAGTTCTAAATTTAATATATTACAAATTAGTGATTCGGCACATGGGATTAATTTCAGTACACCAGTCTCAATGAATAATTTGATTGGTTCGGA
>JAEXFI010000024.1 GCA_023400235.1 Bacillota bacterium
CTTTCATTTTACAACATTCCCTTTAGAAAAACTGCTTGTGGGCCAAACGCTAAGGCCCACATTTTGTATCCATTTTTGAGAAAATGGATACAAAACCGCACTTTTCCCCTTCAACTCTGCATATTTAAACGTTTTGCAACAGCCTCTTTTAAGTAAGGGAAATTGATGAATATTAAGTTGCTTTTTTGTATATCTCCTTTAAAATAATAATTATAGAATAACTGCAAAGGAGGAATCTGAAATGACTTTCTATTTAAAACCTTTAATAGGAACAGAAACAATAAAGTTTGGAATGTCAAGCAATGAAATACAGTCTATATTAAAAATAACCCCAACTAAACATAAACATGTATATAGCAAATATGAATATGAAAATTATAGAGGGGTGTGTAATGTTTATTACGAGCCAGCAGATAACGGGGAAATGATAGCCGCAGCCTTTCAATTTTTTGAATTTTCACCAGTGTATTTAGATGATATTAATTTAATAGGGCAAGAGGAAAGTTATATAAAAAAAGTGTTTGTTGAAAAATTTTCGGATTGTGTCTGTAGTCCTTCTCTTATTGAATCATTCCAAAATAGGATTGTTGTAGATATTAATTGTGAAGAAAAAACAAATGGGGTCTTTATTGGTATACAAGAATATGATGCTACTATGGATGAAACATACAAACCACTCTCAAATGAAGAGGCGATTGCAATACTAAGAAAACAAGCATCTTTATGAATAATATAATCAAACGGGGCCGCTGGCATTCCCCCTTTCATCAATGGTGTACTACCAACTTTTAACTCATTTTGTGCCTTAGCGTAGGTTTCGTCGGCCTTCACCACAGCCGGTACATATGCGGAGAAAACATAAGATAATTTCTTGATATCTATGCTCTTTTACTTTTACAAATTTACTATTAATTTAATTGTTTTTATTTCTCTCAAAAGTACCTATTAAAGCAAATATTAGACCAATAAATAATAAACACATGGCTAATATAAAGGGGAACATCCCTCCTGATTCTTCAATTGAAGTTAAGTACTTTCCAGGGGGTGTACTCCAAGAACTAATATTTATATATAATTTGCTGGATTGAAGATGCACAATGCAAAAAAGTATGATACCAAAAAACATCAAGCTGATACCTGTTAATAGTTTATACATATTGTTACTTCCTTCTTATTATGGTTATTTTTACATACTCATAATACTATGTCTAAAAGTAAATATCAACCTGTATTCTGACAGTATAGCTTATCTTGCATATTGGATCAGATATGATAATAGTCGTCCCTCCGCTACTTCAGGTACAACTAGCAGAACTTTTTTATGCTACCGGGTGCCCACTTGCTTAACTTTTTCACTGGTGTGCAAAGTTATTTCACTCGTCTCATAATAATTTCTTCCTGTTTTGAAACCTCTTTTTCAATGCGTTCAAGAGTCTCAGTATTCTGACGATATCCATCAAACAGGGCTTCTGTTCTAGTATACAAATCATTTTCCAGTTTCAGGACATGGTTGCTTACTGTTCTTATTTCATTTGATAACTCTTGTTTTACCGATGATATTTCATTTGATAACTCTTGATTTACTGATGATATTTCATTTGATAACTCTTGATTTACTGATGATATTTCATTTGATAAATCTTGTTTTACTGATGATATTTCATTTGATAAATCTTGTTTTACTGATGATATTTCATTTGATAAATCTTGTTTTACCGATGATATTTCATTTTTTAAATCAGAGTACATTTTTTCAATCAATTCAAGTAACTTATCGTCCATGTTCTAACCTCCTGAGAATTTGATTATATCATATCATGGCTGACATTTATATGTTTTTTTCTGTTGCACCTGCTATCTATAAATACATAATAATTATAATTAAAAATTATTCCTTTTCATTTGTGAATTTTGCATAATTATCAACTAAAGAGGCAGTTTCAAGATGGTGATTTTGAGCTAATTGGATAACAGGTTCACTTCTAGCTCCTTTAATAATTGGTTTCATAACAATATAATGCATGCCGTCTAAATCGCTAATACCAGCTTCAAATACAATGGTTTGCCGATACCCATCTTTAAAGGATATCAACGTCACTGTTCCTCTTGCTGGTATTCCATTTTTTGAATTTTCAGGGTATCTTGGATCAGTATTTGTTTTTATATCTACTCTTGATTCACCATTTATATCAGTAGTCGTTGTAGTTAATATTTTGCCATCTGATCCTACTATTACAATTTTTGAATCTGATACAGGTGCCCCCTGTTCAGTTACTGTGATAAATCTCATATCTGATTTGAGAACATATTCTTGACCTAAACTGTTAAAAGAACATACTGATATAGTTATTAATACTATAAAAAACGTAGCTATTTTTTTCACTCTATCATTCCCTTTTTCGTTTTTCTTAGCTTAAGTAATTTATGTATAATATATTCTTAAAACGCAAAGGTGGCCTAGAACTCTTTTACATCCTTTTTATTTATTATCTGGGTCTCTCAACAGCCCTAATTCCATTAATTTTAAAGCAATTCCTTTGGAGGTAGAAATACCTAGTTTAATCAAAATTGCCTGTACGTGTTTTTTTACAGTAGACTCAACCATATACATCTTCTTGCCAACTTGCTTGTTTGTAAGACCTGTGGCCAGATAGCAAGCCACATCGTATTCTTTGTCGCTTAATGGGTTATCCGCTTTAGGCAGTGATGACATCGCTCTTATGCTATTTTCAAAGTGAGCCGCCTTAATCGTAGAATATCCGTAATGCGCATTAAGTATAGCTGTATATATGAGTTCGGGAGAATCTTCCTTTTTTATAAACCCGTAGCACTTTATATCTGATGCCCTTTTAATATATTCTTCTTTTTCAAATGCAGAATAGAAAATAATTTTAATTTTGCTGTTGCTTGCTTTTATAAGTTCAGCAGCCTCCAACCCTGTCATTACAGGCATTTCAACATCCATTAAAATAACATCCGGTTTTCGTATATTTGCAAACTCCACAGCCTGTTTTCCATTTAATGCTACACCCACAATATTAATCGTATCTGGATACCTTAAAAGCTTTTCCATTATTTCTACTCTTATCGGGGTGTAATCTTCAGCAATAATCACATTAATAATATTTCATCACTCTCCTAAAAACTAATAAAAGAGAAAGGAATCTCAATAGTTATAGAAAATCCTCCATCTATTGAAGAACTAAAATTAATCGTTCCGCCTAAAGCTAATATTTTTTTTTGCATATCAATTAGCCCATTATCAAAATATATTTTATCACATCCCATGCCATCATCACAAATATATAACTTTAACGATTTTTGCTTCTTAGTTATCTGAATACCTAGATTCTTCGCTCTTCCTCTTTTATATGAGTTGCTAATTGCTTCCATGACTATTGCGTATAATGCATATGCTAGTTGTTTATTTTGAGAAATTTTATCAAAATCAATATCGTTATGGTATATTTGAATATTCATCCTTCTACTATCCACTCTTTTTATTAATCTGTTAAGAGCTTCAAAAAGTCCAATTTGTTGTATATCTATAGGACATAACTCATTGATTATTTTAGGTATTTCCAAAAGTAATTCTTTAGATGTACCGTAAGCTTTCTCAATTCCTTCATATTCTTTAGATAGATTTGTATTCGCTTGAAATTCCTGACTCTCCAAGGCATCGGCCAAAGAAGATTTTATAGCACAGACAGCATTATTAAGAGTATTATGGAATTCTGAAGCGATTCTTGATCGTTCTTCATAAAGAACAATAGAATTGTTTTTAAGCGAGACAAAGCCACCTCTCCTTTTATCTCTTTGTTTGAAGGTTTTAATATATAAATCGTAGCTTTTCCAAGCGGCATAATCTTGATTCTTATCCATAACCAATTTGCAATTAAACATTTCAATATTAAGATTAACTGAATCTATTGCCTTGTCTATTTCTTCGGATTTAGTTGTGGTTTGTTTCAACATATTAAGGAATTCATAAATATCATTGCATGAGGAAATATCAAAATAGCAATTTAATTCCTTACTTGCAGATTTGTTGCAATTTGATATTTTTCCCTGATGATCAAATATTATGGTGGCATCCTCCAAATTATCAAATATATCGTAGGTAATAGTTGGTACAGGATCAAAGACCTTATATTTAAAAACTGCTAATGATAACAAAGAAATAGAGATTGAGAAGCTTACGGGTGTCAGGTCAAAACCCGGAGGAGGAATCATTCGCAAAGATGTAACAATGTGTACACCCAGTGTAATAAGTGGAGCCAATATAATTAGTATAATTTTATTTTTTAGTCTCTTGTATTCCTTAATTGATTTTAGTATTACAACAATCATACTTGAAACGAAATATGTATATGTAAACAAAAGGTTGGCAACAAAAAAATCGCCCCATTTTGTATCTATCGTATTATAAAAATGTTTATCCTTTATAATCAGGGGAAACAACCTGTCCGTCAAAGCTGGAATATAAGTAATAATCAAGGGTGTGAAAACTGCAAGTACTATCATTTTGCCTTTAAGTGTTCTAAATGATGGGATTTTGTCGGCATAATAAAGAGAGAATAAAAGCCAAAAACCACCTATAAAACAAACAGGAAACAAGGTAAATCTAACCATCAGATATAGTTGGGAATCTGATTCAGAATTGATTTCAATCATTCCAAATATCAGCCATAGAACTAATATTATTTGTGCTGAGAGCAGGCTATATAGCGCAGGTGATTTATGAGATTTGAGATGAAAAAAAACTATTGTAATTACACAGTATATTGCAACCAGAGTATATGTAAGAATACACATCTGTGATATATTCATAGAATCCCCCCAGTCCAATATTAAAGATACCTATACCTAGATATTTATTTTATTACAAAAGTTAAAAAACATAAATATACTAAAGTATAAACTTAAGTATAACTGTTTTAGCTATTTGGATTTTGTTTGCTATACTTTTGTTGGTCCTTCCGTATGATTACAAATAGTTGCGGGTAATGGTATGCTTATGCCATGGAAAAAAATAACATCTTACGTTAAGAGAGGAGAATTATTATGTTTAAACAAGCAAATACCAAGATTTTTACCCGCACAATAGCCATGCTGTTATCAATGGTTCTGGTTCTGATACTCGTGCCACTAACCGCAGTTGCTGCCGATGATTACCCTTACGCCAAGTATGGTGACGGTGTTGACCCCTATAACTTTTATTATAGGCAATGTACTTCTTTCGTGGCTTTTCGATTAAACAATAACAACGGCGTGCATTTCACAAATCAATATATGGGGGTATCAAGGTGGGGAAATGCTAACAATTGGGGCTCCGTTGCAAAAAGCCTGGGAATTGCGGTGGATAAAACCCCTGCCGTTGGTGCAGTCGCATGGTGGGACACTGGCACCTATGGTCATGTAGCATGGGTATCTTCTGTAAATGGTGACAATGTGACTATTGAAGAGTACAACAGAAATTGGGATGGTAATTATAGTACCCGTTCAATTTCCAAGTCAAGTGTAAGCGGATATATCCATATAAAAGATATCTTTATTGATAGCAATTCAGCAATAGACAATGGAACATATTTTGTAAAAAATGCTGCAAATCCTAATCAAGCGTTGAACGTATATACAGCCTCCACGCCAAAAAACAAAGACGAAGTAACGTTATATCCGTTTAATAGAAATGATTCCGCGCAAAAGTGGATATTTGAAAAGGTTGGAGATGCCACCGTCATCCGTACAGTTAATAGCAATATTGTACTTAATGTATATAACATCAATGCTGCTCGAAATAATGATAATGTAAATGTACTGACTTATGACAGCAACGACAATTGCCAATTATGGATAATTGAAAGCGTTGGTAATAATCAGTATATTATTCGCTCAAAGATGAATCGAGATGTCGTGCTTGCTCCTTCAGGTACATACAAAAACCAGGCAGATGTTAGATTACAAACGTATACCGGTACAGATTCACAAAAGTGGTTTTTAGAGAAAGAATGAAATAATTAAGAAGTGGTGCGGAGAGAGCATTTATGGATGCTCTCTCCGCAACTTTTTATGGAATAGCGTCGGAGCTGTAGTCCCAGAACGCAATTCCTTTGAACAACTCCCTTTCTCTTTAATATACGAGTAGGATATGGTCCCCTCTGCATAATAAATACTGCTTCCCACCCTATAATTTAAAACGCCATCTTAATCCTCCAATAATCATCATCCACAATATCTGTAACTACGCTGTCTGTTTTTACCGTACCATTGCTATATGTGACTGAAAATAAAAAGGTTGCCGTCTTACCCCTCCATCTTGTACCTTTCATGTCTTCATACCACATCTCTCCTGAGAAATTGTAAGGGTTTATTTTTATAAGATTGACGGGAGTGTATGTTCTCTCAGTTATTTTGACTGTGACTCCCAGGGCGGTGACTTCACTGTCTGGAGATATGCTGGTTGTTGCAGCACTTAGCATATACTTCTCTCCGGTGAAAAACGTGTTGCTTCCATAGGCGGCTCTTCCCTTGTCTGTCAAGTGTCTGTTATATTTAACCCAGTTGGATTTCCAGATGTCAGTATGGTCTACCTTGCCCTTTATTGTCAGCTCATTGGCAGTAAAGGTGAGTGTGGCGGAGGCTGTTTCCCCGTCCGGATCGGTGACGGTAGCTCTGTATTGATAATCACCTGCAGGAATACTGCTTATACTGTACTTTTGGGTAGAACCCGAAGCACAGGCCGTTCTTGTGTACACTGTCTTCCACCCTCCGGCATCCTTTTTCTCTTCCAGGATCAGGACAAGCTCATCATTATCCGGGTCACTTGGTTTCATGATTATATCAATAGCATCACCCTCATAAACATAATTAAGTGATTTGGAAATAGTAACTGCAGGAGGTTCATTGGTGCTTGCGGCTAATGTGGTTATGTCCTGCTGATAGTAGTTACTCCAGGCACCTTCATAATCCTTTACCTTCAATCTGATATTATATGTCAAACCAACCGGTACAGGTGCTGAAGGTATACCCGGCTGCCAGGCATCCTCAGTGCTCAGCTTATATTCAAATTGGCTTTGGGTTATGCCCTTGTCTGTCTGTGATTGATGATCCATATCATAGGATGTTGACCTGACTCCTAAAGTGCAGAGCCTGGTAGCTTCATTGTACCTGGAGCTTACAGTAAATCTTGCAACCGGCCTTCTATGGACATAAACCGTAACAGGTAGGGAATCCCCGCTCCATTTTCTTTCGGTAACGAACTGCTCGTACAGGTTTCTGGCTGCCTTGGGATTGTCCTGAACCCGTCCGGCAATTTCATATTTCCCGACCTTGTCCAAGGCTGAGTCAACTGAATCCACATACTTCCCAACAGCAGCATTCATTCCCTGGTTATTTTCAAATACATTGGGGTTATGAGATACAAGCTTCCACTCTTCAGCATACAGTGGATCAGATTCATAATCCGTGGCTAATATGCTGGTGGCTAAAAAGGATTCCCCAAGAACCATGTACACAGTTTGGCCAGTGCCGGTCTTAAAGGGCTTATACCTTTTTATTATCAGGTTTTGGAGCTGCTTCAGGCTGTCTGCATTCTGGCCTCCGCCGTCAACCGAATTTTTCGTTATATCTCTGAGTGTGGCATTTTGCAACGGCAGGCTTATGCCCGCTCCTGTCAGCTTGTAGTCCAGGTTGGCCTTGGAGGTCAGGGTATAGGTGGTAGTCCTGTTCCTGACCAGCTCATTTATGAAGCTCCCGGACAAGTTCCCAAAGCCGTAGTATGTACCGTAGGGTGTGGATATGGTGTTTCCTTCTCCCCTCATGGCAGCAATAAATATCTTGTCTGCTCCGGAGCGTCCTGCCAGGTTTGCAGCTTCCCGGACTTTCCCGGTGTTGACTCCATAAAAGGCACCGGTTCTGCTGCTGGTTTTTTCCGTTTTGGTGAAGGTTCCGTTGCTGTAGCTATACAGGTATGTATCAGCTCCCAGCACATAGGTAGCTGCATTTCCGGAATCGGAGCCAACGAGCTGAAAGACAGGAAAGGTGTTGCACTTAATCAGTGAGGCAGCGGCTGCAGATGCTCCCTGGTAAAGATTAAAATCCGTGCCCAGGGCAAGCAGCTTTCCTCCTGGTAAAATTGCAATCTCTTTGGCTTTTACAGGCATGGATATTTTCACCGGGATATTGCTTGAAGCTGATGCCGACCAGGCATATACAGAACCCTCCTCAGTAAGGCAAAGTATGGTACGTCCCATTGCCTTTATATCTGTTACATTTTCAATTCCCTGCACCTGAGTCCAGACGGAGGTTGAGGGGGAAAAATACACTCTGCCATTATCAACCGCATAATTCAGATTATCGGTACTGTTTCGTGCAATCCTGGTAACAGTACCGGTATTTCGTAAAATGTTCCCTTTAAGATCACATATATTCCCGTTCTTTTTAAGAAATACAAATCCATTATCATAAATAAAATCTTTTATGTTGCTGAGAGTTGAAAACTTAACTGGTGTAGCATCAGTCGCCCAGGGCAGGCCATAGGATGCGTAGTCCGCCAGCAAATATGCACACCTGCCGGTAATCCAAAAGTAACCGCTACTATCCAGGTAAAGTCTCTGCCCATAGGCTTCATCCCCTGAAAACCATCTGTCAGCCAGGGTAGCTGCTTGAAATTCTATGGCCTCCCCACTGCTTGTAACGGTACCATCCTTTAAAAGCTTCACACTGGTTTCAGGTACGTTTCCCGTTCCTATCTCCATGCTTGATGAGCCGTCTATTACTCCAGTGGCAACATCATAGCCTTTGCCGGTAAGAGTGTCCTTCAACTCCTTCAGGCTGTTTGTCAGTGAGGTCAGCTCCTGGCCGGTATAATCGGTGGCGGCGATTATATCCACCTTGTTCTGTGTATGCTTTCCGTTTGTAAATACTATATCCTCCAGGGCGGTTTTCAAACCGGAGGCAGCATAGTACATACCGCTAGATGGCTGCCTGTCTAAAACCTCCTGGAGAGTATAATCCTGTTTGGAGGCTGTATACGCCACCTTGTATGAGGAATCGGACAGCAGCAGGTTCAGAGCTGCTTCAGGAGCTGCAACATAGGAAGTAAAATCATACCTGCTCATGTAGCTGTCATATGCGGCTTTTGTAAGTGAACCAAAACCGTAGTAGTCTCCAAAATCGTCACCGTAATTTGGAAGGTCACTTTCCCCGGTCAGATATATGATATATTTCCGGCTGCCCGCCCTCAGTCCCAGAGAATCTATTTTGCTGAAATCCACCGCCTTGACCTCACTGGTATGTTCCTTGTCATAGCAGCTTTTAAGTCCCCAACTGGTATCAATGGAATTGATTTTTATGTTTGTTATATAGCTCTGGAAGCCGTCCCGTCCGCCGTCAATAAGATCTATATAGGTCAGCTCACTGTCTAGCCTGTACGCAACAAGGGTGGCCGCCTTATTATTTGGATCAAATATCTCCAGGTCATAGTATCTTTCCACCTTGTTTGCAACCGTACCCCAGTTGGAGGTGTTCATGTAAGATACATCCACCTTTTGCTCAGATATGGTGTATGCATAATTGGCAGACTTGCTAAAGGCGGGCAAAGCCTCACCCGGACTGATATCACAGGTTTCATAAGGAATTTTCAAGGTGACTGCCTTATCAGGCCAGTAATATACCGGAGAGCCGGATGAACTCCTTTCATAGGTAATCTGCTGGTTGAAGGTTACATTGATGTTTCTTGTATAAGTCTCCCTGGGAGCGTAAACCTTTGTTGTCCCCACCTTGATTTCATTGTTTAAAACATAGGTCTGAAGGTCAACCCCTTTTTCAAGGGCATTAACCTTCATGGTATTGATCTGGTTATTCAGCTCAGTTAATTTTTCTTTTCGGTAATCAGTGGCTACTACCACATCAACCCTTTTACCCTTGGGAAGTGCATTGGCCAGCAAATTATCCATGGCAGCATCCAGCTCCGAAGGCAAATATGCCTTATTATCAGAGCTTAATGCAAGCACGTCTGCAAGGCTCATATCCTGCTTATCTGCCGGGCTTATGTATTCAGGATAATTTACTGGCATTTTTGTATTAATGACTTCTACGGGAGCTGCAATATATGCTGTGGCCTCCTTGCAGAACTCCCCCACATTGTCCTGGCGCATGCTGCCGAAGGGATAATACTGCCCAAAGGGGTACTGAAAAGAAATGTCCCGTTTTGAGTCGGTGAGCAGCATTATATATTTTTTACTGTCCTCCCTGGCGGCATTATCCAGCTTTGAAAAGTCCAGGGCCTCCACCTTTTCAACATAGGTGCTGTCGCCGGTAGATTTGACCGACCACTGGGCCGGGCAGGTAACGTCCATTGAATAGAAACTAAGAGGCTCAAAGTTGTCTGGATAATTGTAGTGATACTCGCTTGAATAAGATTGGGTGTATGTATGGGCGTTTTGCGTGATAAATTCGTAGTTTAAAACGGTACCGCTCATGTTATTTGGATTATACATCTGTATGGGTATGTAGCCCTGGAACCAGTTTTCATACACGCTGCCATTATACCTTCGCCAGCATATATCCCTGTAAAGCCCGCTCCCTGACCCATAGCTGCCATAGCCTCTTGACCACGAAAAAGCTTCCCCCTTGGGGAATTCAGGAGTATTGTATATGTCCTGCTCAAATTTCACAGAGCTGTCATATTCAATGGGGATTCTGTTTTTAAGTACCGTACTGCCATACTGGTAGTCATAAGTATTTACATAGGCATATCTTACAAGGTTCTGCTTTTTGCGGGTTACAGTCTGGCTTGCAAGCTCCTTTTTGCCGGTTAAGAATGTAGTGCTCAGGTCAATTCCTTTCTCAGAGGCCCTCTGTTCAAGCTGTTTAGCCTTCGCCTTGACCTTGTCAAGCTTTGCCCCCTGATAATCGGTGGCTATAACCAAATCCACCAGATTGTTTTCCACCTCTGCAGACACCTCCGGGATGTCAGGGGCAACATTTGTATCATTGTCTTTAGTGTAAGCAAAGGCCGTTGTCTGAACCAGCAGCATAAAGCTGATCAAAATGCTGAAGAATACAATGTATCTTTTTCTACTTGTTATTTTTATCATAAATATTACTCCCACGCTCTGCAATAAGCCGTTTTATAGTCACCTGGCTTAATCAGCTCCATAATGGACTCTTCCGGTCCGATGTACTCCGTCACCTCAAGTCCTGCAGCATAGTTGCCCACCTCAAAGCTGTACCGCTGTGCGGTCATGTCATTTTCACCGTCCACAACCATAGCCATCCAGGTAAGATCCTCCCTGGGGTTAAAGTTCATAGCCCAGGCTGCAGCATCAAACAGGCTGCTTTGTATTGCGCTTCTCAGCCTTTCCTCCGGAACGGCAATTACCGAACCTTTTGCGCCGTATATACCTTCCCTGTCGGTAAATTTGCCGTCAAAATCCCCATCATTATCCGCATCATATTTAAAAGACCAGATACGCTTTTGTATCTGGTCTCCATCAGTGGAACTGCTTATGCAATAATATTTTTTAATAATATAGTTCTGGCCTTTGCCCGGGCTGACCTCCGAGCGTATACCATTTAGCTCTACAGTGAAATCTGCAATAGGCGGCAAATCCTTTGCAACGGTAATGAGCTGCTCCGCAGTACTGTTATATTTAGTTCCTGCAGTATTTTCAACATACAGTGTAGCCTTGTATACCCCGGCTTTCCTGGTCTGAAAATCAAATTGCCTTTGTCCTTTTAACAGCGTGGCCTGATTGGTTATTGCCCCAATGGTTGCCACAGTGCCGTCCGTCAATCTGACTCCCACATCATCACTTGCCAGGTCGCTCCACGTCATGGCCGCCCCCGTCAGGGTCTTAACCGGCTCAATTTTCCAGGCTGCTTTACTCCAATCTATTGGATAATGCCTTGGTGAAAAGCTCTGGGAACCATCCAGGGTTATCCGCCGGTTCTCCTTTATTTTTCCGGTAGCCAAAACCTTTGCCTGTGGGTATGGTTCTATAATCTCAACCGGCCTGGTGTTATATCCTGAGTTGTTATCATTATCAATAACAGTAAGGCTTACGTTGTAGCTGCCAGGTGCTGCATACCAGGTTGATCCATGATCCGAGTTGTCTGTGTATTGCTCGGCTGCTCCCGGAAGCCCCCACTTATATTCTGTAATATATCCGTCCGGGTCATGGCTGAGATATCCGTCAAAATTCACATCATTACCGGCATACTCCTGCACCGGCAGATTTATGACAGCCACAGGCGGCTGAGATGTTTGCACCGGCCTTGCCTTGTACCAGAAATATACGTATGCTTTTTGATTGGCTGTGGTAAGAGTTACTGTCTGTGATGTATCAGCAGTCTTTTTTGATAGGTCAGGAAATACAGCTGAAAACGTCTGATAAGAGCCTTGTCCGGTATAGCCTGACAAGACAGGCATTTCTATAGTTTTTGCAGTGCCGAAAGCCACACCCGGTATTGTCTGATCCGTATCCGGAATCTCTGTGTTTGTGTCAATGTCAAGGGATCTGATATAAACATTACCTGAATTTGGTGGAGGTGCAATAACAGTTACGGTATTAATGGCCGACACAGCCAAAAGCGTTCCGTTCTCGCTGTCTGAGGCCGTATTCCTGCCCTTTATCTGAAAGGTATAATCGCCAATAGTATCAAGCTTTACAGTTGTTTCGTATTTCATTTGAACGGTTATATCACTGTTGGGATTATTTTGTACTCCTATATAATTTCCGTTTACATACCCTGCAATATGATGAGTTCCAGTTCCAAAGCCTTTGAAGGTTACTTCTGTACCTTGAATTACAGTGGAGTCATTTTTAGGCAGAGTTAAATTAACTACAGGTGTTGGCAGGACAGGTTCAGGGTCTAAGGGTATCGGATCCGGGTAATAATCACTTTGCGTATTTGTAATAAATGTAGAGCTAAATTCTGAAAATTTTGTAGCAACTTCATTTTTATGATTAGAAAAAACACCTAACTCAGTATATTTACCAGTTGAGCTAGAATAACTATGTTTTTCAATTCTTGCTTCTGCCGTAACAGTACACCCATTTTTGATTATTAGATCAAATTTTGATTTGTCAGAAACTAAATCACGTATACTTGTTCTATCACCGGCAATACCGGTAAAATCTAAAGTCCAACCTTTAGTCAATGGAAATGTATATCTTCTATAACCACCCTTATAATTAACTTCTGCCAAAGGAACATATACATATATGGACTTACTTTTATCAAGACTTACAAAAGCAAAATTCCATCCCATACAAAAAGCTTGCAAAGGCGATTCAGATGCAACGGAATCTACAGTCATAGTTAATGCTTGATGTTTAGGAGAAGCAGTGTCATAAGTAACATCTAAAACTCCTGTAGGGTCACCGGCAGCGTTAACTGGAATAGAGAAAATTAATATGACAGAAACAATACATATTATATATGAAATTTTTTTGAATATCAGTTTCACAATGATCCCCCTTACTTTGACACCCTTATATTAGATATTGGTTGCAATCTTGTGCACTTTAACCCATTTTTTTCAGGAGCAAAACTTATTTCAAAATCTTGCTCATACCAAACTCCTATTTGTGATGCCTTATTTGTTGAACCAACGATTTCAGAATTAAGAACTTTACACTTGTTGGGCTTGAGTATTTATATTTTATAGTACCTCTTAATACTGGATTTCCCCAATCAGTAAACACAAGCAATCCCTTACTCGTAATAAATATTCCCTCTGAAACAATTGTGTTGTCTTTTACATATGAAAGTTTTCTTTGTAGATAATTATTTAACTGATTGCTCTCTAAAAGAGACTTTAATGTTGCCTCATAGGTATCCATCTTTTTGTAATTTGCATTTGCTATTAAGTTTGCATACTTGCTACCAACCCGAACCATTTCACTTTCAAATTCTTCGGGCGTCATTCCATAGTCAGAACCCCAATTTTTCAAATAATCAAACTGTTCATTTCTCAGGTACTTATAGCTTTCATACACCGAAGGCTTAACCAGCCCTTGTGTATTGGCCAGTAACTCTGGAGCAATTCCCTTAACACTTTCCTTCCATGCTGCCAGACGTGCTGCTTCCTCCTGAGCTGCTTTTTCTTTTTCAGCTTCAGCCTTCTTACCGTCCTTGAATTTGCCCGGATCAGTCTTATAATCATAAACATTTACTATGACTGTTGCGGTTTCTGCTCTTGTGATGCTGCTGGCTGGCTTGAAGTACCTCTTGTCATTTGACAGCGTACCCAGCATTAAATATTCCTTGTAGGCTTTGTTTGAATATCCTGGATTGGTGGTTATATCAGCATATGGTGTCTGCATGTCAGTGTCGGCCTGAAGGCTTAAAGCTCGGCAGAGCATTTCCACAGACTCCTGTCTTGTAATGGCCTTGTTTGGCTCAAAGCTCGTCCCTTTGTCAATTATATTTTCTGTTACTGCTGCAGTGATCCATTCCCTGGCCCAGTGTTTTTCAGTATCGTTAAAATCATAGCCGATTTTCTGTGTCAGACCGGTTGCCTTGCACAAGAAGGTGACAAACTCGGCTCTGGTTACGTTATTATTGGAGCCGAATTTGTTGTCGCCTATTCCGGAAGTAATCTTAAGATCAATCAGTTTATTAACATATGTATAGTACCAGGATGTGCTTTTTACATCGGTAAATTTTATAGTGCTTGCGGCACAGATTCCTGTTATATTTGCAATTAAAAGCATTAAAACAATCAGAATTGTAATTAATGACGTTCTGCATACTTTTTTCATATAAATTCTCCATTTCTATGTTGAATTGAATGTTTACTTTTGAACACAATTTGGTATAATATTATTAAGGGGATTGAATGACCACAAAGTGGCAGTCACTCTACATTTTGTTAAAGATTAAACTTTAATCACTCTGTAGTGCGAATACAGGGTGATTATTTTTTTCGCTCATTTAGCTTGATTATTGAGATAATCAAGGAGAGCAAAGATATGAGAAACACTGAGAACCCTATCATTAATGATATAGCTTCAAAAGTATTCATACCTGCCACCTCCTTTCTCTTTTGTATAAGAGATGCAGAGATGACTTACCACCCTATAACATTCAATCCCCTTAAAATTGGCATTGAATTGGCATTGTTCTATTACCTATATTTTACCATAAATAACCTCTGAAATCAAGCATTTTCAGGCATTACAGGGATTTTTTGTATTTATTTTCAGTATCCCGCGAAAACAAAAAACACCTTACTTTTTTAAAGTAAAGTGCCCCGAAAATTTGCTTTTATCTTTCCAATTCATCGCCGATTTCGTTTTCATTTAGCTTGTCATATAAAAGTTGTATTCGAGCTTCAAGTTGTTCGTTCTCATTTCTTAAAATTGTCACCTCATTTGATAGACGCTTATTTTGAGAAATAACACGTTCAAATTCAGAGGCAAACCCTTCAAGATTTTTTATGCTGTCACTTATGGTCCTTTGATGGTCGTTCAGGTTATTGTATATGAATTCGTGTTTTGTCCTTTCCTCTATCAAAATATTATTTGTAGATGTAGTCTTTTCCAATATGTAATTTTTAAGCTCTGACAGGATACTTCCGTGCTCCTTTGATAAATCGCCATGTTCATGTGATAAACGGTTGTGTTCTTTTGATAAGCTACTGTGTTCCTTAGATAATTCATTGTGTTTCCCAACACTGCTTGAATCATGACTTTTTATGATATCATATATTCTTTTTCCAAGAAACAGCTCACTCAGCAACACTGCTATGATACAAACGGCAGCACCAATTACTGCTCCTATTATGCTTTGCATTATGTCATACTCCATTTATACCTCCATTCTTCCGAAATTATTAATCCCGCTCAAATTCAATACTTCACCTGCCTTCTATCTCATGTGCGGCACTTCTGATATTGGGCAGGTTCTCATCAACTATACCTTTCATTGAATACCTGGCTTTGCCTGCGTTTATGGTTACTATAACCGAAGGTCTGTAAATTATGGTTGTGTAGCCGGTCTGCGGATCAGCAAAGGTGTAAGGATATGTTGTATTTGAATCATCATAAAAATATGCGCTGTAGATTATTTGCTGCTGCCAGTAGCTACCTTCAGAAGGATTAAGGCTTTCATCCGTTTTAAGCATTGACTTCAAAACTGCTCTTATGGCTTTATGGCCTTCTGCCTGGTTGAATACTATCCTGCCCTCACTTTCCTCCTGGGGACTTATAAACATTGTGGCAGCTACCGAAGCTTCTTCCGCTGTATTTCTGAGCTGCACGTAATACAGATGATTAAGGTTGTAATCGTGGCAAAAAAGCCATATAAACAGTGAAAAGAAAAAGGCTGCAATTCCGAATAATGCTGCTTTCATGGCACCCACACCTCACTTAACACAAAGCTTTTTCTTTGGACTACCGCCCGGTTGTCACTTTCTGTTATCCCCCAGAAGGCCGGTGCTACTACTATCTTTTTTATGGGAACCCGGATATCGTAATTTATGGTTTCCCTTTCATCAAACACATAGGTTCTGTACTTCCTTGTTGTTGTAACATCAATATATATGTCCGAATCTGATAAATCAGGATATGCCTTTTTCAAGTCGCTTTTAAGCTTATCTATTGTCTCCTGCCGGAAGTAGCCGTCAAGCCTGGCGGTTTTTACTGCCTGGTTCACTGCATCTGTGAGAGCCTGCGAACGGTAGTTATTTATAAGATCAAGGAGGCCCTGCAGGGGAAATATAATTATTAACATTACTATTGCAATTCCGGCTAAAAAGTTTTTCATACAAATCACACTCCAGATGTTCTACGGGGTATGGTGTGGCCATACCCCGCTAAACTGTTCTTGCTTCATTTCATTCAAGTCATTCAAGTAATTCAAGGGGAAATCTTGTGCATCTGTGTTACAACGTCCTTCATTACATTGCCCGTCTCAGATTTAAGCGACACTGTTTGAGTAGGGCCACCCAATATAAGCACAAATAAAAATGCTCCCAGCATTGCCCCGGCTATTGTTGCAAAGAATTCTTTCATCTTATCTCCTATCCACGCACATAGTGCGTACAAAAATAGTAATGAAAGACACGTAGTGGCTTTCGCTGCGTGAAATCCACCTTGACTTACCACATGTATTTTTCACGCTGTCCCCCTTAGTTTACCTTTACTTTTGTGATCATTTCTGTGGTTGCATTGTCAAAGATAGTCTTTGACTTACCGGCCAGGCTTGTATTGTCACTTCCGCCTGATCCCCATATAAGTACAAAGAACAATACTCCTACCATTACTCCAGCTATTGTTGCGAAAAAGTCCTTCATGTCAATCTCCTCTCATTTTATTTTTGCTGAAAACTATTTAATGACTTAACAAGAAATAGACAGCGACTGCAATTGCTCCACCAACAAATCCAAGTCCAAACCTTACCATATAGCGCATGTTCTTTTTCACTCCATCACCTCCCCCTCTTTCTTGAACATACCGTTTCAGAATGATATCTTCTGGAGCATTGAAAGAGTATCAATCCCGGCAACTATAACAAAGAAATTGATAAGTATAATAAAGCCTGATACAAGTGCTATCAGGAATACTATATTCCCCTGTGCTTCACGTACCTTTTTCACTGCTGTTTTCCTCTGTTCGCCCACCTGGCTTTGGTATAGCTCTATTTGTGATATCAGCTTTTCAGGAGCAAGGTAGTCCAGCTTTGCAAGCAGCCCTGCAAAGGATTTTGCAGCTTCAGTGCCTATTACACCGGTAAAGTACTCCTGGCCTTCTCTGTACCTGTTTTCGTACCAATACCCCAGCAGCCGGTTCAAGTGTGGTCTTATAAGCTTTGTGGGCTTTGCAAGCTCACGTACTATGTAGTCGGAGGACAGTGCTTTCAACTTCATGGATATAGCCATGTTTTTAAGCTCGCTCAGACACCGGTCTATTTCTATATTGCACTTTTCCTTATTTCTTGTGGCCAGCAGCTGGCACAAAATATATATGGGACTTTTGAAGCTGAACAGCTTCGTGCTTGTTGTGGAGGCCAAAAACACCAGCAGCCACAAGGCTATCTGCATATTTACGTTTACACCGGCTTTAAACCTCTCATAGGTCATATAGACAAGCCACAGTCCCAGTATGGAATACCGTATGCTTTGATAAAAAAAAGCAGACAGCTTGATTCCTGCCTGCTTGAACAATTCCTCCGTCTGAGAGTTTTTAATTCCTTTTCATACCACTTGGTCAGCCTGTCCATACTTCTGCGTGTTACGTCTATTGAGAACCTGTAAGTATGCCCTTCAACACTGAAGGCTTTCATGTACAGGGCTGCTCCGGTGCTGAAGATTATCAGTATTATGATATATGGCAGTATGTATAATATTTTTCTCACCCCTTGTTAAATGTCATATTTGGGCTTTCGGATCATCTTTAATGCCATAAAGCTAATTATTATGCTCATGTAGGTTATTACGGCCATCCTTTGCCCGGCCACATTCAGGAACTGGTATTCCAGGAATTTTCTCAGGGTAAAGCCAAAGGTTTTTGTGGCCATTAGTATGCTTCCAAGGTACAGCGGCACCAGCAGGAATCTTATCATTGTATTGGTTTCGGTATTGTATCTCTTGCTGACCTCAATCTGTTCCCTGATGTCCTTCAGTTTTTTTAGTATGTCCTCCAGGCCGGGGCTGACATCAATGCCTCTGTGAACAGCCATTTTTATATTATTGCGCAGCAGCACAGCCCATTCCGTATCATAGGCATATACAAACTGTGCCAGTGCCGTATCCAGGTCTTCCTCGTCCTGAAAGTCCTTTAAGGCCAGGGACAGCCTATACAAAACCCGTCTGGAATTAGCTCCTATATCAAAGCGGACAGTACAATTTTCTACCGCCTTTTTCATGTTTAGGCTATGCTGCTTGTACTCGTTTGTAATGCCGGTTACAATGGTGTCTGCATCATAGGAGCTGTCAATGCGTATGGTGCGGAGCTTTAGCCTTACAAGGAGATACGGTATTGAGGTGATTATCAGTGCCACGCCAATACTGAATAGCAACGAGAAAATTTTATGTGATATGAGGATACTGAATATAAAAATGGCAATGCTGAGAGCTATGAAAACATGTGCTTCCATACCTTTTGTATCCCTTGAGCGCACTGCGGTAAGCATGTTTCTTATATGTATAACTAAAGGGTTTTGTCTGCTGTTCCTTTTTGCACTGATGGTTTTCTCCAGCTTCATGTAATGCCGCTCATCTTGTATCATATTTTTAATATTACTGCCGAAAACAAGCCAGGAACCCGCTGCCATCAGGAGGATGCAGCCCAGCTGTGCGCCGAAGCGTAGTATTAGGCTCAATATTCCTAAATGCATCTATTTTGCCTCCTTTCAATTTAACTGTTTTCGTAATACTTGCAGTATCTTACTGAGTTGCCTCCGACCCAATCCCCATAAAAATAGCTTTTCTCATTATCACAATCCTCCTCGCAATCTATGTGTTTACATTCGTTGCAATCAACTGAATCATCTTCAGCTTCATTTCCCGGTTCAATGGTCTTATCTGTCTTTCCCAAGGATTCACCCCCTTGATTTACATGATTTTATTTTGCTGCTGAAATATGGACATGAAAAAACCGCAAATTCAGGTGACTGAATATGCGGTAATAGAATGATTACTGATATATAAAGATACGTACTACATTAGCAATTGATTGTGTCCACAGTTGTATCATTTTTTAACCAATGTGATTGAAGATACAAAGCCTATTGCTATAAATACGACAAAAACTAATATAGGAAAATAAAACTGTTCAAATTCCTTTCCTGAATCTGGATTTCCATTAGCTTTTTGAACAGTAACAAATAGTATCATTGCAATTATTGAGGTTACGGACATGAGCATCCCTGTAACTAATCTTGTTTTTCTCATTTTTGACGATATAGAAACAATTAAAATCAAAAACAAAAAAACTATTATTCCACATAAAGCAAGCGCCAATCCAAGCAATCAAAACACCTCCTATCTAACATCAGATAATATTGTACAATTCTTACTTAATTTAGTAATCCACCACTTCTATACTATATTTGTAATTAACTGGTGTCAATATTGTCTTTATTATAGCAGGTACCGCCTGTTCAGTTTGCAAAGTTCAACATTGCTCGCTTTCTATTTATTTTGCGTTCTAATTGCGGACATAAAAATACCGCTAGTTCAGATTACTGAATGTGCAGTATTTTTGATATTTAGAATTGTATGTTGTAATGCTAGATAAATAGGTTCGTTTAAATAAATTACGTTATATTTTTCCATGTTGTACTAAGTGAAGTCGGATTTCATTTTCTAAAGCCTCTCCATAAAGTTTCTTGTCTAGAGTATGATACCCGCCCTTACACTTACCTTTATAATCATCACCGATGATTGTTAACCCTATCATGTCATAAAATCCAATCTCTTTCCGTAATGAATCCAATTCATGAAGCAATTCGCCACCTAACCGCAAACCAGCTTTATATTCTTCTAGAAATATTTTTTGTTTCATACTATCAATATTGGAATCAAGATCACTTGTAATATTTAACTCTTTCAAAATTTTTTTGAAATAAACATGAACATCTTGCCATGATAACTCCTCACAACTGGCAGCAATATTAATGTTTTTTCCGTTATAACCTTGCTCAAGTAGTGAGATAGCCCAATCATTTAAGTGTTTTGAGTCTAAATAATTTCTACTATAAGCTACTAATAGATCACCTGTTCTTATCATATTTACTCCTTTTTGTAAAAGTAATTAATTCCTATTATAAAAGTTTACAAATGTCTATTCAATACCCCACTATTCAGTTGTCAAAAATCAATCTTGCGTGTCAGGTAGGTAGGAAGCCTTTCGGCTTCTTTCCCCCTTAAGAACCGTACTTGTACGTTTCCATACATACGGCTCAAGTCATCCTTATTCTCAAACAAATTGGTATTTAAATTTCTTGTAAGCCTTTTTCATCAGTATCGTACCTTCCTTACTTTTCGGTTCAATTTGATTTCTTTCAAAATACTCTTTTACCTTTGGCAGAAGTTTTCCTCCGCCATACATCTCCATTAATTTCTGGTGCTGAATAAAGCAGCTGTGATGTAATAGTTCTAGGTTTTGATATATTTCTTCCCCTCCCAGTAATTTAGGTACTATCTGATTAATTTCCAGACTTTCTTCGCTAACTAATGATTGTTTGCATATTCTACATTTGTAA
Organism: Bacillota bacterium; assembly: GCA_023400235.1. Taxonomy (GTDB): domain Bacteria; phylum Bacillota; class Clostridia; order Acetivibrionales; family DSM-1351; genus Ruminiclostridium. The sequence continues at coordinate 21,217 of JAEXFI010000024.1, forward strand.
CCGTTGTTCTTAGCAATTTTGCGTTTGCTAAGAATACTGTATCTTTCGAATTCTTTTCGGTCTCTTTTTTCAAAGTAATCTCTCAGGCTTGCATCATCAGGACTGTTCTTGTATTTAACAAATGCATGCCTTTTGATGGGTATCCAACTCATATACATTAGCTGGCTTGTTTTGTTATGTGGGTCTGTTAAAATCCATTTGTTTTTGCTTACCCCTGTTTGGTCTGGTTGAAAATATGTGTTATATAGCCACTTGAATGACTTATTTGGATGTAATGATTTCAGATACTTTCTTGTTTTTATCCAAATGTAATGGTCAATCTTATTATATTTCTCCTTGGCTACTTCGGTAGACCAATAGTTACCTATTCCTCTGATGATAGGATTCAATGTAGTAATGAGGTCTCCAACGGGTTTTCCTCTAAGTTGTACGAAGACATTTCTAATTGTTTCAAACGCTTTCTTAACGCTTGGTTTTGAAGGTTTGATTAGTAGCTTCATACCTTTATTGGTTCTATATTGTCTGAGGTTAAATGTTTTAGGGATCACATAATGTCAGAAAATAGCTCTCTTGAATTGCCGAAAATAGCTCTATATAATGTCAATAAGTGACATTTGAAAGGGGTGAAACAAAGCATCAAAGTAGAGCCCACTCGTCCTGGCAGACAAAAACTCATACTTTGATGCCCGAAAACCATGATTATCATATCATTGTACAGATTGGTTTTCAATCTACAGAGAAATATTTTTTGTCAGGAGTAAGGAAAAATCCTACTGCCCTGTTTGTAATGGCGAGCTTAAAGTAAGGAGTAGCAAGAATCGCAGCATAATTAAAGATGACAACACTGTAACTACATACAGACTTAGAATTTTTAAGTGCCAGAACTGTAACAAGATGCATACTGAAATACCAGACATAATCCAGCCTTTTAAGCACTTTTCATCTATGGTAATTGAGTCTGTGCTAGATGGGGATGTAGAAAAATGTTCCGCTGAAGAATCTACAATTAAAAGATGGAGAAACTGGTTCACATGTATCAGTTCACAGATTGATGGTGCCATGTCATCTGTGAAAACTGAGCTTACTGGATTCCTACCCAATTTTTTAGATGTATCGTCCTTACTCCAGAATATTAGAAAATCAGGCGGAGGATGGCTAAAATCAGTCATGCTTCAGCTATTTAACTCAGGAATATATTCACACACCAGCTTTGCCTTTTGTCAGGAACTGTTTAAGGATAATATCATGGTAACTTAACTAATTTTGAAAGGAGCCATGATAAATGAATAACAAAAAAAGGCTGAAGATGTTGCTGCAGACCGAATGATGCTGATTGCTCCACTTTTGGATCAAGGCTTAGACCAGGCAAAGAAAAGAGCACTGATAAAGGAGATAGCTGAAAAGAGTAATATCTCTATTCGTTCAATAGGTAGATATCTTGATGCATACAAGGTATCCGGCTTTGCATCACTTGCACCAAAGGCAAAGTCGAGAGACAACTTTAGATGTACACTTCCTAACAATTGGACAGATATTGTCAATGAGGCAATACTGCTTAGAAGAGAGCTACCATCAAGAAGTGTACCACAGATTATCAAAATATTAGAGATGGAGCAATTTGCACAGCCTGGAGAAATTAAAAGAAGCACCCTTCAACGATATATTCAAGAACAAGGGTATGGAACAAAGCAAATGAAGCTATATACCAACAAGGGAGCTGCTTCAAGAAGATTTCAGAAAAAGCACAGGTGCGAGCTTTACCAGGGTGATATAAAGTATGGCCCATATCTGCCCATTGGTAAAAACGGTGAGCCTAAACAGGTATATTTGTCAGCGTTTATGGATGATGCCACTAGATTTGTTGTACATGCCAAATTCTATGATACTCAAAAAGTAGATATCATTGAAGATAGCCTGAGAAATGCAATTATGCGCTTTGGGAAACCCTGTGCTGTTTATGTTGACAATGGCAAGCAGTATACTTCTGAATGGCTGAAAAAGGCTTGTGGCAGGCTGGATATAAGGCTTATCCATGCTAGGGCATACCATCCAGAGGGTAAAGGTAAAATAGAAAATTTCAACAAGCAGCTTGATAGCTTTTTGTCTGAAGCAGCTTTGTCAAAGCCTAAAACACTTGATGAACTGAATAAGTTGCTTGATGTATGGATAGAAGAATATTACCACAAAAAGCAGCATACTACATTGGGAGATATTTCTCCCGAAATAGCCTTTAAGCTTGACAGCAGGCCACTAATGTTTGTTGATGCAGTTAAGTGTACGGAGGCTTTTCTACATACAGAGGTACGTCAGGTTGATAAAACTGGCTGCATTAATTTTAATGGAAACTGCTATGAGGCAGGTATGGACTTAATTGGCAGGAAGGTTGAGGTGTACTACGATCCGTTATGGACGGAGGAAATAGAAATACACCACAAGGATAAAGTTCCATACAGGGTAAAGCGTCTGCATATAGGAGAAAATTGTGGAATACGAGCAAAGCTACCAGAACAGTTATCCCTTCTCGAACCTGAAACATCAAGACTTCTAGAAGGACTTAACAAGGCAAATATTACTCATAGAACTAGAAAAAGCATAGCTGTCAGCTACCGCAGTCTAGGGGGTGAAGTAAATGTTTGAGAGCTTTTTTAAGCTTACAGCTTCACCATTTACCAGAGATATTCCTACCACCGAGTTGTACCACTCATTCATGCTGGATGAAGCTCTTGGAAGGTTGAAATACGCTGCTAAAAGGCAGATGTTTGCAGTAATGACTGCCGATGTAGGCTGCGGCAAGACAACAACAATACGAAAATTTACAGACTCTCTTGATGCTACAAAATATCAGGTATTGTATCTGTCAGACTCAAAGCTGACTCCAAGATGGTTCTACAAGGGGCTTCTTGACCAGCTTGGTATTGAGTCAAAGTATTACAGAGGCGATGCAAAAAGACAGCTGCATAAGGAGCTTGAGATAATTCGAGGGGTACATGGGAGAAAAATTGTTGTAATTGTGGATGAGGCTCACCTTCTTGATAAGGAGACATTAGAGGAAATTCGATTCCTGCTCAATTACAGAATGGACTCCCAAAGCCCCATGGCATTGATTTTGGTTGGTCAAAATGAGCTTTGGGATAAACTTAAGCTTCAAAAATATGCAGCTATCAGGCAAAGACTTGATATTAAATGTGAGTTGCCCCAATTTGACAGATCACAGCTTGGGGAGTACATAAAAAGGCACATGGAATATTCCAGCTGTGACCGGGAGGTATTTACAGACAAGGCTGTCGACGAAATATATAAATATTCCGCTGGTTCAGCAAGAGCTGCAAATAAGCTGTGCATTCATTGCCTTCTCTATGCAGCACAAAGAGCCAAAGGATTAATAGATGATCATCTGGTTAAGACGGTTATTGATGGCGAGCTACCATAAACAAAAAATCTGCCTTGGTGGAGAGTCCTGGTCCATCAAGGCAGATTAATAAGCTATTTTCGGCAATATAGCTAAGCTGTTTTGTGACAGGATGAGATAGCTGTAACAGTTAAATCCTAGGAAGTCAAACCCTTTGCTAATATGTGTTACTTTTGTTTTGTCTTTTGCTAGCGTAAGACCTCTTTTATTGAGGTAGGGTTTCAGCTTTTCATACATGGATTCTGCTTCGGATTTAGTTTTACAGACAATTACAAAATCATCGGCATATTTAACTATTCCAACGCAGTTCCTTCTCATTTTATATTCGTCTCTTATATCAGAGTAGTATGTAACTCCCAATTCGTCCTCCATACCATACCCAGAACCTTCTTGCCGCTTTTGACCAGGGCTGCTGCAATGTTCACAGCCGTAGTTGTTTTTCCTACGCCACCCTTTTGATTTCCGATTGCAATAATTTTACTCATTAAAATTTGTCTCCTTTCATAATAGGCAGGAGCTTTTGTCCTGCATTTTGTGTAAAAAAATAACAGGCTTTAGGCCTGTTTACTTTTGGTTGGATATTTATTTACTTTTGAGCTCGGTGTTTGATTATATTACGAATGAATTCTAAATATGAAAAAAACGCAAGTTCAGATCACTGAATGTGCGGTATTAAAGTAATTCTTGAAATTAAATGTTACGAACATTAAGTACCTTCGGTTAAACTTTATATAATTGCGGAACACCCTGCCAAGTCAATTGTGGCATTTCATCCAGCCTATTTAGATAAACATAAATTGTTTGGTCATCACCCAAAATTCCTGATTCTGGTTGAATGGTACATAATGTAATATGGTATATTCCTTTCTCTATTTCTACTTGCTGTTCTTTTGGACAATCAGAACACCAATCCATAAGCCAAAATAAATCCTCAATGTAAATCCTATCTCCGTCAACATCTATTGCTAATCTTATTTGAATAGGATATTTTTCATCTATTTCTGTTGTAGGATAGCCACTTCTGAACTTTAATGTATAATTTCCACCAGAGCCAGTAGAAAATCCAACAATATCTCCTTTTTTAATGTGTTCTGCTACTTGTTCAGGCTCACTATATTCATTTTGAAAATAATTATAACCTTCTTTAATGTCTTTTACAGCCCCATCAGAATAAAAAACAATCCCCATGCCATCTAACGGCAATTCAATATCAATAAATAGATTTTTATATTTCATGATATACCCTCCAACTTCATATTCTGCTTATATCCTACCACAAGTAATTGCTACAGGTAATTACAATATGTGTTATTCCAAAGACAACACTTGGAATGATTGCAATATAATTCTTGAACAATAGTTCGATAGCTATGAAATACATAGATGGAAATACTGCCATACAAACAACCATCCATGGATAAACCACTCCTGCATAATAAGCAATCCACAAACCATAGTAGCTAACCAAACAAAAAGACGCTACTCCAATATAAAGCCTTATATTTTTTTCGTTCCTGCTCTCCTTGCTTACTAAAATAATTAGCATGGCAATCATGATGGCTTGGCTGACGCTCACTACTATATTAAATATAGGATATAATGCACTGTTTTCAGCAATCGGATTATTCCTTGGTGGAGCAATCATCCATATTATGTTTGGAAGCATCACTAACATGAAACCAATAAAGCCTTTGAGTGAAAAACCAAATCTATAATTTTTCATTAAATTCTTCTTCAACACAAATAATTCAGTCTTCCCTTCTCAACATCACAATACAGATTCAAAAGCAATTCAATACAAATAATACTACATCTGGGATATTACTATGTCAAGTTTCACTCTTTACCGCACTATCCAGTTTGCAATATACCACATATCTGCTGAATACTTCTCTTTTCAGTATCCTCTTTAGCACCTGCTCCCTGCACATGACATTGGACAAAAACATATCTGCACCGGCAAGCCTTATGTGCGAGGGGATATAGTCAATCCCTTTCGCATTGTGGACAATACTCTGCAATATGATGTCATCATCAAGCTCGTTAATAGCCGCAGCCGCCATCAGATCACTGATGTTATACCGGGTATCGTGCTCATATCCCAGATACTCACTCATGTTATTCTGGGGATCAAGGTCGATACCCAGAACCTTCTTGCCGCTTTTGACCAGGGCTGCTGCAATGTTCACAGCCGTAGTTGTTTTTCCTACGCCACCCTTTTGATTTCCGATTGCAATAATTTTACTCATTAATATTTGTCTCCTTTCATAGTTGGCAGGAGCTTTTGTCCTGCATTTTGTGTAAAAAAATAACAGACTTTAGGCCTGTTTACTTTTGGTTGGATATTTATTGAGCTAGGTGTTTTTTTATTTTGCGGCATAAAAAATACCGTAAATCCATTTATGAATAATATGGTACTCCCCAAAAATCAAAATACTTTTTCTATTAGGGGTATGGGCAGATTTTTGCAATTTTTGTACGCTAAGCTTCGCTGTAGTTAAATAAACTAGATTTATATAACAGAAAAGCCTCGCAAGAAACTCTTGTAGGCTTTTTGGAAATATCTTATAGATAGTTATTTTAACTCGGGAATAGGATCACCTTCGGATTTTTGTATATCATTTTCAAATAATTTATCGTCTGAAGATTTCCATTGAGATGAAAGTGTATTCTTTTCGGTTTTCTTAAAAACGTTCAAAGTGTTTTTACCGTCATTCTCTTTATATGCAAAAACAATCTCTTTACCATTTTTATTAAGCAAAATTTTAGGTTTAGTTGAGCCAGCAGGCGCATTAAAAAGATTTTCTCCTAAAATTTTATTCATTTCATCAATTAAATCTTTATCAGTAAATCCGTCAAGCTGACCATTTAAAAATTGATTTAGCTTATCTATATCTAATTCTATGTACTGATCTTCATTAATGTTATGAGTTTTCTTTATGTCTTGCCAAACTGTGTTCAGTCTTGTTTCTACTTTTTTCTTATTTTCAGCTCTTTCGGATATTGCACTTTTAGATTCTCCGTCTCCCGAAGCAGTTGAAGCATAGATTGCACCAGTCAGAGAAATAGATATTACTAATGCAATGCATAATATAAGGTTCTTCCTTTTTTTCATAATTATATTCATTCCTTTCATAATAAGTCATATTTACAGTACATATAAATTACCACGTTACATCTGACACTACAGATAAACTACCAAGACTAGAATCAATAGCTGAGTGATAGGTCATATTCTCAAATGTTGTGAAGTAAGCCTTATTCCATGTCTGTGAATTCCAAGATATTAAATTGGTTCCAGCTGATGATGATTTAGGTTCATCATGCAATAAAATACCATCGACATATACATATGAATGTAATTGAATATAACTAACATTTCTAGTTGTATATGATGAGGAGGATGCAGTCCACGTGCTACTACCGATACTTAAATTAGATGCACCAGATAATGTATAATTACTATTTGAAACCTGATTACTGAGAGCAAACACGTTTGTACTTATACTTATGATTAGTAACGAAACCAAAATAAAAGAAAATAATTTTTTCATGTTCAAAACCTCCATTTTGCTAATTAAAATATTTTCAATTGATGTTTTTCATCAAATCTGTATTTCTGTCGGGTGAACGAATACACATCATTGTCATACCTCCTTTTCTCATAAATTGCGAAGCAAATGTCAGCTAAAGATATGAAGCATGTCTATATGATTTATATTAACATTATTGTTATAATATGTAAACAAGCGTTACGTATAGTTATATTTCAGTTTATTTACATTTTCATGTACCTAATAATAGAACTTAAAGTCGTAATTAAATTTGTTCCAAACAGATGGACAAAACATGTATTTCAGCCAGATGGTTCAATAACCAGACAGTATTATGAATTGGCTGCACTTACAGAATTAAGAATATCGAAGCTTAGCGTACGATAATCCGAAAAATCTGCCCATAGCCCAAGCTGTGCGCCGAAGCGTACTATTACGCACAATATGCCTAAATGCATCTATTTCACCTCCTTTCCGTTAATGATTTATTTCAGCATCATCATATTCTCTAATAGAAAATCTTTTACTGTATAATTTAAATCTATAAGTTTTTGAGAATTTGACCATTTAAGCCTGGCTAATGCGCTATTTATTGCTCCTTGTATATCTTCAAATGACTTTTCTACACTATTGTTTACATCGATAACAACTGGCTTCTCTGATGATAAATCAACTACATAGTACGGTATATCCTTCAATTCAGTGTCAAACCCATATTGCCTGATGTATTTTATTGTAGAGTGTAAGCTATCAGTCCAATAATATTTATCATTACCGCTGAAATCATATTTTGCAATTACAATGCGTATTGCATGGTTATAATTCTTTTTCCTGCTTAATTATCTTGGACAAATGATATGAAGAATCTGTATTACCTGAATAGGTACCCCATTTACAATATGGATATCCTAAGTTAATGGACTCTGTAAGAACTTGCTTTGCCCTTGATGAATCAGTATTAAAAACATGTTTGCATCTTAAATTTACTAATTTAAGATTTTTTATGTAATCGCTTTTAACATTTGTTAACTCAAATGTCTTGCTATTTACCAAAATCTTCATATCTATATCCTCTCTTTCTTCTGCTTCACTGTAGCTCATAAAATATTCATATGGCGGCTTATTCAATTAGCGAATATCTTGTAGCCTTACTCATATCCAAATAAACTTTTTTTCTTTTAAATTCGCTATCATAGTTGTTGAATGGAAAACAAATCATATTAAAACTACGTATATCAAGGTTGTATATTTTCTCAACTACAAATCCAGGAGTAGCTACGTGATCCTTATTTAAGAACTTATCAAGTTCGTATAATGTCTTTGTCAACTATTTATTCCCCCTATAATGCCTATGATTTATCCCCTGCGAATTTAGCTGCAAAGGCAATCCTGAATTTATGCCAGTTTTCTATTGTGCCAAATTTATAAAACTTAACTTCTCCTGCTTTCCAATCATTTGCCACACCATATCCCAGCCCTAAGTCTTTGTTAATCCAGTAAATATTCAGACAAAAAAGTCCATCATTAAAAGTGGCTGGATTATAGAACGGTTGTCTGAATTCTTCTGTTTTTGCAAAGGTAAAATAATCTTGCCAATCCTCATACTTCGTTATCAATATTCCATCTTTCGGCATATGGTTATGTTCTTGCAATTAATCTCCACCTCCTCTTGCCATCTCCCCAATCCTAGCAACCATTTGAAACAGGGCTATATCTCCTTGAAAACAAAGGCCATTCAGCTTTTCAAGCATGTCGACATAGTTTTTCAGTATATTCAGCCGTTTTATTTGCTCCGGTGTCCGGTTCTCACTTCCAATCCGGTTTAGTTTATGTATTTCTGCCTCTATACGTCTTTTTTCTTCGGTAACCCTTTCCTTATCTGCAGAGATTTTTGATAGCTCGGCATTGATAAACTCCTCCGTTCTCTCATCGATTATGTGTACCATATGTATTTTCCTTTCCGGCTATACTTCCAGCCCAAACAGCGTTTGCTGATTCTGAGATAAAAAAATAGAGCCACCATTTTCTGATGACTCTTTATCCCTGCTATTTATCTTGGTATTTGAACCACTTGGCTCAGCACGATTTCCTGAGCCGTGTCCCTGATCCATACGTTGTATTTCACCAGCTCCATGAAGTTCTCCGTGTCCGGAGCCGGATGCTGCTGTCTCAGCTGTGCCTGAACCTCGTCCATCATATCCAGCGCCTGGTTGTCTATCTGGTAAATGGTGCTGAACCAGGTTCCCCGTATTTTCATTTCCTGTACTCTGTCCGGATGATTCTCTGTCAGGTACTTTATGGCTGCTGCGGTGAACAGGCCCATTGGCATTTGCTTCATGCCCTCCTGCTTATCCGTTGCTATCTTGGGATAGAGAATCCCGTCCGGCCCTTCTTGGTATTCCATGTTGGAAATTGCCTTCTGAGGGTTCCTGCTCAATTCGTCTTTCTTTGCTGCTTCCGATTCCTTCTCCGCCTCCGGAAACTGTACCAAGCCTATTCCTTCTATGTACTCTGTTCTCATAAATATCTCTCTCCTTTTGCTCATAAATTCTGGCCGGTTTTTCAATCATTGCTATGCTTTGCTATGAATGTTGAGTATGTTTTACAGGTCGTTTTCAGCTTCGTCTTCAAAATCAAAGTCAGGATCCTGTCCAAAAACAAACAATCCTGACTTCTCAAAATTATGTATGTTGTTTTCCGGTATTCTATCCAGCATATGAGATATTTTATTGTCATCCGCAAAGTTTGCTTTAATGAAATTATAAATTCTGTTTAATTCATTCATATCTCTGAAAGATATCATTGCTCCCTTATCAGAATGATATAAGAGATCTTTGAGACTCGAAGTCAGCCCTTGTCTTACCCACTGGGCAATAAGCCCCCTGAATATGAAATCTTCTTCATGAGGTATTTTCCCTGGAGCCTCACTAAAGTAACATGTATCTGTCTCTGAATTACCGCTATCATCCGCATTCATATAATAGAAATTATCTTTAGTTAAATTGCTTAGAAACTCTTTTATTTTTTCAGAATCCCCCTCCAGCTTAACCTTTATCATCATCTATTCCCTCCGCTCAAAGCATTGGTTCTGCTTAATACCTTTCCCTGGCTTGTACTTCAACCATCTTCAGGTACAGGTCTGCAACAATAACTCCCGTCCTGGTTAAGTCTGCATCCTTCTGTATTAAGCCTTTCCTGTTTAACATTAATAACTGTCGCTTAGATACCAAAATAAGATTGCTTATATCAAGATTTAATGGGTTGCCATCCCCGAATATTACTGCGTGGTCTTTAGGTATAGGCCCATGATGCTCTTCCCATATTACCTGGTGCTTTACTCGCCATTTACTTGGGTCAGCAACTTTTATTTCCACATATCCATTAATATTTATCCGCTCTGAGCCTACCGGTTTAAAATTTAATGGTATATTTCCCTTCTTGAACTGGCTCGGCTTCCATCCTCCAATACCCTTTTTACCCTTATTGGCGGGAACGTGGCCCTTGGGGAATTGTCCGGTCAATCCGCTATCATACTTACATCTAGCATAATAGGTTTTTATCTGTGCCTGTGAATAATTCACTCCGAAAGTTTTATTCAGCAAATCGGCCATATTCTTATGCCCAACACCAGGATAATTTTCTTTTATGAACTTACGAATCTTTTCCGGGTATAGTTCGGTTGCTCTTTCGGCTGGCAATCCTTTAGGCGTTCCACTTCTCAATTTGTGATTATTCTTATATGCTTTCATTTTTGCTTCTGTGAAGCCTAAATTGAATTTAGTATTAACAAGCTCAACAAGCTGCTTAGTGGTTAAACCGTCAACATTTTCGGCTATAAACTTCTTCTGCTCTTCGGTATACTTTTTTATAGGCATATTAACCCTCCAACATCTTAGCAGTTTCTACCTTGCTTCTCCCTAAAGTTTCGGCTTTAAATTTTTCTGCCTGTAAAACCAGGTTCCCATTGGATATTATTTGGCATGCAATAGACGTTACCGCTTTTGCCCTATCAATTTCTTCTTGAAGTTTTTCTCCTTTCAGATCTTTCTCTCCTAATCTTTCCAATTGTGCAAACAAATGATTGTTTAGATCTCCAAGGGTATTTTTCATGACTTTTTTACCTCTCTTTCCGGCAGCTCCTGGCTGCACAACATTTTTAATTGTCAGCCTAATTTGGGGCATAAAACAATACCGCAATTCATTTAACTGAATGTGCGGCTATAGAATGATTCTTAAAACATAAGCTAAGGACAGAATGTGTTTATTTTTCATATGCAAGCTAAAATTCTCTTGTTATTATATGTTCAATTTGTTCCGGCATATCTTTGAGCTTTTCTGAAAAAAATGTTGGGTAAACTATATTATTTTTTAGTTCACTAATTGGAATCCAGTTCATGTATTCTTTGCCTTCAGCACAAATACTACTACTGTTCAGTGTTTTAGAACCTTTAGGTTTCATTAAAAAATAAAAAGCTAATTCATGGCATTTTAAGCCATTGGTTGTTCCATTACCATTAAAAAAGTTTTCGTGTATAAAAATAAGCCTATCAATTTCATAACTAACTCCAGTTTCCTCAAAAACTTCTCTAGTAACGGCTTCTTCTGCTGTTTCTCCCAGCTGCACGCCTCCACCAACAGAATAGTAATACTCAGAAACTTCATTACTGGCCAATAAAACACAATCACCTTCGATAATGATAGCTGCTGCACGATATCTAAACCAATCACTATCCGTTGTCAGGCAACAATCTTTTTCCATATTAAAACACCTCGTAGAATTTCAAATTTCTACTTTTAAAAATAGTCACATATATACTATATTTTGAATTAGTTGATGTCAATATTATCTTTAATATATCAGGCCAGCACTATCAGTTTTCAACGTTCAATCTTTTTTTCATTTTTCACCGCTTTCAATTCATTTTGCAGCTGAAAATAGGTATAAAAATACCGCAAATTCAAGTGACTGAATGTGCGGTAAAGTTTTTCGTATATAAAAGTAATAACTAAATATTACAGTTCTAATTAATAATAATCCCATGTCCTTTCATTGGTTCCAAAGCTTCTTCTGATATCATACTTATAAACTCTACAGATTTTAAATTTTTAAGATTCTCAAATCCCTTTACAGATTGTATATCAAAGTAATCATCTTCACCATCCCAATCAGGTTCTATGTAACCATAGACTTCATTACCACCGTCAAAGCACAGTTCTGTTACCTTATCCAAATCATTTTGATCAATATGTAATTGAGAAAAAAATTCTAGCATCGCTTCTATAGGTCCTGCGGTTGTATACCATTCGAACTTTTTAGTGTACTTCTCAATCATTTCATCCAATTTTTCTTTAAAACAAGGGCTTTTATCTAATAAGGCCTCAATTACTACCAATTTAAAATTAAAATCTTCAAATAAACCGGACTTATCTGTATAATTCACTATATCCACTCCTTCAGCTGAAATAAATTATTTTGACTTTATGCAGCCTAAATTTAATTCATATAATGTGTACTTGATTAAATTTCATTATTTATAAAGTCGTAAAAGCAATCGTGCTCATTATTGTAAATAAAGTTTTTAACGTAATCAGCCACAGTAGGATTAGTCAATTGATGCTTGGTATTTACAATAATATCACTTACAACTTGACCAGAAAAAACCATTGTAAATTAAGGTCATGTGCAAAACTTGGATAAATTTCCTCGTCAGTCTCATCATCAACATCAAGATTATTGTCTAAGTACACAATTGTATTTATATCAAAACTTACTATATCCTTCGCCACATACAAGGCATATTCGTCCAACATATCATTATCTAACTTAAATAGCTGTTCCATATTTATCGGAGTTCTGACGTATCTCTCAATTTCCATTATATTTTCCTCTCAATACTGTTGTTAGTGTAAATTTATTTACACTTGTTTTATTTTGAATATGCCATTTATCAAGGTTTTCAAAGTTTTTTGCAATAAAAAAACAATGACCCCCTCTTTTCCTGTATAATTGAAATTCTCACATAACAAATAACCAGGAAAGGTTGTGTCATTGTTTGAACTCAATTATAACAGTTTTAATAGCATATAATCAATTTTTACTTTCTCAAATCCATCAATTACCTTGTTTTATTGCGAAAAATATACCCTTAAAATCCTCAAAGCCTGACTTCTCTAGTCCTAAATACAGCAAGTTTACAGTTGATAAACTCCCAGTTATCAAAACCATTGATAAGTTAAATTACATACATTTGTTAGCTGATTACTTAACACAGCATGGTAAAGATCTTAAGCCTGTTAAGTCTCGTGGGAAAAATCCTGTGTCAGTTGGAACTGTATGTCCTCGCTGTGGTGCTCCTCATCAGTACTTATACGATAATACCATCCCAATTCAGTGTCGAAGTACCTGCTTTTTGTTTTATTTTTTCAAATGCATGGTTTAAAGCTAACAGCTCTTCGACCTCAAACATGGCGTGATCACTCACTGCAAGTCTGCCGATAGGCGTTGCGGCAGTGAGCTTTAGCAGCAAGTAGAACATCCGCACCTAACAATACTAAATAATTACAGATATTGTATGATTCTATCATTCATGGGGTTATGACCTCGTACAACAGTTAATTTATTTTGCTTTTGAAATCTTTTGAATATATTTTGCGGCCTTCTCTACATCCACCACCGCTGAACATTCAAACTGCTGCTTGAAATTCAAATCATAGAAATTTGTACTGTAGCTCGTTTTTATCAATATATCCTTATACTCTTTCGGCGATAGAGTGTTATTTATTGATTTGAGTATGGCGACAAAACCACCTGTTACCGGGGAAGTGGATGAATATGAAAAATATGGTATACCATCCCCGTTTACTGCTTCTTTCTTTTCGACAACTGATGATATATATCTATCGATGATTAATGTATTATAGTCATAGTGAAAAATGTTTAAATCGGGTGCCCTTGACATTCCATTCGACAGTAACGGAAACATGCAGGAGGGATAAATGTTATTTTTAGCGTCGTTATTTATGAAGGTTGTTACAATTCCTTTTTGTACTGCATTATCTACAGCGGTATTCACAAGCTCTCGGTTTATTATGCTATTGAATGTATCAGCTGAATAAGTAAGAATATCAATTTTGTTCTCCACAGCCCAATTTATGGCCTCGACCATATTCTTCGCAGTTTGATTTTCATCAAAAGCATATGTGTTAAGTGCATAAATACTGCACTCAGGTGCTATTTCACGTAACACAGAGGCCATCCAATAGCCATGACCTTCTTCATCATACAGCAGATCCGTTTTACCGCTGAAATCTTTACCTTCGGTATAGAAACCCTGATGCTTATTCATCGCGAAGGAATGATCAAGAATACCTACCTTTATACCTTTTCCTTTACCGATTTTTTGTGCCTGCGCCACCTTATGAATTGTGAAATATGTATCTCTGGAATTAGCATTTCCAAAACTAATCACATCAAGCTGTGGTCTAGTTGTTTTTTCTGCACAAGCGTTTGCCGAGGTTGCTTCTGTTTCTGATTCCTTTGCCGGAGAGGTTGATGAAGATGTTGATGCCTGCTTATTTGTTACATCACTATTCTTGCTGACACTGGCCTCGGATTGTGTATTATAGTAAACAAACTGGAAAATACACACAGCAATCAGTAGTAGTACAATTACGCTCAAAATAATTACTAGATTTTTTTTTAACATTATACCTGTCCTCTCATATTTTTTGTTTATTTTATCATAAATACTAAAAGTATACAAATTCTGCAAAAAATAATATGTTTCCCATATTAAGTTGAGTGAAAAAAACTGAGTGGAATAAAAAGCTATCGGTTGAAAAACTGCCCGCTTGCGACTGAAAATCGGTATAAAAATACCACAATTCATTTAACTGAATGTGCGGTAATAGAATGATCCTTGATATAGACTTTAATTTTTGAAAGCACAAGGTAACAATAATTCAAATTAACTTATGGTTTTAATCCATTCTCCTAAAAAAGCACGTACTTGATCATTTGGTATTGCCATCCCAGATACATACTGGTGAAATAGATTCTCATTACCACCTAAATGTATGCCTACAATATCCAGGTCTTCATTAAGTAAAGCACTGCCGCTGCTTCCTTCAGATGTTACAGCTGAATGTCTGATAATAGAATATTTGACTTTCTCAGATTCATCTTCATAGTCCCAAAATTTCTTGCTTCCTATTTTTCCTGCGGTGACAATGTTTCTTTTACCATATGGATTACTCATAGATGCTATTTTATCCCCATATTTAGGCATATCTTCTGCCAATGACAGAACAGTATAGGCCTTATCACTCATAAAACTAATCAAAGCCAAGTCAGATTTTTCGCTCGTATATTCCACTGTAATCTCAGGAAATTTCATATAATAGTTCGCTATCCCTATATCTTCTCCCCCCTTATTCAGAGAATCTTTAAAGTCCAGGTCATCATAACCCAGAACGACAATTTGAGTTTTATTTACATCCTCCAATACAGAAATCACGTGATTGGCAGTTAGTGCAAAGTACCTGTTACCTTCTTTATGGATAATCACTCCACTAGCTCCTGCTGAAACAGCTGTAGAACTGCTGTTCACCCCAGTTTTATCCGTAAGCTGAACAATCTTAATATTCGCAGAGAGTGCATTACTCTCGACATTCTCTATAAATTCTCGATTCATCGTTTGATTGTATAATGGCTTAATTGATGGAAGAAAAATAGAAATGATTGCAAAGGAAGCGAGTATAATTATTATTGTTTTTTTTATTTTAGTTTTCATCTGCATTGCCTTCCTAAGTAATGTTGAGTTTGACAACCTGCTGCCATTTGGATCATTTTCTCATCATGTGTATTATATTTCTATCATACCACAAGATTTGATGTCTCTGCCGTCAAAATAGATTATTAGCTGTTCCGGAATCCTTGTCCAGTCTCTTGGCCTGCCCACCCATTTTGCATTGATGTCATTCATCGCAAGATATAGCATCTTAAAGAGAGCGCCGTCAGTCAATGAATGTGCAGTACCGATTTCTAAATCTATTTACTTGTTAACTTGAAATTTAGGTAATTTACAGCATATTGATTATCATTAATATTAGCAATACCCAAAAGATAAACAAATCAGAAATCATTGCAAAGATTTCTTTTCTACTTTCTTTGGGCTTGATAACATGAAGCAAGCCAGCAAGACCAAAATATAATCCACCAGCAATTGCAGCAGGCATCCTAAATGTTGGCACAAACAAAGACAGGAGAGCTATGACCGCAAAACTAATATTGGAGAACCCTAATTCTCTAATAATAGGAATAGCAACATCACTTTCACTTCTAAATATTTCTTTTGCCGTAAATTTAGGTTGGATAATCTGCTTTAGTCCAGCACTACCTAATCGAAGCCCGATACCACTAAATACAAACCATTTAAGAGCAATATAACTAAATGGCGGAGAGGAACTTATTGTAAATACCTCAAATAATATTGCAACACATGGCAATATCAAAAAAAACAGAAAAATAGACCATTCATAAAGTCCCAATTTTTTCATATCTCATTCCTTTTTACATCATATTTAACTACTCTTACGTCTCAAAATTGAACAATTCTGATTTATTAATATCTATACTACATCTGTAATAAATTGGGGTCAACAGGATTTTTAATTTTCATATTACCGAACTAATTCATTTTCCAATGTTTGACTTACTTTGATCGTAATATATTCATTTTACGGCTTAAACGTGGAAATGAAAAAACCGCAATTCAAGTTAACTGAATGTGCGGTAGTGATTTTAACTATATTAAATTGTTTTTTAAAACTTCATTGATTAATCCTATACTTTATATCATCTAATATAGCCTCATTTTCTGTATAAAACAAACTTTTGATGAGGATAATTATGCTCCATCAACAATTCAGCTTCTTTAAAACCGATTCTTTTATATAATGCTCTTGGAGATTTACCTTTTTCATCATCTTCTCTAAATGTAATTACCCAAATATCTTCGTCACTCGGCAAAACAGAAATCATTTTCTCAATCAGTGCGGTTGCTATACCTCTTCTCCTATAATCTGGGTGTACTGCCATGCAGGACAAACACTTCTGGTTATATGAAAAAATCAATATTCCTATTACAATATTTCCGTCTTTAACACATAGAGCTGATTTACGCTTTATATTTTTTATAACAATATCTTTATATTTTGCAAGTTCTTCATCCTTTTCAAGCAACGGGAAATTATATCTAACTATTTCTACCATATCCATCCATGATGCTAAATCTTCAATTTCTGCAAATTTCAAAATATATTTTTCCATAAACCTAACCCCAACCATCCATATAAATAATTCATAATTCTCACTTTTAAACCATTCTGGATGAAACCATTACAAATAATACTATATCTGTAAGGTTTCTATGTCAAGTTTCATTCGCTACCGCACTATTCAGTTTTCAAAGATCAATTTTACATCGCAATAGACTTATTTCGTGCAAAAAAAGCACAATCCTTTAACTGAACGTGCGGTATGGCATAACATATAAAAATTAAGTGACGATACCCTGTATTTAGATATTAAAATGCTTATCAATGGTACACATAACATAGATTGACCCTTTAGGAATTCTAAATTCAGTTCTTGGGTTAAATGGGAGATATGCAATCACAAAGTTTCCTTCCCTTTTAATATCTATAGTACACATCATATAAACTCCACCCCCTGTCGGTTATATAAATAGTCTTACTTTGCATTATTCTACAACCCCAATTCAAATAGTCAATATCTCTATGAATTTTATTATGTTTTACCTTTTTCTAAATACCCATTTATAATTTTTAAAATAGTACTTTTTTCAGTCTTCTTAGCAGCACATAGGCGGTATGCAGCTACTGCAACCTCCCATTCATCAATTTGTTTTATAGTTTTTCCTGATATCTTTAAATATTCTTTAGTGTATATATTACTGAACCTATTTCTAATAAACGTAATTATAATTTTTGTGAAAATGGAAACATCCTCAGGAAGTTCCGCAGTTTTTAATGTTAATAGGGTTCTTGCCACATCTGCACATGCATTTCCATTACAGCAATCTGCCCAATCAATAATGTAGTCACCATTTTCATTGCTAAGAATGTTATCTGGATGAAAATCGCTATGACATAGGCAATCACCGTCTGGCATATTATCAATTAGTTTATATAACCTCTCTTTTTTATCATCGGCTAAATCACCTGCATACGAAATACGTTCCTTAAAGTATGGTTTTTGTTCTTTAACTCCATTCACATGATTTTTGTGAATCTCATAATGCAGATGGGCTAACTTTTCAGCAAACTTTTTATAAGAAACCGGGTTTACCTCCATTAGTTTCAATATAGAAGTACCAACAATTTTTTCATATATAATAGCACGTTTCCCCTCATATTCAAGTCTTTGAATAAACTTTGGATATTTAAAAGTACAGCTTTGCAAGGCTTTTGTATTATTGATTTCTTGTTCTACAGCTTTATCTGGTTCATAATCGTTAAATATCTTTATAATTGTGTCCTTTGTCCAATCAAAAACATCTGCAGTAGCACCACTTCCAATTAGGTCACCTTTTATCATAATATTTACCCCTGGTATTGTAGGTTTATTAATAACTTTTTTATGCTTTACTGGTACAGATCACATCTCCATAGAAATTAATTTTAATTAACTTTTGCGTCTAAGAAATATATCATAATATTTAACAATCGCGATTCAAAAGCAATTTATTACAAATAATACTACATCCGGAAGATTGCTATGTCAAGTTTCACTCTTTACCGCAATATTCAATTTCCAAAGATTCCAAAGATCAATTTTACATCGCAATAGACTGATTTCGTGCAAAAAAAGCACAATCCTTTAACTGAATGTGCTGTATGGCATAATATATGAAAATTAAGTGACTATACCCTGTATTTAGATATTAAAATGCTTATCAATAAACTCTCTGAAATATCTATAATATAATCCACCCCACATAGGAGTGTCTTTATAATAGAAAATGTTTTCATTACTCAAATCAACTATAATTGGCATTTCAAACGCCGCAAAATGTTTTCTAGGTCTCGTATTTGCGAATTTCTTAGCTTCATCTGATACATTTTCCGACACCAACACGTTAAATGTTGATACACCATTTTGAAAACCACGAGGTAATCCTTTGTATATTTTCAAAGCATAATTCAGACAAGTAGATGAAAAGTTAATAATATCATCTATATCAATTTTGTTAAGATAAGAAACAAATGAAAAATTTTTCAATTTTGTAGCAAACATTATTTTTTCATCTTTTACATCAAACATCCTTTTTATGATATAGGAACTTAATTGAACTTCATCCATCTTAGAATAACTTCGCAATACAATCTCCACATAATCATCATAATTCATATCCATACCTGCCCCATGTTTTAGTCATAATGATTTTCAGTTGGAAAAGTTATTATAAACAATTTTTCAGCCGACTCATTACAAATATACTATATCTTGAATTCGATTGAGTTTCAATCCTTACCGTACTCTTCAGCTGTCAATGATCCTCTGTTCCGTTGCTTATCTTCATTTTGCAAAAATAGTATATTTAAATTCCCATTTCATTCTCATCATCTTCCTCTATTTCGGCAATCCCTTCAATCTCATCTCTGACTGCAGGAATAACCCTGCTGAGCTTTTCTCTTATGGCCCCAATAGCCCTATCCTGCTCTGGAGAAGCTTCGCCGGTATTGACCAGCTTCACAAGTCCTGAATGTATGGCCAGCATATCTGTTTCACTGAACAGCCTATCTTTATTTATGAGGCCTGACCGTTTAGCAAAATCCTCTTTTGCCCTTTCATAATTCTCTCCGAAGTAATTTCCAGAATGAACACCTTCACCTGTCTTGTCCAATTCCCATGTAACATAGTCAAATTGCCTTATACCATGATTTTTATAATCAAGTGTGGATATTTCACCGGCAGCCAGTATAAAATCATTATACTGAGAAAGGAGCTTATACTTTTCCAGCCCTTTGAATCTCAGCTCCTCTGCCTTAGTGAAAATTTTCTCCTGCTCTTTCACGTTATCCAGCAGCTCCAGTATGTTAACCACCTCATCTCTATCATAGGAATTAACATATGAAATAGCCCCGGATTCACAATTTATATCACACAGCTCTCGGCCGCCCTTCTTTACCCATATTTTTTCAACATCCCAATTATCTTCATTTCCACTTGCGTTAACCGGTACAGCTCCGTAATTCCTGATCCTTAATTCTCTCATAAGCTTTTCTGCAGCTCTCTGAGATATTTCATTATTTTTATTTACCATATATGTATTTCCCCTCTCGTTATTTTTATTATCAAGGTATTAAAAAAACAACCGGAAGCCGGTTGTTCGTAAGCTGTGGATAATTTTTACTTTTATATGGAATGTATCAACATTCCATTGTATGGGATAGCTCCCCAATTCATTGCAGGTTTCAATCACGGTGTTGTTATAGTCGCCGTAGGGAGGTCTGAATAATGTAACCTTTGTTCCTGATATTTCTCCCAGCTTCTGATTGCAAAGCTCTATTTCGCTTCTGCATTTTTCTTTCCCAATGGTACTCATCCTTAGGTGGGAATACCCGTGGTTGGCTATATCATGGCCGCCCTGTGCTATAAGTCTGACTGCGTCGGGAAACTTTTCTCCCCACTGGCCTACCATGAAAAAGCTGGCTCTCACATTTTCTTTTTTCAATATCTCCAGAATGGTGGGAATATCTCCAGCCCCCCATGCACAATCAAAAGTTATTGATACCAGATTCTTATCGGTTTCAACGCTGTATATGGGAAGCACCCTGTTATTGCTGAACACGTTAACCGACCTCAGTATACCGGTGAATCCCGCACAATACAGCAGCGCCAACAGTCCAATACCCGCAATACAAACACCAAAATACCTAGCAAACCTTTTCCGGTTTATAATAAATACCTTCATTGCATAACCCCTTAAATATTAATTTATATACTATTAATATTTAATATTCAAAACAGTTATGTTAGTTGCAGTATAAACACTTCCTATTTCTCATGCCTTACTCTGCTTTTACTATAAATTATCCCCTGCCGCTTCAGCGTACAGATAATTCCTTACATCCTTCAGCAGCACCAACACGGAAATCACCACCAGAAATTTCACCACAATAATTCCAATATACAGGGGCATCACCCACTGCTGCATATTTAGCATAAACGGCAGCACAAGCAACTCCGCAAGGGTACAGCCCGCAATCCAGTACCATCTGTTTTTTGAAGACTTCATAAACCTCATGGCTACAACCTTGTCACCATTATTTTCTTCCTCCAGCTGTTCCTGTAACGTGAGTGCTTCCTGTGGAATTTCCCCGCCGTCAACACACTCCTGATAAAGTCCGGATAACTTGCTGTGTATTCCCCTGCAAGCGGAATAAAAAATAATCAGCTGTGCAACTGTACAAAACACTGGTAACACCATCCGCCATAAATTTGAGGGAGAAAACCCGCCATTAAAAATATTGGAGGGATAAAAAATCGTAATCAGTGAAACAAAAAGCATGATTACCGCCGGAGTGGCCCCTTTTCTGAAATGGGGACATTCCTTTCCCAATCCGTCCAAACCGGCCGCCACAAGTGCATAACCTATAAAATCGGGCAGAATGTCAAAAAAGCCAATATTAATATTTACAAAAACAAGTACAAACCCCCATATGACTTGTGAATAATGTTTTCTCAAGCTATCGCCTGCCTTCTCTGACAAGATTTCTTACATCCTTTGCTGTCAGTTTATAGTAAAGATCACAGTGAACCATGCTGCTCATTTCACATCTGCCGCCGGAGCTGTCCACGCCAGTTAATCTGATGGGAATAAGCACTTTTGAAAACCGGTACGCTGGCACCTTTGAAACGTCCTTAAGGGCATATTCCACATCTATGCTGCCATCTGCTGCCAAGTCTGCAGGAAGTGTGAAATTACTTATAGACATTCCGTTTATTTTTACATCAAACATTTCCTGCACTACATCCATAAGTGGGCTTTCCACAGCAGTGAGCCTGATATTGTCAAGAGCCCTGGCAGTACTGCGCCCCCTGCTGTTGCTGGAGCTCATTCCATTTTCAAATTGCAGGGCATTTTTGCTCAATTGCTCTTCCCTGTAAAGGCACAGCCGGCCAAGATCATATTCACGTGATACGTTGTCCTTGTCTGTCAGCACAATCTTCGATATGTAAACCGGTTTTTCAGCAGCTTTATCAACCAGCCTCTCTGCACCATTTTTAAGAAATACGCTATTAAGATTAATCACCAGCTTATTGATTTTATAGCTGCTGTTGCTTATTGCCTGCATTTCGGAAGTATTGACATAGAACTTATCCGAAGCTATTTCTGGAAAGCTGGCCTCATACCAATTATTTTCATCGTAGGTATTAGTAATATAATAAAATTCAACCTGGGTATTTTCATCTGTATGACATGCAAGGTAAGCTTTTAAAAATATGGGGTCGTCAATAGAATACCGCAAAAATGCCCATATATTTATCACCCAGGCAGCGACAACTAAAACTAAAACCACAGCTATACTGATAATCTTTATTCCAGGCTTCATAAATCACCGGCTTTCATATATTAGCAACCGTATTAACAGTATCAACTACCGCATTAACACATCAACCGTATTAACAATGTATTATCGAGAAAATCTTATAAGGTATTTATTTTCAAAACTTTTCCAAGCTGCTGCTCCGTCACCTGGCTGCTGCTTTTTAAGCCTGTTTGAATAATAAACCCTCCGGCTTCCCTGACATCCAGCTCCGCTGCTTCCTGGAGCCAGGTGGCAGGCGCCCAGTCTTCAACCCTGTCATACACATTTGCAGGCCAGCCATATGGCTCCCCCGCCTTGTTAAGCTTTCTCCTGTTGCCTGCCACAGTTATATAAAAGTGCCTTTGCAGCTCTATAACCGCATTATCAGCCTTACTGCTGCTCTTTTTTTCCGTCACCAGCTCTTGTCTGATATCACTGGTATCCAGCATGGACCTGGTCTTGAACAGTTCCCAGAGCTTTTTTGCCTCCGGACTTATCAAGCCCTGCTGCCACCTGAACTCTATTGATTCCGCAGGATGGCAGACGGCATAAAAATAAGGGTACAGCCTTTGTGAAATAAAGCCCTTATGGCCTCCCAATATACACCCGAAGGCCAGCCTTTTCTCTTCTGCAGCTCTGTCCTTCCAGCACCAGGGATCAGTGTCGGGCTCTCCGGTATGCCAGGCTTCTTTAGACGTTTCATCCGCTACGGAAGGCAAGCCCGGAAGAATATTGGACAGAGCCATGAACCCCAGTTGGTTTACTCGATTTAAAAACTGCTCATAATTAAGGAGCTTTTCCATTTTAATATTCCTCCATTGTAATGTTATGGGGCTTTAAGCCCGTACTTATTCTGCTTAATCACCATTCCACTTTTTGCATTGTCCGATTCTAAAGCCGTTATCTCCATGAACCGGATCATAGGAGAAATTTTCCAGCACCTGACAGGGAAAGCTCTGGCACTGTCCGCAATGGGCTTTTTCCCTGCTCTCGCAGCAGCTCTTCACCTCGCACTGCCCCCAGGCAGGTTGTGTAATATTACTGCACCCAGTACAGTCGAACTGCTCTCTGTAATTACATTCACTGCAAATAATTCCACATCTTGATTCTATCATTTCAGCCCCCCTGATTTATGCCAAACGGCAAAATAAAAGTCAATTACTATGGGCTGGAAGCCCATAGTCTTGGTTTGAAGCTAAAGTCCCCTTAATAAAAAACTTTTCAAGCTCAAAATACGTTCAAAATCAGCTTAAAAGAGCCTTTCACCTGAAGGTAATCTTCACTTAAAAGTGAAGGCTTTGTACCGTAATTGACTTTGGTAAGGAGCAGCTTTGATACAGCCTGATACATGCCGCCGCAGCCTGCTGCCTTTTCTACTGGAATAATAACACAGCAAACCGGACAACTATATGTCACGTTCGTAGACTGATAAAGTATTTTTTGCAGTTTCTATTATCTTTGCTCTGATTTCAAAAGGCTCTATAACCTCTACCTTGTCTCCGAAGGAAAGCAGCCACCTCAACATATATTCTCTGTCGGTAAATCCCACAGTGAGCTTCAGCTTTCCCCGGGAGTCTTCCTCAAAGCAGTTTGGCCCGTATTCCTCCACAAGCAGGAATTTTGCTTCACTTTCAAATATGGCAGTTAATTCAGTACTATCCTGAAAATAACTGTCCAGCTCTATTTCTTCAAGCCTGACTCCTCTAGGTTCATAAGGTGTGCAGGTAATTACAGGCTGCCAAAGCCTGTTAAGCTTGAAAAGTCTGTAAGCCTTCTTCTCGGTGCAATACCCGTATACATACCAGGAGTCCCATTTGTACGTAACCAGGTACGGTTCGATAATACGGCTGTTTTCACCTTTATTTGAATAATAATCAAACTTAACCAGCCTGTGTTCAGCTATGGCTGTTTTTAGAAGGCTTATTTTCTCAGAAAGGCTGCTCCTATAGTGGGATGCCAGGTCTATGGCCACCATTTCCGCTGAGGTAACATTTTCTGCTGGAGACAACTTATCAATAAGTACGGCAATGTCCTTTGAGGCCGAAACACTTCCAATGCTTTTGAGCCCGGAGATTATATTCTGCATTTCACTGACCGACATAGCCCTTTTGTCCAGCTTATAGCCTTTTGCCAAAGCTATGCCCCCGTCGCCGCCCTGATAAGTCACCACTGGTATTCCCGCCTTGCAGATTGCCTCAATATCTCTCTGAATAGTTCTTCTGGATACCTCGAATCTTTCCGCAAGCTCAGGAGCTGTTACCTTCTCCTTCTGCTGAAGGATGGTTATAATCCCAAGCAACCTGTCTATTTTCATATCACAATGATATCCTTTTCTCCGCCTGTAATAAGCTGCCCGCCTTCAGGTGCCACTATATATGTGTCCTCGACACCTACCATTCCAACACCCGGAATACCCTTCTTTGGCTCCAGGGCAATTGCCATGTTTTCTAAAAGGGGACTGTCAAAACCCTTTGCAATGGCCGGAAGCTCATCAATATGCAGCCCGATGCCGTGGCCCAGAAACTTAACCCTCCTGCTTCCAAAACCCATAAAATTCTGCAGAAAATGCCCATCAAGCTCTGACATTATGGTCTCATATATCTGAGACGGTCTGTTACCTGGCTTCAGCATGTCAGCAGTACGTCTCTGCACCTCCATGCATTTTCGGTGAGCCTTTAAAACCTCGTCTGAGGGTGTGCCTCCAAACATGTATACCTGGGTCCGGTCACTGTGATAGCCATTCATACCGAAGCCGATATCCACAAAAACCAGATCACCCTTTTTCAGAAAGCTTTCCCTGCTGCCCAGGATAGGAACAGCAGCACTCATCCCCCTCATGCCTCCCGGCCCGTCAAAGTTTGTGGGATAAAGGGAATTTTCTCCGAATCCGATCTGTCCGGCTATCATCTCTGTTTGATGGCGGTAGAAGCGTGATACCCCGTGAAATCCGTTCTTAAGCATCTGCTCATAAAGCTCTGCCGTAAAATCCAATTCACTCATGCCTTCTCTCAGAATGGAGGGAACAATGTCCTCCAGCAGCTTTTTGTGCTGTTTTCCCGACTCCTTCATCCAAAAGAGCTCAAAAGAGCTTTTTACCGCTCTTACTTCAAATATAATATTATCAAGGCTGATTATTTCCTTAATGGCAAAATACTTTTTCAGCCTTTCAAGAATTCCCACTGTCATTATTTCCGTTTCCACCAGCACCTTCCCCAGCTCGCTCCCTGCAACAGCGGCTGCGTCTCTGTAGCTTTCCATGGGATAAATGCAGGAAAGAGGTGATTCCTCAACTGCTCTTTCAAAGCTCCTTCTGGCAAAATAAAAGACTTCTCCGCTCCTTTTTAAAAGAAGAAGTCCGTCCTGCATGGTGCCGGTAAGATAGTACTGGTTGACACGGCTTAAAATAATGGCAGTATCCCAATCAGAGTGCTTCACATTTATTGTTCTGCAAAGCTTGCTTATTCTTTCGTTTAACTCTATGTCTGTAACATCTATTTGCATATTATCAACAAGTCTCCTATAGCATTAATTGTTTAAGCATCATGTATCCCAAGGCTTTTTTCCCAAGTCAATTACTATCACCTGAAAGCAAAAGTTTCAACCTTAATTGACTTTATGACACACCATAATTTTATCATAAAATAGCAGATACAGGCAAAAAATAATTTCTCATGCTGCATTAATAAAGTCTCAGGGATAACGAATATCAGGAATAATAAATATCTGAAAACTCTATATTAATTCTTTCTATTCTCCTTTGGCATTCAACCTCTTCAATCAAGAATTCTTCGCCCTTTTTGTCAACTGTATTATCAATTGTAATAACAGGAAGCTCAACCAGAAACTCACTGCCCTTTCCAAATTCACTTACTGTACGGATGCTCCCTCCGTGCATTTCAACGAAAGATTTAACCATGGAAAGCCCAATACCGCTTCCGTCGGTATTTTTAACCAGTGTCTGCTCAACCTGGGCAAAGCGTTCAAAAATAGACTGCTGCTTTTCTTTTGGAATACCAATTCCCGTATCCTTTACAGATATTAAAACACTTTCTCCCCTGTCCTGTATCATAATAAATATACTTCCACCCTTGTCAGTAAACTTTATGGCATTTGAAATAAGATTAAGCATGATTCTTTCTATTTTATCAACATCGCAGGCCAGTATGATCTCCTGGGCATTTTTTTCAAAATAAAGGTTTATCCCTTTATTTTCAGTGAATTCTTTAATAGAAAGGGTTATGTCTTCAACTATTTTTACTATATTATGGTTACAGGAGTATTTTTTAAGAAAACCAACATCAATTTTCGTGGTGTCGATCAAATTGTTTACCAACCTCATAAGCCTATAGCAATTCTGTCTCATGGTCTTCAAATGTTTTCCCAGATTTATTGCTCCAGGGTGTGTTTCCCTGTCAAAATAAAATTTGCACAGTTGGATGGAAGCCAATATTACATTTAAAGGAGTCCTGAAATCATGGGTGATATTGGCGAAAAACTGAGTTCTGAGACCCTCAAGCTCCGCCGATTCCTTTAAGAGTCTCTTATCCTCCTCAACCAGCATTTTGAGCCTTTCAATAATTTTTGTTTTCAGAACGTAGGATACCAGCAGCACGCAGCAAAGTATGCCGGCAGCTGCAGTAATAAAGGTCAGAATTAAAAAATCCTTTTTCAAGGTTTCCAAGTCCTTGAAAACCTCCTTTTCAGGGGCGGTTAAAGCCAAAAACCATCCGGAGGGCGTGATTCTTGAGAAGGATGCAAAGTAGCTGACACCGGAATTGTTGTAAAAGGTGTAGCCGATATTTTTAATCTTAATATCCCCGTACAGGTGTATAAATGCCGGATTCATGGCATCAATGGACTTGTCCGGTTGAATAAGCTCAATGTCGGGATGGGCAATCAGGCTTCCCCTATTGCTGACAATAAAGCTGAAACCTGTATCACCCATGGTCAGCTTGCTTATCATATTATTAATATAAAGCGGATCAATGGACGCTGAAAGGGTTCCAACAATCACTCCTTTTCCATTTTTTACGGGAGCTGTACAGACCAGTATATTCTTGTTTTCTATACCCCCATCAAAAGGCTCTGAAATGACGGTTTCACCTTTAAGAGCCCTCCTGATCCACTCCTTTTGGGACAAGTCCAGTACAACACCTGTAGTACAATTTCCTTTACCGTATATATCAGTAACCTGGAACCGCAATACCCCCAATCTTTTGGCTTCCTCAATCAATACAGGCTTTTGTATCTGCCATATCATGGATTGGATATCTTCTCTGAAGCTTATTCCTTCTATGATAGTTTTGAACTCATTCAGATGCTGGTTCAAAAGATTTGCATTATCCTCCGTACGGCTTACTGCAGAGTTTATTATACTATTTTTAAGTACTTTGGATGCATTCTGATAGGATATGATTCCCGACACTCCGAATATAAGTAATATCAGCAGGAAAATTATTGATAAGAATTCAATTCCGGGAATGCGTCTAGATTTGATTTTCATATTAATCTCCCATCTTCAAGCAAAGCGCGTACATAAATAGTAATGAAAGACACGCAGTGGCTTTCGCTGCGTGAAATCCATTTTGACTTGCCACGTGCATCTTTCACGCTAACCTCCCATCTACGCGCATGGCGCGTACACAAATAGTAATGAAAGGCACGCAGTGGCTTTCGCTGCTTGAAAGTCACATTGACACACAACATGTATCTTTCAAGCTAATCCCAAATCAGAATAAGAATTACTTTTGATTATATCGTGAATTTATTTTACTACTTATTTACATTTTTTTCTATATCTTCTATGCATTTTAGGACTTTCCTAAAAAAATTAGGATAAATGCATCACCACTCTCCCTGAATCTCCTCATCCTTATGGTCCAGATAAAATTTTGATATATCGAAATAATTCCCGCTGACTCCAAAGGTACAATCAACATTAACCCAGCTTTTTGCCTGAGAATCATAAAACTGGTTCCAGGCATGATCCCCCCATGCCAGCCCGCTGTACCCAAGTCCCGTCACCAGCCTCACCTTTATGCCGTTTGCCCTGCACATTGAAATAAACAGGCTTGAATAATCAAAACATATTCCCTGCCTGGTCTCATAGCATATAATAGTTCCTGATTGGGTATCTTTGGTTTCCTTTGCTATCTTTCTTGCCTTTTCATAATCGTATTTTATGTTGCCGGTTATCCACTTGTACAGCTTTTTGCTTTTATCATATTCCCCTTCTTCACTTTTTGTAAGTTCAAGGGCCAGTTTGTCGATTTCAGGAGTGGACTTGACCGCATCATCCAGAGTAACCCCGTTGAAATACTGAATCACCTTTATATTGTAATTTCCCAGTGCATCCTTGATATTTTCCGCTATTTTTGCCCTCTGTGTGCTTAATTCCTCCTGCTTGTTAAACTGGTCATTAATAATAACCGGTATTTTCCTGGCTATGTCCGAATCAACTACAGGTTTTAGTGCAGTATCATATACTGCATTCAGAACCTTCGATTCATCAATATATTTTGAAAGCCCCGGAACAGTAAAATAATATGAGAAGAAATAAAATATGAAGCTAAGACAGATGAGAGTAACCACTGCCTTCGGTATACTGCAAAAAAATGACACAAGCCTTTTGGCAAAGGTGCTCATAGAGCTCATAGCCTTATATATATGATTTGCCAGCCCTTCAAATACATAATTGTATAAAGGGTATGTGACCAGCCGTAATATCAGCACAACCACAATAAGTATTATAAAAGCAGCGCACAGATAGGTATAGATGTTATTTGCATCCAGACTGGCTTTAACAGCAGCAGGCAGCCAATTGTATATGGTTTTGAAAACAAGGTTGTCCCTGTCAAAAAGTATGCCCTTTGTAAATAGAAGCGCAATCAGCAGAGCAGCTATGAACTCCAGATTATTGACAATGGAAAAAAAACCGTTAATAATCCTGTCACGGCTAAAAGGAGTGAACAAGGACATAACAAGTATAACAATTACAGGTATTATCAATATTAAACTGACCGGATTAAAATCAATATTTTGCAAATCTGCCACCTTGATTCAGCAGGAATCCTCTATTATCTGAAATTCCCTATAAAATGTAACATATTATATGTATTATAGCACACAAACAGCAGTATTTTTAATTTCCCTGATACCGGCAATATGCCTATGCAATTTTTTGAATCTAAATATTCCGCCAATTGCAATTTATTCAACAAAAACAGATTAGGCTTTAAACAAAATTCCATACAACCGGCTTATATCAGGCAAACAAGTATCATTGCATTAAAGCTCATTATTTTAAAAAAGACGAGTGTATATTTTTCCCTTGCAATTATTAATAAAAAATTGTATCTTTTAATAGTATATATTAATATTAAGGCAGGCCTTAGTGCAGGCTGCCAACCAGGCTTGCATGCCGCCCCGTCAGGGAAAGCAAAGCTCTTCGGTAAAATCCAGGGTTAATTCAAGTAGCTTTTTCTTAAAAGTGCCACCGCAGAAGGTCTGGGGTGATACAGCACTTTATGCTGAAGCTGCTTCTAAATTTATTAATGAGGTGATTTATGAGTCATTTAAGTGAAATTTTTGGTTCCAATGTATTTAACGATTCGGTAATGCGAGAACGACTTCCAAAGGCAACGTACAAAGCTATCCGAAAGACCATCGATGATGGACTTCCGCTTACTCTGGAAATTGCAGAGGTAGTTTCCAGCTGTATGAAGGATTGGGCAATAGAAAAAGGTGCAACCCATTATACTCACTGGTTTCAGCCCATGACAGGCATCACCGCTGAAAAGCATGATGCCTTCATCAATCCCACCGAGGACGGAAAGGTTATTCTTGAATTTTCAGGCAAGGAGCTTATAAAAGGAGAAGCCGACGGGTCCTCTTTCCCCTCAGGCGGACTCAGAGTAACCTTTGAGGCAAGAGGTTATACCGCTTGGGACTGTACCTCCCCTGCCTTCATAAAAAACAGCACCCTCTATATCCCCACCGCCTTCTGCTCCTACACAGGTGAAACCCTTGACAAGAAGACCCCCCTGCTAAGGTCTATGGAATGCCTTTCCAAAAATGCAGTAAGAGTACTTCGTCTCTTTGGCAATGAAAAGGTTACAAAGGTCACTTCCACTGTGGGGCCCGAGCAGGAATACTTCCTTATCGATAAAAAACTTTACGACAAGCGTAAGGACCTGATTTTCACGGGACGTACTCTTTTTGGTGCAAAGGCTCCAAAAGGCCAGGAAATGGAAGATCACTACTATGGCAGCATTAAGGAACGTGTCTCCGCCTTTATGAAGGATTTGGACGATGAATTGTGGAAGCTTGGAATTTCAGCAAAAACAGAACACAATGAGGTTGCTCCTGCACAGCATGAGCTTGCCCCCATATTTACCACCGCCAACATTGCTACAGACCACAACCAGCTCACCATGGAGCTTCTCAAATCCGTGGCTCTGAGACATGGCCTCGTATGCCTGCTGCACGAAAAACCCTTTGCAGGAGTTAACGGCTCGGGAAAACACAACAATTGGTCCTTGTCCACAAATGACGGCCAGAATCTGCTGGATCCAGGAAAGACTCCCCACGAAAATGCACAGTTTCTGGTTTTCCTGTGCGCGGTAATAAAAGCCGTTGACGAATACGCGGACCTTTTAAGACTGGCGGCAGGCAATCCCGGCAACGACCACAGGCTTGGAGCAAATGAAGCGCCTCCTGCCATAATATCTATTTTCCTTGGAGATGAACTCACCACCATACTTGACCAAATAGCAGCCGGTGAGGACATCAGTGCCAATAAGGCCGGAAAGCTGACAGTAGGCGTATCCACCCTTCCTGCTCTTCCAAAGGATACCACGGACAGGAACAGAACCTCACCCTTTGCTTTTACCGGCAACAAATTCGAATTCAGAATGGTAGGTTCCTCCGCCTCCATAGCCTCCTCCAACTTTTTTCTGAACACCATTGTTTCGGAAGTGCTTGAGCAGTTTGCAGACAGGATTGAAAATTCCGGAGACCTGGCTGCCGAGGCCAACAAAATTGTTAAGGAAGTTGTTCAAGAAAACGGACGTATTATCTTTAATGGCAACGGCTATTCGGAGGACTGGGTGGTGGAAGCTGAAAAGAGAGGCCTTCCTAATATCAAAAGCTACGTTGAAGCCATCCAATGCCTGATGGACGAGAAAAACCTGGCTGTTATGGAAAAGCATAAGGTTTTCAGCAGGGTGGAAATGCATTCAAGGTATGAAATATCCTTGGAAAAATATATAAAGACCATCAATATTGAAGCTCTGACCATGCTTGAGATGGCAAAGCGACAGATACTTCCTGCTGCAATAAGCTTTGGCTCCCAGGTGGCTCACTCCATAAACCAGATCAAGAGCTGCGGAGTTGAGGCTGATATAAGTGCCAATACAGAGCTGCTGCAAGAGGTAGCGGCTTTCACAGCTCAACTGAAAAAAGAGATTACAAGCTTGGACGAAAAGACAGCCAAGGCCCAGGAACCCAACCAGGATACCTTCGCCCAGGCAATGTATTACAGGGCTGAAGTGTTTGCACAGATGAGCAATTTAAGGGCAGCGGCAGATAAGCTTGAATGCATTGTTGATGCAAAGCTGTGGCCGTTCCCCACCTACGCAGATATATTATTTAATATCTAGATTAATATTGCTGAGCCATCTGATTTACGCTTGCTTTGACCAGCATATAAGAAAACTGTACCGGCGGACATTAACCGCACAAGGTACAGTTTTTGTTTTATCCCGAAATACCCTATATGCTTCCCGTACTTCTGGTATACAGCTTTTTAAACCTTTTCGGCAACAGCCCTCTGACGGCTTTTATTATTTGAGCCTTCTTTTTATATATGATCTGTTTAAAAATAATCTTATCGAACAGTTTATTTTTCACTTGCAGTATAAACTGCCCTTCCTCGCAGCCGGGCATTAATTTAATGTTTTCGGCAATCCCAAGAACCTTGGGGTTTGTCAGCATTTTTACAAGTAATTCTTTTTTTTGCTTCCTGCTCAGTGCATTTTTATATACATAAACACGGTAAACAATCCTTTCAACATAGCCCATAAACCAACTATAACCAGCTTGTCTGCATTCCTCGTCATTTAAACCCAGAGCTTCCATATACCCCTCTTTATATTCCTGGACATGCAGCAAAATATCAAACAGCCGGGGATTAAAGGTTTTTGTAATGCTGTTCAAGGTCCCCCTGTAATAATACAGAGGCTTGTTAATGTATACATATTTGGTGACACCTGCATAATACTGCATATTGAATAAATAGTCCTCCAAGGCGCATTCGCCGTAATCCAGGACATAAGAAACAATAATTTGCTTCTTATAGATTTTATTCCACATAAAGGAAGGCTGTTTTCCGGCAATAATAATTTCTTTCAGGATTAAATCCCGGAACTCTTCCCTGCATAAGGTTAAATTGTCCCGGAATAAATAATTTGCTTTCATCCGTAAATCTGAAAAGCTGTAATATCCGCACTCGCCGCAGTCTGCAGCATTTTTTGAAACAGCCTTGTACAACTGCATGCAAAAATCCTCCGCCACAAAGTCGTCACTGTCAACAAAGCAGATATATTCCGAGGTCGCATTTTCAATGCCAAGCCTGCGGGCAGCACTAATCCCTGCATTCCTGGTAGTAATAACCTTTATATTTTTGTAATCCCGGCTGAAATATTCAATTATACTTAGACTGTCATCCGTGGACCCGTCATTGACCACCACTATTTCTATATTTTCAAGGGTCTGGTTTATTAACGAACTCAGGCATCTTTCCAAATATCTGCCGGTATTATATACCGGAACCACCACAGATAAAATAAATTTATTCATATTTATGCCCATGCCCCGCATCTCTCACAAAACCTCATGAAAAATTGGCCTGGGTCGGTCCTCCCTCAATTTTTTAGGATTCTTCCAGCCTTTACACCTTAAATAACATCTCCCCGGACAGCCGCCAAAAGACAATGCATTACACCTGTGATTCTTCCATAAGTCTTCCTATTTCATCAGCAGCTCCCCATGCCCTGGATATATAAGCAGGCATGCATTGTTTCAAATGCTTTCTTATTTCGTCCTCATGTTTACTGAGCCATATGAAGGCCTTTATCAGGTCATCCTCACGGCGTAAAGCCTGTACGGGCAATACATGGTTTTCATATGTACCGAAAATATCCTTTGCTATTCCCCTGGACTTCACCGAATATCCCAGTACAAGTGTGGGAACACAGGTAGAGTAGGCCGCAATGGTGGCATGTGTACGGGCGCCGATAAACAGGCGGCAGCGTGAGATAAAGCCTTTTAACTCCATACAGCCATGGTCCCTTATGAGTACCACCCTCCCGGTGTCACAAAATTCACGGTGCAACCGCTTCAAGGGCTCCAGGTCATTACTGCTCTGCCATACCACATGAGGAATCAGAGCCACTTGGTAGGCAGTATGTTCAAGAATATACTGCACAAGGTTAAGATAGCTATTGTATATAATACCCGGGTCATGTTCCAGCATCTGGACCAGAGGACTCACATTGATACCTATGGTCTCGTTCTCAATAAAGCCCGGCGGCAATTTCAGCCGAATGCTCTTTAGCGTGAAGGCCGGATCAGGATATAGCCTTGTATTTCGGGTTATTCCACGCTGGATAAGAGCATTGTATGTGATAGACTCCCTTGCCATGATCAGAGAAAAGCCCCGCATATCAGCTTGTACCTCCTTGGATTCAAGTACTTCTTCACTGAGAGAACATCCCCACAATACCGTTTTTATCCCCCGGTCCCTCATAATGCGGTTATGCCTTATTAACCAATCCTGGTCCGAGTAACAGTAATTATCACCACCTATTGAAATTCCAACCTCAATATTGTCCAGTTGCTTTAACAGCAGCTTGTAACGATACCTGCCAGGGAACAGTCTTTTTTTCAGTAAAGGCCCTGTCAGTTTATTTATCACTTTTCCCGGTAAGCTTACTTGTCTTGTATAAGGATATTCCAGGTAGTTTCCCAATTCTGAAGTACCATACTTACGTTCCGCTTTCATTTTCTGGGTTGAGATGGCAATATGGTGGGTTTTGCCGCTGAGCATCTGATGGCTTGAACGGGTAATCGCCTCACAACCATGATTTTCAGAATTACCGTTTGCATAAAATAAAATATTCATCTTATCTTCCTGTTTCTCCGGGCTTTCAATGACATTCACCAATTTATCAATTTCCGGATAGGTGTTAAGCTCCCTTTGCTTTAAATTATCCATTAACCTTGCAGTTTTGTCCCTGGAGTCCATAAGCCCTTTTATACCCCTGTAAATACTTTCGCTGTCACAGTCCACGATTATTCCCGTTTCGTTATCCACCACGAACTCCCTGGCTGTGAGGAAATCAGTAGTTACAATGGGTTTATTGAAGCACATTGCTTCTAGAAGTGTAATACAAAAGCCCTCTGTAAAGGATGGCTGTACATAGAAGTCACAGTCATGAAAATATGGGTAAGGATTAATTTTATTGCCCAGCAAAATCATTTCTTCTTCAATCTCATATTTTTTTATCAGCTTCTCAAGCTCCGGTCTTAAAGGTCCGTCCCCAACTAGATACCATCTGAATACATATCCGCTTTTCTTCAACTTATGAATGACATATGGCAACAGCAACTGACCTTTTAACGTATGCAGCCGTCCAACCGAAAGTATCCTGCACCCGTTATAGTTATAAACATTTTCCCGGGGCACATAACTGTTCCATATAACTTCCTTATTTATAAGATTATATAGTATATCTGTTTTGGTAAGCAGCTCTGGAAACACTGCTGTGAAACTGTTCTTTGCGGACTTGGACACACAGAAAATCTTATGGAATTGTAGAAAATACCTTAAATAAATACGCAGTTTTTTCTTATCCTCAATTTTATATTCTTCATGCACCCACATGATTTTTTTACGAGCCTTTAGGTGGTTTATCGTCAGCAGCGTAGTATTTCGCATACCGCCATCATAAACAATGGCAGTATCATATACTCCCTCCTGCTTGACCGCATGCTTCAAAACATATTCCCTTGCCATAAAAGGCTTATTCATTATGCCCTGAAGCAGACGCAGAATTATGTAACACATAGAATTTTTTACATCCTTGAACCGTATAAGGGATTTGAGTGCTTTTGAAAAAAGGCCGTAATCTGTAACAGGTGAATAAATCACCTTTACTTTTCTTTTTATTTGATGTAATAAACTTGTATCGTCATGTGTAATGAGCAGGGTTATATCGTACAGAGGCAGCAGGTTAACCAGCTTGATAAGGGAGGTTTCTATTCCTCCCACCTCCAGGTTCCTTATTATAAATATAATTTTCTTTTGCATCAGGTCAAACTCCTTGTTTATAGTTCCTGCCATTTCAGCACTTCTGGCTATGGCAATCAGGCTACTTTAACCTCCCATATACGTCCAATACCCGCTGCACCCATCTGTCCAGTTGATAGTGCTCTGCCACAACAGCTTTCTGAGAGTCCAGCAGCTCCTGATTACTGTCATACAGCGCCTTATCTATTCCAGCCTTCAGAGCGTCTGCGTCTCCTGCCTTCACCCAGACCTCGCCTGTGAGCCTCAGATTTTTTTGCGCGGGTATGTCGCTTGCAGCAACAGGTAGCCTGCAATATGCAGCCTCCACCAGTGCATAGCAAAAGCCCTCCTGCCTGCTGGGGGATATGAACAGGTCCGCAAAACGGTAATATGAACCAATATCGTTTCTCGGCTCCAATATTTTTACCCACCAGGGAATACAGCCATATTTCTGAAGGATATACTTCTCCAGCTTTTCACGGTTTGCTGCAACCGAGATTAACAGAACAATTCTTTTCTGTTCACCTACAAGCTCTGACACTGCTTCAAGTGCCAGATCAACACCTTTTACATACAGGTTGTAGCCGAATATCAAGACCTTTTTATCACCAGCCTCAATTCCATATTGAGCATTTGTTAAAGGCTCATATTTATCCAACCGGGAAAAGTCAATTGCGTTTTCGGCACAAAATACCCTTTTCCTGCTGAAGCCGCTTTCCCTGAGCTGGCTTGAAACAAATTCACTGCAGCCTATATAAAGAGAGCCCCATTTTGATACTCTTCTCAAAAGCTCCTTTATAAAGGATTTCTTTATATATTCCACATGCATGTGCGTAATTTGCTTCTTCCTCCCCAGTGAGGCCAGACACAGCAAGGTTGCCGGAATACTGATCTTCAGGTTAGTGAAATGCATATGAAATATATTGATATTGTGCTTTTTTGTAATCCTGCCAAGTAAAATAATGTTGTCAAAAATGCTGTCCGAATAATAATAAATATCAAAGCCCTTTTCCCGGAGATCCTTAATCCACTCATACTCTTTTACTTTTTGAGGAAACAGATAAATGACAGTTCTGTTATTTTGCCGCAGCCTTTTGTCCAGCGCCTCCAGGGATGCAATGAAGTTGCCTCCATAGGGTGCAGGATAATCGGCTATTTGCAGTATATTCATCTTCACCGCTCCATTTAAAAAGCCTGTACAAATTCTTAAGGCCTTTGAAAGGGTTATATTTAAAATCCTCATGAGAACCAGGCATCTATTTTTCATTGAATTCATATTCCATATTTTCAAATGCGCATATAAAACCTTACTTACATGAAAGTTGCACCGATATCTTTTTTTCAAGGGCAGACCTCTTCCCGTCAAGCCTTCATTATTCTGAAAATAATGATATAGAGGCATATCCACATAAGCAAAGCTCCGGGCATTTGTATACGCTTTAATGGAAAAGACCAAATCCTCACAGGTCTCAAGCTTCTCCTCAAACCTCAGTCCCTGCAATACCTCCCTTTTGTAAAGTGTTCTCCAGACACTGTTCATTTGGATGCCCACCAGCATTTTATGATAAATATGCTCCTTAAAAGCCTGCTTTTCAATGAAAAAATTCTCAGGAAAATCAGAAGACCTTTGCTTTGAAACTCCGTTGGGCCATTCATGGCAGATATTGCACTGAACAATATCTGCCTCCTGCTCAATTGACTTGTGAATAAGTATTTTTATAAAATCAACATCAATCCAATCATCCGCATCAACAAACACAATGTAACTGCCACAGGCTTTTTCCAAGCCACAGTTCCGGGCTGAAGCCACTCCTCCATTTTCCTTATGTATTACCCTGATTCTATGGTCAAGTGCTGCATACGCCTGGGCTATTTCTCCGCACCGGTCAGGAGATCCGTCATTTACCAGTATGATTTCCATTTGGGCTTCGCTCTGAGAAATAATAGATTCTATACAGCGTTTGAGGTGCCTTTCAGCCCTATACATTGCAACAATAATACTTACCTTTACCTCCGCCACCGGAACTCCCCCTAATTTACAGCTTTTAAAGTAACCAGAACCACTTCGGGGGTATTAAGCACCCTTGGTTTTTTTAAATCCTTGGATAATCCCCCGCTTACCACCAACTGTGAATTTCCGGTCCTGTAGTAGCCCTTTTTATACTTTTTGTTATCAATATGTACTTGTGACAGAATATAGTCGGAGATATACGGCAAATTCACCTGGCCCCCATGAAGATGCCCTGACAGAGTTAAGTCAAAGTTGTATTTTGATACCATATCAAAAAAATTGGCTCGATGGCAAAGCAAAATATTGAAGTACCCCTCATTTTCCTTTATACCTGACAATTCTTTCAAAGAGGCTTCAACAACCTTCGGGCGCATTGCATCATCAGAATATACTACGTCTTCAAACCCCGTAAGCGCAATGACACTGTTTTGATGGACAAGCTTGATGCTCTTGTTGTTCAGATTTGTAACGCCTTTATTACGAACAAGCTCAAGTATGGCTTTTTCATCATGGGACCATTTTTCATTATTGCCGCTTACAAAATACATAGGTAACAGGTCTTTATTTGCTTCCAGCAATTTTTCAAAATTTTCATGGGAAGTGTCTTTAGCATTGATCATATCCCCAACCATAACCATTATATCCGGCTTTGTCTCCACTACCTTCTCAGTGATATCCTCGTAATTGTCAGAATTATGAAAATCAGTAAGCAGCATTATTTTATATCCGTCGAAGGCCTTGGGTAATTTCTCTGAATAGACACTGATTTTGGAAACCTCCACACTGCAGTTGTCAATCCAAATCAGCGCCAGTATGCCAATAATTATGATACATAGCCCTAAAAATCCAAGTAATATTTTTTTAATTAAATGCATTTTTTACAACCTCATCCCGGGCCCTGACATGGACAGCCCTTGATTTATAGATGATTTCAATTGCAATTGCCAATAACATACCAAAGCCTGATCCCATTACTACTGAAACCATCAGATAGAACTTAAGAGACAAATTGCTCATAATATTAACAGAAGATAAATATGTAACATACTTACTCCCCTTATATCTGCGATAATCCGCCAAGGTGGAATCTGTTATGGAAATCAGCCTCTTCAGCTGTGTATCAATTCTTTTTATCAGTGCTTCCGCCTTTTCAGTCATTTTTTGTTTCTGTTCCAAGGGAACATCGTCAATTGTAAAAATCTCCACAATTTTTTTACATTCCTCAGCGTCAATCAGATTATCATATTTTGCAACACCGGAATCTATATACTGATCCATTATTTTATCATAGGTGGTTTCTGAGGTCTTAAACTTTTCGGCATCTATAACATTATCCTTCAAATTGGAACTGGAATCTCCCATGTTGATTTGGGTCCTCACTGTATTATTCTTGGAATATTCCTTCAGTATATTAAGAGCGGTCTTTGATTCCTCCTGTTTTTTACTGCTATTAAAGCTTAATTGTTCAATTCTATATTCATAATTCTTAATCAGCTTTTCCCTGTCATTAGTGAGTCTTCCCGAAAAGACCAATGAGAAAAGCGACTTGATTTCAAAATTTCTAAGATTATTGTATTCTCCCTGTAAGTCTACAAAATTCATGCCTGTTATTGCAGACCTGAACTCTTTGCCTTCTGCATGCTTGTCAATCAGATATGAAATGATGCTGTTTACTTTTCCCTCCAAGATTTCTGCTCTGTCCAAATAATCATACTGTTCAGAAATATCCTTATCTGAAAGATCGGGCAAATTTGATTGATTAAGATATTTTTCAGCATAATACCTGTCATAGCTCTGCATTATTGCATCAAGCATATTCCTGGCGTAAACACCGCTTTTATCGCTCCCAACCGTGTAGCTCACATAATACTGAACAGGATAATAGGTATACTCTTCTCCCGCCTTCACCTTGGATTTCTTTATTTCATTCACCTCATCAGGTATGAGCGGGGCAATTACAACTGACCGCCTCACATCTTCCGTATTTATTGAAAGATTCAAGTCCCTGATGGCATTGGCTATAATAGAAGGAGTGATTATTTCATAAACATCGAATTTATCACCTTTAGGATTCAAGCCCTTTTCGGCATTCCCATCATTGTATTTGATAAGTATCTCAGCAGTATATGTCTGATTTCTGTTAACATAGAAATATGCACCGGCAATACTTATGATAATAATAATCACCACCAGAACCTTATACTTATAAACAGAACGAAATACATCCCAGATAGTAAGCTCCATAAAACCATCCTCCAAAATCAATCAGCATAAAATTAAAAACCGGTTCCACTATGAATCTGCCACATGCAGCAACTCTTTTTCACCAGCCGCTCTGCGCCCGGACGACCATCTGCCCTTAGGTGGCTTCCTGATTTCCACAAATACCAGCAGCAGAAGCATGCCCATGAAAGCTATAAGCCCATAAACCAGAGCAGTCTTGATATACCCTGTGGTAAGCAGATTTCTTATACTGAATTGAGAAATTTTGCAGTTTATATAGTTTTTGTTTTTATAATTATAATAGTCTTCAAGGGTATCCTGAGAATTCCTGGCATATTGTTCAAACTTAGCTTCTATTTTTCCTATCATTTCATCACAGTTGTTTTTAAGCCGCTGCTGCTCTCCCGGAGCTATGGATGTATTCAAATAGTCTATTATAAGCTTGTTTCTGTTTTCTATTTCCTTCCTCAGGGTTTCTGCATTAACACCGGCCTTCAGAGCCCGTTCTGTCAGGTAATCCAGCCCTGTTTTAGTCTTATTCATATATAGGTCGCTGTTCTTGTCAATTGAAGGAATAAAAAGTGAATAAACAATTGTTGAATCATAGGTTTTCATTCCCAGCTTGCTTACCTCATTTTCTTTTAAATACTTTGAGTATTCAACACTCAATTTTCTAATATCATACTGAAGCTTATTTACCAGCTCCTGCTTATCTTTTGCAATTCTTGAGGTGTACACAAATGCTCTTAGTGCCGCTATATCTATTTCATTCAATCTCCTGTATTCATCTATTAAATTTTCAAAACTCACATTTGTTTTTGTGGAGAGAAAAGAGCCGTTCTCATATTTTTTAGCTGTCAGGTAGTCTATGATGGACTTGGCCTTGGTGCTGAAAATATCCGGAACCTCAACATATTCATAATAACTCAAATCAAAATTGTTTTCAGAAAGTAAAATACTTCTATCGGTATGGGTCTCTTTAAAGACCTCCCTGTAGGTTTCAAACAAGGTATTGAGCAATTCTCTTGTGTGATTTGGTGAGAACTTTTTCTTTTGAGAATAGCTAAGCACATATTCATTTGGAAAATAGGTAAACTCTTTTCCAGTGGCTCTTGCTGCTTTTATCCTGTCATTTATTCGTGCGGGCACGACAGGATAGATGTTAATGCGGCTTCTCAAATATTCTACAGTTATATTTGGAAGATTCAGCTTGCTCAGAGTCCTTTCCAGCACTTTATCAGAGGTAATCTCAAACATATTGAACCTGGTGCCGTCGGGATTAATACCCTGTTCCGCTCCAGGATAATTGATTGCTATTGTCATAATACCATAGTTTCTTTGAAGGATTGCCTTCAAAGAAACGCCTAGAAGCATTGCTATAATCACCATTAATATAATCCACTTTATGTTTTTTCTGATTGCTCCCATATAAAACCATCCTTATACACAGTCTTCATCATATTGTAAATTCATACCTGCCATCATCAAGGTATTCCAAAAAGGCTTATAATAAGCATACATTGTAAGTGTCATGGACAAGACAAGCATACCAAACAAGCTTACAGAAATTACAGGACTTTTATTAAACTTATCTTTAATACCTAGCGCAAACATACTGAAAAACAGCATCATTCCTATAAAACCCTGGTCACACCATAGCTGCAGCCAATGATTATGGGCTACTCCATGTCCATTGAAGGCATTAGCAAAAAAGACTGCGGTAGAGCCCAGTCCATATCCGAAAATCATTCCTTTTTCACTTTGCTTGATTGCATCAATTGTAATCGCCCATAGCTGCAGTCTTCCACTACCCTTATCCTCTTCCAGGCTGCTGATGCTCAGCCTTTCTTTAACGTCTACCGGCAGCCTTGGCACAAAAAAACAGATGAAAACCAGTGAAAGTATTATAAGCCCAAGCAGTATTTTAAGTTTATTCATGGCACTTGTCTTAAGGGCAAGAAACGCATACACCAAAACAGCAGCAAGAATAGCAATAAGCCCTCCTCTTGAGCCTGTTCGGAAGACAACAAACACCATTGCCACCAATAACAATATATAAAAAACCTTGAATTTATTTTTAAGGATGATTTTTTCTATACAAAACAAAACCGGCAGTATAAAATATCCGCATAACTGATTTGGATCCTCACTTCCTCCTCCGAATCCCATTGTCACCCTGCCGCTGCCCTCCTCCAGGCTAACACTTCCCATAAGCATGATTGCCGTTGTCATCAAACCTACAATCACCCATGAAAATATGAGCAAATCACTTTCTGCCTTGTTGTATACTTTTAATGTTATGAGGAAAAAAATTGCAGAGGTTTCAAGGGTCCCTCTTAATATAACAATTGCCCCTTCGCTTTTTGAAACAAACAGGCTGCCAATGGAATATAAGAGGTAAACTCCCAGCAGAAAATGAATGCTATTGAATTTCAGCATGGTTTTACCCATGAAAAGGTTTAAAATCAATAAACCGCCTACAAGAATAGAAATATACTTTAGCAGAGAGGACCCTCCCGGCAGCGGCACTATTGACAAAGGCATACATATAAAATATAAGGTGGCCAGCAATGCACCCGGGCTTAACTTATGCTCCCTGAATCCGGTTACGGCATTTATCTTCACTTCAATCCACCCCACTCTTACAGTATAGTTTCATATACTGGTCGGCAACATGACCTATATCAAACTCCCTTGCCTTCTCTATATTATTTTTTGCCATTTGACACCGCAGTCCTTTGTCCTGAACAA
Organism: Bacillota bacterium; assembly: GCA_023400235.1. Taxonomy (GTDB): domain Bacteria; phylum Bacillota; class Clostridia; order Acetivibrionales; family DSM-1351; genus Ruminiclostridium. The sequence continues at coordinate 64,131 of JAEXFI010000024.1, forward strand.
GCTTCAAAATTGCCCTGGACAAACCTTCGGCATCACCGGAGGGCACCAAAAAACCGTTGACCCCATCCTCCAAAATATCAGGAACTCCTCCTACTTCCGTGGCCACAACTGGCAGCCCAACTGCCATAGCTTCAATAATCGAAAGGGGGAGACCTTCAAAAAATGAACACAGTACAAAAATATCCGCCCCGCTTAACCACTTCCACACCTCTGAAGTAATACCTGCAAATACCACCTTGTCACTGATTTTATACTTTCCTGCAAGAGACTGAAGGTTGTTTTTTTCTTCACCATCTCCAACGAAAACAAGTCTTACATCTACTTTTTGCTTTAACAGCAGGCTGACGGTCTCTAAAAGCAAGGCCTGATTTTTCCTGCCTGAAAGTGATGCAACATTTATAAGGGTATATGAAGCCTGTGTTTCAATATGGGTTTTGGGAGAGAACTTTTGAATATCTATCCCATTATATATAATAGGAACCTTTTGAGGCGTCAACCCATATTCTTTGATAATCCCTTCCTGTATAGCATGGGAAATGGCAACAGGTACCGTATTTAAACACCGGTATGCAAGTCCTTGAAGGATTCTATGGGCTTTCCCAAATTCCATTGAAGCCATATTGTGAACAGTATGTATCCTTCTGTTTTTACGATGGAAAATAAACCATGGCAATGCATAAATGGCCGCGTGCAAATGGGTATGAACTACATCCGGCTTGATTTCCGACAACGTTCTCCATAATACCATAAAGGTTTTGATATCAAAGCCCAATTTTTTGTTCAAAAAAATCATCTCAATTTGATGTTCTCTCATTAAATTTTCATATGGATAATCCCGACTTGGATAAAGACAGATTATTCTGACGTCATGCCGGGACTTGGCCCGTATTGCCAGCTCGGTAATAAGCTTTTCCGCACCGCCGGTACCTAATAGCTGAATAATATGTACAATTTTTAGCCGCCCCAACTATATGCCTCCTTCTTTTGGGAAAAAACACTTTTTACTGCAAGTAAAACTCCTGAAGCCACCGGGCTTGTTCCTTGATGTCATACCCGGCATCAATAATGGCCTGTCTCATGTTTCTCCTCACATAACCATTTTTATATTTTAAAATCATATCCGCCCAATAATTTACCGGGCTGGAAAGAGAAATAAAACTGCACAACCCCGTAACGTCCGTCTCCCTTGTTACAGCATCGGAAAAAAAGCATTGCAGCCCTGCTGCCTGGGCCTCTATCCCCACCACCGGCAAGCCTTCGTAATGGGAGGGCAATAAAAACACATCCATACCCTGCATAAGCTCATTTATATCAGATCGCTGTTCCAAAAAGACAACCGCGGTCTCCAGGCCCAAGGCATGTGCTTTTTCCAGTATCTCCTGCTTTTTTGAGCCTGCACCAATGAGTAACAGCCTGGCGTCAGGTTCCCTTAAAAAAACCTCAGAAAATATATTTATAATAAATGAATGGTTTTTCTCACACTCAAACCGTCCTATGTGTCCCATTACAAACTTGCTTTCAAATCCAAATGCAGCTCTTATTTCAGCTCTCATCTTCTCATTAAAAATAAATTTTTCCGCTTGTATTCCATTTTTAATGAACTTATAATCAGAACGCTTCAGTATATTCCTGCCAAAAGCATATTTACCGGCTTCATTGGAACATGCAAAATAATATTGTGCACAAAACCTCAGGGGGAACATCAGTATTCTTTCTGCCAAGCCCTTCAACGTACGGTTCACAGCTGTGGAATGTGCGTGTATTATAACCTTTTTCACGCCATGCCGCTTTGCTATTATGCTGTAAATGACGCCCACGCTTGTAAGATGCCCGTGTACAATTTCATACTCCCTGTGTGTCCTGAAAAACTGATTTAGTGCTTTGATATACTTAAATAGATTTTTTATGAACAATCTGGGAAGAATGTATATTTTACCTCCCATTTGCTTTATTTCATCATCAAAAACGCCTGCTTCCTGATAATTAAGCAAAAAATCAAATTGGATTTTTGTATGGTCTATATTTCTGTAATAATTCATGATTACCATTTCTAATCCACCATAATGCATTTTCCCTGCAATTACAAGAATACGCTTAACAGCCACCTTACCCACCTCATATGCATTTCTTCAAGGGCACTTATTCATTTGTCTTTACTGTATCCATACATTTGCACAATTCTTTTTCTGTTCCTGCTCCCGCTCCTTCTGCACTGTCTTTGTCAAATATGGCTTTCACTGTCAGAAGAATTATTTTAATATCCAGCCAGAAGGAATAACTGCTTATATAAAGCAAATCATACAGGGTCTTGTCCTCAGGTGTGGTCATATATCTTCCATATACCTGGGCCTGCCCGGTAATACCGGCCTTTACAATGAATCTTTTTTCATAATTATCAATCTGCCCACAGTACCTCTCTATAAATACCGCCCTCTCGGGTCTGGGGCCCACAATACTCATAGCTCCTGTCAAAACATTAAAAAGCTGTGGTAATTCGTCCAGTCTGAAGTTTCTCAATATTTTGCCGATTCTCGTTATTCTCTTGTCATTTTCTGAGGCTAAAACAGGGCCGGTTGAACTTTCTGCATTATTCACCATAGTTCTGAATTTGTACATTTTAAATGTGCTTCTATTAACTGTAATTCTTTCCTGATAATAGAAAACAGGTCCTTTTGAATCGATTTTTATCAGCAGTGCAATGAGAAGATACAGCGGAAGACCTGCTATAATGCCAATTGAAGCTGTTATTATATCAAAAGTCCTTTTTATAATTCTTTCATACTGGCTCAGCTCAAAAGATTTAATTCTAAGAACAGGCGTATCGTCAAATATAGTGATGTCTTTTTTCATCAGACTTGTATTTTTGAAGTCGGGAATGATGTAAATCCGTTTTTTTTCCTTCAAAGCCTGAGAAACTAATTGATTGCTTAAATCCTCCGGAATGGAAGGGCATATGAAGATGCTTTGATATTTCTTGAATTCGTTTTGCAATAATGCCTCAATAGCCAGCTTATCCTCGACATCTATCTGAATGTACCAGGCCTGATGCAGTTTAACGTAGGCGTATTTGATTTTTCTGGCCAAAGCGTTGTCAACTGCCTTGGATTCTATCACCAGAAGCTCTGATCTACCTTCTGCATATTTTATGAATATGGAGACAATAATCTTATCAAAGCTAAGAAACATAAACATTGAGACGGCCATTATGATGAAAAACTGCTTCTCCGGCAGAATTAGTAAAGGATTCAGCACATAGCCGGCCACAATTATTATTGCATTGACCAGCAGTGTAACGGCCAGTATGGATAATATGATTTCCTGTACGTTTCTTTTCTGTGTGGTATAGAATTCATAGATATATAACATGGTCAGTGTGACCGTTATGTAGATAGCCGGCAGCTGCAAGGAGAAAAATATACCAGCTAGCCCGAAAAGCAGCAAAGCTGCAAAAACATAGCTTATGATAACCGCTAAAATATCACTTAACACAATTACAAAATCAACAAAAATATCATTATGTAATTTTATGTCCATGTTCAGATCCCTTCCTAATATACAAATAATCAAGTTATCTTAACTAGAGTATGAATTTGATGTTACAGACCGCTGGTGTGATTTGAACATTCTTATCTAATTATATACTTGGATTCTGAACATTTTCTGAACATATTCTGAACATTTCTTACATTTTTTACATTTTATATCATAAATCGCATTTTTACAGCATTCTTCATATTAAGTCTGACACAACAATGGAAACGCCATACGATCTTGAAAAATTGATACAACAGTATAAATATCCATTAACGAGTAAAATGGCAAAAGAGTTTTATTTTTAACTGAAGAAATCATTTTACAATAAATAAAATCCTCACGGTGAGGATTTTCACCGTGAGGATTTATTAATATCTGGTCGTTCTTTTCAAACTACAAACAACTCCCTATGTAAATATTGCACAAAAGAATTCAGTGAGGAACTACACATACTTTGCAAAGCGAAACAAGCAACTGGACAAAAATAAGTTAAAACAAATGCTTTTAACATCCATATTTAATCCAAATACCATAACTACTGTGAGATTTTTTATTAGAACTCAAAACTTATTTAACCTTTTGTAGCTGATGGGAATAAAATCAGAATAATCATATCTACTTGATTGTTTCTAGTCGGCACTCCTGCTCCTTAACTTCACTCTGTGCTGTAAACAGTCGTGGTGACATCTCAATAAAAAGGATCAAATAAATTAAGGCAATAGTTAAAATAACTCTATGTATTCTCCCCATGGAAATTCTCCCGTATTTCACCTTGTTCATCGTCCCGGATAAAGTGAAAATACTCATCAAAAGCAATTCCCAATTCTTCTCTGTATATTTTTTGTACCTTGTTGTAGTGATTTCTCAAAGAAGTATATTCACCCATCTTCACATATAATTTCATAAGCTTTCCGTGTATCTCATCCAATAAAGCATTCTCCCGGATAATTAGCTGCAGACATTTCTCAGCCCTGACGTACAATCGTTTTGCTTCATAATACTCAGCCATGCTGTTTAAAATCCTGATATATTCTTTAGTATATCTTTCACGCTCTACTTCCGCCCAGAAATAATCTTCACCTTCAAAATAATCTCCCCTGTACAAATTGAACAGCTTTTCGGCAAGCTGAATATTCTTTTCGTTAATATCTATCAATTCCAGAATTTCTTCGATTTCAGTAATGTCACAATAAAATTTGTCCATATCAAACAGGTAGCTGGAATTTCTGTAAATGATACACCCATCAATGCCTATATTCTTCAGCGTCTTGCGAATGGAATAAATACTGGTATGTAACAGCATGCTGGCCTTTTTAGGATCAGAATCCGGCCATAGGGCGTCTATGATTTTGTTTTTATGCACTAGTCTCCCTTTGCAATGTACAAGAAAGGCAAAAAGCTCTGCGGACTTTGCGGTTCTCCACAGTATTGCTTTCTTTTCCTTTTTGCAGTTGAGAATCTCCAAACCTCCAAAGCATGAAATACGGTATTCCCTTATTTCAGGGGTAATACCTCCGGCAGTATTATATACTGGTTCCAAAATACCTCTTGATATTAAAACTCGTCCAACAGCCTTTTGCAACCGTTCTTTAGAAACGGGCTTTAAAAGGTAATCCACTGCGTTTAATTCAAAAGCCTTTACGGCATATTGTTGAAAACCAGTCACAAAAATAATATTGAGTTGGGGATTTATGGAGAGTAGTTTTTCCGCAAGGCGGATCCCATTCATCTCCGGGATTTCCATATCAATAAACGCCAGGTCGATCACCTGCTGTTCGCACTTTTTTATCGCTTCTTCATAGCCTATGAAGGTACCGACCAGCATAAGGTTTTCTTTATATGGTTTGAGCAAATGTTCCATCATTTTAAGAGATAATATTTCATCGTCCACCAATATAGTTTTAAGCATCTTTCTATTCCTGCCTTTCCCTAAAGGGTTACCAGTTTCAGTATTAATCGTCTATAGGGCAACAGGTCTATTATACTTTGCTTTTTTGGGTTTTACAATAATTCCTAAATAAGAAAACTTCTGCATGTGCAAAAAAAATTCAGACTATAAGCCTGTTATAGTCTGAATTTAAAAAAGATTTTATTAATTGCATGTGATTCAGTTGAATTAAAAAATTATACTAATAATTGCAGCCCAGCTCAAGGGCCTTCATTTCCTCAGGTATCATGTAATGCTTCTTGGCAGGCAATACCTTTTTCAGCGCCAGCTCAAAGCTTTCCCTGGACACTATGCCCGTCTTCTCAAGCAGCTTGCCCAAAATGATTATGTTGGCATATGTAAGGTTTCCCATATCAGAAGCAAGCTGGGAGGCGGGAACTCCTGCAAAGTCAACATCGGTTCTTCTGGGCTTGGCTTCTACCAGCGAACAGTCCGATATAATCAAACCATTTGGTTCAACAAGCTTTTCAAACTTCTCAAGGGATGGCCCGTTCATTACCACCAGGACATTTGCCGTATCAAGTATGGGAGAACCCACAGGCTCCTCTGAAATAACGACTGCGCAGTTTGCTGTACCGCCTCTCATTTCAGGACCGTAGGAGGGTAGCCATGAAACATATTTGCCCTCCAGCATTCCTGCATAAGCCAGCAGTCTTCCCGCCGATAAAATTCCCTGGCCTCCAAAGCCAGCAATAATCAATTCCAACTGCTTCATGCTAACCTCCAATCACGTGCTTTAAGCACGTCAGAAAAAAGTGGTAAAAAGACACTAGTGGCTTTTAACACGCGCAAAACCTGTTTTTTCGCTGGGAAGGGCAGAAATGAAACACTTAATGCTTTCTTCATGCTTTACACCTCCAAATCCTTTCCCTTAAAATTACCCAACGGATAGAACGGCATCATATTCTGTTCAAGCCATTTCAAGGAGTCCACAGGATTTATGCCCCAGTTGGTGGGACAGGTGGAAAGCACTTCTACTATTGAAAAGCCCTTTTTGGCCTTTTGCACCTGAAAGGCCTTCTTTATGGCAGCCTTGGTTTTATTTATGTTTTTTACGTCATGAACCGAGGTTCTTTCAACATAGACAGCACCCTCCAGGGTGGAAAGCAGTTCACAGACCTTTACAGGATAGCCGTGTATTTCCGGCTTTCTGCCGTATGGAGAAGTGGTGGTCACCTGATTCACCAGGGTAGTAGGTGCCATTTGTCCTGAGGTCATACCATAGATGGCATTGTTGACAAATACTGTTGTTATATTTTCGCCTCTGGAAGCAGCGTGGACAATTTCCGCCGTACCTATGGCTGCCAGGTCTCCGTCTCCCTGGTATGTAAATACATAGTTGTCGGGATGCACTCTCTTTATGCCTGTGGCAACTGCCGGAGCTCTTCCGTGTGCCGCCTGGACAAAATCGCAGTTGAAATATTCATAATTATTGTAGGCGCAGCCCACAGGTGATACCCCTATTGTAGTTCCCTCTATTTCAAGTTCGTCAATAACTTCAGCTATGAGCCTGTGTATGATCCCATGTGTACATCCGGGACAATAGTGCAGGGACAAATCCTTTAAAGCATGAGGTTTTTTAAACACTGTTGCCATTTTCATTTTCCTTTCCGCCAATATTCAGCGACATGTTATTATAATAAAATTATTTTAAGATTTCCTTTATTTTGTTTAAAATCTCCTTCTGGCTTGGTACCATGCCGCCCATACGTCCGTAGAAATGCACCGGACATTTGCCGTTAACCGCAAGGCGTACATCCTCGACCATCTGTCCCGCACTGAGCTCAACGCTCAGAAAGGCCTTGGGCGTTCCCGCATACTGTAAGAAGGCATCAGTTGGGAAGGGCCAGAGTGATATAGGACGGATAAGACCTACCTTTATGCCTTCCTTTTCGGCAGACTTTATGACATTTTTGATTATACGTGCGATTGTGCCATAGGCAGTTACAATAATATCCGCATTCTCACAGTTATAGGTCTCAACAAGGACTTCCTCCTGCTCTATCTGCCTGTATTTTGCCTGGAGCTTCAGGTTATGCCTTTCAAGTACTTCCGGTTGAATATATATGGAGGTGATGTCATTGCTTTCCCTCTGCATTTTAGTACCGGTTGTGGCCCATTTCTTATCATCCAGGTATATTTCTTCCTTATCTTTAAATTCCACGGCTTCCATCATCTGACCCAGCATACCGTCACCCATAATCATGGTAAGTACCCTGTATTTATCAGAAATATTAAAGGCTTCCACCGTCAATTCATAGAGCTCCTGAACACTTGAAGGAGCCAGTACCACCATTTTGTAATCTCCGTGTCCTCCGCCCTTCACTGCCTGAAAATAGTCGCACTGAGCCGGAAGGATACCGCCCAGGCCAGGACCGCAGCGTACAATATTTACAATGACTGCAGGAAGTTCCGCACCGGCAATATATGAAATGCCTTCCTGCTTCAGGCTTATTCCGGGACTTGAGGAAGAGGTAAGCACACGTGCACCTGCCGCGGCTGCTCCGTATACCATATTTATAGCTGCAACCTCACTCTCTGCCTGAACAAAGGTACCGTTTATCTCGGGCATCTTTTTAGCCATATAATGTGCTATTTCAGTCTGAGGGGTGATAGGGTAGCCGAAATAATGCTTGCAGCCTGCTCTTATGGCCGCCTCTGCAATTACTTCATTTCCCTTCATTAACAATTTTTCCGACATATCAAACTCCATTCCGCTGCCTTGCAGCAACAAATAGTTATTTTTCAACCTCTATAACGCAATCAGGACAAATAGTTGCACAGAAGGCGCAGCCAATGCATTTGTCCATTTCGTCCACACCTGCAGGATGAAATCCCTTCTGATTCAATTTGTCGGATTTCATTATGACAATTTTCTTTGGACATACTGTTACGCAAAGCTTGCAGCCCTTGCATCTTTCCTCATGGAATATTACTTTTGCCATTTTAAAAACCTCACTTGTATTTTTTATTTAAGCCAATCATCACAGCACGACTTAAAATCCCGGGCCGGGTAGCATTCAGTCAAAAGTAGTTCTGAAGGCCGGGGATTCAGACAAATGGCTATACAATTATTTAGTAATTTAGAGAACTAAAACTATTGTTTATTATAAGACTCTTTGAAGCTATTTGCAAGTTAACCCTTTCCATTTATTACTCTGTATTAGAAATATTTGTGTGTTTTTGAAGGATTAATCCGGAGTGGCTGCAATAAATCCACTTCAATAGATCCACTTCAATAGATCCACTTCGATAGTCTACTCCAAAATACCCTTATACTTGTTGTCCTTATAGCCTGCCAGTTCCATAATCACCTGAGCCAGTGTCCTCCCCTGCATTTTCAGATCATCCGATAAAACATCCGCTTTTATTCTTCCGTTTTTAAGAATAAGGGCCCTGTCAATAAAATTTTCAATCTCATCAATATGATGTGTACTTATGAGTATAGTTTCATCTTCCTTTATGCTTGCAGCCATCAGCTTTATAAAATCCTTCCGGGCAATAATGTCCTCCCCCAGAAAGGGTTCATCCATAATAATATATGAGGCCATTTTTGCAAAGCCGGCACATATCTCCAGCTTTGCTTTCTGACCGTACGAAAAGGTTTTTATTTTGTCCCTGGGCTCCAGTTCAAAAAAACTGATTAATTTCTTATAGCGTTCCCAACTGAATTTTTTAAAATAGCTGCAAAGAAATTCACCGTACTGGTATGGCGTCATAAAGGGAAAATAACTTCCCTCGTGAGTAATGAAGGACATTCTGTCATACATTTCCCTGGGATTGCGGCCATCTACCAGCACCTGACCGGAAGTCAGTTCCAGCAGGCCCATTGCAAGCTTCAAGAGTGTACTTTTACCCGAACCGTTTTCCCCCAGAATGCCTACAATCTCACCGGAATTTATTACCGCACTTTCATCCATAAGGCCAAGTGCCTTGGTTCCATAATATTTCTTTACATTTATAAATTCTATCATTTCATCTCCCATCCACGCGCATAGCGCGTACACAAATAGTAATGAAAATCTTCAGGTTGAAAACCTGACATTTAAAAAACGCCTCACATTAGACGAATCAAAGCCCCCGGCTTGGAGGCCGTTTTGCTGCCAGTAAATAAGATCCTGTACCGCATCTGATATGACCTCTCCCTTGTAAAGCAGCCTGCTGTTCAAAGAAGACCTGTCATAGGCAAAGATGAAATAATTTTCAGGTCTCCAACCGTTGAAAAACTCCGAATCCTTTTGCGCATATCCGCAAAAAATCAAAAGCTTGTTATTGACCACCGAGACATTTTCTAAATAGATGTTTGTCTTGTCATCCACCTCAAGTCCCTGGACAAAATACTCCAGAGTCAGTTTTTTATCAAGCCTTATTCCGATTATAATGTCCTTGTCTTCCTTAAAACATAGGTTCAGATTGTTTTCATTTATAAAAAACTGCAGGCTGTCACCTATCTCACTTCTCCCGAAATTACGCACCAGAAGCTGGTCTATCAGTTCCCCCGTCTCAGGCTCATATGCCCTGAAGGTAAGAACATCCTCTATCAGCAGGACTAAAACCAGCTTGCCCTTCACACATTTCAGGGCAAGAACCTCCGTATTGTTGTCCTGCTTGAAGCCTGCCAGTTGAGTAACCAGTCCGGCGTCCTTCCTGTCATCCCAGTTTGGCCAGGCACTCCACTGGTCAACCCTGTATATTCCATTTTCTCCCTGGGCAGGTTTTTTTGCCGGAAGGGTGAAATATAAATTACCGGCCACCTCAACTATAGCATCCATCTGATTTCTGACAGGCATGTTGAAATCCGGGCCCCTGGCGGCAATGACCTCTTCCCCGCCATCTATCTTCCGGTAGGTCTTGGTAAATTCAAATTTCATGTTGTCCGACTTCACACTGAGCCCGCTTTTAAATTTTATTCTTTTGAATTCACCTATCTTGTCTATGCTCATATAAAGGTCAAGCTTATCAGAAAAGGTCCTCTTGTCCATATAACCTTCCGGGTTCTCAGGCTGGGGCCAGGTTTCCCCATGAATCCCAGTGCCCACGGTTTTTGAAGGTGTTTCTTCAACCCGTGTGTTGGCATCTGCCGAAATCTCACCCGACACATTACAGGCAAGTTCCGGTAAATCATAAAATGACCAGTTCCCGGAATTCCACAGCGTCCTCACCATATCCTGCTCTCCATCATAGAAGCTGAAGCTTTTGTCCACCTTGCCGTCCCTGATGCTGAACCTCAGTCCGTGATACTTATCCTGAACCACTCCGCTTACGGTTATATCCCTGAGATAAGAACTATCCCCTTGAATATCCTTTATATACAAAGTTTGATTGTCTCTCTTGCCTATGATTATCCCCATAAGCAATGCCATGACTGATAATGCTGCTGCCGCAGCAACCAGCGCCGTATGCCTGCCAGTTTTCATATTCTTCCTCCTCACTCCAATATGGTGCTTCTCCTGGTCCACCCAAGACACTGCCATATATAAAATATTGTAAATACCAAAAGAAGCAGACAGTATATATACAGCCTTAGGCCTCCCATCGGGTATGAGCCCCTTAACCTTTGGGACAGGATGAACACCATGACTATTGCCTGTATTGCCGATGCTGTAATGTATAGGTATTTTTTTGACAAAAAACAATAAACAGTATAAATCACACCAGTTACCAGGGCCAGATACATGACAGCAGTGCATATGAAGCTTCCCATGCCCAAAGGATAAAGGATTCTAAGAAAATCAGAGCGGACAAAGGATAAAAACAGGCCGTTTACAGGCTCCTCAAAGCTTAATAGGCCACTGCTTCGGGTTACTGCAAAGGAAGTTGAGAAAAGCAGATACCCTATAAAAATACTTAAAAGTTGGGCAGCCAGCAGCAGCAGCAGGCCGGTCAGACCCCACAAGAGCTTTGAAAAAAATATGCTGCCTCTGGAACCAGGTATACTCATAAGGGTGTATATGCTCTTGCTTCCGTAATAGTTTGACAGTACACCGTAAACACAGCCGGAGAGAATCAGTACCAGGCAAATGACAAAGACTATGGCCGTACCTGAAATGTCCATGAGTCTTTCAAAGGGAATATATCTTCCAGGAGGATAATTCCTGGTTGAAACATAAAACAGCAGGTTCTGTCCTGCTATAAGAGCAAAACACACAAGCAATACCGCTCTCAAGGTCAGAGTGCCTTCAAAATTAAAAAGTTTATATAAATTCTTCATATAACCTCCATTCTGTACCATCATAATAATACACAACTACTGGCTTCTACCGTTAGACGACCTGCAGTCATGCCCTAGTCACTGTCCCATTTGTCGGTGAGCAGCTGTATCACTTTTTTAAAGGACAGCTTCACCTCCTTGGCAGCCGAAACAAATTCATTTACCATGGTTTCCGTAAGTTCGGCCTCTATTTTTGAATATATGTGCTCATCCACATAAACCATGCTGCCTACATTCGTATTTGTGGCTATATAGCCCTCATCCTCCATAAGCTTATAGGCCTTTTGCGCGGTATTGGGATTAATGTTCAAAACTGCTGCCAGTTCGCGTCTTGAGGGCAGCTCCGTACCTGTCTGTGCTTGTCTTAGCAGTATCTTTTTCTTGACAAACCCTGCTATTTGAATATAAACAGGCTCCTTATTATTCAGTATGAGACTCGAAAAATCCAGCACTGGCCAGCCACCTCCGTCTAAGTGTATTATAGCATTAATACACACAGGTGTAAATATCACTTCTTGTAAAATATATAAATCCACGGCCAAGCAATGCGTCCGTGGATTGTATGTACGGCTTTAGCTATATGTTTCTACTGCTGAGTCTATCCTCTGTTCCAGGGAAGATGAATCTGCTTTCTCAAGGGAAGTATTTCAGAACCGCACAATTTGCCGCTGTCAAGGCCCCCGACAACTTCCTCCATACCTGCGGTTATTCCTATGGGTATGCCCAGCTTTTGTGAAACTGCCCGGATGATTTCATTGCCTTCCAGCAGTATCTCAGGGGAGGTTTCCTCCAGCAGGTTGCTGTTATTAACCAATTTGGTAACCTTAATATTTGCACTGGCCTCAATAAGGGCAATCATTTCCATAATTTTTTCAGGCGTATCCGTCATGCCCCTTCTGGTATTAATAACGAAATACATCTCGTAGTCATCGTTCAATATCTCATCCTTAAACCGGGACACCGCCCTGGCACCCAGATCATCCCCGCCTACGTCAAGCACAACCTTGTATTCCTTCTTTTGAAACAGGGAATAGATTTCAGGTGGAATGGCAGGTACGTCCACATTAGTGTTGGCATACATGGGCAAAACAACCCATATGTTATTTCGTTCAAGCTCTTCCTTGGCATCTGCTGTGCGGAAATACGGATTGACAATGTCAAAATCCACTATTGAGGTCTTATAGCCCGACTCAGCCAGCTTCAAGGCGGAATTAACCGCCACCTCGGTCTTTCCGCTTCCGAAATGGCCTGTAAAAATATTTATACGTTTTTCAAACATCCTTATCTCCGTTTCCGATTTGCCTTTTAACGTCAAATCCTCTGCTTACTGCTTCCGGTCCCATTCTATGATATCCTTTATGACTTCTCCGGCAATTATCAGACCCATTACGGACGGTACAAAGGGAAGGCTTCCCGGTATCTGATGCTTGACCGTACATTTTCTCGTGGAGCCCTTTGGACATATACAGCCCGCACTGCAGCTTGAGCTTTCAGTTTCAACAGGCTTCCGGGGCTCCTCTTTTGAGTAGACCACCTTGAGCTTCTTGATTCCCCTCAGCCTCAGCTCTTTCCTGACCACCTTTGCCAGAGGGTCCACAGAGGTCTTATATATATCCGACACCTCAAATCTGGTGGGGTCCAGCTTATTGCCTGCGCCCATGGCACTTATAACAGGGATGCCCAGTTTATCGGCCCTTACAACAAGATCAATCTTGGCTGTAACAGTGTCTATGGCATCTACAATATAATCGCAGGTTGTGTCCAGTATCTCCTCTGCAACCTCGGGCATATAAAATTTCTGAATTATATCCACCTGGCATTGAGGGTTTATTTCAAGAAGCCTGTCCCTCATGGCCTCAACCTTGGGCTGTCCTACTGTCTTTCGGGTGGCATGCAGCTGCCTGTTCAAATTTGTCAGGCACACACAGTCATCATCAATCAGCACGATTTTACCAAGCCCGCACCTTACCAAAGCTTCAGCCGTGTAGGATCCCACTCCCCCAACTCCGAATACTGCCACCTTGCTGTCTTGCAGCTTTTCCAAGCCAGCCTTGCCTATAATCAATTCATTTCTTGAAAACTCATTCAGCATATAATAACTCCATTTATATATTATTGATTTATCAGTTACCCTACAGCAAAGTAAAACCTGCCTATAAGAAGGATACACCAATTGTGTCATGAAAACAAGCTGCCTTGGTTACAGGAATGAGTCCCGGGATATATGAAAGAGCAGCCTTTGGTTTACTCAATCACCCGTTTTGCAGCGGCATCATACAGCAGTACGTTTTCCTGTGCTTTTTCCCTTCCGTCCTTGGCACGTATATTCTGTCTGAGCTGGCAGATATTATTATCCTGCCACTTAATAAAGTCATAGCTGTGAATAAAGAACTTATCACTTTTAGTCCCCTGCGCAGGAAGCTCATTACTGTCAAATAACAAACTGCTGTCCTTGCAGTCAAAAATAATTACGGTTCTTTTTTTATTTCCGGCTATATTCTGAGGGCAGGATTCATATGAGCAAGCATTATATCTGCCGTCGGAGGATAAATTGAAATTGCTGAAACTTCCTATTTGCTGATATATCTTTTCCAGCTTTGATTTCTCCAAATCGTAAGCATACAAGGCAGAATGAAAATAATCATATTCCGCCTTCCCCTCAAAGAGATAAAAGACCTTTCCCAACTTTTCATCCAGCAGCATATTTTTTACTGCAAAGCCTTTTCCATACTTTTCTCTCAACTTGAACATATTTCTGATTTCTTTCAGCTTGTCAGGCTCAATATTGCACCTGACGAGCCTTTCCTTGATCTTATATGTCAGGTTCAGGGTTACAAGGCCATAATTGTCTTCGGACATAAAGGCACGTAAATCCACATTGCTCTTATTTCCCAATATGTTTATATCTTCTCTTTTTACATAAATACTGTTGTTCATGCTTTTGACAGACAACAGTTCCTGCCGGGCCTTTCTTCTAGCCGCAGAATCCGGCTCTTCCTTTCCGGCAGGGTATACGCTCCTGCTGTTTTGAACCGGAGGCTTGCTGTATAATATGGTACCGCTTATTATAACAGATATAAAAATAACATATAGTATAGATAAATATAGTTTCTTCATAAAATGTCTCCATCTGAAAAATATCTATATTGTATTTTATACAAATATGCTAAATGTATTTACACTAATAACATCCTGGTGATAATTTTTTTTCCAGGCTACGGTCTTTACTTTATTACCGCATCTATAACCAGCAGAAAAACCCCTGAGAGTACAAGAGTGAAGCCATTGAACCCCAGCAGTATCCAAGCCCTTCCGGTCTCAGGCTCCTCCCCCTCCTCATTCTGTTCAGCTATACCCGCCCCGGTCACTCTGCTCTGATTTTTTGCTATGGTTATTAAAATACCCGCAAGTACGGCAACCAGCCCAATAAGGAAAAAGGTCTCCTTCACATTAAAATTAATTCTTTGAGAAATAAAATATGCCCCGAAACAAAAAACTGCAGATATAATCGCACTGTAAACCAGAGTCAGTAAACCTTTACGCCTCCATTCGCTCATTTGGCGTCTACCCTCTTTCTATTAATCACAATTTGAAAAGCCTTTTTGCATTTCCGCTGAAAATAAGTTCCTTTTGCTGGCGGCTCAAATTAAAATTCATTATCCTGTTCAAATCATGTATTGGGCTCCCCCAGGGAAAATCCGAACCGAATATGACCCGGTGTGCACCCACCTCATTTATTATGGCCACCACCTTGCCGTCGTCAAGCCAGCTAGGCTCATTAACCTTCATTATTTCGGGATAGCCGGTAATTACAATTGATGTATCCAGAAATACGTTGGAATATTTTTTTGATACTTCAAAGCAGCGGTCCATATCTCCATCTGCCATGTGGGCAAGTATTACAGGCAGCTCCGGGTATTTTTCCATAACAGGCACTATACATTCAAAATCGGAGTATTCATTCAGCCTGGCATTTGAAACACGTCCGCAGTGTATCAGCACTGCAAAGCTCTTTTCACTGCATTTTCTGAAGAGTTCATCCAGCCCAGGGTCTCTGACGTCAAAGCCCTGCGCCATAGGATGGAGCTTGATACCCCGGGCTCCTGCATTTATATAGTCTTCAAGATGCTCAGTCAAAACTCCTTCCATTTCCGGATGAAAACTTACCAGAGGAATAAGCTTGCCTCCGGAATCCGCACCTGCCTTTAAAGTCCACAGGTTATTTTGATGGACTATTTTAGGGGGAGCAAAATTAACCATGACAGTCCTGTCAATACCGCCTTCCCTCATGTTGTTCAACACATTTCCAATGGTGCCATTACCCGGATTGGCAAACTCTATGTCATAAATTTTGTTAAAGGAAGCTATAATTTTATCAGCAATGTCATTACCGGCAAAGGTGTGCACATGACTGTCTATTATCTCTATATCATTGATCATTTTAACCTCGAAGCCTTATTTCAGCAGCTTTCAATTTTCCATAATTTAATTTTAATATAACTCAACTTGTATTTAAAATCAATAATTTATAAGTATATTGTATACACATTTTTTTGCTGCCCAAAAAAAAGCATATTATTAGGAATTATTGTAATAATAATTCTGAAAAAATAAAACAGGAGGTTAGCGTGAAAGATAAATGTTGTAAATCAAGGCGGATTTCACGCAGCGAAAGCCACTGCGTGTCTTTCATTACTATTTGTGTACGCGCCAAGGGCGCAGATGGGAGGTAAAATGAAAGCATCTGTAGATCAGGACGGCTGCATCAGTTGTGAACTTTGTGTATCTATATGCCCGTCGGTATTCAGTATGAATGAGGACAATAAGGCTGAAGCCATTGACGATGATATCCCGGAAGAAGCGGAACAAGATGCAGAGGATGCCCGAGACGGCTGTCCCGTAAGCGTAATTAACCTGGAAGAATAAGTGCCAAGAAAATTCGCTGCACTCAGTTTTTACAGTGCTCACTGGTATGCAGTGCAGCAAATTTTCTTGTTCGCCAGGGGATTTCCCTTTTCAAACCCTGCTGCTTTAAGTCCTGACGAAATTTTGCTGTTCCGCTTGTTCCATAACCACCGGAATCCATATTTCAACCAGATAGTCCTCAGAATCCACATCGTTTGAAAAATACTTTTCTATGGTTGGTAAAGCAGACTGCTTATATATGCTTTGGGGCAGAAATTCTCCGTAAATACGTGCCCAGGTGTTACTCAGCGTGGGATTGACAGGCCCCACAGATTCGAATACCAGCCATGTGGCTTCCGGAACAGTAACGCTTTTTAAATCGCCTGCATTTTCGCAAGCAGTCTCTATACCTACCATATAGTCATTGTAACCCTGGTCGTTAAACCCGAAACACATTCCGTAGGTATTGCTGTCCACTCCCACTTCAACCAGTCTGTCTATGGTACCGTCTTTTTTACAGGTATTCCAGAATTCCGGTATCACATTGTCCTCCAGTGATGAGGACACTATTTTTCCCACAACCTTAAAGCTTTCTCTTTCAACAACACGATAATTCATTTCCGCATCTCCTTTAATTGTTAATGTAAAGGACAGTCGAGGGAAGGATTTGAGCTTGATATTCTGCTGCCGTGCACTTGCAGGCGGAATACCATGCATTTTTTTAAAGGCTACGCAAAAAGCATCTGCAGACTCATATCCATATTTGACTGCAAGGTCAATAACCTTGCTATCGGTGGACTGAAGCTCAAAAGCAGCCATTGTCAGCTTTCTTCTGCGGATATATTCTGAAAGAGTAATTCCCGTAAGCAGGGAGAAGGTTCTCAGAAATGCTCCTACGGGACAAAGCACAATCCTGCCAATCTCTTCACTGACTATATCATCGTCAAGATGCTCTTCGATATATGAGATAACTGAATTAAGCCTCTCAATCCATTCCATCCGGCTTCTCCTTTCACTACAATTATAATTCCTCTTATAAAAATCCTCCCGTTATTTTCCAAGCAAAAAAACAGGTGAAATGCAGCGCTGTGTTATTATGTTACTGTCTTATTGTGCTCCTATTGAGGTCTTGCACCTCCGTTGAGCCATTCCACAAACTGGCTTTCAGTGATGATGCTGATGCCCAGCTCCTTTGCCTTCTTGTTTTTTGAAGAGCCCGACAGGTTGTCGTTGTTTATAAGGTAATTGGTCTTGCTGGTAACAGAGCCGGTTACCTTTCCCCCATTTGCTTCAATAATCTCCTTCAGCTCATCGCGGTTCTTAAACTGCTCCACTGAGCCTGTAATTACAAACACCATATTCTCAAAGCTGCTCCCTGTTTCAGAGACCTCCACTTTTTCAAAGTCCAGCTCTTTTAGAAGATCCTCAACAATCTGCTTCTTCTTATTATCTGCAAAGAAGCTGACATAGGCCTCTGCCATGACCTCGCCTATTCCGCCTATGCCCACAAGCTCGTCAAATTCTGCATTCTGAATTGCCATCCAGTCATATTTAAAGTTTCTGCAAATCAGCTTTGCATTTGACAGGCCCACATTTGGTATCCCAAGACTAAATAGAAGCCTTACCACTGTTGACTTTCTGGCTTTATTCACAGACGCGGTCAGCTTGTTGAAGGATTTTTCACCAAAACCCTCCATTTCAACTATTTCCTGCTTGAACCTGTCAATATGGAATATATCCGCCGGCTCTCTTATCAGTCCCTTTGAAATCAGCTTTTCTATGGTGGCCTCAGACAGCCCTTCAATATTCATGGCGTCCCTGCCCACAAAATGAGTGAAGGCTTTTATTTGCTTGGCCTGACATTCCTCATTCGGACAGTATAAAAACTTTATTCCATTTTCCTGACGTAACTCCGTTTGCGCTTCACAGACAGGACAATGCTTCGGAATACCCACCGCCCCGCTTCTGGTGAAATTTTCGGAAACCTGGGGTATTATCATATTTGCCTTGTAAACACCTATGGTATCACCTATTCCAAGTTCCAGACCTTCCATAATACTGATATTGTGTATGCTGGCCCTGCTGACGGTTGTCCCCTCCAGCTCTACAGGCTCAAATATTGCAATAGGATTTATAAGACCTGTACGGGATGCACTCCACTCTATTTCAAGAAGCTTTGTCTCCTTGATTTCATCACGCCATTTAAAGGCAATTGAGTCCCTGGGAAATTTGGAGGTGGAGCCCAGGGATTCTCCGTAAGCTATGTTGTCAAAAGTCAGAACCAGGCCGTCGGAGGGAAAATCATTTTCCTCTATGCGGTCATAGAACCACTGCACCGAAGCCTCTATGTTTTCAGCATCCACCTCTTGGTATTCCACTGCGTCAAACCCCTGCTGCCTTATCCATTCAAGCTGTGCAATCCTGGAATTGTTATATTCCGCATAGTCCGCCCTTACCAGAGAAAAGGCAAAGAAATGTACATTCCTGTCTGCGGTTATCCTGTTGTTTAACTGACGTACGGAACCGCTGCAAAGATTTCTGGGATTCTTATACCTGGCATCCACGTCATCAATCTCACTGTTTATCTTCATAAAATCAGAATAGCGTATTATTGCCTCGCCCCTCAATACAAGAGTATCCTTGTAGGCAATATTAACCGGCAGGTTTTTAAAAACCCTGGCATTATTGGTGATTACCTCACCAATTTCTCCGCTGCCTCTGGTTACAGCCTTCACAAGATTGCCCCCCTCATAAGTCAGAACTATGGTCAAGCCATCCAGCTTCCAGGACAGGACGCCCTTCATATTTCCCAGCCATTCCCTCAGAGCGGGCACTTCCTTGGTTTTGTCAAGGGAAAGCATGGTAGTTTCATGTCTCTCCTTCGGAAGGTTGGAAAGCACTTCATAGCCCACATTTATTGTGGGGCTGTTTGATAAAACAACTCCTGATTCCTTTTCCAGCTCCACCAGCTCGTCATACAGCCTGTCATATTCAATGTTGGGCATGATTTCACGGTCTTCCATGTAATATGCCTTTGCAGCCTGATTTAATATTTCAATTTTATCCTTCATTATCTGAAGCTTGCTATCCATTTAGTTTCTCCTTTAGGTGTATAATAGTTGAGTTATCTCACAGCTAATACCTGTTGCATTAACTTTACCGATAGATTTACAGGGAAGTTTGGTACAATGGGTTTTGAGTATGGTCTCAGTACTTTTTCGAATACCTTCCGGCTTTATTTTTACCTCTGAGCAGTATGGCATAGACAGCGAAAAGAGAAACCGCCAGCCAAAGCACCCCCCATACAACCGCCGGAGTATGAGTCAGCCTTGAAATGAGAACGGCGTCGGTGACCGGCATCCTGTCCAGCTTTATAAATCCGAATACCTGGTTCACCTGCAGAAGCACGGTATCAACAAAGGTATCATATATGGCGTAGGTGACGCTTCCTATTCCTATGATTTCAATAACCCAGTCATGGAGTCTGTCGTTCTGTATCATATATATTATCAGTGCTGCAATTGCAAATACAACCGAGTAAAGCATAGTGAAGGAAATTATTCCGGAAAACCTGAAGGTGACCCCCAGAAAAATAATCGCAATGACACCAATTATGTATTTCTTAAACCTTGTATTTTTTAAGAGCAAAATGCAGCAGGCAAAAAGCACACTTCCCAGATAGCCTCCATTTGCAATAAGAAATGCTGAAAGCCAATCCTTTGGAAGTGATGTAACATGACCGCTTTCATTGAAGTATATGCTTAACCCGGTAACCTTGCTTCCGGTTATTGCGGCCATAAATGCATGTCCCAGTTCATGAAGAAAAACCGTAAACAATTTGATGGGTTTTATGAAAATAGTATTCCATAAGGCCATCAGAACAACAAAGATAATAAAAATTCTCCAAGGCTGCTTCATTTGACTTCTCCATTTCAGGGTTTTATGTACTGCAGGTTAAATTAATTGATTCCTAATAAAATTATAACCTGCAACCATATAAAAGGAAAGTTATTCTATTCTCATAAAGTCAATTACTGCTTAGACCTTAGTAATTGACTTTTTATTTCCGCAGCTTTCCTCAGCCTCCAGCCGTGACGGTGTGGAACCGGGCATGGAGCCCGGCCCGTCCCCATACGGCACAGCCGGACGCCTGCAGGATTCCAGCCCGAACCCGCTGCCGGAGCATGGCTACATGAGGTACTTTTCCATTTCCTGCATGCCTATCCCCTCATGTAACGCCATATTCAAACCGTTTGCCACAACCTTTGACACCCTGCTGATAATATCGTCTATTTCCTTGGGAGTAACTATAAGCTGCCCAACAAATGGATCTAAGGCCTGTTTTATCAGCTCGTATTTTTCCTCCCTGTCTATGTTCTTAAGGGTACTGTAAAAGCTGGAGTCAGAGGGAGCTTCCTGCATGAGACTGTCTATTATCAGATCCATTGCATCATTGGTGAGAGTGGCGGCATCCACCACAGTGGGAACTCCTATGGCCACCACAGGCATGCCCAGAGTGGCCTTGCTCAGCTCCATTCTTTTGTTGCCTACTCCTCCTCCGGGAGCTATCCCTGTGTCGGCAATCTGTATGGTGGTGCTGACACGCTCCATATTCCTGGCCGCCAATGCATCTATGGCTATAAGCGCGTCAGGCTTTATCCTTTCCACCACACCCTTTACTATCTCCCCGGTCTCGATACCCGTGATTCCCATAACTCCCGGTGAAATGGCACAAACCGGCTTCACGCCTTCATCCACATGCTCAGGGACATACTCCAGCAGATGCCTGGTTACCATCAGGTGAGATATTACCTTCGGGCCCAGGGCGTCAGGAGTTACATTCCAGTTGCCAAGTCCCACAACAAGAATGGTGGCGTCAGGTTTCAGGTTAAGTATGGCCTTTAATTCACTGGACATAACATCTATGGTCTTCTGGTTGACATCAGGGTGATTGTCCTTCAATTGAGGAATCTCCAGGGTAACATAGTTTCCCATTGGTTTTCCGATGGCCTGCTCACCGGTGGGCGATGTAATCCTCACTCTTGTTATTTTGACATCCTCATCACCTGCGTTTTCAACCTCAACGCCAGGGGGGGATTCATGTGCTTGTGCCTGCTCGCTTGCCTGGCTGCTGTTCATAAATATTTCATGTGCCTCAATTACAAGGTCGGTGCGCCTGTTTGACAAATTTACCATAACTTTGCTCCTCTCTATAGATAACAGAAATATTGGTATATCGGTATTATTTCAAAAAAACCATTATTTTAGTATCAGAATTAGAGCTTATTTTTATAGACTTTTGTATAGTAAAATCCACGTTTATGCCAAGGTAAAATACTGATATTGACAAATTTAGAATTTTATGGTATTGCCTTGGCATAAGTAACAAATTAAAATAAAAGAAGTTGCTAAGTACCGATGTGGCAAATATAACAAACGGTTTTATGATAAATAGTTTTACCGGTCATAAAATTGAGACTGCTAACAAAGAAAAAATTAAAGAGCTCGTCAATTTATTGAATAATAGAACCTATAGAAAAGATTTCTAATTCCATTAGGTCAAATATTGGAGTGTGTTTTATGAAAAAAAAATTATTATGGATTATCATTCCCTTAATCTTGATAGTATCTATTTCTGTGCTATTATTTATTCAGATTAAGTACCCAAAAAAGACCTTTAGTGAACTTCTTGGAACGAATGAGTCAAATATAACAAAGGTATTAATGGTAAATAGTTTTACCGGTAATAGAATTGAAACTACTAACAAAGAAAAAATTAAAGAGCTCGTCAATTTATTGAATAATAGAACCTATAGAAAAGATTTCAAGCAGACAAATAGAACTGGTTATTTATATGCTTACGATTTTTATTCTGAGGATAAAATGCTTTTCAGAATAGTTGGTGGCGGAGATTATGTATATATTTTTAATAAAGAAAGAACTATAGATGCATTTTATGACGTGAGCAAAGAAATATCAATTTCGTCGATTGAACATTGGTTTAATTCAATTTCAAAAAAATGAACATCTACCAGTGCGATATTAGGCTCTCTGAACTTATTCATATTATCCAGAAAGAATTGGGCATACCATTTGCTCGACAGTTTTCCTCAGTAAGGTTCCTCAGTAAAACTTTTCCTCAGGCAAAATAGAAAAATAAGGGTTAATGCTTGCATTTTCAAAAAGTTCATGGTAAAATATCATCTGTTATGGGCAAGAAGCGGTTATTTTACCGATTAAATATTTTTTGTTTTTTTTGCTCACGCATTACGCGAATATAGGCTCGCAGGAGGTGAAGAATTTGCCAAATATCAAATCTGCAATAAAGAGAGTAAAAGTTACTGAGACCAAGACTTTAAAGAACACTATCAGAAAGTCTGCTCTTAAGACTACTGTTAAAAAATGTAAAGAAGCTATAGCCAACGGTGAGGGTGCTACTGAAGCATACAAAGCGACAACCAAGGCTCTGGATAAAGCTGCAGCTAGAAACCTGCTTCACAAAAACACCGCTGCGAGAAGAAAGTCAAGATTAGCTAAGGCTATAAACGCAGCAAAATAATTTATTCATTAAAACAAAAACTCAGGTAAAGCACCTGAGTTTTTTTGTATTTGAGTTTATGAACCGGCTCTTTAACCTGCCACTGCTGCTAGACAAATTCTACAAAAACCCGATTTGCCAGATCCAGTCCCAGACTTGTAAGCCGTATTCCATAGCCGTCTGCTTCTATAAGCTGCAGTTTTTTGAGTTTTTCAAACTTGGAAGAATAGGTTTCAAACAGATCCTGATTAAACCTGTCCTCAAAGGTATCCTTGTTAACTCCCTCTATCAGTCTTAGTCCAAGGAACATGTATTCGGACATCTTCTCACAGAAATCCCTTACAAACCTTTCTTCAACAGGCTTTTCACCTTTTGACAGATAATCTATGTATCCTTCGATGGAGGCCTGGTTCTCAAACCTTATGTCCTGTAGGAAGGAATGCGCCCCGGCACCCAGTCCCAGATACTCCAGACAATTCCAGTAAATAAGATTATGCCGGCACTCGCAGCCTTCCCTGGCGAAATTGGAGAGTTCATAATGCTTAAAGCCCTGTTTTTTCAGGTAATCAATTGCATAATGGTACATTTCCCTGTCTGTTTCATCCTCCATCTCAATGAGCTTTCCAGCTTCTTGCATATCACCGAATTTTGTACCCTCTTCAATCTTCAGGTCATAAGCGGAAATATGTGTTACATCAAGGTCAGCCAAAATGTTCAAGGTCTCCTTCCAATCCTCCATTGTCTGTCCTGGTATTCCAAATATTACATCGGCATTGATATTATTAAAACCCGCGTCCTTCGCCATTTTTATGCTGGAGACAAAATCTTCCGAGGAATGCTGCCTTCCAAGATATTTCAAAAGCCTTTCCTGGTAAGCCTGCAAGCCTATGCTCAACCGGTTTATTCCATATTGCCTGTATGCCCTTAGCTTTTCTTCAGTAATAGTACCTGGGTTGCTTTCGATGGTTATCTCGCACTGTTCAGAGATATTGTACCTTTCTCTTGCCGCATTCAGAATTTCTCCCATGAAACGGTGCTCCACGCAGGATGGAGTTCCTCCGCCGATAAAAATGGTACCGATATTGTTGTATGCCATTTCCTTCCGGTACAGGTCAATTTCTCTTTTCATGCAGGCAAAGTACTCTTCTGCCAAACCAAGCTTCCCTGCATAGGAGTTAAAATCACAATAGTTACATTTTGAGCCGCAAAAAGGAACATGAATATAAAGACCGGTTTTATTCATAAGTGACATCCCTTCATCTCCTTTTGGTAATAATTTGATATACCTCTTATTTATACTACCATAACATGATATGGTATTCCAACTTTCGCTATACCAATTTTTTACATATCTAAAATGAACCTGTTGGTGGAGTTTCAGACCTTTCAATCAATACCTTTTCAACCCGGTGCCGCGGCTATAACTGGCTTGTCCTGTCCAGCAGCATAGTTCTTTATGTCTAAAGGACATTCTTTCTTCTAGAGGGTTCCCCGACATCATACGCACAAGTACCAGAATACTCCGAATTTATCAATTATATTTGCACAGCAGGTGTTCCATGGAAGCGGCCCCAGCGGCAGCAATATGTTTCCTCCTTCGGTCAATATATTGTATGCCCTTTTGACCGCCTCCTCACTTCCAAGGCTGACACCAAAGTTCATTGTAGGGTAATCGGCAGCAGAATGCCCCTTCATAAGCTCACTTCCCACCTGGCTGTCTGCTTCGCTGACCGCCAGCAGCAGCTCTTTGTCCAGATACAGTTCTGCATGCATGAAGGTTCCGTCCGGATTCCTCACATTATGCCCCAGTTCAGTTCCAAAAGCTCTCTGATAAAACTGGACGGCTTCCTCACTACCTTTAATATAAGCTTGCAGTGATATTTTCATAACACACCTCCGAAATTTTCAATATATTATATATCGGATTTACTAAGCCCGGGGATAATACATTATTATTCCTACGCCTATCAAAGCAATTGCACCACCGATAAGATCGATCTTATCCGGCAGGACCTTGTCTACCTGCCAGCCCCAAAGTATTGATAGCACAATAAATATCCCTCCATAGGTTGCATATACCCTTCCAAAGGAAGCGCTGCCGGGCTGCAAAGTAGGAACGACCCCATATAAAATAAGAATAACCGCTCCGGCTATTCCATACAGGATACCTTTGCCTTCCCTTAACCACAGCCATACCAGATACCCGCCGCCTATCTCGAAAATACCGGCCACTATAAAATAAAACAAAGACTTTGCGATTTCCATAAAAACCCCTTTTCCTCTCAATCCCTTCCTAAACAGCTCCCAAACCACTATAAGCAGGTGCTCCTCTTACAGCTTGCAGGCTGAACCTAATTTATAACAACCTAACTATAAGTATAAATTGGTATGGCTTTAAGTCAAGGAAATTTGGAGGACAGCGGTTAATATCAGCTTACCTTTCCACAAAACGCATCAGTTCCTCGTTGAACCGGTCCTTCTCATCATAAAAAGTGGCATGGCCGCTGTATTTAAAAGGCAGCAGTTTTGAATTTTTGATACCCTGCTTTTGTATTTCTCCAAGAGTGAAGGGCACCACCTTGTCATGTATGCCATGAATTATCAAGGTAGGCACCTGGATTTTAGACAGGTCGCTAAACAGCACCTCATTTATCCAGGTATTTGCAATGGCAGCCGTGGCCCAGCCTGCCGCCTGCAGCCCTAGCTGGAAAAACCAGTTTGACAGCTCGGGGGTAATATATTGAAAGAAAAATATATCAGCAAAATCCCGAAGCATTTTTGGACGGTCATTATAGGTTCCTTTAATTATTTGCAGCACTGTTTCCTTGTCTATTCCATATGGAAAATTCGGCCGTTTGATAAGACTTGGAGCGGCAGCATCAAACAGTACCAGCTTTGATGCCCCGAAACCGTTGTGTCTGGCCATATACCTTATGGCAATTGCCCCGCCGGTGGAATGCCCTCCCAGGGTAAAATTGCTCAGCTTTATTGTTTCAACCACAGCCCGCACATCGTCAGCCAGTCTGTTATAGTCGTAACCCTCCCAGGGTTTGTCTGAATATCCAAAACCCCTGGTATCTATTCCCACACACCTGTAGCCCATTTTAGGAAGCTGGTCAAACTGGTATTCGAACAGTTTCGTACTTCCCGGCCAGCCGTGCAGGAATAGAATGGTCTTATTCCCTGACGGGTTAAGATCCTCCACATACACCTTTACATTTTTCTCCACATTAACAAAATACCCCATGAATACCTCCATGCAAAAAATAAATCTACAATAAAGTATTCATTTGGGCAAACTATTGTGATAGCAGGCGTTACAATTCTTTTGCCAGCCTTCCCGTCTCCCTGCCCTCGGTAAACATTATCCCTGAAAATATTGCGGTCAGCGGTGCCACAGCTACCAAACCGAAATTTCCCACAAGGGTGTGAAATATTTCTGCTGAGACATATTTCAGATTGAGTATGTTCACTATGGGAGTACCCTGGGCCATGAACACCATCAGGAGGCCTATAAACCCGCCTGAGTATGCCAGCAGCAGGGTGGTGGACATTGTCCCCATTACAACCCTTCCTATGTTAAAGCCGGATTTTATTGCCTCTGCTGTTGATATGCCAGGGTTCTTTTCCACCAGCTCATGAACTGCCGCGGCAATATCCACCGCAACATCCATAAGTGCTCCGGCAGAAGCAATAAAAGTGGCAGAAATGAAAATACTGGTTAGGTTCAAATGTCCGTAGCCTGAATAAAGCAGGCTTTCGGAAAAGGGCATTATCGCTCCGTGTATTTTAAAAAGCTGTCCGAACAATACCGCCAGTATACAGCTCAGTACAGTCCCCGACAGTGAGCCGGCTATGGCCGCCAGGGATTTTCTGTTGCAGCCTCCCACCAATAGAATGATAAAAACCGTCAGGAAGGCCACAATGAACATGGAAAGCAATATGGGATTCCAGCCCTTTAGGAGAGCGGGCACCAGCACCTTCCATATGACTACCACCGACAGTATGAAGGACAGTATTGCCTTGGCGCCTGTCCAGCCTGCAAATACCAGCATCAACAGAACAAAGCCGCCAAAGAGCAGAAGCTCAAGATTAATTCTGTAATGGTCAATCAGTGTAATATATCTGATTGAGTTCCCTTCATAATCTATGACTGCCAGAGCCTTGTCCCCGGACACGAATATTTTGTCCATTTCCAGCTTGCCAACCAGATTGTTGATTCCCTCCGACTCCAGGCCCTTAAAACGACCCTCCAGTATCTTTACACGGCATTTCTGTTCACCCTGCTTGATAATTCCTGTATCATAAAGGTTTGAGTTGTCTGTAGCCATTATTCTTACAACTGCCCTGACACTGTCATTATATGCCGCCTGCCGGAAGCCCGTGGGTAAAATACAAAGTACTGCTATGAGCAATACTACAGCTAAGGCGGTTATTCTGTCCGGCTTAAAAATTTTTTTCAGCATCCCCTAATATCCCTTCCCTGTTTTTTTGACCTGGGGTTTATGTATCAGCACAAGGTAAAGTGTTTATACAATACCCGGGTATGGCTCAAACCGCTGCATCAGCCGGAAATGCCGACACAGCGGTTTGCCCTTTAAAAGGTCCCTTCCATTTTAAGCTGTAATAATTTATCATTTGACCTTAGTTATTGCAGACAGCTTTTTATTTATATCCGTATCGTCATATGCTCCGTAGAAAAGCTGGTAGCCTGGGCCGATTGCATATACAGGCACTGCGAGACCTGAATGCGAGTATGTAGAGAAGTTTATTCCAGCCTTGTTATCCAGTATATGATTGCAGGTTACGGTCAAGGGCTCATAGGTTCCATAAAGTAAATAGTCTGTTTCTGTACTTGTGACCTTTGCAGCGCTCATGGATTTTCTCAAGGCATCTCTGAGTCTGACCATTTCATAATCCGTAAGCACCAGTTCCGGATTCTTTCCGGCATCGGCATCGGTTGCGGAAATCAAGCCATAGGAGCTCTTTATCTGAGGAAGCAAATCTTCCAGCTTTGCAGAAGCCGGCTTTGTCTTTTCCTTGTATTCTGACACAAGCTTGTCAAATTCTACATAGGACCTGCTTTGTCTCTCCAGCTTTTCAAAGAAGGTGGAGTATTCGGTACCGGCAAAGCCAATGCTCATCCCTCCTGTTTCGTGGTCTCCGGTGACAATTATCAAGGTTTCAGAGGGGTGCTGGTAATATACCTTTAATGCCTCCTTGACGGCATCATTCAAGGCCATGGTATCATGGATAGCTGCCGCTGCATCGTTGGCATGACAGGCCCAATCTATTTTCCCCCCTTCAACCATCATAAAATAGCCCTTGGGGTTATCCAATACCTCAATGCCCTTTCTTACAAAATCCGCAAGACTCAGCTGTCCGGTCTTACGGTCAAGCTCATATGGCATGGAATAACTGTCATTTGAAGCCGCCATAGCTGTGGGGTCAAGTGCAAGCACCTTTCCCGAACCGTTATTGAGTGCCAGAATATCGTTCTTGGTGGTTGCAACCCTGTAGCCGTTTTTTCTGGCCTGTTCAAGTATATTTACGGCATTTGCGGCGTTGGCCTTTTTTCCGTCGGGATCAAGGAAATATCCTCCGCCAAAATAGTCAAAGTTGCTCTTTACCAATTGAGTTGCTATATTGTAGTAGTTTCCCCTGGAGGCCTCATTGGCATAAAAAACGGCAGGAGTAGCGTGGTCCAAAGTAACCGTTGTTACAATGCCCACCTTATAGCCTGCCTTCTTGAGCTTTTTGGATATTGGTTCATAGCTTGTCTTTTTTGCCGGATCCATATTGATAATTCCGCCATAGGTCTTGTACCCTGACGCCATTGCAGTTCCTGTGGATGCGGAATCAGGTATGAAGGATTCGGCATCATAGGTATCTGCGCTGCCCACTCCGGGAAATTTTGTGAAATCAAGAGTCTTTATTCCGGGTGTTACGGCACTTTCCCTGTTTCCCATATACATCTGGGCCGCATTGATTTGAGGAGTACTCATTCCGTCGCCGATAAACAGGAAAACATATTTGGGTGCGGTTCCCGAATAGGTGTTGTTGGTAGAGTAAGGTGAAGGGGATGCGGAAACCGGGCCTCCAAATAATGCGGCAGTGATAAATGCAAACAACATCAGTAACGACAGTGCAGCGATTAATCTTTTTTTCATTAAAACACCTCCATTTTTTTTTGGTACAGTGTCATAATAAATAAAGTTTTTTAAAAGGGTATTTATTTTTTGTTAAATCTTTATTGATTAACCTGAAATTTACAAAACTCAGATAAATTCAGACTTAATTCCTTTAGCGGCAGCTTCTATGTCTTCTTGGGCTATAATCGCAGAGACAACGGCAATCCCATTTATTCCTGTATCCTTCAGCAGGGCTGCATTCTGGAGATTTATACCGCCAATTGCCACAATCGGCACCGTCACAGCCTGACGCACAGCCAGCAGCCTTTCCCGTGTAATTACCCCGGCATCTGTTTTTGTATTTGTGGAATACACCGCCCCGACACCTATGTAGTCTGCGCCGTCCTTCTGAGCCTTTATTGCACTTTCCACGGAATTTGCTGAAACCCCCAATATTTTTCCCTCTCCGATAATTCTTCTCACCGTTTGGGCAGGCAGGTCCTCCTGACCCACATGTATCCCGTCTGCATCAATTGCCAGGGCTATATCCACCCTGTCATTTATTATAAGGGGGATATTGTATTTGTCGGTCACTGCCTTAACCTTAAGGGCATTTTCATAAAACTCCAGTGAGGAAGCAGTCTTTTCTCTGAGCTGGACAAGGGTGCAGCCGCCTTTAATGGCACTTTCTACAGCTTCCTCCAGAGTCTCTGTGCTCATGAGCTCACGGTCGGTGACCAGGTACAAGGTGTAGTCTATGTTATTTTTCATATATTCTGGCCCTCTCCAATATTATATTTTCATCCAGCCTGCTTATGGCGTCTATGATAGCCATATGAAAGCTGCCTGTACCTTTAGCCCCTGCCGCTTCATATGCAAGTTCTCCTGCCAGGCCCATTGAGGCTATACCAGCAGCTGCCGCCATGAAACCATCCTTACCCGCACCGCAGTAAGAGCCTATAAGTGCTGTTGTCATACAGCCTGTTCCGGTCACCTCAGACAGCATCTTATGTCCATTGCTCACAGCCGCAACCCGGTATCCGTCGGTTACAATATCAGTGGCACCTGTAATTGCCGTCACACAGCCCAGTTCTTTGGACACCGCAACAGCTATGGCCCTGCCATCTCCTAAGGCTATGTCCTCCTCCGAGGCATCCACTCCTTTTGTGCTTGAATTAAGACCTGCTATATGGGATATTTCAGACATGTTTCCCCTGAGCACATTTACCTTTATTTCAGTGAGGATTGTCCTTGTGGCCTCATTTCTGAGCGTGGAAGCACCTGCCCCCACGGGGTCGAAGATCACAGGTATGCCCAGCAGGTTGGCCTTTTTGCCTGCTGCCAGCATTGACTCAAGGGTTCTCCTGTTCAGGGTGCCTATGTTGAGCACCAGTGCGGAGGATATTGCGGTAATGTCGGCAGCTTCTCCTATATCGTCCGCCATTATGGGAGATGCACCTATAGCCAGGGTTATATTTGCACAGTCATTGACCGTAACATAATTTGTTATGTTATGTACAAGGGGTTTTTTATTTCGAAGAACTGTCAGCAGTTGGGCTGTTGTCTTAATTATATCTGTCATATGCTTTTTCCTTTCTGATAAAGTTTTATTTAAAGCTCTGTTCAACCTATTCTCCATACGGCTGTTCCGGCCTATTTATCCGAGCAGAACTCAACTGCCTCTCCGGCAAGTATTTTGTTGGTGGTTCTCATGGCACACATTTTCCCGCACATGGAGCAGGAATGCTTATCGGCAGGAGGCGCACTTTCAAAATATGCCCTGGCCTTTTCTCCGTCTATTGCATAGGAGAACATTTCCTCCCAGTCTATTCTGCGCCTGGCATCACTCATTTTGTTGTCAATCTCCCGGGCGTGGGGGATACCCTTTGCAATGTCGGCTGCATGGGCTGCAATTCTCGAAGCCACAATGCCTTCCCTTACATCCTTAAGGTCGGGCAGCCGCAAATGCTCGGCAGGTGTCACATAGCACAGGAAGTCGGCTCCGTTTGCGGCCGCTATTGCTCCTCCAATAGCAGAAGTTATATGGTCATAGCCCGGCGCGATATCCGTTACCAAAGGCCCCAATACATAGAAAGGCGCTCCGTGGCACAGCCTCTTCTGTATGGCCATATTTGCGGCAATCTCATTCAATGCCATATGTCCGGGGCCTTCCACCATTACCTGCACATCCTTTTCCCAGGCACGCTTTGTAAGACTTCCAAGCTCTATGAGCTCACTGAGCTGTCCTGCATCCGAGCTGTCATGTATGCTTCCGGGTCTCAGGGCATCTCCAAGACTGATTGTTACATCATATTCCCTGAGTATTTCCAGAAATTCGTCATAGAACTCATAAAAGGGGTTCTCATTTCCTGTCATCTCCATCCAGGCAAACAGCAGGGAACCTCCCCGGGACACAATGTTGGTGAGCCTTTTGGAGCGTTTGAAGCACTCAACCGCCCTTTTGTTTATACCTGCATGTATGGTCATGAAATCCACTCCTTCTATTGCATGAGCTTCCACAACCCTTAAGAAATCCTTTGCCTTTATTTCCATCAAATCCTTTTCCAGATAACCTATGGCATCATACATGGGCACAGTTCCTATCATTGCAGGTGAACGCTCCACCAACTGCTTCCTGAAGGTATTCGTCTTCCCGTAATTGCTCAAATCCATAATGGCCTCTACACCGAATTTTATGGACATATCAACCTTTTCCAGCTCTTTTGTGTAGTCGGCACAGTCGCCTGAAATACCCAGATTGACATTAATCTTGGTTCTGAGCCCTTCCCCTATACCCTCCGGGCTCAAGGACTTGTGGTGAATGTTGGCGGGAATTGCAACCCTTCCGCAGGCCACCAGTGACCTTAGCTTTTCAGCCTCCATGTACTCCTTTTCAGCCACTATGGCCATTTCCCTGGTAATGATTCCTTTTCTCGCAGCTTCCATCTGGGTTTTATATGACATATTGTTCTCCTCTCGTGCGGGCTGGAATGAGCAGTTCAGCTCCGCTTCCCGCCTGCCGCTAAAATTTGGGTTATATTCTCAATTGCTCCGGTCCTTAAACAGTAGTTGAAAGGCCTTCCTTATACAGCTTGTAAAAGTGATTTGTGGGTCCGTGCCCCTTTCCTATGTCAAGGGAGTGCTCTATTGCCATGGTCACATATTCCTTGGCCTTTTCAACAGCAAGTCGGCAATCCATTCCCAGAGCAAGGTTTGCAGCAATAGCTGACGACAGGGTGCAGCCGGTGCCGTGAGTGTTTTGGGTGGGTATTCTTCTGGTGCTGAAGCTGTGAAAATCACTGCCGTCAAAAAGTATATCTTCAGCATCGCCTTCTCTGTGGCCCCCCTTTATCAATACCTTCCGGGCTCCCATTTTATGTATGCTTTGGGCGGCTTTCTTCAAATCAGCCTCTCCAGAAATTATCATTCCTGTAATGGCTTCCGCCTCCGGAATGTTGGGAGTGAGCATATCCGCAAGTGGAATCAGCTCCTTAATAAAGAATTCAAGTGCATTTTCCTTCATCAGAGCGTGTCCGCCCTTAGCAAGCATCACAGGGTCTATTACCACATTTCCCGGCATGTATGCCCTGAGACTTCCGCTTACAGCCCTCATGCATTCCCTTCCTGACAGCATCCCGATTTTAACAGCATCCACCTCAATGTCTTCAAATACCGCCTCTATCTGCTTCTCAATAATATCAGGCCGTATATCCTGAATATCTATTACACGGCAGGTATTTTCCGCAACTACGGAGACCACCACACTCATTCCATAGACCCCGTGGGCCGAAAAGGTTTTCAAATCCGCCTGAATACCCGCACCACCGCTGCAATCCGAGCCGGCAATGGTCAATACCTTTTTCATTATAAATCCTCCCTTCAAAACAGCTTCCTACGAATTTTTACAAATCAAAAAATGCTTACCCGTCACAGGCAAGCATAATAAATAATCCTACACATCACTTTGCTTCCCTTCAACGGTGTTAACCGACAGGTTCCAAGGGTCAGGTTCTACCTTCTCAACCATATGGTATTTCTAACATATGGTCCCCCCACAAATAAATTAAGTTGTTTTAACAACAAGAAATTTGCTGCGCAAATCCGTTTAGTGCCCCATTTAAGTTTCTACAGATGCTCAGCAAATTGTCTTGTTCGCTAGGAGGCACTACTGCCCCCTTCGATGAACCCCCACCAAAACGGAAATGGGAATCCCCTTTTCAGACCCCGAGTATAGGAATTTATCAGTTGGAAATTTCCGGTGTATTGCTTATACTTTAGTAGTATCAACGCTTACAACTATATCCAATATATATAAATTCCTATACTCAAAAAAAACGCCTACCGTCAGTGGTAAACGCTCTAATCAAAAAATCCTTCGCTTCTTGATCCGTGCTTCCCTTCGACGGTGTTAACCGACAGGTTCTAAGGGTCAGGTTCTACCTTCTCAACCTATGGTACATTTCATAGGTCCCCCCGCAACTGTTTATTGAATTTTAACACATTCCTGATTATATGTAAAGGAATTTACGGAGCAGGATTGAGTCAAGGTTACCTGCTCTAGCTGCTGTACAGGGGCTTCATCATAAATCTCCCCTCTTCCGCCTTACCAAAGCCAAAGCCTTCATATAAGCCATGGGCATCTCTTGTGGCCAGTATACCTCTTATGTTCCTGTATTTCTCCGAGCACACCACGCTTTCAACAAGCTTTTTGCCCAACCCTTTTCCTCTGTGCGCTTCCGCTATGACTACGTCACACAGCCAGAACATGGTGGCATTGTCTGAAACCACTCTGGCAAAGCCCACCATTTCCCCTTCCAGATATACTCCATAGCAATCCGAGCTTTCTATGGAAACGCCTATCATTTCCTCGGTTCTGTCACTTGCCCAATAAGTCCCTGCCAGCAGTTCCTTTATCCTGAAAATCGACAGCAGGGCTTTATCGTCACTCACTTTGTATTCTCCAAAAACAAGCTCCATGGCAGCCTCCTCTTTAGCATAATAAAACAAATATAATTTGTGAATTTTATATATTATTATATATCACACACAAAAAAAATGATAGGAACGAGCCTACCATTTTTCATTTATCACTTGATTATACTGCATTATGAACAAATGAAGCTATACTGCTTAAGGGTATATCCGTTACTGATCCAACATTGTATACAGGGGTTCCGCCTCCGCCGCCATAGCCTCCGCCATAATTCTGGTTGAAGTTGCAGCCATATCCGCTGTTGCATCCGCCGTATCCATGGCTGTTTGCATTATCACCCACGTCGCCGTATCCGCAGGAATTTCCCAACGAACATCCCGGAGCAGGACCAATTCTGGTAATCAGTCTGACAAAACACTCGTTAACCCCTAATATTACCCCGGTAAATCCACAACCGGACTGTCCTCCACTTTTTGTGAAAATAGTTACAGTCTCACCTATATATTTTGACAGCAGGTGGCAAAAATTATCATTACAACCAAAGTTACCGTCTCCCATATTATTAAGCTCCTTTCTTTATTGTACTACTACTTAATAACAATTTATGTTAACTCTTATGAAAGTGTTACAGGGAAACGAAAATTTTTAACCGCTACCTGCCCGAAAGAACCCCCTCATGCCAGTGGGCACGGCAAAGACTGATGTACCTGTCATTTCCGCCAACCTCCACCTGTTCGCCCTCTTTTAATATTTTATCCCCCTGGTATCGTGCATTCATTATAGCCTTCCTGCCGCACCAGCATACAGTCTTTACTTCTTCAATAGTGTCGGCCCAGGCAAGCAGATACTGACTCCCCTCAAACAGCTCGCCTCTGAAGTCCGCTCTCAGTCCGTAGCAAATGACAGGAATCCCTTCCCCATCTACAAGCCTTGTCAAATGATACACCTGCTGCCTTGTGAGGAACTGAGCCTCATCTATGATTACGCAGCTTATCTCCGAAAGTTCTTTTATATAAGCCTGAACAAGTTCATATATATTGCTGTCCCTATGTACAAGCAGGCATTCTTCGGTAAGGCCGGCCCGGGATTTGATAATACAGCCGCTTTCCCGGTTATCCACGGAGGGCTTTAACAGCAGGACCTTCTGCCCTCTTTCCTCATAGTTATACTTGACCATAAGTGCGTTGGCAGTTTTTGAACTGTTCATGGCACCATATCTGAAATACAATTTAGCCATAGCTACCCCCAAATTCTTTTGTGGTCATCCGTTTCTGATGTTACAGACCACTAGTAGATTTACCATAATAGTATATCCTATTTCAAAAACTGTTAAAATCAGCAGGTGGCAAATTTTCTGAAATCCCCTGCCAGCTCAAGACCTGTATTCACTCCCATGTCGTGAAATACAAGCTTTCCAGACTTTTCAACAAGCCTGGCCTCCACAGTTGACATAATGGATTCAGTTATTTCCACCTCCATCAGCCCTTTTTTCGGAGCCTTCAGCATTCCGCCCGGGCCCACTGCAGCCTTAAGACAGAGGACATGCCTGGGGTCCTCTATTTCAATATTCAGAACCCTCTCGTCAATTTTCAGTTCTCTTACTCTGGCTCCTGTATAGGTTGCAAACCTGAAAAAACAGTCTCCAAGCTTCAGAAAGGCTATAAGGCCGTCAAATTCACGGCCCAGCCATGGAATGGACGCAATTGAAAACATAAGTGATGTATCCCGGGTCTTAAAGCTGTTGGACTGGAGCCATATCCAGGAATGAGGAAAGGATTTGCCCCAGTCCTTTTCAACATAGCCGCTGCCCTCATTAAAATCAACCTGCTTCCCGTTATAGTTTATAAAGCCCTTAAGTCGGCTGTGGATATTGATAATCCCATGATGACATTCCATAAAGGGTACAAAGGAAAAGGGGCCCATTATCCCCGGATTCCACAGCCGCTTGGGAAAAGGCACTATATCTGTGAAAGTTACTTCACCATAAATGGACGTATTATCTGACTTTAACTCCAGTTTCATTCCGGTTCTTGTAAAATAATTGTGCATAATACCTATTTCTAGCTCTCTATCCGAATAGGAAAACTCTTTCCTGGGAAAGTTGAAATACTCTGTGTAGCCTGTTTTTCCATCAATAAACTGGATAAAAGCGTGCTCCCTGCTTTTAGAAACGGCTACCCCCGGTATAACTGCAATAATATTATCAGAGACCTTATCAATTATTTTATAATACCAGCCCTCAAAATAATTGTTATGTCTGTATTTGCCCTGAAATATCTCAGGGTTGAAAATCCTCTTTATCGGGTACATGCATTCCTCCGTCCACATAGTTGCTATGTGGGAGTTTCCCCAATAAAATATCACCTTATTCCTCATAAATACAATTTCTGCTTCACCACCAAAATATTAAAGGGCGGTTCAACCCTTGGTTTGGTCAAACCGCCCTGCTAGCTTGTTTAATTTATTTTGAATCTCTGCATTTGCTGCAAAGGCCATAAAACTGTACTCTATGATCCTTTACCAGAAAACCGTTTTTTTTGAGAATCTCCTCCTCAAGTGAATCCAGCAAATCCTCCTCTACCTCCGAAACCAAACCGCAGGAGCTGCAGATCAAATGGTGATGCCTGTGGTCCTCATTTGGTTTCACCAGCTCGTATCTGCTGAACCCGTCATCGAAATCCAACTTGTGCACCAACCCCAGCTTATCCAGAAGTATCATGGTCCTATAAACTGTAGCAAGCCCTATCTCAGGATGTTTTATCTTTACCATGTTAAATAGTTCCTCTGTGCTCACATGCTGGCCTGAACATTGAATCAAAGCTTCCAGAATAGCGGACCTCTGTCCTGTAAATTTATAGCCGCATTCCTTTAATTTTTCCTTCAAAAAGCCACTATCACCAGTATTCAACAAAAAAACTCCCCTCAGGTTTTTTTACAGGTTTTCCACAAAGAGCACCCCTTACAGTCTTCGCACCCCTTCTTTTCAAAATATATTTTACCACATCTTGGGCATTTTGTATTTGCTTTTTTTATGTCCTTCCCCTGCATTTCAGCTTCAAATGTATAACCGCACTCCTGGCATTTAACAGGCATTGCTTCAACCTCCTCCTGCTTCCTGACGCTTACAGCGCATTCCCTCCGCCTGGCCTACGCCTTTTGAAGGCTGTTTGTAAGTTTGTTTAAAAATGCTGAGTCTAAATAACGAACGCAGCCAGTATTCCTCCTGCCAGAAAAGCTATGGCGAAGCTCCCCAGCCATATGGCCGAGGCCTCAAGCTTTGATCTTTCCTTGAAAATCATTATTATGGATGCTACACACGGTACAAACAAGGTTATTGTAACAAGTGCCACCAGCATCTGTCCGTTGGTCAGTACCATGTGGCTCAATCCGGCAGCTCCAAAGTCCCTTCTTATTATACCCATTATGAAAACCACCGAAGCTTGTGCGGGAAGCTTCAGCCACTGGGTTGTCACAGGTGCTATGGCATTCTCTATGGCAGTCAGGGCTCCTGTGTACTGCAGAACAGTTATCAGCACCGCACCCATGGCAAATATGGGCGTTGCCTCAAGCAGGAAGGCCTTGGTCTTTACCAGTGTTTTCTTTAATACATTCCTTGCCTGTGGAAGCCTAATGGGAGGCAAATCTATAAACAGTGAAGTGGATTCACCCGGAAGAAATCTGTTCATAAGCACCCCGGCTATTCCAAAAATAAATATTAAAAGCAAGGTATAGCCGATGATATATTTAAAACCTAAGGGAGTCAGCAGCCCTATTATGACACCGAACTGGGCAGAGCAGGGAATTGTAAGCCCTAAAAGAAAAGTGGCAATAACCCTCTCTCTTCTGGAACCCAGCAATCTTGTTGTCATGGTAGCCATGGTAACACAGCCGAAGCCAAGTATCAGAGGAATAATAGCCCTTCCGTTCAAACCAACCCTGGACAGTGTTCTGTCCGACAATACCGCTATCCTTGGCAATAGGCCGGAATCCTCCAGCAAAGACATCATAAGATAAAACCCTATTGTCAAAGGAAGCAGCAAGCCCAGCATATATATTGGTGTCATGGTCAGAAGACCATAGTCACCTATAAACAGGCTGCCCACAAAGGAATTCCTGGGCATAAAACCCAGTAACCCTTCAATAAAAGGCTTATATATCCCTTCCATTACCGTTGCCTCGGTAAAGTCAACCACTATTTGCGCAATGAGCACTCCAATAAACCAGAACATGCCCGCCAGTATTGCTAAGAGTATGGGTATTCCGGTGACCGGCTTCAACATAAGTCTTCCAAGCCGGGTGCTGAAGCTTGCACCTGCAAAGGAGTCGGAAACCACTGCATTTATGATCTCATCAACTCTTTCTCTTCTTCTTTTATATATTTCATCACGGCGGCTGCCGGGCTGCAGTCCCGTTCTTCGGGATACTATCTCATCCTCTTCCAGCACCAGCAATGCCTCTGCCTCCGACACTCCGGAAGGAAGGAGCTCCTCCAGCAGTTCCTGAATTCCATCAGTCTTCCTGCCCTCTCTTGCATTTTTCAGATTCTTTCTTACCTCTTCCATTCCGGAGCCCTTTAAGGCAGAGGTTGCGTAAACCTCCACTCCAAGCTGCCTTGAAAGCTCATCCGTATCGATTTTTATACCGTTCTTTGCAGCTTCATCCATAAGGTTTACTGCCACAATCACATTTTTACCCATATCAATAAGCTGTTGGGTCAAAAATATGTCCCTCTGCATATGAACCGCATCTACAACATTCAATATAAGGTCTGCCTTGAGGATTACATCCCTGGCAACCCTCTCCTCATCATTAAAGGAGGATACGCCATATATTCCAGGAGTATCCTCTACTATATATTCTTCAAACCTTCCGCTGCTGATATCCACTGTGGTTCCCGGAAAATTTGAAACATCCACATATTTACCTGTAAGTGTATTGAAGAAAACCGATTTCCCCACATTCGGATTTCCCACCAAAACAAGATGTTTGGAATTTTGTTTCATATGGACCCCCATACGTCAAGTATTAACTGACCTTTGATATGACAATCTGTTCTGCAAGCTTTCTGCTTATGGCAACCTCCTGCAGTCTGTTCTGCAAGACTATCGGACCGGAGGGCAGCTTTTCGGAACACCTCAATTTGGAGCCCTCATATATACATAGACGAATGGCTTGGGCCCGGATATCCTTATCCTTTATGGAAACTATCTCAATGGTTTCTCCTCTGTTTACCATATCCAATGTCATATATACCGCCACCTTCCAGAAAATTTACTATTTTTGATAATTATTCTCAATAACTTTTCATAAATATAATACATTAATTTGATAATCATTGTCAATATGCTTTATGTTAAATGATTGTCAATTTATAAGCCAAGTTATGTGAAATTTGAACAAATAATTTTGCTTCTTTGATTTATCTTGGTTCTGATATTGTTGCAGGATTTTGAATTTTCCCCGGTGAAACTGAAAATCCACCCGGATAATCCAGCAAAGCTGCCGCCACCCTGACCGCCTCGGCTCTGGATATTGTATTTCGGGGTCTGAAGGTTCCATCGGGATAGCCGGATAGAATATTGTTCAAGGACAGCATTATGATAGACTTATTGGACCAGGAATTAGTCTCAGGACTGACATCACTATAAACCTTCTGTGCAAAATTAACCGTGTCGGCACTGAACAGAATCTTGTCACAGATGACGGCAAATTCCTCCCGTGTTATGTTCTTATCGGGATAAAACATATTATTTTCATAGCCGGCAAATATGCCATACTGCCTTGCAATTGCTATCTGCTTTTGAGCCCAATGCCCCGAAGTATCAGCAAAGGGTTTTGAGCCGGGTTCGTTTTGCAGCCCCAGAATTTTTACAAAAATCGCCGCAGCCTGGGACCTGGTCAGCTTCCCTTCCGGGGCAAACCTCTTGTCCGGAAAACCCGAAATTATGCCTTGCTTTGTCAGCCTGAGAATATAGCTCTGAGCCCAATTGCTCTCAATATCTGAAAAGGGTCTTCCAAACAGCCAGAGACCGTAATTCTTCCAGAACCTCTGGGGCTCCTGCCCAAGCGCCCAGCTTCCCGCGCCGGCCAGCTTGTATTTGGATACCAGCAATAGCTTTTTCTCTATGGATTTCTCATTTTCATACCAGATGTCATAAGTCCCTGCCGAAAGCCTGCTGCCTCCCCATATATATGCATTGTCGGTGTCCTTCACCACCAGTGTACCACGGGCGCACTGGGCCGCGGTATCGTACCCGGCGGAAAAATTGAAGGAAGCTGCCAGTCTTTCCACATCTGCTATGGTAATGCCGTAGCCTCCGGTTGCTGCACCCTGCTTCCAGTACCTGCCGTAGAAGGGTATGCCTATGATTATTTTTGCGGGCGGTACGTATTTAAGGGCATAGGTTACAGACTTCTCCACAAAGGACAGGCTCGCAACAGCCCCTGGGGAGCCTCCCGTGTAATGCTCGTCATAGGTCATGATAAATATGGCATCACTTTTATCACCCAGCGTTTTATAATCATAAGAGCCCTGCCAGCCGGTATTTATACCCCAGGGATTTGCAGCCACACATACCCAAAGGCTCTTATTTGCGGCCAGTGCCCCTCTCAGCAGTCGGACAAAGTCAGTAAAACTATCCCTGTCAACCTCTGTAAGGTTCTGTATATCTATATTTACACCGTCGCATTCCAGTTCGTTCACCTTTGCCGCTAATTCCGCTGCAAAGGCAGCCCTGTTTGTAACCGCCGCCCGCCCAAGAGTCCGATCCCAGTTGTTGCTCAAATATGGTATTACCTTAATGCCCTTTGCATGCATGCTGCTAATAAAAAGTGAGTCTGCCTTTGATGCGGTCCTCAGAGTACCGTTCCCATTGATTTCAAAATAGTCGGGACATACCGTGGTAAGGTTGGCACCCGTTGTATTCACACTGTTGATATAGGTTGCAGTATTACCTCCGTATAAATAGCTCAAGCTCTCATATGCACAGGCCTTGTTCTCATAAAAGGGCTGCAGTATGAGTCCAAATAAAATTGGAGCAATAAATGCAAATCTTTTTGCAATACGCATTTCATCATACCTCCGGGATATATTTGTCTATTATTTTCTGCATTATTGTTCCTGATATTCATAACACAGGCCCAATAATTTTTCCCCGGTAGATTAAGGACAGCCTTATACTAAAAAAAGTACCGCAGCCTCAGGAAAAATCATATTTGCCAAAACTGCGGTACTACTCTCTTATTAAATTAATCCGTTGTGCTGCTCCATGGTCTTAAATTCATCAGTTGGAAACAATCCTGACTATTTGCCGCAGCAGACCTTGTATTTCTTTCCGCTGCCGCAGGGGCACGGATCATTTCTTCCGACTCTCGAATTGTTTGTAACAGGCTTTTTGGGCTCGTCATCACCATGACTTGCATTAACGGGCTCAGCCACCTTTTCACGCTGAGGCGCATGCTCCCTGTCAATTCTTGATCTCACCAGCAGTCTTATGGAATCCTCCTGAATGGTTTTAATCATTTCCTCAAACATCTGGAAGCCCTCAAACTTG
Source organism: Bacillota bacterium (assembly GCA_023400235.1). Lineage (GTDB taxonomy): Bacteria > Bacillota > Clostridia > Acetivibrionales > DSM-1351 > Ruminiclostridium. The sequence goes on from JAEXFI010000024.1 coordinate 105,884, forward strand.
TATTCTATGACAGGATCTCTCTGCCCATACGCTCTGAGGCCTATTCCATGCTTGAGCTGATCCATGGCATCAATGTGATCCATCCATTTTTCGTCAACCACTCTGAGCAGAACGACTCTTTCCAGTTCTCTCATCAGATCAATGCCGATGTCGCTTTCCTTATATTCATAGATTTTATTCACAATTTCCATGAGCTTTTCTTTCAGGTCTACCTTGTCAAAGTCTGCCCTTTCTTCATCAGATAGAGCCAGAGCGCCCTGTGGCAGGAACACACTTTCGAGATAATTAATCATGGTATCCCAGTCCCACATATCGGCATATTGATTTTCAGCACAATAGGTTTCTATAACATTATCTATAAGGCTTTCAAACATTTTGATAAAGTAATCCCTCAAATTGTCGCCGTTAAGTACGGTCTTTCTCTGGGCATAAATAACCTCTCTCTGCTTGTTCATAACGTCGTCGTACTGCAGGACTCTCTTACGTACATCAAAGTTTCTGCCCTCGACCTTCTTCTGGGCATTTTCAATAGCATTTGACAGCATCTTATGCTCGATGGGCTGGTCATCCTCCAGGCCAAGGGCATTAACTATGCTGGTAAGCCTTTCAGAACCGAACAGCCTCATAAGGTCATCTTCCAGAGAAATATAGAACCTTGATGAACCGGGGTCGCCCTGACGACCGGAACGGCCTCTCAGCTGATTGTCAATACGTCTGGATTCGTGCCTCTCAGTACCTATAATGTGGAGACCTCCGGCCTCAATAACCTTTTCTCTCTCCCCACTTGTTATCTGCTTGTATTTATCATTGAGTTCCTTAAAACGGCCTCGCGCTTCAAGAATAAGCTGGTCGTCGGTATCGTTAAAGCTGGTCGATGCACTTATAAGCTCTTCAGAATAGCCCAACTTCCTCATTTCCTGCTTTGCCATGTATTCAGAGTTACCGCCCAGAACTATATCGGTTCCTCTACCGGCCATATTTGTGGCTATGGTAACAGCTCCCAGCTTTCCTGCCTGTGCGATAATCTCAGCTTCCTTATCATGGTATTTTGCATTCAGTACCTGATGGGGTATACCTTTTCTTTTGAGCATGGCACTTAAAAACTCCGACTTCTCTATGGAAATAGTACCTATAAGTGCAGGCTGGCCTTTCTTGTGCCCTTCTACAATATCTTCAATTACCGCATTATACTTGCCCACTTCATTTTTATATACCACATCCGGGTTGTCCTTACGGATCATATCCTTATTCGTGGGTATGACAATAACATCCAGCTTATATATGGTGTTGAATTCATTTTCCTCGGTTAACGCCGTACCTGTCATACCGGCAAGCTTTGAGTACATTCTGAAGTAATTCTGGAAGGTTATTGTGGCCAGCGTCTTGCTTTCTCTTTCCACCTTTACGCCTTCCTTTGCTTCAATGGCCTGGTGAAGACCGTCACTGTAACGTCTGCCATACATCATTCTTCCGGTGAATTCATCTACGATTATTACTTCTCCGTCCTTGACCACATAGTCTTTTTCATTTTTCATGAGTCCATGTGCCCTTATGGCCTGATTTACATGATGTGAAACAGTCATGTTTTCAGGGTCCGACAGGTTCTCCAGACCGAAGTACTGCTCTGCCTTTTTTATGCCGTTTGCAGTTAGTACGGCAGTGTGTGCCTTTTCATCAACTATATAATCTTCGTCGTACACTGTATCACTGTCTACCTTGTCATCCATCTGCTTGATTATTTTTGCCTTCAGCTTAAGGGCAAAGGTATTGGCCTTCTTGTACAAATCAGTGGATTTGTCTCCCATTCCGGAAATAATCAAAGGAGTCCTGGCTTCATCAATGAGAATGGAGTCAACTTCATCCACAATGGCGTAATGCAGGTCTCTCTGAACCATGTCCTCCTTGTATATGACCATGTTATCCCTTAAGTAATCAAAGCCCAGTTCATTGTTCGTGCCATAGGTAATGTCACAGCCATAAGCTTCACGTCTTTGCTCATTTTCCATATCGTGAACAATAAGACCTACTGAAAGGCCCAGAAAGGAGTATATCTTTCCCATCTGCTCACTGTCACGCCTTGCCAGGTAGTCATTTACCGTAACAACGTGTACGCCTTTTCCAGACAATGCATTAAGATAAACCGGGAGGGTTGCAACAAGAGTCTTACCTTCACCGGTTTTCATTTCGGATATCCTGCCCTGGTGAAGAACAATGCCGCCTATTAACTGTACCCTGAAATGCCTCATGCCCAGGACTCTCACAGATGCCTCACGAACTACGGCAAAAGCTTCCGGCAGGATATCGTCCAAAGTTTCCCCTTTTTCCAGCCTTTCCTTGAATTCTGCTGTTTTTGCCTTTAGCTGGCTGTCAGTCAGCTTTTTGATTTCCGGCTCCAGAGCCTCAATCCTGTCAACCAGGGGATAAATCCTCTTTAACTCTCTATCACTATATGAACCAATTATTTTTTCCAAAAAACCCTTCATTTTTTCCTCCTTAAGTAGTTAACTTGTAATGGGGCCTGTCCTGCCCATATTAAAAATAAACAGCGGAAATATATATCTTACTGAAGGCTTTCCCTTTTCCCCTCCCGGCAGAATAAGCCCCCTGACTCATAAGTATTTTGGGCATATTTTTTAAAGGTGACAAATTTTTCTGTCAGGCATATGGAAAGACTTCAATTGTAATAATAGTAAAGTTTGTCTGATAAACCGGTAATCCTGTTGAAGAATACCATCAGATCCGGCAGGCGGCCGGTGGAGACGAGTCTGTCAGGCTCAGAAAATAGCGCCTGAAGTAAGTTGATCTCTTTATATTAAAAAAGCATATTGAAAAAACCATAAAAAGAGCCATACCCGCTGATAAAGGGGGGATAGCCGTAAAATCAGAATACTTGCTTCTGACGGTATTCTTTAAATCTATCGCATTTTGTGAAACAGCTTTAAAAAAGGCTGCAGGCGTTCCTTTTTTTCTTTCTACGCCGCTGCCCGCTGACTGGCCTGCAGAATTTACCTGCATTATATCCAGCCGTGAAAAATTTACAAGGTAGTAGTCAATTAAGTCCGCAGATAAATAAGCCCCACCCTCGGAGGCCAGTGCAGATAAAATTATTATACTAAGAAATAATTTTTTTAACATCCACCTTACCTGTCTTTCCTATTTTGCCTTATTCTTTTCCTGCAGTCTGTCAAGTACCAGGTTGTATCCGTCCGCTCCATATACAAGGCATCTGTTAACCCTGCTGATTGTGGCAGTACTGGCTCCGGTTTCGTCGCAGATATCGGTATAGGTCTTTTTGTCACGGAGCATTTTTGCAACTTCAAGTCTCTGTGCCAGAGCCTTGATTTCTGCAATTGTGCAAAGATCTTCAAAAAAATTGTAGCATTCTTCCCTATCATTTAAAAGTAATATAGCATCGAACAAACTGTCTGTATGTTCATCTCTTAGCTTGGAATTCATATATGACAAACTCCTAACGATTAACTTTGATTTTTTCTATATTTATGTCTCTAGAGAATACAATAACAGCTTTTTTTTAAACAGTCAAGGTTGGCAATTACCGGGTAACATTTTCCAGAGAATACAGATAGAAATCTTAATTCTATCTGGGGCCAGAAATGAATACAAATATAACGTATATTAATGCACCCGCTGCTTGCAGTGAAATGGAGGATACAATGAATGGTCTGGTAATAATAACTAATAAACAAAAATTATTAATATGCGTGTCTGCACTTCTGTTTATCATACTGTCAGCTTTCCTGATTACGCGGCTGGATTTTCCCAAAGCCGCAAATACAGTCAGCCCCAAAAACAGCAAGATAATGTCTCCGGAAAATGAAAATCAGCATTTAAAGGATATTTTATCCAGTATCCTGCCTGCCGAGGATATAATCCTTTATGAGAACAGCAGCAGGGAATTAACCCGGAAAAGCCCGGATATTAAACCGCCGGAATCCCAGGCCTCTGAAATCATTGACAAAGGTAAAAAACTGCCCTACCTTTTCGTATTTTCCGATGAAGAATATTTAAGACCTATTTATACAAACCTGTGGAAACAATCCTTTTATCAGGGCTGGCTGTATCTGCCCCGAAAGGTCATTTCCGCCCGGCACAATCTCTTCACCTATTCCGGCGGAGCAGGAAAGGTCTTTGATATAGAAGGGCAGCTTGGCTTTTATCCCAATGTCACAATAGATAACCAGAATTATTTTAATTTCCTGCTTTACAATTTTGAGCTGGAAAATGTAAGTCAGTTGGGAAATGACATAGCCCTGTCAGGTAAGCCTGTGAAAAAAGGTGTTCAGATAATATCCGTAAAAATAGACGATGTAGCCCCGCTTATCAATGAAAAGCGGAGTATAACCGCACATCTGTGCACTCCTGCAGGCTACGAGATAGATTACCAGAACATACCCTTCTCAAAGGATTCCAACAGGATTGAAGATTTCGGCCCGGTGCAGGAGTCCTATACTGAGAGCTCATATAACGGAACTGATTTATCTTCAATGGAAATAAGCCAGCAAAATACGGTTCTAAAAAAAGAGCTGGCATTTTTCGTATCCGACTCAACCAAGCCCATATATTTTCAGCCCAACGGAACCTATCAGACCGACAGCAGTCCCACTGAAACTGCGGACATTGAAGAAGCCCTTGATGGCTTCAAGGCAATAAAATTTTCCTTCTTATATAATAATAAAAAATATGCCGGCCCGGTGTATCACCCTGGCTGGAAGGAGCACTATGACCGTGATTGGTGCTATATTCCCCGGAAAATGTATCTGAATATGAAATGGGCCTACGTACTGCCTCCCAATAAAGAGGTGACAGCAGATCTGCTGGGAGAATTGGGTTTCTTTGAAAAATTTTCAGGTGTCCCGGAAAATCAGTCAGGTATTGCCGTGAAGAATTTTACTGTCAGCAAGGCAGGTATTTTTGAAGATAATATTCTGCTGGTAGGTACCCCTGCCAGAGCAGGTATGCAAATAGTAGGAATAGACAAAAAAAGCCTTACAGGCCTCAAAGAGTACACCGTAAGGCTTGTAACCTCCGACGCATGTGAAATTGACAGCGATATCCTGAGATAATCGGGCACTAGTTCAGGCTTTTTATAGGCTTTGTTCTATCCAGAATTGCTGTAAATACATATGCAAATACTGCACTGGCCCCGCCCTGAACAAGATTTCCCGGTACTTCGGAAATAATTGTGGCTATGGCCAGTGAATTGTCTATCATCCTGTAGAGAGTCAGCTCCAATATAAAATATCCCGCCACAATTATAAATGCGCCTGCAATCACCGCCAGAACCCTTCTGGCATATGACGGCTTCCGTCCTTCACGCCTGCCTGCAACAGCTCCCACCACGTAGCCCTCAATTCCCTTGACTATAAAGGTGATGGGTGCAAATATGAATGCTCCGTAGGCAAGGTCCGCCAGGGCCGAGCCGATTGCTCCTGCAACAAGCCCTGACCGTTTTCCCAGCAATATGGCGGCAATCATGATAGCTGCATCACCGATATTGAAGTAGCCGGGAGGAACAGGACTTGGAATGTGCAAGAACGGAAGATACGTTATTATTAAAACTATAGCAATCATTAAGGAAGTTAAAACAATTTTTCTTACGGATATCTTCATTTATGTGCAACCTCTATTTCAGTATTTTGAAATTATTTTATTCCTCTTCTATTCTTATATTATTTGCAATTTCTGAAACGGAATTCATAGCTTTAAGGCCGGAGAGCTTTTCCTTTATCTCCTTTTCTGCAAGCACAGGTGTTACAAATGCAACTTCAACACCTTGAACCTTGGAGCCCAAATCAATAAACTCAACCTCGCCGAATATTGCCTTAACAGCACTTTTAGCTTCAGCGGCTTTATCTGTTGCCACTCTCACCAGGAATTTTGCAGGGCTTTCTTCTATGTCTATAACATTATTTTCATTGCTTCTCACCCATACGCTTTTAGTCCCATAGCCAGGATGCTTTGCTATATCGATAATATCCGCAACAACAGCACTTGCCGTAGGAAGCTTGCCTGCTCCCCTTCCGTAAAACATGGCATCTCCTATGGCATCGCCTTTTACAACTATGGCATTGAATACGTCCTCTACGTTTGCGAGAGGATGCTCCTTGTTAATAATAGCAGGGCTCACACGGGCGAATATTTTGTCCCCCAGCTTTCGGCTTATGGCTATAAGCTTTATGACGCCATTCATTGCTTCGGCGTATTTCATATCTGCCGTAGTAACCTTTGTAATGCCCTCGGTATAAATATTCTCGGAATCAACATATTCATTGTATGCTATGGAGGAAAGTATTGCCAGCTTCCTGCAGGTGTCATGCCCCTCTACGTCCGCTGTGGGATTCTGCTCCGCATACCCGTTCTGCTGCGCTTCCTTCAATGCAGCCTCAAAGCTCTTGCCTTCCTTCTTCATCTGAGTGAAAATATAATTGGTGGTTCCGTTCAGAATACCTGTAACCCCTTTGATTTCATTTGCTGCAAGGCACTGATTCAGAGGACGGATAATAGGTATGCCGCCGCCTACACTTGCTTCAAAAAGGTAGCTTACGCCCTTATCCTTCGCCAATTGTAAAAGTTCAGGACCCTGAGATGCCACCAGCTCCTTGTTTGAGGTTACAACACTCTTTCCGGCCTCAAGAGCCCTTCTGGTAAATTGAGCAGCAATAGTGGCCCCGCCTATGGTTTCAACTACTATATCCACCTCTTTATCATTAAACACGTCGTCGGCATTCTTGGTAAGGACATCCTTATCCGGACTGTCGGTAAAATCACGTATGTCCAATATCCACTTTACTCTTATCTCAGTACCTGCCCTCTGAGCAATACTCTCACTGTTTTTTCTTATGACCTCGGCAACCCCCGAGCCAACCACACCATATCCCAAAATTGCTACGTTTACCATTTAAACCTCCAAATCCCCATATGTGAACAACCATTAAATGTCTTAATATTTGCACATTGGAATAAATATTATTACTTATTTTCTCTCTACCTTGCAAGTATTTCACATCTTCTAACACCCTCGATCTTGCTTATCTCACCCATCATATTCTGTATATCCTCCTTCATTTCAAAGGTCTCAATTGATATGGTGACATCAGCAAGGCCGTTGATGGGTATATTCTGATTTATGGTCAGAATATTCGCATTAGCGGCAGCTATTTTATTTATAATACTGGATAGTATTCCGGAAAAATCCTCTACTACGAAAAAGAGGGTTATTACCTTTCCTCTGGACGTTTCATAAAAGGGGAAAACGTAGTCCTTGTATTTATAGAAAGCACTTCTGCTTATTCCCACTTCCTTAACAGCATCATTGACGGTTTTAATCCTGCCGGTACTAAGGATTTTTTTAACTTCTATGACTTTACCAAAAACCTCCGGCAAGATAACAGAATCAACTAGAAAAAAAACTGATTCCTGCTTCATTAAGTCCTCCTGTCCACCCAATGCGTACAATTGTATTTCCTTGGTGTAATATTAGCACAATTTTTCATTTATTGCAATACATATTGAAACACAAAAAAGAGCATCAACCCATTGGGATTAATGCTCCAAAAAAATTCTTAAAACCCCTATATATTAAGGGCCTCCCTTACCTTGTCAATCATTTGGATGGGCGCGCAGATTTCCCTGTGCAGAACAGGTTTTTTATCCAGCTCCTTTAAAGGAGCTGGTATTGTGAGTCCGGACTTTTCTGAAAGCACCGAAAGCAAGTCAAACTCATTCTTCCCGTTTACCGCTTCCTCCCCTGCAATGGCTTTTACAACACTTTCATTGAACTTGAACGGGCTGGCGGTGGAAACAATCACAGCCTTAGTAACATCGCTGGTGGATATGACATACTTGTCATAAACATCCACCGCAACTGCCGTATGAGTATCCAGTACGTAACCGGTCTCGGAGTATACGCTCTCAATTGTCTTTAAAGTATCCGAGTCATTTGAGTAGCCTGCCCAGAAAACACTTTGAATCTTCTTTTTAGTCTCCTGGTCTACTCCATAGGCCCCTTCATTTTTCAGCTTGTTCATCCAACCAGCCACCTGCTCCGAGCTGCCCTCGGTAACCAAATACAATAATCTCTCCAAATTGCTGGAAATAAGTATGTCCATAGAAGGTGACAAAGTCTTTTTAAACTCCCTGTTCCTGTCATAAATACCTGTATTGATAAAATCCGTAAGTACGTTGTTGTCGTTTGAAGCACAGACCAGCTTGTTTACCGGCAGCCCCATCTGCATGGCATAGTAGGCGGCAAGTATATTTCCAAAATTTCCAGTGGGCACAACAAAGTTGATTTTTTCTCCTGCCTCTATCTCTTTATTTTTCAGCATGTCAGCATAGGCGGAAAAATAATATACAATCTGGGGGACAAGCCTGCCCCAGTTGATGGAATTTGCAGATGAAAACTTATAACCGTTGTCGTGCAGAAGTGCCGCAACGTCTTCATCACTGAATATTCTTTTTACACCGTTCTGTGCATCGTCAAAATTACCGTTTACGGCTATGGAATATACATTGCTGCCTTCCTGGGTTATCATCTGCATTTTTTGCACCTGGCTTACGCCTTCACTGGGATAAAAGACAATGATCCTTGTGCCGCTTACATCCTTAAAGCCTTCAAGAGCCGCTTTGCCTGTATCTCCCGAGGTTGCCACCAATATGACTATTTCTTCCTTTTCTCCGGTCTTTTTCAAGGCACTAACAAGAAAATGCGGGAGTATTTGAAGGGCCATATCCTTAAAAGCACTGGTAGGACCATGCCAAAGCTCCAATACATTCACCGAGTCGTAGAGCTTATGAAGGGGTGCAATAGCTTCCGAGCCAAATTTTTGAGCTGTATATGCCTGATTTACGCAATCTGTTAATTCGCTGAGAGTATAATCATCCAGATAACCTTCAAGAATCTTTAAAGCTCTTTCCTGATAAGTCATCTCACTCATTTTCTGTATCTGTTCCTTGTCAAAATGAACTGTCTTTTCAGGTACAAAAAGACCTCCGTCAGCCGCAAGCCCTCTCTTTATCGCTTCTGCCGAGCTGACATTTGAACTCTTCCCTCTGGTGCTTCTATATAACATTTCTACCTCCTGCAAGGTGAACCCGGTATCAGCGGTTCAAACTTCTATCAAAAAAATTAATAATTCCCTGTTTCATTAAACCTTATGATATAATAAATGCTCAAAAAATGCAAATCCAATGCTGAATTTGAGCAAAATAACTTACATCTTAAACTGTGACATGAGGTAGTGTAGTTTCTGTGCGCTGTTCTGAGTATTTTCTGCCTGTTTTGTAACAAGCTCAGTCATATTAGCTATATCAGAAGTCTTTTGTGCAATATTCTCTGTCCCCTCGGCACCCTCACCTGCGGCTCTTGTCACATCTCCGATTGCCTTGCTTATATCCTGTACGGAAGCCAGAAGCTCCTGGGAGGTGGCGCTGAAATCCATTACCAGTTCGTTAATCATGGAGGCATCCTTACTGTATTGCTCCCCGGTGGCAACCATCCTTCTATAGTCGTTGCTGACCCGGCTCTCAATAAACTCCAGAACCTGACCGGAATTTGATTTCAGGTTTTCCACCGCTTCGATCACGGTTCTTGTAACCTCCTGAATTCTGACCACTGTGTGCTTTGAATCATCCGCCAGCTTTCTTATTTCATCGGCAACCACGGCAAAACCTTTTCCTGCTTCTCCTGCCCTGGCAGCTTCTATGGCAGCATTTAACGCCAAAAGATTTGTCTGGGAGGTAATATCCAGAATTCCATCAGTCAAGGTGCTTATTTCTGCAACTGCATTTGACTTTTCTATTGCTTCTCTCAGCTTTTCGTTTACAGCCACTCCAATCTCCTGGGCTGCAGCCTGAGAGGTTCTGGCTGTGGCCTTCAGCTCTTCTGCTCTTTCACTTATTTCTGCGGCAGTTTTTGCACCCTCCTGAGCCTTTGCTGCAATTTCACCTACTGCATTTTCTATCTGACAGGTGGAGGCAGTCATTTCCTGGGAGGAGGCGGCCGTTTCCTCCATACCTGCCGAAAGCTCCTCGGTTGTGGCTGAAACGTCCTCAACATTGGAATTAAGCCTGTCAATATTCCCTGCAATCTCATTTACATCCGACTCAACAGTTTTTGTAACCTCCAGCACTGATTTAAAGGATAGGCGGATATTTTGGGTAAAGGCGTTAAAGGACTTTGCCATATCACCTATTTCATCTCTGGCTTTTGTTTCAAAGTTTATGGTCAGATCTTTATTTTTTCCTGCAGCTTCTATGGCATCCCTGAACTTTTTAACCGGCCTTGTTACGGAATGCGCAACGAGGAAGGCCAAGAGTACCACAACCAGGAGGGTAATAATTGAAATAAGGTAGTAATTGTTTCTCAGGCCCAATATATCCTTAAAGACCACAGCATTATCCGCCTCCAGCGCAAATATCCAATTTGTACTGGGTATTCTGGTATATTCAATCATCTTTCCAACGCCATTAACTGTAAAATCTATCCGACCCGTGGTTCCGCTTTTGATTTTTTCTGCCAGTTCCTTATACCGGGTACTCTCCTTAAAGTCGGTATTTATCAGCTCCTTATCGGCATGTGCAAGTATTATGCCGTTGGCATCAACCAGAAAGCCATGACCTATACCACCCAATTCCAGTTCGTTTACCATATCCGTCAAGGTATCCAGAAGGATATCCTCTGAGACAACTCCATAGAGCTTCCCCTCCTTATCCAATAATGGGTAGCCAATGGATACGGCATATTTATCCGTAACCTTGTCAAGATAGGGATCTGAAAAATACAGCCCCTTTTCAGGATTTGCCTTCACACCCTGGTACCAGCCGCGTGTTCTTGGATCGTAGCCCTCATCCGGCACCCAGCCCGACCCGTCAATAAACCTTCCATCCTCTAAACCTACATATATATCTGATATGTTTTTTGCGTTTGTTTCAGCCTTTAAGGCTTGAAGATGCGCTGCCGTGATATCTTCTTTGGTTTCTGCCTTGTTCAGTACAAGACCTATGGTTTCTACAACCTTTGCATTCTCATTAATCCAACCGTTCAACTGGCTGGCAACTCCCAAGGAAGTTGCTGCGAGCTTGTCATGTATATCCCGTTCTGCCTGATTCTTTATAAAAGAATAACCCAGTAATGCTACCGGTATAAACGATATGACTGCAACTGCCACAAAAAAAGATATAAGTTTTGCCTTAAGTTTCATAAGTAAACCCCCATTTTAATACGCATATTTTATCGCCATTGACAAAATGCGAGCTTTTTCTACATGTTTTTTAAATTAAATATACTATGTGAGTTATTTTTTTGTCAATCAAAATCTGGCAGACAGTCTATTTTAGTTACTTATGCCCTTTTATGAACAAACCGGCCTACCTCCACCCCCAGTTTTTTTTACGCATATTAATAAGTAGCTTCTGGGTTGCAATTTTACCCTGCTGGTACAAGAACTGCATGTTTTCGGGACTGATGTCAAAATCCAGGAAAGAAATGCTTCCTGTGTTAATGTGGGCGATATTGTCTATATTATATGAGTTTTTAGGTACTCCGGTATCGTGTGAGGAGGATAGCAGCTTCTTCAGCAGGTTTTCTGCCTGCTGCAGTTCTTTGGGCTCCTTGCCCTCAAGCTTAAGGCCTATAATATTGGACTGGGCGCTGTCTATCAGCCAGACAGGGAAGTTGTCAAGAACCCCTCCATCTATTATAAAATGCTGCTTCATATAATAGTTCTCTTTTTTCATAAGAACGCAAGGCCTGAATACAAACGGTACGGAAGTGCTCATTCTCACTGCCCTTGCCACCTCAAACTTGTCAGGGTCAATATTGTACAGGGCAATATCGTCCGGCAGGACAATTACTTTCCCGGTATTGGCATCTACCGCCGTCATCCTGACCTTATAGCCTCTTGGATTTACCTTGTCTGCAATTCCTCCCCTGAAATCACTGAAGGTGTGTATACCTTTATTGGCCAGCAGCTGCCTTATCCACCTTTCCAGCAGTTCACCGTCCAGGAAGGCATTTTCCTGGCTGAAGGCAATAAGGTTGCTCAGGAAGTTCCCTCTGATTCCCCTGAAATCCTCCTTATATCTTTTCATGTTTTGCAGCTCGGGATAATCCTGCATATATAACAGGGCTTCTATATCACTGTCGCTGACGGCACTTCTCTCCTCCATGAGCTTTCTGATTCTCACTGCAATCGAAGAATTAAGGCAGTCGCCCCCCCTTATTTTTAATATGCTGAAATCAAATTCCCTTAGAATCCTTATAAGCTCTCTTGAGGTATAGCCTGCACCAATAAGCGCTCCAATCATGGCGCCGGCTGAAACTCCCGCTATATTGCCAAAATACCTGTATCTCTTTTCCAACTCCTCATAGGCTCCCACAAAGGCAATTCCCTTAATGCCCCCACCGCTGAGTACAAGATTTAACGCATTATTAATTTCCATATGAAATTCCCCGAAATTATTCTTTCTAAAGTATATATATTACTGTTTTGAAATAAATAGTATATTTAACCTCTACCGCAATCAAATGGAAAATTATATTTTGCATAAAAGTTGAAAAAAGGGTTTCAAATCTTTACGGCTCATGGTAGAATTCTAGTGATGAAACTCTTTTTTTCTGCTTAATCTACCATTTCTTGTAAGCAGTTGCCGAAATGTTCAAAAATATTACATATTTATTTTATGAGGTGCTAAATGGATATATTTTTATTAATTGGAGTTGTTGTTGGTTTCCTGGCGGTAGTGGTGGGAATGTTCGTCAAGGGGGCTGATGTTGCAGTACTTTTAAATCCTGCTGCAGCCATAATCATTATTATTGGAACCATAGCCGCCGTTATGAATTCCTTTCCCCGAAAGGAATTTTTTAAGATACCAAAGATTTTAGGTGTTTTGTTCAGAGAAAAGAAAAGAGAAAACCCGGCGGAGATGATTGAAAAAATCGCCGAACTTTCTCAGACAGCAAGAAAAGACGGTCTGCTGTCTCTTGAATCTGTGATTCAGAATATTGACAACAAGTTTTTGAAAAAGGGCCTTGGCATGGTAATAGACGGAATCGAGCAGGAATATATTACCGAGGTTTTAAACAGTGAGATAGACAGTATGGAGGACCGTCACAGAGCGGGGGCAAGCATTTTTTCGACAGCAGGCGGTGCGGCGCCGACACTGGGAGTTCTGGGAGCGGTTATCGGCCTCATTGGTGCCCTTGGAAACCTCAATGATACGGAAAAACTTGGCCATATGATTGCAGCAGCCTTTGTTGCCACACTCTATGGTATATTTTTCGGTTATGTAATCTGCCATCCTTTTTCTTCAAGATTAAAGCGTAAATCGCATGAAGAAATAAATACAATGCGTATAATGCTCGAAGGCATACTGTCCATTCAAGCAGGGGAAAATCCCAAAAGCATTATTTTGAAGCTGTCAGGGATGCTTGAACCCAAAGAAAGGGCCCTCCTGGAGCAGAAAACTGAAAATGCTGGAAAGGCAGGATAACATATGTCAAAAAAAAAGGTACATCATGAGGAACACGTTGATGAAACCTGGCTTATACCTTATGCAGACATGCTTACTCTGCTGCTGGCTCTTTTCATAGTAATGTTTGCAATGGGCCAGGTGGATCAAGCAAAATTTAAAAAAGTCAGTGATCAGTTCAACGTTATTTTTTCCGGAGGCTCCGGTGTAATGGAAAAAGAAGGCACCTCCCTGATCCCCATGGAGGACCTTCCCTCCCTTAATAAGCAGGAAGCCGACATAATGGAGCAAATAAAAGAGGATATCGAAAAGGAAATCAAGGGCAACGGCTATTCCGACAAGGTCAGTATTACTTTAAACGACGAGGGTCTGGGAATCTCCATTCAGGATGTGGTGCTGTTCAATTCAGGGAAGGCAGACGTGCTGCCCGGAGTTCATGACATGCTGCTGCATGTGTCGGACATTGTGAAAAATCTGGATAACGACATAAAGGTTGTGGGACATACGGACGATATTCCCATCAACACTCCTCAATTCAGGTCAAATTGGGATTTGAGCGCCATAAGGGCTATTAATGTAATGAATTTTTTTATTGACAACGGTGGTCTGAAACCCGAGAGGTTCTCCATACAGGGCTTTGGTCAATACTCCCCAAAGTATGACAACTCAACTTTGGAGGGAAAGTCGAAAAACCGACGAGTGGAGATTGTAGTTGTACGTAAGTACCCCTTGGAGCAGGAAGTGAAATAATATACATAAGCTGTAAGGCGTATGTATTCAGAAGTTCCGCGTAGCTAAAAGCTACGCCCTTTTTTTGTTTTCTGGAAATGGGTAAATCTTTTACATCATTCTGCTTATGAGGACTGCAAACAAAAAACAAGCGTATCTCTCCTTGTGAGTGGAAACGATAGCTTGCTTTCAGACACTTTATTTGGCAGCAGCCCATAAACAACTGTTGCTATTTAATGGAACTCAGCCTGCTTTTGGCACTTTTTACATAGGAGGACTTAGGATACTGGTTTATAAGCTTTTCATAAGCCTCAGCTCCTTTTTGCTTATCACCCTGCTGAACATAACTTTTGCCAAGTATATAAAGAGCTTTATCTCCGAAGGACCACTTGTCTCCAAGTTTAAAGACCTTTTCCAGCTTCTCTATGGCCTCCTGGTACTTTTTGCTGTTATACAGGGTGTTTCCCTGGGTCGTGAGCAAGGTTGCAGCCCGTAAGTCAACATCCTTTTTCAGTGAGTCATATCTTTTTTTCAAGTCTGTATTTAATTCTTCAACAGGTATTGTACTCAGTTTGTCAGAGGCTTCTATATATTTTTTCTGACTGCTTAAGGAAGACACCTGGGACAGGTCTGCCGACAGCTTATGCTGCTTTAGCTGCAGGTTTGCGGCGTCAAGCTGTTTTTGAAGCTCCTGGTTCTCAGCCAGAACCCTGTCATAATCCACATTTGCAACAGTATTTCCAGCAGGCTCATTATCAATGGGAGCCTTTCCTGAACCTCTTGCCGCCATGGCAAAAAATATGACTGCCGCTATCAGGCACACTACTCCAAACAGGTTAAAGGCCAGTGCCACCGAGGGCTTTTTAAGCTGATCTCCAAGCTTTTTCAGGAGAATATATTCCTCCCGTACTTCCGCTCCTCCACTGTGTTCCTCCTTTTTACCCGTTTCTTTTCTGGCAGTGGCGGGCTTTTTTTGCCGTTCGTTACTTTTAACAAGCCTTGAGCTCTTTTTCAAAAGTCCGCTCTCTCCAGAGGTTACAAAATTCAGGTAATCCGCGGCCTTCAGCACGGTGTTTTCTCCCTGGACGACCTTTCCAAACAGCTCCTGCGCCTTATCCAACTGATTGGTATAGGCATAGCACAGACCCAGCAAATTGACGGCCTCATAAAAATCAGGATTTACAGCGATGACTCTCTTAAGTTCGATCATTGCAA
The DNA here is from genome assembly GCA_023400235.1 of Bacillota bacterium. Classification (GTDB taxonomy): domain Bacteria; phylum Bacillota; class Clostridia; order Acetivibrionales; family DSM-1351; genus Ruminiclostridium. The sequence continues at coordinate 121,319 of JAEXFI010000024.1, forward strand.
TATCCTCGCTGCCGGTCTTAAGGTATTCAATAGCCTTATTATACGCTTTTACAGAATCAATTATTTTTTCGGATACCTGGTTTTCCTGAGAAAATCTTTCTATATCTATAGGTGTAAAACTTTTGATTTCCTGATTAATATCCATGAACATTAACATCGGCTCCCTTCAAATATAAAACTTTTATTTGAAAATATCTCTTATCTGGCCAATCATATACAGCGAACCAAAAGCGCATATCACACTGTTTGGGCCGGCATTTTCCAGGGCCATTTTCAAGCCATTTTTTAAATTAATTCCATCTTTAACGTATGAATAACTATTTAGTTTTTGCGCCAGTTCACCTGAAGGTAAGGCTCTTGGGTTGTCCGGAGTTACAGTGATTATGAGACTGGCCTTTGGAGCCATGAGCGCCATTATACCAGCATAGTCCTTGTCCCCTAAAAAGCCTACAATAAATATCTTCTCCATATGATGAAAATACTTGTCCAGCGCTGCATTCAGTGATTGTGCTCCTTCCAGGTTATGGGCCCCGTCTATTAAAATCACAGGTCCGGTATTTATTATTTCCAGCCTTCCCGGCCAAACTGTTTTTGCCAAGCCGTTTCTGATATTATTATTCTCAATTTTATAACCTTTATTTATGAGCATTTCGCAGGTATCCACGGCCACTGCTGCATTGTAAAGCTGATGCTCACCCAACAGCCCGATCTGAAGGTTGTGATAGTCCTTGTAATCGAACATCTGACCCTCCAGCCCGAATTCCCTGACATGCAGGGTTCCCAGTCCCACCTCATGCAGGTCTGCCTCCTGCTCAACGCATACCTCTTCAAAAACCTTCCGCACCTCCAGAGGTTGCGGATAAATCACAACGGTTCCGTGTTTCTTGATGATGCCCGCTTTTTGATAGGCTATCAGAGGCAACGTATTTCCCAGTATATCCGTATGATCCAGGCTTATGGTGGTAATGACAGCAACCTCCGGAGTATCAATGGCGTTGGTGGAATCATATCTTCCTCCCAGCCCCACCTCCAGCACAACCATATCACACTTCTGTCTGTAATAATATTCAAATGCCACTGCAGTAACTATCTCAAACTCAGTAGGGTGCTCCCTGCCGGCTTCCAGCATCAAGAGAATCTTTTCTTTCACAAAGGAAACAATTTCAGACAATATATCAGGCTCAATTTCCCTGTTATCAACTTTGATTCTTTCTGTAAATCTCTGTATATAAGGTGATGTGAAAACTCCTGTCCTGTATCCCGAATCCATTAATATGTGGCTTATAAATGCAGATGTTGAGCCTTTTCCATTAGTGCCTGCCACATGTATGAACTTCAGCTTTTTTTGAGGATTTCCCATCAAATCCAACAGCATCGTTATACTTTCCAAACCCAGCTTGCTTCCAAACTTTAATGTGCCATGAATATACTCCATGGCTTCCTGATAATTCATTTTCTACGGCTTCCTCCAAATTGTTAAAAAGAGTGACCTTCCTTAGCTTCATGTACAAATAAACAATATCAGTTTTTGCCAATACAGTCAATTACCTATTCCAAAAGCCTGTTAATTTCACTTTTGGAAAGATATGCAGTATTTATACCCATGCTTCCAAGATCAGCATTATCAAAAATGACCAGCCTGGAAAGCTTGAGCCTCTCCTCCTCATCCAAATCAGCGAAAGCACTCAGATTATTTTCAGAGTCATTAAAGGATAGATAGTATCTTAGTCCTGCAGAGGGCAGTGCTTGTTTTAATTCCTGCTGATACCACATTTCCCCCGGTATAAGTGCATATATCTCAAAGCCTTCTACCTTCTTTCCCTCCAGAGGTATTGACAGCACTCTTCTTCGCTGGCTGTCCACGATTTTTTTATTGAGGTGCTGTATTCCCATATCCCTAAGCCTTTGGATGAATTTTTCAGAAAGCGCTTTTTTGTCCTGAGTATCCATATATAAAAGAGAGCTGTTTAATTCTATAAATAGGTCCGCTTCAGCTTTTAATGCTGAAATTATTCTATAACTCACCTCCGAATTGTCCATTCTTTTCCCCGCATAAGAAAGGGAAAAGCTTGATATATCTTTATTCTGATTGTTTACTGCATCTGAAAGCTTTAGTTTGATCTGCTTATCCATTGTGAGTACCTTCTTCTAAAATTTTATGTTGCTTCAACTGCTTTTATTATATACTTCCTGTTAATAATTGTGAATAGCGCCCGTGAAATGCAGAGAATATAAGAAAACAGCAAAAAACAGCGGCACATAAGAATTCCTTCTCATGTACCGCCAATCAGCCGTACTGCTTTATATTACTTACCCAGTCTGGCCTCAAGCTCCTTCTTTTGTTCCTCATATCCCGGTTTTCCCAGCAGAGCAAACATATTTTTCTTGTAAGCTTCAACTCCCGGTTGATCGAAGGGATTGACCGCCAGCAGATATCCGCTGATTCCGCAGGCCTTTTCAAAGAAGTATACAAGATTTCCAAAATAGTATTCATTCAGTTCAGGAACATTGATTACAAAATTTGGTACTCCGCCGTCTGTATGAGCAAGCAAGGTTCCTTCAAAGGCCTTGTTGTTGACAAAGTCCATTTCCTTGCCGGCAAGAAAATTCAGGCCGTCTATATTGTCCTTGTCTTCCTTTATGGTAATGCTCTTCTTGGCTTTTCCCACATGTATTACAGTTTCAAACAGGTTTCTGAGTCCATCCTGTATGTACTGCCCCATAGAGTGCAGGTCTGTGGTAAAGTCCACACCCGCAGGGAAAATACCTTTTTGATCCTTTCCCTCACTTTCACCGTAAAGCTGCTTCCACCATTCTGTAAAGAAGTGCAGTGACGGTTCATAGTTTACCATAATCTCTATGGTCTTGTTTTTATTGTACAGAGCATTTCTTGCAGCGGCATATCTGTAACAGTCGTTGTTTTTAAAATCGATTTCCCTGTACAGTTTGCAGGCATCAGCAGCACCTTGCATAATTCTGTCTATATCCGCGCCGCACACTGCGATAGGCAACAGCCCCACTGCGGTCAATACTGAAAATCTTCCGCCAACATCATCAGGTATTACAAAAGCTTCATAGCCCTCTTCATCAGCAAGTTTCTTCAAAGCTCCTCTGGCCTTGTCAGTTGTGGCATAAATCCTTTTCTGTGCTTCCTCTCTGCCGTATTTATTTTCCATGTATTCCTTGAAAATTCTGAAAGCCACTGCAGGCTCAGTGGTGGTTCCGGACTTGGAAATAACATTTACCGAAATTTCCTTTCCCTCTATAAGTTCCAGCAAATCACTTACATAAGTGGAGCTTATATTGTTTCCTACAAAATAGATTTCCGGGGTCTTTCTCTTACTTTTAGGAAGCATGTTATAAAAGGAGTGAGAAAGCATTTCAATTGCTGCCCGGGCTCCAAGATAAGAACCTCCGATGCCTATAACTATAAGGACCTCGGAATCCGACTTGATTTTTTCGGCTGACTTTTTGATTCTTGCAAATTCCTCCTTGTCATATTCAAGGGGAAGATCCACCCAGCCTAAGAAGTCATTTCCAGGGCCGGTTTTGCTGTGCAGCATTTCATGTGCCTGCTTGACATATCCTTCAAAATAATTGATTTCATATTCGCTCAAAAAATTTGATGCCTTTGAGCTGTCAAAAGTGATTCTTTCCATTTAAATTGCCCTCCGTATTACCTTCCATTATTTTAGTAAAGACTCGTGTTTATCCCTAAGTATACCAAATGAAACCAGCAATTTAAAGCCAAAATCCAATTTTATCACATTTTTAAAAGTGCTTTACTAATCCCTTTTTATCATTCACATCCAGTATTCGAAATATTTACTAGGTGTCAAATTTCTCTTTTGTTGCAAAATAAACTCAGGGACAAAGCATTTGATTAAGTGTTCCTTAAACAGCAGCTTAAAATAACAACGATAAAAAGGAGAATTATTATGTCAAGACCAAAAACACCACTCGTTGAAGATAGCAGAGCAGCATTAACAAAATTCAAGATGGAATGTGCCGCTGAAATCGGCAGAACACAGTTTACAAAAGAGAACAACGACCATTACAAGGGAGACCTGACCTCCAAGCAGAACGGCTCAGAGGGTGGCCCCATTGGCGGACAGATGGTAAAGAAAATGGTTGAAGCCTATGAAAACGGTATGCGCGGCAAATAAGCCGGTATTATGTTTCGAGCCTTCTCCATGATGCAGGCATATATAAAAAACAGTTGAGCATGGCTCAACTGTTTTTTATATAAATATGAATTTTCAGCTTACCTTAAGGTATAGCCTGCACTGTTCATGTAATCTATAAGACTGCCGGCAAAAGCATTTATGTCATCACTTGACAAGGTCTTTTCGGCTGAACCGATAATAAATCTGAAGGTCATACTCTTTTTGCCTTCTGGAAGACCCTTTCCATTATATAGGGTCACAAAGCTGTAGCTGTTGAGCAAGCTTGATTTAAAGCCTGCAATATCTTCCTTGACCTTATCAAACGTAACGGCATTGTCCACCAGGAAACTGTAATCCAGCACTACCTCCGGGAATTTGGAAGGTTCCTTGTATTTTATTACTCCCCCATTTATAGCCTGCAGCACCTCTCTGTTTATTTCCAGCACTGCAATATTCAGCTTCTTGCCGATATTCTTCTTGAGCATGGGATGTACGACACTGATATAACCCATAGGCTTTCCAGCCACAAAAACATCCACCGATTTCATGGGGTGCACCCAGTTGTAACTGCAGGTACAGGCAGAAAAATCAACTGCGGAGTTCTTTAAGGTTCTGGCAATAAAGGTCATTATTCCCTTCAGGTCGTAGAACAGCTCGTCTTCGCTCTTGATTTTGCTGGCTGCCAAAATGCATATATTCTTGTGCTGCTCACACTTTTCCTTAGTAGAGGCTGCCTTGAATACACTCCCTATTTCAAACAGTGAGAAATCCTCATAAGACTTTTCATTTCTTTCAGCAAAGGCAAGCATCCCAGGAACCATACTGTCTCTCAAGGTATCGGCATCCTGAGCCTGGGGATTCAGAACCTTTACCTTTGCGTCGGTTTCAATTCCCACCCTGCCGTTAAAGCTGTTGTCATACCAGATATAGCTGTTTACCTCGCTTGCTCCGAACCTTTCAGAAAGCAGCTCTTTTACCTTGTGGTCAAAAAGCCTTTCTTCGTTATATTCCAGAGGCTTTAAAGCTATCTCAAGCGTTTGGGGCTGAATGTTGTCATAGCCGAAAATCCTTGTGATTTCTTCTATTATATCAACCTTCATTGTAATGTCCTTGGTGGCTCTGAAAGTAGGAACCTTGATTTTAAAGGTATCCCCTTCCACCTCAACCGTGAATTCCAACGACTTCAGAATTTCCACCATCTTTTCCCTGGTCAGGGTGTTGCCTATATACCTGTCGATATAATGCTTGGTTATGGTGATATCAATAGGCTCCAGCTTTTTACAGTATACGTCGGTTAAGGCAGACGCAAGCTCCACATCCGGCTGTATATCCTTCAGGAGCTTTACAAATCTCTGAATGGCCATAACTGTCATATTCGGGTCCAGCATCTTTTCATAGCGGGCGCTGGCTTCAGTACGCAGGCCTATTTTGGTGGAGCTCCTTCTTGTGGAAGAACCCTCAAAATTAGCGGACTCCAATAATATGGAGGTTGTGTCCTCAAGCACCTCTGAGTTTTCTCCCCCCATGATACCGGCTATGGCTACGGGCTTTTCCTTATTGCATATGAGAAGCACATCTTCAGGAAGCTTTCTTTCCGCTCCGTCAAGTGTCCTGAATATAGTGGGCTCCTTTGTAGCCCTTACAACTATACCGTCCTCCACCTGTCTGCTGTCAAAGGCGTGCATGGGCTGGCCCATTTCAAGCATCAGATAGTTTGTCAGGTCAACCAGGGGAGAAATAGGTCTCATTCCGCAGTAGAAAAGTCTTACCTTCATGTTCATTGCGGTCTGAAGCTTCTTCACACCATCAATTTTCAGACCTGAATATCTGAGACATTTTTCAGTATCCTCCACTTTAATGTCAAGCCCCTGCTTGGCCTTTGCCCCTTCCAACCCATCAAGCTGCATGGACTTGAGCTCTCTGCCGTATATAGCAGCTACCTCACGGGCTATTCCATAATGTCCCCACAAATCAGGCCTGTTTGTCAAGGATTTATTATCTATTTCTATGATTACATCGTCTATATCAAGAATTGACTTGATATCCGTTCCCGGAGCGTAATCCCCCTCCAGTACCAAAAGACCGCTGTGGTCGTCACTTATGCCCAGTTCCTTTGCAGAGCAAAGCATACCAAAGCTCTCAACCCCAACAAGCTTGACCTTCCCAAGCTTGGGCATATTTTTTACCGAACCCCCGATTTTGGCCAGAGGCACCAAGATACCTTCCTCTACATTGGGTGCACCGCAGACTATCTGAAGAATACCGTCCCCCGAATCCACCTGGGTAATTTTCAACTTTTTTGATTCCGGATGAGGTACAACGCTCAGAACCTTTGCAACTACCACGTCCTGCACGTCCTGGCCCACATATTCCACTTCTTCCACCTCGGCAGTGGACATGGTAAACCTGTACCACAGCTCTTTTATATCTATACCGCTTAAATCCACGTAATCCTTAAGCCAATTTAATGATAATTTCAACTCATTTCCCTCCTACCTTACAGAAAATTGTTCCATGGCTCTTAAATCACCTGAATTAAGAACACGGATATCGCTTATTCCATATTTCATCATTGCAAGTCTGGTCAAGCCCAGTCCAAAGGCAAAACCTGTATACTCCTCAGGGTCTATGCCTCCATAGCGCAATACGTTGGGATGCACCATGCCGCAAGGCAGAAGTTCTATCCAGCCTGAATGCTTGCAGGTAGGGCAGCCCTTTCCTCCGCAGATCATGCAGTTCAAATCCAGTTCAAAGCCTGGCTCAACAAAAGGAAAAAAGCCCGGCCTGAGTCTTATTTTTACATCTCTGTTGAACACCTCTGACAACAAAAGCTTCATAACATATATAAGGTTTGCTATTGAAACATTCTTGTCAATCATCATTCCTTCCAACTGGAAGAAGGTGTTCTCATGGGATGCATCGGTACTCTCGTTGCGGAAGCATCTTCCCGGAGCGATAACCTTCAGGGGCGCACCATATTTTTGCATGGCTCTCACCTGGCAGGGCGAAGTATGTGTCCGCAGCAGCGAACCGTTTTCAAGCCAGTAGGTATCCTGCATGTCTCTGGCAGGATGATGCTTTGGTATATTCAACGCCTCGAAATTGAAAAATTCCTCTTCAGCTTCAGGGCCGTCAACAATATTAAAGCCCATTCCTGTGAAAATCCTCTCGATTTCCTTTTGAACAATGGTAACAGGATGAAGCGAACCAAACTTATACTGGGTTCCCGGCAGTGAAATATCAAAGCTTGCGCCGCTGCTCAAGGATTTCTTCACGTCATTGGCGCTGAGTTCACTGAATTTAGCCTCTAGAAATTCTGTCAATTCATTTTTAAGCTCATTGGCCTCCTGACCAAACTGCTTTCTTTCTTCAATAGCCATGTTCTTAAGGTCCTTGAGCATTTCGGTCAATTCGCCCTTCTTACCCAGAAGCCTTACTCTCAGCTCTTCTACCTCTCCACTGCTTGCCGCCTGCTTGATTTTATCAAGTGCAGTGGCCCTTAACATACTGATTTTTTCAATCACGCCTGTAATCTCCTTTCAAAACCCTATGGATATATCAAAAGTGTGAAATTTACTAAAGTCAATGGTAATTGACTTTATGCCTGCACTGTCCGCATATGCCAGCAACCCGTTTCCGCCTTCAATCTGCAGGGTCTCTCTGCCACCTGGTACTGCAGGCGCTGCTTTTTTAAGACAAAAATAAAGCCTCCATCCCCAAAGGGACGAAGGCATTCTTCGCGGTACCACCCAGTTTCTTTGATGACAGCCGCAATAAACCCCGGCAGACAAAATATAGTCCTGTCTTCAAACTCATTGCAATTTAACGGTTTTAACCGGCAGTTCCTACTGATTCGCTAAAAAGCGGAAGTCAAGTCAAATTCCATTGACTTTGTGACTGGTTCAGAACGCAGCTCCGGAGGGAACTTGGGCAAGTATTCCGTTAAAGGCACTTACAGCCAAGCCAGATTCACCGGTGGAAATCCCACAACACGGTAAGGGCTTTTAGGTGCCTTCTCTCTGTAACGTCCTGTCCTGCTTACTTTTCTCCATCATTGCTTTTTATAAATATTATATTAATCATCATCATATCATCTTGAAATATCTTCTTGCTATTATAACAATATAGGTAAAAATATTCAAGGGTGAGTTTTGCCCTCCACTTGACGGCAATTTTTACAGAATATACAATATCAATAGTTGAGGAAATACCATTACACTAAGTACTAGTGAAGGAACTTTATAAAATCATTTAAAGGAGCAATTTCACATGGACAATAACAGCTTTATGGAATTGAAAAATAAAATAGCTGCGCTGCCTGTATTGCAGGAACGTATGAAAAGTCTTTCCGGAAGATTGTATGAGGCCCAGGATGACGTCAAAAGCCTGCTGCGCAAGTATCAGGACGAGGCACTGGATGTTGACGGGCTCCAGGAGGATAAGCTGTCCAACACCCTGCTTAAGCTCATAGGAAAGCATGAGGGGAAGGTTCAGAAGGAGACTCGAGAAATGCTTTCTGCAAAGCTTGAATATGACAAGGCTGTGGAAAGAGTACATCAACTGACCAATGACAGGGCAGAGCTGGCGGGCAAAATCAGTGAATTATCCGAAAGCAAAAAAACCTTTGACGTTGAATTTGCAAGACGAGAGAGCTTGCTAAAAACCAAAATAAGTGACGAAGCCTTCATCTCTTACACCCAGCTGGAAAACAGGCAGCAGCATCTGTCCACACAGTTGGCCGAAACAGAAGAAGCCATTCATGCCGCAGACCGGGTGATTGCGGCAGCCTCAAGCGCCCTGGGCCACCTGGACAGTGCCGAAGGCTGGGCTACCTATGATGTGTGGTCCCGTGGGGGCATACTCAGCCATATGGCTAAATACGAGCATATTGATGACGCCCAGGCACAAATGAACCATTTAAGTTCTCTGATAAGAGACTTTGAAAGCGAGCTGAAGGACGTGAACATGCACCAGGTCTGCCAGAACGTGGGAATAGATTCTACTACAAGGGCTGTAGACTTCTGGTTTGACAACATATTCACCGACCTGAATGTCAGGGATAAAATCCGTGAGGATATCTCCCAGGTCAATCTGCTCATCAGGCAGGTTGAAAGCATTATAAACAAGCTTGAGTCCAATAAGACGGAGCTGACAAAGGGTTTGCATGAGGCTCAAAGGGGCAAGGATAACCTTGTAATGGGTTTTGAAATAGGTTAACTGCCAAGGAGTTCATAAAAATAATTGTTGAATTAATAATTATTAATCAAAAACAAATAAAAATAATTAAGTTAGAATTCAGTACCCATTAGGAATCAAATAACACTAAATAAGGATTAATATGGATCAGCGTATAATATTGGTTTGCATCATAAACTTCATAATTGCTTTAATAGGAACTCTTGCTTATTCAGTACGGCTTGTGGGTGTTAGAACTGGAAAGATAGCAGTATCCTCCGCCCTCTTTAACGCAGTGTCCCTGTTTTCCAGAGCAGCAGGTGTCTTCCAGCTTCCCCTGCTTACCAAATACGTGGCGGAAAAGGGAAGCAGCAGCAAGCTGGTCCCGGTATTCTATCTGCTCATATTAACGGTAGTTGCCGCCAGCCTGGTGGGAGCAGCACTGCTGCCGACCTTCCAACGAATTTTCACTAAGGGGGTAGAGGCCTTCTCCATAAATAAATCAGTATTCAGGCTGATGCTCCACAGCTTTTCCAAATCAGGTGTTGCCTACATAAAAAGCTCCGTAGCTATTCCCGGGAAAACAAACCTAAGCGGAGTCAATTTCAGGAAGCTCCCCTACAAATTATTGATTTACAATATACTAACGGTAGCTCTGCTCACAGCAGGAATATTTTCACCCGTTTATGCGGGTGTGCTTGAACCGGGGCTGGGAACCACCTGCATAACTCTGGTGTCTGTGCTTACCGGCATGGCCACCATACTGTCCGCCCTTTTTGTAGATCCCTATCTTTCTGTACTCACCGATGAAGTCATTGAGGGCAAATTCAGCGAAGCCGATTACAGGGGCTGTGTCATAGGAATGGTGGGCAGCAAGATAATAGGCTCCGCCCTGACCCTGGTTATATTTATTCCCGCCTCCCACCTTATAGTATTTATTGCAAAGATATTATAGGTTTGGGATACTGTGCAACCAGCTTTTATATAGTAAAAGTCAATTGCTATGGCGGCTGAAAGCCCATAGCTTGGGTTTGGCTGAAGCGCCCCAAAGTAAAGACTTTTTCAAACCCAAACTACGTTCAATTTCGGCTTTAATGCAATATTTTGCCTGAATGGAAACATATCTTAAGGAGGATTTTTAATGGTTAGCTTGTCAACGACAATGTCCCTGCCCTTGCTGGACGGTCTGGGAACCACACTATTTATAGCTTTAGTTTCACTGCTGGTCTGTATTGTGCCAGGTTCACTGCTTTATTTCGGAAGGAAAAGCGGAATAACTCCCTTATACATATTGTGTACGGCCTACGTGGAATTTTTTGAGGGTATTCCAATAATCCTGCAGCTTTTCTTCCTGTATTACGGTCTCCCCTTGCTCTCTCCCGGGCTGACACTTACAGCTCCCTTGACCGCAATCCTTGTCCTGTCTCTTAACGGAGCCGGAAACCTATCCACCTTCAGCAAGATGTTTTCACAGGTTGAAGGCAGCAGCCCCACCTTCAACAGCAGGATTAAGACTCTCACACTCTCGGCTGTCAAGGTATTCGGAGAACTTGTAAAATACTCTTCCCTGCTGGCAGTTATCGGAATGGCGGAGCTTACAAGAATGGCGAATTTGGCCATGCAGGCTAAAGCCACAATCTCCTACATGGTAGGGGCAGCTTTGATTTACGTTATAATAAACCTTATAGTTAAAATTGCAATTAAAGTGCTGCAAAGACAGTTTTTGAGTATGAAAAAGGACAGCTGAAGGCACTGTTTAATAGGGAAAATTATTGAGCTATACCCAAACCGATACGAAGAGGCACTATCTCAAAGGATAGTGCCTCTCAATATGATTTACAATTATTTGTTTAAAATGCTCTTGTCATCATCTTGCCGACAATCCTGTATATCATCCACAAACACTTGATTGCCAATAATCTGATAAACAACCCGATACCTTTTGTCTGATAATATATAGTGGTATTTGCCGACTGGAAGATACGGACGGTTATACACAGGATAACAGAACGGGTCGGTCTGGAGATTCCGAATATCTTTAAGCAATCCATCCAAAAGCCTGTTTGCTGCATTAACGCTGACACGCGCTAAAAATTCAAAATGGTCATACATCCTGCTATTTGCATCAGATGCAATAACTATCTGATATACCTTTTCATTACGTTCCATGCTCCGCTCCCCTGGCGATTGCTTCCCTCATGTTCTTTTCAAACTCATCAACCGTATATCCTTGAGTTCCAAGCAAGCGGGAACGTTCCGTCGCAAGCAAACGCTCAGCTGTCGCCAAATCATCCTCGCGCCGGTTAAATGTTTCCATATCCATAATAACTGTATCGCCAGTGCCATTTTTGGTCAAAAATACAGGTGCTTTCGTCTTACGGCAAATATCAGCGATACTGTTGTAATTTTTCCGAAGCTCACTTGATGACTTAATTATTGTACTCAATTTTCTCACTCCCAATAGTCAAATTTATATCAATATTATACCCTTATAAGACTAAAATAACAAGCGAAATTGCTGATAATTTATGGCCTTACCCATAGTCAAATCGGGTATAAAAAAGGACAGCCAAGCTGTCCTTTTTTATACATTTCACTCATATTTATTTCCATGCCCACAACCTCACAAAACTCCATGAAAGTCACGGCATGAAATCGGTGTCACAATCTTTTTTGCTTCAGAATTTCTTTCACACTTTCACATCAAACTACACCATTACCACTACAACATTATGCTCTGTTCCAGCCTGGAATACAGGTATCTTTTCAACTTCCCGCCCATCCACTGTAATGCTGGAAACTCCACAGTTGACCTTGTTTGGGTTATGTACCTCAATATTATAGGTAACACCCCTGAATACCCTCCTAGCTTTAAAACCCTGCCACTGGGAAGGTATACAGGGATCAACCTCAAGACTGTCATAACTTGCTCGGATTCCGAGAATATGTTGTGAGGAGGACACCATATTCCACGCAGCAGTACCTGACAGCCATGAATTTCTGCCCACTCCGAATTGAGGATGCTCTTTACCCAATATGTTCTGGCAGTAGACATATGGTTCAACTTCGTACAGTTCGGCATCCTCGTTTCGTTTTCCGGGCAGAATCTGAGTATAATATTCAAAAGCCCTGTCTCCATGGCCCAGCATTATTTCAGATATCATTACCCAGGGATTTGTGTGCAGAAAAATTCCACCATTTTCTTTTGTCCCGGGCGGATATGTTGTTACACCGCCCTTTATTTCATCATATTCGGTATAAGACGGATACATGGTAACAATACCGAATTTTGAATTTAAATATTTATAAACGGACTCCATGCATTTTTCTGCTTTTTCATCATCGGCAACCTTTCCAAGTATAGCCCAGGACTGAGAATTTATAAATATCTTCCCATACTGGTTCTGGTCACTTCCGATTGGCTGTCCGAAATCGTCAAAAGCCCGTTTGTACCATTGTCCATCCCAACTGCTTTCATTGATGGCAGTTTTCATTTCTTCAAACATTACTTTATATTTACGACTCAGTTCCTGCTTTCCAAGATACCCACACAGCTCTATCATCTCCGAAGCCGCTCTGCAGTAAAGCATGGAAGTGAATACACTTTCTGCTATACCTCTTCCGGTATCCAGATTTAAGGTATCGTTCCAGTCTGCACGACCTGCCAGGGCAATTTTATTTGGCCCCCTGTTATTATGTGTGAAAGCCAGAGCCATGTCCAGATGCTCCATAACTGAAGCCGAGCTGGACTTATCATTGTACAGTACTGACTGTTCCAGAAAGCCCAAGTCGCCTGACTCCTTGACATAGGCGTTAACCGCCAGAATCAGCCACAAATGGTCGTCTGAATACCAGTCAAACAATTTTACCGGTGCATCCCCTACTCCGCCTTCTCCAGTGAGAGGGAAGAACAGGTGATAGGCCCTTCCGTCGGTATATTGGCACTGAAGCAGCTTTACTATCAGTTCTCTGGCCTCCTCAGGGATCGTGTGCATTACACCGAGGGTATCCTGAGCACTGTCACGGATTCCCATCCCTCTGCCCAAACCAAGTTGATACAGTGAAACAAAGCGCGACCAGTTAAAAGTGGTCTTGCATTGATACTGATTCCATATATTTACAAAAAGATTCATATCTTCATCCGGAGTCTCAACACTAAGTTTACCCGTATAGCTGTTCCAGTAAGCCTTAAGCCTTTCCAGCGCAGCTCGTGCGCCGTCTGGAGTGAGGTAGTCCTTTATGTCTTCTCTTATATTTGTCCTGTCCTCTGCAAAGCCCAAAACAAAAACAATATCCTTTTCTTCCTTCGCTCCAAGCTCCAGCTCTATGCAAAAGGCACCCACCCCGTTCATCCTGTAGGATATGGAATTGCTGCAGGCTCCCTGCTCAACTGCCAGGGGATTGCTTTCAGAGCGGTATTTTCCTATAAAGGCTTCCAGATTTGTATCATAACTGCTGATATTTTCAGCAGTTGCAAAGAAAGCGGCATTGTCGTTTATGTAATGGGGATAATAGGTAATAATCCCATCCTCATATCTGCCCTGATTAATCTGCTGAACCCAGTCAACATTCTGTTGGTCCATAATGGCCTGCCAGAAGCAAAACTCGGAATAGGCGAATACCTGAAGCTTTTGACTTACAGCCCTCGTATTTGACACCTTTAAATGCCATATTTCAAAATCCTTGTCATCGGGAACAAAATAGGTTACTTCGCCTATTACTCCCTGGTATTCCCCTGACAGTACCGTATAACCCATGCCATGACGGCAATTGTAATCATCCAGCTTTTTCTGGACCGGTTGATAGCCTGGATTCCAATATTCTCCGTTTTCCCGGTTTCTTATGTATATATACCTTCCAGGTCTGTCGGCAGGAATATTGTTGTACCTATAGCGGGTAACCCTTCTGTTCTGAGGGTCCTTGTGAAAACTGTAGCCCCCTCCGGTATTGGATATTATACCGCCATATGCACCGCTGCCAATATAGTTGATCCATGGAGTGGGCGTATCCGGTCTGGTTATAACATATTCCTTGTTTTTCTTGTCAAAATATCCGTACCGCATGCAAGCCTCCTAAGTTATTGGGAGCGTTCCCATTTTTAATAACCATATATTAATCAAAGTTCTTATTCAGAGGCACCTATTGAGTGCCCGAAGTAAAGTCACCTGACATCCAACTTCAACCTCTGAACCACCGGACTGCAGGAGGTGCCTTGGTATATATCCGTTTCAAACGCAAGTGCTCTTGGCTCAATACTCTTGTCATTTATATTGTCAATTATCAACTTAACCGCCGCCTCCGCAATCTTTTCCATGGGCTGTTTCATGGAAGTCAGCCGCAGGCTGGAGGGCATAAACCTCAGCACCTGATAGATATTGTCAAACCCAACCACTGAAAGTTTCCGAGGCACCGACACACCTAATTCTACAGCCTTTTGCACCGCCTCATAGCCCTGCAGGTCATTGAAGGTAAACAGTGCTGTGGGCGGTTCCTTTAAAGAGACAAGCTTTTCAACACCTGCTGCTCCGCTGTTTTCACCGGCATCGGTAAACACTACATAGTCCCTGTTATACCTTATGCCAGCAGCATTAAGTGCTTCAATGTACCCGTTCATTCTGTCTGAAGCAGCTCTGTGATTCAGATTTCCTGTAATATGCGCAATTCTTTCATGCCCCATATTTATAAGGTAATCCACCGCTTTTTTCGCTCCTGAGAAATTGTCTATTATAATGTTATTTATATTCAAATCGTCAAAATGATTCTCAATCAAAACCAGAGGAAAATTGATGCTTACAATCTTTTGTACCAGTTCCCTGTCTCTGGTATCACTTCCGAACAAAATCAGACCGTCTGCCGCTCCTCCGGTAAAGTACTGCACATATCTTGCCTTTGAATTGAAATCGTCGTTTGAGCTGCAAAATACTATATTGTAACTATAACCGGATGCATACTTTTCCAGCAAATTTGCCAGTTCCAGATACACAGACGTATTGAAT
Source organism: Bacillota bacterium (assembly GCA_023400235.1). GTDB lineage: Bacteria > Bacillota > Clostridia > Acetivibrionales > DSM-1351 > Ruminiclostridium. The sequence goes on from JAEXFI010000024.1 coordinate 136,656, forward strand.
TCGTTATAAATTACACCTATTACTCCCGCCTTCCTGGATACAAGGCTGCGAGCAGCCTGATTGGGAATATAATTCAGGCCTTCAATAGTTTCAAGTACTTTCTTTCGTGTGTCTTCCCTGACGCCGGGCTGATTGTTTATAACTCTTGATACAGTAGTTTTTGAAACACCTGCTGTTTTTGCTATATCGAAAATATTAATCAATTTGGCCTCCTCATAGGGAACGCTCCCATTCAAGAATATTATATAATAACTATTGTTTTTAAACAAGATATTTGTAAAAAAATTTGGAAAATTTTATAATTCCTAGTCGAAATATCAAATCACAAGTTGTTCTGTCTTACATATTCGTAAATCATTATGGAGGCAGCAACTGAAGCGTTCAGGGACTCCGCCCTTCCAGGCATGGGAATCCTCACCAGCTTGTCCGACAGTGCGGCAGTTTCCTCACTGATTCCGTTGGCCTCATTTCCTATTATTATGGCACTCCTTAAGGTCAGGTCTTCATCATAATAGCTGTTTTCCCCCTGGAGATGGGAAGCTATGATCTTGTAACCCTTTTCCCGTAGAACTTCAAGTGATTTGATAATATCCACGTCCTCAATTATGGGAAGATGAAAAACAGAACCCATTGTGGAGCGAAGCACCTTGGGGGAGTAAACATCCACACAGCCCTTTGTCATCAGCACCGCTGAAATCCCAGCAGCATCCGCAGTTCTTATAATAGTACCGACATTTCCCGGGTCCTGAAGACTGTCCAGGACAACTACCGCTTTACCATTTTCCAGCACAGCTTCCATGTCTGACGGCTGCTTTGTCAAAACTGCAAGCACCCCCTGGGGAGATTGCGTATCGGATATTTCCTTGAAGAGCTTCTCCGGCACACAGAAAATCTGCCCGCATACCTTTGAAAGTTTTGAAATGAGAGCACTCCCACCGTTAAGACTCTCCAGCCTGTCCGAAATCACAGCCTTTACAATGCTTTGCCCGTTGTCCACAGCATCGCCCACAAGTCTTATACCTTCTACAAAATATAGCTGCTGGGCATCTCTGTACTTCTTCTGGTGTAAAGCCTTTATTTCCTTAATAGTATTATTCTGACCGCTTGTAATAAAGTTCAATGTTAAATCCTCCGGACTTTGAGTTTTTACTAAACAACCGCTTGCAATTTACTTGCACAAAAAGTCTATTACCGCTTTAACCTCCTTGCAGGCTGCTTCTAAAAAATTTTCACGTTCGCTGATTTGTCCCAGATAATGTGCATCAGATGAGAAAAGTCTCTTCATATTTCTCAAAGAAGGATGCCGGGTGATCAACCGGGAGACCTGTTCTTTATGACCGAGCTCCACGCAGCTCATGCTTATATCCTGTGGCATAACCCCGAAGCTTTCCAGCAGCGAATTTGCCTGTCTGTCTATATGCGCGGGAATAACGACTCCCTCCAGCCTGTTCTGCACTACCTCAAACACCTCATTTATAGTTATTGCAGCGGAGCACAAAAGCAGACGTGCTTCAACACTGGTTATACTGTCATTGTCATCCATAACTAATTGGGCTCCAAAGATTTCTTCATTATTTCGTATATACGGCAGGTGAGAATATACCCACTCCTGCATTTCCTCTGCTCTCCCCGCATGGGGGAACAGGCACAGCAAATGTATTTCCTCTGAAGTTTCAACCTCCATGCCGGGTATTACCAGCAGTGGACTGTCTTTTGCACATGAAATGCAGGCCCTTACATTCCTGCAGGAATTATGATCGGTGACCGCAATAACATCCAAGCCCTTTAAAATACTCATATTCACAATATTTTTGGGTGTCATATCCCGGTCTGCACATGGAGATAATGCAGTGTGGATATGCAAATCATATGCAAGCTTCAATTGCTACCACCTCCGGGCGGATGTATAAAACTCACAGCAGCCTTGACTGTATGAGTTTCTTGCTTATCTCAAAAGAGTTAAGTACAGTTCCTACTATTATTATTCCATTTTCATTTGCTCTTTTCAGTGTCAACTGCTCTATTTTAATACCTTCCGGTATTATTACACAGGCCACCTCTGTCATCAGTGCCACCGCAGGCACATTTACATTTGTAAGCACGGTTACCCACCCATCGCCCTTTTGAGCATGTGACATGACCCAGCTCAGCAGATCGCATATATACAGATTTTCAACCTGGACCTCCAGAGCGGACATATTATCCGTCAGCAGCTCTCCTGAAATTATTTTGATTAAATCCCCAACATTCATATATATTTAACCTTTCAATCATATCCTTTTATGCCTCTTCCTCCTGCCCGTCACTGTCCATAACCGGTGGGACCTTGCCTCCAAGCTCCACCATCTCTTCCGCCAGATCCCTTATTCTTTGTCTGAGCTTGAAAATACAGTCCGTCTCATTGGCTATTTCTCTTACAATATCCTCAGCCAGGGCCCTGCAGTTTGGTGCTCCGCAGGCGCCGCAGTCCAGTCCCGGCAGGCCGTCATATATGCTTTCCAGCTTTTCAAGCTTCTCCATGGCCTTCAATATATCCTGATCCAGCTTCATAACCGGCTTGTATTCTACATTTGACGTCCAGACCAGCTCCTCAAAGCTTTTGGGGAGCATTTTTTCAATGCTGCTGGCAGGAGCCTCCAGCATATGCTTTTTCAATGTGGTTTTCGCCACAAAAACATTGGCTGCCGTAAGCGGCCCCCCCAGACAGCCTCCCACACAGCAAAGCGCTTCAACAAAATCCACCTCGGAAAGCCTGTCGCCTTCTATTTCGTCCAGAATCTTAATCACATTATGGATTCCGTCTACTGCAAGTATTTTCTCAGTGGACAGTGCTCCGCTTTCTCCTCCGGCATTGGCCCAGTCCAGCCCCTCCAGTCCCGCCTCCGAATACCTTGCAGCATTATCGGGACTGCCCAGTTCCGCCAGTACCTTCACAAATACCTCCTTCATTGATAAAACGCCGTCCACATAGGAGGTCTGCTTTTCATAGGGAGATTTTACACTTGTGACCTTGGCAGGACAGGGAGAAATAAAAAAAACTCCGATTTCCTCCTTTGGAATATTGCTATTTTCCCGCAGCTGGGCCTTGACTATTTTAGCCGCCACCTCCATAGGAGATTCCAACTTTACTATGTTCTCAATCAGTCCCGGAAATCTGACCTGTATCAATCGTACCACTCCGGGGCAGGCCGAGGATATCATGGGCTTTTTGACAGAGGGCTCAAGTATCATATGCCTAGTGGCTTCGCTGACTATTTCCGCTGCCCTGGCAACCTCAAAAACCTGGTCAAACCCCATACCCTTCAAGGCATTTAGAATGTTGTCCCTGGTATATTTCTTGTCAAACTGTCCGTAAAAGGAGGGAGCAGGGATTGCAACCTTATAGCGGTAATTTTTAATTTCGTCGAGTTCGTCACTTATGGCAGTTTTCGCATGATAGGGACAAACCCGTATACATTCGCCACAGTCTATACATCTCTCCCTTATGATGCCCGCCTTGCCCTTTCTGACACGGATAGCCTCTGTGGGACACCTTTTAATGCAATTTGTGCAGCCTCTGCATTTATCCTTATCGAGATTAACAGAATGAAAATATTCGTTCATAATAACCCCCATGCCCAAAGATATCAGGTAAATTCACTAAGGCCAGCCAGGCTGATTAAACCCGGTAAAACTTCCTGCTGGCATCACGGCTGTCTGAAACTAACTGTTATAGTCACAGTAGTTCCAACCCCCACCTGGGTTTTTATATCCAGCTGGTCGGCATATTTTTTCATATTTGGAAGCCCCATACCAGCACCAAAGCCCATTTCTCTTATATTGTCCGGAGCAGTGGACCAGCCCTCGGTCATAGCCAGGTCCAGGTCAGGTATTCCCGGACCGTTGTCCTCCATATTTATAACCACCCTGTCGGCGTTTATCTCCACATGGGCCATACCGCCGCCTGCATGAATCACCGCGTTTATTTCTGCTTCGTACATGGCTATAGCTGCCTTTTTTATTTTATCAGCAGGAATACCTATCTGAGACAGAATTTTTTTCACATTGCTGGAGGCCTCACCAGCAGCTATAAAATCATTGGAGGGAATAGTGTAGCAAAGCCTTACAGTGCTCATGCCTGCCTCCCGGAACCAACGCCGGCGCTGCCCTTGAGGCCGGCCTCGTACAAAATACCGCAGGCTGGAAACATGGTGAGGTTTGTGGCCATTATTGCAATGTTTTTCTCACGGGCCAGTTCAACCATGTTTTCAAGGGGCTGCTTCCCTCTTACAAATATCACTGCCTTGATATCCATCATTTCAGCCGTCCTTACGACCTGCAAATTAATAAGGCCTGTCAAAAGAACAACATTTTCAGTTACATAAGCCATTACATCGCTCATAAGATCTGAGCCGCAGGCAGAAGTAACCTCATAATCCAGAAGGTTATCTCCTGTCAGAACCCGGGCGTTTAATAATCGGGAAATATCAAGGAGTTTCATAGACCTCACCTCTTCAACAAATTATTAAGTCATTGGATTATCAAGAAAAGCAGCTGCCGCCTACAAATTCTTTTACGATTGAATTATTGGGAATATCTTTTCCGTCAGCAGGCAGAAAATAGCTTAAAAATTCTATGAGTCGCTTAACCTCGGAGTACCTTTCATTTTCCGGCCCCAGCTCCATCAGAAGCGGCTCTGCAAAGGTTTTCAGCACACAGAGCTCATATACCAGCGAGGAGTTAAACATAATATCAGCGTTCTCCTGGTAGGGAAATATGTTTTTCTCCTCTCCTCTTCTTACTGAAGGCCACCTGTTAATTGTATTAATGGCAGAGCAGCCTCTGAACTGGTTATCCCGGACAATCCTCCTGATGATTCTCGTATCAGTGGAGGGTATACGGTTGTGGTCGTCTATGTTCATTGAAGTCAATGCGCTAACATATATCTTGTATTTGTCCTCAGGTGAAATAGATGCAGTGAGCCTGTCATTGAGCCCATGTATTCCTTCTATGACAAGTATGGTGTTTTTACTCATTTTCATCCTTTGTCCTGTGGCTTCTCTTGAGCCCGTCTCAAAGTTGTATACGGGTATCTCCACCTCAAAGCCCTCCAGCAGTGCCGCCAAATGCTTGTTGAACAGCTCTACGTCTATGGCCTCAAGGGCTTCATAGTCGTATTCCCCGTCCTCATCCCTGGGGGTTAGCTCCCTGTTCACAAAATAATTATCCAGGGATATGGTTTTTGGAGTATACCCGTTGACTCTAAGCTGTATGCCCAGTCTGTTGGCAAAAGTGGTTTTGCCTGAGGAAGACGGTCCTGAAATGAGTACTATGCGCTTTTCTTCCTCGTGGTTTGTAATCTTGTCTGCGATTTCAGCTATCTTCTTCTCTTGGAGGGCCTCGCTTACCCTTATAAGATCTCCTATTTCTCCGGCTTTTACAATATCGTTCAAGGCACCCACATTCTCAACCCCCAGAATGCGAACCCACTTTTTGTATTCAATGAATACCTTAAAGAGTTTTTTCTGCTCCTCAAAGGTTGGAAGTTCATCAGGTTTTCCTTTTACGGGAAATTGAATCACAACTCCCGGCTGGTGGTATCTGAGACTGAAGCATTTAATATAGCCTGTATCTGGAACCATATAGCCATAATAATAGTCCTCATAGCCGCCGCAGTTGTACACCGTTACATAAGGCTTCTGCCTGTGTTCCAGAACTTCATACTTGTCAAGCCTTCCCGTCTTCTTATAAAGCTCTCTGGCAGCCTCAGTGGAGACTGTCTTTTTTTCAAAGGGCAGCCCACAGGCCACAATCTCATGCATCTTTTTCTGTACTGCCTCAACGTCCATTTCAGTGAGCTCCTCATCGCCCCTGATTTCACAGTATACTCCATTGCTCATGGGATGGCTTATAACGGCATTTCTCTCGGGGAAAAGTTCATTGACGGCTTTAATGAAAATAAAATACAGGCTTCTTCTATATATCCTCATTCCGTCCTCATCGGTCAGATCAATAAATCTGAGCCTGGCATCCTCAGCAAGCTCATAGCTCAGCTCCCTGATGTCATTGTTTACACGTGCAGCTACTATATTTGATTTATATGAAGACTGAAAACGTTTTGCCAGCTCAAGCAGGGTAGTTTTTTTCTCTATCTCATATTCTTCATTATTAAATGTAATTCGAATTTTGTCCATCAAATCCCCTCCGGCTATAACTATAAAATTACTGGAATTATCCAGTCCGTTATAAATATTTTATATTATTAACAATATATATTCTATAGCATATATTCTATTTACATTCAAAATATCCTTTTAATAATGTTTTTTATACGCAAGTCATAAATATTTGTCTTTGTCCCGAAGCAATTACTATTTGACACCATATTGGCTATAATATAAAATGAAATCTGATTGTTAAGACACTATGGTATCGGGGCTGCTGTAAAGCAGTGCTGCCATGCTTAAAATAATTTTTAAAACTTTAATAATGGAAATACGGGAGGAATGTGCCCGGAGCTTTGTACTGCATAACCTCCGGGTCACACAAGATCAAATGCCAGACATAAAAAGTGAAATCAAGAAAGAAGTTGCCCGCAGAAAGACCTTTGCCATCATATCCCACCCTGATGCCGGTAAAACCACCCTTACGGAAAAACTCCTCTTGTACGGAGGCGCCATAAGGCTTGCAGGTTCAGTAAAAGCAAGAAAAGCAAATAAATATGCCGTGTCAGACTGGATGGAAATAGAAAAACAGAGAGGTATCTCAGTAACCTCCAGTGTAATGCAGTTTGATTACAGCGGCTTCTGTATAAACATTCTGGATACCCCCGGTCACCAGGACTTCAGTGAGGATACATACAGGACCCTGGTTGCTGCGGACAGCGCCGTAATGCTCATTGACGGAGCCAAGGGTGTGGAAGCCCAGACCATAAAGCTTTTTCATGTTTGTAAGCTCAGGGGCATTCCTATCTTTACCTTTGTAAACAAGATGGACCGTGCCAGTAAAGACCCTTTCGAGCTTATGGAGGAAATAGAACGGGTGCTGGGCATCCGCTCCTACCCAATGAACTGGCCCATAGGAACAGAAGGCGACTTTAAAGGTGTGTACAACAGGAAGCACAAGCAGATTGAGCTGTTCGACGGCGGTGAGCATGGGCAGTCTCAGGTTTCCTCCACTGTTGGAAAGGTTGACGACCCTGTTTTTGCCGACCTGCTGGGAAGCCATTACCACGACAAGCTGTGTGAGGATATAGAGCTGCTGGACATGGCTGGTGATGAATTTGACAAAAAGAAGATCCGGAGCGGTGAACTCACCCCCTTGTTTTTCGGAAGTGCCATGACCAATTTCGGAGTGCAGCCGTTCCTGGAGGAGTTCCTTGAGCTGGCTCCCTCACCTGGCATTGTGGACACCTCCGAAGGCGAAGTCGATCCTGAAAGTGACAAATTTTCAGGCTTTATATTTAAAATCCAGGCCAATATGAACCCTACCCACAGAGACAGACTGGCCTTTCTGAGAATATGCTCCGGCAAGTTTTCAAAGGGCATGTCGGTAAAGCATGTAACCACGGGGAAGGAGATCCGTCTGTCTCAGCCCCAGCAATTCATGGCCCAGGAGCGCACCATTGTGGACGTGGCCTATGCCGGCGATATTATAGGCTTATTTGACCCCGGCATATTCAATCTTGGGGATACTCTTTTTGAAGGTAACGGCAATGTCAGGTTTGAAGGCATTCCCATATTCCCTGCCGAATATTTTGCCAGAGTGACACCTGCCGACACAATGAAGAGAAAGCAGTTTATAAAAGGAATAGACCAACTGTCTGAGGAAGGTGCCATACAGGTCTTCAAACAGATTGACATCGGTATTGAAGCCCTGATAATCGGAGTAGTAGGTGCCCTGCAGTTTGAAGTGCTGGAATACAGGCTGAAAAATGAATACGGTGTGCAGCTTCGCCTCCAGAACCTTCCCTATAGGCACGCCCGTTGGATTGAAAACGAAGGGCTGGACCCCAGAAAGCTCAATTTGCCAAGCACAGCGGTAATTGTGGAGGATAAGCTGGCAAGAAATTCCATACTGTTTGAAAACGAATGGTCCATCAGAATGGCCGAGGAAAGGAACAAGGAACTGAGGCTGGTGGATATTGCAACGCAGGATTTTAAAGTGAAAAAAATATAACCAATTTGCTTGACAAAAAGTGCAAACCTATTTATAATAGGTTTTGCGCTTGACGTTGGGATGTAGCCAAGCCGGTAAGGCACCAGACTTTGACTCTGGCATTTCGTTGGTTCGAGTCCAGCCATCCCAGCCATTTGACCCATTAGCTCAGTTGGCAGAGCACTTGACTTTTAATCAAGGTGTCCGCAGTTCGAATCTGCGATGGGTCACCAAAAAGACCCTGTATACATTTGTATGCAGGGTCTTTTTTTATCTGAAACTATGGTATTACTGGACATGACGTTAAAATTCTGAAAGCAGGTCGAGATATTAAAGCTTTTTTGCCCTCAATATATACGACAGCGGTATTCCGGTGTCGTTCAGGTGGGCCAGGCTTTCTGAAACGTCGTGCTCATATTCTCTCAGGCTTAAAACAGACAGGTTATTGCGGGTGAGGGAATTCACCAGATCGGAAAAGGTGTGGGAGTAACTGAAGAAGGTTTTTGAACTGTACTCCTTCCCGCTCATATAAAATTTTCCGTTGCTCTCCTCCCAGGGCTCTTGCCTGAAATATGAATTAACAAGCTTGCCCGGAGCCTTCTCATCATAGTTGTCCTCGCCCTGGAAAGCCAGCATGTTGGTAACAGGATGCATATCGCTTATTAAAAGTATCCCGCCTTTTTTTATGCAGGATGAAACTTTGCTGAAAAGTAGGTTCAAATCCTGAAACCAGGTTATTGCACCAATAGTAAAAAATATCAGGTCAAAGCTGTCTTCATAACCTTCATCCAGTTCCAGTATATTGGCTGAAACAAAGGAACAGCGTGTGTTTGTCCTTAAGGCAATATCGTTTGCCCATGCCACCATGTTTTCAGCTATGTCAAAGCCTATTCCCTTTTCAGGCCCCAGCTTCATAGCGGCCAGCAATTCCCTGCCGTTGTTGCAGCAAAACTGTCCAATGGTCTTGTTTTTCAGGTCAACCGCCTGTAATTCCTCCCACATTTCACTTTCCAAAAAGGGGGATTCTTCCTCCCTCAACCTTTTTATAATATCCTCGCACCAACCCGGGGCCCGGTGCTCAAAGGCCTCTTCCCAGGCTTCCTTGTTTGATTTTATATAATCCATGTTAGCTCCCTTCAGTGGTTATATTTCCCTTTAAAAGTAAAAAAGGTATAAGCAATAAAAGCTTATACCTTTTCTTGGGGTGAATAGTGGAATTCGAATCCACGGCCTCCAGAGCCACAATCTGGCGCTCTAACCGACTGAGCTATACCCACCATATATCGTGTCCCGCAAGACACATTTGATATTTTACGGTACAAAAGAGCTTTTGTCAATAGCTTTTAAAATTTATTTTGATATCCTGTCTGCTCCTTCAACTGGCTGCCGTGCAATAGCTGCGCAGCTTTATATATTTTCCAGAATTAACAAATTTCTTGCTAAATATTTCTTAGAATAGTATAATATAATTGCTAAGGCTTATAATTTCTTATTCTTATTTGTACAATCCTTTTTCGCTCCGTATGTTTAAGTTCTTATATGCTCAGCAATAAAAATTTTTGGAGGTAGTCCAATGCAAGACAAAACTCTTACTTGTAAAGATTGCGGCGCAACTTTCACATTTACGGTTGGCGAGCAACAGTTTTATGCGGAAAAAGGATTCACAAATGAGCCTGCAAGATGTCCTGATTGCAGAAAAGCAAAAAAATCATCACAAAGAAGCTATAATGGCGATTACGCTAAAAGATAAGCATGTACATCAGTTGTACATCAGTCACATTGCATCAAATTAAACCCCTGGTTTTTGGCCAGGGGCTTTTGTTTTTTATCTGATTCCAAATCTGTATATGGTAGTATGCTGGTATTTATCTCCTGCCTTCAGGACCGGTGACGGGAAATGCTTGTGTTTCATTGCATTGGGGAAAAACTGTGTTTCAAGGCACAAGCCGCTTCTTTTGCAATATACGGTATTGCCCTTACCGATGAGGTTCTCTTCCTTGCTGAGGTGATTTCCCGAGTAAAACTGCACCCCCGGCTTGGTGGTGAATACCTGCATGAGACGCCCGCTCTGAGGATGATACAGCTCTGCCGCCACCTCCTTCAGGTCTCCCTTTGTATTCAACACCCAGTTGTGGTCGTAGCCGAGGCCGTTTACTATCTGGTTATCATCACTGCTGATGCCTTCTGTAAAGTATTTGAGGCTGGTAAAATCCATAACTGTTCCCTTAACACTTCTTATCTCCCCTGTGGGAATACACTCCTCATCTACAGGCGTAAAGCTGTCTGCATTTATATACAGCTGATGCTTCAGCACATCTCCCGAACCGTGACCGCCAAGGTTGAAATAAGCGTGGTTTGTAAGATTTATGACAGTATCCTTGTCGGTAACCGCAGAATAGTCAATTATAAGTTCGTTGTCTTCTGTCAGAGAATACTCTACCCTAACATCAAGTTTTCCAGGATAGTTTTCTTCTCCGTCCGGACTGGTATGGGTTAGCACAAGCTTTTCACAACCGTTTTCAGTAATGGTCTCCGCCTTCCATACTACGTTGTGAAAACCTGTTATTCCCCCGTGCAAATGATTTTCTCCGTCATTTTTTGCAAGCTCATATACTTTGCCGTTCAGCTCAAAGCTTGCATCCTCTATCCTGTTTGCATGTCTTCCTATTAATGCTCCCAGGTAGGCGGGATTATCCATATAATTGTCAAGAACGCCGTGGCCAAGTGTAACATCGTCCATTTTGCCACTTTTGTCCGGAACAGAAATAGCCACAATAATTCCGCCGTAATTTGTAATATCCACCGACACATTTTTGGAATTTGTCAGGGTGAAAAGTTCTGCTTGTGTGCCGTCAGGCAAAGTGCCGAATAATTTTCCAGTAATGCTCACTGTCTTGTTCCTCCCCAATGATTGATTAATTAAATAAAATATGAACCAGTGGTCTGCACCACCAGCTTAACTTCCAATATTTATTTTATTTATATCATAATTCAATATTTGCCACATGTAAAGACCGCTGTTCCTAAACAGCCTTGAGTACACTGAACTGCGAATTGTACAGCTTGTAATAGCTCCCCTTTGCGTCAAGCAGCTCCTGGTGTGTTCCCCTCTCTACAATCCTCCCGTTGTCGATATACATGATGCAGTCTGCGTTTTTAATGGTTGATAGCCTGTGAGCTATTATAAATGAAGTTCTGCCCTTTAACAGCCTTTGCAGGCCGTTCTGCAATGCCTGCTCAGTTCTGGTATCTATGCTGGAGGTAGCTTCATCCAGTATGAGTATGCGCGGGTCTGCCAGCAACGCCCTGGCGAAGGATATCAACTGCCTTTCACCGATGGACAGACGGGTGCCTCTTTCATTTATTTCAGTGTTATAGCCATCCTTCAGATTGATAATAAAATCATGGGCACACACGGCCTTTGCAGCCTGTATGGCTTCCTCGTCGGTTGCCTCCGGCCGAGCATATTTTATATTGCTCATTACGGTTCCCGAAAAAAGGAAGGTATCCTGAAGCATCACTCCCATCTGACACCTGATGGAGTTCAAGGTTACATCCTTAAGGTTTATTCCGTCTATCAGCACTTCTCCCTCCTGAACATCGTAGAATCTGCTCAACAGGTTTATTACAGTGCTTTTCCCCGCACCTGTAGGCCCTACCAGTGCTACTGTGCTTCCAGGCTCAAATAAGAAGCTGATATTATCAAGTATTTTATTTCCCTCTTCCACGTCATAGGCAAAGCCCACATTTCTAAATTCCACCCGTCCTTTTACCTGCGGCATTTGAACAGCACCAGGCTTATCGGCTATTGCAGGCTTCTCGTCTATGGTCTCAAATATTCTCTCCAGGTAAGCCATGGCATTAATCATGGCATTGTAGAAATTTCCCATGTTGGTTATGGGCAGCCAGAATCTCCATATGTAACTCACAAACGCTATGAGCACACCCACAGAAATGTCCTGAATCCACATTATTCCTGCAAAGTACAAAAGTACCACTCCACCTGTTGAAATGGTGTCAATTATGGGCCATAGGATGAAGTTTGATTTGACAAACTTCATCCAGGCCTTTCTGTAGGCTGTACTCAGTTCGTGAAATATACCCTCGTTTTCCTTCTCACGTGCAAAGGATTGGGTAACCTTCACTCCGCATATGCTTTCGTGTATATACGCATTAAGGTTGGACTGCTTCATGCTGAGTGCCTGAGTATTTCTTCTCTGTATGTTCTTTATGAACATTATTGTGATGATAAGCGGCGGAAGCCCCAGCAGGCTGATCAGAGTCAGCTTGACATTTATAAAGAGCATGAATGCCACAATGCATATGAGGGTGAACATGTCTGTAATAAAGTTTATAAAACCGTTTGAAAGCAAATCACTGAGGGAATTCACATAATTTATTACCCTCACCAGGATTTTTCCGTGTGGCCTGCTGTCATAGTATGCGAAGGGAAGCTCCTGCAGCTTATAAAAAATATCCTCCCTTATCTTTTTTACAATATTGTTTCCTATGGCAGACATGAGCCTTACTCTTAATTTAAAGCAGACTGCATTGATTACCAGCGTTGCTGCAAAAATGCATGACAATACCACAAGGCCGGTTACATCCTTGCCGGGTATCCTGTTGTCAATGGCATCCTGTACCAGTACAGGCCCCAGCAGGTTTGCCACACTGGCAATCAGCATCAGAATTATAGTTATTGCCATTGTGCGCTTATAGGGCTTCAAGTACCCCAGCAGCCTTATAAGGTCCTTGCTCCGGAACACTGATACCAGCTCTTCATCCATATCGTATTTATTTCTTGCCATCAGCACACCTCCTGTACTGTTCCGGCATCAAAATCACCGAACTGTGTCAGATAAACATTGTAGTAATAGCCCTTCATATTTAAAAGCTCCTCATGGGTACCCTGTTCTATTATTCTTCCTCCGTTCAGCACCAGGATATTGTCGGCATTCTTCACAGACGCGATTCTGTGTGCGATTATAAAGGTTGTCTTATTATTATAGAAGGTTCTCAACGTCTTATGTATTAAAAACTCTGTTTCCATATCCACACTGGAGGTGGTATCATCCAGAATCAGTATGGACGGATTCTTAAGGATCGCCCGCGCAAGTGCTATCCTTTGACGCTGACCTCCTGAAAGGCCCACACCTCTTTCACCTATGATCGTGTCATAGCCATCGGGCAGGCTTGATATAAACCTGTCGGCATCGGCTATTCCAGCCGCCCATTTTACTGATTCATAGGGCGCATCCGGCACACCGTATGCAATATTTCCCTCAATAGTGTCCGAAAACAGGAAAACATCCTGCATGGCCACTGATATCTTCTCCCTGAGGTTTTTAAGATCAATATCCTTTACATTGACACCGTCAATAAGAATTTCACCCTGGCAGCAGTCATAGAATCTGCATATAAGATTTACCAGCGTCGATTTTCCGGAGCCTGTAGGTCCAATGATAGCTATTGTCTGTCCGGGATTTACCTTGAGATTTATATCCCTTAGAACTTCTTCTGTTTCATACCCGAAGCTTACGTTTTTGAATTCGACTATTCCCCTTATATGGTCTTCCGAAGGCTTTTGGCCATTGCTGATAGAGGTTTCCGTGTCAAAGAACTCTCTGATCTTGTCGGCAGATGCATTGAAACGCTGTATGTCATTTATGAGCCAGCCGCTCATTTTCATAGGATTGCCCAGTGCCCAGATTATTGAGTTGAAGGTAACCAGCTCTCCCAGGGTTATCTGCCCGTTAACCGCCAGTATACCTCCGATTATGATAATAGTAAGGGAAAGCGTTCCCGCCAGTGAATCTATTATGGGCAGGTACTTGGACCATACATTTGCGGAATCCATGTTCCTCTGCCTGTAGGCTTCGTTTTCCCTGTCAAACTTTCCTATCTCGATTTTTTCAGATGCAAAGGCCTTTATAACCCTGTTGCCGCTGATATTCTCCTGAACTACTGAATTCAGCCGCGAAAACTGCTGCCTGATTGCAGAAAAGGTTGGCCTTACTTCACTTGCAAGCTTTATAGCCGCCCAGGCAAGAAACGGTATCACCAGCAGCATTATCAGCGTAAACTGCCAGTTTATGGTGAAAAGCAGTATGACTGCAAACAGGAATATGACAGAGTTCTCAAAGGACATATATATTACCCAGGCTATGAAGTGACGGACTGTCTCCATATCTCCGGTCATTTTAGCCATTATGTCTCCGGTTCTCGTGGTATCAAAAAACTTGAAATCCAGCTCTTGAAGCTTTTTGTACATGTTCTCCCGGATTGTCATAAACGCGCCCTGAGATACCTTTTCAAAACTTATTTGATAGGTAAACCGTATTATTGCTTTTGCTATTATGGCTCCCATTATCAATACAGACAGCTTCAAGAGCAGTCCTGTCTGTCCCTGCCGGATTACCTTGTCAACTATTACACCTGATATGTACGGCGACACCATGCTAAGAGCAGATGCTGCCAGGGCCATAAAAAGACTGACACATATCCTTAACCTGTACTGACGTATATAGCCCCAAACCCACTTGATATTTTCCATAAAAAGTTCCTTCCTCATTGACTGTACTTAGTACTATTATAAAGAGTAAGTCTCCTTATAAAATGGATATTCTTTACCTGGTGATGTATATTTTTATCCTTTGTTACCAAGTACTTTTGTTAATGTTTGATGATAGGAATCAATTGAACTTTATGATAACATAGAGTTGATATAAGTCTATACCACTTTTTTCTTGACTATATATTTGTTTAATTTACTGTTATATATAAAATACATAAGTTATAGGAGTGATTTCTTTTGTGTATGCCAGAAGTGAGAGCCGAATGCTTCAATCCGACCTTGCTCTATGCGTTTAACCATGTGCTGAACAGTGAAAGCAGTGTAAAATATCACTCTCATGATTTCACAGAGATTAAGATTATACTGTCAGGTAATTTTACTTATACAATTGATGATGCGGATTATGAAGTCGGCAAAGGAAGTATTATCATTATGAAGCCGGGAGTGAAGCATCTGAAGAAAATTCCTGCCGGGGTCCGGGCAGAAGAGTTCAATTATGCCCTTGGAGATTTTCAGATAAAGAATCTCCCCCCGAACTATATGATTGAAGCTGATGCCGAACACGTTTATACCATGCCCCTTTTTCAGCCCGATATTTTCAAGTGCATAAACGAAACCCTGTCGGAGCAGGAAAAGAACGAGCCCTACTGTGACCTGGTAATAAAGGCCAGTATTCTTAAGCTGACCTCCCTGCTGTACAGGGGAATGAATGCCAACAGGGACAAATCAGAAAAAGCCAGGCTAAATATATCAACCTCGGAGAAAACCAATATTGTAAATACCATACTCCAATATTTAAGCCAGAATTATATGAAATCCATATCCTTATACAGGCTTGCTCACAATATGTACCTGAGCCCGGTTTACATATCCAAGATCTTCAAGGAGGAAACCGGAGAATCCCCTATTAACCACCTGATAAGGATAAGGCTGACAAAGGCCAATGAGCTTCTGAACGAAGGCAACATTCCCATTAAGGCTGTAGCCAGGAATGTGGGCTACGATGATGCGTACTATTTCAGCAAATTATACAAGAAGTATTATGGCATACCGCCTTCCGCAGAGAAAAGGACGAATTCCAGAGTCATTAGTTAACCCGTAGTGCTGGTGGTCTGAAACACCTGGGTTCATACATTTCCTGCGGTTAATCTTATCCCAGGGCAACGTCCAGTATCATCATTACCGTAAAACCGATAATGCAGCCTGCCGTTGCCAGATGGGTACTTTCATGGGAGCCGCTCTGAGCCTCGGGGATAAGCTCCTCCACTACCACAAATATCATGGCTCCTGCTGCAAATGCCAGGGCGTATGGCAGCACCGGCTTCACAAACATTACCAGGGCTGCTCCCAGTACTCCCGCGATGGGCTCAACGATTCCGGAAGCCTGGCCGTAGAAGAAGCTTCTTCTGCGGGACAGTCCTTCACGTCTTAAGGGTATGGATACTGCCGCACCTTCAGGGAAGTTCTGCAGCCCTATACCTATTGCAATCGCCAGGGCAGACATCAGTGAACCGTCGGTTATTCCGTTTGCTATAGCTCCAAAGGCAACGCCCACTGCAAGCCCCTCCGGTATGTTATGCAGAGTTATGGAGAAAACAAGCAGTATGCTCCGTTTCAGATTTGTGGTTATACCCTCGCTTTCTCCGTCCTTGGAGTTCAAATGCATATGAGGTATTATCCTGTCTGCCAGGTATAAAAACGCAGCTCCGCCCATAAAACCTATGGCGGCCACCAGCCAGGCAGGGATTGAGGAATCCTCGGCCATTTCTATTGCTGGAGCCAGCAGCGACCAGAAGCTTGCGGCAATCATTACTCCAGCCGCAAAACCCAGCATGGTATTTAACACCTTTCTGTTGATTTCCTTGAAAAAGAACACCATTGCCGCTCCCAGCGCAGTCATGGCCCAGGTCATCAGAGTAGCCAGCAGCGCGAGAAAAATATGATTTTGATTACTTATCCATTCCATCACAAATATACCGCCCTTCATTTTCTATTGTATTTCAATGCCTCGTATTTCTAATTTACTTTAATGCTTTAGGTTACTATTTTATGCTTCATATTAAATTTCTTATCATTTATTCCCTCATTTTGCCATGAATAAACAGTTTTTTTACTCTTGTACCATATGATTAAAATTCACGGCTGCCAATTTGTGCAAAAATCCAGCTGTTATTTTTATGTCAACCACAAAAGCGGTATTCCTGTGGCAGTATGGGTTACCCCTATTTTCCCAAGGCTCCAAACTCTTTGTTTAAGCGGACTGCCATAAATTGGGGGGTTGTTTCGTGGGAACAACAGTGTTAACATAATGCCCATACCCCGGCAGGTGATGAAATTACGCTGAATAAACCATTGAACAGAAGCATCGTTCAAAAAACGCTGATTATGTGCATGAAGAAAACACGTAAACTAGTCAGAACTAAGGAGGTAGACGACTATGAACAACAAAAAAACAACACTAATATCAACTCTTGCAGCAACTGCTATTATTGTATCAATATTTGCATTCAACAGCAATGCTGTCGAATGGGGCTTAAAGGCAGCTCCTGCAACTGATGTCAAAGCAGCAACAGCGACAGCGGATACTGCTGCATCCGGGAACAGGGACGGACTGATAACGGTATCCGGTACCGGAGCAGAAGCTGCTGCCGAAGGAGTTAAGGCTGCCGCAACTGATGCAGCCCCTCAGGCAAAAAGTATTTGTTACACCGGTGCAAAGCCCACAAATACGGTTTCAACCGGTAAAAGCAGTAATAGCGCACCCAATGCCAACACCCTGACAAACGCTACTAATCAGCAGCTAAATGCCAATTCCGTCAAAACAGGATTGGATAAGATATTGAAAGAATATGCCGGAGGATTAACAACAAAGGGGCAGAATTCCAACTGCAGCGGTACTTCCAACAAGACTTCCGCCACTGCTGCGAAGCCTTCTGCCAAGCCGGCAGCAACAAAACCTGCGGGAAGTACACAGCCGGCACCTGCAAAAAACGGGGATTACAGCGCATTTCAGAAGAAGGTAGTTGAACTTGTAAACAAGGAACGTGCCAAGGCAGGGCTAAAGGCTCTGAAAATGAACACCCAGCTGAGCAAGGTTGCTACTCTCAAATCGCAGGATATGGCCAAGAACAACTATTTTGACCACAATTCACCAACCTATGGCTCACCCTTCGATATGATGAAAAGGTTTGGAATAACCTACAGAACTGCCGGAGAAAATATCGCAATGGGACAGACCACACCTGAACAGGTTATGAAAGGCTGGATGAACTCTCCAGGACACAGGGCAAACATCCTTAAGGCTTCCTTTACGGAAATCGGTGTAGGCGTTGCCAAAAACTCAGGGGGAAGATTGTACTGGACACAGCAGTTTATAGGATAATATAATATCCAGCTTATAAGAAGGGTATCCCTGAACTACTAAAAAAGTAGCCGGCGATACCCTTTTCTTTATTCGTTTTCAGCTACCGCTTGACAAAGCACCTAATAAAATATAATATTCTCATAAATGTATAAAATTTATTTAAAAGGAAGAGGATGTCTTATGAAGAAGAAAGCGGCGATAGCCTCCATATGTGTTATGGTGCTTGTGTTTGTTATTGGAATTATACTGATATTATCTTCTGCAGATATCGGCCAAGGGTATGGAAATGATGCCATGAGAAGGAATGGCGGCTCTATGGATACCAGTAGTTATGAAAGAATAATCGAATCCAACATTACAAATTACAGGTTAGTAGGACTGTTGCTATCAACACTGGGTGGAATGGGAATCCTTCTTTTCGGCCATTCTCTATATAAGGAACTTTAACTCCTGGTAATAAGCTGAGAAAGGTCGGCTACCAAAGTATTGCTTCCGGTCAGCATAAAAGGCCAACATCTCTGATAACCAGCCTCTACCAAGCTCCGCACAATGTCCTCAGGTATCAGTCGTGCTTGTTCTCCTTGAGCAAATCCCTTATTTCCGTCAGCATGGCAAGTTCTGCAGAAGGTGCTGCCGCGGGCTTATCCTCCGCTTTTTCCTTTCTTCTCAGGACATTTATAAGCTTTACCATGGAAAATACCACAAAGGAAATTATGAGAAAATTGATTACCTGCTGGATAAACGCTCCAAAATATATTGCAACCTCCGGGGTATTTCCCGTCTTTTCGGCCAGAGTCCATCTGAAATCTTCAAAATTAATCCCGCCTATTATAAAGCCTATTGCCGGCATTATAACCTGATTTACCAGAGACGTTACAATTGCAGTAAATGCAGAACCGATTATGATACCTACCGCCAGGTCTATGACATTGCCTCTTGAAATGAATTCCTTAAACTCGGATATAAACTTTTTCATATTAATCTCCCATCTACGCGCATAGCGCGTACACAAATAGAAACGAAAGACACGTAGTAGCTTTTGCTGCGTGAAAGTCACCTTGACACACAACATGTATCTTTTAAGCTACGCTCTTTTATTTTGTTTACATTGCTATGTATTATATATGTTATTATATTATTTAATCTTATAATGTTCCAATATTTTTTAACTTGTCATATATAAGTGTCATATACAAGCCTTTACTTTTAAGCTCGTCCGAAAGTAAGCAGCATTTAAATATACTTGCCTGTTTACCATTTTTTTAAACGGCACTACAGGAAATCTGATCAAGCGCAGAGACGCCCGTGAGCTGCTTGAAATTCAAGCCGTTCACGGGCGTCTGCTTTTGGTTTGGGCAGGGTTCTATATCTTCATTATATTGTAGTGAATTTTAAAGAGGGCCTGTAAAATTCACAAGTCAATTACTATTGGATGATAACCTCAATCAGCCTAAAATCTTTTTCAAGTCGGCATCAGGAGTTGATACGGGACTGATATTGAAGTTTTCAACGAGTATATTAAGAACATTGGGAGAGATAAACGCAGGAAGTGTGGGTCCCAGGTAAATGTTCTTTATTCCAAGGGAAAGCAGTGTCAAAAGTATGCAGACCGCCTTTTGCTCATACCAGGAAAGCACCAGTGACAAAGGCAATTGGTTGATATCACATTCAAAGGCTCCTGCAAGTGCTGAAGCAACCTGGATGGCGCTGTAGGCATCATTGCACTGGCCCATGTCCATTATTCTCGGAAGTCCTCCGATTTCTCCCATATCAAGGTCATTGAAACGGAACTTGCCGCATGCCAGTGTAAGAATTACAGTATCCTTTGGAGTCTTTTGAACAAATTCAGTATAATAGTTTCTTCCTACCTTTGCACCGTCGCAGCCTCCAACCAGGAAGAAATGCTTGATCGCTCCTGCTTTTACAGCTTCTATAACCTTGTCGGCAACAGAGAGCACAGTTCCTCTTGCAAAACCTGTGGTCAGGGTGTCACCGCCGTTTATACCTGTCATTCTTCTGTCTTCTGCGTATCCGCCCAGTTCCAGGGCCTTGTTTATAACCGGTGTAAAATCTTTATTATCATCAATGTGAACCATTTCAGGATATGCTACAACCTCAGTGGTGAATACCCTGTCATGATAGCTTGGCTTTGTAGGCATGAGACAGTTGGTGGTGAATAAAACCGCTCCGGGAATGCCGTCAAATTCCTTTTGCTGATTCTGCCAGGCAGTTCCGAAGTTCCCTTTCAAGTGAGAATAGGCCTTAAGCTTGGGGTACGCATGTGCCGGCAGCATCTCGCCGTGAGTGTAGATATTAATACCCTTATCCTTGGTTTGTTCCAGCAGTAAATGAAGATCATAGAGATCATGACCTGAAATAACGATGAAGGGTCCTTTTTCCACAGTCATAGGCACTTTGGTTGGAACCGGAGTACCGTAGGTTTCAGTATTTGCCTGGTCCAGCAAGGCCATACACTTAAGATTCACCTTACCTGTTTCCAGTACCAGCGGGAGAAGCGCATCTGCGTTCAAGTCCTCTCCTATAGCTCTTAATGCGGTGTAAAAGAAGCCGTTTACTTCTTCATCGCTATAGCCCAGTACCTGAGCGTGGTAAGCATAAGCAGCCATACCTCTGATACCGAATAGTATCAGCGACTTTAAAGAACGGATATCCTCATTGTCATTCCAGAGCTTGTTCATATCATAGCTTGCTGCGGATGCAAAGCCAAATTGAGCCTTTTCCCTTTCAATACTCTCAATCTGTCTCTTAATCGAAGCATTATCAAAGCTCACATTTGTAATTGTTGTAAATAAGCCTTCGATAATAACCTTGTTGGTCTGAGCTGTAGGTTGTGCCTTTTGAGCTGCATTTGCGAGAGCTATCAGCGCGCCGGTAAGTTCATCCTGATAATTGGATGTATCGGCCTTTTTGCCACAGACTCCTGCTGAACCGGTACAACCCTTTCCACCTGCTGTTTGTTCACACTGAAAACAAAACATTTCTGACATAAAATATTGCCTCCTTATATTTAAGCTGTTTTTTGACTTGTTAAGTTTTGATTGACTTTATGAACCTATTGTACTAGACTAAAGGCATTAAATCTGTTGCATTTGCAACAAGGAGAAAACTTTATGAAAAAATATTTTCCATTACTAAAAACAGTTACAATTTTTGAAAATATAGATGAGAATCAGTTTGATAACCTGCTGGGATGTCTGGGCGCAAAAACACAAGCCTACAGCAGGAATGACATAATCCTTCTGGCTGACAGCAGGATATCCTCTGTGGGTATAATACTTTCCGGCTCTGCGCAGATAGTCAAAGATGACGTTATGGGCAACCGGACCATAATGTCCGAACTATCAGAGGGGGATATGTTTGGGGAAGCCTTCGCCTGCGCAAACGTGGACAGGATACCGGTTACAGTTTTGACCACCACAGGCTGCGAGGTGCTTTTCATCCAGTTTGGCAGGATTGTTACTACTTGCAGCTCCTCCTGCGGGTTTCATACAACCTTGATAAAAAATATGCTGCAGCTTATTGCCCAAAAAAATATTTTGCTGAACAACAGGATGGATATTCTGTCTAAAAGGACAACACGGGAAAAAATCATGGCCTATTTTTCCATGCAGATAAATAAATGCGGCAGGAACAAGTTCAAGATTCCCTTTTCCCGGGATGAACTGGCCGACTTTCTTTGCGTCAACAGAAGCGCTCTGTCCAGAGAGCTTTGCAGCATGAGGGATGAAAATCTTCTGACCTTCAATAAAAATGAATTTGAGATACACAGATGGGCTCTTATAGACTGAAGGCCTCAGTCTTCCACCTCGTTAAACCTTTCAACCTTAAATCTTTCCAGACGGCAGGCCTGCCTTTTTTTTATGCCTGCCTTTTTCATTGCCACCCCAACCTGCTCCTCACTGGAAGTTATTCCCTCAAGCATTGGCAGCAGCAGCCCTCTCTTTCTTCCGGCGGTTACTATTACGCCGTATTCCTGTGGGTTCAAAGCCTGAAAGCTGCATTCCTCAGGAGTATCCAGCAGGTCTACCGAAATATCCGCCTGAAATAATTCCTCCTGCCTCAGAGGAGGAAATCTGGGGTCGTTAAAGGCCGCCGAGATGGAGTTACTGAGGAGTTCTTCTCCCACAGAATCAGTTACCGCCTCGATTGTACCAACACAGCCCCTCAACTGTCCCGATAATTTGATTGAAACAAAAACCCCCTTCTTTTCCCCTAACAGTTCCTTTTCCTTTATATTCTTTATCTTCAGAGGCTTTCCAGTTTGAAACCAGTTTTCCAGATTTCTTCTGACCAGCCTTGTGTAAGGGGGCCCATCCTTCAACCTTTTTACGTGGGTTTCCCTCCCCAAATTCCTTATTTCTTCATAAATGGAGCGGCCTTCTGATACCTTGAACCGGGCAACACCGTAGCCAACTCCGAAGGGGCCCTCATAACTGAGAAATTCCGCTCTTGCAGAGTTTCCGTCAAGAGCCCCCGCCAGTATATATATTGACCGGAGTCCGCACTCTCCGGCTTCAGCCACCATATTGCCCTCAAGCTGGAACAGGCCCTTAAAATCTCCCTGACTGAGAATCTCCATAAGCCTCCTGTCAAATTTGCCTCCCATGGGACTATAGGGGTACGGCCCGTTTTTTACAAGCCTGTGGGAGAGATCGCCTGATGCGATCATTACTGCTTCCGATTCCGTCTTTTTGCAAGCTGCTTCAACAGCCATGCCAAAGGAATAAAGCTCCACCGGCGACAGCATTCCATATGTGATGTGTACAAATTCATATTTGCTATGATTTTTAATGAAATACAGAGGCACTGCCGCCCCATGATCCAGTTCAAGTTTCACGCCATAAGACTTTGCACTTTCCCTGTTCAGTGCAACTGCCGCTATCTTTGATTTTGCTGCCTGCTTTAGTATCTCACCCGTCAGCCCAGTGTTGATTTTTATATTGAAGGTGACCTGTCCCGCTCCAAATTTTCTCAGGTCTCCACTGAGGCTTTCCGTATCTGCAAGAGCAACCGCATCATTAAATACAGTTCCGTGGGGAGTCACAATAATAATGGTATCCGCCTCCAGCTTATTAATTTCACCGCCTGCCGCATTGCAGCCGGCAATGGTGTTCTGAATCCGCCGTTCCTGTCCTTTTCCCACTTCCGGAACTATAAGGGGTGGGTGCGGCATTAAATAGTATCCTTTCATATGAGGCTCCTTGTATAAATATATGCTTATTTTACACTTAAAAGCTGATATTTATATGTTTATATGTTCAAATTACATACAAAAAGAAAGCGGACTATTATACCCGCCTTTACCTGAAAAGCTTAATCAACTGTGTAGTATTCTTGAGACCCAGCTTTTTTAATATGCTGGTTTTCTGATTTGATATGGTCTTGTTTGCAGACTTTATTTCAATGTTTTTTCCTATAATCATGTCCAGCACGCTTTGCTCCGCCGATGACAAATCCTGAAGGATTAATTTTCTTATAAGCAGCTGATGAGGGGTAGTTCCGTTAGCAATATATCTCACTGTATCGCATAATATGGAAAACTGGCTTTTATACAGATAATCGGCAGCAAAGGCCTTCTTAACAGCATATTCCACTGACAGCTCCGTTTCCAGAGAAGTGAGTATGATTACCTGTGCACCTGTCTGAAGCCTGATTTCCTTTGACAATTCAACTCCATCAAAATCTGAAATGGAAAGGTTCAAATCCATAATCACTATCCGGGGCAAGTACTGGGAGGAAAGCCTTATGGCCTCCCTGGAATTTGTGGCTATGCCCACGCACTGAAAATCCGGCTCCTTTGAAAGCTCCTGTCTTATTAAAAATGCAAAATCCCTATCATCCTCTACAATTAAAATTTTTATTATATTATCAATATCATTATTAGAAATATCGTTACTAGCAGTATCATTATTATTATAATCATTATTATTCATATCATTATTATTTAAATCATTCATTTCGCACCAAACTCTTTCTCTTTATCCTTTTCACAGGAAAAAACAAGGTGAATCCTCCAGGGGCTGCTTCCCAATTTTTTTCTTATGCTGTCAACGGACCAGCTTATCTTGGTGTCCTGGATTTTTACCAAATGATTCATGTACTGTGTGCCCGGACCCACAAGCTGCGTTTGTATGCTGACATGACATACCAGAAACTTTTGCTGTGGAGCTGATAATATTTGAAGTTTATAGGATTGTATATGAATAAGATAGCGATGATTATAAGAATTGTTCCTGCCTGGACTAAGCTAACCGTTCTTTTTTTATGCCTGTCATAATTGGCAAAGAATAGGGACACAGTTATAACGCATAAGGGTGAAAGCAGATACAGCACCGAAATGAGACAGCTATCCACAGTTACATAAAAGCCATAGCCTATTGCAGGGTAACTCTCCAGCATAAGTGGTACGATGTTCTCCAGTAAAAATTCCTTAAAGGTACCCACCAAGGTAACAAGAAAGCAGATGGCCATCCACCTGTTGGTCCTGTTGCCGCCCCCCGAGTATAGAAGGAAACCGGCAATAACCCATAAGCCCAAAGTCAAAATCATAAAATATACCTGTTGTATGTATTTAATAACAGAAACATTTTACCATATCTGCCTTACTATTCAATAATACAAAAGTAACATTTCCCTATATTTTTGTAGTATTTGATATAAACTGTCGAGCACTATAAACAGCCACAATAAAAAGTTTACAAACAAATAATGGTTTTCTTATGTGTCTGTGTTAAAATATAATATATTTGCTAGAATATTGACGAAAAATGGAGGTTACTCAATGTACATTGCTAATTTAGAAGACCTTAAAAGTTACACAAATACGCTCCAATTAAGTCCTGCAGAAAGTCTGATGATATTTGTCGGGGATAAATCAGAATCAACCCTGGGCGAAGTTATGAAGCACCTTAACGGCAAAAATATAAGTTTCTTTGGGGGAATATATTCCGGCCTGCTGGTGGGGGACAGAAATGAAAGAACAGGCTACATAGTCAAACAGATAGAACCCGTGTATACCACCCTGGTCCTGCCTTTTATGATGAGGCTGAAGCTGGATGTCTCCGAATACGAAGGCGCAACAGCTATCGTTCTGGCAGACGGACTGTCCGGCAGGATAAAAGACCTCACCGATACGGTTTATGGAAAATTGGGCAATAAAGTCACCTATATAGGCGGTGGTGCAGGCTTTTACGACATGTCCCACAGACCATGTATTTTTAATAATAATGGTCTTTACAAGGATGCTCTTTTGCTCAGCATCGTAAAATCCAAAGCAAGTGTTGCTATAGAACACGGCTGGAAAAAGCTGCAGGGCCCCTTTAACGTAACCGGCTCAAACGATAATATTATTACCGGACTGGATAATGAGAAAGCTTTTGACATATATAAAAATGTCATCGAGGAGGAAGAAAACATCATCCTATCCCAAGAGGGCTTTTTTACCTTTGCCAAAGACCATCCCTTCGGTATAGATACCGGTTTTGGCAGAGTCATAGTAAGAGACCCCATTGCAGTGAACGAAAATGGTGAAATTACTTGTGTTGCAACAATACCACAGGGTTGTCAGGTACATATTTTAAAGGGAGACTCCCAGCTGCTTCTGGAATCCTCAGTAAAAATAGCAGGGATTTGTGCTGCAGATGCCCCCGAGGAATACATGCCCCTGCTGTTTGACTGCATTTCAAGAGCCATGTTCCTGGAAAACAAGTTTACAACTGAGTTAAAAAACATACAGGAAAAAATGAAATGTGAAGTTGAAGGGGCACTTTCCATAGGTGAAATTTCTTCCAAGGCCAACGGAGAAATTGTAATACATAACAAATCCATAGTACTTGCCCTGCTGCATGAATAACAGCTGTGAAGGAGGCGGCTGGAAGCTGTATTCCGGCCTCTCCCCCTTCTACCTGTCCGCAACCTTGCGGAGGAACTTTTCTATATTGCCCGCCTCCTCAGCCTGGTTGGCTCCAAGCCTTCCCATCCTGTCACAAAAGCCAAGCAATGCCACTTCTTTTACATCTGTCCTGCTTTTCATTTTCCTTACATCGGCAAAGGGCAGATTATTTACAACAAATAAAATCTGCATGTGCCATCTCACAAGCTCCGCAACCTTGCCAATGAAAATATCATTGTCTGTAAATTCCTTCAGAAACTTTACCGCAAGCCCGGCTCCCGCTATATCATGGTCGTAGGAGGTTATCCTGCCCTTGCGGAGCTTCGTGGTGCCAGGTTTTCCGATATCGTGGAGCAGGGCAGCCCACATAAAGACTCCTGGCTCACTGCTTTGCTCCTTGACTATAGCCGCCTGGTCAATCACAAGCATTGTATGGTTCCAGACATTTCCCTCGGGATGGTGTTTGGGAGACTGTTCTGTCTTTTGTAAATCCTTTAGCATCACAAGAGGATAGCTCCCGATTAATTCTCCACGGGACAATTCCTCCAGGTAAAGGGAAGGTTTGTTATCCTCCAGTAAATGTGACTGGATTTCTGTAAATATATTCTTAGCCTTGTTCATTTTTTATCCCCTTGTCCGCTATGCGGACATAAATTCAAAAGGCTGAAAGTTGTTTTCTTTCACACTTTATTCTCACCTTAAGCCGTTTTACATATAGTTTTCCTTCATATGGCCCCATTATTCCTGAATATTATTTGGCAGACATTATCAGTTTATTGCTCCGCCAGTTCTCTGAATAAACCAAGAAATTCCTCCTCTACATCTGCAAAGGACCTCTGTGAAAAATCCTGGACTGCTGAGAGGTGAGGCCTGTTCTCAAATAACTGAATCTCCATCAATTCATAAAATTCATAATACAGCAGGGAATCATCCACTGAACTTATCTTAAGCAGCTCGGCTTCTGATATGTCCCCCAGCCCGAATCTATGATAGATGACCTTTTGGAGTCTGTCTTCAATCTCAAAGTATTCGGGCAGATTTCTTTTCACCGGTCTGGTCAGATCAGATATATAGCTTTCGCTGGCGTCATGGAGCAGGCAGCCCAACTGTACTCTCTTTGAATATCCCCTGCTGCGGGCCTCTCTGCAGCAGCCTATGGAATGCTGGGCCACCGAATAAAAATGCCTGAAATGCCCGTTAGCCCTGGTCATAAGAGACAGTGCATGAGCAATATCTTCAATCTTGATATCCTCCCTAACCGGCTCCAGAGGATAAAATCTGGTCTTGGTAAATGTTAATATGTAGTCTGCCATAGCTTTCCTCTCAACGAAATATTTTTTTATACAGTATAGCACAAACAAAAGCTAAACCCCAAATATTACTCCGTCAATTTCCAATCATACAAAACCCGCCCAGCAGCGTATATTATGCATGTGGATGATAAATGCCAATGTACCGGAGCACTGGTGCCGCAGACGCTTTATGAAGTTTTATTAAGGAGAGCAGACAATGTATAGTTACGAGCAAACAGCAATGGAAGAATTACGACGCTGGCAGTGTGAAATGTTGAAGCAGCCGTCACTGGCCAGTCTCTTGGGCAAAGGAATCCAGAACAAGGTAAATGGGCTTATTCCTGAAAGAGCACATAAAGTTGTTACAGAGACAATAAAAAATATGGTCAAGGCGGTTTTATTCGGCTCTGAAATAGCTTCCGCACTGCCTCTGGCAAATGCTTCCCTGGAGATGCGGGAGCAGCTTGTGAGGGATAAGACCGGCTTTTATAAAAAGGCTGCTGCTGCCAGCGGAGCCTGGACCGGTTCGGGGGGCATATTTCTGGGAATGGCCGACTTTCCTATCCTTTTGAGCCTAAAACTGAAATTTCTTTTTGATGCCGCCTCTATATACGGGTTTGATATAACAGACTACAAAGAACGACTTTACCTGTTGTATATCTTCCAGCTTGCCTTTTCAAGTCAGCAGAAAACCCGGGAAATATACCTTCAGGTTTTGGATTGGAAAAGCTTCTCCGAAACTCTGCCCCAGGATATGAACTCCTTTGACTGGAGAAGCTTTCAGCAGGAATACAGGGACTATATCGATATTGCCAAGCTGCTGCAGCTTGTTCCTGTTATTGGTGCGGCTGTGGGAGCGGTGGCGAATTACCGCCTTATGGATAAGTTGGGGGATACTGCCATGAACGCATACAGACTGAGACTTTTAGACGGGGTATAACCACAACAATGTACCGGCCCAATTTTAGTTTCTTCAGCATCTGTTAACAAGCTCCTGTAAACTTTCCATTGAATTAAATTGTAACGCGTACCAGAGTACGCTCTGAAAGCTTTAAATTTAAAAAACAGCAGCTTTCCCCACATAAAAAAACAGCAGCCTGGAAAATACTCCAAAGCTACTGTTTTCTGGTCGGAAATGGGAGATTCGAACTCCCGGCCTCTTGGTCCCGAACCAAGCGCGCTACCAAACTGCGCTAATTCCCGAAACGCCTCATTTATATATTTTAGTACGAACTTTGCATTTTGACAAGTCCAAAAGTTTATTTATTACAACTTTTCGCATTGCCGCATTATTGTTTTCACCCGTAATTTTTACTTTTACATTTTCAACAATTTTTCTATACCTTATATGTTTTAAATTCTTCCACCTTTAGTGAAATAAAGTCAATAATCATCTTGTTCTCCGCCTTGCCGCTGCCCTCTATGAATACAGGCTCGCCGAAGGATATGCAGACAGGCTCCTTTCTGCGGATAGGCCCGATATCCTTTATAAGCTTACCGTTACCCCAGAAATCCGTTTTTATTGCAACTGGTATCACAGGAACGCCGGCTTCTTTTGCCAGCTTTACACCTAAAGAGTTGAAATTCTCGGGTTTAAAGCTCTCCTGCCTTGTACCCTCTGGAAACAAAACTATTGAGATGCCGTTTTCAATATTTTCCTTGCCCTGCTTTATAACATTCAACAAATCCTGCCTGGAGTTTTTTCTGGAAACTACAATAGGATTACGGCTTTTCATTATGTTGCCGAAGAGCGGCATTTCTATAAGACTGTCCTTAACCACATAGGTCATTTCCTTCAGTGGACAGATGATACTGGGAAACACAAAGGTTTCCAGTGTGCTCATATGATTGCTTACAAAAACCACAGGGCCCTCAACTTTTGTAATGTTGTCCATGCCGTCTATAAAAAACCTGCCTCCGCTTTTCTCTATGTTCTTGGCTATTCTGTTGCTGGAAAGTGCCCACTGGGCAGTATCATATTGATTTTTCAGAGCAAGTCTGCTTCCATTTATGACTTCCTTGACATAGCCATAAACAAAATACCATCTGGTATTTAAAAAAAGCCTGTCAAATATGTTTCTTCTGTTTCCTTTTGTCTCATATTTATTATCAGCAAAAAACCGGTTCATAATATAATCACATCCAATTAAGTTGATTAGCTATAGCGCTAAGACAGCCAGGGAATATTATATATCACAATTTACCCCATGTCCACAGTTAAAGCCTTCTTCCTTTTATTATATGATTTTTGACGTAAAACTTAACGCGTTATGCAAATTAATTTTTGACTGACCCCAGTTTTTACAGCCTGTGCGTAAAGCCAGATACATTCCTGTAAAATGTTTAGGTGAGGATCGGTTATCTCAAAAAATTTTTTAAATTTTAATATTTTTACTGAAAAATACCTTTTTTTAGAATATAATGTACTTAAGAGCATGTAGGTTTATTTATTCTAATAGATTGATATGGAGATTTTCAATGAACGCTAAAGACATCAAGATTGGTACTAAATTAGAGATTGAAATACCTGAATTCTATAAGAAAGATGATGAATCAACCACCAGCTATGTGAGTCAACTGGTTGATGTTATTGATGATAATACAATAAGCATAGCTTCACCTATGGGGGAAGGCAGATTTAAGTTTCTCTCAAGAGATTCAAAGATAATAATATATTATCTTAATGAGCGGCATGAACTTCTTTACTTCAAGGGGCAGGTCAAAGGCCACAAAAAACACGGAGCTCTTGATATATTTGATGTTATTATCATAAGCGATTTCAACAAAATTCAGAGAAGGCGCTTTTACAGGCTTGATGTGGTGCTTAGCTGCCAGTACAAGGTAATCGACGAGCAAGCTATAAGCACTGACAGCTTTCAATTTGAAAAGCTGGATGAGACCCAGCTAAAACCGGCCTATACAAAAGACATAAGTGGAAGCGGTTTTTGTATGATTCTTGAAGAAGCTCTAAACCCGAGGGCAGTATTGGACATAAGCATAAACCTTGAGGATTCTGCCATCATAAGGGTGTTCGCTCAGGTTATCAGAACCGTAAGTGAAAAGAACAAGAGATATGAGGTAGGCTTGCATTACATAAAAATTTCTCCCAGGGATTCTGATATTTTGACCAGATATATTTTTGAAAAGCAGCGACAAATTTTGAAAAACACCATGCAGGCAAAACTGAAGTAGCAGAAAGGTCGTTCAACCTTTTTACCTGAGTGTTTTTCCTGTTCTAGCTTTTATTGTCCCTGCCTTTATCCTTGATTTGAGCTGCTCTGGTAATTGCAGTCAAGCCATGTCGTATTCTTATATTATCTATTGCTTTTTCCAGCTTTTCCTCTCTCTCGTTTTGATTTTGCAGGGTGTCCTCTTCAAACAGTGAAAGCTGTCTGGAATGGCCTTCCCTTTCAAAACCGGTTATGCTTATGCCTATGAGTCTTACCGGACGGAAGCTGTTCCAATTCTGTCTCAGCAGAGAAAAACCCTTTTCAAATATTTCCCGGGTTAAATAAGTAGGCTCAATACCTGTCTGTCTTGTAATGCTCTGAAAATCCGAATATTTGATGGATATTTGAACCGTTCCAGCCTTCTTATTGTACTTTCTGGCATCAAAGCCCACTTCCTCACACAATTCGTAAAATATATTTCTTACAGCCTCTACATCGGTAACATCCTCAGACAGTGTTGTGGACCTGCCTATGGATTTCATTTCACCGGCGCTGCGTGGTGTTACAGGGGAATAGTCCTGTCCGTTGGCACTGGCATGCAGCTCCGCCCCCATTTTCCCCAGCAGCCTGGTCAGTGCTTTTGGATCATATACTGCCAGATCCCCGATAGTGACAATACCAAGATTATTGAGCTTCTGGCCTGTTTGCCGGCCTACACCATACAAGTCGGTAACTTTAAGGGGCCAGAGCTTTTCCTTTATGTCCCTGAGCCATAGTTCCGTTATGCCCATGGGCTTTTTTATCTCTGAAGCAATTTTAGCCAGCAGCTTGTTTTCAGAAATTCCTATGGAACACCACAGCCCCAGGCCTTCATTTATGGAGTCCATAATTTTACGGGCTGCCTCGGCAGGGCTCCCAAAAAGCTCTTCAGTTCCGGTCATATCCAGCCAGGCCTCGTCAATACTGTTCTGTTCCACAATTGGCGAATAGTTTCCCAACAGCGACATTACCTCCCTGGACTTTTCCTCGTAATAGTGATGGTCGGGCGGTACAAGAACCATTCCGGGACACAGCTTTAACGCCTGATGAATAACCATTGTAGTTTTTACTCCAAATTTGCGCGCCTCATAGTTTGCGGCCAGGATTATACCCGACCTGTTTTTGGGATCACCTGCTACAGCTGCAGGTTTTCCTGAGAGCTCGGGCCTTCTTGACACTTCGCAGCTTATGAAAAATGCGTTCATATCCACTAAAAAAACAACTCTGCTCATAAACAACCTTCCATAGCTTGAAAATAAAGATTTTCAAAATTGATGTGCGACTGCCTGTCGCACAAAAAGGAGTATCCTTTTGGTTGTCAAAAAGATACTCCCTGTAATAAACATTATTTCTTATTTAGCGGATTTTGCCATCTCAGCCAACTGTGCAAATGCAGCAGCATCGTTCACTGCCATATCAGCAAGAACCTTTCTGTTGAGCTCAATACCTGATTTCTTCAAACCGCTGATAAATCTGCTGTAGGATAATCCGTTGATTCTTGCTGCAGCATTTATTCTGGCAATCCAAAGCTTTCTGAAATCCCTCTTCTTCGCTCTTCTGTCATTGAACGCGTAATTTAAAGATTTCATTACAGCCTGGTTGGCCATTCTGAAGAGCTTGCTCTTTGCTCCAAAATATCCCTTTGCAAGCTTCAATATTTTTTTATGTCTTGCGCGAGTTCTCATCGCACCTTTAACTCTTGCCATAGTCCTACGTCCTCCCTCTTATAAATATGGAATAAGTTTTCTGATTGCCGGCGCGTTAGCGTCTGATACATAAGCACCCAATCTGTGATGCTTCTTAGCCTTTGTCGCCTTGGAAACGAGTCTATGGCTTCTCCAAGCCTGTCCTCTTTTGATCTTACCTGTAGCTGTCACTCTGAATCTCTTTTTTGATGCACTGTGAGTCTTTAACTTTGGCATATTTATTCTCCTCCTATCCTACTGTTGCTTTGGATTAAGTATCATTATCATACTTTTGCCTTCAAGTTTTGGCTTCTTTTCAACTGTTCCAACATCTTTTACTAATTCTGCAAACTTATCAAGAATTTCAATGCCTATTGAGGTGTAATGCATTTCTCTTCCTCTGAATTTTACAGAAACTTTGACTTTGTCTCCATCCTTCAAGAACTTGTATGCATTCTTGACTTTGAATTCAAAATCATGATCCTCTATCGAAGGAGATACTCTGACTTCTTTTATGCTTATGATCTTTTGATTCTTCCTTGCTTCCTTCTCTTTCTTGGCAAGCTCGAACATGTATTTACCATAATCCATTATCTTGCAAACTGGCGGCACTCCCTGCGGAGCAATCTTAACCAGGTCAAGATTCTTAGAAATAGCAAGCTTCTGGGCTTCCTTAGTCGCCATGATACCAAGCATGGTACCATCATTATCGATAAGTCTGACATCTTTGTCCCTGATATCCTCATTGATCATTAATTCATTTTTGCTAATAACTGACACCTCCGAATATAATAGGCAGAAGCTTCACTTCAAATCCTTAATAATTTAAAACAATAAAAAAAGTGGATAAAACAGCATCCACTAATTAATCTCAGTCAGCACGCAAAAACGTACCCAGGCAACCAGTTGCCCTAATAACCGATATTAACCCTGCAAATCAAAATTCGCCAGGTGAGAAGTGGAATACCTCTTCTTGTTTTGCATTAATATGATACCAGAAAGATTTTTTCTTGTCAAATTATTTTTAAACTCTGGTCAGCATGAATATTTATTCTGCCCGTTCATATACCAGAAAACGGTAATCGTACGGGTTTTTTTCATCCTTGGGTCCCGGCTCTTCCGAGATAAGCTTCCAGCTTGAATAATCTATCTCCGGAAAATATGTATCTGCCTCAAAAGCATGGTCTATTTCAGTTATATACAATTTGTCAGCAACGGGCAGGAAGGCACCGTATATTTCCGCACCGCCTATTATAAAGGCTTCTCCTCCAGTGGCATAGGCTTTGGCCTGATCTATTGAATCTACGGTTATACAGCCCTGGGGCCTGAATTTAGAATCCCTGGTTATGACCACGTTGGTTCTGCCAGGCAGAGGCTTTCCAATTGACTCAAAGGTCTTTCTTCCCATAATGACCGGCTTTCCCAGCGTTGTGCGCTTGAAGTAGGCAAAATCCGCCGGAAGATGCCAGGGCATCCTGTTTTTACAGCCAAGGGCATTATTCCTGCCCATGGCCCAAATCATCGATATCATACGGCTACAGCTCCCTTAATATGTGGATGCGGATCATAGTCCACCAGCGTAAAGTCTTCAAACTTAAAGTCAAAAATATCACTTACTTCGGGATTTATCAACATTCTCGGCAGACCCCTCGGTTCTCTGGAAAGCTGAAGGTCAACCTGTTCCAGATGGTTCAGGTATATGTGTGCGTCTCCCAGGGTGTGAACAAATTCTCCCGCCTTCAAGCCGCAGGCCTGAGCCATCATCATGGTAAACAAGGCATATGAAGCTATATTGAAGGGCACTCCGATAAAAACATCCGCACTTCTCTGATACAGTTGGCAGGACAGCGTACCGTTTGCCACATAAAACTGGTAAAAACAATGACAGGGCGGCAAAGCCATTTTGTCCAGCTCTCCCACATTCCAGGAGCAGACTATGATTCTTCTGGAATCAGGATTGTTCTTGATTTGAGATATGACCTGGCTGAGCTGGTCAAGCTGCCTTCCGTCGGCAGTTCCCCAGGATCTCCACTGATGCCCGTACACCGGCCCCAGCTCACCATTTTCATCAGCCCATTCATCCCATATGGATACTCCGTTGTCCTTAAGATATTTTATATTTGTGTCACCTTTTATGAACCAAAGCAGTTCATGGATTATAGATCTTAAATGCAGCTTTTTTGTAGTCAGAAGCGGGAAGCCCTCCTGAAGATTAAATCTCATTTGATAGCCAAAGGTGCTGATAGTGCCTGTCCCGGTTCTGTCTTCTTTTTTGGCGCCATTTGCCAATATGTGCCTGCAAAGCTCCAGATATTGTTTCATAATTATTTCCATGCCTCCTATCCCGCACAAAACTCCATGAAATTCAAGGCATGGAATCGGTGCCACATTTTTATTTGTTTAAAATTCCTTTCAATCTTAAACCATCGATTAAATTAAATTTTAAGCCTTCCCGGGCTTGTCCTGCCTTATTTTATACAATTATTCCTGTCTATGTTTCTTATTCCTTGTTATTCCTTCCGTCTTCCCCCATAATTTCATCAAAGCCCATCAATTCTCCAACCACATATAAAGGCCTTGCCTTAACCTCTTCATATATCCTGCCCACATATTCTCCCATAATCCCAATTACTATGAGCATGACTCCGTTCAGGAACAGGGATACAGCCATGGAGGACGCCCAGCCTGAAGCAACATCATTCTTCACTATTCTCTGCACCAGAACAATAATAAGGTAGATGAAGCTAAGAGCTGAAACCAGCATGCCCATAAAGGTTGCCAGCTTCAACGGCTTGTAGGAAAAAGAAAATATTCCGTCCCCTGCAAGCTTAAGCATTTTTTTAAAAGGATATTTTGTTTCACCGGCAAAGCGTTTCTCCCTGTGGTATTCAACACTGGTCTGCTTAAAGCCCACCCAACTGACCAGCCCCCTGACGTACCTGGACCTTTCAGGCAGACACTTCATGGCATCACATACTTTTCTGTCAATAAGCCTGAAATCTCCCACGTCAACAGGAAGCTTCACATCAGTCATGCTGTCCAGAAATCTGTAGAATACCTTGGCAGTCAGCTTTTTAAAGAAGGTCTCTCCTTCTCTTTGAAGCCTTTTGCCATATACCACCTGATAGCCTTCCACCCACTTATCCACCATTTCCAGAATAACTTCGGGAGGGTCCTGCAAATCCGCATCAATTATGACTATGGCGTCCCCTTTTGCATAGTCCATTCCGGCTGTAATAGCAATCTGATGTCCAAAATTCCTGGCAAAGTTAATAACACGCACTTCTTTATTGGAAGAGGCAATTTCCCTCAGCTTGAAATATGTATTATCCCTGCTTCCGTCATTAATGAAAATATACTCAATGTCCATGCAGTAGTCTTTGAATGTCGCAGACAGACGCCTGTAAGTCTCATCTATTACCTCCTGTTCATTATAAACAGGAACCACGATTGATAAAAGTTTCTTTGCCATATTCTCCTCCATAAGCCCCGCAGAAGAAAGCTTACTTTTATATTTTGTATGTATTTAATCCCTGAAATAAACAAAAAAATACCGAAAACATTATATCATACAATAGAGATTATTGTCATTTCCGTTAGATTATATTACAGATTAGTTATTAAATCATATGTGATATGGCAAGGCTGATGCTAAAGGGCATCCGAATTTGATATGCTCCCTTGATGATAAACAGTGTTTGTTATTTCACTTTCTCTCATAAAGGGAGCATACCATTTTTACTGATGCCCTTTGTTGGTTTTCAATTCTATCTGGCTCTTGTTCTGATTTCTTCAACTATTTTTTCAACAAATTCCTCGGCCCTTAAGGTTCCCAGGTCTCCGTCCTTTCTTGATCTTACGGCTACGGCGCCATTATCCATTTCCTTATCGCCTATGACCAGCATGTAAGGTATTTTCTCCATCTGCGCTTCTCTTATCTTGTAGCCGATTTTTTCGTTCCTGTAGTCCACTTCAACTCGGACACCTCTGTCTTTAAGCATTTGACATACCTTCTGTGCAAAGTCATGATGCTTATCCACCAAAGGAAGAATTTTTGCCTGCACAGGACACAGCCAGGTGGGGAAAGCACCGGCATACTTCTCGATCAGCATGGCCAGCGTTCTTTCGTAGCAGCCTATGGAAGTTCTGTGTATAACATAAGGATGCTTCTTTTCATTATTTTTATCGATATAGACCATATCAAGGCGCTCCGCAAGAGCAAAATCCACCTGAACGGTTATGATGGTATCTTCTTTTCCATGGACATTCTTAAACTGGATATCCAGCTTTGGACCGTAAAAGGCAGCTTCACCCTCTGCTTCCTTGTAATCAATTTGCAGATGGTCCAGAATAGTTCTCATTTTCCCCTGGACATCCTCCCAGTCCTCGGCACTTCCGATGTATTTTTCCTTATTGTTGGGATCCCACTTTGAAAATCTGTAGGTAACATCCTCCTGTATGCCAAGAGTCTCCATCATATACTTTATAAGGTCCACAACGCCCTTGAATTCTTCTTCAAGCTGTTCCGGCGTACAGACCAGATGCCCTTCGGAAATGGTAAACTGGCGAACGCGTATCAGGCCGTGCATTTCTCCCGAGGCTTCATTTCTGAAAAGAGTTGAGGTCTCACCGTATCTTATGGGCAGATCGCGGTAGCTGTGGAGCTTTGACTTGTATATCATAAACTGGAAGGGACAGGTCATGGGCCTTAACGCCAACACCTCCTCGTCCTTTTCCTCATCGCCCAGAATAAACATGCCGTCCTTGTAGTGCTGCCAGTGGCCGGATAGTTTGTACAGGTCGCTTTTGGCCATAAATGGAGTTTTAGTCAGTACATAGCCTCTTCTCTCCTCTTCATCCTCAACAAATCGCTGAAGGGTCTGAATGATTTTTGCACCCTTAGGCATAAACAGCGGAAGTCCCTGACCAATTTCCTCCACAGTGGTAAACAGTTCCAGCTCACGTCCAAGCTTGTTATGGTCACGCTTCTTGGCTTCCTCAAGCCTTGTAATGTATTCTTCAAGTTCACTTTTCTTTGGGAAGGCAGTACCGTATACTCTCTGGAGCATCTTGTTTTTCTCGTTGCCTCTCCAGTATGCTCCTGCCGCGCTCATTAATTTTACAGCCTTCAGCTTTCCGGTGGAGGGCAGGTGAGGTCCTGCACACAGATCCACAAAGTCACCCTGCTTGTAAAAGGACAACTCTTCTCCCTCCGGAAGGTCATTTATGAGCTCCACCTTATACGGTTCGCCCTTTTCCTCCATCAGCTTGATTGCTTCGGCTCTTGGAAGAGTAAATCTTTCCAATGGAAGATCCTCCTTTATGATTTTCTCCATTTCCTTTTCAAGTCTGGCAAGGTCTTCAGGAGAAAAGTTCTTCTCCACATCAAAATCGTAGTAAAAGCCGTTCTCTATGGCAGGTCCGATAGCCAGCCTAACTTGGGGGAAAAGTCTTTTTACCGCCTGAGCCAGTACATGGGAGGCAGTGTGCCTGTATGCAAATCTTCCGCCCTCATCCGAGAAGGTCAGCAGGCTCAGTGAGCAATCCTTTTCAAGTTTGAAGTCCAGGTCCTTGACCTTTCCATCCACCTCACCGGCAAGTGCGACCCTGGCCAGGCCGGCACTGATGCTTTCTGCCACCTCCAATATGGAAATACCCTGCTGGTATTCCTGAACACTTCCATCTTTCAAAGTAATTTTTATCATTTTTCTTCTCCTTTTCAACATCAACAAAAATATTTAAAATTTAAGTCATACTGATTTATTGTTATACCGTTGTTATACCAACCATCACACTGCTTTTGTACCCTTGCCTATAAAAGGACAAAATAAAAAACCCCCGTCCCATAGTCAAAGACTAATATAAGGACGAGAGTTATCTCGCGGTTCCACCCTACTTGCAGCTCATTGCATATATAAATCATACGCAGATTATAACGTAATCAACGAAAAGACTCTGAGGTGGTCTTCGGTAAATTGGCCGGTCCGGTTACTTTCAGCTAGTGTATCCGGTCTCTGAAACCCCATTTTTACGTACTCTTCTCATCAACGCCTTTGTCAATATTTACGGTGCCAGTGGCCTCCGATTCCCGGCTGTACCTGTGCACTGACTTTATCTCAATACTACAACAATATAATTAATTATATTCTCACATATTTTCCGTGTCAATACTCACCCGATTGCATTCTTTTGCCACTTGCCACTTTGGGATTTTTGCTTTTAATTATTTTTGCACTTTATTACTATATTTTATGCTTTTCCACTTTTGCACTTTTATACTTTTTGCCTACGCTTCACCGGCCACAGGGTTTGTCAGTTTTCCAACACCTTCTATTTCAACCTCCACTATGTCACCGGGCTTTAATGGCCCAATCCCTTCCGGCGTCCCTGTAGTAACAATATCCCCAGGTTCCAGAGGGATAACCCGGGATATGAAGCTTATAAGCTGGTCGACCTTGAATATCTGCATGGAGGTATTGCCGTGCTGTTTCACCTGCCCGTTTAAAATCAGCTTTATGTCAAGCCCGCTGAAATCCAGTCCGGTAACAATGTATGGCCCTATGGGACAGAAGGTTTCATAATTTTTTCCTCTGGTCCACTGACCATCGGCCTTCTGAATGTCCCTTGCCGTTACATCATTCAGACAGGTTGCCCCCAGGATATATTCCGGTGCCTGCTCTGGCTCTATATTGCTGCAGTGCTTTTTTATGACAACTGCAAACTCCGCCTCATAATCCACTCGCTTTGATATACCAGGCAGCTTGATGCTGTCTCCAGGCCCGATTACCGTGTGGGGCAGCTTTATAAATATAACCGGATTTTCGGGAATATCCCTGCCGGAAAATTCATTCACATGTGCAACGTAATTCAGGCCCACTGCAACAATCTTTCCGGGCTTGCAGGGTGCCAGCAGTTTCACGTCACCCAGGCCATATTTTGTGCCTGTTTGCGCCGGGCTGTCAAAAATACTGCCTTCAATTTCCGTAATCTCTTCCCCGTTCAATATTCCGTACTTCTCCTTGCCGTCAGCTTCAAACCTTAGATATTTCATGTTATTGTGTATACCGGCGCATGTTCCGGTACTCCCCCTATTTGACAGTGTATTTTAGAAATTATAGCACCCGGTTTTTCCTTTTGCAATAGTAATGCCCCAATCACCAATTCCTATGACTATTGGTGGGCTTTCATGGGAATAATAATTCTGATTAAGAAAACAACAACTACAATTTTCCGGAGGCAGAAATTGAGAAATACCAGATATAAAAGGCTAAAAAAACATCGGCATAAAAAAATACTCAAAATTTTTCTCTTTTGTTTTTTCTTACCAGTATTGTCTTTATTGCTGACATATATGCTTGTTTTGGTATTCATTCTGCCCTTATTCATGAAATGATTGTTAATGTTGCATATTATTTTACTTTATTCGACTGATAAAATCGTTTATTAATGCCATTTGAATTACTCCGCTATAATTATATAATAAATATGAAAATTAAATTATATTTTCCTCCTTTAAATTATTTTATAACCGGCTTTAACAGCCGGTTTTGTTTTGTGCTTTTCTAAATTGACAGGGACTAAATGCAGATAAAATCCTTAAGCTTTTCAAAGGTCTTCTGCTTTATTCCAGTTATTTTCATCAGATCGGTGGTCTTTTTAAATTTTCCGTTCTTTTCCCTGTAGTCAACAATTGCCTTGGCAGTGGCCGGTCCTACATTTGGCAGCCCTTCCAGCTCGTTCAAGGTAGCTGTGTTAATATTCACCAGACTGCCTTTACCACTGTTGGAGGACTCCTTCTCCGGGTCTGAAACCACTGTCCCCAGACTGTCACTAATAATGTCTGCTCCACTGTTCATTTTTTCTTTTGCTGCAGTGCTGTCCGCTGCCTTCCCAGGAGATGCTTTTGACCTGATTCTGAGCATGGTGTTCTCGGTAAGGGGATATGCCAGGTTTATGTTTTCAAGGTCTGCTTCCTTTGTGGCCCCTGAAGCCAACCGGACGGCATCCTCTATCACATCGCCCTTGTTCAGTATATATACGCCCGGCCTGTTTACACAGCCTACAATATAAACCTTTATTTTCTCTGCTGTATCTTCCGCTTCCGCTTCCCTGTTGTTCTCACCCAAGACGGCTTTTAAACTCTCCTGAGCAACAACTTTTGTTTCTATGACGGGTTCTTCCAGCGGGCTGTAAACCTGTCTCAGGAAGTACCCCAGAAATCCCGTCCCCAGCAGCAGCAGTAGAGCTGCAACAGCAAGTACTGCCTTGCTTATAAGGTATTGCTTTCCAAAAATTGATATCTCCATTTTATCTCCCATCCACGCGCATGACGCATACACAAATACTAATGAAAGACACGCAGTGGCTTTCGCTGCGTGAATTCCACTTTGACTTGCCACCTGTATCTTTCACTCTACCTCCTGGCATATCTACGGATTACCTGTTTTTTCTGCATGAATAAAGCCGGGCTTGCACACTCGGACTTGCTGCAGCATATTAATCTATTGAGGACTACTATTTGCTTAAATCTGTAAAAAAGGAAATTTGAGTTGTATGAAGAACCATACAACAAAAACTGAGAATGTATTTCTGCATAATATTATATTACATTTTTTGTCACTTGGCTATAAATGTAACAAATATTGTCGAAAGGTTTCAAAATTTCTGTTTTTGCATTATACTAATAGAAGATGTATTTTACTAAGGAAAAGGGTTGAAAGAAAATCGCTTTAAACCCTTTAATATATGTCCGCAGAGCGGACAGGGGGATAAAACATGAAAAAAGCACTTGTCACACTTATACTTGTCATAATACTTGCATTTCAGATATCGCCTGCTTATTGTAAAGACCTGGATATTGATGCTGCCGGGTATATACTGATGGACGCCAAAACAGGCAGTGTTCTATACGAACACAATCCTGACGTTCGTCTCAGACCCGCTAGTACCACTAAAATAGCTACAGCTCTTGTGGCCCTTAAAGACGGGCAGCTGAACCAGGTTATGACCGCCAGCCAGCAAGCGGTTTCCGATATAGGAGTGGGCGGTATGAATATAGGTATCATGTCGGGTGAACAAATGACTTTGGATGATTTGCTCCATGCTCTGCTGATTGTTTCTGCCAACGAAACAGCCAACATTATAGCTGAAAATCTTTTTTCAAATAGAGAAGAGTTTATTGAGAAGATGAATAAAACAGCAGCCGCCGTGGGTGCCAAAAACTCAACCTTTACCAACCCCTGCGGCATTGATGAATATGAAAAGGACGCCGACCATTTCACCACAGCCAGGGATTTGGCTCTTATAGCAAAAGAATGCCTTACTTTCCCTACTTTCCGTGAAATAATAGGCCAGAAGAAGCTGGATATGCTTTCTCCAACCAATAAGCACGACAAATGGAATGTTCTGAGCACAACAAATAAAATGCTGGGTCAGTCCTTCAGTTATGGCCCTGATACCGGAGATGACAGGAATCAATTTACCATAACCGGCATGAAAACCGGCTCAACCATGAGAGCAGGAGCCAATTTTGTAGCATCAGCGGTAAACAAGGACGGCTTGGAACTGATTTCCGTCATATTGGGTGTAAACAATAAGCCCGGCAGAACAGTATTTGATTTTACCGAAACCCTTATGCGCGCCGGTTATGAAAACTATTCCAGCCAGTTGATAATTGACAGAAACGAGATAATAAAGCAGGTTTCGGTTCAGGATGCCTCCGATGACGGCAAGCTGGATCTGGTGACAAACGGAAAGGTCGAAGCGATTCTTCCAAATGACAAAAGCCTGTGGAAGATTGATAACAAGGTAACCCTCAGGGAGGACCTGAAGGCCCCGATTACCAAAGGCACTGTACTTGGTGAGATTGTTTACACGCTTGACGGCATAAATATCGGCAAAGTTGATATTGTTTCCTCAAGAACAATAGACCAGAGTTTAAAGGCACAATCCAAAGCTTATGTCAACAGGATAACCTCATCGCCTGTTTTCAAATACACTGCCTTAGCATTATCCATAGTACTGTTTTTCTTCATTTTGAGAAAAACCTTGAGAAAAATATCCAGACGCCGAAACTATAAGATCAAGCAAAGGCATAAATGGCAGCTGTAAAGATTTTTATTTGCCTCATATATTGATTTAATACCAATATACTTATATTATTATATGTGTTTAAAATAACCGCCCTGGTATTAAAAATATAAATTTTCTTGACAACAAAGGCTTTGAACAGTAATTTTAATTGGTAATATTGAAGTATAACATTTTTTATGGTGACTTGGATTTACTATAAAGGGAACATAAAGGGTTAAAATAACAGCATTTATTGCTTATTAAGAGGGGTGTAATCAATGAGAGCGGAACCGATTTACCAGACAAGGAAAATCAATGATCTCAAAGATATGATGGTTCAGAGTGCAAGCCTGTTTGGATCAAGAGACGCATTTTTAATCAAAGGCAAAAATGGAGAATATTACGGAAAAACCTATGCCCAATTGAAAGAGGAGCTTGATGCCTTTGGCACTGCCCTAATTGACATGGGTCTGAAGGATAAGAAAATTGCCATCCTGTCTCAAAACAGAGCTGAGTGGTGTACAACCTACCTGACCGTTACAGGGGGAGTTGGAGTGGTAGTTCCTCTGGACAGAGAATTACCTTTTAATGAAATTGAGAACCTCATTTCCAGAGCCGGAGCAAGCGCCATTGTTTTTTCCTCCAAGTATGCCGAGGATATGGCTAAGCTGGCTGGAAATTCCAACATAGATTTTTTTATAAACATGGATTTGGAGGAGGATGAAGGCCCAAACCTCCTTTCCCTTTCAGGCCTCATTGACAAAGGAAGGGAACTGGTTGCAGCCGGCGACAGGCGTTACCTGGATGCCGTAATTGATCCGGACAGCATGGCAGCCTTGATATTCACCTCCGGAACTACAGATTTGGCAAAGGGAGTAATGCTTTCCAGCAAAAACATAGTTTCAGATGTAAGATCGGTCTGCTCAATGCTCTATCTTGATGAAACCGACAGTTCCATTTCAATTTTGCCGCTGCACCACACCTATGAATGTACGGCAAATTTCCTTGTAATGATGTATAATGGCTGCTGTTTCTCCTTCAATGAGGGCTTGAAATATATTGTACAAAATATGCAGGAGACCAGGCCCACAATATTAATGCTGGTGCCGCTTATTCTGGAAAATATGCATAAGAAAATAATAAAGCAGGCCTCAAAGAGCCTCTTAAGCAAGCTGAAACTAAACCTTGCCATTGAAATCAGCAATTTTCTATACTATTTTCTGAAAATCGACATACGCAGGAAGATTTTCAAACAGATTCATAATATTTTCGGTGGCAGGGTAAGACTGGTTATTTCGGGAGCAGCCGCAATTAATCCTGACGTTTCAAATGATTTGTGCGCCATGGGCATCAGAATTGTACAGGGTTATGGCCTTACCGAATGTGCTCCCATCGTATCGGTAAACAATGACCGCGGCTTCAGGCACGATTCTGCCGGCAAGGCTTTGGCAGGTGTTGAGATAACTGTTGAAAACGTGGGTGAAGAT
Source organism: Bacillota bacterium (assembly GCA_023400235.1). GTDB lineage: Bacteria > Bacillota > Clostridia > Acetivibrionales > DSM-1351 > Ruminiclostridium. The sequence goes on from JAEXFI010000024.1 coordinate 180,386, forward strand.
GGCATAGGAGAATTTGTAATTTCCGGAGACAATGTGATGCTGGGCTACTTCGAAAATCCCTCTGCTACAGCCAGGGTGCTTAAGAATGACCGTTTATATACCGGAGATTTGGGTTACATTGATGAGGAAGGTTATATCTTCATAACCGGAAGAAAGAAAAATGTCATAGTTACCAAAAACGGTAAGAACATCTTTCCCGAAGAGGTTGAAGCCTACCTGGCCAAGTGTCCCTATGTAAAGGAAAGCCTTGTCTGGGGCCGCTACCAGGAGGAATCCGGAGAAACGGAAGTAAATGCACAAATAGTTGTGGATGTTGATGAAATAAAAGAAAGGCTTCATCTGAATATTATTTCCAATGAGGAGATTTACAAGCTCATTCATTCGGAGATAAGGGAAATCAACAAGCAAATGCCGCTGTACAAGCGCATAAAGAATTTCACCCTTCGCGAAGAGGAATTTGCAAAAACTACTACCAAAAAAATCAAGAGATATGTAGAAAACATCGGGTAGGCGGCTGGTTAATCCTATTCATACAAATACCTTCCCTATATGGTTACTATATGTGAAAATCAAGAGTTTAAAAATGCCTGGCTATTGGAGTGTTTTTACCAATAGCCAGGCATTTTATATTTTATGGAATATGCCAGAGAGGAAGCAATGCGGTGGTTTATACTGCATTCAGCCTTCTGCTGTCATGCTATACCGGCTTTTTTATGACCACATTTCCTTTCTCAAGGCCTGAATATCTTCATTTTCAAGGTATTCATCATAGGTCATCTGCCTGTCAATAATTCCTTTTGGAGTAATCTCAATAATCCTGTTTGCTACTGTTTGAACAAACTCATGGTCATGTGAGGAAAACAGTATGGTACCCTTATAGTTGATAAGACCATTGTTTAGTGCGGTAATTGATTCCAGATCAAGATGGTTTGTAGGCTCGTCCAGTATGAGTACATTTGCGCCTGAGAGCATCATCTTTGACAGCATGCATCGAACCTTCTCTCCTCCGGAAAGCACCGAGGCCTTTTTCAGGGCTTCTTCGCCTGAGAACAGCATTCTTCCCAGCCAACCTCTCAGGAAGGTCTCTGTCTGATCCTTTGAGAACTGCCTCAACCAGTCTACAAGACTCAGGTCGACTCCATCAAAGAATTCCGAGTTGTCCCTGGGGAAATACGATTGGGAGGTGGTTATTCCCCACTTAAAATCTCCGCTGTCCGGTTCCATTTCACCCATGAGGATTTTGAACAATACGGTTTTTGCGTTGCCGTTAGTTCCTACGAAGGCTATTTTGTCACCTTTGTTTACTATTATACTTGCATCCTTTAAAAGCTGCTCTCCTTCAATTTCCTTGGAGATGCCACTAACCATGAGCAAGTCATTGCCGGCTTCCCTGTCAGGCTTGAAGTCCACAAAAGGATATTTTCTTGACGAAGGCCTGATATCCTCAAGTGTCAATTTGTCCAGCAGCTTTTTACGGGAGGTTGCCTGCTTTGATTTAGATGCATTGGCACTGAACCGCTGTATAAACTCCTGCAGTTCCTTCATCCTGGCCTCGGTCTTTTTATTGGCATCCTTCATCTGCTGAAGTGCCAGCTGGCTGGACTGGTACCAAAAATCATAGTTGCCGAAGTACAGCTGTATTTTGCCAAAGTCTATGTCTGCTATCTGAGTACACACCTGGTTAAGGAAGTGTCTGTCATGGGATACTACTATTACAATATTCTCAAAGTTGGCAAGAAAATTTTCAAGCCAGGTGATGGAAGCCACGTCAAGATGGTTGGTAGGTTCGTCCATGAGGAGAATGTCAGGGTTTCCGAATAAGGCCTGTGCCAGAAGAACTCTTACCTTTTCATTTCCATCCAGGTCTTTCATCAGCTTGTAGTGATACTCCTCCCCAATGCTCAAACCGTTGAGAAGTATGGCGGCATCGGATTCTGCCTCCCAGCCGTTCAATTCAGCAAATTCCGCTTCCAGCTCTGACAGCAGTATGCCTTCGGCCTCGGTGAATTCGGATTTTGCATAGAGCTTTTCCTTTTCTTCCATGATTTCAATAAGTCTTTTATGACCCATCATTACTGTTTTCAGAACCTCGTATTCATCATACTCATAATGATTCTGCTTTAAAACTGCAAGTCTCTCTCCTGGTGTAATTGTAACATCACCCTTGCTTGGTTCTATTTCACCTGAAAGAATTTTTAAGAAGGTTGATTTTCCTGAGCCGTTTGCTCCTATGAGACCGTAGCAATTGCCCTTTGTAAATTTGATATTTACATTTTCAAATAAAGCCCGTCCCCCATATCGCAGGGAAACACCGTTTGCACTGATCATTTTATCTCCATTTCCGACAAGGGGTGAAATGAATCCCCCCTTGTCACAAATGGGATAAAATCCATTCTCATTGCCCGTGCCATTGATTTTTTATTTATATGTTAATAAAACATAATTTTATCTTTACAACTGCTTGCTCATTATCTTCTTCTCTTTGATTTAAAAAATCGGCACCTGGGCAGTCTGAAAGCTTATCTTAGCTTTCAGAAGTCTCCATTTGTGACAAGGGGTGAAATGAATCCCCCCCTTGTCACAAATGGGATAAAATCCATTTCATTGCCCGTGCCATTGATTTTTTATTTATATGTTAATAAAACATAATTTTCTTATATTGATATATTTGCCCATTTCCCCTTTTTGAACCTTATAAGATACATCACCGATCTTAAGAAAATGTCCAGTGTCAGGGCAATCCATGCGGCAGTAATGCCCATATGCAGCTCCAGTCCCAGCAGGAAGGTCAGAAACACTCTGAAGCACCAAATGCCCACAAAGCTTGTAAGCATTACATAAATAATATCCCCCGCTCCCCTGAGCGCATTTGAAACCACTGTCACAATTGACACAAAAGGCTGGGAAAAGCTGAATATCCGTATAGCTCCTGTGCCTATACCTATTATGGCGGGATCACGGGTATATATCCTAATCAGACTTCCAGCAAAAATAAACAGGAGGCTGGAGAGCACCACTGTAATTACCAGACAAATTTTCACTGTCTTCCATCCGGCTTTTTTTGCCAGGTCTATCCTTTTTGCCCCCAGACTCTGCCCCACTATGGTTGTTGCAGAAAGTCCAAAGCCAAAAATGGGAACAAAGCACATGGAATTAATAGACATAACTATCTGATACACAGCTGAAGCCTCGGTACCCATTCTCGATATGACTACCTGCAGCAGGAGAAACCCTCCCTGCATAATAAGCTGTTCCATGGAAGCAGGAATTCCAACGTGAAGGATTCTCCTTAGCAATACAAAGTCAAACTCAAGTTTTCCTTTCAAGCTGAAGGCTAACAACACAGGTCTGCTCAGAACCACAAGCAAACTTAGCACGCCACCCACTCCCCGGGAAATACAAACTGCTATTGCCGCACCGGTTATACCTCTTTTCTCAACAGTGAAACCACCAATGCTAACCCCATATATTAAAACATAACTCAGGACAATGTTCAATATATTTACCACATTTGCAATCAGCATGGGCGTTTTTGTATCTCCGGAGCCTCTCAGGGAACCGCTGATGATTATGTTTATAAACATTAAGGGAAGGGTAATCAGGGTAATTTTAAAATAGTGGGCAGCCATGTCCACAACAGCTTTTTCAGCTCCGCTGAAAAATGCTGAAATAACCGGTCGTGCAAAAAGGATAAGTATAATTGAAAGTATCACCGAGGCGGCAAAACCTATCAGTACACATTCCTTTATGGCCATTTTTGCACTTTTGGTATCGCCTTCGCCAATAAGCCTTGCAATTATAACAGTACACCCGGTGGACAGGGCAACAAAAAATACCTGTATAAATCCGAACAGTGAATTTATAAAGCCCACGGCAGTGACAGCTTCATTGCTGAGATGTCCTACGAAAGCCAGTGAAACAACACCTACAATCATAATTAGTAGCTGTTCCACCACAGCCGGAACAGCTACCTTAAATATGCTTCCTGTTATATTATTTTCATCAACAACCATAACTATCTTATATTAGTCAACACTCCATCTGACCAAAGCCTTTCTAAATTGTAGAAGCCTCTGTCCTCCTGGTGGAACACGTGAATTACAACGTCCGCATAATCCAGCAATATCCACCGGGCCGTATCGTAGCCTTCCTTGTGGTAAGCCTTTAGACCTGTCTCCCCCAGCTTGAAGTCCACTTCATCCGCAATGGACTTTATATGAGTGGTCGAAGTCCCGCTGCATATAACAAAATAGTCTGCAATCTCGGTTATGTTTTCAATGTTAATTATGCTTATATCCCTGGCCTTCTTCTCTTCCATTAAAGCTACAATCTTCTCCACCAATTTTTTTGAATCCAAATGTTTGCACCTCATCCTAAGCGTTATTTTATTTAATTTTTAAGTATTAACCTGGTATTGTCTCCGACTTCCGCTTTATCCTGCAGAAATTCCTCGCATTCCATATACGTTTTAGATGTTACAGACCACTAGGGATTAAAATCACTTCCTAATATAATTGTAACGTCATACCTTGAGTCCGGCTGAAGTTCTTCCTTCTCAACCTGAATTTTTAATACATTTTTTATTACATCTGTTTTTACACCCTTTTTTCTGACTATTATTTTTGATGTACCCTGCTTTTCGGCATCAGTTCCGGCACTTACTTTATAGCCCTGGGCCTCCAGCATTTCTCTGGTATCCTCTGCAAGTCCGGCTTTATCCGTGCAGTTGATTACCTCTATTATAAGTTTCTTGTTGTTCACCGTTGTTGTTGATACCGTCGGCGTTTCCTTTGCCGGCCCCTTGCCTGAGGAGTCGCTTTCAACAATTATTTTTTTCGGCGTGGAACTGGTAGCCGCCTGTGCTTGAGGCTGCTTTTTCACCTCAACAATCTCCTTGTCAAACACGCCAGAATCTCTGACAAAATTTGATCCTACTATAATTGATGAAAACAGCAGCAAAAAGGTTCCAACTGCATAAAATGTAAACTTTAAAATTTTATTCATAACACCTATGTTTTACCCCTTACTTCCGAATCTGTGTGTTTGCGGGAAAGCAGCATCAGTATATTATTCCTGGCCTCTATGGTAGCAGGGTGAATCAAGCCTTTCCTGTTCATAACATACCTGATTGTGCTGTCAAAAGCACTTATTAAAGCCCTGTTTATATCTGTGTACGCCAGCCTTCTGGCATCTTCAACCTCACTGTGCCTTCTGCCCGGTTCAATATAATCAGCCAGTAATATAATCTTATCCAGCATGCTCATGTCACCGTAACCAGTAGTATGATATTTTATAGCATCTAAAATGTAGACATTTTCAACTCCGTACTTTTCCCTGGCAATCAATGCACCCACTGCACCGTGCATAAGAAAAACCTGGTTTTGCTCAAGCCGGCTGAGTGTGATTCCATAATTGCTGCAATACTCAAGGGTCTGCTCATCATTAAGGTTTTTGCCGCAGTCATGCAGAAGACCCGCAATAGCAGCAGATTCAATATCCTCACCATAATGCTCTGCCAACCTTACTGCTTCCTTCATGGTATTTACCGAATGAACATACCGTCCCGGTTTTAGTGCCTGTTTTAACAAAATATCCATCTTATCCAGATTCATGGCTGGTCTTCCTTTTTATACAGGTTGTTTTCCACGATATATTCTAAAACCTTATGGTCAACAAGATATTTGACGGACTTACCCGCCTTGACCCTTTCCCTGATATATGTGGAGGAAATATCCAATAAGGGTATTTCCATGCAGCTTATATTTGCATTGTAATTTTCTTTAAGCTCTGCAAGACGGCTGTTAAAGTCATCATCCGAAAAGCCTGGCCTCATGACTGCAATAAAGCTCGTGAGGGCAAATACCTCCCGTGCATTTCTCCAGGTCAAAAGATCCATTACAACATCAGCTCCAATGATATAAAAGAACTCTGTCCCTTTGGGATATATGCTGTGCAATTCCTTAAGGGTATCTACAGTATAGGTATAGCCGGACCTTTCAATTTCCATGGCTACAGCCTCAAAGCCGGGATTTGAGCTTACGGCGCACTGAACCATCTTCAGCCTGTGCCCGGGCTCTGTCACATTCTTCAAGTCCTTATGGGGAGGCATGCCGGAGGGTATGAACAATACCCTGTCAAGACCGTATTCACTTTTTACAAGTTCTGCAACTGCCAGGTGAGCAGTATGAACCGGGTCAAAGGTCCCTCCGCAAATTCCTATTTTCAAGCCTGTAGCTCCCATTGGTATGTTCCTTTACTGTAATTGTGGCTATTGGTTTAAATCCTGCTATATAACATATCTGTTATTATAGCATAAAAATATTAACTATCTATTAAAAATTATAAAAACCCGCCTTGTAAAATACTTGAAATATATTACTTCCGAGGTTGTGAAAACCCCAAATCCCTTATGGAGATTTGGGGCATTAGCCTCTATTTAAAACACATATTCAGATTATGGACAGAAAAGCAGGAGAATTATTTCCTTCCTATATCCTGCCTGTAATGCATGCCCTCAAATTTGATTTTATCAATACCGGCATAGGCCTTGGCAATGGCCTTGTCCATGTTCTCCTCTACGGCAGTGACGCCCAAAACTCTTCCTCCCGAGGTATAAAACCTGCCGTCGGTACAAGTCGTTCCCGCATGGAAGATAATTGTGTTCTCCTGGGACTCTGCCGCCTCCAGACCGCTTATTTCAAGGCCGGTAGCATATTTGCCCGGATATCCTCCAGAGGCTGCTATGACACAAACTGCGGCATTGTCACTCCACTCTATTTTTATGTCGGAAAGTCTTTCATCAATAATCGCATCAAATATCTCAAGTAGATCGGTCTTAAGCCTTGGCAGTACAACCTGGGTTTCTGGATCTCCAAAGCGGGCATTGTATTCTATGACCTTGGGCCCATCCCCGGTTATCATAAGCCCGAAGTATAAAATCCCCTTGAACTTGCGGCCCTCCTTGTTCATGGCCTCTACGGTAGGCAGAAAGATTTCCGTCATGCACTGCGCTGCCAGCTTTTGGTCATATATTAGGCTGGGGGAGAATGTACCCATACCTCCCGTATTGGGACCCTGATCCTTATCAAATACTCTCTTGTGGTCCTGGGAGGATACCATGGGAACCACCGTTTTTCCGTCAGTAAAGGCCAGTATTGACACTTCCGGCCCCTGTATGTATTCTTCTATTACAACCTTGCTTCCCGCCTCACCAAAGGCCTTGGCATCCATTATATTTCTTACGGCGGCTTTTGCCTCATCAATAGACTGTGCAATAATAACGCCCTTGCCCAGTGCCAGACCGTCCGCCTTCACCACCACAGGCGCGCTGCAGGTGTCCAGATAGCTGATCGCCCCTTCACTGCTGTGGAATACCTCATATCCCGCAGTAGGTATGCCGTATTTCTTCATAAGGTCCTTTGAAAAGGACTTGCTGCCTTCAATGATTGCCGCAGCCTTAACGGGCCCGAAGGCTCTGATGCCAGCCGCCTGTAGTGCGTCCACCATACCGGCCACCAGTGGGTCGTCCGGCGCTACCATTACAAAATCTATGCTATTCTCCTTGGAGAAATTTACTATTCCTTCAATATCAGTGGCCTTTATGGGAACACACACAGCTAATGACGAGATGCCGCCGTTTCCCGGAGCACAGTACAATTCACTTATCTTCTTGTTCTGCGAAAGCTTCCATATTATTGTGTGCTCTCGTCCTCCGCCGCCAACTACCAAAACCTTCATATAGATACCTCCATTTACTGATTAACCGACTATAAGAACTCTCTTTCCTTCAATAACGAGCCTATTCTCAGCATATAGCTTTATGGCTTCAGGCAATATTTCCCACTCTGCCTGCTCCATGACTCTTTTCTGAAGGCTTTCCGGAGTATCCCCTTCCTCCACATACACCGCCTTCTGCAGAATAATCGGCCCGGTATCGGCCTCCAGCTCTACAAAGTGTACTGTGGCTCCCGTCACCTTCACTCCCGACTCCAGCACCTGTCTGTGGGGGATTATCCCATAGAAGCCCTTTCCGCAAAAGGAAGGAATAAGTGACGGATGAATATTAATCACCCTGTTTGAGTAGAACCTGTTAAAGCGTTCTCCCAAAATTGACAGGAACCCGGCCATAACTATCAGTTCCGCGCCGTGCTCCCTGAAGTGGCCTATAAGCGCCTCATCATATTCATCAATACTTATGAAGGACCTCTTGGAAATGCAGATACCATTTATCCCGTATTTTTTTGCTCTCTCCAGAGCAAATGCATCAGGCTTGCTGGATACAACCGTAACAATTTCAGCATTTTTTATGTATCCGCTTTGGATCTTATCTATAATCGCCTGAAGGTTTGAACCGCCCCCCGATACCAATACGCCTATTCTAAGCATAGCTGCTTCAACTCCCCGTATATATAATCCTCTGCACATCCGGCCCGGAATACTATCTTAAACCAATTCAATTCCGGCGTCCCCCTCTGCAACAGTTCCGATAATATATGCGGCCTCTCCCACAGATTTAAGGTAATCCACTATGGCGGGAGCATCTTCCGCGGCGGCTGCCAGCACCATGCCTATGCCCATATTGAAGGTGTTGAATATGTCCTTTTCCTTCATGTTTCCCAATTCCCTAAGCATGTCAAAAATCGGGAGGACAGGCCAGCTTCCCATTTGGATATTGACCTTCAACCCTTCGGGAAGCATTCTTGGAATGTTCTCTATAAAACCTCCCCCGGTTATATGTGAGAGGCCCTTGATTTGAAATTTTTCGATTAAAGCCAGTACGGTCTTTACGTATATGCGGGTTGGCTTGAGCAGCTCCTCGCCCAGAGTACAGCCCAGCTTTTCAACATACTCCTTCAGATTCTTTTCAGTGGGATTTATCAGCTTGCGCACAAGAGAATACCCGTTGCTGTGTATTCCTGAAGAAGGAAGACCTATTAGCCTGTCTCCTGCCTTTATACTTTTACCGTCAATTATTTTTTCCTTGTCCACTATACCTACTGCAAAACCCGCCAGATCATACTCGTCAACAGGATAAAACCCCGGCATTTCGGCGGTTTCTCCACCTATGAGAGAACAGCCTGACATAACACAGCCCTCAGCGACTCCCTTGACTATCTCAGCCACCTTTTCAGGATAGTTTTTCCCCACTGCCACATAGTCCAGGAAGAAAAGCGGCTCCGCACCGCTGCAGACTATATCATTAACACACATGGCCACGCAGTCAATACCCACCGTATCGTGCTTCTCCATCAAAAAAGCCATTTTGAGCTTTGTACCCACACCATCTGTTCCGGAGACCAGAACGGGCTGCAGATATTTTGATTTATCAAGGCTGAACAAGCCTCCAAAGCCCCCCAGCTCAGTCATAACCTCAGGTCTGAATGTACGCTTTACATGATCCTTTATAAGCTTAACCGATTCATAGCCAGCTTCAACATCAACGCCCGCCTCTTTGTAAGTGGTCATTTAAATCCTCCATTCCGCTGCCATACAGCGCTATCAAATAATTATATATTTCAGGACGCCACCGGGAAGGGGAATGCCCGCAAATTCCGGAAGGCCACAGCTTTTTATTTTGTTAATGAAATTTTTAGTGAATTGATCAGGTGCCGCAACTGAATTTGTCTCCTTCAGCAGGCACCTCTATTGGATAATCCCCGGTGAGGCATGCAGCACAAAACCCGCACCTGGAACCAACAGGAGTCTTCAGAAGACCCTCCAGGCTCAGATAGCCCAGAGAATCGGAGCAAATCATTTGTCTTATTTCTTCAACCGAAAGCTTGTCTGCAACAAGCTCTTTTCTTGAAGATATATCTATACCAAAATAGCAGGGGAATTTTAACGGAGGTGAGCTGACTCTCATGTGCACCTCTTTGGCGCCCGCCTTTTTAAGAATCTTTACTATCCTTCTTGTGGTGGTGCCCCTTACTATGGAATCATCTATTATGACTACTCTTTTGCCTTCCACAGTCTTCTTGATGGCATTGTGCTTGATGCGGACGGCAACCTCTCTCATACCCTGGCTGGGCTGGATAAAGGTTCTTCCCACGTATCTGTTTTTTACAATTCCTTCACCGTAGGGGATGCCTGTCTGCTTGGAAAATCCGATAGCGGCAGAAATGCCCGAATCGGGGACACCTATGACAATATCCGCATCCACGGGATGTTCTATGGCCAGACGCTTTCCTGCCTCATATCTGGACTGCTGGACACTGGCTCCGTCTATTACACTGTCAGGCCGCGCGAAATAAACAAATTCAAAGATGCAAAGCTTTGTATCCTCATTGTTGAAGGCTCTTATGGATGTGATTTGATTATTTTCAATAGTTACAATTTCACCGGGCTCTATATCCCTTATGAATTCGGCATTGACTGCATCAAGTGCACAGGATTCGGAGGCTATGACATATGAATTTGAGGTTTTACCGATGCAAAGGGGACGTATTCCGTAAGGGTCCCTGACTCCCAGCATTTTGCCGGCTGTCATCAGAATAAGTCCGTAGGAGCCGTTCACATCCCTCATCATTTTTTCTACAGCTTCCTCTATGGTTTCGGAGGTGATACTGTGTTTGGTAACCAGATTGACAAGTACTTCGGTATCATTGGTGGTCTGGAATATGGTTCCGTTATCCTCCATCTGCTCTCTCAGCAGTGAAGCATTTACTATGTTTCCGTTATGAGCCAGAGCTATCTGACCGTTTCTGGACCTTACGACTATGGGCTGTGCATTTTCACGCCTGCTGGCGCCGGTAGTGGAATATCTCACATGCCCTACCGCCATGGTTCCCTGCAGATGGGTCAATACCACCTTGTCAAATATTTCTGGAACCAGGCCCATATCCTTGTGAAATACGATTGTTTCCCTGTCACTTACTGCTATGCCCGCGCTTTCCTGACCTCTGTGCTGAAGGGAGTATAATCCGTAATAGGTCAACCCCGCAACATCAACATCACTGTTCTGTTCTGAATATACACCAAAAACTCCGCACTCTTCATGCATTTTGTCCAATCTGTCATCAAAGCAGTCCAGGTTTTCACACTGTAAACATTCTCCTAATTCACACATGAGTAACTCCTTTTTATTCCAATGGTTTTTGACGGTCCGGTTCTAGATCTCCTCCAGCTTTTTCTGGAGTTCCGCATTTTTCTTTTCAACCTTCTCCGCAAGGGATTTTTTGTAATCCAGCATTTTTTCCCTCAATCCGTGATAGGCAACCGACAGGATCTGCACGGCCAACAGTGCTGCATTCTCCGCACCGTCCACCGCAACAGTGGCAACGGGTATTCCTGCAGGCATTTGAACTATTGACAGCAGTGAATCCAGTCCATCAAGTGTAGAAGACTTGACAGGCACACCAATAACAGGAACAGGAGTATAAGCAGCCAGCACACCCGGTAGATGGGCAGCTTTTCCTGCCGCTGCAATAATCACATCTATGCCGTTTGCCTCAGCATTTTTTGCAAACTCAGAAGCCTTGTCAGGTGTTCTGTGGGCAGAGCAAACCATTACTTCACACTGGACCTCAAAATCCTTAAGAATCTTTATACAGCTCTTCATTACTGAAAGATCGGAATCGCTTCCCATAACAACAGCCACTTTGGCGTCCTTTGAAATACACATGCCATAATCCTCCGAATATGTTAATTATTTAATTGTGAACATTTTTATAAATTTTACGAAAATAATTCGCCTTTTGATACAATAATATTAACAAATATTAAAGAGCATTGTCAATTAAAAAAGCGAACAATTTTTGACTGCTCGCTTTAAACATTCGGATTAGTGCTATTATTAAGTTCGCTGGATGAAAATGGTTTTACAGGTCAATGGTACTTTTTTATAAATCATATGGTCAGCAGGTATACCATCAAGGGCAGGGTAAATATGGACAGGATTGTGGAAATAAATATGCCTTCGGTGGCAGCATTGTAATCGGAACCATATTCCAGAGCCAGGGCCGATACAATTGTTGAGGCCGGCATTGCAAGCTGCAAAACAACTATCTTTTTTACAAAATCATCAAAAAATCTGCCGGTCAGCTTGAAAAATACAATTGCCGCAGCAGGCACCAGCAAGAGCTTGAATACCGAGTATACAAGATATATGGCCCGGGATAGTACGTCTCTCATGCCTCCTATCCTCACATTTGACAGAATAAGGCCGATGAAGAGCATGGAAAGATATATGGTTATGTGTCCAAGGTTATAGAAGGTGGTGTAGAATATCTCCCAGGTAAGCTTATAGGCTGAAGTATTTTCAAAGTCAAAGAGCCACTTGGCAAAAATCATAAGCAGCCCCCCTATAAAAGCCAGGGTGTTGGGGTTTATCAGGTGGGAAAGGTTGTCCTTCCAGCTTTTTGAGTTATGCCTGTTGAAAAGGTATACTCCCAGAGTCCATAGTATGGCATCGTTGGCAATGTTGTAAAAAATCGCATACACTATGCCCTCATCTCCAAACATTGCTTTGAGCAGCGGATAAGCCATAAATATTACATTCCCGAACATTGACTGGGCTATATAGATATTCCTGGTTTTTTCACGGATGCCCATGAGCTGACACGGGCCCAGCGAAATAGCTCCTCCCAGCAGAATAAAAACAACCCCCAGCGCGAATATGAAAAAACCGTTTTTCAAGGTCTCCCCCGTAAAGGAGTAGTTTCCCATAGTGGTGAAAATTAAAAAAGGCATTGTAATTTTAAGTATTATAGCTGAAATATATTTATGTGAATTCTCAGGCAGCATTTTCTTTTTGCCCGCTGCGAAGCCTGTAATACCAAGCAAGGTCAATATAAGTATCTGTTTAATTATTATCTGTACTTCATCCATACGCCGCCTCCGAAGAAAGTCCCTGTGGTTCCATAGCCTTGATATCTCAGTTATGTCAAGACAATAAAATATAATAAAAGCGACCTGCCATAACCCTTGAAGCCGCTTTTATTATATAATCTTAATATTATATTTTCTTATTGTCCATAGTCAAATGTATTATTCAGCAGCATTTACCCCATATTTTAAGCCTTCAATTATTTCAGGGCTATTTCACAGGAGGGACATTTCGCATCTTCGGGAGAAATTTGGGCACCACAGGCAGGGCATTTGTCATAGGGAATGTCTCCGTTTTCGTATTCCAATAGCTCTACGGCCTCTTCCGCTTCCGCCCCATCCGGATTTTCCTCCCCCCGCTTATCTGCTGTTTTCTCCATCACCAGAATCTGCAGCAGCCTTCTTATCTCGCTTATTTCCTCTGAAGTCCTTGAATTGTCTATTGCAGACTTTATTAATAAAAAGGTTATTAATAAGCCCAGCCCGAAAAAGAACAAAAATAAAATAAAACCTAAACCGTCCATATTTTACCTCCAAATAACTCTATAGTAAAATATATCACAAATATTCAAAAATGTACCTGTATGCTAAAATTTATTTTATTATAAGGCTACTGGGACAGCAAAAGCAAATTATCCGGGTCAAATATCAGCCTTACCGGACTGTTTTTTGCCGTAAGCTCCTCCCACACGGCTTTATCCACTTCCCACCGTATTTTTGTGCAGTCTCCAGCATCAGAGCAGCAATTGTTTTTTAACAGGATGATATATGAAAAAGGATTCTCTATGACCTTGACCACCGTGCAGTTCATGGTATTTGTAAGATCGTTTGCAGGAGCATACTTGAAATAGTGTGCTCTCATGCCCACATGGGTCATATTATGGGGTATGGGCTTATTTGAGTATAATGTTATATTCCAGTCCACAGCCTTTAGAGTATGGGAGGTTATCCTTTGAGCCCTTGATATGTTCTTGCAGCCGGTCAGAGATGCCGCCGATACTGTTTCGGGATTCTGGAACAGCTGCTCTCTGGAGCTTATGGCATCTATCCTGCCGTCCGACACCACAGCAATTGTATCCGAAAACCTGTATATCTCATTTCTATTGTGGGATACCATTATAACTTCACCGGGATAAGCTGCCAGCAGTTCCATGAGCTCCTGCTCCAAAAGCCATTTAAGGTTGCTGTCCAGAGCAGAAAACGGCTCATCCAGCATGATTATATCGGGCCCGGAGGCCAGTATCCTTGCAAGTGCAACTCTTTGCTGCTGTCCACCGGACAACTGGAAGGGCCTTTTCTTCTCAAGCCCCTGAAGATAGAACATTTCGATTTTTTCCTTTACTGCTGTTTGCTTTTCTGCCTTGCTGCCGGAGACTCCCGCTGCAATGTTCTCCTCCACTGTCATATTGGGAAATAAGGCATAGTTCTGAAAAAGATAGCCCACCTTTCTTTTTTGTGGCGGAAGGTTTATTCCTTTTTCCGAGTCGAATAGAACCCTGTCACCCAGTACTATTTTTCCCTGGTCAGGCTCTTCAATACCCGCAATGCACTTAAGCGTCATACTTTTCCCGCAGCCCGAGGCTCCCAGCAGACCCAATATCCCGCCTGAGGACGTAAATGATACCCCCAGTGTAAAATTCCCCAGCTTTTTCCTTATATCCACAGAAAGTGACATCAGAACTCGCCTCCCTTCAGGGATTTTCCAGTCTGCCTGCCATTCCAGAAATTCATAAGAGCCATGGCGGTAAACGACATTACACACACAGCAAAAACCCAGCTATAGGCGGTTTTGGTATCTCCCGACTGAACTGCCGAATATACCGCCACAGACATTGTCTGGGTCCTTCCTGGAATATTGCCCGCCAGCATCATTGTGGCCCCAAATTCCCCCAGCGCCCTGGCAAAGGTCAGTATTGTGCCTGCAATAAGGCTGGGAACAACATTGGGGATTACAATTGTCCAAAATATTTTACTTTCTTTTATACCAAGTGTTCTGGCGGCATAGACAATGTTTATGTCAAACTGTTCAAAGGCCCCCAGCACCGTTCTGTACATCAACGGGAACGAAACGACAGTAGAGGCTATAACAGCCCCTACCCACGTAAAAACCACATTTATATTAAGCATCACCAGAAATTTTCCGATGACACTGTTTTTCCCCAGTAATAACAGCAGAAAAAAGCCAACCACCGTAGGAGGCAAAACCATGGGAAGTGTGAACAGTCCGTCTATAAGACCCTTGAATCTTCTTATTTTCAGCACGTACCTTGCAGCAGCTATTCCTGCGAATATGGTTATAAAGGTTGCCGTAAGGGCTACCTTCAGAGATATGAATAACGGTGACAAATCCATGACAGCCACCTCCTTTGGATAAAGTGAGTATGCCTTGCCTACTGCTGTTTTGCAAAAACTATCTCCCTGCCCTTCTCCTGCAAAAGCCCCACATCCGTTCTGTTGGGGCGGATATCATACAAATGCTCGGTAGATAGGATAAATTGTCCAATGTCACAGTTCCCGGCCCGTTCACCTATTCCCATAAGAGTGGTATCAATATAATCAGCCCCCGCTCTTGCAGCCTCCAGGGAGTTGGCCAAAGCCATTCCCAGATCGTTGTGGGCATGAATTCCCAGTGGCATTTCTGCATGACTCCTTATTTCGCTTATTGCCTGAAAAGCCCTGGAAGGTGTCAGTACCCCCACGGTATCCGCGTATCGTACGTTCAGTACACCCATGTCCTTAAGCACCTTGGCCAATCCAATCATAAAGGTTATGTCAGCCCTGGACGCATCCTCAAAGCCCACAGTGACAACATACCCTTTTCCCATGGCAAAATCCACACATTCCTGTAGGTTTTTCTGAAGCCAGACCTTGTTTTTCTTCAGTTTTGAATATATGTGGACATAGGATACAGGTGCACTTATGTGTATTATGTCAGGCTTGCAGTCAAAAGAGTGAAGTATGTCCTCCCGGTTCATCCTGTTCCAGGTGGATATTCTGGCTCTGTGCCTGTTCTCCATGATTTTTGCTATGGCATCCTTTTCATATTTGCCCATAGCCGGAATTCCTGCCTCGATTTGATGTATCCCCGCCCGGTCCATCAAAATTGCAAGCCTCAGCTTCTGCTCCTTGCTGAAGGCAAAACCGGGACTCTGTTCTCCATCCCGAAGAGTAGTATCTACAAGATATTTCTTTGGTTTCAATTTACAAGCCAACCCCTTTGCCGGAAATCAACGCTGTATGCCTTGGGCTTACAGACTTTACTTAATAATACTATTTTGTTATATTGTCGGCAAGCTTTATAAATTCCTGATCTGTTATACTTCTTCCAAGTTCAATACTCATCTCCTGAATTTTACCCAGCAGGTCAGCTATTCGTTCCCTGGGCATGTCTATTCCGTACTCATTTAGCTTAATTTCTATAGTAGTCCTGCCGGAGTGCTTTCCAACCACAATTTTTCTTTCCATTCCCACCACAGCCGGCTCAAAAGGCTCATAATTGGCACCGTTCTTAAATATGCCGTCAACATGAATGCCCGATTCCACATCAAATATCTTGTCTCCTATGACCGGCTTGTTCTCACGGATGGATATTCCGGTCAGCTCCTCATAATGCTTTTTTAAGGCTCTCAGCACCGACAAATCCAGATTTGGCTTGTGCCTCTTGACTATCCGAAGAGCCATTACAACCTCTTCAAGTGCCGCAAAGCCTCCTCCGCCTGCGAAACTTGCAACGATGTTCTCTCCTCCGCTCAATATCCATTCCACTGCCAGAGCTGTGGCGCAATAATAGTTGTTTTGAGGGCAAAATTCCAGTTGATTTCCCAGTAAAAGCTTTAATCTTTCAAAAACGTTCAGGTAGTCATGCTGCAACAGGTCATCCAGGCCTACGATACGTACATTTTCCAGCTCGGCAAATCTTCTGAGCAGGTTTATCTCCCTTATGTCGTTTATTTGAAACTCCGAAATGGTGCCTGCAGGCACATCAAAACCGCTGTGCCTGCAGACATATCTTATAAAACCCGGGTAGCTCTTGATTTCAGTGGCATATTCAACTCTCAGCACCGTTCTGGACGGGTCTACACTATCGCCGAGAATATTTAACAGATACATTGGGATTTCCACATAATTAACTCCCGTCTGCAGGAGCAGCCTGTACATATCCGTCAGTGTTTCCGTTTGGGCAGACTTATGGTTTATAGTACTCAGAGTTGCATCTGTGATTCTTATCATAAACATCCCCCCATCATTCCCGGCATAAATTCATGCTAGATTGCCAGTCTTTTAACCTTCTCCCCGTTTTCCAGATGGGACTCCACTATCTCCTCAACATCCTCCTCAGTAACATTTCCGTACCAGGTACCTTCAGGATAAACTACAACAACAGGTCCCTTGTCGCAAATTCCAAAGCAGCCAGTATTGGTTATCATTACATCCCCTGAAAGATCTCTGTCATCGATTTCCTCCATGAACTTCTGTATCAGGTTAACCGCTCCCTTGGTATGGCAGTAACCCTTCTGGGTTCCGTTGATTCTGCAGCTTGCACAGACAAACACATGGTATTTTGGGCTGATCATAATTTTTTCCTCACTTTCATTATATAAAATAAATTTTGGTTAATACGTGACCAGTATCTTTTGAGCGGCTTGCTTTACAGCATCCTCAATGCGGTCATAGGTGGTAAAGGTTTCAATTGAATTTTCCTTAAGGCGCTGCTTGGGCGCTTCACCAATACGCATTGCAAGAACCCCCTTGCAATCCTTGACCGTCTCAAGTATGGCATCTATCTTTCCCTCTTTGCTGCCTCCGCCCATGCCGTCACAGCTTTCGGAGCCGTCACAGTACTTTGATACGCTTCTTCTTTCCTTAAACCTTATGTTATTGTCCTTGTACTCATAAATATAAAAGTCGGTTGCGTGGCCAAAATGCTGATCAACCAGAACTCCGCTCTTTGAGGAGACTGCAAAGAGAATGGGCTTTTCCTCCACCTGCTCCTTTTTCTCCTCAGTGGAGCAGGAGCCGCCGGTACAGCCTCTGAAATTAATGGACTGATCATTGTCAAGGGTCCCTATGGCATCAGCCCTGCACTGACGGCAGTGATACATCTGCTTCATGGACAGCTCACATTTTTTCCTCATCTCCGTTATTTCCTTATTGCTGGTCAAAGGCATATTTTCAAAGGCACTGCCTTTAACAGGTATCATCTGCATGATGTTCGTTATTTCACAGCCAAGCTCTTTTGCCTTTGCCACTACTATGGGTATGTGGAATTCATTTATGCCCTTGAGCATTACTATATTCACCTTACAGACAATCCCCAGAGTAGTGAGTCTTTTAAGTCCTGCCAGCTGGTTTGCCATAAGTATGGCAGCACCCACCTCACCATAATACCTGTTGCCCATATAGTCTATATGCTTGTATATTTTAGCTCCTATGGTTGCGTTTACTGCATTCATGGTTACTGTTACATGTGACACGCCCAATTCCACAAGCTCGTCTGCATACAGCGGCAGCATAAGCCCGTTGGTGGACAGACAGAAGGTGACCTCAGGGTCTGCTTCTCTTATTAATTCCAAGGTTCTTTTGGTCTTTTCAAATTCCGCCAGAGAATCTCCCGGTCCGGCAATTCCCACTACTTTAAGATTTGGAATTTTTTCTTTTACCATCTGGTACTTCCTTGCTGCATCCTCCGGTGAAAGCACTTCGGTAGTGACCCCAGGCCTGCTTTCATTTGGGCAGTCAAACTTCCTCACACAGTAATTGCACTGAATATTGCATTTTGGCGCAATTGGCAGGTGCATTCTGGCATACTGGCTGCCACAGCCGTTGAAACATGGATGCGTTTCCGTCTTTTTAGCTATTTCTGCTTTTGTGGCGGCCAGCTTCGCGCTTTTAACAGGGGCAGGAGCTTCCTGCTTCAGTTCCTGAGCCTTTACTTCTCCATCTTCCTTGAAATATTTCTCGAATAACTGGTTTCTGAAGCTGTGCTCCTTTTTACCCAGGAGGGTATTGGTAATCCTGTCCAGAAGAATCAGGGAACCCTCGTAGCCCAGCATTCTTACACGCTGCCCTCCAACATGGTCATGTACGGGGAAAGCACACCGCACCAGGGGTAAATTGTATTTTTCCTCAATCCTCCTGCCGTCAGAGCTCCCCACCATTACATTTGCTTCTAATTCTAGCGCATATTTCTCTATATTGTCAAAATCTGTATTATCCAGTATTTTGTAACTATCTACGAATTGGAAGCCGGCAACCTTTTTTATATCCTTTTCTATCATAGGTTCAAAGGAGCCTGATTTAGCTCCGGTGGCAGTTACCACGGGCATGATTCCGTTTTCCGTGCACAGTCTGGTTACTGAGAGCACAAAGTCCGGTTCACCAAAAATAACCGCCCTGCCCTCTCCATTATATTTATGGGAATCAATCATGGCGTCCAGATATCTTCCCCTCTGCTTCTTCATCTCTTCAGTCTTTTTGCCCCCTGCACTTTCCAGAATGGCAATAAAATCATCCGTATCCCTCAGCCCCACAGGAAGATTGCATCTGACGTAAGGAACCCCGCAGGCCTCATACAGGTATTGAGCCGGTGAATTTTCATCCTTTATAAAGGCTGTAAGCTCAACGGTCATTCTTGCTCCGGCCATCATCTCTATTTCCTCTATTGAGGTTCCGCCCTCCGGCAGCCTGTTGTACTCTTCATTGTGCTGTCCGTCCAGATTGTCCGAAAGGTCAGGCAGCAGAATATATTCCAACCCCATTTCGTCCAGAAGATTTTTCAGATACCTGGTATCAGCAGGAGAAATCAATCCTGTAATAATATTTAATTTATTGTTTTTTCCCGGCCTCATGTCCACATTTTCCACTATGGCTCTCAGAGCCTTGAAAAAGCCTTCATACTGGGTACCTGAATACCCGGCGGAGGAGACGGGAATTATTTTTACATTTGTTTCGGGGTGGCTGTCATAGAATCCTCTTAAAATCCTGGGTATATCCTCTCCTATGGTTTCTGCAAGACAGGTGGTGGCAACGCCTATTACCTCTGGGTTATACAGCTCTATCAAGTTTTCAAGCCCTTTTATCAGGTTGTGCTCGCCGCCAAAAACCGTCCCTTCCTCAGTCAGGGAAGAGGAGGCTATATCCACAGGCTCATTGTAATGAGTTGCCATATGGCGGCGTATATAGGTGCTGCAGCCCTGAGAACCATGGAGTATGGTCATACATTTCTTTATACCATAAAAAGCACTTACACTTCCCATGGGCATACACATCTTACATGGATTTACATTCAAGTTAACTAAGTTCTTGCTCATGATGCCCTCCCTTCTGCGTGCATGGCACACTGAAACAAACATAATTTATGGGGATTTCAGAACCCCTATTTATTTACATACTGCCAAACGGGGCTGTTTAAGGATAAATTTATTTCCTTCGTGAAATTTATCACTCCGTCATAGCCCGCCAAGGCATGTTTTCTTTCATGATTGTGATCGCAAAAGGCAACTCCCAGCTTATAGGCCAGGGGCCTTTCCTTTACTCCCCCTACAAGTATGTCCGCACCCTTTTCCTTTATAAAGGTCTCCAGCTCCGCAGGGTTTGCATCATCCAGAATTACCGTATTCTCTCCTACAAGGCTTGAAATGATCTCATAATCCTCTGCCTTACCTGTCTGAGTTCCCACCACAACGGTTTCAATTCCCATTTCATTGAACTGTCTTATGAGGGAAATTGCCTTAAAGCCGCCGCCAACATATATGGCAGCCTTTTTGCCTTCCAGGTTTTTTCTGTATTTATCTAAAAAACTTTTAAGTCTGTCTGTTTCGTTTTTGGTGAACTGCCTGGCCTTTTGAATATTTTCTTCATCGCCTATTGCTTCTGCTATTCTTATGAGTGATTGTGAGGTATCCTCCACTCCGAAAAAGCTTATCTTGATATATGGAATTCCCATCTCCTGCTCCATCTTTTTTGCCAGGTAGGTCATGGAACCCGCGCACTGCACAATATTGAGACTTGCCGAGGGAGCATTTACCAGCTTGTCATGGCTTGCATCACCTGTAATGGTAGATACCACTGGAATGCCTATTTCCTTCAGATAGTTTTTTATAAGCCACATTTCACCTGCCAGGTTAAAGTCTCCAAGTATATTTATGCCCTTGGTCTTAGGCAGGTCTTTGTATGGCTCCAGCAATGCCAGTATGGCATTACAGGCCATTTTATAGCCATAGGATTTATTCCCCGAAAAACCCGGAGACTTTACAGGAATAACCCTGATTCCATACTTCTTTTCCGCAAGTCTGCAGACCGCTTCCACATCGTCGCCTATAACACCTACAATGCAGGTTGCATATACAAATATGAGTTTTGGTTGATGCTTTTCAACAATTTCATCTATTGCCGCGGTAAGCTTCTTCTCTCCTCCAAAAACTATATCCTGTTCGCTCAGGTCTGTTGAAAAGCTGTTTCTATAGAGGTCACTGCCGCTGGACAGGCTTCCCCTGATATCCCAGGTATAGCTGGCACAGCCGATGGGGCCGTGTACAATATGAAAAGCATCTGTAATGGGATTGAGCACTACTCTGGCACCGCAGTATACGCAGGCACGCTGGCTTACAGAACCTGAAAGACTGTCGCTTTCGCACTTAATCGTATTTGCTTTCCCGTGACCTATAAATTCTTTTCTTTCTTTTAAGATTGTTGATTCCATATGCCGCCCCTCCCTTTTTTAAAATTGATATATAATCGGCAGTATACTTTTTCTGATCCAGTCCGATTAATTTCAAATTAACTTGTGTAAAATATTTGCCAATTGTGCAGTACAAGGCTCAGATCCCTGGATTGCTACCGAAAAGGCTGCCCTCCTCATTTTAAAGGTTCAACACAACCGTTTTTTCCTTTGCAGCTGCTCGCCCCGGATAAAACGCTTGTGTATCACCTGATATTCCTGCAGCCTTTTCAAATGTAGCTGCCCATTGATTTAAGCTGTACCTGCTGAATAAAAGAAGTCATTGCAAAAATCGAATACTTTGTGTTGCATCGGACTGAAACTGGTTTTTATAGACTAAACGATTATCAATTAATCTAATATAAGCGTCATCACTACATTACTATTTCCAAGTCCTCATCACTGGCATCTCTGTCCTGTCTGTCCATCAATGCATTTGCTATCATTTCAACCAGCCTCATTGCGCCTTTGTAGCCAACTATCGGAGCGTTTGAATGAGCATATCTGTCAAGTACGGGGAAGCCAGCCCTAACAAAAGGAATATCCTCCGCCTTTGCTATCTGCTTTCCGTAGGAGGAGCCCAGCAGCAAGTCAACCTTATCGTTTTTGATCCACTGATGCAGTTCAAACAAGTCTCCGCCAGCCTTGGCAGTGCAGCCCTCCACTCCGTACTGTGCAAAGAGTGCATCTGAAAGCCTTACAAAATTTTCACCCGGAGTTCCGGTCAGTACATACTTTGGAATCATGCCCAGTTCAAGTGCCATTCTGGTCAGACCCAGCACAGTGTCAGGATCTCCGAATATAGCTACCGACTTGTTGAAGAAATAGAAGTGAGCATCCAGCATAAGGTCCACCAGCTGTCCTCTTTCCTCTTCAAGCTCGTAGGGTACTTCTGCCTGTGATATTGCAGCAAGAGCCATTACAAATTTATCTGTAGCATCTATTCCGATTGGAAGGGGCAGTAATTCATGGGGAACCTTGCACTTTCTCTCAAGGACGGTTGCAGGCTCTGCACTGGTCAGCTCTCCCAGAGCCAGGACACCCGAGCAGTCGCCCAGTCCTACAATTTCAGGAATGGTGGTTCCGCCCTTGGGATACATGGAATAGTCTCCGGTCATTGGAGCATCCATTACACCGCTTTGATCCGGGAACATGGTATATGGCACCTTCAGGAGCTGGGCTATTTTCTTCATTTCCCTGATATCTCCGGGATTTACAAAACCGGGGAAAATAGCTGTCTTGCCGTTGGGTTTGCCTGTGTTCTTTGCCATATACGTTATGAAACCGCACATCATGTTATAAAAGCCGTTAACGTGTGAGCCAACGTAGCTGGGAGTATTTGTGTGAACTACAATTTTTCCGTCGGGTATATCAATATCCTGTATGAATGCATTCAGGTCATCACCTATGGTCTCACTGAGACAGGTAGTATGGACTGCAATAATATCAGGGTTATATATATCAAAAACATTCTTTACACCTGTTCTGATATTGCTGCCGCCGCCGAATACCGACGCACCTTCTGTAAAAGAGCTGGTGGAAGCTATTGCCGGTTCTTTAAAGTGCCTGCTCAGAAAGGTTCTGTGATAGGATACGCAGCCCTGTGAACCATGGCTGTGGGGCATGCAATTGTGAACTCCCAGTGCTGCATAAAGTGCACCAACAGGCTGACAGGTCTTACAAGGATTAACTCTGAGCGCACTGCGTTCTGTTACTTCTTTTGGTGTCATATTGAGCATTATAGTTCACCTCCTGCTAATTTGGCCTTTAAAACGGATTTGTTCTTCCAGGGAGCTGTAACCAGACCCCAGGCCGGTGTGTATATTCCCATAGTCACGTCACGTGCAAAGTTGATAGCTCCGGTAAAGCCGGCATACGGTCCGCTGTAGTCATAGGAATGCAGCTGTTTTGACACGACTCCCGCCTTTTGGATCTGATACTTGTCTTTTACACCCGAGAAGAATATATCTGGTTTGAGGAGCTTTATAAACTCGTCAGTTTCAAATTGGTTCAAATCATCAACAACTATACTGCCATTATCCATTTCAGGAATCATACCGTAATAGTTTTCAAGCTGGATTTTGGATTTAAGGGCCTCGTATTGCTCTTCGGTAAGGAAAGCCTGATATTTGTCGGGATCCTTCTCCACCTCAATATGTTCAATATTCTTGCTGTCGGCATCTTCCTTTATGGTTGGAATTACTTCTCTTCCTTCATAGTCATCCCTGTGAGCAAATTCATAGCCAGCAAGTACAGTCTTTACTCCGAAGTCAGCCAGCAGCTTCTGATAGTGGTGGGCTCTGGAGCCTCCTACGAACAATGCCGCAGTCTTTCCCTTCAGCTTTGAGTAGTAGTAATCCTTGGCTTCGGCTATACTGGCCATTTCGTCTGCAATTACCTCTTCGGTTCTGGCGGACAGCTCAGGATCTCCAAAGTATGTGGCCATATCCCTCAAGGACTGTATGATTGCTTCAAGGCCTACAAAGTTAACCTTTATCCAGTCTATACCATATTTTGTCTTCATCATCTCAGCTATATAGTTTATTGAACGGTGGCACTGTACAAGATTGAGCTGTGCCGTATGGGATTTTGAAAGAGCATCATAGCTGCCGTCACCTGTAAATACAGCAACCACTTCATAGCCTATTCGCTTTAGTATTCTTTCCTGCTCCCAGCCGTCGCCGCCGATGTTGTACTCACCCAGAATATTTATCCTGAACTTTTTAGTGGGCTGTGCATCTCCGGTACCAATAATCCTTCTCATAACAGTATTATTGGCGATATGGTGACCTCCGCTCTGGCTGACACCCTTGTAACCTTCACAGCTGAAGGCCATACAGGATATTCCGTATTCCTTTTCAGCCTCTGCAGCAACAGCGTGAATATCATCACCGATAAGACCAACAGGACATGTGGAGCAAATCATAATACATTTGGGATTAAATATTTTCATTGCTTCATCAATAGCCTGCTTTAGCTTCTTTTCACCACCGAACACTATATCCGGCTCCTGAAGGTCGGTTGAAAAACAGTACTCAATAAAGTTTCTGCCGTCTTCAGCTTTAGCCTTGTTTCTTCTGGTTCCCCATGAATAATATCCGCAGCCTATAGGTCCATGAGTCAAAACCAATACATCCTTCAAGGGTCCGAGAACAACGCCCTTACAACCAGCATAGCAGCAGCCTCTGTTGGTAATGATACCCGGAACTGTTCGGGTATTTGCAGCTATGGGCAGGTTTTTTGTCTCCTCGGTGACCTCCATGATATGTTCTTTTCTGTTCTTATATATTTTTGCACTGTATTGATCCAATACAATATTCTTAGTATTCATTAGTCTCACCACCCCGTTATTTATAGTACGGTCTCGCCGGTTCTAACCTTGTAGGTTTCCTCAATGGGAAGCACAAATATCTTTCCGTCCCCGGGATTACCTGACTGGTTAGCTTTTATTATGGTCTTAACCGCCAAATCCACTTGCTCGTCTTCTATCACTATGGTAAAAAATCTTTTTGGTATAAGTCTTGCTGTTTCGGTAAAGGCTTCTCCAACTTGGGAAACTGGGAGATCGCCGTTTTCCATGATATAATTCAGTACCGTAGCATCAAGGCTTTTCTTACCTCTTCCCAGGCAGGGCCTGCATGAAAACGCTGGAAAACCGGCATTTGCAAGAGCC
The DNA here is from genome assembly GCA_023400235.1 of Bacillota bacterium. GTDB lineage: Bacteria > Bacillota > Clostridia > Acetivibrionales > DSM-1351 > Ruminiclostridium. The sequence goes on from JAEXFI010000024.1 coordinate 205,600, forward strand.
TCTTTAGTCCTGTTTACCTTGTTAGCACGGATAAATGCCATAATTTCTTTCATAAGACATCCTTTCCGCTGCAAAGCAGCTGTATGTTATAGTAATGGAAAAACCATTCATGCTTTTTCCATGGGCGCTCCAGGCTGTGCACCTGGACCTTTGCGCCTTATAGCCCCTGCTTTGCAGTACTTATTGTATAAGCATCCAATACCTGGCTTATGAAGATTCTTCCATCACCAAAGTTTCCTTTTTCGCCGGTACGGGCATTTCTCATAATTACTTTTACAACATCGTCCTTGTCTTCATCGTTTACTACTATTAAAAGCATTTCCTTTGGGATTTCGTCATATTGAACATCTCCGATAATAATACCTTTTTGCTTACCTCTTCCGAAAACATCCATTTTGGTAACAGCCGGAAAGCCTGCCGCCAGCAATTCGGATAATACGATACCTGTTTTTTCAGGTCTGATAATTGCTCTTACTAATAACATAATCTCAACCACCTTTTCTCAATATTATTTAACTTTCATATAAAGCCGCTTTCATCTTTTGCCTTGCAAAGACAATAATATATACACTAAAGTTTGCTTTGCATTTTATATGTCCATTAATCCATGCTCCATCAGCAGTTCCTCAAGTCTATCCTGCTTGAGAGGCTTCGGTATTACAAAAAGCTTGTTTTCATCTATTTTCTTTGCCAGGGTTCTGTATTCATCAGCCTGTGCACAGTTGGGTTCGAAGTCGATAACTGTCTTCTTGTTTATTTCTGCACGCTGAACCATGTTGTCTCTTGGTACAAAGTGTATCATCTGTGAGCCCAGTTCCTTTGCAAAGGCTTCAACCAGAGCAGCTTCACCGTCAACCTTACGGCTGTTGCATATGATACCGCCAAGTCTTACTCCACCGGTTTTTGCATATTTCTGAATACCTTTGGAAATGTTGTTGGCAGCATACAGAGCCATCATTTCACCACTGGCAACAATATATATTTCCTGTGCCTTGCCTTCACGTATAGGCATTGCAAAACCACCGCAAACAACGTCACCAAGTACATCATAGAAAACATAGTCCAAATCATCAGTATATGCTCCAAGTCTTTCCAGCAAGCCAATGGAAGTTATAATACCACGGCCAGCGCAGCCCACGCCCGGTTCCGGTCCGCCGGATTCAACACACTTGATTCCTGAGAAGCCATCCTTCAATACCAGATCAAGATCGATATCTTCACCCTCTTCTCTCAAGGTATCCAAAACGGTCTGTTGTGCCAAACCTCCAAGAATAAGTCTGGTTGAGTCTGCTTTAGGGTCACAGCCTACTATCATGATCTTCTTTCCCATTACACCCAAACCAGCAGTTAAATTCTGAGTAGTTGTAGATTTTCCAATTCCACCTTTTCCATAAATAGCTACCTGTCTCATAAAAACCTCCAATCCGCGCGTTTTCCACGCTCTCTCTCCACTTTGTTTTTAATTCTTTTGCTCTGATTAATTTAAAAAAGTCTCTAAACAATAAGCTCTGGGGCTGAAAGTTTAAAGACCTCTTCGTCAATGTTATTCATTTGTGCCGGTTCCTTCTAAAAACACAAAAGTCTCAAAACCGTTTTATTGGTTTGAGACTTCGTCGTCGTTGTTTTTATTTAACTGGCTTACATTGAGTATAAGGGTTGGCGGCATTATCCTCAATGCACGAAGATGTACATATTCAATATCTTTTTTTGTAATGTTTTTGTGTATTATTTACAAATCTGCTAATAAGCCGGTATATTCCCTAAAATAATAGTTGCCTATGGGGGAATTGCTTCATATAATTAAAGTAATATATAAATCCAGTTTGCAATGAAGCGCATTGAAGGAGTTCCTTCAGTTCGCTTTTTTTGTATATATTTTATCATAAGATAAGGAGGGATAGTTATGTCAGAAAAAATAGCCGTAATAATGAATAGGGATAATGAGCTGACGTCCTTTGACGAGGGGGCGGTTTTATTAATCTTTAACAGGGAGCCTGAAAGCTGGAAGGTAATAAGCGAAATCCCCTACTCTCTTGATATAACCTCCAGGATACCGGAAATACGGGATAGTATAAGAACGGTCATACTTCAATTGGAGGACTGTAAAATAATTATCGGCAAGACAGTGACGGGACTTTCCTATAATATCTTTGAAAGAATGGGTTTTGAAATCTTTGAAGCGGAGGCTTTCTCCGAGGCACTGCTCACTGAAATCAGCAGTGAGCTGGGTGCGGAAGCCGACGATAGTAAAACGGCTTTCCCAACTGCTGCCACATCTCCGGTACCCACCTCAGAGGAGGGGGTTTATTTTCTGGATCTGATTAAACTGCAGGAAAGCCATCCGGAGATATCCTCAAAAAAAGCACTTCAATCTTTTATAGAAGTAAACCCCTTTTTCAGATTGGATGTGGTCTGCAGTCATATCCCACCCTGGTTTGATATACTGCTTCCCAAGAAAAAACTCACCTACAGCGTAGATGAACTGGAAAAGAACAAATTGATGGTTTCCATCATAAGAAAGGTCTGTACATGCTGACCTTACACAAATAAAGAGGAGGGATTGTCATGAAAGGAATTTTAACTGAAACAGGAACCGGCTTAAAGCTAACAGGCATTGATAAATCAGAATACTATGCCAACGGCGTTTTGAAAAACTGCTCTCTGGACGAGGAAAACACTATTCCCACCAGATATGGGAATCTGATTCCCAAGTATGGGCCTGAGGAGTTGAGAAAAAAATACACTCCCTCTGTTTCCTTCTACGGCAGCGGCGCAGTAAAAAGCATAGCCCTGGAAAAGCAGACGGACATTACAACACCTATTGGAAGCTTCCCTGCGGAGCTGGTAACCTTTTATGAGAGCGGAGCTATCAAACGGCTTTTCCCTCTGAACGGCAAAATCAGCGGCTACTGGTCGGAAGCAGACGAAGAACAGCTATGCAGGGAATTCAAGTTTTGGTTCCCCTTCGGCAGCTTTAAAACAAAAATTATAAGTCTTTGTTTTTATGAAAGCGGCAATTTAAAGGCTATGACCTTATGGCCCGGAGAGTCCATATATCTGAAAAAGCAGGTCGACATTTTTCCTGCCAGAATAGGCTTTTCCCTGTACGAGGACGGAAGCCTGAAATCCCTTGAGCCCGCATATGAATTATTAATTGCAACCCCCATAGGCAACATATCCGTATATGACGAAAGTGCCATAGGCATATCAGGGGAGTTAAATTCACTGTGCTTCAAGAAGGACGGAAGTCTCAGGTCCCTGGTCACCTCCAGCAGCAAGATTATGGTATCTGCCCCGGGCGGTTCTTCTGAAACATATGAACCCATGTTAAGACCTGACCCCTTTGAAGAAGACAGGTTTATACTTATACCTCTTAAGATAACCTTTGACGGAGAGCATGTCATATTTGAGGGCGAAAAGAAAAAGGTGTATGAAATGAGCCAATTCAGCTTCTCAGTACTCAACGACGTTACTCCAAAAAACTGTTCCAGCTTTTCCTGCGGAGATTGCAGCAGCTGCAGCAGTTGTAAATAGCGGAACAGACAGGTTTACCCAATTAATTTCATAATTGCACACCCTTGGGGGCACCATTGCGGTCTGTAACACCTAAAAAAGTTACAGACCACTAAACTGTTTAGGTGCCCCCTTTTTAATGCCTGAGAGGGCTGACAAGACAGCCGTTGCAAAAAAAGTACCGTTGGCCTGGAGTGGCCAACGGCAAATGAGGATATATTTTAAAGGAGATTTACCAAAGGTCGTGCTAGATTTTAATTACTGCTTTTACAACATCCTGCTTGTTGTTAATTACATGCTCAAAGGCCTTTGCCGAATCTTCAAAATCAAATTCGTGAGTTACAATGCCTGAAATATCAATTACTCCGTTTGCAATTGCCTTAATAGCGGTAGGATAAATATTCCTGTAACGGAATACGGATTTTATCTGAGCTTCCTTTGCCATGATCTTTGCAAAATTAAATTCTATAATGTCCTGTGGTGCCAGGCCAACAAGTACAATAGTACCCCCGTTCTTTACCAGGTATGGGGTTTGGGATATTGTCCTTGCGGAACCTGCTGTCTCAATAACTATGTCCACACCCTTTTTGCCGGTGATTTTATCCATTTCTGAAAAAACATCAACTTCAAGTGCATTTATTGTAGCTGTGGCTCCTAATTTTTTTGCATATTCAAGTCTCTTTGGAAGAACGTCCACCACTGTGATTTCTGTAGCGCCATAAGCCTTGCAGGCAAGAAGTGTTACCAGGCCGATAGTGCCTGCTCCCAGTATGACCACCGAGTCACCCAGCTTTACATTTCCCTGTATTGCAGCGTGCATACCAACTGCCAGCGGTTCTACAAGTGCACCTTCCTTGGTGGTTATATTTTCAGGAAGCTTAAAGCACATATTTTCAGGAAAAGCAATATAGTTCATCAGTGAGCCGTGATACGGGGGTGTTGCCAAAAACTCAACATCGGGACAAAGGTTGTATCTTCCTGTCTTGCAGAATTCACACTGGCCGCAGGTTATACCTGGTTCCAAGGCCACCTTGTCTCCCACCTTGAGGTTTTGAACACCGCTGCCTACCTCTGTAACGGTTCCTGCGCATTCGTGTCCCAGTATGAAGTCGCCTTCAACAATAAAATCACCTATTTTGCCATGCTCCAGATAATGCACATCCGATCCGCATATTCCTACATATTCAAGCTTAACAAGCACATCCCGGTCTCTGAGCACAGGCATCTCAATGTCCCTTATTTCCATCTTATTGAGTCCTGTCATATATGCTGCTCTGTTCTTCATCATTAAACCCTCCCAGATTAGTCTTATAAATTGCTGTGTTTTACAGCGCTGCTTATTTATTTAAAATACGAGTATTCTAGCTGATTCAGTTTAAAAACATCAATTTATATAAATGTAATTGTTTTCATATTTTAATTGTAATTGGTTCGTAACTTCTAGTAAATAGATTTATTATACAGTTTTATAAAAAGATTTTAGTAAGTTATTATACATATTTTATATACAAGCTATTTTACAGCCTTTCTTGCCAGGCTGATCTGGAAACCTGCCTGCAAATAAGCACTGTCAGATGCGTGAAGTCACGCCTCACGCACCTGCATGTGCCCATCAACCTTTTAACGATACTTATTTAATTGCTCCGGCTTTTTTCAATACATCTATATACTGCTGTACATTTTCCTTGTTAACCAATGGATTTCCGATATCTGTGTCGATCTGCTTCTCAGCACCTGTCAAAAGCTTGTTGCTTGTCTCCAGCAATTTTGTTGCAAGATCATACGCACTCTGCATGCAGGTTGAAGTCATCTTGCCTTCCTGAATGAGGAGAAGGGCTTCAGCTGTTCCGTCAACACCGTATACCAGCATGTCCTTGAACTTTGGGTTATCCTTGACAACTTCGATTGCACCGGCAGCCATGTTGTCATTCATAGATATAACCGCATCGATCTTGTCATTTGCCTGAACCCAGTCTTCCATGTACTTCATAGCTTCGTCCTTGTTCCAGTTTGCAATCTGCTCACCTACGATTTTAACGTCAGGACGTTTGTCAAAGAATTCCTTCTGCCAGCTTGCACGTCTTTCATCAGCATGGAAGTTTCCTGAAGGTCCCTTTAAAACAACAACCTTTGCGTTCTGAGGAATTTGCTCGATAGCTGCACGAGCGTTGACACCAGCTTGTTCGTAAGGATTTGCGTCTACAGAAGATGCTCCTTCAATACCTGAAATACGAGCATTTGTTGTTATTGCAAATATTCCGGCCTTAACAACCTTTTCAACATATGGTCTCTGAGCTTCACCATTGTTTGGCTGTACTATAACCAAATCGTATTTGTTGGTAATTGCATTTTCAATCATGGAGTTCTCTTTTTCATCGTTTGCTTCACCGTCAAATACATCAAGAGTTATATTTGGATACTTCTTGGCTTCTTCTTTAACAGCGTTTGCAAGCCATGCAGCAAAGGAATCCGATTGTGCACGTGCAACGTAAGCCACTTTGTAATTCTTTGCCTGGCCATTGCCTGTTTCCGTACCGGCTGTTGAGTTTGAAGGGTTTGGTGTAGCTGACTTGCCGCAAGCAGCTAATAAAACAATTGCCAGTAACATTGAAAGTACACTTATAAGTCTCTTCTTCATTGTTGACCATCCTTTTTGATTAGATTTTTTTATATTTAAACAGCTGTGCTGTTTAATACTGGGTTGCTGAACTGTATCACACTGCAATACTGCCTGTTACAACTATTTTGCCTTAACCGCCTTTTGCTTTTCCTTGTCTTCGATTCTTCCCAAGGCACTCTTGGTTCTCTTGTTCTTGGAACGGATGTCATAGATAACCGCCAGAGCTATGATAGCACCTCTGACTATCTGCTGCATGTAGGAATCCACATTTACCAGGTTCATAATGTTATCCAGGAAGCCGACTATGAAAGCACCTGCCAGAGTTCCAGCAGCAGTACCTACTCCGCCTGAGAAGCTGGTTCCGCCGATAATCGCCGCTGTAAGAGCTGTAAATTCATAGCCTACCGCACCGTTTGGCAGACCGGCATTTACACGTGACATGAAGAGTACGCCTGCCAGACCAACAAAGATACCATTGATTATGAAAGCTGTATACTTAACCTTGTGGACATTGATACCTGAGGCAATGGAAGCCTCTTCATTCCCTCCCACCGCATACAGTGACCTTCCGAAACGAGTATGCTTAAGGATATACCAGGTAAATATTGAAACCACGATCAGGAATATGATAGGTATTGGAACAACACCTGCCGAACCCTGTCCGAATACTACAAAGTCACCCAGCTGCAGCAAATTCTGTCCCTTTGTAAACAACAGTGCCACACCTCTGGCCATGGTCAGCATTGCCAGCGTCGCAATAAAGGGAGGAGCCTTAAAGGTACTTACCATTACTGCGTTTACTACATTACAAACAATACCTGTTATTATACCCACCAGTACCGCAATTATCAGAGAGTTTGTGGACTTATAGGCTGATACTGCAAATACACCGGAGAGAGCAAGCACGGAACCCTGTGAAAGGTCCAGCATTCCAGATATTATCAGCATCGTCTGTCCAAATGCAAGAATTGTAGTTACAGCAAGCTGTCTGGATATATTAGTCAGGTTGTTTGCTGTCAAAAAGTTCTCATTTATCAATGAGCAAATAAAGAATAGTACGAACAGTACCATAAAAATACTGTATTTCTTTTTGGCTGTACCCCATACATTTTTCAGATCCATTTTCAATTCACCTCGTTAGATATTAAAGTTCCGGTTGCGTATTTCATTATCAGTTCCTGGGAGAAATCCTTCCTTGAAATCTCGCCTGTAATTGTCCCCTTGCACATTACATATATCCTGTCACACATTCCGATTAATTCGGGCAATTCGGAAGAAACCATTATTACGGCTTTGCCATCCTGGGCCAGATTGGTCATCAGCTTGTATATCTCAAATTTAGCACCTACATCAATACCTCTTGTGGGTTCATCAAGTATTAGTATGTCCGGATTTCTTATCATCCATTTGGCCAGTACAACCTTCTGCTGATTGCCTCCGCTCAGTGACTGGATGGTGGTTTCCAGGCTGGGTGTTTTTACTCTCATTTTTGAAAACATATCGGAAACAATATTCTTTTCAACCTTGTTATGAAGTCTGAGCTTGTAGAACACCTTTTGCAGGAAGGATAAGGTTGTATTTTCTTTTACAGATCTCACAGGAATTATTCCATACCTTCTTCTATCTTCCGAAAGCATTACCAATCCGTTTTCAATACTTTGCCTTACACTTTTTATTTTTACTTCTTGTCCCTTCAGGGTTACCTTACCGGAGGTTATGGGGTCCAAACCGAAGAGAGAACGCATTACTTCCGTTCTGCCTGCTCCCATAAGACCGGCAAAGCCTATGATTTCGCCTTTTTTCAGGTGAAAGCTGACATCATGGTATACATTTGAACTATTAAGCTTTTCCACCTTCAGCAGGTCAGCACCGATTTTGATTTCTTCCTTGGGATACGTGTTGGTAAGCTTACGTCCAACCATCAGAGCAATGACTGTTTCAATATCAAGCTCTTCCTTGGGGTGGCTTTCTACTACCGTACCATCTCTGAAAACTGTTATTTCATCGGCTATCTGGAATATTTCGTCCAGCTTGTGAGAAATATAAATAATACTTACTCCTCTGGCCTGCAGCTCTCTGATTTTAGCAAACAGCTTTTCAACTTCCTTTAGGGTTATGGCTGATGTTGGCTCATCCATGATGATTATGTCCGAATTATAAGATACGGCTTTAATTATCTCCAGCATCTGAATGTCGGAAACAGTGAGATCCTTCAGAAGCGTAGTAGGAGAATACGGCAGGTGTTCTTTTTTCAACAGTTCTGTTGTACGGCGCCTTACCTCTTTCCAGTCAACATTTCCAAGCTTCCCCACAGGCAGATTGCCAAGAAAAATGTTTTCCTCTACCGTCATTTCAGGCACATAGTTCATTTCCTGAAATATCATTGATATTCCAAGATTCCTGGCTTGTATGGGATTGCTGATCTTTACCGGTTTTTCATCAATGAATATTTGACCTCCATCAGGTTGATAAACTCCATTAATTATTTTCATTAATGTTGATTTTCCAGCTCCGTTCTCACCGCACAAAACATGCACAGAGCCTTTCTTGACAGTAAAATCAATTTTATCAAGTGCCTTTACCCCTGGAAAGGATTTTTCAATTTGTGAAACTCTTAGTTTAATGTTTTGATTCATATCCTTCTCCCCGTAAAAATTCCCCTGAATAGATTTGATCTAATTCGAGATAGTTCTTAATATAAATACACTTTCAAACATTTGTTTTTGAAAACACATTGAATTAATATATTTATATAAGACTTTTATAAATTACTTTTAATAAGATTATATCGTGTTTTTGTACAAAGTCAATATAAATTTTTAAAAAAAATCTAAGTTTTTAGTCATATTTTATAGGATTTTATCATTTTTTATCATAAAATGTTGTATCATCCCCTCAGCCTCAAGTATTTCAAGCCCCACTCCGATTTTCGCAACAAAAAAAGTATATAACCCTAAATCAATGATTTTGGTTATATACTCTTCATTTTTCAGTAAAAACATACTTGTTTTTCATTAAAAATTAAAATTTTGTTCAGCTTGTGGTCTGTAATTCGCAATACTGCATTTATGGTCAAATATTTTTGATGAATTCCTCCACATGAAGCAGAGCAGCACCTACCGCCGTGGTTTCCAGCTTGTATTTGCAGACATGGAGGTAGGTTCCGTCAGCCTCAAAGGTATTGTAATTTGACACTCTTTGTCTGAGCTCCTTCAGATACTCGTCCATGTATGCCCCGGCATAACCTCCAAGAATCACCTTGCAGTCAAAAAGCATTCTCAGGTTATTGATTGCCACCACAAGATGAGAAACATATGCTTCCCATATTCTTTGCTGATGCTCCTGTCCCAGCCTCAAAAGCCGGAAGAACTCAGCAATATTGCCATTGGTGCTGTCAGAGAGTATCTTTGCAGAACAATAGGCGTCCACACAGCCTTTCTGCCCGCAGTAGCAGGTTCTCCCATTTGGTACTATGGTCATGTGTCCAAACTCTCCGCCTCTTTGGTTCTGACCGTTATATATGTTCTTCCCTATGATAATGGAACCACCCACCGAGTTATTCAGCGACAGGTATGCCACACTCTCTTCTGTCTTATCTCCCCACATTTCGGCAAAGCCGGCTGCATTGGCATCATTGCTGAAGGCGCACCTGTAAGGTATAAATTCCTCAAAGGCTTCAATGCCGCCTCCCTCAAAATCAATAACCTGCGCATAGCTTACAGAGCGGCTGTCATCTGACAATATGGCCGGCAGGGCAATACCCACACCCAATATGTTTTCAGAAGCTATGCCACATTCGGCCACAAGCCCGCAAACCAGCTCCCCTACCCCCTTGAAGTAATCCTTTGAATTGGAAAAGGGAAACAAGGTCCTGGAATTCTTGATAACTTTCGCACTGAGATCGATTATTACAATACCCACATGGTTTCTTGTAATATCAAGACCCACCGCATATTTTGCAGTACTGTTGTAGGATATGGCCTTTGCCTTTCGCCCGCCGGTAGATTCAAACAGTCCGGTTTCAATAACCAGGCCGCGCTCATACAGCTCCTTTATATTTTGCGTGACGGTTGGCAGACTCATGCTCAAAGAGTACGCTATCTCCTGGATAGATATGGGATCTCTCATATACAAAAAATTGTATATGGCATTCCTGTTTATTTTTTTTACCTCGATACTATTTACTCTACCTGTAGTCATAATAATCACCCAGTTTTATAAATGTCTTTTAATAATGTACTTTTATAATAATATATTTTATTTTTTAAAGCAATCAAAAGAATAAACAAAAGAGAACTGAAATTTTTATATTAATTTATACGATGCCTGTAAAAGACTTTAGATTTCAATAATTACAGCATATTGTTATATATTTAACTTAATTATAACACATATAAATATAGTTTTTAAAAGTATTTTATAAAAATATTGTATACATATCTCAAATTGTATTTAAATAAATACAATGATGGTATAATTATAGTATAAAACTAAATACAAATGTTTTGAGTATAAAAAGTTTGCTGCTGCGGAGGAAAATGCCATGTGTATTTATAATCGCCTGTATGCATTGTTTTTTAGAATTTTGTTTTTAGCCGGCTGTGGAATTGGCTTATACCTCAATTCCGGGCTTCCCAGCGGAAAGCCCGCTCCCTACATGCTGATTTTTTATACTATTCAAAGCAACGTATTGTGCTTCCTCTTCTTTTCCTGCCTGCTGCTGAAGACCATTATGGACATCAGAAGCAAGGGCATAAAGGGTGTAACGGTGCTTCTTCCCCATTTCAAGGGTGCAGTCACACTGGCGGTGGCCGTTACCTTTTTAGTTTATCACTTCATTCTGGTACCCAGGTTTGTCAATGACTCAGGCCATACTTACATTCTGTTGAACTGGCAAAACATACTGGTGCATTATTTCGTACCCATAGCAACTGTGACGGACTGGCTGTTGTTCGACAAAAAACTGAGTTTTCGTTGGTTTGACCCTATTTTCTGGCTGCTGCTGCCGTTAAATTATTTTCTGTTTGTCCTTATTCGTGCCAAGGTAGGCGGAATAATTGAGATTGTCAAAAGTCCCTACCCCTATTTCTTTATTGACGTTGACCTTCTGGGGTGGATTGATGTGCTGAAAAATGCAGCCCTGCTGATCTTGTTCTTTTTACTGCTGGGATATTTTATATACTTGATAGATAAATTGGAATTTAGGAGGACAAGGCCGAAATTCGGCGCAATGCAAACAAAATGATGAATAAACGTATTTCTTGTAAATTTGGCGTAATACAAATGTCTTCATCCTGTGTTATTATGAATAAGACATTTTAAAAAAGTTATTGTTACCGGGAATTGTCCTTTTAATTTTGATGCTTACATATAGATTTTTCTTATTGTTATATGTTCTAAAAACTTTTTCTTTTCTTTCAGCATCAGTTTTGACCTGTAATGTTTTCAAATCCTTTTCCAATTCCCGATATGAATTTTTTTATTATGGGAAGTGGTTTTTTGCGTAAAAAAGCCCTTCAAAAATAAAAATACATAATTTATCGGAGAAAATATGAAGAAAGATAATCTCAAGAGTTTATACAGCAATATTTCACAAAAGATAAAAACGTATAAAAATAAATATCCTAAGAAGTTCAAATATTTTTTGATATCCGCCGCAGGTGTGGCAGCCATATCTCTGGCTGCAGCAGTCACAGTCTCCTCACTTCATATGGCAGACCGACTTACTGCAAATACACCGTCCCAGGCTGGCGCCGGAATTACTGCATATGCGGCAGACTCTTCCAAGCCTGCTGGGGATCAAACCCCCAAGGCCGCTGCTGATGGCCTTTCTGAAAGCACCACTGCCTTGTCGGGCTCTTCCTCCGGGAAAGTTTCCCGTGGTGAAAAAGCACTGCTTGATCCCTCAAAAGGAGATGTAATAAGCCTGGGAGTTAAAAATGCCATTGTCACCCTCATACAGCAGAAGCTGGTGGAGCTTGATTATCTGGAATCCGACGAGCCCACCGAGGAATACAACGAGGCAATCCAGGAGGCAGTCAAATTGTTTCAGCGCAAGCATGAGCTGGACATAACCGGCCAGGTGGATGCCAAGACCTATGCTCTGCTTTTGTCTGCAGACGCTAAGGCGTACACGGTTTATCTGGAAGCTGAAGGCACAGATGTGGAGCAGCTTCAAAACCGACTCTATGAATTGGGCTATCTGAATAAGGTAACCGGCTATTTCGGCACCGACACCGAGGACGCCGTCAAGGAGTTTCAGAAAAGAAACGGGCTCTCGGAAGACGGCAACGTGGGTAAGAACACCCGTGAAAAGCTTTACTCCGCCGATGCAGTACCTCTTTCCTTCTACATTGGCGATGAAAACGATGAAATATTGAAATTCCAGCAAAGACTCTATGAACTTGGCTATCTCACCTCAAAGCCCGACGGAAAATATGGCAATGACACGGTTATGGCAGTCAAGCATTTCCAGGATATAAACGGCTTAATTGCAGACGGGTATATGGGACCTGCCACAAGGGACCTGCTCATGTCGGGAAATGCACAGGAATACTGCCTGAAAACCGGTGACAGGGGAGACGATGTTGAAAATATTCAGACCTATCTTAAAAAGCTGAAATATCTTAAAAGCGTCACAGGCTATTTTGGTTCCGACACACATGATGCGGTAATCAACTTTCAAAAGCGCAACGGCCTCACTGCCGACGGTAAAGTGGGCTCCCAGACCATTAAGAAGCTCCTGTCCGACAGCGCTAAAAGCTGGAATGGAAGCGCCATGGGCGGAGGCTCTGACAGCGGCTCGGGAGGCAGTAGTTCAGGAAGCGGCAATTCCGGCGGAGGCAGCTCCGGGGACAGTGACAGCGGCATTTCTTCAGGCTCCATTGTTAACCGGATAATTTCAATAGCGAAGTCCAAGCTTGGTTCCAGATATGTTTACGGAGCAAAGGGTCCAAATACCTTTGACTGCTCAGGTTTTGTATACTGGGTTCTGAATCAGGCAGGTATAAAGCAGAGCTATATGACCTCCTACTCCTGGCAGAATACCTCCAGGTACCAAAGCATATCAAGTATGAAGGATATCAGAAAGGGAGATATTATTTCATACAGAGGGCATGTTGGAATTGCCCTGGGCAACGGACAGATGATAGATGCTTCCTCCAGCCAGGGTAAGGTAAGAATTACTTCAATAAATTCCTCCTACTGGATAAATCATTTTGAAGGTGCATACAGAATATTCTAGAATATTATATGAGATATGCGACATCGTCACAATAATTCAGGGTATATATAGGCCATGTACAGAACATATAAGGCATATACTTATCCCTAATAAAAAGGACCAGATACTATTTACGTAGTATCCGGCCCTTTTTATTTATGCTGCTTTCAAGCCCTAATATTTTCATTATCAGCTGCCCTGTCAAAATTCGTATGCACCGCCCTGTGCTAAGAAAACAACAATGCTACAATTCTACCGAGGGATCCTGCAAGCTTTACCTTGAGCATAGAGGCCTGGTTTTCCGAATAATAGCTGCAGGAGCTATCCAGCCAGCCTTTTTCCTTCCAGTAAAGGTAATCATATGAACCGGTATCGTCTTTCTTTTGCCAGTACCTCTGTTGAACTCTGAAGGCAACCAGTGAATAAACAGTGGGATGGGCTTTCTCTCTGCCCAGTGCAGAAAGTAATTTACCTGCCAGTTTTCGTATTCTTTTATAATTGCCGCATTTTATGGATTCCTTATTGGAATGGGCACCTGTTCTGAATTTTCCCTGCCCGCAAAGGACCCCTCCCCATGCGCTATAAGCTGTAGCTATGGTTTTAAGGGCATGGCCTGTGGAATATGCACCTGAGGTAGTAACAGCAATGGCCGGCTTTCCCATTAGTGAGGGGCGATGGTTATTGTAGGCCATACGGTCAATCCAGTTTTTCATTATACCATTAATATCTTCCACATAAACAGGGCTTGCCAGAATAACTCCGTCGGCACTGTCCAGGCTTGCTTTTATAGCAGGTACTCCGTCCTTATTGGGGCAACTTCCTTCACCTTTATCAAAGCATGCCCGGCACCCCCGACAAGACCAAATATCCTCGTAAGCCAGATATATGGTTTCAAACTCGGGCGGATTATTTTTTATGCCAGCCATTTTTATATATTCTTCCATTATGCATTCCACAGTTCGTTGAGTGTTGCCATCCTTTCGGAAGCTGCTGTTAAGAACTAATATTTTCATTATCAGCGGCCCCTCTCTGCTCTACGACAAGTACATGCCCGTTGTCGGTAAACCTTCCGCCTTTATTTTTCAAGGCTTCTGCTACGTATATAAAATCTCCCGCCATACCTCCAATGAAAAGGCTTAATATGGCTGAATAAACAAGTTTCAAACCGATTGGAGCTCCTGTGAGCAGAACAAGGGCGGTTACTGGAATATAGACATACAGCGGTGCCAGAGAAAGGGCAAGCACCTGCTTATAGGTCTGAGTGCCGTAAACTCTGCATTCTGAGATCTTCATCCCAAACTTCATTTCACATTTGAAACCTTGAAGGCGGCCAACCGCATAATGGGCTGCTTCGTGCAGATACCTGTTTAAAAAAACCGCTGCCAGTGCACCTGTCACATAGATAAAAAGATACAGCTTCTCCTTTTCCAGCAGCAGCGCCAGCACCAGCAGCACCGCCAGTCCCAGCACTGCAAGTATTTGAAGGACTGCTGTCAGCCTGTATTTCGTTACATCTATCTCCTTTGTCATACACTTCCCCCTGCTCCTATGAAAGGCCTTTCCAGTTACTTATTTCTCAAACCAGTCAGAAACCTTCTCCCACTTTTTATAATACACCTTGAGGAAGCTTGTGCTTATACCGTACTTATCGTAGCCTCCTGTGCCCCTTTGGTATATTGACAGGGCCACATCACGTCTTTTCTTGCCCTCCAGGCCTTTTACCCGCTCATCTGCAAGTATCCAGCTGTACAGTGCCGTACCCCAGTTTATATTTATGGCACCGTCAAGAGGTTTATTGGGTGTCTTCAAGGTAGCTGCCAGATTGGCGCAATTTCCCCTGCTGATTTGAAAGTACCCGTAATACTTGCCTGTGGAGCTTTTTTCAATAAAATTGCTTTCGGTGTATATGAGTGCAAGCATATCCACATAATTTATATTTCTTTTCCGGCAGTATTCCCACAAAAGCTTTTGATGCTCCTTTTTCATGGGGTTCTGCTTTCTGAACCACAGCTCCTCTGTGCTTTCCTGCGGCTTTTTATCTTTTGTCTCAATGCCTGATGGGGTTGTTTTCTTTATAGCGCCGCCGGTTGTAGCATCAATGGCAGAATTGGTGGTTTTAAGGTCAATGGCAGCGCAGGTGGTAATCAGAAGGGAATCCTCTTTATCATTGTCTTTGTCTTTGTCTTCGTCTTTGTCTTCATCCTCTTCAGAATTATCAGGGCGGTCTGAGACGTCAGAGTTGTGTGTTATGTCCGTATCAGGCTCTTTATCAAGTGCACAAGCGGGAATAGGTGAAACCCAAGCCAACACTAGACAAAGGGTAATTACATATACTAAAATTCTTTTTTTCTGCTCCAATTTAACTTCCTCCAAACGGAATATTATGGTACAGCATGAATATTATATCAACTTTTTGGTCTTTTTTAAAGATGTATGTAAAAGATGCGCAGCATCATCCGATGTTTATATAATATTTGGTATTATTTTACAATCATTATATTTATTGCTAAACTGTAGTTGTCAGGCTGTTATGGGGCCAGGCAGCTAATGGGAAACCGGGGCAGCTTGAATAATGTTTGGGGTTGAGGCTGAAGCCCTTTCAAATAAATAACTTTTTCACATTCAAAGTCTGCTTAAAAGCATAGAGAACGGAGTTCTATACTCCTCAACGTATTTCGGAGATATAAACAGTGACCAGGATATCAATTCTATTGATATGGCACTGTTGAAGGCATATCTTTCAGGAAATCAGGAAGCTGCCGGCTCAGTGGATGTAAGACGCTCCGACCTGAACGGGGACGGAAGTATCGATGCCTTGGACCTGGCCTTGCTGAGGCAGATGCTTGTGGGCAGGCTTATGAGATTCCCGGTTATGGACACTTTTATAAGCACTCGGGATGAAAGCATGCTGGATGCTGATTTGAACAAGACCTTTAAAATATCTCTGAATGAGAATTCAACTACAGGCTATCAATGGACTTATACTGTTTCTGATATAGCCGCAGTTAATCTTAAATCTGTAGAAAGCTTTACTAGCTATGCCCCCGGTGTGGCCGGAGCATCCTCACAGAAAATCTGGACCTTTGAGGCACTGCTGCCCGGGAGTTACACCCTTACCTTTGAAAACAGGCGCTCGTGGGATACAACTGCTCCTCCGATTCAAACGGTAAAGGTTTATGTTTTCCTGAGTACTGTGGATGGGTGCGTAATAAATGTGAAGGCCCATGAGCCCTTTAAAATCTCTCTGGAGGAAGGCGGTTTTGCTGGTTACGACTGGTCGTATACCCCCTCTGAAGAAAAGGCGCTGCTGCTCATGTCAACGGAGAGCATTTATAAGGCAAAGCCCAATGTATTTGATGCCTTTTCACAGACAACCTGGACTTTTAATCCCATAAAGCCCGGAAAATATACTCTGCTGTTCAAACGCAGGCCTATTGAGACCACTGTGCTCTGCGAGATTAATGTAGCGGAGCAGTAGGACTATGCTGCGTCAATAATTAATAAACCGTCCAAGGTTGGGCCACTGTTTCTAATACATTAAATACACCCTTTAAATCCTTGCAGTAATACTTATAGTTGTTTGTGTTCTTAGCTCTTACCAGAACAGCATTTATACCCGCATTTTTTGCACCAAGGATATCTGCCTGGTAGCTGTCTCCAATCATCGTAACTTCGCTTATATCACTGAACATGCTTAGCACTTTTCTATACAGCTGTATATTAGGTTTTTCAAAGCCCAGATCCGCAGATGAAAATACTCGCCGGAAGTATCCTCCCAAGCCCAAAGCATTTACCAATTGTGCCAGCTCGGGAACGTGATTTGATACTATAACATTGCTGTACCCCCTGCTTTCAGCTATTTCCAGGCAGGGGACAGTATCGTCGTATACATGCCATTTTGTGATATCCAGATATTTTTGCTTTATCTGACTTGCCAGTCTGTCTGACACTTCTGCCTCCACCCCAGTTGCTCTGATTATTTGTGAAAAATGCAAGGTCATGTGCTCCCACCAGGAAACACCCTTGAAAAACTCAGAATGTGCCTGTTCAGGTGAATGCCAGGGAAACCCATGCTTCAAATGCTGCCTTATTTCTTCAAGTGATACCTCTATACAGTCTACTTCATGGATAAGCTCATATATTACCTGTCCCCACATACCAGCTCTGTATGCTAATGTATTGTCAAAATCCCAAAATATGTACCTTCCCATACCTCTCCATTTCCTAAAAACTGCTTTTGTTTGAATGTTTGAGTATTTAAATGTTTGAGTATTTGAGTATAAGTGAGTGATTTGAGTTTTATCAATAATTTTTAAAGTATGTACCCAATTTATCCTTACCCTCAAAAAGGTGGTTAAAATCCAGGTTTTCCATATCACTAGCCTGTTTAAAGACATAGCCGCCTCTGCAGCAGAAGCCAATGAAGTAGAAATCCCCGCAGCTATTGCATTTGAAGTAATGATTGATTGTGTAGCGGTCTTCCTTTTCACAATGAAGCAGAACATCTCCTATAGGGCTGTCCCCTGCATACAAGTCAAGAGTCCCCTGCTCTGCCAATGCAGCCAATTTATACAGATTTCCCATATAGTCTCCATTGAAGCTATTTATCATTTCCTTTACTTCAGAGCATTTGCTGCAAGCTCTTTTGCCAAAAGGGTTCATTATTTGCTTCCTCTTTTCTTCTTTTCCTCTTATAATCTCTTGTATTTATGACCTTTGACAGTGGACAGGATTTCTGACAGTCGCAACCCTGCTCTTTCATCAAAAGTTATAATGCTTTTATTGCCTCTTTAATTCCACCATAGCATCCCCAGCAATATATATTTCCATTTGAATCTACCTGACCCATTTGCCAGTTCCCCTCATCACCTGTCTCTTCCACAAGGCATAACCCGTCAAAGTATATTATGGCCCTAACTTCTATCTTATCTTTGTCGGTTCCATCGCTTCCACCATCCACAAAATCACAAAAAACACTTACTTCTTTTGGGTCAACGAACTTTGCCCCCTGGCAAAAAGAATAGTCCCTGATCCATTCAATAGTCGGATTCCGTTCTGGTTCATCCATTAGTTTACGTAGCTCTTGTATTGCGAAATGCCCTGCATGTAAACCTTTATCAACAAAAATTGGACTTGAATTTTTTCTTGACCAGTATTCTCCATGTGAAATGTTATCTACTGGGTCATAATCATAAAAGAGAATATACACATCAATGCTATTACAATCCTCTCGCTCAGTTACTGTTGCTTTATATTTTCCACTGGGGGATATTATCTCATTAATCGTATTTTCCATTTAATCTCCTGTAAGAACATCACTACATATTTCTGTAGCAGACTAACCTGCTATTTATATCACTGTGCATGAATCATTCGTTCCCCAAATTCACTTTATTCATCTTTGACCACTTATAGAAACCATAAAATGCATTCAGAAGATATATGGACCACATGGACACCTGAATCATGTCTCCAGCCAATATCCACATGGTAACTGTTATAATATCAACCACAATCCAAAGAGCCCACTGTTCCTTATATCTTAACACCATAAGGGCATTTGCCACTATTGAAATTATAAGCGTAGTACTGTCCAGCCAGGTTTGTCTGCCTCCCAGCAGCGCTAATATGTATTGACAGCCTGCAATCCCCAGGGCTGTTGCCAAAATATAAACCCCAATCTGTTTTGGA
Organism: Bacillota bacterium; assembly: GCA_023400235.1. Classification (GTDB taxonomy): domain Bacteria; phylum Bacillota; class Clostridia; order Acetivibrionales; family DSM-1351; genus Ruminiclostridium. The sequence continues at coordinate 224,646 of JAEXFI010000024.1, forward strand.
CTCATTTTCTTTGACTTGACCGCATTTACATCCTCATTCATATGTTTTTTCCACATATACATGCCTATGAACTGAGTGGGAAGATAATACAGTGCATTTAAGGCAACCTGCCCGTAGTATTTGCTTGTCATAGCTATTACAATATAAGCTGCGATATTTACAAAGCCAAAATAATATTGGGACCTTTTCCCCGAGGCGCAAAGTACCACACAGAAAACTCCGCATATTGCCGAAAGCGAATTTATAACAAGATACAACACTGAGCTTTCTTTATCAACCGATGCAAAATAGGAAGTAAAGCCAATTAACACAAGTACTTCAAACCACTGAAAAGGTGTCATGAAACTCATAAGCTTATCTGTCAGCTTTTTGCCTTTTTTATTTTCTAATTCAATCATCCTCTACGCTCTCCCAAGTAATTTATCAATCAGGCTGACCGACTGCGAGAATCTCTCCTGATAATCGCCCGATATTATCTCAATATTGTACTCTCTTTCTTTGTACAGTTCCTTTATCCTATTGCTGTAATGCTCCCTGTCAGCCGCTATTACCGGACTCCGGTCTCCATCCTGAACAAATCTGACATCAGGCTCTAAAAAAAGTATCAAATCGTAATTGTTTAGTTGTGAGATAGCATCAGCCAGCTTTTCGTTCACAGCCTTGCCTTTTCCCTCAAGAAACTGAATATAAAACTTGGTAATCAGACAGTCCGTGTCTTCAAAAAGCACTTTATTGCTGTGCAGAAGAGCTTCTCTTTCCCTTACCTTATGTATTAAAAGGATATCTGTAAAATCCTCCGGAAGCATTAACATATCTGTTCCTGAGCGCTCGGATATATCCCTTCCCACTTCCTCCAAATAGTTGGTATTATAGTAGTTTGCCAGGTTGATGGTCAGAGTTGATTTTCCAGTGCTTTCTCCGCCTATGAGCAGTACCTTTTTTGCATAATAGGGCCTTACCACATTGGGAAGCCATCCCCAATGAGCCATGACATTATCTCTGAGCTTAGTCGAGGACATCTCATCCCTCTGCAAATAAATTGTTTCGGCTTCTGGATAACATTTGGCCCAAAAGCTGTTATTGTCATAATCACTGCCGCAGAAGACAGCATCCAGCTTTTTGCCTGCAAATTCTTTGACCTTACCTGCGTCCCTCATCCAGTATTCTTCGGTATAAGCTTCCTTGGTCTTGGCAGCATCCTGCAGGACAAATAATCTCACATTGCCTATATGCTTTGTCAGCTGATATACCCAGCGGTATCTCACCCTTATATCGATTTCGTCTCTATTAATACCTTCACTTATAACCAATATCAGTTCTTCACATTGGTTGGCCGCCTGAATAATACATCTCACATGTCCCAGATGCAGCGGGTTAAAGGAGCCTCCATACATTCCACATTTATACTTCATTTAGTCATCCAATCTACTTTATTTTTATTAAGATACATCCTATTCAGGTAAGACATTTGATGCGAAATTATAATGCAGAGATAAGCGGACTTGACTTTTAAAAAGCATTTAGTTAATTATATTATATTTTATAATAAAATGACAGATAATCAACAGATTAGCTGTCGTTCTATTTATAATCGAAAGGATTAACGTATAAATCAATTTGAATCTCTGTCTTGGTTCTTGAGCAGAAATCTATTACCTTTTTACTGAATCCCATAGCAGGTGTTAGACCCTCTTCAACCTTTAGTACTTGCATAAGAATGAAACGACATCTATATGTTTCCCTTATTAGCAGCAGTTCATCGACCTTGTGAAGCAATTGATTAACCACAGAATCTGCTTGTTCATCAGCATATAGAGTATCTACATAATCTGTTCCGTACTAAATCTAGGACCATATATTATACTAAATGTCAGCAGTACATATGAGCAAATGCTTTTCGATAAGGTTAACATGGTTGAAGCCGTAAATATCCCTTTAAATAGAACTTTTAGTCCTCCTCATAAACTTGAACTATAGGCCTGCCCCTGGGCGGCAGTATTTTCCTTATAAGCTTAGCATCTGCCTGTGACATATCCATAACATGAATCATATACTGTCACTGTGGTGAAATAACTTCTCTTTTTCTGCCAGTGTTCCACTACAAATAAACAAATAACCCAATCAATGAGGAGTAAAAACCATGGATTTAAACAGCATACCTGATAACACAGTTCAATCCGTGAATGCAATGCCTGTTCTGGGGCCGGGCTCGCCCCCGGACTATTTCGGGTTTACGCCGAACTATGCCAACAGCCCCCTGCCGACATCCTATCCGTTGGTCACGATCACAGGTGGAGGCGGTGTGGGTGCGACGGCCTACGCGACCGTCTCTAACGGCAGCATTTCCAAAATTACCGTAAACGCAGCCGGCAACGGATTTACCTCCGCCCCTGCTGTATTGATAACGGGTGGATCCGGGTCAGGAGCTACGGCGCATGCCGTATTGTCAGGCGACTTTGTAAAAAGTATCGTCGTGGATATAGGCGGCAATGGCTACAAGATTACAGGCGGCATGCGCAAATTTGTTGATTCCCTTCCGGGCCAGGGCTATGCCAACAGGAACAACCTCGGGCAATATATTCCCGTCGCCATACCGGACACTGTGACATTTCCGGGCTGCGATTATTACGAGATTGAGTTGGACCAGTATACCAAACAAATGCACAGCGATTTACCGCCCACCAAACTGAGGGGCTATAGACAAACAAATACAACCGATTCCACAGTCAGTGTATTTCAATATTTCGGCCCATTGATTATAGCCAATCAGAACCGGGTCGTCCGTGTGAAGTTTACGAACAAACTGCCTACCGGCGCAGGGGGAGATCTTTTTTTACCGGTGGATACGACCGTAATGGGCGCTGGCATGGGGCCGTTGGGCATGGATGTGCCGCCGGGCATGCCTATGAATTATACCCAGAACCGTGCCAGCATTCACCTGCACGGCGGGGTGACGCCGTGGATCTGCGACGGAACCATGCACCAGTGGGTCACACCGGCGGGTGAAAACACGCCTTATCCGGTAGGTGTTTCCGTACGCTATGTACCTGATATGCCCAACCCCGGTCCGGGCGGTTTGACTTTCTACTATACCAACCAGCAAAGCGCAAGATTTCTCTTTTTCCACGACCACACCTATGGAATCACCCGCCTGAATGTCTACGCGGGAGAAGAAGGAAACTACATTATCAACGACCCCGTGGAGCAGCAGCTTATTTCCACAGGAATTATTCCGTCTGAACAATTTATAATAAATATACAGGATAAAACCTATGTGCCCGACGACACACAGCTGCAACGGCAGGATCCGCTCTGGGATAATGTGAAGTGGGGCGGCAAGGGGAGTCTGTGGTATCCTCATGTCTATATGCCAAACCAGAACTCCTTTGATATCACTGGAGCAAACATGATGGGCCGGTGGGATTACGGCCCGTGGTTTTGGCCGCCCACGTTCCCAACACACGGACTCAAACCCAATCCCTATTACGACCCTGTTGCAGCCCCGTGGGAACCGCCGCTGGAGCCGGGTTTTCCCGACCTCTCTATTGTGCCGGAGTCCTTCCTTGATACGCCGGTCATCAACGGCTGCGCGTACCCCTACCTGGAAGTAGGCAGGAAGGCATACCGCTTCCGGATACTGAACGGCTCCAACGAACGGTATTACAACCTTCAGCTCTATTTTGCGGAATCCAACACCCAGATGTGGAATCCGGATGGTACGCTGCGTGATGCTGGAGCGGGCGAAGTGCCCATGGTGCCTGCCATACCCAACGCCGGATATCCGGACAGATGGCCCACCGACGGACGGACGGGCGGTGTACCGAATCCTACGGCGCAGGGCCCTGTGTTCATACAGTTCGGCAACGAGGGCGGCTTTTTGCCGGCTCCAGCTGTGCTGGAGAACACGCCTATCGGCTATATCTACAACCGCAGGGATGTAACCGTGCTCAATGTTTCAGAAAAGACTCTGTTTTTAGGGCCTGCTGAAAGGGCCGACGTCATCATCGACTTTTCACAGGTGCCCAACGGCACAAACGTCATACTGTATAATGATTCACCGGCTCCGGTACCAGGCTTTGATCCCCGTGTAGACTACTACACCGGAGACCCGGATATGACAGATACCGGCGGCGCGCCAACCACCCAACCCGGCTACGGCCCCAATATACGCACGCTGATGCAGTTTCGGGTGTTATCGTCCCATGGTGTGTCGGGCCCATATAATTTGGATGCTCTGAAGGCGGCGTTGCCCATAGCCTACGGTAAGACTCAGCCTCCCCCCATCGTCCCCAACGCGGTTTACAATGCCGCATTCGGACAGTCTGGCCCGGAGGATTCCTACGCTCGTATTCAGGATACCAGCCTGGCGTTTTTCAACGGCCCGTTGCAGGGTTTGACGTTGACGAATGGCGGCAGCGGCTATGTTACTGCTCCAACGGTTATCTTCACCGGCGGAGGCTCCGGAGCTTCGGCGGTGGCCACCATCGGCGGCGTTAAGTCAATCGCTGTTGTGTCCGGGGGTACGGGCTATACGTCTGTTCCTTCGGTGACCATTACCGGAGGCGGAGGTGCAGGGGCAACAGCTGTGGCAAGCCTGACAGGCATTGTTTCTGCGCTTAATATCTCAAACCCCGGCATTGGCTATCTCACTGCGCCCACGATTGCCATTAACGGCGGCGGGACCGGGGCTGCGGCAACGGCAACCGTGTTCGGCGGCCGTGTCGTGTCCATCACGTTGACCAGCGCCGGCACCGGTTATACCGGCGTGACCACGGTCGTTTTTACCGGAGGCGGGGGTATCGGAGCTGCTGCAACAGCGGTCATCACCAATATAGTGGATGTCATTACCGTGACCAACGGCGGAAGCGGATATTTGACTGTACCGGCTGTTGAGATTTTAGATGGAGGCGGAACCGGAGCGACTGCCATCGCGACTATAGCGCCCAATTCTGTCACAGGGATCACGCTGATTAACCCCGGAAATTATACCTCGGCTCCTGTCATCAGTTTTGTGGGCGGGGGCGGAACCGGCGCGGCAGCCACTGCGATAGGCTGGAATATGGCCATGTATTTAAAGGCCATCATAGAGGAGTTCGACCCGGATTACGGACGAATGAACGCGATGCTGGGGTTGGAAGTGCCAAACACACTGACCATGGGGCAGAATTCACTACCGTATACCGACGTAGATCCGCCAACGGAGCTGTTTAAGATTGACCCGGGCAATACGCCGTATATTTCTCCGGATGCCGTTCAACTTTGGATCATTACGCATAACGGCGTTGATACTCATGTCCTCCACTGGCACCTGTTCAATGTTCAGGTTATCAACCGCGTCGGGTGGGATGGTGCGATTATGCCGCCGGACGATAACGAAGTCGGCTGGAAGGATACGGTCAGAATGAACCCGCTGCAAAATTGCATTGTGGCCATTCGGCCCATAGCTCCGGTGGTGCCCTTTGAGCTGGTAAACAGCATCCGCCCGTTGAATGTAACAATGCCCATTGGCTCCACACAGGGATTTATGAATGTAGATCCGCTCGGCGAGCCTGCGCCGGTTACCAACACGCTGACCAACTTTGGCTGGGAGTATATGTGGCATTGCCATATGTTGGGGCATGAAGAATTCATTATGATGCGCTCCATGGGCTTTGCTTATCCGCCGGTTGCACCCGGCAGCCTGGCGGCCAGTGCACAGCTTTACGGCGTGAACCTCAGCTGGCGGGATAACTCCGTGAACGAAACCGACTGGATCGTGGAGCGGGCATCGGCAGTGACAGGACCGTGGACGGCCATCGCAACGCTACCGACCAAAACCGGTCCCGAGACAGGCGCTACGATCACCTATACGGACAACACGGCGATTCCGGGAACGACGTACTGGTACCGCGTCACCGCATCCAATACCGTGGGCTATACACAGGTTTACGCACCGCCTACAATCGGCTACCCTACGGTCACCAATCAATCCCTACCATCTAACACTGTCGTTATTTTGGCGATATAGTGATGTATGCATTCGAAATTAAAAGGAGTAAAAGCTCATGACCAAATTAGCTGCTAAAACAAACGAGAGTATGCCCGCCTCCTTCATACCCAACATGGGTCAAATGAGCAGCGCTGCACGTTATATCTATAAATCCAAGGGCAATTCGGCTTTCCTCACAGCCGATGGGCTGGTAATGGCGATTGCCCGCAATGCCGACGGTGGGCATGGCGTTATTGCCGATGTATTAAAGATTCAATTTGAAGGCGGAGATCCTGCAGCAGCTTTCACAGGGCTTGATCCGGTTGACGGCATAACAAACTATCTGATGGGAAACAATCCCTCCGTTTGGATCACAGGCGTTCAGACTTTCAAAAAAGTGGTGTGGTCTGCAGTCTACCCAGGTATTGACGTCGTTTTTTATGGGAGTCCGGACGGGCTGGAGTTTGACTTTTTATTGAGGCCCGGCGCTCGTCCAGATACCATTAGGATGCAATTCTCTGGCTGTGATCGGTTAGAACAGAATGCACAGGGTAATCTTACAATAGCGGTTGGCGGCGTCAGCATTACACTGCAAAAACCAAATATATCACAGACGAAAGATGGGATTCGCCGAGAGATCTCGAGCGGATTCCGTATCATTTCAGACAAAGTGGCTGCTTTAGAGCTTGGCGCGTATGACGATTGCATGGAACTGTTAATCGATCCGGTCATTGCATTTTCCACCTATCTTGGCGGGAATGAACAAACGCCAGGGGAAGGTGCCTACGGTGTAGTTGTAGACAAGGACGGGAACACCTATGTTGCTGGATACACAAGCGCGCTGGACTTTCCAGTAAAAAATGCACTACAGCCAACTCTTCGTGGCACAACAAACGCGTTTATTGCCAAATTTTCAAATAACGGCCGCAAACTCGTTTATTCCACCTATTTAGGCGGAAGTAACGTCGATTTCAGCTCGGGCATAGCGCTGGACGCGCAAGGTAATGTGTACCTTTCCGGCTACACCAGTTCAACGGATTTCCCGGTTGTTAACGCCTTTCAAAGTGTACTGAGGGGAAAACAGAACGCTTTTGTCACAAAACTGAACAAGGCGGGTAATAACATTGTATATTCCACTTATCTGGGCGGGTCGGCTATGGATGCTGCAAATGGCATTGCCGTTGACTGCGCAGGCGCTGTATTTGTAACGGGTTCCACCAGTTCCGTTGACTTCCCGGTTCGCAATGCCGTGCAGCCTGTTATTAATGGCTCTATAAACGCATTCATTACCAGGCTGTCTCCGGCAGGCAACAGCCTCATCTATTCGACCTATCTGGGCGGCAGCTTGCAGGACGCAGGCAATTCCGTCGCACTGAGCCGTGACGGCTCCGCATATATTACAGGCTTCACGGATTCTCCGGATATGCCTGTAAAAAATGCATTTCAGCCACGACTGGCGAATGCGCAGGGAATTCGTGATGCATTTGTTGCTAAACTGAATGCTACTGGGAACAGCATCGACTATTGTACCTATCTCGGCGGAAGCCTGGATGATTTCGGCAGCGCCATTGCCGTAGATAGTCAGGGAAGCGCATTTGTGGCGGGAACCACGTTCTCAAGTGATTTTCCTGTGCTTAATGCTTTGCAGCCAGGCTTGCTGGGGATTGCGAACTGCTTCATCACCCGGTTCGCGCCGGACGGAAAATCCCTGGTGTTTTCGACGTATCTTGGTGGAAGCGGTTATGACTACGGCAACGCCATTGCGCTGGGCACTCAGGGCGACATTCAGGTCTCCGGAGCGACAACTTCTGCCAATTTTCCTTTGCAGAATGCACTTCAGCCAGTTTATTCCGGTAATACCGATGCTTTTATTTCAACACTGTCAGCCGACGGCAGTGCATTGAAGTTTTCAAGCTTTCTTGGCGGTACTAACGCGGATTTCAGCAATGCGGTAACAACCAGTAAGCACAACACGACGATTGCAGGTGTATCAATGTCTACTGATTTTCCAACAAAGAACCCTGTTCAGCCATCTCTCATCGGTTCTGCTGACGCATTTGTTACACAAATTGATGATGGAACCGATAAAGCTCAATTATCAATTCGTATGAAGGCATCATCAGACTGTGTTTATGTGGGGCATTTTCTTGATTACGATCTGGATGTGTACAATGCGGGACCTGGTTCCGCGTCCGATGTTGTTGTCATTGATAGGCTGCCGTATAATTCCGAATTCATTCATGCCAACCCTTCCATTGGAATCTACAGAAATTTATGCGGTTGCCTGAACTGGATGATAGGTGATTTGGACGAAGGTCAGTCAGCCAGATGCAGACTCAAGGTAAGGATAGTGGGATTAGGAGACGCGGTGAATACAGCAAATGTTTATACTAAAACAAGCGATGGATACGTGATGCACGACCATGCTGTCGTGGTGACAAAGACGATGTTGTGTCAACCTATATGTAATTTTGAGGATGAATGCTGCAGTCGTTCTATTTGCATAAGGGGAAACTGCGGATCGAAGATTCAAATCACAAGCACAAATTGTCAGAGTATCGAGGTAACTATTATGAATTTCGGCTGTTGAGTGTAAAAAGCAAGGGCAAAGCATGAAACAGTGTGGTCATATTGCTTATGCAAATTGATTTTGCCGCAACCACCAAAGTTGTATGAAGTGGTTCTTGACGGCGATACGAAAGGCATTTGTTTGGGGACATCCGTCACGATGGAATGTAAAGATCGTGGGCAGTGTCTTAAGAAAAGAGGTGCCGTCAATAACGAACTGCTTGTGAATGCTATGCTTGCATTAATACAAACTTCCAGTATGTAATCTAATCACCAAGACACCCATACAGAGGAATAGTATCCTTTGTTGTTTTTAAGTATAAATTATTGCGTTATTTCAATGGTTACACATTTTATAAAGCAAAAGCAGTTAACGTGATCGTCTCTGAACGGGCCCGGCAAATGCTGGCTGGACACATTCGTTTTATGTTGCAAAAAAGCCCTTCAGGAGCCCGCAAAGCAAAAAATGATTTAATGGCTGCTATCCGCTCCCTTTCCACCATGCCGGAGCGTTTTCCATTTCTATATGCAGAATTTATCCCCATAAATAAGTATCATAGGGTGTTCGTAGAAAGGGGTATCTGATTCTCTGTCAAATTAAAGATCAAACTGTATATGTTGAATATATAGTGGATTGCAGACAGAATTACGGGCGGTTATTACAGTAGTTTTATTATTCGCTTTATCGTCTATTATTACGTTGGAGCTTTTTGCCCCCACGGATTTTACGATTTCAGCAAATTTACATTTCTAAAACCCGGAAAATATACTCTGCTGTTCAAACGCAGGCCTGTTGAGACCACTGTGCTCTGCGAGATTAATGTAGCGGAGCAGTAGGACTATGCTGCGTCAATAATTAATAAACCGTCCAAGGCTGGGCCACTGTTTCTAATACATTAAAAACTCCTCTTGTTTCAAGGCATAGAACTTCTTCCTAAGGTTCTTCACATGCTTAATCTTAACTTGATTCTGATATACAAGCTTTATTCCGTAAATCTCCTCACACTCAGAAACAAATTCAGCCAGCTTTATCAGTAACTTTGCCTGATTTTTA
>JAEXFI010000003.1 GCA_023400235.1 Bacillota bacterium
TTATTAAAATATACACTTTTTTATACTAAAGAATTTCTTATCTACAAAAAGTCTTCAGAGTGCTAAATAGTTAACAAAAATGGGGCCGTGCACAACTATTTTTCAATAGCTAATGCGACAGCCCCACCTTAAAAGTTTATAAGGACTATTTCTGGCTTTCGGCATAAATTTTCATGGCTTCAGATAAAAACTTAGCCAGGCCGTCACCATATTTGTCTACATTTTCAGTAAATCTTTCGTCAGTAACATACATTTGGCCTACTCCGGCAAATGCTTCAAGAGAATATCTGAAACCAAAGTTTAAATTGAAGTGGCTGTACATTTTAGCCATTGCTGCTTGTGCGGTTGCAGAGTCCGGGGCCTCCTTCCTTATTTTGGCCAAATCAGTAAACAAAGCATCCATGCCTTTTGCTATTGCCTCCTGCTCATTTTGCGATAGTGACTTTATGCGTGCATTACTTTGCTCAACAGCCTTGTCACCCCATAAACGTCTTGCTTCATCTTCATATGGATTATTTGTAAAATCGAACCCGTGAAACTTATCCTTGATACTCATTGTCATCCTTCCTTTCATATTCTGTACTGATTTTTCAAGGGTTTCAAGCATCATTTCAATACGCCTTTTTTCATGCAGAAGATATTTCTTCTGTAAATCAAACGCCTTTTCTCTATCAAAATTCGGACTGCTTAAAAGTTCCTTGATTTGTGCAAGAGAGAAGCCACATTCTTTAAAGAATAAGATTTGCTGCAGTCTGTCCATATCATCGTCTGAGTATTCGCGATAGCCGTTTTCCGGATTACGGCCTGGACTAAGGATTTCAATTGTGTCATAATGATGAAGTGTGCGCACACTGACACCAGTTATTTTTGCCACTTTTTTTGCATTCATTGCTTTCACTCTCCCTTGCAAATATCATTGTAGACTATAACGCAACGTAACAGTCAAGACATTTCTGATAGTATTTTTATTTTATAGTATTTGTACCAGCAAGGGAAATAGTATGGGTAAATCAGAATGTTTTTTCGTAAAAAAATGGGTGAATTACCTGAATTGCAGGAATTCCAGGACAAATACGAGATACCCTGGGAGAGAAGACACTGCAACTGCTTACATTATTCCAGGAAGAAATGTGCCGGCATTCCAGCGGGAGTTCACAAACCAATACTGGGCGAAAGAATTGGGGATATCCGTAATAAGGGAAATGGATCATAGGGGGGTTACAAGATGAAAAAACCAGAACTGCAAAAGGTCAGTGAGGAAACCATGCGCTTTATGCGAGGAAAGTATGTTTTGGATGAAGTGGGTAACGGCAAAGATGAATTGAAATTCCGCAAAGGCGGGAAAACTGTGCTGACCATTTATACACGCCAAGACCGTTACGATTTTCTCATTATTTTCGGAAAGGCAGAGCGGGAGTTGTTTGAAGCCCGGTGCAATGAATTTCCGCAGGAGATACAGGAAATTTACCATAACAGCAAAACATATCATGACGGCAAATGGATGTTTATTTCGGTAACCGATTTACATACTCTCGAAGCTGTCAAGCAGCTTGTTCTGATTAAGAAAAAGCCCAACCGGAAGCCCTTTCCGAAAGAGCAGGCGGTCTATGCAAGTTGCGGTCACCGTTGTGATTTGTGCGTGCATTATAACGGAGGAACAATCAGCGAGGAGTTCCGTAAGGAACTGAAAGAGCGGTTGATACGTGTATATGCTGGTGGTGTGGGAGATGGAGATTATTGGGGCGATGATATGAAGTTTTGCGAGGGCTGTCATACTGGGGGATTAGGTAAAGACTTTAGTTGTGATTCATTGAAATGTGCAGCGGGAAATAATGTTGATAAATGTACGAACTGCCATAAAAATCCATGTGATAAGTCGCACCAGCTATATCATGGACTAAAGCCGGAAATTCACACTAATACCATTGCTGCCGAGGATGTTACATGGGTAATTCTGCCTTATGTGTATGAGCAATACGGAAATTAATGGAGATAACATCTGTTTCGCATGACAGACCGTGAAATGTGGAAGGTTTGCTCAAGTAGCCGGTGGCCTTTGCTAGATTTGTATATTAATTCAGCGTCGGCATTTCATTGGGCTTTATATATTCATGTCTCTAAGAGCTACCAAGTGGTATAAAGGTCATTGACACATAAGCAAAAACACTGATACAGCCTATCCCATGTCAATTGCTGAGAAGGTGTTATATCAGTGTTTTATTCAATCCTTTATGCCGAACTTTTAATATGTATTTTACTACAGATTTCTTATTAAAACTTTTTTCATATAACAACGCTTATAGACTAGGATAAAAATATAATCAAAATTGTAAGCAGAATGACTATTGAGTTTATGACGATAGCGGCAATTGCAAGGCCTGATTTCTGTGATTTAAGACCATATTTTATAGCTAGGGTATAGGAGGCGATATTAACCAATAAACTGAATTTGGATGCAAACATTAAAACTATGGCGGCAATTGACAGCCAGAAGGCAATTTTCGCATTTCTGTTATTTGCGTTGTTAACTTCGTTAAATACCGCAGAGGATGCAGGTGCTTGTACGCCAGGCTGTTTGGTATATACCGGTGCCTGGTTTGGAATATTTGTTTGTGGCTGTGAGCTGGGCTGTGTATGTATGTTTTGTTGCGAATCAAAATTTTGCTGTGAATGTGAGTTTTGCGCATATGAGTCCTGCTGCAGCTGTGCTTGTGAATTTATCTGAGCTGAAGCATGTTCTGCCGGTTTGATTTGTTGATTTGCCAGGCTTACCTTTTCCAAGGTCGCCATTAAGCTCAACAGACTGTTGTAATAGGGGAGTTTGGCTGCCGAACCAATAAACTTTCCATCTCCGACATTTAATTCCTTTCCGATTTTACCCACCCAAGCCTCTAAATGCAGTACTCCGTCCTGGAAACTGTATTTAAATCCTTTCAAAGGCAGCATGACTCCACCTGATTTGAAATAGTTCTCACCTTTTTCAGAGACCATTTTAAAGCTGTTTCCCACTAAGTATGCCTGTATTGCGTTTTCAACATCTGCCTGAGGGATATTGAGCGCAAGCTCTTTAACATATCTGCTTCCCATATCTGTCACCTTCATTCTTAATATTTGCTTAGCATAATTATCGACATTATAAAACAAAATTGGCAGTTATTCAACAAAATAATAGAAATTGGTTGAAAGGTTATTCATATTGACATTCATCGATGTGAGGCATATGATAAATATATAAATTTAAATCGAAAATTATAGATATGAGGTAAGACATGAATAATCAACACATTGATAACGCACAGGTTTTTAAGGCATTTTGCGATGAAAACAGGCTGTGGATACTTGAACTTTTGCAAAGCGGGGAAAAGTGTGCCTGTGTGCTGCTGGAGCAGTTGAATATAGGGCAGTCCACTCTCTCGCATCACATGAAGCTACTGGTTCAGAGCGGTATTGTATCAGCCAGGAATCAGGGAAAGTGGACCTACTATTCCATCTCAGCAGAAGGAGCTGCCCGGGCGGTTGAACTGCTCAAAGTTCTTACTTCGATTCAGGAACAAAGCCCCGTCAGCTGCGATTGCTTATAAAGGGAAGGTGTATGGATATGGAAAATAACAGCCCCAGAGCTCATTCAAGGGCCAGAACCATCCGGGTCAAAGCCAAAGCTTTAGCAAAAGCAACCAAAAGAACCGCCCCGACAGCAACGGTAAAAATGCCCACACAGGAAGCTGTACAGGCTTCTGCACAAAACAATAAAGTCTGCTGCTGCGGAAGTGCTAAAGGCCCAGGCACACTTATAACACAATACGGTAAAAATGACTGTTGGATAACAGGTGAGATTGGGACGGAGGCCGGAAACATACCCCAAGTGTCCACAAAGCTGACCTTTCAAGACACCCTGGGAACCTGGAAAACACGATGGGGAATCGGGAGAATGGGCTATAAGGTAAATCCCGGCATATACGCCATAGGAAAACCGGATAAAAGCTCCCCGGTGCTTGTGACCGCAAACTACAAGCTGACCTTCGACACTCTCAGAAGGGAGCTGGATGGGCTCCAGGTGTGGCTTCTGGTGCTGGACACCAAGGGCATTAACGTCTGGTGCGCAGCAGGTAAGGGGACCTTTGGGACTACTGAGCTTATAAAACGAATTGGAAAAACCGGACTTGCCGGAATAGTGGCGCATAAGACACTGATATTGCCCCAGTTGGGGGCACCGGGAGTCAGTGCCCATGTGGTTTCTAAAAATACGGGCTTCAAGATAGTATACGGCCCCGTAAGGGCAGAGGATATAAAAGAGTTTCTTGCTTCGGGAATGGAGGCTACTGAGGAAATGCGCAGTGTAAGGTTTGACCTGAAGGACCGGCTGGTGCTAACGCCTGTGGAACTGACCTCCGCTGTAAAGCCTGCCTTGCCTGTACTTGGAATTCTTTTTCTCATAAATCTACTTGCGGCTAAACCCTTTGGACTTGTAGACTTATACGCATACGGAGGCGCATTGCTTGCAGGCTGTGTCTTAACTCCAGTCCTGCTGCCATGGATTCCGGGCAGGGCATTTGCTGGAAAGGGCTGGCTTATGGGCATGCTTTGGACGGTGGCGGTTTTGCAGCTGAACGGAGGAATTATATCTCCCGACTTTGGAATGCTTAAAGAGTTGGGATATATTCTCGTATTACCAGCAGTATCAGCATTTTATGCAATGAATTTTACCGGCTCTTCGACATATACCTCGTTTTCCGGCGTGTTGAAGGAAATGAAAAGGGCTATTCCTTTAATTATTATATCCATAGTACTGGGAAGTCTATTACTGCTGGCTGACAGCCTGTTAAAATTTTAGGAGGATAGGACATGAAGCACAGATACTTAAAAAATGTTGCTACACTTTCACTTAATAAGAATAAATGCACAGGCTGTAAGAGGTGTCTGGAGGTCTGTCCCCACAAGGTGTTTGGCTTTAACGGCGGTAAAGCCGAAATCCTTGACAGGGACAGCTGTATGGAATGCGGAGCCTGTTCAGCAAACTGCCCGTTTGGCGCCCTGGAGGTAAGTCCCGGTGTGGGCTGTGCGTCTGCGATTATCAAGGGCTGGCTTACAGGGAACGAACCCAGCTGTGACTGCTCAGGGAGCGGCAACAGTGGAAGCAGCGGCGGTTGCCGCTGAGTTTTCAGTGCCTGCTGAGCCCGCAATGTCTGTGGGTAAAAGAGTATTTTGCCCGTTTTTAATATTCTTCCATAAAGCCTAGTCAAAAAACTGTGAATTTTCTAAATATTCTGACAAAAATCAATTATTTTAAGTTATAATAGAGAAATATGGTGAAAAAATACTATTAATAGGAGATAAACGGGAATATGAAGAAAATATCAACTGTTTTACTGGTCGTTTTAGCTGCACTGTTGACTGTCTATTCTTCGTCTTTTGCAACAGCAGCTGCGTCCACTTCCCCATACTTTTCCAACAACAAGGCACTGGATGCAATATTTGCAAAGCTGGAGAAGGAGTTTCTTCAATATGAAAAGGATGAAGTCATTCCTCTGAGAAATCTGGGAGAAATAGTCCCTGATGGAACTAAACCAACAATCAAAAGAACCTCTAAAAAAATAACCGATGCTCAGCTAAAGGCTGCGGCCCAGAGAGCATTAAACGAGCTGCGGGTGGCTGTGGAAATCAAGGAGGAATATCTGGGGGGCCTTTCACCACAGGAGTATAAGGTTATTGAGGACAAACTCAATCAAAAAATTTATTTATCTAAAAATATTGGCAATTACGGGTGGGATTTTGAAGGGAAAACAGTCTCTTTATATGCTGACCTGTCCGACTTTACCGAGTGGCTTAGGTTTAAGGAAATGACAGGCAACTATGGCAGGATGGGAAAGGAAAAGGACGAGGTGGACCCGGCCGCATTTAAGGTCAAGGATAAAATCACCCGGTATCTGAATCAATCCATACAGAAGGGAAATACCGTCAGCCCGAAAATACTTGAAAAGTTGCCGGCTGAAGTGGAGAACCTGTTTATTGAACGTAATTTAACCAAAATAATGGTGTCCAGAATACTATCAGAGATCCACGACAGTATCTTCACCATTGAAGAAGGAAATTCATCAGCTGACCGTTTTGACGGTACCCAATCGGTGGAAGAGCTCATTGAAAGCTTCTGGTATTTGATAAACAGCCGGGAAGGGGAGCGGGAACAGCAAAAGCAGATAGAGTATTACCAATACCCGGAGGATAAGCCTTCTGCCGAAGCCTGGGATACTATTACCAAAAGGATTGCCGTATATGAAGAATTGCCCGAAGCCTTGACCCACGGGTTTAATAAGGCAATTACCCTGGATGAACTAGCTCAGTTGTACTTTGGAAGCGAAGAGCTTAGTGAGAATATCGTCATAGATGATAATAACATTCCAGCCGACAGTCCGGATTACATAAAACAGGCCTATGCCTATGGAATGATTGATGACATCAGAGGGCTGGACAAGCCTTTGACCAGGCTGGAGGCTGCAAGAATACTGGCTAAGAGCCAGGTTTATGACAAGACCTTTTTTTCCTTGAAGCTTTTGGATGCAAACAAGATACCGGTAGGTGACCTGATAAATGTAGGAACCTGTCTGAATTCGGGAATGGGAATTAAATCTGCCAGATTTAATCCCCAGAGCAGCTATACCAAGGAAGATGCCATAATGGACAACTCTGCATTTGATTTTAGAGATCTGAGGGGCTACAAGCTTCCTGTGGATATGCGGGATGTATCAAAGGTAATTGTGGAGAAAAATACAATCACTCTTCTTTTTGAAGACAAGGATCAAATACTGGAATATGTTGATAACGAATTTTACGATACCGTACTGGAAAAAATCAAGTTAACCGGAAGCTATACAAAAATTGATACGGGGGGAGCCTTGATAGAAGTGTTTACCCCTGAAAACGGCATTAAATTCACTATAAAAAATGGAACCACCTTTATTGATTTTGAAGATGGGTATTACGGGCCGAAATTAGGCTATACCATTGAACCGAAAGTCATAAAAAGCAGCGATAAGGTTGATATGAACGTGCAGCCTGATTCCACCACCAAAAAACTCAATGGTAAGCTGGATGTCATTCTCGCAAAAATCATCAAGCCAACCATGACAGTAGAGCAAAAAGTCAGAGCAATTCATGACTATGTTGTCAAGCATATTACGTATGATTTGAAATACAAGGATGTACAGAGCGTGGGAAGCATCCTTGTATCCATTGACCAGGGCCGGGGTGTTTGCGGAGATTACTCCCAGCTGTTCAAGGAGTTGTGTGAAAGGGTATCAATACCCTGTGTTTATGAGGCCGGAGATCCATTCACGCTTAACCATGCCTGGAATGCAGTGCTGATAAACGGCGAGTGGAAGTATGTGGATACCACCTGGGATGACAAGGATGACGGAAAAGTCCGCTACACCTACTTCCTTGTAGACCGGTTTACCTTTATGAAGGACCATACACCTTTTATGGGTGTGCCCGATGTCAGGTACTATTCCGACGCGGAGCTGGACCCCATGAAGTTGAAAAGCCAGGATGAAATCAGGGCCTATCTGCTTAAGAATTTTTACTGGGTGAACGGATACAAATTGACCTTCAGAGTGGCGGATAAGAACATTAAGCCTTCAGTGGGATATTTGAATGATCGCGATGTAAGTATTTCGCTGACCTATGACGCAAAAAATAATCTGTACACTGTTGCGGCAAAGTCTAAACGGTAACTAAAAGGTAAAAGGAAGCTGTAATAAAAGAGACTGCTCCCGGAGAATAAATTTTAACCTGATAAATTTATTCTTCGGGAGCAGTCTTATTTTAGAATATAGGAGCATGCCGGAGAGCCGGTGCAAAGAGGCTCTTGCTTCCCGTACAGGCCTGCGGTGCTCACCCGCGCTATAGCTACTTTACTGCGCCTGCTGCAGGTATTGCTTCAATTTCATAAAATCCAGCGAATCTACGGTTCCGTCAGCATCAAAATCTCCTGCTGCCAAGGCATCACCGGTCAGTTTGGATATTTGCAGCAGGTGGGCTTTGAGCAGAGCCAGATCTATGGCGTCTATCCTGCCGTCAAGGTTTACATCCCCCTTTTGAATTGTTGGAGAAGTGTCCACCAGCTTCAGGGTGTCAAACACGCTGGCGTTTATCCAGGCAACATTCTTGTCTGTTCCGGGTATATCCATGGAGCCCATGAAATTTTCACGGGTCATGCCGTAGTCATTGTCATTGTATGAGACGCCGAAGCCCATTATCTTATCCTTGGTTAGGGTCACCGGCACATTGTTTGTGATTTTCTCATTATACGTATCGTCAAACACCTTCAGCTCGATTTCCCAGGTATAGACATTTCCGTCCTTGGTGCGCAGAACCTTGGCATGGTCGTTATACAGGCTTTGGGTACCGGAGGTGTTGTTGTCTATGATGTCATAGTCCAGTTCAATGTGGTAGGCAAAGGCATTATAATTATTCTGATGATTGCCGCCGGAATGGTCCTCATCTATGAAAAGCTCAACGCAGTCATTGTCAAAATAGTTCTTGAACTGGGTGGTATTTGGGGCTGAAAGCTTATCATCGGTTATTTCTATAAGATAGTAAAGCCTTTCGGGTGTCCACACCAGCTTGAACCGTCCGCTGAAATCGCTTGCCGTAGGAGGATTTCCAAGCCAGACATATTTTATATCCTTCCACTGTGCCAGCTGCCAGCAGCTTTCGCTGCCAATACCGTCAATAACGGGAGCCTGGGCTGCCCGGGGAGCACTGTAGCCCGCTTGGGGCTCGGTGGTGCTGTCCGCCGTAAACTGTACGCTTTGAGTGGTCCGGTTCAAGAATCTGTCATAGGCTTCAACTGTCAGCTGATGGTTTCCGCTGAGCCCTGATATGTCCAGAGTGATTGAGTCCATGCCTGAGGCAGAGGAGGGTTCCTTTTGCTGCCCGTCAATATAAACCAGTTCCTTCACTGTTTCACTGTCTGTGGTCAGGGGAATGGAAAGCTTGCTGCCAGAGGCCTGCACAGTACCTATACTTAGCTGAGGTGCAGTTTTGTCGGTAATCTTTGTGACCCCCATGGTAGTGGTGCCTGCCAGGTACTTCCTGACTTCATCCACCTTTTTCCCTGAAATATTTATGCAGGTAGGATCAATATTGCCCAGTCTGCTTGTATTAAGGTAACGCAGGTAGCCAATGGTCTGGGGGTCATAGCCCACGGTAAGAGAGGCTATGCTGTCAACAGCCACGGCGTCTTTTCCTGCAAGTATGAGCCGCATATTCATCTGATTGCCGCTGGCACCCGAGGCACTGAAGGGGAAGGGGCCGTTTTGGTAGCCCTGCAGCCCGTCCATTATTACCAGGTTCACTGGACGACACTTGTAAAAGTCATGAATCCATTTATGCAGGTCATCGGTATCGTGATTTACCATGTTATTTCTGGCAGGATCACTGGAGGACTTGCCGTATATGTTTCCAGGGGTTGCTCCTATGGCCACGTTCTTGACACCCCCTGTAAAGCCTGCATTCCAGTGGGTCTTCATAGTAGGCAGGCTTATGACCACGTCGGCCTCCTTGTACTTTCGGTTCAGATAATATTGATTGTGCAAAAGGCCGTCGGGAAGATTTACCAGTGTTACACCGGAGGAGCTTTTATCCTGCCAGGTGCCGCTGTCCTTTTCTATGGGCAGGAAGGCATCCACACCAGGTATATTCCCGGAAGTGTATTTATAGTAGTTGAATATAGCAGCCGTATCGGTGATAGCTCCCTCCATGACATAAACCTTGCCGCTGGGGTTTACACTTCTTACAAGTTCCACCACTGCCTTGGCAACACGCCAGTCGGTAGTCACACCGTTGGACTCTGCTGACAGTCCGTTGGTCACTATGAGGTTGGGCTTTAGAACCACAGTGTCGCCGTTCTTGACCACACTTTCAATACCGCCTACCTGGGACACCGCATCTGACACCATCTGCTTTATTTCTGTATAATCAATCTGCTTGACATCGGATTTTGAAGATTGCACTATGGCTACATTACTTTTATCCAGCAGCACAGGCGTAAAAGCTGCCAGAGTTATCTGCCCGGGAAAGAAGTACAGGTTCCAGACAACTGCAGCCAGAAGGGCTGCTCCTCCCAGGATTGCAACAATTGGGCGGGCAGAATGGAATCTATTCTTTAGCTTCTTAAAGATAAAGGTGCCTCCCGCAATTCCCGTAAGCCATAGGACAAAGGAAGAGGCAAGGGGAAAGGCTGCTCTCTGACAGGGATAGGCAGCTCTGCTGGGCTTTGGGATAACCCGGATAAAAAACCAGATAAGAGCTGCAAGACCTGTAATGGGGAAAATCAATCTTTTTAAGGTAAATTTAGCTTTTTCACCCTGGGGGGCGGCAGCCGGGCAGACAGATGCCGCAGGTGCTTCGGAACTGTTTGTCATTGTAAAACCTCCTGTAAAATGTATTTTAAAAATCAGTAGAGGATAATTTTTTCAGCCGGAAAATCGGATGAAAAACAGGTAAGATATATGATGACAGTTTGAGTAATTGGGAATATACGTAAATAAAGGTGTGAAATGTAAGTGCTTATGTATTTATTATATAAGATATGAAAAGAAAAACAAGACTTTTGAAAGGAATGTTCCCTTCCACTTACATTATATCATTTCACAGCCTGTAAAAACAGACTTATATTTATCTTTATTAAAAGGTATCATATTATTCTGTTCACCGTTATAACGACATTTATTTTCCCCGTTCTTAAATTTGGCTCGTTTTATATGGCTGCCCTGACTTTGGGTGTTTGTGTGTGGAAGGAGGAATTTGATGATTACAGACAATGAAACATTGGATTTTGAAAAAGCGCGTCTTGAAAGGGTTGTAAGGGAAATACGGCTGCAACTGGACAAGGAGACTGATGCTGTAGTCAATTTTAAAAAGGAAGCAATAGAGCTGCAGAAAAAAATGTGGGAGGAGGTTAAGCTTACCACCACAGGTTTGACTGATTTGGAAGGTGCCGCCCAGGTATGGCAATATCAGACGGGCATAGCCAATGAGGCCAGAAAATATCAATTTTCCTTCAGCAAGGTGACCCGTCTTGAAAAGATGCTTAAAAGCGCATATTTCGGAAGAATAGACTTTGTAGAGGAGGGAGAGGCCTCCGCCGAACAAATCTATATCGGCATTCACAACCTGATTACGGGAAATAACAGGGAAATACTTGTATATGATTGGAGAGCTCCAATTTCAGGCATGTTCTATGATTTTGAGAACGGCACCTGCCGCTACGACTGCCCCGCCGGAACCATAAGCGGTCAAATGCTGCTGAAAAGGCAGTATAAAATAAGCGGTACCGATATATTATATATGTTTGACAGCAGTCTGAGCATAAACGATGAAATGCTTAAGGAAATACTGGGAAAGAGCACCGACAGCAGGATGAAGACCATTGTCACCAGTATACAGCGGGAGCAGAATACGGTTATAAGAAACAGCCGCAGCAGAATCCTCATAGTAGAAGGTCCGGCGGGCAGCGGAAAAACTTCAATTGCACTTCACAGGGCGGCATATCTACTGTATAAATTCAGGGACAGCATTACCTCGGACAATATTCTGGTATTCTCTCCGAACCATGTTTTTGAGGATTATATTTCAAATGTGCTCCCCGATTTAGGAGAAGAGGAAATTAAAAGAAGCACCTTTACGGATTACTTCAAGAAAATGCTGGACTCACGCTACCGGATAGAGTCCATGAACGGACAAATGGAGGACATATTGTCGGGCAGTGCGTCCCGTACCAGGCTTCTTGGCATACGGCTGAAGGCTTCTTCAGAGTTTCTGAGCATGTTGAAAAAATATGTCCGGGAGCTTGAGACAGGAGCAGGTCAGGAGTTCAAAAGCCTGAGTCTGGACGGCACCGAAATAATCTCCTCGGAAGAGATTTATAAGCTTTTCATTGATGACTACAGCTACTTTACCTACTCAAAACGTCTGGAAAAATTAAGACAGAGGCTTTTTTTCCTGCTGGAAAAATTTGAAGAAGACAGGGGTTCAAAAGCTGCAGAAGCTGCGAAGCAGGGACGTGGGCAGGTGCAGGAAGCAGGGAGAGGTTTGGCTGAGAAAAAAATAGCAGCAGAATATGAGGCTTTAAGGGATGAAATAAATAAAATGACGTCCTTTGATGTATACCGGCTCTACTGCGCGTTTTTAAGCAATATGCCTGTCTGGGCCGAAGGGCTTCACCTGCCTGATGCAGAACAGCTTGATGCCATTGGAACCTATACTGTATCACGGTTGAACAGAGAGATAATGGAGTATGAGGACATAGCCCCCATAATTTATCTCATTACTGCATTGGACTCCGTCAGTGAAGCAAAAGCCATAAAGCATGTCATTATAGATGAGGCACAGGACTATACCGTAATACATTATGAGATTTTCAGGAAGGCCTTTGCAAATTCCAACATGACCATTCTTGGAGATGAAAACCAGTCTGTTAACGGTTATATGAATGTGGGAAGTTTTGAAAATATATATGAGATATTTGGCGGAAAGGCAGCGGACAGTAATGAAAGCATCCGACTGACCAAAAGCTACAGGTCAAGCATGGAAATTGCAGATTTCTGCAAGCAGCTGCTTTTGAAGCCCATAAGCTCGGAGCAGCTTGACCGGCACGGCAGAAAGCCTGTGGTAATATGGCAGGATAAGGAGCATTTGAAGCAAAGGCTGGCTTCTGACATTGTGAGTCTTTTGAACAGCGGACATAAGCTGATCGCGGTTATCTGCAAGACTGCGGCGCAGTGTGAAGCTCTTTATACGGTATTAAAGCCCCTGGTGGAAATTAGCCTGATATCAAATAAAAATGAGGAATATCAGGGTGGTGCGGTCATCATACCCTCATATCTTGCCAAGGGACTTGAGTTTGACGCTGTCCTGGTAAGCACCGTGGATGAAATGGAATACTCCAGGGCCGAGGACAGAAGGCTTTTGTACACTGTTTGCACCCGGGCTCTCCACGAATTGTACTTGTACTGCTGCGGTGACTTGACAGCTTTTATAAAAGACATGGACGGTGCATATTATACCTGTGATGCCTCTTGAACTTTGTATTTGCTTGTTATATAGCGCCCTGAAAATTAGCACAAATATCAATATATTCACAAAACATGATTTGCAAATATAAATCCGGCTGTAAATGTAAGCAAAATAAAATAAATAAAAGCCAACAAACCCGAGAGGCTGTTGCAAAACGAATAAATTTGCAGAGTTGAAGGGGAATTTGTCATACATTATTATATTTTATGGTTTGATTAACATATTTTATAAGTTATGATATAATGCTACAATAAAAATCATAAAGAAATCCGAGGTTAAGTCTGAAAGGAATATTAAAACAATTAAAAATGTGGCACTGATTCCATGCCGTAACTTTCATGGAGTTTTGTGCGAGGTGGGGGGCATGGAAATAATTATGCAAAACAATGCTGTACTGGACAAAGAAGAAGTTGTAGCTAAACCCATGAAGCAGCCTGTACTTTCGGGGGCAGACGGGCTGCGTGCCATAGCCTGTCTGAGTGTCATACTGCATCACTTTTCCCAGAAGCTTGCCATAGGCGCACAGCTTCGCCCGGTTCAAGAGCTTCAGGGCTTGCTGCTTTTGGGAAACACCGGTGTAAGTGTGTTTTTTGTGCTGAGCGGCTTTTTGCTGTCTTATCCCTTTTGGAGACAGTACCTGAACGGAGGGAAGTTTCCGGATATGAAGCAATATGCTGTGAGAAGGGCAGCAAGAATTATTCCTGGCTACTATGTTTCAATACTCATTTGTACGCTGGTTGTCATACTGTTTCATATACCCAGCGAATACACCTGGATACGGCTAGCCGCTGGTATGACCTTTACGGCGGGCTTCCATTACGTAACCTTTTTTCCAAACGAAATAAACTCACCTTTCTGGTCAATCAGCTTTGAGGTTTTTTGCTATTTTCTCATGCCTGTCTTTATGCTTGGGTTGTACAAGGCGGCAGGGAAAAAACGCTCCTTTGCAGCAGCCGTCCTGTATTGGCTGGGGGTGTTTGTGATAATCACCGGCTTGAACCAGTTGGTACATATGTTTTTGACTCCTGATAATATAAGGCGGGGCTGGGATTTCGGAGCTCTTGGCGGTGCAAAATACTGGATGCCAAATTACAATCCGGTTGGCTTTTTCGGACATTTCACCGTTGGGATTGTGGCTGCCGGCATCACCACAAAACTTTATAAAAGTGCAGAACGGTTTAAAAGCTTTAAAAGGTATAACGGCTTTGACCTGGCGGGCTTAGTGTGCTTTGCCGGTTCCCTGGCATTACTCTGGAAGGTGAGAGGGCTTCAGGATTTCAGTTTCAGTCTGCAAAACCAGCCGTATTATTTCCCTCTGTATGCAGTGCTCATTGGTGGGACACTGGCTGTTGCCCCACATTCCAAATGGCTGGGCAAAATTCTGGACAACATATTTTTCAGATTTACCGCAAAAGTATCCTTTGGTCTATACATATGGCATTATTTCATCATGTTTCTGGTTTCCCGGCTGTGGATAAAGTCCTATCAGCAGTATATGGGAATAGTAAGTATAAAAACCTGGGCACTTGTATGCCTGGCAGTATTGCTGGCTGCCTATGCCGTGGCCGCCCTATCCTACAGGTTTGTTGAGAAGCCTGTACTTGACAGGGTTCACAAGAAATCAAAACAATTCTGATTGAAAAATAAAAAGACCTGTGGTATCATAAAACTAATTTTCATAAGAATGGAGGGTTGTTTGATAATGGGCATCATTAGTGCTAAAATCTGGTTTAAAACTTTATTTAACTAATTGAACAGTGATTAAAGTGTCTGCCGTGTGCAGAGTAACCGGGATAAATCTGCCCGTTTTCAAAAAACCTTTTAACATTTCTTCATTTGCTTTTTGGGCAATGAAGCTGAGGATTTTGTATTACTGAATATGAAGCTTGTTTAGTGGCCTTTGTCATTAGATTCGTGTCTCCATCATTTTTACGTATATGAAATTTTAATTTGTTAATTGGGGTAGAATAAAATCTATCCTTATTTTATTGTCTGAATGCAGCGAGTTATCCCTCACCTATTTCACACTTATTCTATCTGTTCGAATTTATCTTAAAAATAATCTTGAATACGAAATGGAGTATATATGAACGAAAATTGGAAGAAGAAAATCATTCTTTTCTTGACAAGTCAGACAATATCCTTATTCGGTTCCTCTCTGGTCCAGTACGCAATAAGCTGGTATATCACCCTGGAGACCAAATCGGGTGTAATGATGACTATAGCCATAATCTGCGGATTTCTGCCCACCTTTTTTCTCTCTCCCTTTGCGGGGGTGTGGGCTGACAGGTATAACCGCAAAAGGCTGATTTTAATATCTGATTCCACAATTGCACTGGCCACACTGGTAATAGCCATATTGTTCCTAATGGGCTACAAGTCCATATGGCTGCTCTTTGTGGTATCTGTTGTAAGAGCGCTGGGAACTGCTGTACAGACACCTACGGTAGGAGCCCTAATACCGCAGCTTGTGCCTGAGGATAAGCTTACAAAGGTCAATGCCGCCAACGGCAGCATACAGTCCATGGTCATGCTGGTGTCTCCAATGCTCAGCGGTGCACTTTTAACCATGGCTCCAATGGAGATTATATTTTTTATAGATGTTGTTACTGCAGCGGCAGCAGTCTGTACCCTGCTCTTCTTTTTGAAGGTGCCCAGCCATGAAAAGGCTCTTGAAAAGCAGTCTGTAAGCTATTTGGGTGATATGGCAGAGGGCTACAGGTACATTAAAAACCATGCCTTTGTCAGAAAAATAATCATTTACAGTGCCCTGTTCAGCTTTTTAGCAGCACCTGCCGCCTTCCTGACACCTCTGCAGGTGACAAGAAGCTTTGGAGACCAGGTGTGGAGATTGACTGCAATAGAGATTGTCTTTTCTGTAGGTATGATTTTAGGCGGAATACTTATGGCCTCCTGGGGAGGCTTCAAGAAAAAAATACATTCCATGGTTACAGCAACGGTTGCAATGGGAATAGGAACCTTTGCCCTTGGGATAGCCCCTGTCTTCTGGCTTTATCTCCTTATGATGTCTCTCATAGGCCTGGCAATGCCTGTGTTTAATACACCCTTTACAGTCCTGCTGCAGCAGAAGGTGGAAGCAGACTATCTGGGCAGAGTATTCGGAGTATTCGGCATGGCCTCCAGCATAATGATGCCTGCCGGTATGCTTGTATTCGGGCCGCTTTCGGATGTTGTCAGGATAGAATGGCTGCTGTTGGGAACGGGTGTGCTGATATTCCTGGAGGGCTTTGTCATGCTGGCGGACAGGGTCTTGAGGAAGGTGGAAAGCATAGAGGCATAATATAATTCACTTTCGGATTCTTTAACGTATTGACAATGCGGGACTATTGTAGTAGTCTGTTACTATAAACTATTGCGATAGTCTGAAAATGAAGATGGAGGTACGAGAGTATGAAGGTTATTTCGGGAAAGTCCAAATTGGGTATGATGCTTTTATCCATGCTGCTTGTCATTGCAGTTTTAACCACTATATGCTTTGCAGAGGGAAATACTGCAGCGGCAGGAAGCGGTGAAGAGCCGGGAACCATATCTGTTACCGGTACAGCGGATGTTATGGTCATGCCGGATGAAGCTGTATTTACACTGGCTGTGGAAACTACAAATCTGGAAATCTCCAAGGCAAAGTCCGAAAATGATTCCAGGATAAAGAAAATAAAAGCTATTACTAATGAACTGAAAATAGAGTCCAAATATGTTGTTACCGATTATATCAATGTGAATCCCAAGTATTCTTATGCAAACAACGGTGAGAGTATTTTTAAGGGCTATACCGTCCACAGGGGATTGGTGATAACGCTGAAGGACCTGGCTAAATTTGAGGAATTACTGACCAGCTTGCTGGAGGCCGGTGCAAATTACATTCAAAATGTGCAGTTTAAAACCACCCAACTGAGGAAATACAAGGATGAAGCCAGAACCCTTGCAATCAGGGCTGCAAAGGAAAAGGCTTCTGCCATGGCAAAGGAGTTGGGACAGACAGTGGGCAAGGCCGCTCTCGTCCAGGAGGTTCAGGAGGACGCCATCTCCTATTACAGCCCGTGGAGTTCAGCATATGCCGGTGCAAACTGGGCTTCAAATTCCTTATCAAATGCTACTGCAAATGTACAAATGCCTGCAGCACAGGGAAGCAGCCTGGACGATTTTTCACCCGGTCAGATGAAGGTAAGTGCAAGAGTATCCGTAACCTTTGACTTGAACTGAGGTTCTTAACAGTATACAGACTGGGATAAACAGAAGGCCATCACCCGTATTCCGAGGGAGATGGCCTTTTTAGCTGCCGGATTATTAAATTCTTTGACAACCTCATTGGGTTTTTGTATCATTTTAATTATGCGGGGCAATCCAGAAAAATAATTTAGAACATCAATCCGGAACATCAATCCGGAATATCAATCCAGTACAGCAATTTGTCAATTGCTCCGGCATTTTATTAAAGGAGTCCTATATGATTAAAATATACAACCGTAAAACAGGAGAATACGATCTGGAAAAGGTGGCCGGAGGCAGGCTGCTGGAAGCTCTGTACAAGACGGGACCGGGGAAACTGGGGCTGGAGCTGCTGATTAAACGGAAAATCTATTCAGCTCTTACAGGCTTCATCTGCGACCTGCCCTTGAGCAAAGGCAGCATTGCAGGGTTTGTTAAAAATTTTTCCATAGATATGACAGAGTGTGATACTGAGCAGGGAGCTTTTAAAAGCTTTAATGATTTCTTTGCACGTAAGCTGAAAAAAACTGCGAGGCCTTTTGATAAGCCCGCAGACTGTCTCATGTCACCGGGGGACGGACGTCTTCAGGCCTGGACAAACATCAACCCCGGCAGCATCCTGCAGATTAAGGGAATGAACTACAGCTTGGGAGAGCTGCTGAAAAATGAAAGTCTGGCCAGGGAGTATGAAGGGGGAGCCTACATGATTCTGAGGCTTTGCCCCGTGGATTACCACAGGTTCCATTTTTTTGACAGCGGTGTCTGCGGTGCGCCGGTCAGAGTAAAGGGCGAATACTATTCAGTCAATCCTGTAGCCCTGGAGAGGATACCTGAGGTGTACTGCAGAAACAAAAGGGAGTACAGCATTTTCCACAGCGACAACTTCGGAGAGGTATTGTATGTGGAAGTTGGGGCTACCTCGGTGGGCACCATAATTCAGACCTATACAGCCGGAGGCAGGCTGGAGAGAGGGGAAGAAAAAGGGTACTTCAAATTTGGGGGCTCCACGGTACTTCTGTTCTTCAAAAAGGGGCGGGTTGTCATAGATAAGGAAATTCTGGAGCAAACAGCTTCGGGATTTGAAACCCGGGTTTTGGCAGGAGATACCATAGGAAAAGCCCTAAATGCCACAAAAATCTGTTAGTTTTTGTATTGTTAATAGTACAGTATTAGTTTATAATAAATTAAATTGGGTTTTTTATTATTATTTTAGATATATTTTTTTAATCTTATCAGTCGGTTTCATGTTGCTTCAAAGAAGAAGACCATAAACAGATGAATTTAGAGATTCTTATTACTAAAAGTTTTATCAAGGTCTTAGGAGGGTTCGTATGAGTGACATAAAAACAATAGGTGTACTTACAAGTGGCGGAGATGCCCCAGGTATGAATGCAGCAATACGTGCTGTTGTCAGATCGGGAATTTATTACGGGTTTAAGATGCTGGGAGTCAGGAAGGGTTACAATGGGCTTATAACAGGCGATATTTCTGAAATGACAGCCAGAAACGTATCCGATATAATCCACCGGGGCGGAACCATACTTCAGACAGCCAGATGCAAAGCCTTTACTACCGAGGAAGGCATGCAGAAGGCCATGTCCATATCAAGGGCATTTGGAATGGACGCACTTGTTGTAATTGGAGGAGACGGTTCCTACAGGGGAGCAAGGGATTTCAGCAAATTTGGCATGAAGGTGATGGGGTTGCCGGGAACCATAGATAATGATATTGCAAGCTCGGATTATACAATCGGATATGATACTGCAATGAATACCGTACAGGATGCCCTGGATAAAATAAGAGACACTGCATATTCCCATGAACGCTGCAGTGTGCTTGAGGTTATGGGCAGGCGTGCCGGACATATTGCTCTTAATGTTGGTATAGCCGGAGGCGCGGAAGTTATATTGCTGCCTGAGAAGGAATTTGATTTTGACAAGGATATAATCAGAAAGATTATTCAGGGTAGAAATAGCGGAAAGAAAAACTATATCATTATACTTGCAGAGGGAATAGCTGAAAAAATCGGCGGTGCCCTAGAGCTTGCCAAGAAGATAGAGGATCTGACAGGCATAGAAACCAGAGGTACGGTGCTTGGATATATTCAAAGAGGCGGAAGCCCCACAATTCAGGACAGGGTTATGGCAAGCGCAATGGGTGTCAAGGCGGTTGAGCTTCTGAAAGAAGGAACCTTTAACAGAATTATTTCCGTCAAGGATGCAAAGATTATTGACCTGGATATTGATGAAGCACTTTCAATGAAGAAGGATATCGATCAGGATCTGGTGAGAATGAGCAGTATATTATCAATATAGCTTTTGTATAAATAAACTAATAAAAAAGGCCCGGATTTCCGGAGCCTTTTTTTAGTTCAGCTTTTCTCGAAGATTATGTTGGAATATTTGAAAACCGCCGGTATATCACAGTTTATACCTGAGGTATAAGAGTTGTTCCCCAGCAGCTCAAGAGTGTGGGTCAGTGCCGGACTGTCCAGGAAGATGCCGGAATACAGCAGGTCACAGAATACCTGGGTTTTTTTGCAGGCTTCATTAAAAAGCTCCATGAAGGATTTTGTACTTTTGATGGTGTTGTCAAAGGGCATACACCATTGATTTCCGGATATATTCAGATAATCCAGTCCGTCAGTCACCTCCAGAGGATATATAAGGCTTGAGTACAGGGGAAACCTGTAAATAAGCCTGTCAATAAATTCAAGTACCTTTTTCTTTATTCCATGAGGGTCCCTGAGCAGCTTTTCTACAAGCAGCATTTCCTTAATGGCTCTTTTAACCTTCTTTTTACTAATATTTGCTTTAAAAACTGAATTTACTGTACTTTCATACATTGCACCAATAAGCTCCAGCTCCGACCCGTTTATTTCCAGCAGCTCCGCACAGTTTATCTGGTGTACCTGCTTGTCAAGATACCTTTTGCACAGCAGTACATCAATAGCAACCTCAAATCTGCGGTGATAATACAAAAACAGGTTCTCGTTGTTTGCTTCAGGAGTATTGAAGCCGGACCTGTAGAAAATATAAGGGTGGCCAAGCCCGTCCATAAAGTTGTGGCTGACAAAGCCCATCAAATAGACACTTAATATATCTCTGGCATAGCCCTTTTGCAGGAGGATGTAATCAACCAGGGCTCTGAACACCATATTTACTTTGGAGCTGTGCATGGTCGTGCCGATATTTGGTTCTATGCTTTTCTTTCTCCAGGGCCAAACCTCGTAGTAAAAAAGTATATCAGGCCCTTGCACCCCCAGGTTGAATACGTTCTGATGCTGTTGTATAAGTTCTCTGCACCTGCTGCTCTCAATGTTTTTTATAGCTTCCAGGCCGCATAGGTAATGTGTTGCCAGATTGGGCATAATTGTCTCCTCTCAACGCTCAAGCATCAGTATTAGTATATACGTATTTTCAAGGCTTAAGTATGTTTTAACTGTTTTTTAACAAATTTCTGAGAAAAAATTAAAGGTGTTGACATTTATAACGGATAGTTGTATAGTTAGTTACATAAGTAATTAACCATATAACTAACTGGGTGGTGATGAATTGAATTTGGATTTTAACGGGGAGAAACCCATATACCTGCAGTTGTCCGAGGAAATAGAGGATGCCATATTATCGGGAGCTTACCAGGAAGAGGCACAGATACCTTCTACCACGGAAATATCCGTAAGCTACAGAATAAATCCTGCTACGGCTTTGAAGGGCATAAACAGGTTGGTGGACGATGGAATAGTCTATAAGAAAAGGGGATTGGGCATGTTTGTATCAAAAGGTGCGAAGGAAAAAATACTTGATACCAGGAAAGAGAACTTTTTTGAAATGTATATAACATCACTTGTTTCAGAGGCTAAAAAGCTTTCAATTACCAAGGAAGATATACTTAAAATGTTGGAAAGAGGGTTTGATAAATGAGCATAGAAATCAAAGCTGTAACCATGAAATTCGGTAAAACTACCGCACTGGACAATATTACCCTGACTCTGGAGGACAATAAAATATACGGGCTCTTGGGGAGGAACGGAGCAGGCAAGACCACACTGCTCAATCTTATGACCAACAGGATATTCCCCTCAAATGGAGAAATACTGCTGGATGGGGAGCAGGTCACGGAAAATGATCACGCCCTGTCAAAAATATATTTTATGACTGAAACCAACTTTTATCCCGAGTGGATGACTGTCAAGAAGGCCTATAGTTGGACTAAGGAATTTTATCCGGAATTTGATGCGGAATATGCAGCTTCGTTAAGTCAGATGTTTTCACTGAATACAGGCAGCAAGATAAAAAACCTTTCTACAGGATACCAGTCCATATTGAAAATAATAATATCTCTTGCCAGCAATGCTCCTGTGGTACTTTTGGATGAACCCGTGCTGGGACTGGATGCAAACCACAGGGAGCTGTTTTACAAAGAGCTTATAAGAGCATACAGTGAGCGGCCCAGAACCATAGTAATATCAACACACCTGATAGAGGAAGCTGCGGACATCATTGAAGAGGTGATTGTTATTAAGGACGGCAGGCTCATATTGCAGGAACAGGTTGAAAACGTACTTGCCATGGGCTATTCCGTGTCCGGCACAGCGGCGGCTGTGGACAGCTTTGTCAAGGGCAAGAAGGTGCTGGGGGTTGACACTCTGGGAGGACTTAAAACCGCTTATGTCCTGGAAACACTGCAAGAGGACAATCTGCCAGAAGGCCTGGAAAAGTCCAGGCTTGATCTTCAGAAGTTCTTCATACAGCTGACAAACTGAGAATGCAGACTTGATAAATCAAATATACAGACCCGGTGCAATATTAATTCTGAACGGTTTATCAATTGTGGAGAATTGATTTTTTGCATGGCGGAGAAGGAGTAAGGTTGAAAGAAAACCACTTTCAACCATTTGAATTTATGTCCGCAGAGCGGACAGGGAGGATAAAAAATGAGAATTAAGGCAGTTGTTAAATATTTTCTTTCAGAAATCAAAATGGCAGTAGTCATATATTATTTGATTATGCTTGCGGTTACCACTCTCATCGGCTATTCAATAAATCTGACTTCAGGTCACGGCAAAAGCTTTGTGGGCGGAGGGGAAATGGCTTCGCTGATATTCCTTTTCGTAGTTGGACTGAGCTCCTTCAAGCAGAACTTCCTGTTTCTTTCAACAAACAATGTTCCCAGAAGGCTTCAATTCAAGGGTTTTTTGCTGGCGGCACTCATATTGTGCGGAGTTATGGCATTTATTGATACAACATATTCCATTATAGCAGTGCAGTTCGTGGATTATCGGTCGGCATTTTACCAGATGTACGGGGAATGGTATTTACAGGCGTTCATATTAGTGAAAATAGCAGTTAATTTCCTTTACAATCTTGCTTTATATCTTTTGTCCTATTTAGGCGGTTACTTTATTACAAACCTTTATTTCAGAATGAACAAAATGCTCAAAGTAATAGTCTCAATCGGTGTTCCTGCCATTTTCACCATAATCTTGCCTGCATTGGAGAGTGCTGTCACAAAGGGAAGGATATTCTCCTTTTTAGGAGATGTACTTTTAGTACTGTCAGGGCTGAAGGACGGTGTAAACCCATACATTGCAATGCTTTCACTTACCGGAGGGGCGGCAGTGGCTGCCGGACTTTGTTTTCTGCTTTTAAGAAGGGCCATAGTGAGGAAATAAACAGGTCTGTTAAAAAGCCTGCAGTGACCTGTAATTTAAGGATGATTGTGGTTTGTGGTAAAATAAAGTATAGTAGAGTTAAATAAAGGTACTGAATTTATGCCCATAGAAGCTTTCATTGAAATTTTCGCTTCTGTCTTGGGCAAATTCATAAAGTCAATTATCGGCTTTCAGCCGATAGTAATTGACTTTGCACAAAGCAGAAATGGAGCTTAGCGTGAAAGATACATGTTGTGTATCAAAGTGACTTTCAAGCAGCGAAAGCCACTGCGTGCCTTTCATTACTATTTGTATACGCGCCATGCGCGTAGATGAGAGGTTAGCTTGAAAGATACATGTTGTGTGTCAATGTGACTTTCAAGCAGCGAAAGCCACTGCGTGCCTTTCATTACTATTTGTGTACGCGCCATGCGCGTAGATGAGAGGTTAGCGTGAAAGATACATGTTGTAAATCAAAGCGGATTTCACGCAGCGAAAGCCACTAAGTGTCTTTCATTACTATTTGTGTACGCGCCATGGGCGCAAATGGGAGGTAAAATGAACAGACCCTATATAGGTATTCCCATGGGAGACCCGGCAGGTATAGGCCCTGAAATAATTGTTAAGGCTGTT
This sequence comes from Bacillota bacterium, assembly GCA_023400235.1. Lineage (GTDB taxonomy): Bacteria > Bacillota > Clostridia > Acetivibrionales > DSM-1351 > Ruminiclostridium. Next base: position 23,588 of record JAEXFI010000003.1, read on the forward strand.
TCAAGGGAGGAAATAAACAAGGTGTGCAAGCCGGTTGTAACAGGCTCGGTAAAATTAATAAAAAAATACGCAGCAATGCTGGGACTTGCTATAGAGGTACGGGCGATTGAGAGCAGCTCCCAGGGCAGCTATGAAACAGGAACAATAAATGTAGTTGACCTTGACAATATAGACCCGGACGGCCTGAAACCGGGCATGGTTCAGGCCGAAAGCGGAGCTGCCTCCTACCATTACATAAAAAGATGTGTTGAGCTGGCAATGGAAGGCCAGTTGGAGGCTATTGCCACCACACCAATAAACAAGCAGGCATTAAAGGCGGGCAATGTGGATTTTATCGGGCATACAGAAATACTTGCCGCCCTGACCAATACCCCTGATCCCCTGACAATGTTTGAGGTCAGAGGCATGAGGGTTTTCTTCCTGACCCGGCACGTTTCACTGGCAAAAGCCTGTGAACTGGTAACGGAGCACAGACTGCTGGACGATATCAAAAGATGCACGGAGGCGCTAAAAAGTCTTGGTGTTGCCGAAGGCGTAATGGCAGTGGCGGGACTCAATCCGCACAGCGGGGATAACGGAATGTTTGGTACCGAAGAGCTCAAAGAGATTATACCTGCTGTAGAGAAGGCAAAACGGCTTGGTTACAGGGTTGAAGGCCCCATTGGTGCCGATTCTGTATTCCATCAGGCACTTATGGGAAGATACAACTCAGTGCTGTCCCTGTATCATGATCAGGGACATATAGCCACAAAAACATTGGATTTTGAAAGAACCATTGCAATCACTATGGGGCTTCCATTCTTGAGAACCTCTGTAGACCATGGAACTGCTTATGACATAGCAGGCAGGGGAATAGCCGGAGATGTGAGTATGACAGAGGCCATACTTCTGGCTGCCAAATACGCCGCACCTTATTCAGCCTGGTATCATAACAGATGATGAACTGTAATTTTTTTACAAAACAGACTGTTATAAGTTTCCGTCGTATTATATAATTGAAATAGTGGCGCCCATCCCCCTGGGTTGGGGTAGCTATTTGAATTATACTTAGAACAGGAGGTTAAGGTTTGAAAGAAATTTTTAAGCAGATCAAGATGCGGCACCGATTCCATGCCGAGACTTTCATGGAGTTTAGTGCGAGATGGGAGGCAGTGAAATAATTATGGCAGATGTTATTGATTACAAAATCATTGGTGATGATATGCAGATTGTTGAGGTGGAGCTGGACCCTTCAGAGGGTGTAAGAGCTGAAGCCGGTGCCATGATGTATATGGAAGACGGTATAATGATGCAGACTTCCACAGATGGCGGAGCACTTAAGGGTTTTAAAAGGATGCTCACCGGGGAGAGCTTTTTCATAACCACCTTTTACAACGCTTCTCCCGCCAAAAGGCATATGGCATTTTCAGCACCCTATCCGGGCAAGATTATCCCCATAGACCTGCCCAGTGTTGGGGGGAGCTTCCTTTGTCAGAAGGATGCCTTCCTGTGTGCGGCGAATGGCGTGGATATCGAGGTGGCTTTTACTAAAAAGCTGGGAGCAGGTTTCTTTGGCGGAGAAGGCTTCATACTTCAGAGACTGGTTGGAAACGGCATGGCTTTTGTACATTCAGGTGGAACCATAATTCAGAAGAATCTCCTGCCAGGGGAAGCCCTCAAGGTGGATACAGGCTGTTTGGTGGCATTTTCACCCAGTGTGGACTATGATATTGAATTTGTGGGAGGCTTCAAAAATGCCCTGTTCGGCGGAGAGGGCTTGTTCCTTGCCAAGCTTACAGGGCCGGGGTTGGTTTATCTTCAAAGTCTGCCCTTGTCAAGACTTGCCGACAGACTTACCTCGGCAGGTGCCAGACACAGGGAGCAGCAGTCCGGAATAGGAGGCATCGGAGGAGGCTTGCTGGGAGGGTTGTTCGGAGGAGACAACAAGTTCTGATATTAAAAAGCTTCCGGGTTACCATAAAATCTTATAATATTGGAAAATAATGTTGAAATACATAATTATATGTGATATTTTAAATATGGCGGGTCCGGTATAGGTATTTCTCAAGTCAATTACTATCGGCTGGAAGCCGTAATTGACTTTGGTAAACAGCTTGAACAATATGGCCGGACTTCAATTTTATATTTAAAGGGGTGTTTACATGAATGATTTATTTACCAGGAGAAAAGGCCTGGCCATAAAAACCATTGTTGCAATCGGTATTGGAGCCGCTCTGGTTGTGGCTATTTACCAGGTCAGCATTCCGGTGGGCTTCATACCAAATACAAGACTCCAGTTCAACGCTTCCGTTATTGCCATAATAAGTGCTATTTTCGGACCGGTGGCAGGTTTGTTTACAGGCTTGATTTCCCATACGCTGGGAGATGCGATATTTTATGGAGGAGTCTGGTGGAGCTGGGTTGCTGCTGATGCAGTTTACGGTTTCCTGGTAGGATTGACCTTCAAACGTCTGAAAATATCAGAAGGCGGCTTTGGAAGCAAGCAGGCCCTTATATTCAATATAAATCAATTTCTTGCAAATGCAGTCGCATGGATATTTGTGGCGCCCATACTTGACATTCTTATATATGCCGAGCCTTCGGACAAGGTATTTGCGCAGGGAGTCACGGCATTTGCGGTAAACGGGGCAGTGACACTTATCGTTGGAACTATTCTCGCTTTTGCATATTCCAGGATACGCACGGGGAATTCCAGCCTCGAGAAGGAAGCATAGCTGCAGGCTGCATACTCTTTATCACAGAGGTCATTATGAAAAAAGCTATTATAGAATTTGAAAATTTCTCCTTCAGGTACAGGGTGCAGAAGCAGTCCTCACTGACAGAAATTAATCTGAAAATATATGAAGGCGAGAAGGTGCTCATTGTGGGCCCTTCCGGCTGCGGAAAATCGACACTGGCCAATTGCATCAATGGGCTGGTGCCTTTTTCTTATTCAGGAGTAACTGAGGGTTCCTTGAAAATAAAGGGGCAAAATCCTTCTGAGCTTGGAATATTTGGCTTGTCAAAGCTGGTGGGCACTGTGCTTCAGGATACCGACGGCCAATTTGTAGGTCTTACCGTCGCTGAGGACATTGCATTTTCATTGGAAAACGATTGTGTAGAACAGGAGGAAATGAGAAGAAGAGTGGATGAGACCGCTGAAACGGTTGAATTGGCTCAGTTTAAAGGCCATTCTCCTCAGGCCTTGTCAGGGGGACAAAAACAAAGGGTCTCTCTGGGTGGTGTTCTGGTAGACAATGTGGAGATATTACTTTTTGACGAGCCGCTGGCAAATCTTGACCCGGCAACCGGCAAATACGCAATGGAGCTCATAGACCGGATACACGAAGAATCAAAGGCGACGGTACTCATTGTGGAGCACAGGCTTGAAGATGTGCTGCATTGCAAGGTAGACAGGATAATAGTCATGTGGGAGGGCCGGATAATGGCGGACACCACACCCTCACTGCTGCTGGCTTCGGATATATTGAAAAAGGCTGGAATACGTGAACCGTTGTATATTACCTGCTTAAAATATGCCGGCTGTGAGATTTCAGCCGGGAGCGGACCTGAAAATATCCGGACGATAGCTTTGGAGGGCATGGAAAAGAACCTTTATGACTGGTATGAGAAAAAAGGGCCTATACCCGCAGAAGTAAAGCGGGCAAAGCTGCTGGAGCTTAAAAATATAAGCTTTGGATACCAAGGAGGCGACACTGTTCTAAAAGGAGTGCATATCGCGGTAAATAAGGGCGAAATGTTAGGGATAGTGGGGCGGAATGGGGCTGGAAAATCCACTCTTTCCAAGCTTATCTGCGGTTTTGAAAGGTCCTCTGATGGTTCTGTATTTCTGGAGGGAAAGTGTATAGACAAGGATAGCATTGCGGAGAGAGCCCAAAAAATCGGACTTGTCATGCAAAATCCCAACCATATGCTGTCTAAGCCCATGCTTTTTGACGAGGTGGCTTTGGGACTGGTGACCAGGGGCTGGAAGCAAAAGGAGCTGGAGGAAAGGGTTTATGAGTGCCTGAAAATATGCGGGCTTTATGAATTCCGCAACTGGCCTGTTTCAGCCCTGAGCTACGGACAAAAAAAGAGGGTTACCATTGCCTCCATACTCGTATTGAATCCCCAGATTATCATACTGGATGAACCTACAGCTGGACAGGATTTCAAGCACTATACCGAGTTCATGGAGTTTTTGCTGAAGCTGAACAGGGAAAGCGGCACAACAATACTTATGATTACACATGACATGCATCTGTTGCTGGAATATACTCAAAGGGCGGTAGTAATGGCTGAAGGTGCAGTGGTTGCAGATGACGCGCCTGCCTCCATTCTCACAGATGATGCTATTATCCAGAAGGCGAGCCTGAAGAGGACTTCATTGTACGAGCTGTCCATAAGGGCAGGAATAAGTGATTCCCGTTCCTTTGTGCAGCATTTTATTGATTATGACAGGAGGGTCAGGTCAAATGTCCAGGTTATTGAGCTACAGTGACAACGGAAGTCCGGTACACGCCTTGAGCGGCACTACAAAATTGCTGTATTTTCTTGTCTGGTCCCTGATAAGCATGATTACATATGACACCAGACTGCTGCTGTTCATGTTTCTTTCCAGCATGGTGGTTTTTAAGCTGTCCAGAGTGGATTTTAAAGCTGTTTCCTTTGTATTGAAGCTGATACTGGTTTTTTTAAGTATAAATCTCATAGCAATATTTTTATTCTCTCCGGAAGAGGGGGTAGACATATACGGCAGCAGGACGGTACTGGCAGATTTGTTTGCAAGCTACAGCCTCACAGCCCAGCAGCTGTTCTATGAATTTAATGTGGCACTTAAATATTTTACCATAATACCCATCGCCCTCCTTTTCATTCTTACTACCAATCCCAGCGAGTTTGCCTCATCCCTGAACAAGCTTGGACTGAGCTATAAGATAAGCTATTCGGTGGCTATTACACTGCGCTACATACCGGATATGCAGAGGGACTATGTAATCGTGTCACAGGCCCAGCAGGCCAGGGGCGTTGACATGTCCCGCAAGGTCAGCTTATATAAAAGGATAAAAAATGCTGCGCTGGTGCTGATACCCCTGTTCTTTTCCAGTATGGACAGAATTGATACCATCAGTAACGCCATGGAGCTCAGGGGGTTTGGAAAGAAAAGCAGAAGAACCTGGTATGCAGCGGGGAAAATCCAAAGGCGAGACAAGGTGATAATTGTCAGCCTTATTTGTTTTGCCATACTTTCAATTGCCATAACCTTTGCAGATGGCAGCAGATTTTACAATCCATTCTAATAAGAAGCATGGCAAATTCACCTGTTGTGCCTGGCAGACGGCCTTATGTCAGGGCCTGTCCACCTTGTAACCGGCACAGCAGGTGAATTTATTTGTACTGGTAAGCATTGTCTTTGTGCTATAATACATATGTTGCTGAAAATTACAATGAATATTCTGAGGTCCTACATAAATGATGACTGCAAAAATAGAAGGAAAAAAGCACTATATTCTTAAAGATTTTATAGAAGGGTCCAGATTAAGTATTCCCATAGCCCTGGGGTATTTTCCTGTATCCTTTACTTTTGGCCTTATGGCTGTCAGAGGAGGTATTCCGGTGTGGATAGTGATACTCATATCCATGACAAACCTCACGTCCGCAGGTCAGTTTGCAGGCACAAATCTCATGATTGCAGGAGCGGGTCTTGCGGAAATAGCTGTCACCACCTTTGTAATCAACATCCGGTACATGCTCATGTCCCTGTCCCTTTCGCAAAAGCTGGCAAAGGGCGTATCAAATGTGAAGAGATGGATAATGGCTTTTGGCGTGACAGATGAAACCTTCACGGTAGCTGCGATGCAAAACAGGGATATATCCTTCTCCTTCATGGCAGGGCTTGAGCTTCTGCCTTATGCGGGCTGGGCTGCGGGTACAGCAGCAGGAGCAGTGGTGTGCACCCTGCTGCCTGAAACGCTGCAGAACTCAATGGGAATAGCCCTTTACTCCATGTTTATTGCACTGGTAATACCCGCTGCTAAAAAATCAAAAGCAGCTCTGATAGTGGCAGGCTGTGCAATAGCAATCAGTTCAATACTCAAATGGCTGCCTGTCTTTTCAGCTGTTTCAGGCGGCTGGAGGATAATCATAGCGACAGTCATGGCCTGTACGCTGGGAGCCCTGCTGTTTCCGCCGGAGGAGCTCCGGCAGGGAGGTGGAGATGAGTAGATTGTTGGCGGGAGTACTTGTAATGGCACTTGTGACATATTTGCCCAGAGTACTGCCTTTGGCTGTTTTCCAAAACAGAATACGTTCACGATTTCTTACTGCTTTTCTGAGCTATGTCCCATATGCCGTCCTTGGAGCAATGATTTTCCCAGACATTTTATACTCTACCGGGCACCTGCCGTCGGCAGTGACAGGCCTGGTTATTGCTGCTGTGCTGGCTTATTTTGAAAGAGGGCTCCTGCAGGTGGCAGTTTGTGCTATTATTGGAGTATATGTTTGTGAACTTATACTTACAGGAATATTCTGAGGCTTTCACGACACTGATTGCATATGTTGTTGTATGCCAGTACAGGTCGATTGGTATGGGCTCAAAGCCCAAAGCTCAAAGTTCAAAGCTGATGGTTTCAACCCGTAAGTGACTTTATGAAATATATTGGAGGCCGTGCAATCGGATTTATTTATTAATCATCAAGGAGGACATTATGCACAAGAGATATATTTTATCGCTGGACCAGGGAACCACCAGTTCCAGAGCTGTTCTGTTCGATAGCCTTACAGGGCAGATAGCAGGCATGAAGAGTATCCCCTTAAGGCAGATATACCCTCAGCCGGGCTGGGTGGAGCATGATGCCTCGGAACTGTACGCAGACCAGCTTGAGGCTGTGGCAGGAGCCTTGGAGGAAGCTGCAGTGAGCCCGGAGCAGGTGGCCTGCATAGGCATAACCAATCAGAGGGAGACTGTGGTGGTATGGGATAAGGATACCGGCAAGCCTGTTTACAATGCCATCGTGTGGCAATGCAGGCGTACCTCCCACATGTGCGACAGTATGAAAATGAGCGGACTTGCCGGAGATATACGGAAGAAAACAGGTCTGGTAATAGATGCATATTTTTCAGGTACAAAAATAAGATGGATTCTTGATAATGTGGAGGGAGCAAGGGAGAAAGCCCAAAAGGGCTTATTGCTGACTGGAACCATTGATACCTGGCTGGTGTGGAACCTGTCCGGAGGTAAGGCCCATGTGACGGATTACTCCAATGCATCCAGAACAATGCTGTACAATATCAGGTAGCTGAAATGGGACACAGAACTGCTTCGGGAGCTTGATATTCCCAGAGAAATGCTCCCTGCAGTTGTACCCTCTGCAGGTATATGTGCCTGTACCCGGTATAGGGCTGAAGCTGGGAAAGCCGACGGAGATTTGGACTACAGGGAAAGGAGAATTAGAAGCATTTTGGACTTGGGAATACCCATATCGGGTATGGCCGGAGACCAGCATGCCGCCCTGTTCGGCCAGGCCTGCTTCAAGCCGGGAGCTGCAAAAAATACCTACGGTACAGGCTGTTTTATACTGATGAACACAGGTAAATCTCCTGTGGAGTCAAAGAACAATCTTCTTACCACTATAGCCTGGGGACTGGACAAGGAAGTGGAATATGCCCTGGAGGGCAGTGTTTTCAACGCTGGAGCAGCAATCCAATGGCTCAGGGATGAACTGGGCATTATAGAAAGTGCACATCAGGGGGACCTTGAAGCGGAGCAGGTGGCAGATACCGGAGGAGTATATGTGGTTCCGGCGTTTACCGGGCTTGGTGCTCCGTATTGGGATATGTACGCCAGAGGGATTATTGTGGGCTTGACCAGAGGTACCGGCAGAAGGCACATTATAAGGGCTACGCTGGAGGCTATAGCCTATCAGAGCCGGGATGTGCTGGAGGCAATGCTGAAGGATTCCAAAATGGAGCTCAATGAACTGAAGGTGGACGGAGGTGCCAGTGCCAGTGATTTTCTGATGCAATTCCAGGCGGACATACTAAATATACCTGTAGTCAGACCTGTGATCAGGGAGACTACGGCTATGGGGGCCGCTTATCTTGCCGGACTTGGAGCGGGTATATGGAAATCCCGGGAGGAAATAGCAAGGGCCTGGAATCTGGACAGAGTATTTGCTCCGTCCAGGGATAAGGAGCAGTTCGATGAATTGTACAAAAAGTGGAAGAAGGCCGTAGAGCGCTCCTTGAAGTGGGAGGTTTAGCCTTTGAAGCGGTCTGATGTATTTCCCTGAGAATGCCACGGAAATGATATAAATTGCAATAAAGAAAAGTATACTATATTGGTTTAATGTGTTATAGTAATACAAAAGTGTAGTTTCGCCGGGAGGTTTTTGTATGGATATAAAACAGGTATGTGTCAAGGCCGGTGAGGCATCCATAAGGATGGCCGAACTTGACGGTGCTGCCAAAAATATGGCGCTTTCGGCTATTGCCGATGCGCTGGTTGAGAATAAGCATAAGCTTGTTGCTGCAAATAATGAGGATATGAAGCGAAGCCGGGAGGAAAATCTGGCAGAGCCTTTGTTAAAGAGACTTAAATTCGATGAAAAGAAAATAGAGGATGTGGTTGAAGGCATCAGAAGTCTTATGAGCCTGGAAGAGCCTGTGGGACGGACTCTGCTTTCAACAATGCTGGATGATGGACTGGAGCTCTACAAGGTTACCTGTCCCATCGGCGTAATAGGTATTATTTTTGAATCCAGGCCCGACGCTCTTGTACAGATTTCCACCCTTTGCCTTAAAAGCGGTAACAGTGTACTTCTCAAAGGCGGACGGGAGGCCAGGGAAACCAACAGGGCCCTCACCGAAATCATAGAAGGTGCCTCCATTGCGGCAGGCTTGCCGGAGGGCTGGATTACGCTTCTGGAGAGCCGTGACGATGTAAATGAAATGCTTAAGATGGATGAATACATTGATCTTGTTATTCCCAGAGGGTCAAATGAATTTGTAAGATATATAATGGAAAACTCTAAAATTCCTGTCATGGGTCATGCAGACGGAATCTGCCATGTTTATGTGGATAAGGAGGCAGACCTGTCCATGGCTGAAAAGATAACTGTGGATTCCAAAACACAGTATGTGGCTGTGTGCAATGCTACAGAAACCTTGCTTGTACATGAGGCTATAGCCGGAGAGTTTTTACCTGCACTTAAAGAGGAGTTTGACAGGAGGCAGGTTGAAATCCACGGAGATGAGGGTACCAGGAAGATTATTGCAGTAAAGGCTGCCCAAGAGACCGACTGGTCTACGGAATATCTGGACTATACTATTTCCATTAAACTGGTACGGGATGCGGATGAAGCCATTGAGCACATAAATACTTACGGCTCAGGCCATACCGACAGCATCGTGACGTCAAACAAGCTGACAGCGGTGAGATTTATGAATCTGGTAGACTCCGGGAATGTTTTCTGGAATGCCTCCACCAGGTTCAGCGATGGTTTCAAATACGGCTTTGGAGCCGAGGTGGGCATAAGCACCAGCAAGCTTCATGCAAGAGGTCCGGTAGGGCTTGAGGGCTTGTTGAGCTATAAATACATGCTTATTGGAAACGGACATATTGTAGACGACTACGCAAGCAACAAAAAAAGCTTTAAGCATGTGGGGCTGAAAAAGCAAATAGGAGATTTATAGAATGTCATACAGCATTTGCACAGAAGGAGAGAGGTAAATGAAAATTGAAACAATAGCTACAGACAAGGCACCTGCCGCAATAGGTCCTTATTCCCAGGCAGTCAGGTGCGGAAACCTTATATACACCTCCGGTGCCATACCGGTTGACCCTAATAGCGGAGAGGTGGTTGCCGGGGGAGTTGTCCCGCAGGCAGAGCAGGCTCTTAAAAATCTTTCAGAAGTACTTGCAGGTGCGGGAGCAGGGCTGGAAAATGTGGTAAAGACCACGGTATTTATTAAGGATATGAATGATTTTGCTGCTGTAAACGAGGTTTATAAGAGGTTCTTTACAGGAAGCTTTCCTGCGAGGTCCTGTGTAGAGGTGGCAAGGCTTCCAAAGGACGTGCTTATAGAGATAGAATGTGTTGCGGTTATATGAGCTGCCTCTGCAAAGGCGGCAGCTGATGAATAAAAAATATATTATTTGAGGGGATGCTGAAACTTTTGTGTGTTTCAATATCCCCTTTTATTTTTTTCGAGCATATATTCTTGCAGCTACATGTCCCTGTAAAATGCCAGGTTCAGTTCCATATCCTTATCTACGGGGTCATTTTTGAAAAGCTTGGAATACTTGGCTGCAAGGGATTTGGCGGTTTTTGCCCTGGATATATTCATCTGGCTCAAAAGATCTGTAAAGGCCGGCTGCTTTGCCAGCATATCCCGCATTTCCTTTGGAGGAGGGCAGTAGCGGAAAAGGATGGAACGGGCCAGCTTGTTCAGGCGCAGTATACCCTTTGATTCGTAGTTGATCCAGGTTTCGTAGTCACTGGTAAAGATGTCCCTCATGACATTTCTGTTTTTCTGTATCTGTATCTTCAGCTTTTCCTTTGCATCTTCAGTCAAATCGTGATTCTTCTTGAAGAACTGAATATAATCGGTGTATTCCGATGTGAGGGATTTTTCAGTAATATCGTTCCAGGCCATTCCCATCATGGTTCTGCAAAGCTCCCAGCGGAAAGCGCCTATGAGTTTTAATATCAACTCGGAAATGTTTTCGTCTGTAAAGGCGGGTACAATAAATCGCCCGGGAGTATTTCGTGCCTTTCCCGTAATTTCCTGCCACATGGATACCCTGGAACCGAAGGTGGGAACGATTATTATGTCAGGGCGTACCTCCTTCATAATGGGTTCCTTTTCAATTCCCCTGAGGTCATTTTTATACCATATCTCCCTGTAAAATATGGAGAAATCCACTGAAAGCAGGTTGTTGATTGCCTGCTGCAGCTTGGCGGGTGTCACTATGGCTCTCTCTAAGTCCCTTGCAATTATGTCCTTGTGCAGTACGGGGAAATAGCTGCTGATATGTCCATGGCAAACCTTTTGGTTGGTTTTTAGCATATTGTTTATTTCAAAGGAAACCTTGGCTTTTACATCCCGGTCATAGGCGGGCTTATCTGCGTCGGATACCTGTTTTCTCTTTTTCATATCTCTGAATACGTCAAAATAGTCCTGGCCAAAATCATTTATTGATGGTTCTTTTTTATTTTGATAAATCATCTCAAGCCATTTTTTCGAGCTGTAGACAGATAAATCCGTACAGTTATATTCCTTGTCGCAAAGCCGGTACAAGGTTATAGCCTGTTCTACTGTAACAAGGCGCTCGTCCATATAGCCGAAATTCAAGAACATGCTTATAAGCTTCGGACAGTTGTTATCCTCCTGGGTCTTTCTGAAGGCCTCCTCGTACAGCACAAAGAAGTCACCCGTTATTGAGGCACGCAGCTCCCGGACTTCCGGGTCGGAGGAGGTTTTGTCCTTTAGGGCCCTGAAATGGCTCAGCCTTCTGTTCATGCTGTCAATCCTGTCCTGGGAGCTGTTGCAGTAGCGCATGATTTTCTCCAGGCTGTTTTCCAGCTCCCTGGGCAGCTCGGAACCAACTTCCGGATTAGAGGGATCTGATGAACCGGGGCTGATTGACGCTTTGGCCCGTACACCCTCCAGCAGACGTGAAAATTCTGTCCTGTCAATGTTGGTGAAGGTGTCAAATTCATTTTGGAGCTTGTCTATACATGAACTGGTTATATCTATGGCCTGAGTCAGTATATTCAAAATATTGCGGGCAGCTTCCTTATCCTCCCTGGAATCGGCAGTAATCCTGCCATAGGAAGAGAGCAGGTTTTCAGGAGACAAGTACAGCAGCTCCATATTTTTGCATAATATTGAGAAGATATTCTTTATTTCAAAGATTATTGAATCTAGTATCTCAGAGCCTTTTTGAATATGGTATTCGCAAACATGGCTGCTGCTGTTGAAAAAGTTTTTGCGGCTGTCCATGGGCACATTCAATAAGCTTGTATAATAATCAATGCCTGAAATGTCCAGATCGGGAGAATCCTCCTCTGTATTGTCTATATGATGGGACAATACCGTATCTCCGTCCAGTGGAAAAAACCTGTAACCTTCATTTTTCAAATCTTCATATGTACTTTGATAAGTCTTAAGCAATTCTATATCAGGAGTATAGCTGAAATAAAATTTATCCCTTATTGCCCAGAAATAGTACATTAAATTCTTTGTCAGCGCATGGATGTTATGGCATATGGGAAGCAGCTTCTGATATGCGGTATAGCTTAAATCGATCAAAGTCGCCAAGGAGGTGACAAGGTAGGCTGAATAGTCCTTCTGGGTGGAAATGATATTTTTAATCCCGTCTGAGGAATCTGCAGGGAAGCAATACAGGTTGCACACATCCTTTGCCAGGAGGCTGAAGGAATTCTGACCGTTTCTTATAACATCATTAATACTTAAAAAAGTGTTTTGATCAAGTGTAAACAAACGGCAGCTTCTGGAAATCAGCAACTGGTCTTTGGTAAAAATATCGTCAAAGGGAGAAAGGAATACATCTATCTGCCCCTTAAGCAATAATACTAGTGAGGAGGCTCTGTCACCCTCACATACCAGAAGCTCACCCTGAATGGATGAGTATTGGCCTGCAAAATCAGGTTTTATGCTCATAGTTGTTCTCCTTATGTGTATTAATCCCTGCTAATATCATAACAGTGGGCTGATTCATTAGTAGATAAAGGCAATTACTATCGTCTTAAAAGCCCATAGTTTGGGATTGAGGCTAAAGCCTCTTGAAGTACGCACAACGTAACCCCCAAACCGTTGAAACCTTTAAACAATATGCGCAAAGCATTTATTCGCCTGCAAGGCGAAGGTTTCAACCGTAATTGACTATATGAACATTAACATAATAAATTATACACTATATGGAACAATAAAAAAAGCCGGACTAAATACCCAAGACACTGAATAGCTGCACCTATGTAGTGTCCCGGTTTTGTCAGGCAATCTTTAAATAAACACTATTCAAGTTGTAATGCGGCAGAGCATATTTACTTTGCCTGTATATAGCCCGTAGCCCTCAGGTATTCCGCCATAAGCACGGCTCCGCCTGCTGCGCCCCTTACGGTGTTGTGTGAGAGACAGACGAATTTGTAATCATAGAGGCTATCCTGGCGGAGTCTTCCCACCGTGATACCCATACCGTTTTCAATGTCTCTGTCCAGTTTGGTCTGGGGCCTGTTGTCTTCTTCAAAGTATTTTACAAACTGCTTGGGGGCACTTGGAAGCTGCAGAGCCTGAGGCTCACCGCTGAAGCTTTCCCACAGCTTTAATATTTCTTCTTTGGAGGGCTTGTTTTCAAAGGAAACAAAAACCGCTGCCAGGTGGCCGTCAGTTACCGGTACCCTTATACACTGTGTGGTAATGAGGGGGGAGGTGGCTTTTTCAATCTCTCCGTTTTGAACCTTACCCCATATTTTCAAAGGCTCCTGCTCGCTTTTTTCCTCTTCTCCGCCAATGTAGGGAATGACATTATCAAGCATTTCGGGCCAATCGGTGAAATTCTTGCCTGCACCTGAGATGGCCTGATAGGTACATGCTACAACATTCTTTATACCGTATTTCATCAGTGGAGCCAGTGCGGGAACATAGCTCTGAATAGAGCAGTTGGGTTTGACCGCAATGAAGCCGTTTTTGGTTCCCAGCCTTTTTCTCTGGCTGTCGATAACCTTTATATGGTCAGAGTTTATTTCAGGTATGAGCATTGGAACATCAGGAGTCCATCTGTGGGCTGAATTGTTTGAAACTACGGGAGTCTCATTTTTAGCGTACTCCTCCTCCAGCTTTTTAATTTCGTCCTTTTTCATGTCCACTGCACTGAAAACGAAATCAACCTCTGCGCATATTGCCTTTATATCTTCAGTTGCATTTTTGACAACAATAGCTTTAACGCTTTCAGGCATGGGGGTTGACATTTTCCATCTGCCGCCTACGGCCTTCTCATATGTTTTACCTGCAGAGTTCTCACTTGCAGCAATAGAAACAACTTCAAACCAGGGATGGTTGTCGAGCAGAGAAATAAATCTTTGACCAACCATACCGGTTCCACCAATAATACCCACCTTCAACTTTGACATTTAACTGCCTCCAATCAAATTATTCTGTTACTATATTAATTATAAATATAATCTCCATACATTTATAATACCAAAATGTCCGCCATTGACTGACATTTGTTCTCGTATTGTGTATTTTACCATAGCCAAATGGAAAATTCAATACTTATATTAGCATAGATAAGCAGATTTTACAGTGCGTAAATCCTGTAAATTTTTTGGCAGTGACGGCCTGTGTGCAGGGATTTGGGCAAAGACCGGAATTAATATCACTAGTTTGCAGTAAATGCCTCCTGGGTGATGCCCCATTTTTTCAATTCCTCCTGAGTACCCACCCACACCGGCGCTTTCACCGGCACAAGAGGAAACAGTTCCTCAACGCAGTAGTTCTGCATTCTGATACAGCCATGGGAGATAAACTTTCCTATAGAATAGAAGGAATTGGTGCCGTGTATTCCATAGGAGCCATCTGTCCGGTTTATACCCATCCAGCGGCTGCCCAGGGGATTTTCCGGTGTGCCGCCCTTGACAGGTTTGGCAAAGCCTCCTCCGCCCCAGTCAGGGTCTACTATTTTGCTGTTTATATAATATTTGCCTGATTTTGTGAGGGTATGGGGATTGCCTACGGCAACAGGATATTTTTTGATTACCCTGGCGTCCTCATAGAGGGTCAGAAGCCTTTTGGTCTTGTTTACCACTATCCACTTGCCGGTTGTGGGAGCAACGGTTACTTTGTCGGCATAGGACATGCTTTTGCTTGTCAGCCTGTTTATGAGCATATCCTCGGTGGCATTGTCCCAGACTCCTGTAAGGCTCATATTGTGGTCACTCTGAAAAAGCAGGAGAGCATTTCTCTTGTTCAGGGCTTCATCCTTTGAGGTGTTTTTATAGTAGCCCAGCTGCTTCAGGTATTTTATGTATGTACTGCTGGTAAGCTCTGCGGCAAGCTGTTTTCGCTTTTCTTGAAGCTGCAGCTTGTCGCGGTCCGCCTTCAATTGGTCCTGGGCTTTTTTCAGTTGCTCCTGGGCTTTCTTTAGCAGCTCCTGATCGATTTTTAGCTGGTTCTGTTCTTTAAGGAACTGTTCACGATCCATTTCCAACTGCGCTTGAGCTTTCTTCAGGGCCTCTGCTTCTTTTTTCAGAGCCTCCGCTAGCTGTTTCAGCTCTTCAGGGCTCAACTGCTCAAACTGCTGTCCGTCGGTACTTACTGCTTGTGTATCAGAACTTTTTGAGTCCTGCAGAGTGATACCTTCTGCAAAGCTTACCGCTGTATTTTGCAGAGTCAGAGCCATAACCAGGGTACCAATTAATAAAATTTTTTTACACATCATGTTGTCCATCCTTGAATTATAAAATAAAATCGATATATACATTTTACTAATGGAGCAGGATAATAATTACAGTTTTTAAATAAAAAAGCAGCCGGGAGGAGGAAGGTTACCAAGTCAATTAAGGTTTAAACTTTGGAGCCTTCGCGTGAATTTCTTCGTATATATATGCAATTATTTTATATGTATAATTTATTATGCTAATATGATAAAATGCTGCAGTAGTAAACGAAATGCGACATTTTTCAACAAAATATTTATACACGATATTGAATTTTTATGCATTATATTTTATAATATCTCATATAAAGATAAATATATAAATTTTGGAGGGGTATCAAAAAATGAAAGGGATTTTTAAGAAGGTTTTAAGTCTGGGGATGGTGGCGGCGCTGGCTGTTTCTTTGGCAGCCTGCGGAGACGGTGCAACCATGAAGAAGATAGAAAAAAGCGGAAAGCTGGTTATTGGTACAAGTGCCGATTATGCTCCCTATGAATATCATACAATGATTAACGGAAAGGATACCGTAGTTGGTGTTGACATATCCATAGCAAAGGAAATTTCAAAAGACCTGGGTGTGCAGCTTGAAATTGTAGACATGGGTTTCGACGGACTCCTGGCTGCCTTGAATACCGACAAGGTTGACATAGTGATTGCAGGCATGAATCCTGATGAAAAAAGAAGGCTGGCTTTTGATTTTTCAAAGATATATTATGAAGCAAAACAGGGTATTATGGTAAGAACGTCAGATAAGGAAAAGCTGAAATCCATTGAGGACCTCAAGGGCAAGAAGGTTGGAGCCCAGCTGGGTACCGTCCAGGAAAAAATCGCCAAGGAACAGATAAAGGATGCAGAGCTCATAACCCTGGGCAAAATCCCTGACCTTGTAATGGAGCTGAAAAACAAGAAAATTGATGCACTGGTGGTGGATTTGCCTGTGGCCAACGGATATGTGAAAAACAATAACGATCTTGCCCTGACTGATATTGCTGTAAAAGAGGATACAGGCGGATTTGCAATTGCTGTAAAGAAGGGGAATTCAGATCTGGTAAAGCTTATCGACCAATCTCTGGACAGGCTTATGAAGGAAGAAGCTATTGACAAGTTTGTGCAGGAAGCCAATGAAATGAACGTGACAACTGAAGAAAAATAGTACTTTGTTATACCATATCAAAGGGGCTGTTTATTAAGTCAATTGTATTTGACTTTAGGCAGCCCTCATTTTTGTATGGCAATTTTGGAATAGTAATTATGTGAACTACTTTTTCAGGAGGGAAATATTTTGGACTTTAGTTTTTTACCCGAGTACTCATATTATTTTTTGACAGGTACCGTCAACACTGTTTTGATAGCACTTCTGACCGTTATAGCAGGTGTTTTCATAGGTACTCTTCTGGCCCTTATGAAGATATCCGGAAACCGGGCCTTCAGGGCTGCGGCAACTGCATATATTGAATTTATAAGAGGAACGCCTGTTCTGGTACAGGCAATGATATTCTTCTATCTTATACAGCTGCCCGATTTCAAATTGCTGGGACTTGACATGACCAGATTTATTCCGGGAGTCATCGCACTTTCTATAAATAGCGGGGCGTATGTCGCTGAAATTATCAGAGCCGGTATTCAGGCCGTAGACAAGGGGCAGATGGAGGCGGCCCGGTCTCTGGGCTTTACCTCGGGACAAGCCATGAGGTATATAATCATACCCCAGGCAATCAAGAACATCCTGCCCGCTTTAGGTAATGAATTCATAGTAGTCATAAAGGAATCCTCCATACTGTCTGTCATAGGTATTGCTGAATTGATGAGAAGTGCGGACATAGTGAAAACAGCAATATACAAGCCCTTTGAACCCTTGCTGGTAATAGCCGTGATCTATTTCATACTGACCTTTACCTGCTCTAGAGTTCTTGGCATAGCTGAAAGGAGGATGCGCGTCAGTGATTAAGGTTAAAAATCTCCATAAGAAATTCGGAAAGCTCCACGTATTAAAAGGGGTGGAGGTCAATATACAAAAGGGTGAGGTTGTGGTGGTCATCGGGCCAAGCGGCTCGGGCAAGAGCACACTCCTCAGATGCCTTAACCTCCTGGAGCAGCCCAGTGACGGTGAAATTATTTTTGAAGGTATCAATATAACAGATAAAAGGAATGATATTAACAAGCTAAGGCAGAAAATGGGGATGGTTTTTCAGAATTTCAACCTTTTTCCACACCTTACGGTATTGGAAAATATAACTCTTGCACCGGTAAAACTCAAAAATGAGAGCCCTCGGGAGGCGGAAGTAAATGCCCTTGAGCTGCTGAAGCGTATAGGCCTGGAAGAGAAAGCAAATAACTATCCCGCCCAGCTTTCTGGAGGACAGAAGCAGCGAATAGCTATTGTCAGGGCATTGGCAATGGCTCCGGATGTTATGCTGTTTGACGAACCTACCTCGGCCCTTGACCCGGAAATGGTGGGGGAGGTGCTGGAGGTAATGAAGGAACTGGCTTCAGAGGGCATGACCATGGTAGTGGTTACTCACGAGATGGGCTTTGCCAGAGAGGTTGGTACAAGAGTGCTGTTTATGGATGAGGGAAGCGTAAAGGAAGAGGGAAAACCGGAAGAAATATTCTCAAATCCCTCCAATGAGCGTACTAAAGAGTTTTTAAGCAAGGTGCTGTAGGAGGCTTATTCCTCCTGCCGTATTTATGGAGGAATATATGTTTACACTTTTGAAGGAAGCTTTCATTTACTCGCCTGATTTCCTGGGCAAAAAGGATATTCTGTTCTGTTTTGACAGGATAGCGGCAATTGAAAATTCTATTGCTGCTGACGGGTTTAACGCAATTGAAATTGTTGACTGCAGGGACAGGATTATACTGCCGGGCTTTATTGATCTGCATGTGCATATTACTGGAGGCGGCGGAGAAGGGGGCTTCTCAACCCGGGTAGCTCCTGCGGAAGCCGCGGATATACTTAAGACCGGAATTACCACGGTGGTGGGGGTGCTGGGAACCGACGGAGTCACCAGAAATGTTGCGGAGCTGTATGCCCAGGCAAAGAAGCTTGAGGCCGGAGGTCTGACCACTTACATGTACACGGGCTCCTATCAGGTGCCCGTTGTAACCCTGACAGGCAGCATACAGAGTGATATTGTTTTCGTGGATAAAATAATCGGTGTGGGAGAAATATGCCTGGAGGATCACAGAGCCTTCCAGCCCACCTTTGACGAGCTTGCCAGAATAGCTGCCCAGGCAAGAAACGGTGCCCTGCTGTCTGACAAGGCGGGACTTGTACATTTTCACATGGGACTTGGTGAAGCGGGACTGGAGTACCTGTTCAAGCTGCTGAGCGAAACCCTCATACCTGCCGCCCACTTCCTTCCCACACATGTAAACCGCACAGGGCTGCTTTTCCAGCAGGCCTGCAGCTACCTGCAAAAAGGCGGATATATTGATCTGACCGCGGGCTTTATTCCTACCAGAGAGGATACCGAATGTATAGCAAGCTATGACGCTCTTAAAAAGCTGGTGGATACGGGAGCTGAAACCGGCAGGGTAACCTTGAGCTCTGATGCATATGGAAGCGTTCCTGTCTTTGATCCCCAGGGCAGGCTTATATCCTCCGACACTGTTTTTACCGGAATATTGTTTGAGGAAATAAAGGTTGCTATCAAGGAAAGAGGCATTCCAATAGAAACCGCAATATCACTTATCACAAAGAATCCTGCCTCGGTTTTGAAAATCCAAAAGTACAAGGGCAGCCTGGAGCCGGGCAAGGACGCCGACTGTGTAATCTGTGACAGGGATCTGAACATAGAAGCTGTGTATTCCAAGGGTATAAAATACTCCTAATTTGCAAAAGGGTATCATATAATTAATAAGGGACAACTTTATTAATTTTACCTGAGGGAGTTGAGTTTTTTGTGCAAGGAGATACGTAGAGCAATACTGGCTTTTTTTGTGGTCTTTATATTATTTGTATTGGCAATAACCATATCGGAAGGCATTAACAACCGGCATATACTTGCTACATATCCGGATCGGATATCTGTGGCAATACCTGATATGGTCTCAATAGCAAAACCATCACCAGAAGCCTTTGAGTTTCAAAAAAGCAAGGTGGCAACCTGGCTTGTAAGATTGTTTTTAAGCTTTGCAGTACCTGCCTTTTTTATTTTCTCAAGACTGTCGGCAGGCATTCGGAACTGGGCCGCCCGACGGACTCGGCGGTGGGTTTCAATGGCAGTTGTGTATTTTATTATTTATTCATTTATGGAAACTCTCATATATTTTCCCGTGGATTTGTATACCGGGTTCTTCCGGATGCACAGCTACGGACTTTCAAATCAGACACTGCTTCAGTGGTTGCTGGAGCTGGTCAAAGGTTTTCTGGTAAATGTTTCTGTTACAGCACTTGTAATCTG
The DNA here is from genome assembly GCA_023400235.1 of Bacillota bacterium. GTDB lineage: Bacteria > Bacillota > Clostridia > Acetivibrionales > DSM-1351 > Ruminiclostridium. The sequence continues at coordinate 43,437 of JAEXFI010000003.1, forward strand.
GGTTCCCTTCATTATAATAAAAAAATCTCCTAGACGCTGGTGGCTGTATCTGGGTCTGGTCACAATACCATACCTGTTTATAAGCTCTTATGTGCAGCCTGTGGTGATTGATCCCATATTCAATGAATACAAGCAGGTGGAAAATGTTCAGCTCTCCCGCAAGATAGACAGTCTTATTGGGAAAACTCCCATAGAAAACTGTCAGGTGCTTCAGGTGGATAAGAGTAAGGAGACCAACCAGATGAACGCCTTTATGACAGGGGTGTTTAATACTAAAAGAATCGTACTGTGGGACACCACCCTTAATTATCTGAACAGCGAAGAGGTTCTGGGGGTGGTAGCCCATGAAATGGGGCACTATCTCATGGGGCATATCTGGAAGTCAATTGTTATAGGTGGGTTTGCCGGAATTATCGTATTATATTTCGTATACAGGCTCTCCAAATGGTTTCTCAGCAAGGCAAAAGGCAAATGGGGCTTCACTGAGCTGCACGATATAGCAGCACTGCCCCTTATAATGCTGATGATAAATCTGATGCTTTTTATCTCGGCACCTCTTTCAAATGCCTACTCAAGAAGTATGGAAACAGAGGCGGACAGGTTTGAACTGGAGCTGACACAAAATAATTTCGCCACGGCCACGGCAACGGTGAAAATGCACCAGCAAAGCCTGGCTATGCCACAGCCCGGCTACGTATACATGCTGTGGAATTACGACCACCCCACCTTCACTTCAAGAGTGGATTTTGCAAATGCTTACCGTCCCTGGGAAAGCGGAAGACCGCTGAAGTACGGGAAATTTATTAAAAACAATAGAGACAATAAATAAAAACAATAAAGACAATAAATGAAGACAATAAATAAAGACAATAAAATGCTCCAAGATACATATTGCATGAGCGGCAAGGGTTTCACCCTTAATTGACTTTATGATTGACAGGAATAATTTTCTTGTTTATGATGTGTAGGAATAACTTTATGGAGGGATAGTAATCATGGAAATACTAAAGGGACTGGGAGTTTTAGACACATCTTTTCTGATACCTGTAATTATTGTGGCTGCAATTATTCTAATCATTGCAAAGGTTGCAAAAAGCATACTGAAGCTGGCGGTTTTTGCGGCAGTAATCGCCATTGGTGCCATAATCTATTTTAACCTGCCCGGTTTTTCTGTCAACAATGGTACGGCAACCCTTGACCTGTTTGGAAAGCAGCACACCGTCAGTGTTAAGGATGCCAAAGTTGTAACTGAGCAAAAGGATGGCAAGTCGAAGACTGTTTTGGTTTCCGGAAACAAACGTATCGAGCTGCCGTTCAGCAAAAGCTTTGCAGATAAATTTATAATGGAAAAACTGATAGAAGCAAGGTAATCTTGTATACAATAAACTTTTTTAATTTCTAGAACCCGCATAAAATAAGGGCTTATGCGGGTTTGTTATTCATTTCCTTTAAAAATACATGGTTTAAACCTCTTTTTTGTGGTATAAATAAGTCAAAGCAGTTTTGCTTATACTTACTATACAATATATTTTATAAAGAGGTGGTTTAGATGGAAGCATGGAGAGGTTTTAAACGAGGCAACTGGTCTGAAGAGATAGATGTAAGAGATTTTATCATCAACAATTATGAGCCCTATGAGGGCGACGCCGGCTTTCTGGAAGGGCCTACCGAGGACACCCGAAAGTTGTGGGGAAAGGTCAGTGACCTGCTGGTAAAGGAAAGAGACAACGGAGGGGTTCTGGATGTTGATACAAAAATAATATCTACAATGACCTCCCACGAGCCTGGATACATTGACAAGGACCTGGAGCAGATTGTCGGTTTGCAGACTGACCTGCCCTTGAAAAGAGGAATAATGCCCTTTGGAGGAATAAGAATGGTAACCAAGGGCAGTGAAGCATACGGCAAGAAGCTGGATGAAAGTGTTGAAAAGATATTTACCGAGTACAGGAAGACCCACAATGATGGTGTCTATGACGTTTATACTCCTGAGATGATGAGAGCTAAAAAGGCCGGCATTATTACAGGTCTTCCCGACGCATACGGCAGAGGCAGAATAATCGGAGATTACCGCCGGGTGGCTCTGTACGGTGTTGACAGGCTTATTGAAGATAAGGAGAAACAGTTTAAGAGCCTTGAGCTGGATTACATGGATGGTGAAACCATTCAGGAGAGGGAAGAAACCCGCAGCCAGATAAGAGCTCTGGAGTATCTCAAGCAAATGGCCAGACAGTATGGCTTTGACATTTCCAGACCTGCGGAAAATGCTCAGGAGGCTTTCCAGTGGCTGTATTTTGCTTTCCTTGGGGCAGTTAAGGAGCAAAACGGTGCAGCCATGAGTTTGGGCAGGGTGTCAACCTTCCTGGACGTATATATTGAAAGAGACCTTAAGGAAGGAACCCTTACAGAGCAGAAGGCCCAGGAGCTGATGGACCACTTTGTCATGAAGCTCAGAATGGTGCGGTTCCTGAGAACTCCCGAATATGAAAAGCTCTTTTCAGGAGACCCTACCTGGGTTACCGAAAGCATTGGAGGTATGGGTCTTGACGGCAGGACCCTTGTTACAAAAAACTCCTTCAGGGTGCTCCATACCCTTTACAATCTGGGGCATGCTCCTGAGCCCAATCTGACCGTGCTGTGGTCGGTTCATCTGCCGGAGGGCTTTAAAAGGTTCTGTGCGGACACTTCCGTAAAAACAAGCTCCATACAGTACGAAAGTGATGACATTATGAGATATTACTGGGGGGATGACTATGGCATAGCCTGCTGTGTATCTGCCATGAGGATTGGCAAGCAGATGCAGTTCTTCGGAGCCCGCTGCAACATGGCAAAGGCTCTGCTGTATTCAATAAACGGCGGACGTGACGAAAAATCAGGTGTACAGGTGGGGCCTGCATTGACTCCTGTTGAAGCTGAGTACCTTGATTATGATGATGTCATGAAACGCTTTGATGCAGTGCTTACCTGGGTGGCAAAGCTGTATATCAATACCTTGAACATTATTCACTATATGCATGATAAATACGCATACGAAAGACTTCAGATGGCACTTCACGACAAGGACATACTGAGAACCATGGCTTGTGGCATAGCCGGTCTTTCAGTTGTAGCTGACTCACTCAGCGCTATAAAGTACGCAAAGGTAAAGGTAGTAAGAAACGAAGAAGGCCTTGCTGTGGATTATGATATTGAAGGAGACTACCCAAAGTATGGCAACAACGATGACAGGGTGGACAATATAGCTGTAATGCTGGTAAAGAGATTCATGGAGAAGCTGGAAAAGCAGAGGACCTACAGGCATTCTGTTCCCACACTTTCCGTGCTTACTATAACCTCCAATGTTGTTTACGGTGCCAAGACCGGAAATACTCCTGACGGAAGGAAAGCAGGAGAACCCTTCGGGCCGGGTGCCAACCCAATGCACGGCAGGGACCTGAACGGGGCTCTTGCAGTACTCAAGTCCATTGCCAAGCTTCCCTACCAGTTTGCTCAGGACGGTATTTCCTACACCTTCTCGATCATTCCAAAGGCACTTGGGCGTGATGAGGATTCCAGAGTCAGGAATTTGTCGGCTCTGCTGGATTCATATTTCAAGGAAGGCGGACATCATATCAACATCAATGTCTTTGAAAGGGAGATGCTGCTGGATGCAATGGAACATCCTGAGAAATATCCCCAGCTTACTATCAGGGTATCAGGTTATGCAGTTAACTTTATTAAACTTTCAAGAGAGCAGCAAATGGATGTTATTAACAGAACCATACATGAAAATATATAATTGTCAGGCGGCATTTGACATGAAGTGCATACTGCAGAAAGGGGTGGTGTTATGGAAGTAAAAGGAAGGGTTCATTCTTTTGAAACATTTGGTACGGTTGACGGTCCGGGTATCAGGTTCATAGTCTTTTTGAAGGGCTGCCCCCTGCGCTGCAAATATTGCCACAACAGAGATGCCTGGAGCTCAGAGGGAGCCCGGCTCTATACCCCTGAAGAAATAATAACGGAAATAAGCAAATACAGAAACTTCATAGATTCCTCAAAGGGAGGTATAACGGTCAGCGGCGGTGAACCGCTGATTCAGCCGGAGTTTGTAAAGGAGCTGTTTAAAAAGTGCAGGGAACAAGGCATTCACACCGCTCTTGACACCTCGGGCTACGCTGTTCTGGATGAAGAGGTAAAGGAGGTGCTTGAGTATACCGACCTGGTGCTGCTGGATTTGAAACAGGCCAATGCAGTGAAGCACAAGGAACTGACCGGAGTTGAAAACGGCAGGATAAGAGAGTTTACAAAATACCTTGGGGATATAAATAAACCCGTATGGATAAGATATGTGCTTGTACCGGGATATACCGACGCCCAGGAGGATTTGGAGGCAGCATATGAATATCTTGCCGGCTTTAAAAATATAGAAAAAATTGAGGTGCTTCCCTACCATACCATGGGTAAGGAAAAATGGGAGAAGCTCAATGCTGTATACCCTCTGGAGGGAGTACCAACACCCACCGGGGAAGAAGTTGAAAAGGCCAGAAGCATTCTGACCTCAGGCAGGAGATAAGCGCATTGGATAGACAAATTCCGTATACGGCCTGAAACATGTCACCAAAAAATAAAATCTTATGAAATAGTACTAAATATTCGTAATTTGGGGCAACATAATAGTGAATCTTCCATACAATCCAAAATGTTTTGTATGGGTAGAGCACTGTGTCCCTGGATTCACGGATGCTTTAGTACTTTTTTGTTTTTAAAATTTTAAAATAAATGGTGATATACATATATGAATATATGGATTTTTTTGATTATTATCTTTTTGACAGCTGCTATTACAATATTGATTACAAGGCTAAGCAGGCATTCCTCCTCAAAGCTGCAGATTGAGGATGTTGTTCTGTGCAGTGACGAACTTGAGAGACACGCAGAGGAGCTTGCAAAGGCCCAGGGCAAGGTCGGCAGAAAGCGCAGCGTCCGAATGGTATTAAAACGGGTTGAAAACAGGTACAAAAGCATACTTGAGACCTATGAAAACCTGAACAGGGATGCAGCCTCGGCTTTTCCCATTCCGCCCGCCGCCGAATGGCTGCTGGATAACTTCTACATCATTGAAGAACAAAAAAATGTGGTAATCAAGGAACTGTCCGAGAGCAGGAATCAGGTCCCTGTATTGGCGGATGGGCCCTACAGTGGTTTTCCAAGAATATATTCCATAGCGGTAGAAATTGTTTCCCATGTAGATGGAAATGCAAATGAAAGGATCATTAAAGACTTTATTGCAGCCTATCAGAGATATACTTTCCTTTCGGTGGAGGAACTGTGGCTCCTGACCTTGATGATAAAGGCCGCACTTTTGGAAAAGCTCTGGGTTGTATGCCGGAAGATGGACGCAACCCGTAGAGACTGGTATAGGGCGCAGGAAATAGCCGGCATGATAAAAGGCTTTCAGCAGGACTGTGAGCCATTCAAGGAGCAGATTTCAGGACTTGATGAGCTATCTCCTGCATTTGTGGAGTTTCTCATAAGAAAACTCAGGAAAGAAGGTTCAAAAACCCTCTGGATGATTGACTGCATTGACAGTATACTTGTACAGAAAAGTGCAACCACGGACAGCTATATTTCAATGGATCATCATAATCAGGCGGTGAACCAGGTTTCCATAGGGAATGTCATCAGCAGTCTCAGGGCCTTGTCAGGCTACGACAGCACAGCGCTTTTTGAAAGCCTTAGTGAGGTTGAACGGCTGCTCAGGCAGGACCCATCCGGAATATACCCTCAAATGGATTTTAATTCCAGAAATTACTACAGGAATGTTATAGTAGGTCTGGCAAAAAAATATGAAACAACCGAAATCAATATAGCAAGACTTAGCTGCCAGTATGCTCTGGAGTCAGATGCAGCAGAAGCGCAAAGCCTGCGCAGGCATGTGGGCTATTATCTCACAGGCAAGGGACAGATAAAGCTGTTACAGGGTTTTGGGAAAAAACACAGCAGCAGTGAAAGCATTTTGCCTGCAAAAAAGCTGACGGTAAAAAGCTTTATTGCGGTGATTATGGTCCTGTCACTGTTTTTTGCCGCTTTGGCGGTTATATACGGCTTTAGACGGGAAGCTGGCATTTCAAAAGTTCTGGTGCTGGTGCTGGGAGTGCTGGGGCTGTTTCCTGCAAGTGAAATAGCTTCTACCCTGGTTAACTCAGTCCTCAGCCGCGTTATAAAGCCCTGGCGCTTTGCAAAGCTGGAGCTGAAACTGGGTATTCCTCAGGAACTGGCCACCATGGTAATAGTCCCTACTCTTATACCCAATGTAAAAAGAACTCTGGAGTTAATAGACAATCTGGAGGTATTTTATCTGGCGAATAAAGGTGAAAACCTCTATTTTTCCCTGGTGGGAGATTTTAAGGATTCCGCCCAGGAAACACTTCCGGAGGACGCCGAAATTATCAGGAACGCCCTGGCAAGAATAGAACAGTTGAACAAAAAGTATCCCCGCAAGGATGCCCCTGCATTTTATTTTTTGTGCAGGAAAAGGAAGTTTAATGAGAAACAGCAGAAATGGATGGGCTGGGAGCGAAAAAGAGGGGCCATCATTGAAATGAACCGGGTACTGAGAGGGAATAAAGAAACTGGCTACGTACATTTAAGTTCAGACTTGGATTCCATACCAAGGGTGAAGTATGTCATAACTCTTGACGCGGATACCCAGCTTCCCCTTGAAGCAGCCAAACAACTGGTGGGAACCATAGCCCACCCCATGAACAGTGCTGTTTATAATGAGGAAAAAGGGCTGGTTACCGACGGTTATGGCCTTCTTCAGCCCAGAATAGATGTAAATATAGAAAGTGCAGGAGCGTCACTCTTTACACAGGTCTTTGCAGGACAGGGAGGCATAGACCCCTATACCACAACTGTTTCAGATGTTTACCAGGATGCTTTCGGAGAAGGGATATTCACCGGTAAGGGTATATATGAGGTTGATGTTTTTCAGCAGACTCTGGATGATGTTATACCGGAGAATACGGTGCTCAGCCACGATTTGCTGGAGGGGAGCTACCTGCGGACAGGTCTTGTCACCGACATCGAGCTGATAGACGGCTATCCAGCCAAATATAATTCCTTTATGATGAGACTCCACCGCTGGACACGAGGAGACTGGCAGCTGCTGCCCTGGATATTCGGAAAAACCCAGCTATCCCTGCTGTCAAAATGGAAGATGTTTGACAACCTGAGAAGAAGCCTTACGTACCCGGCAATGGCACTTATACTGTTGCTGTGCATGCTGCTGCAAAAAAGCAGCGGAGGGTGGATTGTCCTAACCCTGCTGGCACTGTGTTCTCCAGTAATAAGTTATTTTGTACATCTGCTGCTGGTGGGGGATTACAGGGTATATATAACCAAGAGAAGTGCCACCATACTCACAGGGTTTAAAGCCATACTGCTGCAAATATGCCTGATGCTTACTTTTGCGCCATACCAGGCATACCTCATGGCGGATGCGATCGTAAAGACCTTGACAAGGGTACTGGTTACAGGAGAAAATCTGCTGGAATGGATAACAGCAGCCGACATGGAACTGGCACTTAAGAATGACCTTCCGGGCTATTACAGAAGAATGTGGTTTGCTCCTTTATACGGTGCTGCCGGACTTGCAGATGTGCTGTTTTTCCACCGGAGCTATCTGCTCTTGTATATAATTGTCCTTTTACTGTGGCTCTTATCGCCCTGGATTGCCTTTTTCATCAGCAAGCCTGCCGGAACAGACAGTGAGAAGCTGCCTGAAGAGAAAATCCGGGAACTCAGGCTCCTTTCAAGAAAAACCTGGTGCTATTTTGACGAGTTTGCAGGAAAGGAAGAGAATTATCTGCCTGCGGACAATTATCAGGAGGAGCCCTTTAAGGGCGCAGCCCACAGGACATCACCCACAAATATCGGTCTGCTGCTGGTTTCCCAGCTTGCAGCGAGAGATATGGGCTATATAAATACCATAGACCTCATGAAGAGAGTCAGAAATACAGTTGATACTATTGACAAAATGCAGAAGTGGAACGGACACTTGTATAACTGGTACAATACCACAAACCTTGAGGTACTGCGGCCTAAGTTTGTGTCTACTGTGGACAGCGGTAATTTTGCCGGCTACCTTATGGTACTGGAGGAGGGGCTGAGGCAGTACGGACAAAAGGCAATCTATGACTTTAGTAACCTGGAGGCTTTTTTGGATTTGCTGGAGCTGTGTAACAGGGAAATAGATGAAAGTAAGCCCTTCTTTGATATTGAGCTGCTTAAGAAACTCTTTGCGGCCCATCCGGAAACAGCAAAAGAGACTGGAACTGATGCTGTCAGAAGACTGGAAGGACGATATTCCCAGTTGTACGAATCCATAGCCAAATACCTGGAACAGCTGGGAGAGGAAAGTAAAAAGGGCTACTGGGTCAAAAAGCTTATGGAAAGCCTGAATGCATATAGAACCTTGTACCGCGGCTTTGGTGCAGCAGTTTTTGAAAAGTTTGACAACATTGAAGAGCTGAAGGAGCAAATGGAAGGTCTGAGACAAAGAGTCCGGGCTTTAATAGAGGGTATGTACTTTAAAAGCCTGTACGATAACAGAAGAAACCTTTTCTCCATTGGCTATGACGTGGAAGAGGGGCACCCCAGCAAATCCTTTTATGACCTTTTTGCCTCTGAGGCCAGACAGACCAGTCTTGTTGCCATAGCAAAAGGTGAGGTGGAAAAACAGCATTGGTTCAAGCTGGGAAGAAAGCTGACGCGGACTGACAGTGAGAAGGGGCTTGTATCCTGGACCGGCACCATGTTTGAATACCTGATGCCAAGGTTGGTTATAAGAAGCTATCCCGGTACTTTGATTGATAAAACCTACCGGTTCGTTGTAAACGCACAGATCAAATACGGTCAGAGTAAAAATATTCCCTGGGGTATATCGGAGTCCTGCTATTACGCATTTGACATAGCCCTCAACTATCAGTACAGGGCATTTGGTGTTCCACATCTGGGGTTGAAAAGAGGGCTTGTAAACGATCTTGTTGTGGCGCCTTACGCAACTGTTATGGCAATTGATATTTCGCCGGAGGAATGCTGGAACAATATTGAAAAGTTCAGACTGTTGGGAGCTGAAGGCCGGTTCGGGTTGTATGAGGCTTTGGATTTTACCGATTCAAGACTTGCAGAAGGACAGAAATGTGCGGTTGTAAAAAGCTACATGGTGCACCATCAGGGAATGAGCATGCTGGCCCTGGTAAACTATTTCAAGGACAACATCATGCAGGCCAGGTTCCATGCAAACCCTCAGGTCAGAGCTGTTGATTCACTGCTCCAGGAGAAATTCCCGGCAAATGTACTCCTTTCAAAGGAGCATAGGGAAAAACCGCAATTTACCTACAGAAAGCAGATGAACCTGGAGGAAACGGTAATACGAAGTATTACCCGGCTGGATATGATTCCCGAGCTGCACCTGCTGACCAATGGCAGTTACAATGTTATGCTGACTGACAGGGGCAGCGGCTTTGCCAAATGTCACTCACTGTCGGTTTACAGGTGGTACGGTGATTATATGACCAGCAGCGGAATGTTTATATACCTGAGAAACATTAATTCCAATGACTTCTGGTCAACCACCTATAATCCTGTCAACACAAGACCCGAGGTGTACAAGGTTGTTTTTTCGCCCCACAAGGCTGAATACATCAGGAGAGAGGGTAATATAGAGACAAACACAGAGGTGCTTGTGAGTACGGAGGACGACACTGAAATAAGAAGGGTGAGCATCCATAACCACAGCAGTTCCAGGAGGACCATTGAGCTTACAAGCTATATGGAAATGGTTCTGCAGCAGCCGGAGTCAGACACTGCCCATCCCGCCTTCAGCAAGCTCTTTGTGAAAACGGAATACATGGGTGAGCACAATGGGCTGCTGGCCATGCGGAGAAAAAGAGACGATGTCAAGCAAACCGTCTGGGGTTATCACACAGTCTCCACAAATGGTGCAATGCAAGGAAACATAGAGTATGAAACAGACCGTTCACAATTTATCGGCAGAAACAGAAATCTCTCACATCCCAAAGTCATGGAGCCTGACCAGCCCTTGTCAAACTCTGTAGGGCCGGTACTTGACCCGGTGTTCAGCTTGAGAATCCGGGTGGCAATTGAGCCCGGAGAGACTTCAGTTGTAAACTTTGCGGTGGGCATTTGTGATACAAGGCAGGCTGCTTTGGACCTGCTGGAAAAGTACAGTGATGTGAGTGCCGCCGACAGAGTGGTTGAAATGGCATGGACCAGAAGTATTGTGGAGGCAGGCTTTATAAATATTACTGGAAATGATGAAAGAGCATACTTCAAGCTGCTGCCCAGGCTGCTTTATGTTACGGGAAGGGAAAAGCAGGCGGGATATATTGCCGCAAACAGTCTCAGCCAGTCCGACCTGTGGCCCTTTGGCATTTCAGGAGATTTGCCCATAGTGCTTATAACCGTTCACAGCCGGGATAGCTTTGAAGAAATCCGCTGGTGCCTCAAGCTTCATGATTTTATGAGACTAAAGGGAGTGAGTTTTGACCTGGTAATTCTTATAACTGATGAAGAGTCATACATTCAGCCCATTTTTGAAATGATAAGGGACCTTGCGGTTTCCGGACGTTCCTGTGACTTGCTGGATAGAAGAGGCGGCATATTTATCAGGAATACCAGACAGATGAAGGAAGGACAAAAGAATCTGCTTTTTGCTTGTGCAAAGCTCATAATAAACGCTGATGACGGGGTGGCGGACTATATAGACCAGGCGTTGGACTCCGACGAAATAATTCAGGCTGCGGGAAAACAGCCCGGGAATATTACATCTTTTCCAGAGGATTTGGAGAAAGCTGCTGCTGATGTTTCTGAGGAGAGCAGAACTGCTGAAAAAGATTTGGCACAACTATATACAGAGCCACAGGATAGCATGTTTACAGCAATAACCGAAAAGCTCAGCTTTTTTAACGGCATGGGGGGCTTCAGTGAAAATGGTGACGAGTACGTTGTATGCCTGAGAGCGGGGAATAGAACCCCGGCGCCCTGGTCAAATATTATTGCCAATGATAGGTTTGGCTTCATATGTACCGAGGCCGGAGGCGGATTTACCTGGCATCTTAACAGCAGCCAGAACAAGCTTACCACCTGGGCAAATGACCCTGTCTGTGATATGCCTTCGGAAATTGTTTATCTTCATCAGGCGGAGGAGGAAGAGGTGTGGAGCTGCACACCCCTACCCGCCGGAGGTGACAGGGAATATATAGTAAGGCATGGCTTTGGCTATACCTCATATTTTCACAGGAGCCGGGGGCTGGAAAACGAATTGATTCAATTTACCGCCTCAGATGCACCTGTAAAAATAAGTATACTGACTTTAACCAATATCAGCGATGCTGACAAAACTGTTGATGCAGCCTACTATTTAAAACCTGTGCTTGGAACAGATGCAGGTCAGACGGCGCCCTATATTGTCACAAGCTTTGAGGGCAGCCTTCCGGCAGTGCTTGTCAACAATGTGTACTCCTCGGATTTCAGAGGTTTAAGCGCCTTTTTAAGCTGTTCGGAAGACAGCCTGAGCTATACGGGACACCGTCCGGAGTTTACAGGAGAAAATATGGATTTGTCACAGCCACAAGGAATGCAGCACCCCCTTGAGGGAACTGTGGGCGCTGGGCTAGACCCTTGCGCGGCAGTAAAAACACGGGTAACCCTCCCACTGGGAGGGAGCCGCCGCATTGTATTCCTTTTTGGTCAGGACCGGACCGAGCAGCTGAAAGAGCTGGTTTCCCGGTACAGGACTGTTAATCAGGCACTGGACGAGCTTGACAGGGTTAAAGCCGGCTGGAGGTCCAGGCTGAAACAGATACAGGTCAGCACCTCCGACAAGACCATGAACATTATGCTCAACGGCTGGCTCCAGTACCAGGTGCTCTCCTGCAGAGTGTGGGCAAGATCCGGCTATTATCAGGCGGGAGGAGCCTTTGGCTTCAGGGATCAGCTGCAGGACGTGATGGCAGTGGCATATTCCATGCCAGAAATAACAAGGAAGCAGATACTGCTGCACTGCAGGCACCAATTTCTGGAGGGGGATGTGCAGCACTGGTGGCACGAACAGAAGACCAACGGCATCAGAACGAGATATTCCGATGATTTGCTCTGGCTTCCGTATGTTACCTGTGACTACGTTGCTATCACCGGTGACTATGAAATACTCAGGCAGGTAGAACCTTATCTGCAGTCTCCCCTGCTGGGTGAGAACGAGCATGAACGCTATGAAATACCTGCTCTTTGCAGTGAGTCGGGCAATGTGTATGAGCACTGTGTCAGGGCCATTGACAAGGGCCTGGCCTTCGGACCCCACGGAATACCCCTTATGGGCGGAGGAGACTGGAATGACGGAATGAATCTGGTGGGAGTCGGAGGAAAGGGGGAAAGTGTCTGGCTGGGCTGGTTTTTATACTGTGTGCTGCTTCGGATGCTTCCAGTATGCAGCTATATGGGTGACGAGCAGAGAGCGGAGGAATACAGGGGAAAAGCTGAGAGAATAATACAGGCTCTTGAAGCAGAGGCCTGGGACGGCAGTTGGTACAGAAGAGCATACTTTGATGATGGAACACCCCTGGGCTCCATTGAGAATGATGAGTGCAGGATAGATTCCCTGTCACAGTCCTGGGCTGCCATATCAGCAGCAGCAAGGTCCGGCAGGGTTGAGGAAGCAATGAGCGCTGTTGATAAGTATCTCATAGACAGGAAAAACGGTTTGATAAAGCTGCTGACGCCTCCTTTTTACGACGGAAATCTCAATCCGGGATATATAAAGGGATATCTGCCCGGGGTCAGAGAGAACGGGGGACAGTATACCCATGCGGCTACCTGGGTTATATATGCCTTCTCCAAGCTTGGAAACGGAGAACAGGCCTGGGATTTGTTCAATATGGTCAATCCCGTGAACCATTCCAGAACCGATATGGAGCGGATGACCTACAAGGTCGAGCCATATGTAATGGCTGCGGATGTATATGCTGTTTATCCCAATGAGGGAAGGGGAGGCTGGACCTGGTATACTGGGGCGGCAGGCTGGATGTACCGCATAGGCCTGGAGCATATTCTGGGAATCAAAAAGCAGGGAGACATTCTGATACTGGAGCCCTGCATTCCTAAAAAGCTCAAGGAATACTCTGTACGATATACCTTCGGTTCAAGCGTATATGAAATAACCATCAAGAATGAAAGCCATAAAAATACTACAGTAAGGCAAATAATTGAAGACGGCAGAAGCATGGAAGGCAACAGGCTGGAACTGAAAGACGATGGGAAAAGCCACATAGTGGAGGCCATAATGTAAGCGGGGAGAAAATCAGCCTCCCCACTTGCATTATGACGGGCTTATCACCGGACTCAGGCTCAGAATATGCTGCTCAGGCTTATTTCAAGACCTTCAAAAGAATAAGAAGATATGAACTCATCCTTTTTATAGGTTGTATTTTTTAAAACATCATTATTTTCAAAGAGGAAAACAGTTACCTCCTTATTAAATGGATTTACGATCCAGTATTCCTTGACACCTGTGGACATATACAAATCCAGCTTTTTTACCGAATCCTTGCCACGGCTGCTTTGTGACAGTATCTCTACCATAAGGGCAGGTACACCCATATAATAGTCCTTTTCATTCAAATTTTCCTCCAGGTCGCATATGACCATAAGGTCGGGCTGGACCACGTTTATGTTTTCAATATCCCTCTTAAGAGTGATATCGTAGGGGGCCAGCATGGGACGGCACTTTTTGCCTCTGAACCATGTATAAAATATCCCAAACAATTCTCCAAGCACTTGCTGATGAGTGGTTTTAGGAGAAGCCAGCAGATAAATCTCCCCATCAATGTACTCATAGCGTTCCTCACTGCTTTCAGAAAGCTGCAGAAACTCTTCGTAGGTTGCCTTTCTGGGAAACTGGCTATAGGTCTCTGCCAGCTCCATGACAACTGGCGGCTGCTGGGCGGGATAAGCCTCATCCTCGTAAGCGGACAGCCTGGCAACCTTCCTGCCGTTGCTTGTAATGATAATATCTTCTCTCTCGGCGGCTCTCAGGTATTTCCCTAAATTATTTTTCAGATCGGTAGCATTGATAAGCATATGGTTTGCTCCTTTCAAGAGTTTAGCTGATATGGCTTTTTATAATATGGCGAAAATTAGCTGAAATAGCTAATTTGTATTATACTGGATTTTAATGGCAGTGTCAATATGGCAGGGATGTTTTTACTGCTGGCGGGTTTACTGCTGGCTACGTACCGATGACTTTACACACAGCCCTTTAGTATGCTATATTAATGAATGACCAGAAAATAAATCACCCTGTGTGAAAAATATAACGAATAGCGCCGGAAAAACAAAAAATTATAACATAAAAGGAGCATGTGTATGGCTAAAATTATTATGAAAACTCCTCTTGTTGAGATGGATGGAGATGAAATGACCAGAGTTATCTGGAAAATGATAAAGGATATCTTGTTGCTGCCCTATATCGACCTGAAGACCGAGTACTACGACCTGGGCCTTGAATACAGGGAAAAGACCGGAGACCAGGTAACTGTGGATTCTGCTCTTGCTACAAAAAAATACGGTGTTGCCGTAAAGTGCGCTACCATTACTCCTAATGCTGAAAGAGTCAGGGAATATGACCTGACTGAAATGTGGAAGAGTCCTAACGGAACCATCAGAGCCATTCTGGATGGAACAGTTTTCCGTGCCCCCATACTTCTCGACAGTATAAAGCCCTTTGTCAAGACCTGGGCAAAGCCTATAACCATAGCAAGACATGCTTATGGAGATGTATACAGGGATGTTGAGTACAGGGTTCCGGGAGCGGGAAAGGCAGAGCTGGTATTTACAAACGAAAAAGGTGAGGAAACCCGCCAGACCATACATGATTTTGATGGAGCAGGCGTAATTCTCGGAATGCATAACATAGACAAGTCCATTGAAAGCTTTGCCAGATCCTGCTTCAACTATGCCCTGGATCAGAAGCAGGACATATGGTTTGCCACAAAGGACACCATCTCAAAGAAATATGACCATACCTTCAAGGATATATTCCAGGAGATATATGAAAAGGAATATGACGAGAAGTTCAAGGCAGCCGGAATAGAATACTTCTACACTCTTATTGATGATGCGGTTGCCCGTGTGGTCAGGTCCGAGGGTGGCTTTATCTGGGCCTGCAAAAACTATGACGGGGATGTTATGTCGGATATGGTGGCAACAGCTTTTGGAAGTCTTGCCATGATGACCTCCATACTGGTATCTCCCGAAGGCTACTACGAATACGAGGCAGCTCACGGAACAGTACAGCGCCACTACTACCAGCACCTTAAAGGTCAGGAAACCTCCACAAACTCCATGGCCACCCTGTTTGCCTGGACAGGTGCGCTCCGCAAGAGAGGAGAACTTGACAGCATACCAGAGCTGGTTGAGTTTGCCGACAAGCTGGACAAGGCATCACTTCAGACCATTGAGAACGGAGTTATGACTAAGGACCTTGCTGCTCTCTCTGATTTAAAGGAAATAAAGACAGTCAATACAGAGGATTTCCTAAAGGAAGTTAAAAAGACCTTTGATGCCATGTAATACTGCTTGGGAGCTAGCTTTAAGCAGTGGCATTATTTAAAAATAACCTGAAGTTTTTACTAAAAACACCGGCTGCATCTTATGGATGGTCCGGTGTTTTTTGCTTGCTGATAAAGTCAGTTACGGTTGAAACCTCCGATTTTCAGACCATTAGAAACTTGCTTTGCCCGGCAGTAATTTTATCATAATAATGTTTTATTTATATAAAAATGTATGATAAAATGATTTCTATAATTTAACTTCTTGCAATTATTTTCAGCAGTAAAACATTAAAGTGTAAATCAAGGAGGTAATATATGAACGGCAGCATTATGCCAGAAGGCTATAAATCAAGCCTTGATATAAGAAATACGGAGATTGCCATCAAGCGGCTGAAGGATCACTTTGAAAGTGAACTATCAAAGGAATTGAAGCTTACAAGAGTTTCGGCACCATTATTTGTGAAGCCTGAATCGGGGTTGAATGACAACCTGAATGGCGTGGAAAGACCGGTAGCCTTTGATGTAAAAGGGATTGGCAGTGATACTGTAGAGGTGGTCCACTCCCTGGCCAAGTGGAAGAGAATGGCGTTAAAGCGCTATGGCTTTGCGGCAGGTGAAGGCTTGTATACGGATATGAATGCAATCAGAAGAGATGAAGACCTTGACAATATGCATTCAGTGTATGTAGACCAGTGGGATTGGGAAAAGATTATAGAAAAGAGCCAGCGCACCGAAGAAACTCTTAAGAGTACTGTAAGACAGATTTTTTCCGTTTTCAGGAGAACAGAAGAATATATGGCTGAAATGTATCCCGGTCTGACAAGGTATTTGCCGGAAGAAATATTCTTCATATCCACCCAGGAGCTTGAAGACATGTATCCCCGGCATACTCCCAAAGAGAGGGAAAGGCTGATCGCAAAGGAAAAGCAGGCTGTATTCATTATGAAAATCGGTGATACCCTCAGCTCTGGAATAAAACATGACGGAAGGGCACCGGATTATGATGACTGGGCCCTTAACGGAGATATTGTCTTTTATTATCCTGTACTTGACATTGCTTTCGAGGTATCCTCAATGGGTATAAGGGTTGACGAGGCTTCACTGCTGTCCCAGCTGAAGAAGGCGGGCTGTGAAGACCGCATAAGCCTGCCTTTTCACAAGCAGCTTATGGACAGGGAACTCCCGTATACCATAGGGGGAGGGATAGGCCAGTCCAGAATATGCATGTTCTTTCTTGGAAAGGCGCATATTGGAGAGGTACAGGCTTCCATCTGGAGCGAGGCAATGATAAAGGCATGTTCTGAAAACAACATTGAGCTGTTATAGCAAATAATATTTATTAATAATCACATATTGAACAAAAAATTCTGGGAATACTTTAATTTTTATTATTTTTGGCATATTATAAACTATAGAAATACTCACAAGTCGTTATGAAGGAGTTAAACATGAGCTATTCAGAGATAAAGAAGCTTTTCAGGTCACCACAGGCTTATGTGGGAAAAAACATAACAGTTCCGGGCTGGGTCAAAACTGTACGTGATTCAAAAACTTTTGGCTTTATAGAATTAAATGATGGTACGTTTTTCAGAAACCTTCAGGTGGTTTTTGAGGAAGGCAGGCTTGAGAATTTCAAGGAGGTAGCAAAGCTGTCGGTTGGTTCTGCTATTGTCGTAGAGGGTGAACTTCTGGAAACTCCCAATGCAAAACAGCCCTTTGAATTAAAGGCGTCCCGTATAGTTATAGAAAATGTGTGCCCCGCAGACTACCAGCTTCAGAAAAAAAGGCACTCTTTTGAGTTTTTAAGAACCATATCCCATTTGAGGCCAAGAACCAATACCTTTTCAGCAGTTTTCAGAGTGAGGTCCCTGGCTGCATTTGCCATACACAAGTTTTTTCAGGAGAGAGGCTTTGTCTATGTGCATACGCCAATCATTACAGGCAGTGATGCAGAAGGTGCCGGACAGATGTTCAAGGTAACCACTCTTGACATGAATAACCCTCCAAAGCATGAAAATGGTAAAATCGATTATACCAGGGATTTTTTTGAAAAGGAAACCAGTCTGACGGTAAGCGGGCAGCTCACAGGGGAGGCATATGCCCTGGCCTTTAAAAACATATATACCTTTGGTCCCACCTTCAGAGCTGAAAACTCCAATACTGCCCGACATGCCGCAGAATTCTGGATGATAGAGCCTGAAATTGCCTTTTCCGACCTGCAGGATGACATGATGCTGGCGGAAGATATGCTTAAATATATAATTAACTATGTCATGGAAAATGCTCCGGAAGAGATGGAGTTTTTCAACAGTTTTGTGGACAAAACCTTGTTGGAGCGTTTAAACAATGTTGTTAGCTCTGAGTTTGCCCATATAACCTATACCCAGGCAATTGAGCTGCTGGTCAAGAGCGGGGAGAAGTTCGAGTACCCTGTGGAATGGGGAAGTGACCTCCAGACCGAGCATGAGAGATATCTGACCGAGCAGATTTATAAAAAACCTGTATTTGTTACCGATTATCCCAAGGAAATAAAAGCCTTCTACATGCGAATAAATGATGATGATAAAACAGTCGCCGCCATGGATCTGCTGGTTCCCGGAGTGGGCGAGATTATTGGCGGAAGCCAGAGAGAGGAACGTCTTGAGGTTCTGGAAAGCAAAATGGAGGCAATGGGACTTAAAAAAGAAGATTACTGGTGGTATCTGGAGCTGAGAAAGTTTGGAGGCACCAAGCATGCAGGTTTCGGTCTGGGCTTTGAAAGGGCCATAATGTATTTGACAGGCATGTCAAATATAAGAGATGTGATACCCTTCCCCAGAACCACAGGAAGTTGTGAATTCTAACAGACAATGTGTTTCGCAATTTATAAACGGTTTTAGTATAAAAAAGAACATTTCACAATGTTCTTTTTTATGTACAATTTTTGATTGCAATATGATATTCAAGGGAAAATAATAACCATACCATACTTGTTTGCCTGCTGCTGCCTTCTGCAACGCCTCTGGTGGGGCTTCTGATGCTTGGGAATCTGTTCAGGGAAAGCGGCGTAGTAGAAAGACTGTCATCAACTGTTCAAAATGCCATGATAAATATTGTTACCATATTTCTGGGTGTCACCGTGGGAGCTGCTACAGTGGGTGAGAAGTTCCTTTCGCCCCAGACTGTCAAGATAATCCTCCTGGGTTTGCTGGCGTCTGCATTCAGTACAGCAGGCGGAGTATTGTCTGGTAAAATAATGTACTGGTTGACAGGAGGAAAGGCAAATCCACTAATAGGCTCAGCAGGAGTGTCTGCCGTACCCATGGCCGCCAGGGTCTCTCAGGTGGAGGGACAGAAGGCAAATCCGTCAAATTTTCTGCTGATGCATGCCATGGGGCCAAATGTGGCGGGTGTAATCGGTTCTGCCGTAGCCGCGGGCTTTTTCATATCCATGTTTGGATAGGTAAGGCTGAAAATGCTGTATAAGGATAAGGAATGGAATCAAGCCGTGAAATGAAGGCAAGTTACATTTCACGGCTTTTAACATGTCTAATAATCCCGTAGATAAGTTGTTCCGTCAAGAGGAATATACACCTCCAGAGAGGAGGGCACCTGCCCGAACATCCCGACGGCATAGAAGCTTATATTTCTTCTGGGCAGCAGCCGCACATTTGGAAGGTTTGCCACTATACCGGGAGTTCCTGTGGGCGTGACTATGAGGTTGTACCTGCCCGGCAGCAGGGGTCTGTAATTGCTGACTTCGGTATAGCTTATGTCTGAAAAGAGTTCCATCCCTCCGCGCAGGGACAGGCTTAAGCCGGGGGCGTTGGGAGACAGATTTACAAATCGTATGTTGGTTCTTCCCTGGCTCACCGGTTCATAAACATCCTCTACAGGCAATATTCCTATTCTCGGCAAAAGGCCGATTACTGAGAGGGTATACACTTTTTCGGCTCCCAACGGGATATTCACCCGCAATATGGGAGAGGCATGCAGGCCCACTGGAAAGGCTTCTATGGCATAGGTGCCGGCATCTACGGTAATATAGTCGGTAAACTGGCCAAATGCAAGCCTTCGGGCTATAATCCTGCCGTTTGCATAGATATCCACTTCAGGAGCGCCGGGAGCTGCATGAAAAACCCTGATATGTGATTTGCCGGGAAGCTGTCTGTCTTCCATGTAATCATCATAATCATCATAATCATCAGTATAATAAAAGCTTTCAGTTGTCATACTAACACCACCATAACTGAAAAATAATAAATAATGTTATTCTATTTTAATATATGCAAAATGCTGGGAAAGGGTTAACATAAAAGTAGGGAGTCCTTCATTCCCGCAGGCGGGCCCCCTTTTTAACGCACTTGCGGCTCACTTGTACCTGTGATATAATACCAAAGGATTAAAAAGCCGCAGGTGTCTTTTCATAACATTTGATGTATGTGGAATGCTGCGAGCAATACTTTGATTTTAATGAAAAGGAGTAATCGTTATGACATTAAATGACAGGTGGAGAGAGATTGCAGACAAGGAAAGAACTCCACAAGAAAATGAAGCCTTTTGGAAGGACTATTTTTTAAAGGAAAAAGACAATTATGCTTATATATTGGCAAATAATCTGAAGAACATAAAAGGTCAGCTGTCGGAGGTTGCCGGATCATTTAACATGGATTCCGTAACATTTATCGGCTTCCTGGATGGTATCAACACCAGTCTGGTAAGTGAGACTGACCTGGATACTCTTGATGAAGCCAGCATAATAGATATTGAAATAGATTATGAAAAGCTGTATTTCAACATGCTGGATGCCAAGGCCGACTGGCTCTATAACTTGACCGAGTGGGACAACATACTGCCGGAAGAAAGAAGAAAAGAAATAGCCAAGGAGTTCAGAATATCCAAAATGGCTGTAAGCAACAAGGTTGGGAGAAATGACCCCTGCCCCTGCGGAAGCGGTAAGAAATACAAGAAGTGCTGCGGCAAGGAGTAAGCAGCTCCCCCGCCAATTAGTCATAAAAATATTGAAAGCTGCCGGTAATCAGGCTTCCAAGGGGCCTTTCTGCCAGCAGCTTTATTTTTGTCCTCAAGTTTGGGCCGGCTAAAGGGGAGTAAAATACATGCAAAGAGTACAGGAAAGTACAGGAAAGAATGATGATTTTTTAACAAATAGAACTTGCAATATGCACAGAAATATTATACAATTGGGGTAGTTTTCCAGTGAGATATGAAAGACTTGAATCGACATATTTCATATGAGATGTTTGGAGGGTGTTATGGAAAAAAGACTGAATGCTTATGTGGAAAAGATGGTAGGAGCTGTTGACGATGTCAACAAGATCGATCCGGAATTTTTCAGCAAATATAATGTAAAAAAAGGCCTCAGAAACAGTGATGGTTCAGGGGTTTTGGTAGGACTTACCGAAATAGGCGAGGTTCACGGCTATGTGCTTTATGAGGGAGAAAGAAAGGAAGATGAGGGAGGCCTTATATACCGGGGCATAGATGTGGTTGACCTGGTGAGAGGCTTCCAGCAGGAGCAGAGATTCGGCTTTGAAGAAGTCTGTTATTTGCTTTTATTCGGAATACTTCCAAATAAGGTGCAGCTTGATGAGTTTACCGGCCTTCTGGGGGATTTGAGAACTCTCCCCAACGGTTTCACCGAGGATATGATTCTAAAGGCACCCAGCTCAGACATAATGAACAAGCTGGCGCGAAGCGTACTGGTCTCTTATTCCTATGACAATGATCCGGACAGCATTGATGCCAAAAATCTGTTGAGGCAGAGCATAGAACTGATTGCCCGTTTTCCGACCATGGCCGCTTACGGCTTTCAGGCCAAATCCCACTATTACGGAGGACAGAGTCTGTACATCCACATGCCCCGGACTGATTTGTCAACGGCAGAAAACATACTTTACATGATAAGACCGGATAACAAATATACAAAAACAGAAGCGGAGATTCTGGACCTGGCTCTTGTGCTCCATGCAGAGCATGGGGGCGGAAATAATTCCACCTTTGCAGCGAGGGTTGTTTCCTCCACGGAAACGGATACATACTCGGCTATTGCCGCAGCTGTAGGTTCCTTAAAAGGACCAAAGCATGGCGGGGCCAATATAAAGGCCATGCAGATGCTTGAAAATATTAAGGAAAATGTGTCTGACTGGGGAGATGATGACGAGATAAGGGCATATCTGACCAGAATGATGAACAGGGAAGTGTTCGATAAGGCCGGGCTCATATATGGTCTGGGCCATGCGGTTTATACCCTCTCTGACCCGCGAACCATCCTTCTCAAAGAAAAGGCCCATAATCTTGCAATCGAAAAGGGAAGGGAAAAGGAATTCCTTTTGTATGACGCGGTTGAGAGAATCGGACCTGAGGTGTTCTCCCAGAAAAAAGGCACCTCAAAAAATATTTGTGCAAATGTGGATTTGTATTCAGGCTTTGTTTATAATGCACTGGGTATTCCTACAGAACTGTTTACACCGCTGTTTGCGGTTGCAAGAATAGTAGGCTGGTGCGCCCATAGAATAGAAGAGGTGGTATGTATGCAGAAGATTATCCGGCCTGCCTACAAGAGTATTTCAAAGCCTCAAACCTTTATTCCGCTGGAGGAAAGGTAGTCCCTTACAAATAGCAATTTTAATAGAACTCAATGCAGGTTATGATGAACAAAAGGCTCGGCAATGCGCCGAGCCTTTGCATATATTTTGATATATATGCCCACTGATTATATTATTCCTATCATGCTTAAGAATACGATTACCAGCAGCAGGGGGGTAACGTATCTCAATAAAAACATATAGATTTCAATGAGAGTCCGGTTATTCAAGGTCCCATTGTTTGACAGCTCTTCCCTGACTATTTGCTTGCGCTGGAAATAGCCCACAAACAAAACAATCAGCAGGCCGCCCAGGGGCAGCAGGATATTGGAGGAAACACTGTCAAAGAAATTAAAGAAGGTGTTCCCAAATATCTTCACATTACTCAAAAGGCTTACATTGTTTGCAGACAGTGCGGCTGGAAAGCCGAAGAGCATTACTACAACAGCAGTTATGATGACGGCTTTTTTTCTGGGAAGCCCCCTTTCCTCGGAAATAAAGGTGATAACTACCTCAAAAATGGACATCATTGCAGTGGTGGCAGCAATTGCGGTTAAAATAAAGAAAAGCACCACCAGCAGCCCGCCCAGAGGTATTTTTGAAAAAACCAGCGGTATTGTCATGAATAATAACCCCGGACCTTGTTCCGGTTTGAGCCCAAAGGAAAATACCGCAGGGAAAATAGCCAGGCCTGCCAGCAGCGACACGATTGTATCCGACAGAGCTACCTTGCCGGAGGTTGCGAACATATTATTGTCCTGTGTGAAATAACTTCCGTAGGTTATGATGGTTCCCATTCCAAGTGAAAGCTTGAAGAATGAAAGTCCCAGAGCCATAAGTACCACTTCCTTTGTCACCATGGAAAAATCCACCTTGAACAAAAACCTTATACCCTCCATTGCTCCCGGTAAAGACAGGGCCCTGATATCGCAAATAATTATCAATATCAGCAATACCGGCATCAACAGTTTTGTAATTCTTTCAATCCCCTTCTTAACTCCGAAAAGCAGAATAGTTGAAACAACGGCAATTGCCACAACCTGCCATATGACCGGCGGAAGAGGGCCTGTAACCGTTTTGCCGAAAATATCCTCCATTGTCCCCATGGATGCACTGCCAAACTGTCCCGCAATTGCCTTGAAAATATAGGAGTAAACCCATCCTGCCACAGCACTGTAGAAAAACAGTATAAAAAACGCCGATAGAATGCCCATATATCCGATAATTTTCCAGAACTTTGTGCCCGTGAGCGCTTTGATAGCCCCAATGGCGTTTTTTCTGGTTTTTCTTCCAATAAACATCTCACTTACCATTACCGGCATGGCAACAAATACAACACAAAAAAAATAAATAATAAGGAAAGCACCACCGCCGTATTTACCGGTCAGGTATGGGAATTTCCAAATGTTGCCCAGGCCCACCGTCGAGCTTAGAGTGGCAAAGAACACTGCCAGGCCTGTGGAGAACCGTTCTCTTTCAGACGAGCTTTTTCGCTCCTTCATATAAAGCCTCCTTAGATTGAGTAAAGAATTTCCAACGTGTTTCAACGGTCAATTACCACAAAATCCATTGTCAAGCGACTTTCAACGGATTGACCTGTCGCACCTGTAAAAAACAGTGCAAGCTTTGAATTAATGATAATATTTTAAGCATACCTAGCGATAATAATACTTGTGGTATGAATTATTAATACAGCTCCTTTATAAGCCGGCAGGACTTTCAGCCATAGAGGTGCTCAAAAAAGCGAACAGCCGGCGATGATAGCTGCTCCTGCATCCATATGTTGACATAAAACCAGATTAAAATGGAGAAATACCATTTTACCATATTTGAAAACAAAAGAAATAAAAAAGACAAAATGTGAGATTAAATAATGAAATACAGGGTATAACAAGATTAAAAGAAGAAAATCAGAATATATGTAGTAGACAATCTGTTAAAAATAAAATATCATATTAGATGTTTTCATTTAAACTTTACTGATTCGCAATTTAATCTTCAAAATATTAGCAAAGGCGCATATGGGAGATTTCAAATTATATATTACAACACACTAATACTAATATTGCTTTGGAGGGCTTGATTTATGAGAAGAACGAAAATTATATGTACCCTGGGACCTGCGTCCGATAATGAAGATATACTTAGAAATATGATGCTGGGCGGCATGAATGTAGCCAGAATGAATTTTTCACACGGTAATCACGAACAGCACAGAAAAAGGGCTGATTTGTTTAAGAAAATAAGAAGTGAGCTAGGTTTGCCAATACCTCTGCTGCTTGACACCAAGGGCCCTGAAATAAGAACGGGTGACTTTAAGGACGGCCAGGTAACTCTCAAGGAAAATAATGAGTTCATACTTGTAAATAAGGATATCATTGGTGATGAAACCCGGTGTACCATAACCTACAAGGAATTGTACAGAGATGTTTCAAATGGCAGCAGGGTACTGATTAACGACGGCCTGGTGGAGCTTGAGGTAAGAGAGGTTAAAAACAAGGATATCTATTGTGTGGTAAAAAACGGAGGCTCGGTGGGAGACCATAAGGGAATAAATGTTCCGGGTGCCGACATAAGGCTTCCTGCATTGACTGCCCAGGATATATCGGATATTAAATTCGGCATTGAAAATGATTTTGACATAATAGCTGCCTCCTTTGTGAGAAAAGCCACCGATGTGGTGGAAATCAGGAAGGTGCTGGAAAAGAACGGCGGAAGTGACATACTTGTTATATCAAAAATCGAGAACCGGGAAGGTATAAGGAATTTTGATGAAATATTAAAGGTGTCCGACGGTATAATGGTGGCAAGAGGCGACCTTGGAGTTGAAATACCCGTTGAGGAAGTACCCGTTGTTCAGAAGCATATAATAGAAAAATGCTACAGGAACGGAAAGCCTGTTATAACGGCTACACAGATGCTGGATTCCATGATAAGAAATCCCAGACCAACAAGAGCCGAGGCCAGTGACGTTGCAAACGCCATATATGACGGAACCAGCGGTGTCATGCTGTCGGGAGAAACAGCTGCAGGCAAGTACCCCCTGGAGACTGTTGAAGTCATGTCAAAAATTGCTGAAAAGGCCGAAAGTGCCATGGACTACTGGAAACGCTTCACCTCCCAGCAGACGGAAATCAACACCAGTGTTACTAACGCCATCAGCCATGCAACCTGCACTACGGCCCTTGATTTGAAGGCATCCGCCATAATAACCGTTACACAATCAGGTCATACCGCCCGGATGATTTCAAGATTCCGTCCTGCATGCCCTATTATTGCAACAACCGTAAATCCAAAGGTACAAAGACAGCTCAGTCTTTCCTGGGGAGTGCTTCCTTACCTGGTTCCGGTTGCAAATACGACGGACGAAATGTTTGACATGGGTATTGAAAAGGCTCTGGAGTCAGGCCTTGTAAAAAATGGAGAGCTAGCTGTAATCACTGCAGGAGTACCTGCAGGAATCAGCGGAACTACAAATACATTGAAAGTTCATATTGTGGGAAAAGTATTGGTACAGGGTACCGGAATGGGTGAAGTTTCAGTTACCGGTGAGCTCTGCGTAGTGCAGTCCTCTAAGGAGGCCCTGGATAAATTTACAGACGGAAACATATTGGTTGCGCCTTTTACAAACAATGAAATGCTCCCGGTTATCAAGAGGGCAGCTGCAATTATTGTGGAAGAGGGCGGGCAGGCCTGCCATGCGGCAACAGTTGGGCTGGCCCTTGATATTCCTGTAATTGTAGGAGCTGATAATGCCACCAGAATATTGAAGACGGGTTCTGTGGTGACTGTTGACGCTGAAAGAGGACTTGTGCTGAGATGTGATTAAATAGTGGAAAAAAGTAAAAAAATGGTATACTATTATAAGGCTGGAGTTATTGATTTATTGAAACGCAGCATGTAATTTGCTATGAAATTGAGAAATAATATATTAAAATAATATATCAAAGTCAATTACTATCGGCTGAAAGCCGATGGTTTGGGTTTGAGGCTAAAGCCTCCTGAAGTACAGACTTCTTAAAACCCAAACCGTTGAAACCTTTAAACAAAATGCTTAAAAGCGCATATTCGCCTGGAAGGCGAAGGTTTCAACCGTAATTGAATTTATGATAAATAATTTTGGTAAATGAGAGGATAGATATGGCTAAAACATTACCGCTGTTACCTTTAAGGGGATTGACAGTATTTCCTTTTATGACCCTGTATTTTGATGTTGGAAGAGAAAAATCAATTAAAGCACTGGAAGAGGCAATGATTAATGATCAATTGATTTTTCTAGTTGCACAGAAGGATGCATCAACCGACTCGCCGGGTGAAGAAGATATATTCAGCATTGGAACAATATCCAAGGTCAAGCAGCTGCTCAAGCTTCAGGGAGATACTATCAGAGTACTTGTAGAGGGTATAAGCAGAGCAGAAGTAAAAAGCATCGTGCAGAGGGAACCTTTTTTCATTGCAGAGGTGGTTGAGGGGCAGTTGGAAGAGGAAAGCTTTGAGCCAAATGAGGTTGAAGCGCTTAAAAGACGTCTGGTTTCAGTGTTTGAGGACTATGTAAAACTCAGCGGGAAGGTTTCTCCCGACACAGCCTTAACGGTTTCTGAGATAGAAAACATCAGTCAGGTATCTGATATTATAACCAACAATATTCCCCTGAAGGTTGAGCAGAAGCAGGAAATTCTTTCTGAATTCCATCCCCTGAGAAGAATTGAAAGACTGTTGAAAATCATATATCAGGAAACGGAAATACTTGAAATTGAAAAGGATATAAATACCAAGGTAAGAAAACAGATTGACAAGGTTCAGAAGGAATACTACCTCAGGGAACAGATTAAGGCCATTCAAAACGAGCTTGGTGACCGGGACGGTGTCAGCGGAGAGGTTGAGGAATACAAGTCCAGACTGGAAAAGGCAGGCTTGCCGGAGGAGGCTGAAAAGAAGGTTCTCAAGGAACTGGACAGGCTGCTCAAGATGCCGTCGGGCTCCGCGGAAGGCAGTGTCATAAGAACATATGTGGATTGGATATTTGATCTGCCCTGGAATAAATCCACACAGGAGGATATTGATCTCGCTAAGGCGGAAGAGATTCTTGAACAGGATCACTACGGGCTTGTAAAGGTCAAGGAGCGTATAGTTGAATACCTTGCGGTGCACAAGCTAAAAAACAACCTTCGAGGACCAATACTATGCCTGGTGGGCCCCCCCGGCGTAGGAAAGACTTCAATTGCAAAGTCTATTGCCAAGGCTCTTAACAGGAATTATGTAAGGATATCCCTTGGAGGGGTAAAGGATGAATCGGAAATACGAGGCCACAGGCGTACCTATGTTGGCTCAATGCCCGGAAGGATAATAGCTTCGCTCAAACAGGCCGGTTCCAATAATCCGCTGATACTCCTGGATGAGATAGATAAAATGAGCAGTGATTTCAGAGGAGACCCGGCATCTGCAATGCTTGAGGTGTTGGATGCGGAGCAGAATTTTGCTTTCAGGGATCATTACCTTGAACTGCCCTTCAACCTCTCAAACGCAATGTTCCTTACCACCGCCAACAGCTTGGAGACCATTCCCCGTCCGCTGCTGGACAGGATGGAAGTCATCGCCCTCTCCAGCTATACCGAAGAGGATAAGGCCAACATAGCCATGAAATACCTGCTTCCAAAGCAGATTGAGCTAAACGGCCTTGCACCTAAGAATCTGAAGATTGATGAAGAAACTGTAAGGGATATCATCAATTTTTATACAAGGGAAGCCGGTGTGAGAAACCTGGAAAGAGAAATAGGGTCTGTGTGCAGAAAGGTTGCAAAGACTATAGTATCTGAAAACAAAAGAGTGGTTACGGTTACAAAGGGCAATCTGGAAAAGTATCTGGGCATTAAAAAGTACCGTTTTGATTTTGCCAATGAAAAGGATGAGGTGGGAATAGCCACAGGCCTTGCATGGACACCTGTGGGAGGGGATACCCTGTCCATCGAAGTGAATCTTATGAATGGAAACGGTAAGCTTGAGCTCACCGGTCATCTGGGAGATGTAATGAAGGAATCTGCCAGGGCAGCCATGAGCTACATCCGGTCTCAGTGCAAGGATTTAAAAATAGACGAGAGCTTTCATGAAAAAAAGGATATACACATACATGTTCCGGAAGGTGCCATCCCAAAGGATGGGCCGTCTGCCGGCATAACCCTGGCAACAGCGATGGTTTCTGCACTGTCTGGGGTTCCGGTCAGCAGTAAGGTTGCCATGACAGGTGAAATAACCTTAAGAGGAAGAGTGCTTCCTATCGGAGGCTTGAAGGAGAAGGTACTTGCAGCGCATAGGGCCGGCATTGAAACAATTATACTGCCTGTTGACAATAAGAAGGACATTGATGAAATACCCGAGAATGTAAGAACCTCTTTAAAGTTCATCTGCGCTTCTGATATGAAAACCGTTCTTAAAAATGCCTTGGTTAAAGCGTAGTAATAAAGTAATAATTAGGCAGTAATTAAACCGAATATTTGTTAAGTTTGCTGGCTCATCAAAGGTGCTTTGTCAGAACACACCTTGGTGAGCCATTTAAATAAATTAAAATAAAAATAACCTGGCATTTCAAAATAAAATAGAAGGAATTTTGTTGATTTATATCGAATATAACCTATTAGTCAAAAACGGCTTTTCATAAACAAAAGATAAAAATCATAATACTGGAGGGTTTTATGTCCTACTATGGGATTTCGGTTATAGTCACTGTTTTATTAACTTCATTGATTGCCTTCTATTTACTTTACAAGGCAAAAGAATTAAATCTTGGCATTCTGATTTCCATAACTACAGGTTCCATTGTTTTGGGGTTTTCCTTCAGCCCTGCTTTTAAATTTCTGTTGAGGCTTTTAAGCGAAAGCATCAGTATAAACAGGAAGCTGGCACTTATACTGGCACTGTTTATAGTTTTGTTTGTATTTCTGATTTTTATATGTGTATTAAGTCTTATCATATCCATAGCCATACCCAAGAAATTTTCCTCAATAGACTGCGGAGTTTATATTGATAAATTCTTTTCCGCCACAAGGCATTTTATTGCTGGAATTCCCTCAAGACTACGTACCTTTGCCTCGAAGAGCCTTACAGCATTGATAAATACTGTAAAAAATACATATATTCTAAAAAATAAGTTGAAAAAACCAGTTGACACTATTCAAATAATTGATAAAATGGGAATAGAAAAAAGTGAAAATGGTATTAGTCCGCAGCCTTCTTCTGATTTGACAGGTTTTTCCGAGGAAATTGAAACTGCCGGGTATGTTGCAGCGGTTGTTCAGCCTGAATTTGAGCAGGCTGCTGTTGTAATTGAAGAGGTTGAAGCTCCATATGACCGGGAAGCTGCCTACAAAGGTGATATGGATCAGGTCATTGCAGCTCAGGCCGAAGAGGAGATGTCCCTTGAAGAAGAGTACGACCAGGCACTTGAGGAGCTGCCTCCGGAAGGCGAGGCCGCACAGGTTGAGGACAGCGAGGGTGTTTATGAAGAACCCTCAGAGCATGTGGAGATGGAGATGCTGGATAACATTACCATAGAAGCCCTCCATGACTCCGGAGACGGGGTTGACGAAATCGTTCCCGAGGATGGTGAGAACCTGGTGCTGCCGCAGAATGAGCATGCAGTTCACGGGGAAGCACTGTCAGCCAGCGAGGCCGAAAATGAGGAAGCTGACGTTGCCGCACAAGGACAGAACCATGGGGCAGAGCAGGTATTCCTTCAGGAGACTGCTGCTGAAACAGAGCTTTCTGCCGGATCTCTGGTGATGAAGGCCTTTGAAAGCAAGGACAGGGGCAGAAAGGACACTGCTGTGGAGTATTACCTCAAGGCGCTTGAGCATAAGCCTGACAGGGAAATGGTATTCTGGATAGTGCTGGATGTATGTACGCTGTATAAGCAATTGGGGCGTATGGAATTGGCACGCATCATACTCGAAGGAATGGTTGATAAATATGGAACCATTATTCAACCTGAAATAAAAGAGGAAATTATTAAAAACCTGAAATAAATAATTTGTAAGAAAGATTTTTGGGAATTTGAGGGGGTACTTTTTAATGAAAAAGACGAAGGAAATAGTAGGCTTACCTATAATCAGCATATCTGACGGTATTGAAGTGGGCAAGGTTAAAACTGTTATAATCAATGCTGAAAAGGGTGCTATCGATTATGTAGTGGTTGATAGCGGCATTCAAATACTGAGTGCCAAGGTTATACCTACTGAATATGTACTGGGCATTGGTGAATATGCATTGACGATTGAAAATGAGGATGCTATAAATGATATCAGTAAAATCCCGGCTGCTATTGATCTTCTTCAAAAAAACATCCAGGTGAAGGGAACAAAGGTACTAACCAAGAAAGGCCGCCTGCTTGGCGAAATCGGAGATATATATATTGATGAGGAAGACAATTGCAATATTATCGGCCTAGAGTATATTGCAGATATCACTCAGAAGAGTATCCGTATTATACCAAGAGGCAGTATCATCACCTTTGGAAAAAATCTGGTGGTTGTCAAGGAAGATGTGGAATCCAGGCTTTTGGACAGAGCTGTAGACCTGGCCTCTGAGGAAGCGGTAGAATCGGAAAAAAAAAATCCTGAAGTTCCGACTTTAAGCGATATTATTAACAGTACCCCTGCCGAGGATGAAATACAACCCGGCGCAGTTTCGGATATGATGGAGCTGAAGCACCGTGAATACCTTAACGGAAAGGTTGCCACCAAAACTATTTTTGATAATGAAGGAAATACCTTGATTGAAGAAAATACAGTTATTGACGACGTGGTTTTTGATATTGCCAAAACCAACGGTAAGGTAATTGAGCTGGTTATGAATAACAGATAAATAAAATTCAGGGCTTTCTCATTTGAGTAAGCCCTGAATTATTGGTTATATGTTTGTTGATTATGCTTTAAGTCAATTAAAAATAAGTATTTAAAGTTTCTATGGCATTGTCCTGTATTATTTTATCACCGTATTCATTCAGATAACCTTCAAAAAATCCAGGATTTCCAACCAATACAGAATATTCACACATTATCACCTCAAGAGCCTGGGAATTTGCAGAGTTCCCGCTTAACAACAGGTAATAGCTGTCCCGGTATCTGAACAGGGTACTTTCACCTTGATAAATGGGTGTTATACGTCGGGTTAGCCTGCATACATCGTCTATGCTGTCAAAGCAATATATCTTTATTGCCGAACAAACCTTGCTTTTTCTTTTCTTTTGCTTTAACTCCGAGTTTTTATACTTGCTCTTTATATATTTCTGGATAGACTCAAATTCTCCATCTATATCCACCTTGGTGATTGTTACAACAAAGCCGTCTTCATTTTCCGGAGATGCTTCAAATATGAGCTGGGATTCACCTGAAGCAAAGCCATATTCCTCTTCCGCCTTCTCCATCATGTCCCAGAAAAGTTCCTGAGCAGCAGGCGAATTATAATTCAAAGAGCCTAAATCAATATTTCTTTCTTCCAGGTCATTCAAGGTTATAGTAACCCGCAGTACGTTATCATTAATTTTTTCAATTCTCATATAATCACCAACTCTCTTAAAAGGCATTTAAACCATACTATAATCAACGGATTGTATATAGTTTTACTATATTATACTTCTAAAAACTTCAATTGAGAAGTGATATTTATTAATATTATACATAATAAAAAATGTAATTTTTATAAAGGTGTCCATATTTTGTATCTGAATGTGGAAGCAGTTATATATATTGTTAATAAAATAGTTTAATTTACAAATAATATATTTTGGTGACGAAACCAGCTTTTTATTTGAAAAATTATCTATAAAAATATATAATAAATATGGTGCGTTTGTCGCCTGGAGTAAATAAACAAAAACATATGAATGGTGAAAGCATGGTAAAGATTATATTGGCTTCAGCGTCTCCACGAAGACAGCAGTTGCTTGCCCAAATGGGACTTGTATTTGAAGTGTTGCCTTCCAACCTGGAAGAAGTAATGGAGCAGGGTCTCCAGTCACATCAGGTCGCCACAGCCCTGGCAAGACAGAAATGTATGGATGTTGCAGCCCAGACAAGTTGCGACAGTATTGTAATCGGAGCTGATACTATCGTGGTCAAGGAAGACAAGCTGCTTGGCAAGCCTAAAGACGAAAAGGAGGCTCTTGAGATGCTTAACAGTCTCAATGGCCAGTGGCATGAAGTTGTCACGGGAGTCAGTCTTTGCAGGACTTACGATATGAAGACCATTTCAGAATTTGAAGTAACACGGGTTAAGCTTGCAAATAAATCCCAGGAATTTCTCAAGTCGTATATTTCTACAAGGGAGCCCTTTGACAAAGCCGGCGCGTATGGTATACAAGGGTTTGGTTCACTTTTGGTGGAAAAGCTTGAAGGAGACTATTTTAACGTAATGGGGCTGCCGATTTACAGGCTATCCCAAATGCTTGAGCAATTGGGTTATAATATTAATTTAGGCGCTCTTGACAGGTAAAAGTATTCATAGTGACAAACAGGCTGGAAAATGGAGTGTAGTATGGAAAGACTGAAAATAAAAGAACTTCCCGTGGGGGACAGACCTTACGAAAGGCTTGAGTCTGCCGGTGCGGAGCATTTATCCAATGCCGAGCTGCTGGCAGTTATAATTAAGACCGGAACAAAGTCATATACTGCCGTGGAATTAGCCCATCAGGTATTGAGGCTGTCTCATGACGGGCGGATATCGTCCCTAAATAACCTATCCATCCAGCAGCTTAAGAAGATAAAGGGAATAGGCAGGGTAAAGGCTATTCAGATAAAAGCTGCCCTTGAGCTGTCCAAAAGGGTTGCAACAAGTAATGGAGCAATCCGTCATACTATAAGAAATGCTGAGGATGCAAATAATCTTCTTATGGAAGAAATAAGGTATCTGAGGAAGGAAGTGTTTAAGACAATACTGCTTGACACGAAAAACCAGGTAATTAAAATAGTTGATATCTCCATGGGAAGTCTGAATTCATCCATTGTTCATCCCAGAGAGGTTTTCAGTGAGGCAGTCAAGTGCGGAAGCAACAGTGTGATTTTTGTCCATAACCATCCCAGCGGTGACCCCGCTCCCAGCCCCGAGGACCTGCAAACCACGCAGAGACTGGTGAATGCCGGCAATATACTGGGGATAAAGGTATTGGACCATATAATAGTTGGTGACGGAAGATTCATCAGCTTTAAGGAAAGAGATTTTTTATAGTTTGGCATATATTATCTACAAAACAGCGTGAGGGCACGCGGATAGGAGCTTAAAATGAGTTTGTTTGCAAAAGATATCGGAATAGATTTGGGAACAGCAAATACACTGGTACATGTAAAGGGAAAAGGTATTGTTGTAAGAGAGCCTTCGGTAGTTGCTGTTAACATTAAAAATAACGAGGTGCTGGCTGTTGGTGAGGCTGCTAAGGAAATGATAGGCCGTACACCGGGAAACATTGTGGCTATAAGACCAATGAAGGACGGCGTTATAGCAGATTTTGACATAACTCAGAGCATGATAAAGTATTTTATAAGGAAGGCTATGTCAAATGGTGTTTTCAACAAGCCCAGAGTAGTTATATGCGTGCCCTCCGGCGTTACAGAGGTGGAAAAGAGGGCTGTTGAGGATGCAACACTCCAGGCGGGAGCAAAGGCGGCCTATCTGATTGAGGAGCCCATGGCGGCGGCGATTGGGGCGGAATTACCCGTTGAAGAGCCTTCGGGAAGCATGGTGGTGGATATCGGAGGGGGAACCAGCGAGGTTGCGGTTATATCTCTGGGGGGAATAGTTACCAGCAAGTCCTTGAGAGTTGCCGGCGATGAACTTGACGAGGCCATAGTCCATTATATAAAAAAGGAATACAGCCTGATGATAGGCGAAAGGTCGGCGGAACAAATCAAAGTTACCATTGGAGGCGCTTTCCCAAAGACCAAGGAAGTAAAAATGAATATACGAGGAAGAGATTTGATTACAGGTCTCCCTAAGAATATAGAAATAACCTCTTCGGAAATAAATGAGGCGTTGAAGGAGCCTGTTAATTCCATAATAGATTCCATAAAATATACCCTTGAGAAGACTCCTCCGGAGCTGGCATCCGACATAATGGACAGAGGCATTATGCTCACAGGCGGAGGCGCGTTACTGGATGGTCTGGATAAATTGATAATGCAGGAAACCGGAATGCCGGTTTCCATAGCTGAGAGGCCTCTGGATTGTGTGGTGCTGGGTACGGGCAAGGTGCTGGACGAGATAGAAAACCTTAAAAAGGTATTGCTTTCACCAAAAAGATTAAGGTAGTTTTGTGAAAGTATAGGGGGGAGAGAGGGGAATATTCCTTGAAGTATTTTAAAAGCAGGGCGTTGATAGTATTTATAATAACCTTATTGCTAATAGTAACCATAGGTCTTACCATGAACCCCCTGAGCAGTCTCAACTGGCTGGGGAATCTGATTTCCGTTCCGTTTACATCTGTTGAAAAGGTATTTTCCTATGCAGGTCAGGAGATAAAAGCGGGGGTTGGTCTTTTCAGCGATGTTGAAGCACTGAGGGCAGAAAATAAGACTTTAAAAGAGACAATTGATAAATTGACCAACGAGAGAACTGAATTCCAGAGGCTTAAGACGGAAAATGAAGATCTTAAGAATGTTCTTAAGCTGGGTGAACAGCTTGAAGATGTGGAAATGCTGGGGGCAAATGTAATTGCCAAGGATTTGGGAAACCTGTTTAACATTTTTCTTGTAGACAAGGGTTCTGCAAACGGGGTTTCCTATAATATGCCCATAATTACCAGTAAGGGATTGGTGGGAAAGGTTGCTTCTGCTCAGCCCTTTTCCTCAAAAATAATCAGTATCATTGAAGATGGAAGTGCTGTAAGCGCCATTGTTTCAAAAAGCAGGGACCTGGTGGTGGTAAAGGGTGATTTGAAGCTTGGAAAGGAAGGCCTTTGCAAGCTGGTATATATACCTAACGATCTGGACCTTGCACAAGGAGATGTAATCGAAACCTCAGGCCTGGGCGGGATTTATCCCAAGGGTATTATTATAGGAACGGTAAAGGAAGTCAGGACAGGTGAGAGTGATCTGGACAGATATGCTATCGTACAGCCCTCCGTGGATTTAAGAAGGCTGAGCCAGGTAGTGATTTTGAAAAAGGATATGCCTGATACATCTTCAGAAATGGAGATAACTGATAAATGAGAGGCAGAATAATCATTTATACCATATTAGTATTCATATTTGTTACTGTTCAGGTTACGTTTCTCAACTTTACAGATATATTTGGAGTAAAGCCCAACCTGATCATAATACTTATAGTGAGCGTGGCACTTCTGGAAGGCAGGAATCACGGCGGAACCGTAGGCTTCTTTGCGGGTATCTGCATGGATTCGGTAGTCGGTATTGCCCTTGGTTATCAAGCCTTGCTGGGAATGCTGCTGGGGATTTTGCTGGGGAATATAAACAGGCGGTTTTTCAAGGAAAATATATATGTAATGGTCATATGTACCTTTGTATCTACAATATTATTTGAATCCGCTGTTATAGTGCTGTCATACGGATTGGGGCTGAGGATCAACTACATGGATACCCTGCGAACCACGATTTTAACCGAAGCCGCGGTGAACAGCGTACTGGGGGTAGTAATATTCTTTATACTCATAAGAATCAGCAGGAAGCTAGTGGGTATGGATGCTAAAAACAGATATTAGGAAGATTACTTTATAGAAGCGGGAATTAATGAGTGGTGGTTGAAGAATGAAGAATTTTTTTAAGGACAGACATGCCATTGTCAGTATCATATTGATTTTGGTTTTTTCAGTAATTGTATATCAGCTTGCAAATTTACAGCTTGTACAGGGGGAGAATTATTACACCCAATCCCAGGTGCTTAATCTGAGATCGCGCACCATCCTTGCCGAAAGGGGCAATGTCCTGGACCGGTATGGAGTGCCCATAGCAGTGAATTCCACAAGCTACTGCCTCATGCTGGTAGATACGGGGAAGCCTTCCGAAGAGCTTAATACCATGATGTATAAGCTTGTTAAAATACTTGAGAAGAACGGTGAGAAGTACAGTGACACCTTCTCTAAATACTTAAGCGGCGAACCTGCAAAATTCGGAACGCTGCTTGAAAACAGCAAGGACAGGATAAAGGTGCTGAAAAATGCCACGGGCTATAAATTTACAGGATTGGACCAGAACTCAGCTCCCGGGAAATTTTATGAATATTTCAGGGACACTGTATTTAAAATTGATACTGAGAAGTACAAGGAACCTGATATATATAAAATAATGACCCTGAGGTTTGAGGGCCTGGGCTACAATCCCATCATTGCAGAAGAAATAGGTACCGAAACTGTTGCTGAGGTAGAGGAAAGAAAAGATGAATTTCCTGGAGCCATTGTAGATACAGTGCCCAGCAGAAAATATGTTGATGCACAGTATGCCGCCCATGTAATAGGCTATGTTAGGACCATCAATGAAAATGAATTGGCCAAAAGATCCGACCAGGGCTATAAAATCGATGATATAATAGGAAAATCCGGCATTGAGCTCACCGCAGAAGGGTATCTCAGAGGGACAAACGGATACAGGAGAATTCAAATCGATGAAAGCGGAAAAATAAAAACCATCAGTGAAGAGGCTGTGAAACCTGGGAGCGATGTAGTTCTGACTATTGATATGAGACTTCAGAAGGCTGCCATGGAATCATTGGAGAAAAATATACAAGTTATCAGGCAAAAACCCCATTCCAAGAATACCAAGGATGCATATGCAGGAGCGGCGGTGGTTATTGATGTTAATACAGGAGAGGTGCTTGCACTTGCCAGTTATCCAAGCTATGACCCTTCAATATACCTGGCGGGTCCGGAGGATGTTGAGGCCCAAAAAGCCATAGAACTGTTAAATAAACCGAACAATACCACTTCCTCGGAATATAACAGGGCAATTGCAGGAAGATATACACCAGGCTCCACCTATAAGCCTTTGATAGGCATTGCTGCGCTGGAAGAGAAGAAGATGGATCCTTACACGAAAGTATTTGACGCCGGGTATAAAATATACGACAATATGATGCTGGGCTCAATTGAATACAATGTGTATAAAACCGGCTTGGGCTGGGTCAACATGATCCAGGCAATTCAGAAATCCTCCAATCCATATTTTTATGAGCTGGGTGTTAAGACTGGTATTGATAACATCGTTAAGTGGGCTAAGTTGTTCGGACTTGGAAGGAAGACTGGAATTGATCTGTTGGGTGAAGAGGAAGGTATTGTTTCATCAAAAGAATATAAGGCAACGGTTAATCCATATAACTGGGGAAAGGCTGATACGGCCCAATCATCAATCGGCCAGCTCTATAACGCCTTTACGCCCATACAGCTGGCTAATTATGCAGCTACAATTGCAAATGGAGGCAAGCACTTTAAGCCTCATATAATAAAAAGAGTGGTTAAATATGACGGTTCTATTGTTACAGAAACAAAACCGGAATATGACATATTGCCCGTTAAAAAAGAAAATATGAAAATTATTCAGGAAGGCATGATAGCTGTTGCCAACACTGAAGATGGGGGAGGAACAGCGGCCAATCAGTTTAATGAGCTGCTTCCTATCAAAGTTGCAGGAAAGACGGGCACAGCAGAAACCGGTCAGGAGTCAAAGCATTCCTCCAATGCGCTGTTTATATGCTATGCTCCGGCAGATAAGCCCCAGGTAGCTGTGGCTGTGGTGGTTGAAAGAGGTATTCTGGGGGCATATACGGCACCGATTGCCAAGGATATACTGAAGGCGTATTTTGACAACAGCGGTTCAGGTGCTCAGGATTCTGCTGCAAAAATGGATATTGTTGAGTTAACTAAATAAATATTTATTTTTATTATATTTACTTGTGTGAGGAGCTTTTTTCACAAAGATGGGAGACAAATTTATGACTGAGCAAACAGTAACTTTCAAGGGAACGGTTAACGGCCTGACTATAATAATAAAGCCTGAAGCCTGTTTTGATGAAGTTGTTGACAGCATGCGAATGAAAATAGAGAGCGCCGGTAAATTTTTTAGGGGAGCAAAGCTTGCAGTAAGGTACAGGGGAAGGGTTCTGGGTCAGACTGAAAAGGAGGAGCTGCTGGAGCTGCTGAAAAAGGAAAGCGGCGCCACAATATTGTCCTTTGAAGAGGAAGTTGCGGAGGCAAGCAGTGCAAACAGTCACAAGAGTACAACTGCCGCTGCGGAAAGAAACAATCAGATAAAAAAATACATGTTCTTCAAGGGCATTGAAGAGGGAAAAACCAAGTTTTACCGTGGAACGGTAAGATCAGGGCAGCTTATAACCTTTGACGGAAATATTGTTATACTCGGTGATGTAAATCCGGGGGCAGTTATTGAAGCTACAGGAAATGTCGTTGTTATGGGGCTGCTCAGGGGAGTGGTGCATGCCGGCAGTGATGGAAATAAGGAGGCTATGGTTGCTGCACTGGGACTTAACCCCACACAGCTGAGGATTGCGGACATTATAACAAGACCTCCTGATGAAAAAGGCTCTGGAGCAGGGCAGGTTCCGGAGCTGGCGTATGTCAAAGGGGACATGCTTTATGTAGAGCGTTTCCTGCCCACTCGATAACATGAATTTACCGGCATTTCAGAAGCTCTGACAGGTGGAGAAATGGGGGCAATTCGATTGACAAAACAGTAAAAGATATATATAGTTTAATGTGTATATCTTAATATTAACAATAAATTTTTGCAAAATCATTTTTCTTGGACAAGAATTGGAGGCAAGCTGTATGGGCGAGGTAATTGTAATTACATCTGGGAAAGGCGGCGTTGGAAAAACCACAACAACAGCCAATATTGGTACAGGTCTGGCGCTGGCAGGTCAGAAGGTCGTACTGATAGACACTGATATAGGACTTCGTAATCTGGACGTTGTTATGGGCCTGGAAAACAGAATAGTATACGATCTTGTTGATGTTGTAGAAGGTGTATGCCGTGTAAAGCAGGCATTGATAAAGGATAAAAGGTACGAGGGGCTATTTCTTCTTCCCGCAGCCCAGACGAGGGATAAGTCGGCAGTAACTCCAGAGCAGATGATAAATCTTGTAAATGAATTAAAAGCAGAATTTGATTACATAATAATTGATTGTCCCGCTGGAATAGAGCAGGGCTTCAAAAATGCCATAGCAGGTGCCAGCAAAGCAATTGTTGTCACCACTCCGGAGGTTTCCGCAGTAAGAGATGCAGACCGTATAGTAGGACTTCTGGAAGCAAATGAACTGAGAAATCCCAAGCTCCTCATAAACAGGGTTAGGGTGGACATGGTAAAACGTGGAGATATGATGAGTATTGAAGATATAATAGATATACTTGCAATAGACCTCATAGGAGTTGTTCCTGATGATGAAAAAA
The DNA here is from genome assembly GCA_023400235.1 of Bacillota bacterium. GTDB lineage: Bacteria > Bacillota > Clostridia > Acetivibrionales > DSM-1351 > Ruminiclostridium. The sequence continues at coordinate 83,034 of JAEXFI010000003.1, forward strand.
TAGTTATATCAACAAACAGAGGAGAGCCTGCTGTAAATGACGATAAATCTCTGGCAGGACAAGCCTACAGAAATGTTACAAGAAGAATTCAGGGAGAAGAGGTTCCCATACTTAATCTTGAGACAGATGACGGATTTTTCAATAAATTTAAAAAAATGTTGGGTTTTAAGACTACATAAGGAGGAATAGGGTATGCTGATTGATTTTTCAAAGATCTTTGGCAGAGCTAAGCCATCGAAGGATGTGGCCAAGGAAAGATTGCAGTTAGTGCTGATACATGACAGGGCCAATGTTTCTCCTGAGTTTTTGGAAATGGTAAAGGGAGAAATTATAAAGGTCATACAACATTATATGGAAATTGATGAAAGTGCACTTGACATCCAGCTTACCAGAACGAAAAGCGACGAGAGCGACAGAATGGTTCCGGCATTAGTAGCGAATATACCTATTAAAAATGTAAAAAATGCGGGTAAATAAATTTAAAGGTATGTGATTTTTAACCATGAATATTGCATTTATAGCTCATGATAATAAAAAAGAATTAATGTCCAGCTTTTGCATCGCCTATAAGAATATTTTACAGGAGCATCATCTTATTGCCACCCGTTCTACAGGTATTGTTATAAACAAGGCTACAGGACTGAATATTAATCTGCTGGCTTATGGGAGTCTTGGAGCCCAACAGCTTGGTGCAAGAATTGCATGTGATGAAATAGATTTGCTGATATATTTCAGGGATCCAAACAAGGAGAATGACACAAACACATTCCTGCTTTTCAAGCACTGTGACGCCAATAACATACCTTACGCTACCAATATCGCCACAGCCGAAGTTCTGGTAAAAGGTCTGGAACGTGAAGATCTTGCATGGAGGGATTTGCTGCGGTAAAAAATAAAATACTTTAAGTCAATAGCTGCTAGTGGCCTGTAACTTTAGATGTTACAGACCACTAACATGGTCCGGGTATATATGCCCGGATTTTTTTGTGCAGTGCGTCCAGTGATGCTGGAGCACACTTTACACAAGTAACCGGGGACTCCATTTGAGATTGTGGCCTGACAGGTTGTATTGTCCTGTAATATTTTTGCGTGCGGCAAAATATAATTTAATAAAGCACGGCAAATAGGACAAGAATGCAGGGGAAAAAGTATGGATGAGATGATTGTAAGGCCTAAGTATTCACGGCAGACAAGTACTCCAAGAAACAGAAAACGAACAAATGAAAATGAAATGATGTCTACGGTTTTTGCTGTAAAAATGCTGGCGGTAGTGGTGTTTCTGTCCGTATATGCTTTATGTAAGGCTGCAGATACGCCTACCACAAACTACTTCATAGCAAGGGTAAAGGTAATAGCAACACAGAATTTCGATGCAAACAAATATCTGGCAGGAGCAGTGTCAGCGCTGGGAGTCAAACTGCCTGAAAAAAATTCCTCCGGTTTGACCGGGGCAGGTGGTCAGACACCTTTTGCAGATACTCAGGCGGGAGATGCGGGAAAGGTGACTCAGACAGAGCAAAACGGCGGACAGGGCATGTTGGATAAGGCGGTAAATGGGGAAAGCATAAATAATAAGGATAAAGAGCTGAAGGGGGAAGCTGTGAGCGGACAAGGAGATAACAGCTACCACACCGACACAGGGCTTTCAACAGACAGCAGCTCCATAAATGATACCCTCAAGGCAATGACAGAGGTGCCTGTCTTGGAAGAAAGCCAGATAAAGGCCATTGCAGACAAGTATTCCTTTGTAACTCCCATAAAGGGTGAGATTGAATCGCCCTTTGGCATCAGAACCAACCCTTTGAGCGGAAGTACCTCCTTCCACAGCGGTATTGACATAAAAGCAAATATGGGTACCTCAATCAAAGCCGCGCTTGACGGAGAAGTAACGGAAGTTGGCTCCAGTCCTGACTATGATAATTATGTAAAAATAAAGCACAATGACGGCTTATATACGGTATATGCCCATTGTTCAATCCTTGTAGCCAAAAAGGGGCAGAAGGTTAAGCAGGGAGATGTGGTGGCAAAGGTGGGGGACACCGAAGGTTTGTCGGGAGCGCTTCATTTTGAAATATGGGTCAATGACAAGGCGGCAGACCCTGAAAAGCTGCTGAATCTTTTAAACCAGTGACAACCTCCAGGCTGTACAACGGGATAAAAAATAAATTTTTCAGGTGAGGTTAAAGTGCGCATTTCATTATCAATAAGCAGGAACTTCGGCAGGCTGAATGTCACATTCAACCTGCTGCTTTTGGTATTTGCGGGAGCTGCGGCTCTGGCGGGATACTTAAGAGAATATCTCCAGGCACTTTTTTTCATATCTGTCCATGAGGCGGGTCATATTAGCGTCGGGGTGCTGATGAGGGCACAGCTATGTAATATAAGACTTCTGCCCGTGGGCTTAAATGCTGAAATCAATATGGCTTACAGCACAAGAAGGCAGAGAATGGCAATGTTTTTTGCAGGACCGTGTACCAGCTTCATATTAGCCCTGTCTTTTTTATTTTTATACAATAACTGTTATCAACAGGATTTCTTTCTGGGGGGAATATATACAAATTTTTACCTTGGGGTATTCAACCTCATTCCGGTACTTCCCATGGACGGGGGCAGGATTGTTCAGGAATTGCTGGCGGCAAGGCTTGGAACTGTAAGGACAGGAAAGCTGATGAAGCTTGTTTCGGAAGTATTGTCGGCGGTAATCATACTTGTGGGGGCGGCAGGCCTTTTTTATTCCAGGTGGGGTGTGAGCCTTATGGTTATGGGCGTATATTTTTTTATGTGCATAGGCACAAGCAGGGAGGAGACAGCCTTTATGAATATTAAAAGCCTGCTTTTCAGAAAATCCAGAGTTATTAGAAAAGGTATTTACCCTGTACGAGAGATCGTAGCCTTGAAACATATGAAATTGGCGGAGGTAATCAAGGCTTTGGACTACGTAGACAGGTTTCATATCATCAATATACTTGACGAGGATCTGAGAGTAATCAAGGTAATGACAGAGCAGGAAATACTTGAAGCAATTCTGGTAAACACGGCAGATACTACGTTTGATAATTTGATGCAGATAGAGTATAATGTTCATAATGAGGTCAATTAACATCTGACACAAAATGGGGGTTACTTATGTACAAGATAGTAAAAAAAGCCATACTAAATCCTTCTGTTGTACTTATGGATATTGAGGCACCATATATTGCCCGTAAGGCAGAACCTGGACAATTTATTATTTTCAGGATAGATGAAGCCGGAGAAAGAATTCCTCTGACTATAGCAGATTATGACAGAGAGAAGGGTACAGTTACAATTATATTCCAGATAGTTGGGAAGACAACCCGTGTTCTGGCCGAAATGAATGAAGGCCAGGCCTTGCTGGATTTTGTGGGACCTTTGGGGGTAGCGTCACATCTGGAAGGTTATAAGAAGGTAGCGGTTATCGGAGGCGGTCTTGGAACCGCGATTGCATATCCTCAGGCGAAAAAGCTTCATGCTCTTGGGGCGGAGGTGCATTCCATAGCCGGCTTCAGAAACAAGGATTTGATCATACTTGAAAAGGAAATGGAAGCTGTAAGCAATAAGCTTGTTGTTGCTACAGACGACGGATCAAACGGAAACAAGGGTTTTGTAACAAATGTCCTCAAGCAGTTGATTGAAGAGGGCAACAAATATGATCTGGTAATAGCAATAGGCCCTCTGGTTATGATGAGAGCCGTCAGCAATATTACAAAAGAATACGGAATAAAGACATTGGTCAGTATGAACCCTATCATGATAGACGGCACAGGCATGTGCGGCGGCTGCAGGCTCACGGTGGGCGGCAAGACAAAGTTCGCCTGCGTTGACGGGCCGGATTTTGACGGACATGAAGTGGACTTCGACGAAGCAATGAGAAGACAGGGAATGTATAAGAAGCATGAAAACCAGTCTACAGAAATACATGCATGCAAACTTGGAGGTGTGACCAATGCCTAATATGGCTTTAAATAAAGTAAAAATGCCCGAACAGAACCCTGATATAAGAAATAAGAATTTTCAGGAGGTTGCTTTGGGCTACGATGAAGCAATGGCTGTGGAAGAGGCTCAAAGGTGTCTGAACTGCAAGCACAAGCCATGTGTGGCAGGTTGTCCCGTTAACGTAAAAATACCTGAATTTATACAATTGGTAGCAGAAGGCAAATTTGAAGAGGCTTATTTCAAAATCAGAGAAACAAACAGCTTGCCCGCTGTATGCGGAAGAGTTTGTCCCCAGGAGACACAATGTGAGCAGCTGTGTGTCAGGGCAAAAAAAGGGGAGTCTGTGGGAATAGGCCGTCTGGAACGCTTTGTGGCAGACTGGTATATGGCTAACTGCAGCAGCCAGGAAGAAAAGCCCGAGAGCAACGGCATAAAGGTTGCTGTTGTAGGTTCAGGCCCTTCCGGTCTTACCTGTGCTGGAGATTTGGCAAAAATGGGCTATGAGGTAACAATCTTTGAAGCCTTTCATGTTCCAGGAGGGGTTCTGATGTATGGAATTCCTGAGTTCCGTCTTCCAAAGGCTCTTGTTCAGAAGGAGATTCAGACTGTCAGAACACTTGGGGTTGACATTCAGACCAATATGGTTATTGGAAAGGTGCTTTCCATAGATGATCTCAGGGAAGAGGGCTTTAAAGCCGTATTCGTAGGCTCAGGGGCAGGTTTGCCAAGCTTTATGGGGATTCCGGGGGAAAATCTGAACGGTGTATATTCTGCAAATGAATTCCTTACAAGGATAAATCTTATGAGCGCTTATAAATTCCCAAACACTGACACTCCGGTATTTGTCGGAAAAAATGTGGCTGTTGTGGGCGGAGGCAATGTTGCAATGGATGCAGCCAGAAGCGCAAAGCGTCTGGGTGCGGAAAACGTATACATTATATACCGCCGTTCAGAAGCTGAGATGCCTGCCAGACTCGAAGAAGTGCACCATGCAAAGGAAGAGGGTATTATTTTGAAGGTCCTCACCAATCCAAAGCAGGTGCTCGGAACAGAGGATGGCTGGGTAAAGGGCATGGAATGCGTGGAAATGGAACTGGGAGAGCCGGACAAGTCAGGAAGAAGAAGACCTGTTGAAAAGAAGGGCTCCGAGCATGTGGTAGAGCTGGAAACAGTTATCATCGCCATAGGACAGTCGCCAAACCCTCTCATAGCCTCAACAACACCGGGCCTGGATGTACAGTCCTGGGGAGGAATAATAGTGGAGGAAGAGACGGGGGCAACCAGCAAGGGCGGAGTATATGCAGGCGGAGATGCTGTAACAGGTGCGGCTACTGTTATTCTGGCAATGGGTGCAGGTAAAAAGGCGGCTGAGGCTATGGACAAGTATATCCGGCAGCAAGAACAGAAATAAGCTGATACTTTTTGACTTTATATAAAGCATGATTTATAGAAAATGTAGAATGGAGTGTAAGAATGAAGACATGGGTATTGTACTACAGTAAGGGCGGCAATACAAAGAAAATTGCAGATGCCATAGCAGACGAGCTTGAGGAGGTTTTAAAATCGGAACAGATACCTCCTGCGTATCCTCCTGAAAATGTAAGCCTGCTGTTTCTGGGCACCGGTGAATATGCCGGAAAGCCCGATTCAAAGATGGTGGAATTCATCAGGACCCTGAACAACAACAGGGTTAAGAATGCTGCGGTTTTTGGCACCAGCGGCGGCGGGACTGCCGAGGGAAAGGCTATTGCAGCGGTTAAGAGCATGTTGAGGGAAAGAGGCATAAATGTGGTGGAGGAGGCTTTTTCCTGCAAGGGAAAAAACTTTATCTTCTTTAACAGGAACAAGCCTGATGAAAATGATGTAAAAAGTGCGAAAGAATATGCCAGAAAGGTCTACAGCAGCCTGAAGGCCTGATTTTTGACAGGTACATCAAAGCCCCGGGAGCAGTTTGCAGTCTTTGACTGAAAAGCTGTCCCGGGGCTGTTTCATTTTGGTATGGGTCTTGAAAGGGTATGCGGTTTTTCTGCCGGAGTCTATTGCATCTTGCCCTTATCCAGGTATTTCTCCACATCAATCTGCACGGGAACCCATTTGGATTTGCTCTTAACCGAGGTGTTAATCAGCAAGTCTGTGCCATTTGTGAGCTTTGCAAACTCAAACATGTATTTTTTTTCATCTACACCGTCAATAATTATTTTTTTTCTATACTCATCCTGTTCAGGGGAATACTGTCTCATAATAATACCGCACCAGTTGCCATAAACCGTTTCAACATAGGACTCAGCATTGTGGGCCCAGCCGTGGTATGCGGCACAGAAGAAATCCTCAGGAGAAAGGGTAAGTGAATCCACGTAATACAGACCGTTGACCTTTATAACAGCCAGTTCCCCTGTGTAATAATTGAAAGTGGTTACTCCAACGCTGCTTCCTTCCAGCATTTCAAGTTCAAGGAAAAATTTGCTCATATCTTGGGCCGGGGCGGCCATGGGCAGTAGTTTTATGAGATTAATATGACCGATTCCCTCAAAGGATTGAACAAATTCATCATAGTTCATATCCCTTTTATTGTTTTCCGAGAGAAAGCCATAGGCTGCAGGAAAGGGCTCAAGCCCGTAGCCCACTGTTCCACAGCCGCCATTCTTGTCCTCTGTGAGATTTGAAGCCTGCTGAAGTACACTGAAGTAATTAGTAACTGAGGCTTCCGGAGAGTCCATTAGTTTTGCAGGAACTTTGTTGTCTTTGAAATATGACATAAAAGTGTCGTGATCCATAAAATTGCTGTTTATGGCCTTGAGATTTGAAGGCCTGAAATAAGTTTCATTCAGGTTGGACATTCTCTTGTTCATTACCTGTATGGTTTGCCTGGAAAGACCTGTGGCTGCCAAATCCACGCTTATGTCAGCCTGCCCGGTCATAAGGGTGCCGCCCAGCACGTAATGATTGCGGGTGCTTTCCTGGTTGCCAACTCTGAGACAGATTGCAGCTATAAAAAATGCCAGCAGGATTGTTGATATGATAAGTATGCGCTTGGTTAATATTTTCATATGCCCCCCGATCAATATTCATTATGGTGCATCTTTTACTATGCCGGGAATTTTAATTTACAATTGGACGACTCCTTATAATATATTCAAATGAATGCCGGATAATAATAAAAAATCAATGTAACAAAAATATAATTCCCTATTCAAAGTTTATTCATAAATAACTCACAGTAACAACATATTCCAAGGTTATATTTTTATTATGGGATATAGTTTAATCACCTTTAAAGTTTTTTGAGGGACTAGATGAATATTCCCGAATATTCAAAGCAAAAGGAGTGATTTGGTGAAAAAATCAAAAAAATTGATTAGTCTCGGTGTAAGCCTGGCAATTTTGGTTACCTCTACAGGCTTTGCATTTGCCGAAGGCAACAGTGCTTATGAGCCTGGTACACACAAGGACGGTATTATGAAGGTGCAGCAGAAAGACAGGGGAAGGCAGGGCGGTGCAGATTTACTGTCAAAGCTGGTCACAGCAGGTACAATAACAGCCGAACAGCAGAAAGCAGTTGCGGCTGCAATGAAGCCTTCCAAAGGGACAGCAGTGACGCTGGAAAATGCACTGGCAGGTCTGGTGACAGCCGGAACACTTACCCAGGCACAGGCAGATGCTATAGCAAAGGCATATAGTGATGCAAAGGCAAAGCTGGAGGCTGAACAGGAGAAACGTCAGAAGGAACTGGCAGAAAATAAAGGTAAGGGTATAGGTGCAAACTCCTACAAAAGTGTTCTTTCAGAGCTTGTTACAGCAGGAGCGATCACAGACGAACAGCAGAAAGCAGTTGTGGCTGCAATGAAGCCTTCCAAAGGGACAGCGGTGACGCTGGAAAATGCACTGGCAGGTCTGGTGACAGCCGGAACACTTACCCAGGCACAGGCAGATGCTATAGCAAAGGCATATAGTGATGCAAAG
>JAEXFI010000020.1 GCA_023400235.1 Bacillota bacterium
ACGTGAGTACAACTAAAAATAAATGACTGATTTAGTTAAAACAAAAGGCACAAAGCTGTAGGTGAAGAATAAAGAGTTTAGCCGTCAAAGCAACAGGAAGTTGCTTTGAGCCCAATCGAGACAGGAGGTTGAGTATTGGGCGACGGCTAAAGGCCTTATTCTGAACTGTACTATTTGTGCCTTTTGTTTGGGAATAGGCATTTATTTTTAATTAGTACGGAAGTACTGGAAATAGTGTACCTTGATTTGTACCTTGTGCAACCATCCGTTTTATAATTTTACTGGCAAACCTTACCTGGATTCAATATATTCTTCGGATCAAACGCCAGCTTTATCCCTCGCATGATGCCCATTACCTCCGGATCAAGGGATTCCTTCAGGTAGGGCTTTTTTGCATAACCTATGCCATGTTCTCCCGAAACCTGGCCCCGCAGTTGGTTGGCCTTTTTGTACATTTCCTCCATGGCTAGGGCGAGCCTCTTTTCCCATTCCTCCTCACTGAGGTCATCCTTTAAGATATAGGCGTGCAGGTTACCGTCGCCGGCATGCCCGAAGCTTTTGATTCTCACACCCACCTGCTCCTGTAGCTTATGGCTGAATTCAACTATCTCGCTGACCTTGTTTCTGGGAACTACCACGTCGACCTCATCCATATAGGTGGTGGAGGCTTTTATTGCTTCCAGGAACGCTCCCCGGGCCTTCCATATGGAATCGTTCCTTTCATCGGTGTCTGATATGAGAATATCAATAGCCCCCTGCTCCAGACATATTTTTGCAGCCTTGTCATAGGACGCTTCAATTTCCTCTGTGGAATTGCCGTCAAACTTCAGCAGCAAATAGGAGTCTGCCTGATTGTCAGGGAACTTTTTCCCCAGAAATTCTTCTGCATCCATTATGGTCTGCCTTTGCATAAACTCGATAGCAGTAGGTATTGTCTTTGACTTGATAATTAAAGGCACAGTTCTTATGGCCTGTTCCAGTGACGGGAATGGAATCAGCAGGCTTATGGCCTTTCTGGGAAGGGGGAGCAGCCTTAAGGTGGCTTTGGTTATAATACCAAGAGTGCCCTCAGAACCCACTATTAAATCCTTCATTGCATAACCTGAACTGTTTTTAACAACTTTTCCTCCGAAGGAAACCACATTTCCGTTTGGTAGAACTATTTCCAGGCCTCTCACATAATCCCGGGTGACGCCGTATTTTACTGCACGCATACCTCCTGCGTTGGTGTTGATGTTACCTCCGATTGTAGCAGTCTTTTCTCCCGGATCAGGGGGATAAAAAAGGTCGTGCTCCTCCACGTATTTTGAAAGCTCCATAAGCAGGACTCCCGGCTCCAGCGTGATTGTAAGATTTTCTTCATCAAGCTCGAGAAAATGATTCATAAGGCTTAGATCCATGACAATACCCCTGTTTATGGGAACAGCACCGCCCACCAGGCCTGTGCCTGAGCCTCTTGGAGTTACGGGAATATTGTTTTCAAAGGCATATTTCATTACCGCCGATACCTCATCGGTAGAAACCGCCCGCACAACCATGTCGGGGTAGCACTCTGTGCCACCAAGCTCATCATGGCTGTAGTCCTCATTTATGTTTTCCTTGTAAAAAACTCTTTCAGAATCACAAATTATATTGCTGACAGCTTCAAAATCCTGCCTGTCAAAAGTTTTATAGTTCATCTGTTTAGCCTCCAATCCGCTGTTCTGCAGCTACAGCCTTAGTCATTTTAATCTTTTCAATAAGTCGTGGAAGAATGTCGTATAGGTCTCCCACAATTCCATAGTGGGCTATTTTAAAAATTGAAGCCTTTTCATCCCTGTTTATGGCAAAGATGTAATCAGAATTGTTCATACCGGCAGCAAACTGCACAGAACCTGAAACACCGCAGGTTATAATCAGCTTTGGTCTTACGGTCCTGCCGCTTAACCCGATTTGCTTCTTTGCGTCAAACCAGCCGGCCTCAATCATTGGCCTGGTGCAGGCTAGTTCACCCCCCAGAAGCTCTGCAAGCTCCTTTACCAACTGCAGGTCTTCCTGAGTTTTTACACCTCTTCCTGCAACAACCAGTACATCCGCGTTTTCAATAAGATTTTCCTTTGGCTTATCCGCAACTCCTAAAACCTCAATTTTAGATTGCAGCAACTGCTGAGCCACACTGCAAAGGACAATACTGCCTGCGGGGTTTTCGCTTCTCTCCGGAGAGTTCATGACCTTGTAACGAACGGTAGCCATTTGAGGTCTTGCGTTGGGAGTCATGATTTCAGCCATTATGTTTCCGCCAAAAGCAGGCCGAATTTGAACAAGATCGGTATTCTCCCTGATATCCAGTATGGTACAGTCGGCAGTGAGCCCTGTCCTGAATCTGGCTGCCACTCTTGGAGCCAGCTGCCTCCCCACACTTGTTGCACCCACCAGGATGGAAGAAGGCTTTACACTGTTAATAAAATCTTCAAATACTGCAGTATAGGCATCTATTCTGAAATGGTCCAATTCCTTATAGTCATAGACATATACCTGGTCCACACCGTAATGCAGCAGCTGGGCGGCACTTTTCTCCACCTGATGGCCCATAAACAGGGCATAGACCTTGTGATTTATTTTGTCGGCCAGCTCCCGTGCTTTCCCGATTAATTCGTAGGTCACAGGGTGAATGTTACCGTTAACATGGTCCACATAAACGGCAATTCCATTCCAAGCCGACTTGTCAACAGCGGGCTGCTCTTCACTTACCAGCTCGGCTGCTCCCGAAGGGCCTTTTTTTATGCACAGCCCGCACATTTTGCAGGCACCGTTTACCAAAACCTGACCGGCATTGCTTTCCAATGCTCCAAAGGGGCAAACAGAAATGAATTCTTCAATATTGGCTATTTTCTCCTGATGTATTATCAATCTTGACATGGTCTGCCTCCTATATAAATTTCAGTTCTTTAATTTTTTCAAACAACTTCTGTGTCAATACCTGGGGGGAATCGCTCCAAAGCTCACGGCGGTCATTGGCTTCGGGAGGAAAAATCCGCTGAACCTGAGTTGGAGAGCCGTTAAGGCCGTATTTCTTTTCGTCCTGATCCGCCAGGTCGTTAAAGGTAATTATTTTTATCTCACGGTTTTTTGTGGCCATTTTCTTAACATAGGAAGGCAGCCGGGGCTGATAAATGTCCTTGTCCACTGTAAGAAGGCAGGGAAAGGCTGACTTTGCCAGCTCCACCGTATTTGCCATGTCCATTTCCACTGTAATATGGCCTTGGTCAATCTCTACTATTTTTTTAACATTTGATATGCTGGGTATATTCAGATACTCTGCCATTTCAGGGCCTACCTGTGCGGTGTCCCCGTCGGTGGTCTGCTTGCCGCACAGTATCAGGTCAATAGGTCCAAGCTGTGCCACGCCCTGGGAAAGGGTATAGCTGGTGGCAAGTACATCTGAACCGCCAAATTTTCTGTCCGAAAGAAGTACACCAGAGTCGGCTCCCATGGCAAAGGCCTCAGATATTATCTGCTTGGCCTGCGGAGGGCCCATACTGATGACGGCAACCGAGCCTCCGTGCACTTCCTTCAGCTTCAGTGCAGTCTCAAGTGCATACAGGTCATAGGGATTCATTTTTGAATCTACCCCATCTCTTTTCAAAACTCCGGTAACCGGATCCACTTCAACCTTATTTGTGCCAGGCACCTGTTTAATACAAACCAAAATATTCATTTTAACCCCCGTTCCGCTGTGTTCAGCGATGCTATGATATGTCAGAAACCGAATAATGAACTGCAGAAATAGCTTACCAATCCTAAAATAACTACATATATGGCGCATACCCTTATGGTGCTGCCGAGTATTTTTCCTTCGCTGCCTGCAAGGCCGGTGGCAGCAACGGCTATGGCTATACTTTGGGGCGAAATCATTTTTCCTGCTGTCGATCCGCCCGTGTTGATGGCCGCTATCCAGTATGGATTTGCGCCGGCCGCTCTGGCTGCTTCCGCCTGAAGATTGCCGAACAATACATTTGCAGAGGTATCACTGCCTGTCACAAAGGTGCCAAGAGCGCCTATCAGGGGGGCTACCAGAGGGTAGAAGGAGCCTGTGATCATAACCAGCACTGTTGCAATTGAATTTATCATTCCACTGTAACCCATGATCTTCGCCAGAGCGATGATTGAAACAATGGTAACGGTGGATTTCAGCAGCTGTCTGACGGTTTTAAAAAGAATTGAGGTTATGGTCTTGAGCTTTACACCCTGAAGGATACCTCCCAGATACGTTGCAAGGATTATCAAGGTTCCAGGGGCTGCCAGCCATGAGAAGGTATAGGGTTTTGCACCTTCTCCCGTATAGATGCCCACAGAGGTCTTGACTGCGGACAGTGCCTGGTTAACCGGAGGTATCAGGGTTGAGGAGCAGAGTATGAAAAGAAATACAAGAATGAAGGGAAGCCAGGCCATTATGCCATTTTTCAGGGTTATTTTTTCCTGTTTTAAATTTGCTGCAACCTCTATCTGATATTCCTTTGGTACAGGGGCTTTACCCTTAAAGAGCCTTGCTGCTATAACGGTGCAAACCATGGAGCTGACCGCGCCAACCACTGCGGGAAGTTCCGGGCCCAGATATTTTGCTATGAGCAGTTGAGGAACTGCAAAGGCTATTCCTGAGACCAGGGTTATTCCAAAAATCCCCTTAACTGCCTTAAAGGACCTTCCTGTCAGCATTACAAGAGCAAAGGGGAGAAGTATGACCAGCGGCAGCAACTGGATTCCGACAGCATAGGACAGCTGTGATACATCAAGGCCTGTGACCTTTGCAAGTGTGACTACCGGAATGCCTATAGCACCAAAAGCAGTTGGCGTCGTATTTGATATGAGGCATATAACTGCGGCAAACAGGGGATTGAACCCCAGTGCAACCAGAATGCCCGCAGGAATGGCCACTGCTGTTCCAAAGCCTGCAATTGCTTCGAGAAAGCCACCAAAGCCCCAGGACAGTATAAGGACCAAGATTCTTTTATCGGTGGTAACACCGGTAATCATCTTTTTAATAACATCCATGCCTCCGGTGTGGAGAGAAAGGTTATAAGTAAATACTGCGGCTATGATGACCAGGGTTATGGGCCAGATGGCAAGTGCCACACCTTCAAGACCGGCAGTAATGGTGTCCAGGAGACCTGCCTTCCAAACAAATACTGCAAGTGCTGCGGTCAAGCCAAAAGCTATGGGGCAGGCCTTATAACCCGGCCATTTAAGTACACCCAGTGAAACAATAAGCCAAAGTATGGGTAAAAGGGCTAATGCAAATAACACAGCGATATTCATGGCTTCTCTCCTTTGATAAGTAGTATTGGTAATAGTGGCTTAATTAATAAAAGAATCGCAGTAAAATTGGTATGACCAATTTGGGTAAAAAATTTTGAATTCAAAAGGTTAAATAGTCAATTGAGGTTGAAACCTTTGCTTTCCAGTATTTTATTTTAGGTCATTGACTTGTGCACTTTATACATATTGGTCGTACCAATTTGCATCTTTATATTACATTATCACCAATCAACTGTAAACAATAGTTATTTATTTAACTATATATTTTGTGGGAATTTACTGGGCATATAAATAAAAAACAGCGGCAAAGCCGCTGTTTTCAACATTTTTCAGTATAGCGCCATGGAAATAATTTCTTGAAAGAGGGGGATGCTGCGCTATATTTAAACACACATAGGATTCTCCATTTATGTCAGTTGTGCCGTATGTATTCGGCAATAATGCCAAAATGCTGCATAATAGCCTCGTGAGTGGCCTGAGAATCCCTTTTCTTTAAGGAGTACACAATCCTTTCGTGAATTTTCTGAAGCCTTAAGACATTATCCTTGTTGGACAGGATTTCCTTTCGCCTGTCCTTTATATATATGTTTATAAGCTCCTCCAAAATATTCAGTATCTGGATGATTATACTGTTCTGAGAAGCAGCGGCTATTGTATAATGCAGCTCCTTGTCCAGAGCGACATTCTTTTCTTCATTATCTGTAACAGACATTTCCCTGACTATTTCCTCCAGCCTTTGCACCTGTGCCTCTGTAATGTTTTCCACAGCCAGAAGGGCGGCCTTTGTTTCCAGCGCCTCCCTGAGCTCACTTACCTGCAGGCTGTTGAACTGCTGCAGCAGGAACATCATGGACATGGATTCCGTCAGACTTTTTGTATAATTACCAGTGATAAAATTGCCTGAGCCCTGAATGCTTGAAACCACTCCCAGGATTTCCAGGGTGCGCAGGGCTTCTCTGATGGAAGTGCGGCTGACACCAAATTGCTTTGCCAGATCACGCTCAGGAGGGAGCTTGTCCCCGGAAGCCAGTTTGCCTGAAACAATGTCTGACTTTATGGAGTCGATTATTGACTCATAGGTTCTTTTTGAAGAATCGTTTTTATCCAAGGTTGATCCCCTTTCAGTACCGTTGATACAGCAATTTAAAACAGCAGCTTAAAATGCTCCCCCAGGTGACGGCATGCGGCAGGCTGTTGAAATAATACTCATAATATGTTATTTTCAGTATATCACATATAAAAATAACTATAAAACTTTAAAGAAGGTTACCATATGAGAAATATATATTTCTATGACACAAGCATAGGCCGTATTGGAATTTCGGAAGAAGCCGGCTGCATAAAGGAATTTTTCTTTGAGAAGGATTTGCCCGGCGGGAATCCTCCGGCCCACGGTCAGTATATTTTGCTGGAGACACCTGTCTTAAAGGAGGCTTCAATACAGCTGGGAGAATACCTTGCAGGCCGCCGGAAAACATTTGAGCTGCCGCTGGCTCCCGAGGGAACGCACTTTATGAGAGAGGTATGGCAATGTCTTGTCAGGATTCCCTACGGGCAGACAAACAGCTACGGACATATAGCCGCCGCCGCCGGAAAGCCAAAAGCGTCAAGGGCAGTTGGTATGGCAAATAACAGGAATCCTATTCCGGTTTTTATTCCCTGCCACAGGGTAATCGGTTCAAATGGAAAATTGACAGGCTACAGGGGCGGTTTGGATATAAAACAAAAGCTGCTGGAGTTAGAAAAGCATTATGCGGATATTTAAACATATCCTCGAATTTTGTTTTAAAGTTATCTGAAAAATATTTTGAGAATTGGGTATATATATATTTATATACTCAATTTTTTTGCCGCAAAAACTGTACTGAAATATATAAAGCAGCGGCATAAATGGGTTTTCGGTTTATTAGGCTCACAATAAGCCGGGACACTACTAATATTTGTGAGCCGGAAAGGCAGATGACAACAACCATGGGTAAATTTGAGAGATTTGAAAGAGTAGGACTTAGAGACAAGGAAACGAAGGCGCTTATTGCTGTTTATCCAAAAAAGCCCGAGGGTACCGACCAGCAGATAGAATCGGATGTGAAGTACTGGTATTACCAGAAGGGCTGCTCGGCAGAAGAGGAACTGAAGGGTCTTTTTGTTGACCACCTGACTGAGCATGAGCTGAAGTCCATTCAATAGCCGTAACAATCAAAGCCTTATGTCAATTGCAAAATAAAAATAAATCAGAGGTATTGCCAGGCAAAGCGGGCAATACCTCTGATTTTAAACGGCCATGAAAGTGTGAGACTGTTCATTTACAACACCTCATGCCTTCTTATGTCAAAACCTTAATTTCATCCTTCAACAATATTTTTGCTATGCTGATTATCTCTTCATCCACCACTCTATAGCAAATTTCCAGCCCATTACGTGAACCGGCTATTATTCCTGCTGACTTTAGCTTTGCCAGGTGCTGGGAAACCGTGGATTGGGGCAGTCCAAGACACTCCTGTATCTTGGTGACATTACAGCCTCCCTCTATAAGTCCCTTTATTATGCAAAGCCTTTGTGGGTGGGCGATTGCTTTGATTTTCTCTGCTTTGATTTCGTATAACCTCAAATCGATCAAGTGGATAACCTCCTTTAGTACCTTGCTTTTATGCATAGCTTATATTCCTGCCCAGTATCAGATGAACAGGCTCATATCAGATTCTTCGGCAGAACCCAGGAAGGAAGCAACTCCGCCCAGGGTGACTCCGTCAATAAGCTCCTCTTTCCTTATTCCCATAATGTCCATGGACATATTGCAGGCGACAAATTCAATGCCGCTGTTTCTGGCTTGCTGGATTAAGGCCTCCAGAGAATATATTTCCTTTTTATTCATCAGATAGCGTATCATTTTTGGGCCCATTCCTGCCATATTCATTTTTGACAGGGATAATTTTTTTGATCCCTTTGGCATCATAACACTAAACATTCTGGAAATAAAGTCTTTTTTTACACCGGCATCTCCGGGTTTTCTAAGTATATTCAGTCCCCAGAAGGTGAAGAACATGGTAACCTTTCTTCCCATTGCGGCTGCTCCGTTTGCAATGATGAAGGAGGCAATGGCCTTATCCAGGTCATTGCTGAATACAATCATGGATTTATTGTTCCGCTGGGGTACAGAATTATTTTCCCTTTTAGCAGCCTTTAATATTCTTGCCGTAAAAACATTATTGCCGAAAGCTATTCCCAAAAGAGTATTTCCTGTGGCTTTGCACCAGGTGCTGATATCCTCCTGGAAAGCAGGGTCGGTAGCCTTTACCTCAAGAACTTCACCATATTCCATTTCCTTTATGGCATTGTATACGGACATAATGGGTCCGGGGCATTGAAGGCCGCAGGCATCCAGCTGCAGCTTCACCTTGGAGGGGGGCTGGGAATCCACGATTGCGGCGTCCGTATCCGGCACAGCTGCAGCGGCGGCTTCAATCCCTGCTGTGGCTGCATCAGTGGGATTTTCAGGTTCCTGGCTGGACTGCTGCATGGAAGCCATATGATAGGTTTTGTAGCCTCCGCTAAGATTTTTTACGTCTGTATAGCCCTTCAGCAATAAAATTCTGGAGGCCAGATAGCCTCTCAAGCCCACCTGACAAAAAATGTAGATGGTCTTATTCCTGGGAAGCTCCTCAAGCCGGTCTCTGAGACTGTCAAGAGGAATGTTCACTGCGCCGGGAATCGTGCCCAGCATTGCTTCCTCCGGCTCTCTCACGTCCAGAAGAACAGCCGTGCCCGGATCAATGGACTCAACCTCATCCCAGTGAAATATGAAAGCAGCTTTCTTCAGAATGTTGACGGCTGTATAGCCTGCAATATTAACAGGGTCCTTGGCAGAAGAATAGGGAGGGGCGTAAGCCAGCTCAAGGGCTTCCAGGTCGTACACCGTCATACCCCCGCGCATTGCGGTTGCCAGTACATCCATTCTCTTGTCAACTCCGTCGTATCCTACGATTTGGGCACCCAGAAGCCTTCCGTCCGTGCTTCCGAACAAAAGCTTTATGGACATGGGTATGGCGCCAGGGTAATAGCTTGCATGGGAGGCAGTATGGGTGAAGGATTTTTCATATTGTACATTGTTCCTCTTCAATATTCTCTCATTGTTGCCCGAAACGGCTACAGTCAGGTCGAATATCTTAACAATGGAGGTTCCCTGGGTACCGTCAAATTTTTCATTTTGACCATAAATATTATTGGCCGCTATACGCCCCTGCTTATTGGCAGGTCCCGCCAGAGGAATAAGTGCCGGGCTTCCGCTTATAAAATCTCTTACCTCTATGGCATCTCCCACTGCATATATGTCAGGGTTTGAGGTCTGCAGGTACTCATTTACATAAATGCCGCCGGTCTGACCCAGCTTTAGTCCGGCAGCCGCAGCCAGTCCTGTTTCGGGCCGGACACCTATACCCATAATAACCATATCCGCCTTCAGGGTTTTCCCGCTGGAAAGCTTTACGGCGATGTCCTCCTGGGTCTCTTCAAACGCTTCAACGGCATTCTTTAAATATAATTCCACACCTTTAGCCTTCAGGTGCTGATGTACTATGGCTGCCATTTCAAAATCCAGAGGGCCTATAACGTGATCCGCAAGCTCTACTACAGTAACCTTGACTCCGCGCATGTGAAGGTTTTCAGCTACTTCCAGACCGATAAAGCCTGCGCCTACAATAACTGCTCTGCGGGGGGAGAAATCGTCCACGTAGTCCTTTATTCGGTAGGTATCCGGAAGGTTTCTGAGCGTGAATATTTTCTGGGAATCTATTCCGGGAAGCTTTGGCCTGACGGGCTCGGCTCCGGGGGAGAGTATCAATTTGTCATAGGTCTCTTTATAAGTCTCCTTGCGGTTTTTGTCCAGCACTTCCACGGTCTTGCTTTCAGTATTTATGGAAAGAACCTCCGAACAGACTCTTACATCGATATTAAAGCGCTCCTTCATTTTCTCTGGGGTCTGAACCAACAGCTTTTCCTTCTCCCTGATGACCTCTCCTATGTAATAGGGGAGTCCGCAGTTTGCAAAGGATATATGCTCACCTTTTTCAAAAAGTATTATTTCAGAAGCTTCATCAAGCCTTCTTAATCTTGCTGCGGCACTTGCGCCCCCGGCAACGCCTCCGACGATTAAAACCTTTGTTTTCATATGCCGTCCTCCTGATTGATTTTAATATCATTATATTAAGATTTTACGATATAACATATCTTGTGTCAATATGCTACTTACAGTTTTCAACAGGTCTACAATTACCTGTATGTACATTTGGAAGGAATATGCCTTATGTAACAATGAATATAATCTGGGACGGAATGCATACTATTAGTAAAATTTTAATACAAACCCTATTAGGTATTGTGCAATTGAGCTTTCAGGGAGTATTTCAGAAATATGAGAGACAGGAGAATATACTTATGCCAAATGACAAAAGAAGCAAAAAAACCAAGGACAAGAAAGAGGACGGGGCTTTTCCCTCAAAAAATATTAAGCATGACCCTCAGGCTGAAAGCGCCAGGGCGAAGTTTGGAAAGGACACCCCTGCTGAGGAATGACAAAGGCAGGAAATTTTATAAAGGAAACATTTTACTTCCTGGGACAAATCCTTTAAACTTATAGTAGTGTCATAAGTGGAGGTCATATGTCTATGAAATATTTTTCAAAGCCTGCTTTAGCCAGGTTAACAGCTGCTGTAAGAAGAATAAGAGACGGTAAAAATGCAAAAGTCGTCCTGGGTGTAATGTCAGTGTTTATTATAGTGGCTGCAGCCGGCCTTGCAGTGCTTTTAAGTAAAAATCCGTATGGCGGGGAAGCATTACCGGCAGGGGGCACAGCTGAAGCCTCCCCATTGCCTGGAGTCGCTGTAGCAACCAATATGAAGGTATATGGAACCCTTGAAGATGCTGGAAGAGCATTGGCGGAGCCTTTTGAACTGACTAAGGTTCAAGTGGGGATTGGAAGCGTCAAGGCAACCGTAAGGCTTTCCATGACCGAGGGCAAACACATAACCAACGGTGAGCCGGGACCTTTCGGGAAGGAATATTATGAAGGCAACCTGGTGGCAGAGGTTTTTGACCAGAGCAATAAATTACTCTCCGTATCCGATTTGACGGACTGCTTTTCACAGCCCCTTGTTTTCCGAGGCAGCTTTGACTTGACAACTGGGGACTACAATGGGGACGGGCTGCCTGAATTCACTGTGGGACAGTATTTTTCAAGCAATTACAATGCGTTTAATATATTCACTTTATCACAAAAGGGTGAGGTCAGAAAGCTGCAGGTACGGAACAGCCCAGACGGGATTTTGTCCAGCAGCCATGAAGCATATTATTCCACAGGCTTTAAGAAAATTGGAGCGGATTCCTTCAAGGTGTCGGTATATGATATGGAAAAGGGTAAGTATATAGATACGGCGTATAAATGGAATGGCCAGGAGTTTGAGCCGGATGGGGGGCCTGCTGTTGATGACGGCGGGAAAGCTATGAACGGTGACGGGAGAGGGACGGTTCAGGTTCAAGCGGTAAAGCTTAAGGACGGCAGCAGCATCAGCGGCAATGAGCTGATTGAAAAGCTGGACAGGAAGGATGAAACTCTTAAGTATGTATTTGATAATTCGCCAAATGACATAAGGATTTCGGAGATACATGAGGGCAGCTTTACAGGTTCAAAAAAGTCTGAGCTGCTGGTTATCTTCAAATTGCTCAGGCTGCCCCATGCAGCCGGACTGGATTACTCGGTGGCAGCCATTTTTGAGAGTGACACCTTGAAATGGGTGGCACAGCAGGGCTTTATGACTGATGAAGCTCAGTTCGGCCTGTTGCAGGACAGCAAAAAAAATAATTATCTCCTGTACTCCGGAACTACCACCTACCAGGGACACAGTACCTGTACACTGCAGCTTTTAAGCCTTAAGGACGGCTGGAAAGAGCTTTTGCCCCCAGACAGCGGAATAAATTCCCTAGGCAGCCTGAAGTTCAGCATACTGGGAAATGGAATGGTAGGAGTGCTGAAACCGGTATTTGAGGAAAATACGGTTACAGGCTGGGAAAATAAATATTATATGAAATGGAATGCAATAACGGCGGGGTTTGAGGATTTCATACCCGGTACATATAAGGATAAGGCAGGGAAGGCATATTTTACAGCCGCTTCGGTTTCACCCGACGGAAGCTATGCCGCCGTAACACATGAGTATGGTTTTGATGGGAATTCATATTTGCTTGTATATGACTTGAAGCAGAACTGCTTATTGAAAAAATTTGAAATAGCTGCAATGGATTATGGCTTTATGTGGTCACCTGACAGCAGAAGGCTTTGCGTTACCAGAGCGGCGAGAACATGGATAGATACGGCAGTTATCGAGATTGGGAAAAAGTCATTGTTCAGCATGATGGACAATGGAATAGCCGGGTTTGATGCTTTTAAGAAATACGGTGAGGTTTTTGACTACAAGCTTGACGAAAACAGGCCCGATCCCTGTTATCAGCCGTGTGAGTGGTCACCTGACGGTAAAAAGGTACTTATGTTTTATCAGTGGACGGACAGCAGTGATAACAGGCAGAGCGGGAATTTTGTTTTTGACGCCGGCAGCAGGAAGGTTTCGGGTATTATACAGAACAAAGCCCACTCAGGAGCGGATAATCTGGAACCGGCAAAGCCCGCAGGGTTTAAGTGGTAGGCTGGTTAAATCTTAGTGTATTTTGAGAGGTAAGCATATGAACGATAGGGTAATGCTGGTAACAGGAGCTAATTCTGGTATGGGCAGGGCCACGGCTGCAAGCCTGGCAGACACGGGAGCCAGGGTTGTAATGCTGTGCAGGGACAAGCTACGGGGAGAGGAAGCTCTTATGGAGGTTTTGAAGCAGAACGGTAAGAGAAGGCTTGAGCTGATGCTCTGTGACCTTGGGGACATGAAGGACATACGGCGTTTTACCCAGGAGTTTAAAAGCAAATATGGGCGTCTGGACATTCTGGTCAATAATGCGGGGGTAATCACTTTGGACAGAAGGGAGACAAAAGACGGCCTTGAGCTTCAGTTCGGGGTAAACCATATAGGTCATTTTCTTTTGACGGCACGGCTTTTGGATATTATCCCCCGGCATTCCGGCAGCCGCATAGTAGTGGTGGGCTCGGGAGCCCACAAGGTGGGAAAAATCCATCTTGAGGATATTAACCTGACCAGGGGCTACAATGTCATGTCCGCATACGGGCAGGCAAAGCTGGCAAATCTGCTTTTTACCAGAGAGCTGGCCAGAAGGCTGAAGGACACGGGAATAACCGTCAACTGTGCACATCCCGGCGCAGTTGCAACCTCCATGGGTGTTGACAGGAATACCGGCTTCGGAAAGTCATTGACCAGATTGATAAAGCCATTTTTTCAGACACCTGAGCAGGGTGCAAGGACAGCTTTGTTTTTGGCCCTGGACCCCTCTGTGGAAGAGGTTAGCGGGGAGTACTTTTACAAATGTAAAATCGCAGGCTCTTCAAAGGCCTCCAAAGATAAAAAGCTTGCCCGGGAGCTTTTTGAATTGAGTGAAGGAATCACAGGAGAAAAGCTGGTTATTAGCTGATAACAGTCTGACTGTATTTATGAGTTTGACAGGGAGTATCGCGACTACTTTTGTAGTTTTGTGGTACTTCCTTTTATTTTGCTTATTAAAGTTATTTGCCGGTAATTCACAAGTTTTTGACAAGAATGCAACAAATTATACAAAATAAATAATTATTTTTAATCTTATATGACAAAACTGCTGAAATTAATAAGTTTCAATTTATGAAGTATTTTGAAAATATTACAAGATAATAACATATATCTTATAAAATACCAAAATAACTGCGGTTTTACAATTTGCCTTTGGCTGTGATATATTTAAAAAAGTCTAAAATTGGCATATTTTGTAATTAACTCTATTGAAACAGATTTAAGTGTATAGGCTGAACCTGAGACGGGCGGCGGATAATACATATCTTGATGGGAATTTACAGCATAAAAAGCAGTTGAATACTTGGTGAAACCCCTTATGGGAGAATCGGATTTATCAGGAGGAGAATATGAAAATCACTCAAAAGCTGGCTGTACTATTGGTTTTTTGCATTTTATTAAGTTCTGTAAGCCTTTCAATTTCCAAGGACGGTAAAACTGAATTTATTTCAGCAGCAAAGGCCGCTACCGTTGTCAACGGCACAGTTGCGGTCAGCCCGTATGTGACAAGTGGCAGTGCAAGGCCCCAGGTGCTGAGCAATGGGTGGATTGTGGCAGCAGCTTATTATGACAATGAAAGAAAAATTGTTATTAAAGTGTCAAAAGATAAGGGCGCTACATGGTCTGAGCTATGCAATATTGGTAATGGAACCGTCTATTCAGCGGATGCTTTGGCATCAGGAAACCTAAGTATGACTTCCAATGGAACAAATGTATATATTTTATCATGGAGGTTTAGCAGTTCGGGCAGCCAGGGAACCATTTGCTGTTGGAAATTTGACGCAGCAACACAGGCAAACACCAACATTTATTCTTTAAAAAGGGATATAGAAGAGCAGATAACCATAGGCCCGGGGTGCTACATTGCCGCAGATTCAAATGGTGTGCTGCACGCCGCCTGGAACAGCAGGAACAGCAATTACCTAGGTGGCTTTAATATCAGATATTGCAAATCCACTGATGGTGGAGCTACATGGTCCACGCCCACTCAAATGACAACCAACAGTGAAAGCTACGTAAACTGGACTAATCCAACGATTGTAATCAGGAAGGATAATAGTCCCTGTATTTATGCACAGCATGCAAATACTGGTGCATCATGGAATGCCATTGCCTTCTGGTATTGGAGGAAGGATACAAATGACTGGAACTATAAAGGAATGGCCAGCTCGGCATATATAAGCTACAGCAGTTATTTGCACACTTTCCCCTCTGCGACTGTAACAGAGGACGGAGCCATACATGTAGTCTGGCAAGGAACCTACGCAGGAAATACAAGTTACAATAATATTTTCTATTCAAAATCCACTGACGGGGGTATATCCTGGACATCATCCATAAGACTTACGGAGTTGTCATATGAGCAGGCAAGGCCATGTATAACAACAGATGGAAGCAAACTGTTTGTATATTGGTACGGTAATAATAATACAGGAAAATATCAGATATATAGAAAAGTATTTAACGGCTCCTGGGGAGCTGTTGAAAAGATAACAAACAATACCGTAGCAGATGCCTGCCTGCCGTCGGCCGTGGATAACTTCAAGCAATTCTCGGAGCCCTTGATCATATATCAGGATAATGAAGCAAAAATAGTCAAATTTAAAGCAGAGTATCCCAATAAGCCTATACTTACCATTGACAACACAGCAACAACTTCCGGAGCCATTTATTTACCGATTAAAGGAACTATTAATGATCCTGATGTGGGAGAAGTAATAACTATAAAATACAAAATAGATAGCGGGAATGTAAATACATTACCAGGAACCATCACAAGTTACGGAACTGAAATGAATTTACCTGATATTAAGATAGATATCAGCCAATTGTCTGACGGAAGGCATGTATTGGATATATGGGCTGAGGACAGTACGGGAGAAGTGTCTGAAGTGAGAACAAATTCTTTTGTCAAATATGCATCACCTAGATTAGATATATCCAGGATTTCAGATAATTATGTGATTTTAGCTATCAAGGATTATAACCCTGATAATGCTCAATATCAGTTAATCTGTAATGACAGGTATGTCTCGGAGGAAGGGGAATTAACAGATTTACCTGTTTGGGTTAAGCGTATAGACAGTGAAATCATAACAACGGAGGTAACCATAAAAGGCCTGGAAGCAAAAACCCAGTACAATCTGAAACTGAAAGCAAGATACTCAAATGGTATGGAAACAGTACTGATTAATAATATGAGACTTACGACTCAAGCAAAGCTATACACTCCGGGAAACCTGTCAGCTAAAGCCTCAAACGATTCAATCACCATTTACTGGAATCCTGTGGCCGAAGCCCACGAATATGAGATTGAAGCCGATGGCAGAGTAACTACTACTAGTGCGCTCTCATACACCTTTAAAGGTCTTGCTCCAAAAACAAGCCATATATATAGAATTCGTGCAAAAAATACCGATTCGGCAAGCGAATGGAGTTCGCTGCTAAAGCTGTCTACAAAAACACAATTGCCCGAAATACCCCAAAATATTAAAGTAACTGCCTTGGGGACCGGGATTGCAGTCAGCTGGGACAAGGTTAATGCTGCTTTGGGCTATGAAGTGGAATTTGACGGTACAATTATGAAAACCTACAATACGGAACTTACTATAAAAGGCCTTAAGCCTGACACCCAGCATACGTACAGGCTGAGACCCCTTGGAGTTTCAGGCTCCGGTCTGTGGAGTGATATTTATACTGTCAGAACTACAAATGGAATCATAGGAGATGTACCCCGGAATATTACGTCCAAAGTCACAAATACTACTATAACCCTTTTGTGGGAACCGGTAGGTGATGCAGAAGGCTATGATATTGCACCGGTTAGTCCGGATGGAACTCCCGGAACCGCAATTGATAACGGAAAGCTGCCAACCTGTGAAATACGTGGCCTTACGCCAAATGCTTCCTATGCATATGTAATAAGGGCGAAAAACAGTGGGGGCTGCGGACCGTGGAGTTCTGTGATTTCAGTGGGCACATGTCTGCTGGGTACACCAGGGAATATACAAACAGCAGAAAGTGACACCTCCATCCTTTTCACCTGGGAGCCTGTTCCGCTTGCCCAGGGCTATGAACTTAAAATTAATAATATTACAAATGCTGCGGATATTTCAGGAGCTTCGTTTTCCCTGACCGGCTTAGTTCCGGGAACAGAATACAGGTACAGCCTGAGGGCAAAAGGTTCAGGGGGGAACGGAGGCTGGAGCGAAGAAAAGTCGGTATTTACTGTTCCGCAAAAACCCTCTGTGCCTGCCAATGTTAATGCCACTGTCTCGGATACAAAAATAAACATAGCGTGGACGGCTTTGGCAGATACCTCTATTGTGGGCTATGACGTTGAACTGGATGGCGTTGTGCTGGAAAATGACACAGAAACTGCCTATATCCATGAAGGACTTGCTCCATACAGCCTGCACACCTACCGGGTCAGGGCGAGAAATGAACTGGTGGAGGGGGAGTGGAGTACTGCAAGCAGTATAAGGACACTGCCTTCAAAACCCCAGGTGCCTGAGGGGATAATTATTAAGTCAACACAGACCGGGGCAACATTGACCTGGCAGCCGGAATTGGGTGCATCAGGCTATGACCTCTACATATTCCGGCTGGATGAGGACGGAACTGAGATACCAGTAGGTGAGATTACCGATATAGCCAAAACAAGCTATACCCACAGAAGACAGATTAAGGGCGAGGAGTACAGGTACAGGCTGAGAACAAGAAATGTTCACGGACTCAGCCCCTGGAGCGGAGACATCATCAACAACGCCATTAAAGCCCAGTGCAAAAAGGGCAACACCCTTGACCTGGGGCTGACTGCCACCGATGTGGTGGACTTTGGCAGCTACGAAATGGTGGTCACATATAACCCGGGTGTAGTTGAGGTGGCAGATTTGAGCACCTTGACAGGAGCTGCGGAGCTCACAGCCGGAAAAATAGAGGGCACGGGCATCACCATAAAGGAATTCTCACAGGGCAGAATCGTGTTTGTGGTGGACAAGGCTGTCACCCCCGGAGAAGCTTGGACAGGTGTCATTAACGGCATCAAGTTCAAGGCCAGGGAAACCGGCGGGACTACCATAACCTACACGGTGTTTGAAAAGGAATATCCATCAATTATTAAATCAGGGGAGTGAGTGTATGGTAGAAATAAAGACTTATAAAAAGGTTTGTGGGTTGTTACTGGCGCTTTTAGTTTCTATTACAGGAGTGGCCGTTGAGCTGAACCCCATAGGAAACGAGTATTTTATCCACGTAAATGAAGCCAATGCAGCTACGGAATATGTCTTTTTTATAAAAGCATCTGACGGTTCAAATATACAAATACCTGTTCAAGTCTATACTGCTGATACAGATTCGGACGGTATAGCCGATACGCCTTATAAATATATAGAGATAACTGTCAGCGGGCAGTTGATTCTTCCCAAGGGAATAAGCAGTGTAGATGTATTTTTGGTTGGTGGAGGCGGCGGAGGCGGAACAGGAAATCAGAACTATGCTGGAGGAACAGGTGGAGCAGGAGGTGGAGGCGGTTACACAAAAAAAGTGATGGGGATTTCTGTATCAACAACGCCTGTGAGCATTACCATAGGTGCAGGAGGGGCAAGTGGAACAGCTGGTGGAAACACGAGCTTTGGCCCAGCAGTGACTGTAGCAGGTGGTGGAAGAGGAGCTGACGGCAGGCCTGGCAACGACCCATATTGGGGACACGGAACTTCCTTAGGAGGTGGAAACGGCGGCTCGGGTGGAGGATTCAGCAGACATATGAGTACAATAACCAATCCCTCCAGTAACAACGGAGGTTCAAATGGAGGAAATGGTGATATTCCATGTTATTCATATCACTACAATAATTCGCTGTCAGAATTTACAGTATTGGGAAAAGGTCAGGGTACAACAACTTCTGATTTTCTTGGAAGAATTCATTCTGGTGGTGGTGGAGGTGGACAAAGTACCAATGCTGAGGCCACTGGTATAGGTGGTGCAGGATTTGCTCTGCAAACTGGGGCGGCTCAGGCTGGTTCTACAATTAACTATTCTGGAGGTACAGGCGGTAAGGGTTATGGAGGCGGCGGTGGTGGAGGCGGAGCATCCTATTCTCCAGCATCTGGAGGAAGAGGTGCGGATGGCTTCTGCATGATCCGCTGGAACGCCAACAACAACCCCGCCATAAATATCGGCTCTCCTGTCCCAGAAAGAGCATTTTCCTTATTCATCCCATTTAAAGGAACTGTAAATGACACTGATATTGGTGATGTTTTAACCGTGAAGTATAAGCTGGATTCAGGTGCTGAAAGTGCGCTGGGCGCAACCGCTACAAGTGATGGCACGGAAAAGGCCTTTGATTCGAATATAGATATTTCTCCTCTTGGAGAAGGAAATCATACCTTGAGCATTTGGGTTTGTGATAATAAAGGCGGTACATCCGAGGTGCAAATAATACCTTTCGTAAAAGATATAACTCCGCCCAATATTATGAAGCCCTCAGTTACGGCTGACAGCCCTTATCAGATTTCTGCAAGCGGAGCAGCCACAGATGCAAATGGTCTGGATGAAAAGCCATACTTATACAATAAAAATGGAATTGATACCAATTGGCAGGCTGGAGCTTTTATTGACGAAAATCTGGAACCAAATACCCAATATACATATAAATATAAGGCAAGGGACAGGGCGGGCAATACCGGCAATTATTCAGAAGCCTCAAGTGCATACACCTTTGCGGAAATACCGTCCTTGGAGCTGGTAGCCCACAGTCCCACATCTGTTGACTTGACTGTTAACGACAGTAATCCCGGATATACGAAGTATCAGATAATGAGCGGTAATAAGTATGTAACCGTGGACGGACTGATTTCTGCCCAGGAGACCTGGATTACCCTGGAGGATAAAAGCCTTCATGTGACTGGACTGCAAATGTCTTCCAGTCAGAGTTTTAAGATTAAAGCCAGAAATGAGGAGAATATTGAGACGGAATTCACTCCCTTGTTCTCGGTTGACGTACCGGAGGCCATACCACAGGTCGAGATTTTTTCGCCTACTGGCAATCATATCTTTACTCAGCAATTCCTCATAAAGTATATAGTCAGAGATGAGTATGCAAATCAAATAAAAACCGATATAAAAATTGGAACTAAAACATACTGTACAAATGCTGATACGGCTAAGAATACAGAATTGAGCTTTACGCTTGGAGCCGGAGATTTCAAGAGCCTGCCCGACGGCGAGAACATTGTAACAATTACCGCTGTTAATGAGTTCGGAGGAGTGGACAGCAAATTATACTTTTTTACAAAAAGCAGGGTTCCCTTGCTGGAGGCTGTAACGCCGGCAGGGACCAAAATTGATTTTACCTGGCTGCCTGTAGCATATGCCACGGGCTACCAACTGGAGCTTGACGGAAAACTCATAGACACAGGCCTTAAAACTTCATATACATATTCGGGGTTACAACCAAAAACACAGCATATATACAGATTACGGACCATTGGGGCTGACGGACTTAGCCAGTGGAGCCCGCTAGAGAGAATATATACAACTGACGGCTTGATAACAGCTATGCCGCAAAACCTTACAGCATTGGCCTCCAACAGTACTATCACCCTTAACTGGGAGGCTGTGGAGGATGCGGAAGGCTATGAAATATGCCAGGTACTCTCAGACGGGAGCAGTGGAGCTGCAGTATCCAACGATGACCTGACAACAGCCGAATTCAGAGGCTTGCTGCCCGGAAATATATACAGGTTCAGAGTCAGGGCGGTGAACAGTGCCGGAGAAGGCCCCTGGAGCAATGCTATACAGGTTGCCACCATGCTTTTGGATACCCCTGGGAATGTACTGCTTCAAAAGAATGATACCTCCATAAGCTTTGTATGGGATGCAGTTCCAGGTGCAGAGGGCTATGAACTAAAGTACGGTGCCCATAGTGAGAATGAGGGCTCTCCCGGAGAGGGCAGCTGGCAACCCGGGGTTACCGTTGAGGTGGTCTCCGGTTCTGGCATAGCTCTTAAGGAGCTGGTGCCCTCCACCGAATATAAATACAGCATACGGGCAAAAAGCTCCGGGGGATACAGTGCCTGGAGCGAGGAAATGTGTGTGTTCACTCTGCCTCAAAAGCCGGGCGTTCCTGAGAAGGTCAATGCTTCGGTTACCGATACCAAGATAATAATCAATTGGACGGGCCCCTTGGATAACTCTTTAGTGGGCTATGACATTGAGCTGGATGGAATTATCCTTGAAAATGATACCCTTACCACATATGTCCATGAGGGGCTTGAGCCATATACTCTGCATACCTACCGGGTCAGGGCGAGGAATGAACTGGTGGAGGGGGATTGGAGTGCTGCAAGCAGTATAAGGACATTGCCTTCAAAACCCCAAGCTCCTGAAAATATTACGGTTAAATCCACTCAGACAGGCGCTGTACTTGCCTGGGCCCCACAGCTGGGCGCCAAAGCCTATGACATTTATGTATTCAGGCTGGATGACAATGGAAATGAAATCAAGGTGGAAGAGACTAATAATATAGGGGAATGCACCTATACCCACAGAAGACAGATTAAGGGCGAGGAGTACAGGTACAGGCTGAGAACCCGGAACATACGGGGAATCAGCTCCTGGAGCGGCGACATCATCAACAACGCCATTAAAGCCCAGTGCAGGAAAGGCAACACTCTTGACCTGGGACTGACTGCCACCGATGTGGTGGACTTTGGCAGCTATGAAATGGTGGTCACATATAACCCGGGTGTAGTTGAGGTGGCAGATCTCAGCACCCTGACAGGAGCTGCGGAGCTCACAGCCGGAAAAATTGAGGGCACGGGCATCACCATAAAGGAATTCTCACCGGGCAGAATCGTGTTTGCGGTGGACAAGGCTGTCACCCCAGGGGAGGCCTGGACAGGTGTCATTAACGGCATCAAGTTCAAGGCCAGGGAAACCGGCGGGACTACCATAACCTACACGGTGTTCACCAGGCAGGAATAGCAGTAACTAATCCCAACCGCAAGTAAAATACCACTAACTTTTTGGAGGTCAACTATGAAGAATATTAAGAACAGGCTTTCGGCGCTTCTGGTTTTCA
>JAEXFI010000008.1 GCA_023400235.1 Bacillota bacterium
TACTATTACAATGCAGTAGCAATAGCAAAGGAGCTTGGAATAACAACCGGAGTAGGAGACAACAAGTTTGACCCTAAGGCAAATATTTCAAGACAGGATATGCTTGTGCTTGCAGAAAAAGCAATGAGAATAGCGGACAAAACTCTTATGAGTGGCTCCGCAGCAGATATTGCAAGCTATAAGGATGCAGCACAGATAGCTGGTTATGCGCAGAATTCAATAGCATCAATGGTAAAGGAAGGAATAATTACTGGCAGCGAAAATAGGCTCAATCCAAAACAAAAAGCAACAAGAGCAGAAACTGCAGTAATAATCTATAAACTTTACAACAAATAAGTAAAGTCAAAATATTAGTTAAATATTCCAAAGAGGCAGCGTATTAGCGGGAAATAAACGCTAATACGCTGCTTATTTTTTCTGATGATGAATTTGACAGGAGCATGGAAGAAGATTATAATAACAACGAAAAGAACAAAAATAGGTGAGCCAGCAATATACAGCATGAACAATGGTGGGTATATAGCAAACACCCTGCCAAGTAAACAAATAGTTCGGGGTTTTAAAATGTATGCTGAATCTAAAAAGTACATTACTGAATTAGGTTTGAATAAACCTGCTTCACTTAATACAATTGAAGAAGTTCAAAAAAGTCTTGGAATCAAGTTTCCGAGCGATTATGTGGATTTTATGCTGTTTACAAATGGCTGTGAGGGCAGTATTGGCGAATCATATATTGTAATGTGGCCAATTGAAGAAATCGCCCCAAATAATGAAGATTTTCAGGTTGAAGAATATGTGCCAGGTTTGATTCTATTTGGTTCAAACGGTTCTGGCGAAGCATTTGGTTTTGATATGCGTGCAGAAAAGCCGAGTTACATTATGGTGCCATTTTTATTAGAGTTTGAAGCTGTAATCAGACAAGGAAGTACTATTAATGACTTTTTTGAAAGATTATTTACTGATAACTTGTTTGAAGAGTAAATGATAATACCTTCAATAGGAAGTACATTGGATAGTAAGTACATTGAATGAGGATGTTGAAAGCAGCTAGTGTGAACAAGTTTTTAAATTAGCTGCTTTTGTTGTATGCTCAAGTACTGTTTAGGAGATATAATAAGAAGCTGCAGACGTTTAGAAAATTTTAGCTGGCATAACTCCACAGAAGCTATACCAGTAGCTCAACCAAAGGGGCTTTACTTTGGAACTGTTCTATACTAAACTTTAGTGTGCGGCTCTGTTCTTTAGCAAAATATGAAATAATTATGTGAATAAATAGATGAAAAGGAACGTGTGGACTATGTTAATACCATCCAACCTTGTAAATGAACAGTTTGATGATCGTTATTTTGATGTAGTGGATGCGCTGAATGAAGCACAGCAGATCTATTTCAGGAATAATAATCTAGTTGAGAGGATTACTAGGGGAGTAGAATCGAGAACCCCTTTTATCATTGGTGAAACAGGCTTTGGCGCTGGTCGTGTGGTAGTTGCGCTTATGGAGTTTGTTAAAAAAAGTGGTTTGAAAAATATTTCTATAGAATATAACTCAGTTGAACTGTACCCTTTGAGCTCTGAGAGAATGCTTGATATCCTGAATGGATTTAAAGATCGGGTCGGTGACGAGATTGATACACTTGTGGAAGCATATAGAAGTATTGATATATCCGTGGCAGGTTGGCATTCAATGAAAATACGGCAGTCCTTTGGAACGATTGAGTTGAATCTTTGGATAGGAGAAGCACTTGAAATGGTGGAAGCTTTGGAGAAATCTTGTGATGTCTGGTTTCTCGATGGGCACAGTCCAAAAAAGAACCCTTCAATTTGGCGGCCTGAGTTGCTTATGGCAATTGGAGAAAAGACAAAACAGAGAGGTACCTGTTCCACTTTTACGGTGGCAGGTGACGTAAAAAATGCTCTTATTGAAGCTGGGTTTATACTTAAGAAATATCCTGGCTGTGGCGGAAAGAAACATGTTCTGCAAGGAGTAAAAGATTGATTTTACCTTTATATGGAGCAATACTGCCCAGGGGCGCCCAATGCTTCTACCAGTTTTATGACTAATAATAAAAAAGTTTTCTGGTCTACTTAACCTATATATTTTCAATATGTGAATTTATGTGTATTATTTATGTCATTTAAGTAATTAATTTACAAACCTCTTAAGATAATATATACTTATGACATATGTTACTAAAATGGTCTTGGATTAACGGAGTTTTATGTATAAATCAAAGAGTGTTATCTTTTTATTTGTTTTAACATTTAAATATGTAGTATCAGCTCTTTTTTTACTGTTAAAGACTATCCTTAAGGAATTGAGTATTGTTCTTCCTTATGATAATTTTGAATATAAAAATACTGACAGCAAAAAGCTGAGACGTTTTAAAGTATATTTTGTGATATGCTCTATTTTAGCAGGTCCTTTTTGGGGATGCTTTTTTAATGCAACATCGCAGCATATTATAGTTACATTGGATATCCTATTCTTTTTTTACTTACTTATTCCATTTCTTTTTAAAATATATTCTAAATATTTACCTTCTGTCAATTAAATAAATCAGGTCTAAATACGAAAGACTCCTGAATAACTGAATGGAGGGCTTATTAAGCTTATTCATCATGGTCTGCATTACAGGGAGTATACAGTATTTGTCAAAAACAGTGGCTTAGAAACTACTGATTTTCACAACTAAAATGACTAGGAGATTAAATATATGAAAATAGCTATCATAACAGCAGGAGGCCGTGGAGACGTTCAGCCTTATATTGCGTTGGGTTCAGGATTGAAAAAGGCAGGCTATGATGTGCGTATGCCTGCAACAGAAGAGTTTAGTGATCTTATAACCGAAAATGGCTTAGAATATATTCAAACAAATTCAGTTAACTCTCAGGACTTTTTAAGAAGCCTGGAAATGAAAGAAGCAGCAAAAAGCAAGAATAAGCTGATGTTTGTAAGAACTATGTTTAAGGCATTAAAACCGATGATTGAAAGTATATTTAACGAGACTTGGGCGGCATGCCAAGGGTGTGATTTAATAATAACAACTATGGGGCCAATGGGGGCACATGACAGCGCTGAGAAACTTGGAATACCTTGTATTCACACATTGCTTGTCCCAGCTTGTCCAACAACGGGCTTTCAATCCCCCTTTACCCCAAGATTTCTTAATTTAGGCATATATAATAAAATTACTCACAAATTAACCGAGCAAATAGTTTGGCAGCCATTCAGAGCTATAGCCAACAGGTGGCGAAAGGATGTGTTAGGCCTGAGGTCCTGCAACTTCTGGGGGATGTTTGACAAGATTTATCAAGGGAGTGTACCAGTAATATCCGGTTTTAGCTCTTCAATTATCCCTTCTCAAGAGGATTGGCCCGAATCAGTTAAAATCAGTGGATATTGGTTCCTTGACGAACCTGAGAACTGGCTGCCGCCGGAGGACCTTAATGAATTCTTAAATGCGGGATCGCCGCCAGTATATATAGGATTTGGCAGTATGGTGGATAAAGAACCCGAACGTATAACTAAAATTGCAATAGAGGCACTAAGGCTCAGTGGACAACGTGGTATACTATCCTCCGGCTGGAATGGGTTAGGCAGTGAAAAACTTCCTGAAACAGTTTTCAAAGTCGGTTCCATACCACACTCATGGTTATTTAAAAGAATGGCGGCAATTGTTCACCACGGTGGGGCCGGTACTACTGCAGCAGCGTTACGTTCAGGAGTGCCTCAAATAATCACTCCTTTTTTTTGTGATCAACCTTTTTGGGGAGAACGTGTTTCTGAACTCGGTGTTGGACCAAAATCCATTCCCTATAGCAGGTTGACTCCAGGAAAGCTAGCTGAACTTATTAATATTGCTGTTAGTAATAATGAAATGAAAGCAAAAGCCAAATTGCTCGGGAAAACAATAGCTTCTGAAAATGGAGTTCAAAATGCAGTTGATATGATTCAAAAATATTTAAGTACAATAAACAAAAGTACACTAAACAAAAGTGCGGGGAGTTGAAGGGTTAATATAGAAATTATACAATCTGCATAACCCCTTCATTTCCAATATGCAAGCTTTTAGGGGTAACACGCAAGCAGCCCGGTATAACTTCTGATACGACGATATAAGAAAATCTTAAGCTGCTCATAAGATGGAATTCCAACTTAGCTCCTTATTCTGTGTTTAAATATCATTAATACAGAATAAGGAGTAGTTTTTTATGGCACTAAAAGTTAAAAAGAAAAAGTCAGGAATACGCATATTTGCAACACTTCTGCTTATGGCTGTCATTGCCGCTTTTGTATACAAATTCAGCATTTTTCCAGTAAACCACCAGATATCTGATGAAAAATATCACGATAAAGCTTCAATGTATTCTTCTTTAAAAATAATACGCAATTATTCTGACGGTAAAACTACACAATCTTTGGACAAGCTGAGCAGTCCTAATGCGATTTTGATTCGTTTAGAAGATTATACCGTGATCATGCAAAAAAACAGTCAGGTAAAAATCTATCCTGCTTCTTTAACTAAAATAATGACAGCAATCGTTGCCATAGAAAGCCTGCATGATTTGAAAGAGGAAATAGAACTGACCAACTCCACATTTCAGGGGCTATACGAAGCAGATGCATCAATGGCAGGATTCCAGCCGGGCGAGCAGGTCAGGGCAATCGACCTTTTATATGGAGCAATGCTGCCCAGCGGCGCCGAGTGCTGTATTGGACTTGCTGAAAGGATTGCAGGCACAGAGCAGGCTTTTGTAAAAAGAATGAATCAAAAGGCGGCTGAGCTCGGTATGGAAAATACTCATTTTGAAAATGCAACCGGACTTCACAAGGACAACCACTATACCACAGTTGAAGATTTGGCTGTCCTGCTATGCTACGCTTTGCAAAATGATACTTTTCAGAAGATTTTTACTTCACCTCGTCATTCCACACCGCCTACCAACAAGCATGCTGATGGAATAACCGTTAACAGCTCCATGTTTGAAAAACTCAACGGCAGTAATCTTATCGGCGGTAAAATTTTAGGGGGTAAAACTGGATATACTGGTGCGGCTGGTCTGTGTCTCGCCAGCCTCGCCAAAGTGAATAATCAGGAATATGTTCTGGTTACAGCAGGTGCAAAAGGCGACACCCACTCGGAGCAGTTTAATATTTCCGATGCAATAGCTGTATACAGCAATATAGGGAGATGATATCCTTCCGGGACAGACCTGTATAAGGCGGCGGGGGATAGTCCTTTTAATTGAATATGGCGGCATAGATAGGGTTGGAATAAAAGCGTATGCTCAATAAGCACACGGCGGGAAAACATATATTTGTACTTAATGCTCTTACACACGCGCATACATCAAGCACTTGCATTTAGTAAATGGATGTCCCCCATGAATTGGCGATTGATTCTAATTCACTAAGTTCATAAAGTCGCTCCCAATATGTACATAAATCATATTTATGATTTTGCAATCTTTCAAGTATGATAAAAATTTCTGGTTGGGTAAAAAAAGGGTTCTCGATATTTTCTTCAGCCTTGTGAACAATTAACGGAAGGTTATGGTCAATAAAGCTTTTAAGTAATTCTAGTGAGTTTTCACCAGGAGAATAAAGAACTTCTACGTTTTTCAAAAAGTATGATGTCATTTCTTTATCATAAGCTGACCCTAAATATGTATAAAACATTTTTTCAAGATAGTTTATTATTCTTATTGGATTAGTATCTGGCAATTGATTTATTAAATTTTGAATATGCTGAAATTGATTATCTGCTAATTCGAAAACAGCACTTAGGGCGTTGATTTCTCTTTTTATATTAAGTGGAATTTTTATTTCAGATTTATAAGCTAGTGCATGAGAAAGCTCGGACCAATTGTCTTGGCAAATAGTGCGTAATTGAAGCTCGCAGTAAATCTTTCGTCCATCCAATTCTTCACAAATATCGTAGTGGATGGATTGGTAGCCAAAAGTATTTTCACCTAATTTCTCACACATATCTTCACGTTTACTGATTTTAATGCTAAAGTGTTCCATTAGAAGGGAATCAGCTTTGTATAAATTATCTTTAAACTGAACAACGGCCCTGACTCCGACCTTATCATGAATATCATCGTAAGTTTTATCCTTCCAGTTCAGCTTTTTTATTAAACTATCTACTTCCTTCGTACGAAAGCTGGTTTTAGCATAGATGCCTGACGATTTAAGTAGTTTTGATATTTCATTTTTAATATGACTACCAAATTTCTCATATATTTTTAATTCTTCAGTCCAAAGTTTTCGAATTTCAATGCCACTTGAAGTTTTCATTATCTTGATACCACCTTTGTAAGAGCATCTGTAAATTCTATTCTTGTTTTTCCATCATCGGTATTACTGAGGGTAAGTTTTTCATTTACGACTTGCTGCTCTCCTATTATTTTTATACCGCTTTCAAACTCGTATTGAACCTTTTTGATTCTGCCCTTAATAAGTTGATTATCTTTTACAAAGGATTGAGAAACATTATTCTGAATAAGTTTATTCATATAACTTTGAACTATATCCGCTGGTAATGAACGACGAGCAAATTCTAATATATTAATACCTGTATTATTATTTGTATGTTCTGAAATCAGGTGTGTGTGAATTTGTGTTTTTACATCAGCAGATAAACCAGCCTCATTAATGAACTGCTCGGTCGTATCAAAAAATTTCTTTGTTGTAATAGATGGCTCTTCAATTAATTTACAGCCTAGGAAGTCTTTAAGGAAAAAATCAGCAACTTCACGGGTTTGAAAATAGCCCTGCTGTTGGTCACATAAATATCCAATAACTTCAGCGTTTCCATTCAGATAGAATAAAACAATTTTGAATAGTTTTGTTTTCTTGGTGAGCATTAAGTCCTTTATATGCTGTACATTAAATGTAGTTTGACCTGAAGTATTTTGATCCCTCTGAATTCTAACACCCTCTTCTCTCTCAACTTTAAGAATTGCAAGCGCATGCTGGTTTCTGGCATGACAAGGTATAAATAGAAGAATCCCGCCGGTATTTTGAGCAGTTTGCACGGCATGGAGGTGTAATGCAATATCTTGTGTTATACTAATTGAGCTTTTTTCACTTACAGGGAAGCCCTTTTGGAGACCGGAGCCGAAAAAATTTAGTACTGAAGTTTGAACATTTGTTTGAGCAGAGGATTCAAATTGTATTCCAAAAGCATTTGATGATCCTATTGTTTGTACTATTTTATCATGGAAGAACTGTGTTAAATCTTGGTCGAAGTCTGTAGGTGCTTCACTTAATATAATATCTTCCGCTTCAAGAGCTGGATTGATTTTAAGTTGTTTTTTGGAAAGCTTTTTAGGTACGTCATGGACAATTAACATATCTACGGATAAATACTGAAGGACATCTTTCAATTTCTTCACCTCATTATACATATTTTTGTTAATATCTTTATATTTTTATTTTTATTACAATTATTTTATCAATAGTATATCACAATTAACATGTAATTAGTATAATATGTAAAATAAATAAATAAATTCCAAAAAAAGTACGAGGTAGGTATAGGAATTAGTAAGGGAGCACTTTTATGAGGTGAAAGTCCACTTTATAATGAGTTCTAGATTCAATCTTGACCTGCCGCGTCAGAAAATCCGGAGTAAAAGGCCTTTAAAAGATGCCAATGTTCGCTAAAATAAAACAATATAGTTATCCTGGGTTATATGTTGTATAATTTACATAAATATTTGATATTCCATAATTGAAATTAAATTTATCAGGCACTCTTTAAACAGGACTGCCTGACACTGTAGCTTAAAGAGAGACTGTGTTTTAAGGAGCTGAAGAATTGAAGAACAGCAATAAAAAGGTTGTTATCTGGTTAATAGTATTGGCATTTATCATTTCAATACTGACAGGAATCATTTATTTTTCTGAAAGGTATTCAGGGAAAGAGGCTCCTGCAAGCAAAAATGGATACATAGATCTCTCTGGCTGGGACTTTGCAGCACAGGGAAATGTGAAGCTCAATGGGGATTGGGAATTCTATCCTAACAGGCTTTTGACGCCTGGGGACAAATGGGAAGACCTGCAAAGAGAAGCCTTGTACATAAAAGTTCCGGGCCGATGGCTTGGACCAGCCACCAAAGGAATAATATCCGATAAAGGCGTAGGTACATACAGGTTACAGGTTAAGGTCAACACGTCCGTGAATATGTATGGACTAAAAACCACAAACATAAGGTCGTCCTGCAAGATTTTCGTAAATGGCAGGGAGCTGGGACAAAGCGGAAATCCTGAAACTGGCGTGGAAGACGGATATGTGGGCAATGTAATTCCTCTAACAGTATTTTTTCCGGGAGACGAAAAGGTCTTGGACATTGTTATTCAAGTGGCCAATCTGGATTATTATAACGGAGGAATAATTCAGAGTATCTACCTGGGCAGTGAAAAGAATATATTGAACCTGTATTTCAGACTGAATTTTATGAGTGTAATGAATATGTCATTTTTACTCTTGTCCGGTCTGTATTACTTTGGAATTTACATTCGAAGAAGAAAAGAAAAGAGGCTTATTTATGTCAGTGCCATATGTATAGCCTTTTCCTTCATCGGGGCGGCGGATGGAGAAAAAATAATTCTCGGGCTTATAAATTTCATACCTTTCATGCTGGTCCTGAAGCTGAAAATAGCCCTGATAAGTCTTAGCATATTATTCGTGAGCCTGTTTATACGTGAGATGTGCAGCCAGCTTGTCTCCGGCAGGAATATGAAGGTCATCGGCAGTGCCGTGGGTCTGGGTATTCTGCTGATTCTTGCGGCTCCCACACCGCTGATGTTTATTTTTGAATATCTCACCGGCATTTTAAATGCTTCGCTTTATGCATTCATAGGGATATTAATCTTGATTTCCCTCATAAAACAAAAACATCAGGGGATGAGCAGGGCAGCGGTCATATTTCTGTTGCTGGGAACTCTTCTGAACGTATTTGCGTATGTAAGTGCCGCACTTTATTTTAATTCAATGATTTACAACAATATTGCTCCGCTGTTTATTCTGATATTCCTGCTCATGGGGATTGCTGTGCTGCTGGCGGAGCATTATGTGAAGGCCTATGACGGAATGGAGACCATGAGCCGCAAACTGATTGAAACCGACCGGCTTAAGGACGAATTTCTGATTAATACTTCTCACGAATTTAAAACGCCCCTGCATGGAATTATCAATATTGCACAGACAATTCTTAAAAAGAACAAAGAGGAAGGCGCGGAAGAACAACGTGAAAATCTGAATTACATCGTTTCTCTGGCTACCAGACTGTCAGCCATGGTTAACGACATCATAGATTTTCAAAATTTGCAGAACAGAAGTTTCAAACTGAACAAAAAAGTATTCGACATTAACGGTAATGTTCAGGCGGCAATAGAAGTATTGAAACATATGAGGAAGGGCGATACGGTCAGACTTATCAATGCCGTCCCTGCAGGTGAATATTATCTCTACACCGATGAGAACAGATTTCAGCAGATTATCATGAATCTGTTGAGTAATTCTCTGAAATATACGGAAAGTGGTTACGTGGAGATAAGTGCAGACAAGTCGGACGGATATGTTTATTTACGTGTGGAGGATACCGGAAGCGGCATTGAAGAGGAGCTTCAGAAGGAGCTTTTCAAAGGGAAAGTCCATACCGGTGAAACAAATTTCAGTGATTTCAGCTCCAGCGGCTTGGGCCTGTCAATTTCGAAATTACTTGCATGCAGCATGGGAGGGGATTTAGCCCTGGAATGGTCGGAACTGTGCACTGGCTCCAGGTTTGCTGTAAAACTTCCGGAGGCCCAGGGGACAGGAGATACCGGGGTGGATACTGAAAAAAACGGCACCGCAATAAAGGACTTTAACCAGAAGCACTGGGATGAATTGATTTCCACAGTTTCTGAGGACCGCTTGAGAGAAGTCAGGGGCAAAGGGCACAAGGTTCTGATTGTTGATGATGAGCCCTCCAATATAAAGGTTTTGCAGGATATCTTCCAGGAAGAGAATTATGAAACCCATGTTGCCTACAATGGCTATAAGGCTTTGGAACTGATCAAGGAGCACAAGGACCTGTCCCTGGTATTGCTGGATGTGATGATGCCGGGAATATCCGGATATGAGGTTTGCAGAAAAATACGGCAGGAGTATGCGCTCTTTGAACTCCCCATATTGCTTCTGACTGTCAGAAATACTCCGGAGGATGTGGAGGCGGGGCTCAAGGCCGGAGCAAATGATTTCCTCGTAAAGCCTTTTGATTCCAGAGAGCTGCGGGCAAGAGCGGGAACCCTCGGCAATTTGAAGGAAGCTGTCCGGAATGCCATACGGATGGAAATGGCATTTTTGCAATACCAGATAAAGCCTCATTTTTTATACAATGCCCTGAGTGTAATCATGTCGCTGTGCTTCAAGGATGGGGAAAGGGCCGGAACCCTTCTTGCAGAGTTAAGCAATTACCTGCGCTGCAGCTTTGATATTGATCCGTACAATTACATGATTACACTGAAAAAGGAAATATCCTGCGTAAAGTCCTACGTAGAATTGGAAAAGGCGCGTTTTGGGGACAGACTTACAGTTTGCTTCAACATTGAGGAAAGATTCATGTCCTATACAGTGCCTGCCCTGACCATTCAGCCAATGGTGGAAAATGCAATACGGCATGGGCTGATGAAGCGGCTTTCAGGAGGGACGGTCACCATATCCGCTGAAATGAACAATAATGAACTGGAGCTCCGCATTGCAGACGATGGCCTTGGAATGCCGGCGGAAAAGCAAAAGCAGCTGCTGGAACATGATTTTATAGGAGGCGGTATAGGAATTAAAAATGTCAATAAAAGGCTTCAGAATGAATATGGAAAAGGGTTGACTATCAGAAGCGAAGAGGGAGCAGGTACAGTCATAATCATGAGTATTCCTGTTGAAAATATGGACAGCATTGTGAGATAAGGGGTGAAAGAGACCACTTTCAACCCTTTGAATTTATGTCCGCAGAGCGGACAGGGGGATAAAAGATGATAAAGGCAATTGTGGCTGATGATGAAATACTGACGTTGGAGCATATTTGCAGGCTTCTCGAAAGAGAAGGAGTTGAGGTTCTGGGGTATTATTCAGATCCGTATCAGATGCTTTCTGCGGTGGAAACGCTCAGGCCGGATGTACTTTTTCTGGATATAGAAATGCCTGAAATAAGCGGGCTGGAGCTGGCCGAAAAAGCACAGGCATCGGGTTTTGAAGGTGAAATCGTATTTATCACTGCGTATAACCAGTATGCAATTAATGCGTTTGATGTAAATGCCCTGGATTATTTGCTAAAGCCGGTATCCATTAATGACCTGGACCGGGCCGTAGAAAGAGTCAGAAAGAGGATGACGGCAGACAAAAAAATTACCGGTGCTGTTCCAGCTGCTGTCAGAGTATCACTTTTTGGCAGGGTTTTGTTGTACACCGGGCAAAAGAATGAACCAGTGCACTGGCTAACCGCTAAATGTGCAGAGGTATTTGCCTACCTGCTGCTTCAGGGGGAGAGCAGAGAGGTTTCCAAATGGAAGCTCATGGAGGCTGTCTGGGGAGATAGTGACAGTGAAAAAGCTCATATAAATTTGAGGAGTACGCTGTCAAGACTAAATAAAATACTGAGAGAAAATAGGACAGGGATTGCGGTGGTATCTGTGGGCAGCGGATATCGGATAGATATTGGCGGCACGAAAATAGACATTGATGCTCTGGAATTGGAAAAGCTGATTCTGGACTCTATTGAGATAAATTCTCAAAATTCGGAACACTACGGCAAAATCCTGCTAAGCTGTACGGATGCATTTCTGGAAGAATTCGACAGTCCCTGGTGTTATCAGGTAAGAATGACTTACCATAGGTATCTGGCAGCAGCCGGAGCCAGGTTTGTAAAATATTTGGAAGCTGCAAAAGCTGAACCATTAAAAATTTTGAAAATTATTGAGCTTATGAATACACATGAACCATATAATGAAGGGATGAGAATGAAAGCAGTAGCAATCCTGTTCCATACAGCCGGAAAGAAAGAGGCGGAAAAATACTATAATGAATACCTCACTTTATTAAAGAAAGATCTGGGAGTAAGGCCGGGGCAGGAACTTCAGCAGCTGTACCGTAAACTTACGGACGAGCTGTCAGATGAACATGGATGAACAAGGGAACGGGAGCACCTGAAACTCTATCTGCAACAATTTTGCAACAGGCAGCGTGTAAAATGAAAGGTAAATGAAAACCGTTGCAGGCGTGTGAACGCAGTATAGAGATAAAAGGGGGATGCTAAATGTTAAAGGTTATTGCGGCAGAAACAAATAGCAATGAAATAAGGAATATGAAAGTGCTTCTGGAAAAAAGTGAGGATGTAGCCATATGCGGCCTATTTAGTTGTCAGGAGGATTTAATTCAATATATCTTTTCAAATTCTCAGGGTACGGATGTTTTGCTGCTGGATATAAATATGCCGGGAATGAACTGGAGAAAGCTTGTGGAATGGATATCCTCCGTGGCTGAGAATATAAGCATAATTCTGGTTTCCGACTGTGAAAAATATACGGTTGAAGCCTTTGAGATGGAGGTTGAGGGATATTTGCTGAAGCCCCTGGAGCAGGAAAAACTAAAAAAATTCATTAAAAAAATCTCAAAGAATAAAAATAGGACAAGGCTGCAGCATGTGCACAGCACCAGCCGGCAGAAAAAAATCAGTATTGATTGTTTTGGACAATTCAGAATCAGCAGGGATGAAGAAAATAAAACCATCCGGTGGCGAAATTCCAAATCCGAGGAGCTGCTGGCTCTGCTTATTCAGGAGAGAGGAGCACCTGTTACAAGGGATTATATCATTGATAAGCTGTGGTTTGAAACTGATCCCGACAGAGCTTCCATAAACCTCAATACAGTGGTTTATCAGCTGAGAAAAAATCTTCAGGAGCTTGGACTTGACGATTTTGTGGAGAGTATCAAGTCCACGGGCTCATACTATATAAGTAAAGACAAATATATCTGTGATGTTATTGAATTTGAGATATGTGCAAGGCTATTCAAACAAAAAGGCCATATCCAGGAGGCAGAAAGGGCAATCAGTTTTTACAAGGGGGAATACCTGGCGGGAAAAGACTATTCCTGGGCGAACACGAAAAGATGGCATCTGGAAAAGCTGGCCTTTGAGATGTTGGAGGCCCTGTACAATCACTACGAGAAAAGCGACAGTAAAAAGGCTGAAGAACTGCTGATAAAAATGCTGGAACTGAATGACTACGATGAAGAAGGCTATGAAAGACTGATTGAATATTACGGTACGCAAAATAATAAAAGGGCGGCAAGAGATATAAGGGTAATAATGCAGGCTAAGGCTCTCTAGTATACAAGTATTGCCTGTTGGTTTTAAGATTGAAATGAAACAGCGGAATTTTCCGGCGATTTACGGGAAAATTCCGCTGTTTCATTTTGCGTTCATTTCCGGCTCATTTTCATATCATCACGAAAGATTATAATAACATCAAAAATACCATAAGCAATCGAAAAAGATAAGATGATACCTGGAACGTCAGGATAATGAACTGAGGGAGAAAATGTTGAAAACGGGATTACTTAAAAAACTTTACACAAAAACAGCAGTTTATCTGCTCGCTTCACTGATGGTAGTATCAGCGATATGGGCTATGCCGGGCAAGGCCATGGCAAGCCCGTTCTCCATAACCGGTGTTGACAATATCAGCACCATGAACGTACCTAGATCGGGAGAACTTATCCCCGTGAGGATTGACGGAGACGTGGCGGTATCTGCCGGGGGCAGCTTTGCCGACGGCTATTTACTGTTTAAAAAAGCCGGTGCTCCGGTGGAGGGCGATGAACTGTCAATAGTATCGGATACCGACCCCAATGCCTATGGGGCTGTTTCCCTGTCGGGTACCACCGTCTATCTGGGGACCGGAGGAGCTAAAAAACAGATAGGCTCCATAGATGGAGTTGAAAACGGCAAAAACGGAAAAAATCTCAAGATACAATTTGCCACTCCTCTGCCAAATGGCGGGTTTGAAGAAGGAACTGAGAAATGGAAGTTCACTAATCAATTCATAGCGCTTCAGGGAGACTCTCAACAAAAGGGCAGTGGAAGCACCAGCATTGAGGTTAAAAAGAAAGCTCCGTATTTTAATTGGAACTGGGTAGAAACAGTGGACGGAAGTGCTTCCTATATGCGCCTTTATCTGGATTGCTGGATCAAAGACAGCTACGGTGCACTGCATGGA
Source organism: Bacillota bacterium (assembly GCA_023400235.1). GTDB lineage: Bacteria > Bacillota > Clostridia > Acetivibrionales > DSM-1351 > Ruminiclostridium. The sequence continues at coordinate 14,267 of JAEXFI010000008.1, forward strand.
CCGAAAATCACCAGCACAGAATTTGAGGCCAATACCGGAGACAGTGTTTCTTTATATTATTATGCAAAGAATACCGGTGATAAATATGATGTATACGGATATGTAGCTGACAGTGTTACCGGAGCCAGACAGCAGCTCTTCTACGAGAGAGGGGACGAGACCAATGGCTGGCAGGCGGTAACCCGAAAGATAACCCTGCCAGGCAGTAAAAATCTCGTGTTTGAATTTTTGTGCGGTTCCCAGGACGGGACAGGCGGAAAGTTGATCAGCTCCGAGCTGCTGGTGGATAATGTAAGAGTATTGAGCAATTCGGTGAATGAACAGGTAATGAACAAGGTCGCCAGGAAGGTGGCACTGGTCAAAGTAAGACAGGAACCAAGAACCCCCAGTACGGAAGATCGCATATATCAGATTGAGGCCATGGATTCCGACGGACACAAGAGCATATCGGCGGGCAATGCCGTCGTTAAAATACATACCTATCCGCTGCCGCCCAGCTTGACGGTTGCGGCAAGACCCGGCACCAGCGGAGCGCTGGATATATCCTGGAATGCATCAGAGGCCACGGGTTATGATTTATATAACGGGTCAGACTTGATTCTGAGAAATTCTGCAACGACTTCAGCCACCATAAGTGGTTTGAGTCCTAATACAGCCTATCCGATTGGTGCGGTGGCCGGGAACGATATGGGCAGCTCCGACAGAATAAATGTTTCACGGTACACAAATGCTGCTGTTCCCGGAATTACGGCTGCAGATGCATCCACAGGGGAAGTAAGACTTGAATTTTTAAACAACGGGAATCCTCCCGGAACCCGCTATTGCCTTGAGCGGTCCACAAACGGCACCGACTGGACTGTTGCTGAAAACTATACATTACTCAGCACTGCAGGAGAAAAAACCGTTTGTGCCAATACGGGGCTGACTCCGAATACCGTATATTACTACCGTGTAAAGGCTAAAAACGGAGATGGAATCGAAAGTGCCTATTCAGCAACAGTTAATAGAAAAACCGCCCCGGGAGCACCGAATCCTATCACTGTCACAGCAAAGGCCGATACCACAGACTCATTGGAGATTGTATGGACAGAGGCACCTGGCGCTGTAAATTATGATGTATACCGGGACGGTGTAAAAATAAACGCCGGAATGGAAGGAAGCAGGGTAACCCATGTAGGGCTTAAGCCCAACGGTCCCTATGAGATATATGTAAAATCAAAAAATGAAGGAGGGGACTCGGTAACAAGCCGGAGTATAACACGGTACACGCTGGCAGAAGTACCAGAGTTGGTGCCGGATTCAGCCGCCACAACCTCTGTGACCATGACTATAAACAATCGGGCAAATACTCCCGGAACCTTATACCGCCTTGAGCGTTCCATCGACGGGACCAACTGGATTCCTGTGGAGGATTTTACCTTAAGCGCAAAGGATACGGCTGCTCAAGTCTATACCAATACCGGTTTGAATCCCGGAACCGTATATTATTATAGAATACAGGCAAGAAACGGTGACGGTATTGAGACGGCATACTCTTCCGTTGTGAGCAAAGTGACACTGCCGGTGGCACCGACGGGAATTATGGCTGAGCCTGTGGAAGGTACCCATGATGTTATACGGGTTTCCTGGACGGCACCGGAGGGAGCCGAAAGCTATGACATCTATCGGAGAGACAATGGACAGGGGAGCTTCAAGTGTATCAGGAGCTGGTTTGAAGGAACCGAATCGGAAGATCAGGAATTGCTCTCCAATACAAAATATGACTATTATATTATTGCTAAAAATGCAAGCGGAGACTCGGCTAAAAGCACTACTGCCGGTAAATATACTTTTGCCGCAGTTCCTGAGATCAGCTCGCAGAATTCTGCGGATACAAATAATTTGACCATCAACGCACAAGGCAATCCGGAGGGAACAGATTATTGGATTCAGTATTCCGTTGATGGGGGTTCTTTCTGGAGGAACCTGGGGGATTGGATCAATTTCCTTACTCCCCAGCACGCTGGAATCTTACCAGGCGTAACCTATTCCTATCGTGTAAAGGCCAGAAACAGTGAAGGAGTTGAGACTGCTTACAGCGGAACAGCGAATGCCCGGTCAAACGAAGCGCCAGCCATCGAAATAAATTCGCCGTCTTCCAATGTATACAGGTCGGCGGTGGAGGGTTACGGGAATTTTACATTGTCGGGGCTTGTAAAGGATAAGGACAATGATACGGTAAGGATTTCAGCGTCCATTGACGGAAAGACAAGAACAACGGTAGTCAACGCGACAGCTGCAGGAATTCCCTGGTCCCTGTCCTGGAATATCTCAACCGATTCTATTGCTCAAAGCGATTATAATGCTATCAAAGTAACTGGAAATGATGGCTTTGGAGGAATTACTCAGGTGGACTGGAGCAATATCCTGTTCGTAGACAAAACCGGTCCCCAGCCGCCTGAGATTGCCGCAAATACCCAGTGGACAAATATTACTTCGGCAGCGGTGACAATTGCACACGGAGCAGATATTAAAGCAGGAAGCAGTAAGACCGAATATATGCTGAGCGGCGCAACCTCCTCGGAGTGGAAAGCGTACCGGGAGGGCGGATTTATTATCACCAATGAAGGAATTACTGTCATAAGGGCCAGGAGCATGGATGCAGTGGGCAATGTGGGTGGTATTAGCACCGCGCAGATTAAAATCGATAGAACTGCGCCGACGGAAGGCGGCTTTGTACTGAAAGCTCTGACAGATAGCCGGGATGGATTTACCGGTACAAGGATTGTCAAGCTTGTTTCAATAGCTGCTACGGACAGCGGCGGAGCTGGCAACGGTGCCGATGATCCTCAAGCACCTAAAGAAATGCAAATAAGTAATCACGCAGATTTCTCCGGTGCTGTGTGGGAGGATTATTCCAAAGAAAGGTACAATTGGACTCTCACGGAGGAACCCGGGACAAAGACGGTATTTGTGAGATTCCGGGATGCCGTTGGAAACATTAGTGCTCCTGTGACAGGCAGCATAATATATGATAATGTACCTCCGGAGCTTAAGCTTTCGCTGCCCTCCAGATTTAGTGCAAAAAAAGGCATGACAGTGTCCTACGACATTGATATTAATGAAATGTCGGCGCTTTCAGGAATTTTAAGCGGAGATACAGGCAGAATAAAACTTTCGGCATCAGGAACCTTCTCTGATGAGGACATGGCTGCGCTGAATGCGGGCATTTCCGTCACTGAGCTTAATCCTGCAAAGGTAAGAGTGAACATAAATATACCTGAACATATGAATTCTGAAGGGACCGTGGGTCTGATTATCCTGGCCGGTGCCGCCTGCGACACTGCCGGAAATCTGTCAGTTGAGACGGCGGGAAATGCATCTTTTGTCATTGATGCCGTGGCACCCGACAATCAGAATTCCCTGTTTATAGCAGATATTACAATCAGAGGAGGACATGGGGTTACATTAAACAGCACCTCAGAAGCCTGCGGAGGCATGGACAGTGACAGCGTCCGGTTTGCACCTGCGGGTTATGCTGGGATTGCCCCTGCCAACGGTACAACAATCACATCCACCCACGGCAGGTCAAACGTTATAAACGCACCTACCGCCGAAGGTATCTATTACCTTTATATACTTGACGCTGCTGGAAATATTTCACCGGCATCAAGCCATATACTTACAGTTAAAAACGACGGACCCAAGCTGACTTTGTCAGGACCTTCAGCTGTCAGTGTGAAGGCATCAAATTCAGTTTATTATATTGCGGAATACAGTGGTGATACGACGGCAATAACTCTTTCTTCCAAAGAGGTTGCCCTGATTACCTCAGGAACTGCCAATGCGTATGTCAAAATCGAGGATGTGGAGGGACAGCCTCTGCAGAGGAAAATCATCCTTGAAAACCTCATGGGTGAAGGAACGGTTCAGATACGTATCGGTTCCGGAAGTGCACAGGATGCGCAGGGTAACCCTGCCGAGGCATCTACAGCCAGCAATCCGGTGAAGGTGGACAACACTGCTGCAAAAATCGTGAGCCTGGCTTTTTCTTCGGACAATACCGAGAATTCCGAATATGCGGCAAAGGGAAATACACTGACACTGGAGTTTATTGCGGATGAGCCGCTGGCGGGGGTTACAGGAAATATTGCCGGTCAGGCTGTTGCTTTTACCGCTGCAAACGACGACAGCACCAGTTGGAAGGCCTCATGCAGTATACCCGGGGACAGCAGCTATAATGCCCTGGATGGAAAGCAAATACCTTTTGGCATTATCACTACGGATTTGGCAGGAAATATGTCTTCTGAGACAAAACCGGCGGGAACCTTGGGCAGGGTCATCTTTGACATGACTCCACCGGTCATTGAGCTTACCGGCAGCACAGATAATGACGGATATTATGATGACGGCGTAAAAATAGAATTTAATGAAGGAATTGCAGTTATTAAAAATACAGGAACTAATGAAGAAAGACGTATGATTTCAGGCAGTATTGTATATGACGGCGGAAATTATACCGTCACAGTGAAGGACAGTGCCGGAAATACTTCAGCCAAAGGTTTTACCATATCCTACGGCTCCATATTATTGCAGCAGGACATGGATTTCCTTGAAATAGGCTATGCACCCGGGGACAGTGCAGCCTGCGTAACAAGAGATGTGATTCTTCCGGCAGCGGCGAAATCAGGCGCCCAGGTGAGCTGGCAGGTGGTGTCCGGGTCGGCCGTGACAGTTGACGGCAAGGTCATAAGGCCTGCATATGTCAGCGGCAAGGACGATCAGACGGTGGAATTGAAGGCTGTTATAACACTTGAAGGCAAAACAGGGGAAAAAACCTTTAGGCTGACCGTTAAAGGCTTGACTGATCCGTCGGATATCCTTGGAAACGTCAAGGATGATGCAAGAATCGCCCGAATATTCTATTCTTACGGCGATGACATAAACCATGTGACTAAGGATATCACCTTAAGTGCATTGGGAAGCCTGAATGGGTCAAAGCTTACCTGGAACTCAGACAGAGAGGAATTTATCAGCATTGCTCAGGAAGCAGCAGACGGGAAATATACAGCATCCGTTACAAGACCTGTAAAGGGAGCCGGGGATATATCCGTAACCCTTACAGTGACAGCTGAGGATGCAAAGGATAATAATAATGTCTGGTCCGAGACTTTCGTACTGACGGTGAAGTCAATGGAAGCGACAGAGGTTGACAAGGCCAAAGAGGACTTCGAGCAGGTGTATATCCTATATACCGAAGGAGACAGCGCCGAGCATGTCACTGCTGGTGTCACGTTTGTGGAGGCTGTGATCCAGGGCAGTACCGTGACCTGGAAGAGCAGCAATACGGCTTTTATAGCCGATGACGGCAGACTTGTGAGAAGGCCGAAGCTGGAAGAGGGAGATAAGGAGGTAACGGTTACAGCAACGATTACCAATGGTGCTGCAGTGCTTTCAAAGACATTTAAGCTTAAGGTCTTGCGGCAGACTTCACCTGCATTCGACGTAAGAGAGGATGCAGACCTGCTTGCTATCGGCTATTATACCGGGGACAGTGCAGAGCAGGTTACTACACATGTGATACTTCCCACAGAAGGAAGCCGGGGAAGCACCATAAGCTGGGCAAGTGATAATACCACAAACATTGATATAGATGGCACCGTTATGCGCAATGCATCGGTAAATAAAAAAGTAAAGCTGACAGCCACCATTTCCAAAGCCGGTCAATCCGTACAGAAGGTATTTGAACTGACGGTAATAAAGACCGACGAGGATGATATTCTGCGTCAGATACTGGAAGATACCCAGGCTTTGCAGATTGTGTATGCGAACGGAGATAACAGTGACTTTGTGACACAAAATCTGAAGCTCAGGCAAAAAGGTGCCAACGGCTGTGATATAAGCTGGTCAAGCAGCACTGGAAATGTTGTTGCGGCTGATGGTTCTGTAAAAAGTACTGACGAGGATATGACCGTTGTATTAAAAGCAAAAGTGAAGAAATTTTCAACCGAAATAAATTATTGGGTCAGCAGGGAAAAGCAGTTTACCGTGAAGGTGGCAAAAAAAGATCATACCGATGTGAATTCAGACCTGGATGACATAAGCATTGTGTACACCGAGGGAGATACTGCAAACAGTGTCACAGCGGCCTTGTACCTGGCTGCAAAGGGAAAATCCGGCTCTGCCATCACCTGGATATCCAGTAATGACCAATATATTGAAGGCGACGGATCAGTAACAAGACCAGGACCGGAAGATAAAGATTGCCCGGTCACGCTTACGGCCATTATCAAGAATCCTGTGACGGGACAGACCAGAACAAAGGTATTTGAGGTTACAGTCAGAAAGCTGACCGATAAAGAGGCGGTAAAGGAAGCTGCCAAAAAGCTGACGCCTGATGAAGCTTTCAATTTTGGCACAGGGGATATATGGGAGAGTATTACGACAGATTTCTGGATGCTCACAACAGGAGCATACAAGTCCAGGATTTCGTGGAAATCGGACAAGCCCTCCATCATCAACATAACCGAAGAGCTGGATCCAAATACCGGAAAGCAGAAAGCGACGGTAAGCAGACAGACCCAGGATGAAAATGTAATTATAACCGCCACACTAACATTGAACAATATATCCGTCACAAAGAAGTATCTGCTGGTGGTTAAAAAAGCAGGGGCTTCAAAAGAAAACAATGAAATCCGTACCGATAGCGGCAGGAAATTGGGAATTACTGCCGGAGATTCTCAAAACAGTGTGCCGGTATACCGGACAATTGTCAACGAGGGAGACGGAAGCACTACAAAAGTTGATACGCTGATTTTAGATATAAATCATGTAAAAGCACTTGCCATGGCAGTTAATCCCAAGGAAAGTGAAGACAACCGCAGAATGAACATAGACTTTGAGCTTGATGACGGTGATGCTGCCGACGAGCAGGCGGTTGAGATTCCAGCTTCAGTTGTGACACTGCTTTCCCAGAGAAATATTTCCATGACCATCGCTTCACCGGTAGCTGAAATCAGGTTGACTGACAAAGAGATAAAGAGTCTGGAAGACACAGGAACAGATTTGTACTTCAGAATTGTTCCCATAAGGAATGAGGACAGGAAGAAGGAGCTTGAAAATCAGGCAAAGCGGAAGATTGGACCAGACCTCAGGCTTATTGGTGCTCCAAGCATGATTGAGACCAACTACAGCGGAGTAAACACATATGTCGTTCTTCCGTTTGGTAATGCAAGCATAAGCAATCTGAGCAAAGTCAGAGTGTATATAAATCACAGTGACGGGTCCACAGAAGTAAAAGCGGGAAGGATTGTATACAGAGCTGGCAATGGAGCTGGAACCCTGGAACCATATGGCGTTGAAATTCTTATTGACAAATTCAGTGAATTTCAGGTGATTGAAGATCCGGCTACGGGTACAGATCCCACCAGCCCCACGAATCCAGGCACCAAAGATCCGAAGACAAAGGATGAAGAAAAGCCTTCGGGAGAAAAGACGGTTACCGGAGACAAACTGCCGGATGTTCTGGAAGGAGACGGAGGACTGGTTGAGGATGAGGATGTAAGGGCAAAAGTGACAAAAGATGTGATTGACCCCGTAAAGCTCAAAAAGAAATTCGGAGATGACACCGAGCTTAAGGATGTGTACGTTCACATTAGTGTAAAGAAGCTGAAAGAACCGGATAATGAAGAGATTAAGAAGAAAATAAGGCAGCAGGGCTATACGCCGGTGGGCGAACCAGTGAAATTCGGAATCTTTGCAGAAAAGGGCGGAAAGACCGTGAGCCTGTCACCTTTCGGAGCCTATGTCTCCCTATATATTCCGATTCCTGAGGGAGAGAAAATAACAACGGCTGTCCGGGTGGGAGAGGATGGGAAAATCATTCACATACCCACGGAAATTACCGTTCTAGACGGAAAATATTATGCAAAGGTGAATTCATTGATTGACGGTGTGTTTGCGCTCATATGGAATCCCAGGGAAATGAGGGATATGGAAAAGCATACTGCGAAAACAGAAGTAAACGATTTGAACTCCAGACTGGTGGTAAGTGGTGTGGGAAATAACCTGTATGCACCTGATAAGAAGATGACCAGAGCGGAATTTACAGTGCTTCTGATCCGGGGACTTGGACTGCTGAGAGATTCTACAGATACAGTTTTTACGGATGTTGATCAAAAGTCAGCCTATGCAGGGTATATTAAAACCGCATATGAATATGGCATAGCGAAGGGCTACGGGAACGGGAAATTTGGTCCGGATGACTTTATTACAAGAGAACAGGCCATGACCATACTGGGCAATGCAATGAGGGTTGTAGCCCTGAAGGCAGAACTCCCGGCAGCTGAAACCAAGGAAATTCTCCAAAAGTACAGGGATTCGGGAGCAATATCCAATTATGCAGGGGATTCTGCCGCAAGGGTGATCAAAACCGGTATAATGACCGGCAGCAAGGGGCAGCTGGCTCCGAAGGTCACCATGACCCGGGCCGAAGGAGCAGCCTGTGTAAGACTGCTGCTGCAGAAAGCAAAACTTATTAACTGATGCGGATCAAACGACGATTTTAGAGACGGGAGAGATGGACGGATGAAAGGTACTAAATTTAAAAACACAATAGTTCCCATACTCATGGTCTGCATTTTGAGTGTGCTCTTTGCGGGCTTGCCGGGAACTGCAGCTGCAGCCGCCGGGGATAACGGGAAAATGTATTGGGAAATGCCTAAACCGAGTTCTCTGTATGATATTAAGGGATATTACAACTCCCAGCTGTTACAGACAACCTACAATAATAATGGCTACAGATGTTATGTGATAGTGGGGGGCACCAAGTATACCGATGCTCTGCAGAATATTTCAAACGGAGGCAGTGTGACAAAGGATGGCATTCAATTTGACGTAAATACCAGCTTTGTCAATAATGGATATTATGTGAAGGTTGAATATACAGCCAAAAATACAACAGCTGCCGCAAAGACCATATCCATCGGAGCAGGCGCAGACATCCAGATTGGGTCGAATGACAGTGCTCCCATAACTAAATTTGCAGACGGCAGCGGCTTTTATATGACTGACGGCAGCGGAGCGCAGTTCAATTTTGTGGGCAGGAATGCCTATGGCGTTACCGATGTGGATACCTACTGGTTTGGAGCTTATGGGGAGGTTGATGCAAATATGTTTGCCAATACTTCCGATAGCTCACTTAGCGGGATTGACAGCGGCATGGCGTATTCCTGGAAGGACCGGGTGCTGGCAGCCTACGAGACAAAAAAGTTTTCTGTGCTCTATGGAATAGGTCCTGCAAACAAGGCCCCCCAGATAGCCGTATCGGTGCCGGCATCAAATTACGGAGTGGTTGCCAACAACTCAGTCTTAAGCGTACAGGGTAATGTAACCGATGAAGAGAATACCGCCGGTACGATTATATATTATTCTATAGACGGGGGAGCATTAAAGACAGGCTATACTTTTTCCGGAGTACCTGGTTCCTTCAGTTTCAATTTCAATCCCGGAACCCTGACACCGGGCACTCACAGGGTTGAATTTCTGTCACAGGATACGTCGGGAGGAACCTCAAATTCTGTAGCCAGAGGCTTTATCATCATGGCCGCACCCCAGAATATTATACTGACTCCAGGCGTCAGCACAATGGCGCTGACCTGGAGCGGAGATACAAATGCCACCAGTTATGATGTGTATAGAAACGGAGTGCTGACAGGAAACACAACACAGGCCTCCTTTGGAGATACCGGGCTTGCACCGGATGTCTCGTACAGCTATTATGTAGTAGCGAAAAACGGCTCGGTGTCGGTTCAGAGCAGTACCGTGTCAAAATATACCCTGGCTGCCGTACCGGGCCTGGAAGTGATAAACCATACTCCGGACCAGACAAGGAACAGCTGGAGCATTGACATAGGAGCTAACGCTGCCGGAAAACAGTACAAGGTTGAATATTCAACCGACAATATCAATTGGAATACCTCCACCGGCTGGAGTACGGCCACATCGGGAACACATTCGGGGCTTACTGCCGGTACAACCTATTATTACAGGGTAAGTACAAAAAACAGCGACGGAGTTCAGAGCGCCTTCAGCCCCGTGCAGAACATAAGGATAAACTCTGCCCCCGTTATCTCGGTGAGCTCTCCGGCGGAAAATATATACCGGTCCGAGGTGCCTGGGTTTACCACCTTTACTTTGTCCGGGACTGTAAGTGATGCGGACAATAACGAGGTAACCCTTTCCGCATCAATAAACGGTGTTAAAAAAACTGTGGTTATTTCACAAACTTTATCGGGTGCCTCCTGGGAGCTTTCCTGGGATATTGCAGCCGATGAGCTGCGGGAGGACAGTTACACGGCCATCGGAATCGCTGCTGTGGACGGAACCGGAAAAAATAATGAAGAAGGAACCGCCACCTGGGTTAAAACCTTGTATTTGGACAGAATCGCCCCGGCAAAACCAGCCATAAATGATAATAGCGACTGGACCAACGCAGAGAGTGTGGCTGTCACTGTGACGGATGGTGTCGATACCGGTGCGGCAGCCTCTGGAACCGACAGGTCGGAGTACAGGCTTACCGGAGATACCAGCAGCAGTTGGACCGCGTATCCGGCCGCTGGCATCCAGGTGACAAACCCGGGCATAACACGTATTGAGGTCAGAACCGTTGATAAGGCAGGTAACGTGAGCCAGAGTGTATTTTCAGAGGTGAAAATCGACAGAACTCCACCCGGCAACGGCAGCTTTGTATTAAGCTCGGAATATGACGATATGGCTTATACCAGAACAAAAAGCGTAAAGCTGGTTAATATATCCGCTTCCGACGCCGGAGGAGCCGGTAACGGAGAAGGAGACGAGGCTCTTCCTGCCAGAATGCAGCTCAGCAACGACCCTTCCTTTGATGTGAGCACCGGCTGGATACCCTACGCTCAGGCATATACCGGCTGGACACTGGAGAATGTAAACGGCTCAAAGACGGTATATATAAGATTTATGGATGCTGCAGGCAATGTGAGCAGTGCTTTTTCAGACATTATCATTTATGATGATATAAAGCCTGTAATAAGTATCTCAGCTCCCTCCAGAAATGCTGTCTCCAAAGGACATACGGTATCCTATGTTATGAAAGTGGACGACATGTCTGCAGTTCTATCGGGAATAACTCAAAACGACAGCAGCCTGGTGATATTATCCGGAGAAGGTTCCATTAAGAACAGACTTGAGGATTTGCAGGCTTCTATTTCCATTGAAGAAATAAGCGGTACGGAGCGGAAGATTAATATTACACTGCCTCAGAATATGACAGAAGAGGGAACAGTCAGTATCAGAATTGGTGAAGGGGCTGCCAGGGATGCTGCAGGGAATGTGTCACTAGAGGTTCCAGGAAACTTTTCCTTCAATGTGGACTCAACTCCTCCGACACATCAGGACATACTTTTCCCTGAAAACGTAAAAGTAGCGGGGGGGACGGCAGTTGAGCTGGCCAAGGCTTCAGCGGAATGCGCCGGAGGTGAAGATGGGGACAGTGTGAGGTTTGCACCGGAGGGCTATGATGGCGCGTCTCCTGCCAATGGTTCCACCATAACCTCCACTCACGGCAGATCAAAATTTATCAATGCACCTACGGCGGATGGGGTATACAGGCTGTATATTATTGATGCAGCGGGGAATATATCCTTGGCATCGGACAAGGTTTTGACCGTCAAAAACAACGGCCCCGCTGTCACCATCCAGGGCCCGGATAACTCCTATGTGCAGGAGAAAAACACGGTGGAGTATATAGTAACCTATAGTGCCGATGCAAAAAAAATAACACTTGGACAGATGGATATAGGACTGCTCAGAACCGGTACCGCCAATGCCTATGTCGCTGTTGAAGGCATAGAGGACGAACCCTTGAAGCGGAAGATCATACTGAGCAACCTCATGGGAGAGGGAACCGTCAGCATACAGATTGCTGTGGGCAGCGCAGCGGACGACATAGGAAATAAGTCTGAACAGTCGCAGGAAAGCGCGGCTGTAACCATTGACAATACTCCAGCGGTGGCAGAAAGCGTTACCATGGCTTCATCCTATGCGGAAAACCCGGCATATGCAAAAGAGGGAGATACCATGACTGTCACCTTCCAGACCAATGAACCCCTGAAAAAGGTTTCTGCTGAAATTGCAGGGAGAGCGGCCAGAGTAACCTCAAATGCCGAAGGGACGGTATGGACGGCAAGTATAGATATACCTCACAATACCACACTGTCAGAAGGCGAGGCTGCCTTCAGTATCGAAATCACCGACCGGGCTGGAAATGTATCGGCGCCTGTAACGGCAGTGACAGCCGGAAGCCCTGTAATCATGGACTTTACACAACCCAATGTGATTTTAGAAGGAGAGCTTGACAGTACGGGTAAATATTATACAGGACTGGTTATGGTAATTTTTGATGAAGGGACGGCAACCTTGCACAATCTGACTACGCAAGGAACCCATAATCCTGACTCAGGAGCTGCCATATCCCTTGGAGGTTCCTATGTTTTGACAGTAAAGGACAAAGCGGGAAATACAACAACCAAGACCTTTATTATATCAAAGGATTATGTGGACATGATGGAGGATTTTAACTCCGTTGACATTGTTTACGCACCGGGAGACAGCGCTGGAAGTGTTACGAGGGATATTTCGCTGCCGTCCACAGGGGCCAATGGCTCTGAGGTGGTATGGTCCGTAACCGCCGGAAACGCTGTGGAAATACCGGGTGGAAAGGTAATAAGACGTGCGGCGGGAACAGGCAGTTCTACCGTTGAGGTTACTGCCGTCATAACAAAAGGCGGCTACAGCACCTCAAAAGTATTTACTCTCACTGTTCTGGCGGCTCCATCCGATGAGCCGGGAGCCAGAGCTGAAGATGATGCAAACAGTGCCGCTATCTACTACGCCGCCGGTGACAGCAGGAGCAGTGTCACGCAAAATATGGGTCTGGCGGTTGCTGGAATAAATGGGTCGGTAATCACCTGGACCAGTGGTGATCCTTCGGTAGTCATCGAAGGTGCTGCTGCAATTGTAACAAGACCGGCCTTTGCAGAGGGTGATAAAACGGTGGTATTAACGGCAACCGCAGCGGTTACTGTGAACATGACCACAGAAGCAGCAATTACTGTTACCGCATCAAAGCAATTTGTGGTTACGCTGAAAAAACAGCAGGGAAGCGTGCAGGAAATGGCGGAGGCCGATGCGGCGGCAGCATATATATCCTATGGTACGGGGGACAGTGCCTCCCATGTTACAGAAAATATTGCCCTTGTATTTGAGCGGGGGAACGGGAGTACCGTACAGTGGATCAGCTCGGACCCGGATATAGTATATCTGGACGGTTTAACCGGAGTAGTTGTACGTCCGGCGGGCAATGCCGGGGATAAAACGGTTACCCTGACCGTAGTTGTATCCAATGGAGCTGCCACAGCAACAAGGACCTTTGAAATAACCGTAATTCAGAGAGAGTCTGACCCTGCCAAGGATAGAGCCGATGTTCAAAGTGATATGGATGCGGCTATGGTGGGTTTCCGGGGACAGGATACAAAAAATAGTGTCACCACACATTTGATATTAAATAATCTTGGGAAAAACGGAACCACTATTTCATGGTTGAGTAATTCGTCTGCAGTATGGAGTGACGGAACTGTAATCCGGAGTGAAGATGGGGATGTGACGGTTGTTCTCACAGCAACGGTAAGAAAAGGTCTGGCAGTGGCCAGCAAAACCTTCACGGTAGTAGTAAAGAGAAAAGAACTCACGCTGCTCAGGCAGTTGGGCGCGGATGCAAAAAATGCTGAAATACAGTACCAGAGCGGAAACAGTGAGAACAAGGTCTCAGGCAATCTGGGACTGATGCTGACAGGAGCCAATGGCTGCAGCATCACCTGGTCAAGCAGTAATCCGGAGGTCATAAGCAGTAACGGAGTCGTTCAACGCAAGCAGGAGGATACAATGGTAACGTTAACCGTGACCATATCCAAAGAGGGCTTTATCATCTGCAGAGATTATGTGCTGAAGGTTTTGGGCCAATAGGAAACGGTTGAAATTTGATTAAGTAATGGTAAGGGTACAGCCAAAATCAGAGTGCATACTAAAAAGATCTGGCTAACCCAATGTTCCGAATGAATGTGTTGATTAATGGCATGTCGGCAGTTGATGACATGCCATTTTAAATTTGGGTGTCCTTGAAGCTGGAGAATTTGGAGGATGAAGGCTATTAGTGTAGATATGACGTGGACGGTGTTATTTATGCATCTTAACGTAATCATCTTATATTATGATAAGTACATAAGATAACCATCAATCATATGCTGTATAAGAGCATATAGATAGGTAATATGCTCAGCCCAAAACTTTCAGGAGGTGAAAAATAATTATGGCCACGATTGAGTTAATCGTAAACGGTGGTTTTGAAACGGGTTCATTTCCTCCCTGGCTTGTAGACAATGCAAGTATAACGTCTGTCTATAAATTCTCTGGTAATTTTGCAGCGCAGCTCCTAAGCGGCATTTCTGTCATATATCAGATTATCGAAGGAGATTTCAGCCAAAGTAGTGAATTCTCTGCATTTCTAGGTAAAATCGGACCTCTTCCAAACCCACTCACGACAATCACAATAGCATATTTTGGTCCATCCTTTAATTTTCTTGGAATAGGGTTGGTAATAAGTATTCCACCAGGTACACTTCCAGATGCATCCTTAGGCAATTGGCAGGAGTTTACAGGTGTAGTTGTACCAGCTCCCCCGGGAACAACAATGGCTATAGTGTCATTCAGCAAGCAAGCAGATCCTGGTACCGCTGATGTAGTAGTAGACGATGTCTCATTAACTACTGAAGGACCAATTGGTCCTACAGCACCGACCGGCCCAACCGGTCCAACCGGTCCAACAGGCCCAACAGGCCCGACAGGAGCAACCGGCCCAACCGGACCAACCGGCCCAACGGGAGCAACCGGCCCAACGGGAGCCACAGGAGTTACCGGGCCGACGGGAGCCACAGGAGTTACCGGGCCGACGGGAGCCACAGGAGTTACCGGGCCGACGGGAGCGACGGGAGCCACCGGGCCGACGGGAGCCACAGGAGTTACCGGGCCGATGGGACCCACAGGAGTTACCGGACCGACGGGAGCGACGGGAGCAACCGGGCCGGCAGGAGCTACAGGAGCAACCGGACCGACGGGGCCCACAGGAGTAACCGGACCGGCAGGGCCCACAGGAGTTACCGGGCCGACGGGAGCGACGGGAGCAACCGGACCGGCAGGACCCACAGGAGTTACCGGGCCGACGGGAGCCACCGGAGCAACCGGGCCGACGGGAGCCACCGGAGCCACCGGGCCGACGGGAGCCACAGGAGCCACCGGACCGACGGGGCCCACAGGAGCAACCGGACCGGCAGGGCCCACAGGAGCAGGAGTAACCGGTCCCACGGGAGCCACCGGCCCAACCGGACCCACAGGAGCAACCGGACCGGCGGGGCCCACAGGAGCGGGAGTAACCGGTCCCACGGGAGCCACTGGCCCAACGGGAGCAACCGGACCGACGGGAGCCACAGGAGCAGGAGTAACGGGGCCAACGGGAGCAACCGGACCTACCGGAGCCACAGGAGCAACCGGACCGGCGGGGCCCACAGGAGCGGGAGTTACCGGCCCAACAGGAGCAACCGGCCCCACCGGCCCCACCGGTGCCATCGGACCAGCAGGACCTACAGGAGCCACTGGACCAATCGGACCCATAGGGCCCACCGGACCCACCGGCACAGTAGAGCCTAACCCGTTTGAGGTTTATGTTCAAGCTGGTGCTGTGGGAGGAGACGGTACGCAGGCCAGTCCTTTTGGAACTATACAGCAAGGCTTGGCAGCTGTATCACCTACAGGAACTGTCCACGTACTGGGAGGAACTTATCCCATAACTTCTACTGTGACAGTTAATAAAGCAGGTGTGACATTACAGGGATATCCAAATACGCTGATAATACTGCAAGCAGCCGTAATAGCTTTTCTTGTAACAGGAAGCGGTATTACTCTCGACGGCCTAACTATAACCAGTGATGCTGCATATGAAGTTGAATTCATTCAACTTGCCGGAGCAAATCACAAGCTTGCTGATAATGTGATTTATGGACCGCCTCAAGCAGGACCGTCCACCGGCTGGGTAGTAAACCGTGGCTTTGTAACACAATCCAATGTAACAAACCTGATCGTGGAAGAAAACATTTTATACTCTCTCAGACAGCCTGCGTATTTAAATCCTAATTCCACAGGTCACATCATTAATAATATTGTTTATAACAGCCGTGGATTTGTTGTTGATGGGGCGATCTTCGTTTTTTCAGGCAATTCGTGGGGGAATCCGGAGAATGCTGTTGATATTGCATTGCTTGTGGGAACACCTACCGGAGCGCCTTACGACCCATTGACCGAAATAGTAAACAGTAATAGTGTTGCTACTATCAGCGATCAAAGGTAACAGGTATACAAAGGCACAAGTGAATATCCTAAATTTGATATGCTCCCTTCTAAGCAGGCAAGTAAAAGATAGAGACTTGTCACCTAGGAGGAGCTATAATAAAACAAAAGTAAATAAATTGTTTAAATAATAAGGCTTTTTGGATAAAAGAGCCTTATTATTTATTTTAGTAAAATTGTTAGCTGGTGAATATTGCCTCGCAAATAAGCGCTCAACAACTATGATTTACTGTATTAGATTGTCTCGCCAATATTGCAATATCTTGGAAGCTAATATAAAATAGCTGTATAAAGTTAACAAAGGGGTAAATTATATATGTGAAAAAGATTATCTCATTAATACTATTAGCTGCTTTTTTGACGTGTTTTTAAACAATGCAAATAATTCTTAGGTTATAGCCGATTAAGGCTAAAAGAACAGAAAATGCTACTGCTATTAGCGCAGATTCTGAGTATTCACTAGCACTAACGAATGACGGAACAGCGCGGGCATGCAGACTAAGACATGAATTAAGATAAGGAGTGCTAATAAAAATGAAAACAAAAAGACAAGAAGAATTGATTAACTCGTTTTTATCAGAGGTTGGTAATCAAATCAAGCCGTTATATCAAGAAATTATATTGTATTTATCTGAACTGGGCTATAATCCACAAAAACAAAGGTCATACATAATTTTTAAACATGATTTGCACAATAAGCAGATAGCGAAAACAGGTATACGAATAAACAAGGACAAATCCCCTTTTTTCGCTTTAAGATTTTCAGCTTGCAGGGGATATTCACAGAGATTCACGAACATTGTAAGTATGGCAGTGGACAGAGACAATTTCCGAAAAGCCCTTTGTACAGACAATGGCTGTAGCTATTGCGGTGGCGAAGCCGAAACTCATGTATATACATACGAATTTCCTGATGGTGAAAGCAAATCACATTGCGGCGCAGTTGCATTAGAGATACCAAACATAACAACAGATGATATAGGTGAAATAAAAGAACTTATTAGAGAAGAACATGCCTATTTATTGAAAAATGAAGCAGGCATACCCTGATTTTACGTATAGGAAAAGCTCGTATACTTAATGCTGATATTTTCTCATAACTCAGAAGAATATTCAGGTTCTCGTTGAAGGCCTATTGACAATAAATGAATGATCGTTTATTATAAAGATAAATAGAGGTGAACAGATGAGGAAAAGAGATGACGAAAAGGCAAAAAGTATAAAAGAAGCAGTTATTAAGTTAATACTTCAGGAAGGTTTTCACGGTACTTCTATTTCAAAGATTGCTAAAGAGGCAGGAGTTTCTCCCGCAACAGTTTATGTGTATTTTGACAATAAAGAAATCATGCTGAAGGACATATATCATGAGTACTCAGAAGAAATATTCGACTATGTTTTAAGAAAAGTACATCAGGGAATGGCGGGAAAGCAACTGATAGAAATACTTGTGAGAAGCTACTATACTTATATTCAGGAACATAGAGAAATTTTTAACTTTGTGGAACAGTTCTCAAGCTGTCCATCATTAGCCAGCGGTTGTTCTGAGATTAAAGGGGTATGTAATATCAATAGCTTCATAGCAGGCTTGAAGGAAAACAACATAATAAAGGATTACAGGCTTGAAAATTTAACGGCAATTATATTCTATCCGGTAAAATATATTGCGTTTAATAACCATAAAAGTGAAAAGGAAAAGGAAGAGCTGCTGGAAGAAATGATTGAAATCGTACAGGATGCGTTATTAAAATAATATAAATATAAAGCAGTAAAGCAAAGCAGTAAAACAAAGCAATATAACAATAGCAAAAAAGCGAGATAATTTTTTGACAAAATCATAAAAGAATCTCGCTAACATTTAATACATTGTTAAATGAACATTCATTTAAGAAAAGAAAGGATGATTTTTATGAATCAAGACAAAAACAGCAAATCAGGAAGAATAATTCCAATATCTGATACAGTTTTATTGCCGGGTGTTACTTCTTTACTCAGGCTAAGCAGATTAACAGAGGAGGAACTTGAAAAGATAGTAAAGTCAGAGCTTACAAATATTGCTTTACCATTAAAACAAAATTTTGGACATAAGCAATTAAAAGAAGAGGATTTTTACAGGGTAGGTGTTTCCTTTACAGTTGAAGAAGTAGAACAGACTGAAAAAGGCTATCAGGTTAAGATTAAAGTTCTGGATAGAGTTGAAGTCAATGCCATAAGCTTTGAAAATAGCAGTGTATACGCGGAGTATGATATTTCCCCTGATGAAATTGATCTCAATGAAAAGAGTCAGGAGGAAATGCTCAGCTATATTCAGAACTTTACCCGGGAATTCAGTGAAAAATACACCAGAGCTGAGCAGTATGGAGGTGCAGATCAATATGTGAAGGTACTTGATGAGCTAAAGGACTTAAATTCACTCATCGTTTATATAGCGCAATTCATGCCCCCTTTCAAACGGCGAGAAGTATGAATTGCTGGAAACTCAGTCCTTGAAGGAAAGAAGCCTGAAGTTTATGGATTACCTTGTGAAGCTCAAGGAAACTGTTGAGCTTCAGTTTCAAATGGCAGAGAGGTTTTCTGAAAAAGCCAATAAGCATTATAGGGAATCTGTTTTAAGAGAACAATTAAAAGCTATTCAAGAGGAGTTAAATGAAGGAAAGGATGAGAGCGCTAAAAAGGATAAGGACTACTTAAGTAAAATTGAAGAAGCTCACATGCCAATTGACATAAAGAATACCGCTCTTGAAGAATTGGATAAATTGAAGGCCCAGGGTCCCAATAGTTCAGAGTATAATGTTATACGAAATTACCTGGAACTGCTGGTACAACTGCCCTGGAAGAAGAGTGAGGCCAACCCCGTCAATTTAGGAGAGGCAAGACGTATTCTGGATGAACAGCATTATGGCCTGGATAAGGTTAAGGATAGGATAATTCAGCATTTGGCAGTAATGCAGCTGAAGAAGGACAAAAAAGGTTCTATTCTGTTGTTGGTAGGACCTCCGGGGACCGGCAAGACAAGCCTTGGAAAAAGTATTGCTGAAGCACTGGATAGAAAGTACATCCGCTTGAGCCTGGGTGGAATCAGAGATGAGTCGGAAATCAGAGGCCATCGCAGGACTTATGTAGGAGCTATGCCAGGCAGAATTATCCAGAGTATTAAAAAAGCAGGTGAGACCAATCCGGTAATGGTGTTGGATGAAGTGGACAAGCTGATGACAGGAGGATATAGCGGAGATCCTGCAAGTGCTTTGCTTGAAGTTCTGGATCCCGAGCAAAACAACAGTTTTACAGACCATTACTTGGATCTGCCCTATGATCTTTCGGATGTATTTTTTATAGCTACCGCCAATTCACTTGAAAGTATCCCGGGGCCATTATTGGATAGAATGGAAGTTATTCAGATATCCAGTTATACAATAAATGAAAAATTCCATATCGGTAAAAATCATTTAATTCCTGCAATACTTGAGGAGCATGGCTTATCAGCCGGACAGTTGGTGATTGGTGATGATGTGCTGCAAAAAGTAATAAGTGACTACACCTTGGAAGCAGGAGTCAGAGGGTTGAAAAAACAGTTGGCTACTCTTGCAAGAGTGACCTCTGAAAAAATTGTAACTAATAAGGTTGAATTGCCATATAAAATAGAAGTTGAGCAGTTGGCGGAATTGTTAGGAAGGCAGGTATCCAGGCATGAAAAGGCTGAGACGGATAACCCGCCGGGAGTTGTTACCGGACTTGCGTGGACCCCTGTAGGAGGAGAAATACTGTTTATAGAAGCCACAGATATGGCGGGAAGCGGACAGGTTACACTGACAGGCAAATTAGGCGAGGTTATGAAGGAGTCGGCCAGAATTTCATTAAGCTTATTGAAAGCCAGGTTGCCCATGAATTCCTTTAACTTCAAGGAAAGGGATATACACATTCATGTTCCGTCGGGTGCGGTTCCAAAGGATGGCCCCTCTGCAGGCATTGCGCTGTTTACAGCTCTTGCTTCGCTGGTAACGGGCATTAAGGTACACTCTAAAATTGCAATGACCGGAGAAATTACCTTAAGAGGTGCGGTATTACCCATTGGAGGTCTGAAGGAAAAATTGCTGGGGGCTCAAAGAGCAGGCATTACGAAAGTACTGATACCGAAGGATAATGTCATCGACCTTAAGGATGTGCCGGAAGAGGTGAGAAATGAGCTTGCAATTATACCTGTGGATACTGTTGAAGATGTTTTGAAGGAAACTTTGGGAATCTCCTTACCGAGAATAGAGCATGTAATAGGTCAAAAGGCATTTGGTGAGCTGATATTTCAGGTATAAATAAGTAAAATAACACAGAATTGATTATTGCACTGCACTAATCAGCAAGCAATCAAGTATGAATTGTATAAATGAATTAATTTTGGAGGAAGCAAGGATGGATTATTTAAAAGTGATTGAACAGAGAGTATCTATTCGCAGCTATTTGGGTACAGGCATTGACAAGGATAAGTTGTCCGTACTTATAGAAGAGATAGAGGAGGGCAATAAAAAATATGGGCTTTCAATATCTTTTCTTGAGGACGGAAGTAATGCCTTCAATACTTTTGGAAAAAGCTATGGCATGTTCAAGGGAGTACGTTCACTTATAGTCATGAAGGGACCGATAAACGACATTCACTTAAAAGAGAAGTTGGGTTATGTAGGAGAAAAGGTCATTTTGAAGGCTACGGCATTGGGGTTGGGCACATGCTGGGTGGGCGGGACCTTTGAACGTCAAAACCCCATTTTTGAGGTGTCAGAAGGCGAAGAATTAGTTTGTGTGATTACTATAGGTACTGCGGCTGATAAAAAATCGCTAATAGGAAACGTAATGGGCAAAATAAAGCGCTCAAAGGCGGCAGAAGCATTTTATTCATCTGACAAGGCCGTTCCTGCTTGGTTTACTGCAGGAATTAGCGCAGTGCAAAAAGCACCCTCTGCAAAGAATAGTCAAAAAGTACAGTTTTCATATAAAGATGGCATTGTCAGAGCCGGTGTTCCTGATAGCTACCGATTTGACCTGGTAGACTTGGGAATTGCCAAATTTCATTTTGAGCTTGCCGCCGGAGGCAGCTTTAACTTCGGCAATAATGGTGAGTATCAAAAATCTCAGTGATTAAAGGGTGCAAAGGCGAAGCTGTTCAGGGTGATTTGGTTAAAGTTTAAATTTAAGTAAGTACAAGTCCAAGTTCAAATACAAGTAATATAAAGCTGACACAAGGGGTTTCTTAAAAAGACAGCCTTTTGTGTCTCTTTTTTGTTCGCTGTCAAAAATTCTATGTGCCTGGTCAGTAAGTTATTATAATTTTATTAATATTAATACAGGCATGTTAATTTGTGGAATTTTAAAGTATAATAGTTACACAACCTGTATACGACTCAAAGATGATAATATTAATAATCTCATGTTGAATTAAACTAAGAGAATTCCTTTGTGAACAGGAGCTAAAAGTAAATGTTATACAAAATTGCAAGAGTTATATACAGATTACTGGCAGGAATTGTTTATAAAATAGAAATAGTTGGACTGGAGAATGTGCCTGAAAAAGGTAAATTAATACTCTGCTCAAACCATAAGACCAATATGGATCCGTTCTTCCTCATGGCTTTTTTTCCTCGTCAGCCATTATTCATGGGTAAGGTTGAAGCCTTTAAAAATCCTGTCATAGGTTATATATTAAGGTCTTTGGGAGTCTTTCCGGTGTCCAGGGGCACAGGGGATGAAAAAGCCATGGCAAGAGCACTTGAAATACTTGAACAGGATAAGGTTCTGGCAATGTTTCCAGAAGGGACACGAGTGAAAAATGGACAAAGAGTAACTGCAAAAAAACGCGTTGGATTTATCTCGACATTTGCTGATGCCCCAGTGATACCTGTGTTGCTTTTAAGTGATTTTAAACCCTTTACAAAGGTGAAATGTATTATAGGAAAGCCAATTTACAATAGCAAAGCAGATTTTGCCGTACTTAATAAAGAGGATTACTACAGAATAAGCAATGAGATCCTTGATACAATATACCTGCTGGATAAAAGGCAGGAGGTAAAGGTTTCTTGATTACCCCAATAAACTTCAAGGTCTGAAAGGTGACAGAAGGAATGCGTGACATAAAAAAACCACTAAACATATTTGTTTTTTGGCACAAGGACTTTAAAGCTGGCAGCAACTACGCAAATGAATTATATACAAGCTTCTCAAGAGCTGTAAACGAACCTCTTTCATGGGGGTTAGGAATACCCGTCTTCTTCGGGTCAGACCCAGCTTGTAGAAATATTGACTGTGGTTCCGCCCGAAAAACTGCGATTATACTCCTTATAGAAGCACAAATGGTGGTAGCCGGTGAATGGAGAAAGCTTGTTGAAGAATTGGTTTGGGACAGCCATGAGAATTCTGGTATAGTTATCTATCCGGTTGCATTGACGAATATTGCCTTTAAAATATCAAGCAGTATGGAGAAACAAACTTTATCAGGCTTTATGAGCAAACAAATGAGAATTTTAAGCTGCCGTTTTTAGTCTATAGAGTCACTCTTGAAATATGCAGATTGTTATATGGGCTAAAAAGAGTGTCAGAAGTAACTTCAAAGGAATACAGCCCTGCCCCCATAAGGTTGTTTATCAGTCATGCAAAGGAAGATGGAGAGGTGCTTGCCAGAAACCTCCATGATTTTGTAGGGTGTAATACGGCTCTGGATACTTTTTTTGATGCTTTTGATATTGCGGCAGGCTATAAGTTTCAAAAGGAAATAGAAGCAAATATTGAGGACTCTGTCTTGTTAGTTATTCATTCTGATAAATATTCAACCAGAGAGCTGAAGAAGAGGGCATAGCTATAATTGACTGCGCGGGTTTCATGGATTTCTTTAAATACAAGGGCGTAGATGGTCTGAATAATGGTCTTTCTGCTGATGAGAATGAAATGCTCTTTACCACCTGCGACATAATTGAAGCAATTTCTCTTATATTAAAAGGGTTACATGGAATAAAGATTGCAGAATAGTTGGAGACTTCTGTGTTGTTCTGCTTCCATTATTATTAAGTATTTGCTAGAATATAAAAGTATAGCGCGTAAAATCAAAAGCTATAAATAATTTAAGTTCATATACGAGGTATTAATGAGATCCATACGTGTGCTTGCACCTATTATAAATGTACTACCGGACAGTATTATCCGATATATCGGCAGTAAGGCATCAGATTTTATTCTTTATAAATATGCAAAGCTTGAGGTTACGGGAAATGAGATCCTGTCTGAGCGAATTGGCAAACCAACCATATTTATTGCAAATCACCTGAGTAATATAGATGGTATTGTTCTGAACAAGGTGCTTAAGAAAAACAATGTCACCTTTATGGCAGGAGTAAAGCTGAATGCAAATCCTTTCACCGCCATATTCCTTAAGATGGTAAAACACATTTCCGTAAGTCCCAACACAGCTGACAGAAATGCTATAAAAGAAGCCCTGGCCATATTGAGTAAGGGAGAATCTATGTTGATATTTCCCGAGGGAACCAGAAGCAGGTCCGGCTCCATGATAAGGGCGAAAAAGGGATTTTTGCTGTTGGCAAGACTCTCCAAGGCTGATATTGTTCCAATTGGGCTTGAGGGAACTGAGCTTCTGCTGCCGGTAAACCAGAGTGATATGGGGAGGGAAAGTCCGCACCATGCAACAGTAAGTGTAAAAATAGGGCAGCCCTTTCAACTTGCTAAAAAGGATAACACCCGTGAGAATTGGGATGAAGAGTGTGTGTATACCGCTATGAGAAATATCGCACAAATGCTGAAACCCGAATATCAGGGTATATATAAGGTTGATTGAAGAGAGCAGGCGAAATATAAGCAATTATATTCCTTATTCTTTTGTATAATACCAAGTTTAAAATAATGTTTATAATAATACGCAGTAATTAAGTCCTCAGTGCCGAACCTGCCTCTACCGGTTCAGCGTTGGGGGTTTTTATTTTTAAGCATAATATAAAAAAATATATTAAAATACTACAAAATATGCTCAAAAGTGGTAAAATAATGTTGATATGGAATGCGGCAGCCGTTAGTATGCCCGTTTTATGAAAATCAGCAAACTGCAAGTTATAAAATAATATACAGGAGAAATAAGATGATTTCCAATAAGAGATTAGTATCAATAGTATTAATTGCTGTTTTGCTTTTTACCAGTACTATTACCTGTCAATACTCTGCGATAAGTGCCGGGACGGAAAAGTTTGTATCGGTGGCCGTTGGTCAATGGTATACAATTGCGTTAAAAAATGATGGAACTGTATGGGCGGCAGGAAGAAATGAAGATGGTCAACTGGGTGTGGGAGATAGAAGCTATAGAGCCGGTTTTGTAAAGGTTTCGGGATTAAAGGATATCACCTCTATATCTGCCGCGGATAGTCATGGAGTTGCATTGAAAAAGGATGGAACTGTATGGACTTGGGGCTACAATACAGATGGCCAATTGGGAGATGGAACAATCATAAGCAAGACGTCTCCAGTTAAAGTGAAAAACCTATCAAATGTAAAATCAATAGCCGCCGGGTATAAACATACGCTGGCATTAACAAAGGATGGAACGGTTTGGGCCTGGGGATATAACTATTACGGCAGCTTAGGTGACGGTACTTCAAAAGGAAGAATTGCCCCTGTAAAAATATTGAGTAATGTAAAGAGTGTATATGCAAGCAATAATAATAGTGTTGTTATTAAAAGCGATGATTCAGTATGGGCCTGGGGAGCAGATTTTAGTTATAAGTCGGCTAAGTATAAGAATAAGCCTGTAAAAATGAAGGGAATTACAAGTGTAGATAATATCTTTTTACAATCAGGAGACAACTTTTTTACAAAAAAAGATAGCAGCCTGTGGTCTTGGAGAGCGGATTGCGGGAATGCACAAAATAAGGATAAACAAGAAATACCTGTTTCTTTAATAAGGGTTAAAAACATTGAAAAAGTAAAGGTTGCAGCAGTTATAAATGATTCATTAATTATTTTAAAAGCTGACGGTTCTTTATGGAATTTCACAAATGCAATCTCCACAATTGCCACAGCTTATAAGGATGTTTCGGCCAAGCCTGTCAAATTGCAGGGGCTTGAAAATATAAAATATATTAATTCAAATAATAGCAGTATTTTGGCAATAAAAACAGACGGTACGCTTTGGGCCTGGGGAGACAACTACTGCGGTGAACTGGGTGACGGCTCAGTTCAAGGGAGATCAAAGCCAAAGGAGATTATTAAATTTGATGATGTTTCTTCAATAAGTGCCGGTGATAACAGTTCATTTTTGGTATCAAATAAAGGAGAACTCGCAGGTTGGGGGGCAATAGCCATTGCGGATGAGCATATAACAACGCCCAGTATACTTACATATTTTAAAGATGTAAAAGCTGTCAGTACGACAGTTTTCACACTTACTGTTCTTAAAAAGGATGGAACTGTTTGGGACAGCTCATTCAATGAGGATGCAGTATTAGATAATGTTATCGACATAGCCAGTGGTTTTTTATATAGTATGGCTTTAAAGCAGGATGGGTCTGTCTGGGCTTGGGGCAATAATGGCTATGGCCAATTGGGAGACGGAAGTACTAGCGATAGTACTATTCCTTTAAAAGTGGAGGGTTTATCAAATATAAAAGCAGTTGCAATTGCCGGAAGTAGTTCATTTGCATTAAATGCTGATGGGACAGTTTGGGGCTGGGGATGCAATATATCTGTTAAATTAAGCAATAAAGATACTATAAGCATAAGCACTCCTGTTAAAATTCCGGAGTTATCGGATATTATTGCTATTGCAGGTGGAGAGGATGCATTTGCGGCATTAAAAAAAGATGGAACTGTGTACGAACTGGGAAGTTATTATACAGACGACAAATATATAAAAAAGACTACTCCCCAAAAAGTCAGTGCTTTAAGTGATATAATAGCTATTTCTTGTGGTGACGGGTATTATATGGCATTGAAAAAGGATGGCACCGTTTGGAGCTGGGGAAAAAACGAAAAAGGACAGCTGGGTGACGGGAGCGTTTTAAGCAGTGAAAAACCAAAGATGGTAACAGAATTAAGAGGAATAGTACAGATTGCTGCAGGCTCTAATCATTCATTGGCACTTGGTAATGACGGTACAATATGGGCCTGGGGTAATGATATGTTCGGTCAGCTTGGAATGGGGAGGGTGCTGATCACATTAAACCCAGTACAGGTGGGTATGACAAAGTGAGAAATAAGGGTTATGATTGATTGTAGTTAATATATTTACCTTGTCTTAGCATGGCTTTATCAAAAGGAGGAAAAGAATGATATCACTGGGAAATGCAATTGTTCTTATAGTGCTTGCACTGGTGCTGTTTTTGGCTGTTCTTGCAATTGTACGCGGATATAAGGGTATGAAGCAGAGCAAAGGCTTTGATACCCAGGTAAAAAAAATAAGATATGGGTATTGGCTGCTTTCAGCCGTACATATGTGGGCGGGCATTCTCATAACACTGTGTTATTTGATTGCAGGAATTTTAATTTTAGTCAATATATAGGGAGGTGTCCTAAGAATGGCCTTTTTATTTCTTCTGCCGTTTCTTGCAGCTATAGTCGGCATAATCATTGCTTTCATGTGTTTTATAGGTATATGTCTGATAGTAATGGGCGGTACTGGTGCAGCCATGAACAAAATATACTTCAAGCAGACGAAAATAAGCAACAGTTCGTCAAAACCATTTTTTAACATAGTGTCAATAATTTTAGGAATTATATTTATATTGTTTCCTCTGGGCTATGTCCTGTATGGAATTATTTCTTCCATGTAAAAAATGCTTCGGATTAGAAATGGTTAATACAGAGGCATGCTCAAAGTGTATGGATATAAAACTTAATAATTTATTAAGATATTAATTATTTACCTTGTGGTAAAATATTATTAATATGGGAATTGGAGCAAGGCCCCTTTTGACGGCGGATGCTGCGGGGGCCTGTATCACTTGAATTGCCATATAATAATTAGCATAGGTGGAGGATTATAAATGTTAAACAAGGACAAACTTAAAGGTTTTTTTTCAGGAATCATATTTGCAGCGGTTTTAGGTGTATCAGCACTGGGCGCATCCGTGCTGGCAGCACCTGTAGCTAAAAATATATCGGTTGTATATGATGACATAAAAATTTATGTGGACGGGGCTCTTGTTCAACTCAAGGATGGAAATGGTACAGCAATAAAGCCCTTTATTTCAAAGGGTGTCACATATTTGCCCGTTGCGGCAATAGGCAGGGCCTTGGACAAGGAGGTCAGCTGGGAGGGGAATACAAAGAGCATTTACATAGGTAAAAGGCCCCAGCCTAAAGAAGTTACGGTATCCAATGTTGATGAGCTGTTTGCAGCACTTGGCACCGACAAGCACATCAAGCTGAAGCCAGGTACTTATAATCTTTCTGACCTGAAGCAGGGATATGTCGATAGTAAGAATATCTCCTGGGAAGAGGTGTATGATGGGAATGAACTGGTTTTAAAAGGAATAAGCAATCTGACTATTGAGGGGCTGGGAGACAAGCCTGTAGAAATTGTAGTTGAACCGAGATACGCAGATGTGCTCACATTTTTAAATTGTAATAATATAAATATAAAGAATGTTAGAGCCGGGCACACCATTGAGAAGGGCGAATGTACCGGAGGGGTGTTCAACTTTGATTCCTCAAAGGGAATAGCTGTTTCAAACAGTCTTTTATATGGCTGCGGAACATATGGAATCATTGCCAATAATACCGAAAACCTAAAGCTTTCGGATTCAATTATTGAGGAGTGTACTAATGGAGTAATGGAAATAAGCAAGTGCAAAAATTTTGAATTCAGCAACAGCATATTCAGAAAGTGTGAAAGCTATGGATTATTTGGAATTGATTCTTCCACAGCAGTTGTTTTTGATAAGTGTGAGATATCTGAAAATACTGCATATATTAAAAATACCGATATGATAACAACGAGTTTATCCAGTGATATAAAGTTTACTGACTGCAAATTTAAAAACAACACACTCTTTAACTTAAACCGTGAGTTTTTACCTGATATTGACTTTACAGGTACTACTTTTGAATAGTAATCGGAACTGAGTGAAGCAGGTCAAAAATTGTTCATATAATCAATCACAAGGAAGGGCTGGCTGGAATCCGGTCCTTCCTTGTGGTTATATTAAAAGAAATATTAATTTTTTGTTTGCAGGTGTAATACATCCTTTCCATTGCTGAGATTATATGTATGATTTTTCGGGGAAAGCTCACGGAGGTGCTAATGAAGAGGAACGGTATATGATCGAATACAGAAGATATGTAATCAAGTATGTATTTAGTACATATTGCATTTAAGCATCCTCGGACGATAAAGAAGGAACGAATTCCCAGATTCAAATCGCAATGGAAAATCCCAAGCTTGAAGCCAGAATATTTCATAATCTGGACTGGGAATTTACAGGTAATGAAGTTTGGTTAATATATGAAAAGATATATGAAGAGGGTAAGGCAGATAATGAAATGAAATTCCCTTTAAAGAATATTTAAGATTTAAAATAGGCTAAAAGCTTCACCGTTTTTATTCGGAACAGTTTGAAATCACATTATAGGAGTTAATATGTATATGAAAAGATATGCAAAAAATTTGGCAGTACTTTTTATTATTGCAATTCTTATATCAGCCTGCACCTATGGTGAAAATACTACAAGTGAGCAGTCCGGAATTAATGCGGCAGCACCAAGTACGGGTTCTTCAAGTACGGGTGAAGCCAGTACAGATAGCAATTCCGTTGATAAAAAGAGTGAAGAGGCCGGTGCGGGGGATTCCACCGCCTTAAATACTGCAGGGGCTGAAAATAGTGATAAAACAAAGAATACTGAAACAAAAACCGCCGAACTAAAAACTGCGTCAGAGGATGAACTTGCGGAGATTGACACTATATACAGGAGCCTGTACATAGGTGAATTATTTGAATCGGGATACATATATATGGAGCCCTTTAGTGTTAAGCGGGATACCCTCAATGATAAAATCAACTTTGACAAATATCCCACGTCAATTAATTTCTATTCTTTCTCAAGGGAACCTGACATCTGTTTTTCTGCAAAGTTTGATTCAATTTTCAGCTGTTATGTACCTGCAAGAGAAGAAAGCAGCAGTTACTTTATACAGGCCTTTTCAGAGCCCGAGCAGTACGGGTTGCGCTATAAACTGCAGACCGCTACAGACAAAAGTCTTACAGGCATTGCTCTGTTTGGATATGAGATTTCAAATAATACCCTTGACAATCAAGGAGAAAAGAGGCCATATTCCCGTGAAGAGTATACAAGTGCATTGAGTCTTATAAAAAAGGATAAGGCGATACCTGGGGCGGACCGGACCTTGGATTTTATCAGTATGGATGACACTATTGCCGGAGCTGAACAAATATGTCGTATTGTTATAAAGGACAATCCATATGAGATATTGCTTTCCAAGTATTCAACCCATACCTTCGAGTATGCTGCAAATGTATATGTGGCAGATTTTATCAAAGGAGGAGAAGTGGTAAAAACATATGAGAAGTATAGCTGGGACGGGCCATATTGATGCAACTACACTCCCCTGGTGACGACGAGTCCTATTTTTTTACAAAATAAAGCAAGGTTTAACTTTTTGTCGGAATTACGGTATATTTCATTATAATAGACATCCAATTTATGGTACGTCTAAATTTTTTTTATAATACCAGGAGAACTATATTATGAACAAATCAAAAAGATCGCTGATAATGACTATCGCAGCAGTAGCTGTATTGTCAATGGGGATTGGTGCTGCAGGCACTGCCACAATAATAAAGGCAGAGCTCAACAAAACTGTTGCAATATCTGTAAACGGCAAGGCATTTCAACCTACCGGCAGCTCAGGCACCAAGCTATATCCTCTTACATACAACGGCGTTAACTATGTGCCTGTAAATGATTTTGCAAAAGCTCTGGGAGCGAGCGTAACCACCAAGGGAACAGCCGTAACCGTAACCGGCGCTAAAACTGCTCAGACAGGTACAACCCCCGGTACAATAAAGGGAAAAGTTGCAACTGTAGAGTACGATAAGAACAAGCAATCAACCTGGATTAAGTTTTCAAATATAAAGTTTTCAACTAAAACCTCCGGCAGTATGACATATTATCTGGTAGCCATGGATGTAACAAACAGGACAAGCTCCACTGTAGAAGTATCAACTGCAGGTGATGTGGGCTTGATGGACAAGGACGACAGATCGCTTTCAACAGTAATAGGAATATCAGAATCCACCAAATGTACTTTGAAGCCGGGCGAAACTGCAACTATATATAAGGGCTTCTCCGCAACCTCACTGGATTCACTGGCGTATATAAGGTATTATCCTTTGTCTGCTCCAAGAGGAGACTCTGCTAAAGTGTATACAGTAGATTAGTAAAGCGGTACAATATGCCTGATTGAGAGTTAAGTCAAATAGTAAAGATATTTAAATATTTCCGGTTATCCTTAACAGTAGATATTAAGGATTTCACCGGAAATATTTTTTTGCTTTTAGCAGTTAAAAATATTAAAAGGTTGAAAGTATTTATTAAATGGCAGAGTATTCAAAAAAAAACTCCTCCTTGACATTTGTATAATTCTTGCCAAGAAGGAGCTGTTTCCTTATGTCATACCGCAAAAAATTGTTGACTTCTCAATGGTTTATCAGTATTGACCTTATTGTTATCATAGCGTGACAGTGGTTGTAAAATAATCACCGTAATACTCGTAATATATGACCGTGTATACTCCGGAAGAAGGAAAATGCCGGCTATTAATAGTGAGAGTACCCTCTGTTCTCACATAATCAGAACTTGGGACCACTTCGTTATTTACCTTTATATACGCAATATACGAGTTGGTATCGATACGGCTATCATTGATTACAACATCTCCGGCAACATGGCCTTCGCCTCCGCTTGAATCCTGTCCGCCGCCCGAGTCGCCGGGAGAACCCGCTTCCCCGCCGGACGCAGGAGCGTCAACAATGGAAATACTCACCACTTTACCTAAAATAGGCATCATAACATACAGATTAACCGAATATGTTCCCGATTTGGCAAACACGCCCTTTTTCAGTGTTAACGTACCGTTGCTTTCTGAGGTATAAAGGGCTGAACCAATGTCTTTTCCATCAATCTGAACCCCGGTACCTGTACCGGAAAACCCGGTAATTACCACATCTTCATCTATATAGTACGAACCTGCAGGCAATGCCGGACGCTCAATGCCTGAGCCGCCATTACCTTCTCCGCTATCCTGGGCTGCAACCGTCTGATTAACAGTAAAATCAGATGATACCCCGTTATTGGCAGTAACCGTTACCGTAGCCACATAATTTCCTGCTGTCAGACCCGCCTTTGGAGTAATGGTCAGGGCTGTGGACTCCCCAACGGCCAAATCTCCGCTCAAGGAACCCAGCACAAATCCGTCCGCCCCAGCACCGGAAAGTGCTGCACGCAGGTTTGTTATGGTTTGATTGCCTGTGTTTTGAATGCTTACAGACTTTTCCTGTACTGCGTTTGGCTCATATCCCTGTGTCAGTTGGGGGAAAGTCACGGCAGAGATACTGCCAACCTGATATATCGGTTTGCCCGCTCCGTCCAACAGCTTTACCTTAACAGTCTGAGGTGCGTAATTTGATGAAAACAGCTTGATAATATACGTACCTGCCTCTTTAAAATTACCTTTGCTCAGCACAAGCTTTTTACCGTCCCCATCCACCTGAACATTAAAATACTTTGAACCGTTGGAACCAGATCCCTGATAAATCGAATCTGTACTTCCCTGAATATTGACTCCGGTTATTGTGATGTCGGCCGGAAGTCCTGTTATCTCTGCACTGTCACCTACAAAATATATAGCTGCCGGCTTTGGTATATAGCTGCCGGTACGGAAGGTAATCTTTTGGCTTATGGTCCGATAGCCCGAGGAGCGAATGGTCAGCACGGAGCCTTCTGAAACAGCCGCAGCCAAAGTTTCCTTGGGTAGTGTCAGCTGCTGGTTTTCAGTATTAATGCCGTACTGATTCTTATAAAGCCCGGTTCCGTCCACTCGAACCGCGGCACCGTTTTCGTGCATCTCAGCCGACTCTACAACCGGGATCTGAGCTGCCCACGCAGTAAATTCCTCAGGAGTCACACTGCCGAAGGTAAGAGTTACCCCGCTGTTCCAGTTAGCATCAATGCTTGTAATTTCGGGATATTGCGCAGCAATCTGCTCATAGAAGTCATACGGGTCACCCAGGTTACCTGTTTCCAGAACATTTTTTACTTCCCACATGTCCCAGAACAGGCCGTCTGCCGCACTGGCCCTGGGGCTGGTCTTGATGTGCTCCTCAAATAACTTGCCTGAGCTTACATAGTCCTCCCAGCCATACAGTGCCATGCTGTTTCTACCGCGCACGACCTCGGGGGCAGCATCCCTCCACCACTTAAGTACACGTGCTGTTTCAGCTGTTCCCATGCCATGCGCCTCCAGTGCCAGCGCATTGGAAAGCATATCGAAATTAAATGCCAGGAATGCGGGTACAGTGCCGGTGGCACCGCTGACAGCATCCGTATCTCCTCCGTTTCCGCCTGTGGTCGCAGAGGTAACTGCATCAACCTTGCTGGAGGTGGAGGCGGCAGTCACATCAACGCCCGACCAGCTATAAAGCATGTTCTGGCTCGCAGCTGCCTGTACAGTAAAGGATAATACCTCGGTATCATAGTAGCCGTACAGCTTCAGCTGAAGCGTATTTTCACCGGCCTTTGTCAAAGCAGCTCCTGCAATTGTAAGCAGGCCGCTGGACGGATAAAGCGAATATTGCTCGGTGTCAATTGGAATGCCGTTAAGCAAAATCTCGGCCACGGGGGATTTCCACGAAAACTCCATACCTTTAACGTCAAAGGAGGCATTTTGCCCGGAAATCGGATTGCTTTTTACACTCAGCACCGGGGCAGGTTTCTGTACATTCAGATTGAAAACAAACGTTCCGCCGCCTGCTCCTTCCGAATATATCCGTACGGTATATACACCGGCAGTTAAATCCTTGGTTTTGAGGATAAGCCCGTCATCACGTTCCTCATACTGCAGGGCGAAGGGAACTCCGCGCACGATTTCCGCCCAATCATAACTCAGCGCGGTGATTTGTGTGATTTTTGCCGCCCAGTCCAGATATACTGCCGCCCGATCAGGATTATATGCATACTTGGCGTTTGTTCCATAATCAGTACTGATTGTAAAACGCTTGGCTAGCGTTGTTGCACCGCTTACAGCATCAGGGTCTTCTGCAAAGGTGGTTTTGGCAGGGAAGATAACGGCGTTGCCAAACTCATCTACTGCCGAGTCCAAGTAATAATCTGCGGTATTCATTTCAATCCTGCTATATACCTCATATGGTGCAGCCAATGCCGATTGTGCAAATATGGCTGCCGCAGCCAGTACAGACAGGAAAACAATCAATGATTTTTTCATATTCAACCTCTTTCTGCCAATAATTATTTCCATGTGTATTTAAAAAGACACGCTTATTCAAGGGGAATTGTCTGCTGCAAGCCGACGGAATCCTTGATGACAAGTGTCTTTTGTCCAGGCAGAAGTTCGTATTTTACCACACTGCCTGTGTCTGTAACATTTGTGAACTCCGTGCTCACATTCTTGCCATCAATAATGTATGTATAATCTGTCCTGGAACCAGTACTAAAGGCAATTGAGATATACCGCACTGCCCCCACTGTTACAACTTTTGAGCTCTTCACAAAGCTGCTCTGCTGGCCGCCGTCCGAGGAACCGCTGTCCGAGGGGCTGCCGTCTGAGGGGCTGCCGTCTGAGGGGCTGCCGCCCGAGGAGCTACCGCCTGTGGGATTACCACCTGTTGATGAACTACCAGATGCATTGCCGACAGATACAGTCCTGCCGCCGATGGTTGCTGTAAAACTGCTTCCCACTGTTACATTTTCAGGGGTGATTTCTGAGGAAACACCTTCAGAAGCTATGCTTGCTGACTCTATCCTGCCTGAGCCGAAAATTTGTGCCGGTGCGTAAACCTGCAACGTCTTAATACTTGCATCGGAGGCAACGGTAATACTTGCCTGCCCGTCTATACGTAAATTACGTATGGAGCCTGAGCCCAGTACAACCTTCTGTCCAGCCTGTGCAGCA
This sequence comes from Bacillota bacterium, assembly GCA_023400235.1. Taxonomy (GTDB): domain Bacteria; phylum Bacillota; class Clostridia; order Acetivibrionales; family DSM-1351; genus Ruminiclostridium. Next base: position 48,912 of record JAEXFI010000008.1, read on the forward strand.
GTTACCTCGCCAAAACTGCCGGAAAGCCGTATATGTGCATCGACTTCCGTAGTGCGAAGCTCCACCTGGCCGACTGCATCCTCAGTCCCGTCATTTTGCAGCTTTACTCCGCTTTTTACAAGTGCTGACGGAATCCTTGTGTTTTTATCAACTACAATCCGGACACGGTTTTGCCGGTCATTTACAACCAGCTGGCCACCTACAGCGCAGCCCTTCAGATGAATGCTGTTCTCACCGCCGCCCAACACAATCAGTCTGCCCTGAATATTAACATTTTCAAGTGTCACATCTCCGCTGCCGATTCCCTGCGTCAGATAAAGGTCACCCTGCACAGTCAGGTCCTGCAGCATGGCAGATGCTAAATTGACAACAAGATTGCCCTGGACCTGGAGGAAGGCAGCATTTCCGGCTGCCTTCCAGATGCCTCCCGCCAGCTTGTCAATGAGAGTCATAAGCTCTGCACGGGTAATGCTGCTGTTTGCACGCAGGCGGTTTTCACTGCCGCTCATATAGCCATTTTCAACGAGGGCGGCAAGTCCCTCAGCAGCCCAGGATGCAACGTTCTGCCTGTCAGAGAACCTGGACAAGGCCGCTTCATCTGTGCCTGTGACTTCAAATGCTTTTGCCAGGGCGACAGCAGCCTCCTGACGGGTCATATTCTGCTCAGGACGAAAGGTTCCATCAGCATAGTCGCTTAAAATACCCATCTCATACAGCCTGCCTGCAAATTGTGCATACCATGCATCAGCTGCAATGTCTGAAAACAGCTGTTCGGCACTTGCTGCTGGAGATAATCCCAAGATACGGCATACAACGGCGGAAAATTCAGCACGTGTTGTGGAATTATCGGGCCGGAAGCTTCCATCTGAATAACCTGAAATCACGGCACTGTCCTTCCACTTGAGGATTTTCTCCTGGTTCCAGTGGCTTTGAATATCTGAATACCCGCTTGCAGAAAACAATGTATTTCCAAGTATGGCCAATGACAGAATGGCTGCTGAAAATATTTTGGACTTTTTGTTCTTTCTCATCATTTACACTCCTTTTAAATTTATAAACCGCTTAATAAGAAGCAGAATGCTCAACACACCCCCATTTATATTTATTTCAGGCAACATATTACCGAGTTAGCCGCGGCTAACCCCGGTACGTCTTAAGTTATTTTTGCCTGGACGGTATAGTTATGACGATGCTGCGCTGGTTAGCATATGCTAACTAATAAAATATAACTATTTTTTGGTATTGCGTCAACCCAGTAGTTGGTAAATTAGCAGTACGTGTATGAATAAAATAAGTAACTTATGCCTCAACAAAAAGGCAGCAGCCACAGAAAGGTGCTGCACAAAGGCTGCCTGCTTCCATGGCTGCATGTCCGTTTATCAAGGGTGATATTTATTTATCGCCCGGGAACCTGGTTATGGAACCAAGCAAATATTGCTTAAGCAGTGCAAAGTCAATTGCGTCAACTTCACCGCTTGCATCCAGGTCCGCCAGTACAGGGTTTTTAACAAGCTCTGTTCCAAGCAGATGTTTTTTCATAGCCATTAAATCCAGGGCATCTATTCCCCCGTCTGCATTTAGGTCACCTAATTTTGCTGAAGCACCCAGGGCTCCTACAAAGGTTGTAACACTCTGAGCAGGAAGTTGGGCTGTAAAAGTGCTGCCTGCAACATTAATAGCTCCTGCAGCAAGATTTTTACTGCTGTCTGAAACCCAGGTGGACACTCCTGACAGCGAGCCGCCCTGTAATGTAAATTTTTGACTGATTGCAGAGGTTCCTTTATTGATAGCAACTATAACCACCTTGTTATCACCTTTATAGGCGGATACATATAGATTGGAATCGGGATTCTTTGTAGCATCAATTCTTACATACCCGGGACGAACAAATTTTGAGAATTGAGACATCATGGCTCCGCGCTTGCTCATAGTACCGTCCTCTTTCATAGGACCGTACTGCCTGCGGATAAACCACCACACGTATGCCTGGAAATCAGCCTCAACCATGGCGTTGTGCATATGCTGGGCAACATCCAGGGCTTCAGGCCAGCGGTCTGCTGAGTTGGCCTCACTGTTTGGATAATATACCTCGGTCATCCAGAGGTCTTTTCCGGCACCCTTTTGCTTAAAGAGGGGGTAGGGGAAATTGCTGACCTGAGTACCGTATAGATGAGCACCCAGAATATCCATATTTTCAAGGGCCTGAGCATCATTCAGTATGGGGTCCGATATGTTTTTAAGATATTGGAAGGACTCCGGTGCAATTACTCTGCAATTGATTGAGCCGGCATTATTTTTCATAAAGGTGAGTATTTCCTGTGGTGTCCACCAGGTCCACTCATTTCCGTAATCAGGCTCATTCTGTACTGAAATGGCATACAGGTCCACGCCATTCTGCTTCATGAAGGAAACAAAATCATTCAGATGCTGTGCATATGCAGCGTACTTATCCGGTTTGACATGTCTTTGTCCGTTAACGGTCTGTACCATGTCGGAGGGAGGACTCCAGGGTGAGGCAAAAACTATTGCACCGTTTTTAATGGCTGCCTTGGCAGTATCCAACTCGTTGGCCCAGGTAGTCTTGTCCGGGTCTACATGAATTCTTAAGATAGAGAAACCCAGTTGGCCCTGTCCGTTGCCAAAAGCCGTTTCTCTTTGAGCGGCTGTCAGGTCCGACCCTTGCCAGGCAGGATAGTTCATTCCTCCAAAGCCCCTGATTACCTGTTTTTCAGAGGACAAGTTCACTGTAGCGTCGCTTGCGGCCAGCACTTCAAAGGCCGGAACAGTGAATATCATTGACATTACAATTAATAAAGCCAGCAATGCGGTGATTTTCTTTTTAAAACATAAAATCATTTTTCATCTCTCCTATAAATAATATTCAGCCATAAAAGCGCGTTTTATGAGCACGCAATTTTGCGGCTGTTAAAAAAACTTGTCATGCTGCTTTCTCAATGGAAACAGACGGATTTCACAATATGAAACTGCCTCTGGCTGGTGTTATTCCAGATAGCTTGTCAGGATAAACAGTGCCGTATATGGCTCATAGGAAGCCGCAAGCAGGATACCTTGTAAAAACGGATATGAAGAATATAGTGCAAAAAAATGTCATTTCTAAAAACGGCTCGAGAGAGTCATATAATGATTTTGGATAAATAAAACGCAATATGTTTCAGGGCACTGATTAATATTGTTCCTATTATGCTGCATATGATTTCACCGATTTACCCGTACCGGGTCTGTTGCGTTTTCAACAGAATAAAAGTTTCGGCATACGTATAAAGTACATGTCACCAACCTGTAATCAAGGTCAATTTACATTTGACAGCCTAAAGCCGATTAAAGCCGGAAAGCTTCACAGCATTCAGGTTGCCTGTTTTTGTACGGGTAGCACCTCCTTTTAAAAAAATCGGTAGAATAGCAGCAATCCAGCCCTATACAAATTATACGCCAAAGTATAAAAAATTTCCATTATTACCATTAATTTTTAATAAACATAAAAAAATTATCAGGAATAGACGGGTTCTTTGAAGAAAATACTTTTCATTACTCCTGGGAAAGAAAACACAGGAATGCCTCCTGAGCTGCTGCCCCAGGCTGCTATCCTATCAGGGTCAAAATTGTATTTTGCCGCATTGGCCTTGACAAAACGGACTGCTGCCTTGCAATCATTTACTGCGGCAGGGAACCTGGCTTCGGTGGACAGCCTGTAATTTACGCTGACAACCGCGTAGCCGTGGTTATGTCCGCTGATGTCGTTAGGGATATATATATCAAGCTTTTGAGTGTTGGACACCTTGGCATAGGAGACATTCATATATTTGGTTTTTATTTGGGAGGTATCCATGTTGCCGCCGGAAATTCCAACTTTTATGGGCTTTGGAAGCTCAGTAACGGTTCCGGTGTCTCCAGTATTCATTATCAGAAGACGGGAAAAGTCTGTTTGCCATATTTGAAGAGATGGCCAAATGGGGAATGGACCTGAAAAATAAAAGGAGCAGTGAACCGGTAGATTGCGAAAGTATCTAGGTCAACTTTAATTTCAAAATATGCAATTATTTAGTAGGATTTGTCGGCATTATGTTATAATATAAATTAACTCGGCAAAAAATGTTGGGGAGAACTATATTATTACATGGAGGGATAGCACTTGGTAAGCTTGGTTAAAAATGGTGTGTATTATTTAAATAGAGATACACTTGTTGAGATGACGGAAAGCGGAGCTTTTGAGATTTTGAAAGGCAGCAGCAGTACAGGAGACCTGCCTGTGGATGTGTCTTCCATCAAACGGGAAGAGGCAAGGAAAAATACCATAGCGTATAAAATATTGATGGAGCACAACACGTCTGAAGATACCCAAAATTTAAAAATACGCTTTGATGCTTTGGCATCACATGACATTACATATGTGGGGATAGTGCAAACAGCAAGGGCAAGCGGTTTAAAAGAGTTCCCGCTTCCCTATGTAATGACAAACTGCCACAACAGCCTGTGTGCTGTGGGTGGGACAATAAATGAAGACGACCATATATTCGGTCTGTCTGCCGCTCAAAAGTATGGTGGAATCTATGTTCCGGCCCATCAGGCGGTTATACACCAGTATATGAGGGAAATGATGGCAGCCTGCGGAAGTATGATTCTGGGGTCGGACAGCCACACCAGATATGGAGCCTTGGGTACAATGGCTGTAGGTGAGGGTGGACCGGAACTGGTAAAACAATTGCTCAGAAAAAGCTATGATGTGGCCTGTCCTGACATAGTTGGAGTGTATCTGGAAGGCAAGCCTAGAAAGGGCGTGGGGCCTCAGGACGTAGCTCTGGCAATTATCGGAGCTGTGTTTAAAAATGGATTTGTAAAGAACAAAGTCCTTGAATTCATCGGACCTGGCATTGAAAACCTTTCCGTGGACTATCGAAATGGCATTGATGTTATGACGACTGAAACTACCTGTCTCAGCTCCATATGGGCAACTGATTCCAAGGTTAAAGAGTATTTTGAGCTTCACGGACGGCCTGAGGGCTATTCAGAGCTGAAGCCTGGAGATATTGCATATTATGACGGCATGGTCATTGTGGACCTGGACAAAATAGAGCCTATGATAGCGCTGCCCTTCCATCCCAGCAACGTATTTACGGTGGCTGAGCTGAACAGCAACGCCCAGGATATATTGAGAGCAATAGAAGTTGAAGGCAGAAAGCAGATTGATAATCCTAAAATAGAGTTTTCTCTGGTAGACAAGGTGGTCAACGGCCGGCTGAAGGTTGAACAGGGTATTGTTGCAGGCTGTGCGGGCGGAACCTTTGAGAATATATGTGAAGTTGCAGCCATGGTAGAAAACAAGTCAACAGGCAACGGAAGCTTTTCAATGTCGGTCTACCCTGCCAGTCAGCCGGTTTATTATGAGCTGGTTAAAAACGGGGCAGCAGCTAAAATGATGTCTGCGGGTATTGTCATAAAGACAGCTTTTTGTGGCCCCTGCTTCGGAGCCGGGGATACCCCTGCCAATGATACTATCAGCATCAGGCATGCCACCCGTAATTTCCCCTTTAGAGAAGGTGCCAAGCCCACAAACGGGCAGATTACCTCTGTGGCTTTGATGGATGCCAGAACTATTGCCGCAACGGCAGTAAACAACGGTATTCTGACTGCTGCAACAGAAGTGGAACCAGTCAGCCCTGATATGAATTATTCCTTTAACGGTCAGATATACAAGAATAGAGTTTACAGCGGTTTTGGGAAGCCGAAGCTGGAGCAGGACGTAAAGTTTGGCCCTAATATTGCAGATTGGCCTGAAATGAGCCAACTTACTCAAAATCTCCTGCTGAAAGTTGCGTCGGTTATAAATGATCCCGTAACAACAACGGATGAACTGATTCCGTCGGGAGAAACCTCCTCCTTCCGCTCAAACCCCTACAAGCTGTCGGAATTTACCCTGTCAAGAAAAGACCCGGGATATGTACAGCGGGCAAAGGACATACAGGCATTGGAACAGGCGCGTCAAGCCCAACTAGGTAATGGAACAGGCAGTACTGAGTTGTCCGGTGAACTTGGAAAAGTTCTGGCAAAGCTGTCGGGTGACGTAACAAAGGACGTGGAGGATATTTTAAAATCAACGGGTATCGGAAGCGTTGTATGTTCTGTGAAGCCGGGAGACGGATCAGCCAGAGAACAGGCGGCTTCCTGCCAGAAGGTGCTTGGAGGCTGGGCAAATATAGCAGTTGATTATGCAACAAAGCGCTATAGAAGCAATCTGGTAAATTGGGGTATACTGCCTTTTACTATGGAGGATGAGGATATTAGTTTTAAAACCGGAGATGTGATTTTTATTCCTGATATCAAAAGCAAAATTGATGGCGGTGAAGAAATAATTCCTGCCCGACTTGTTCAGGAGAATGAAGTTAAGGAAATCAAGCTGTATTTGAAGAAGATGACGGCGGAAGAAAGAAAAATCATATCCAAAGGCTGCCTCATAAACTATTATAATATGTAAAGCTGATTGTTGGTTTTAACTAAATGTCTATTCAATAACTGCTCTGGTATGTGAGAAAATGTAAAAGCGTACCAGAGTGATTATTGTATTTTAATCTGTTGATTCAATTGGGAAAAAACCTCTGACGGGGTAACACATGCAGACTGGAAATTATCATTATTATTACTGAGTAACGGGAACTGGCTGTTTGGGGCAAGAATAACGGACCAGACCCATATGATGCAGGATTAGTTAAATTAAAAGAGATTATTCATGTGAATTTTCATATAGATATCAGGTATTTATTAAGAAAATAGAAAAATAACGGGAGGAATAGGTAATAAACTGAGGTTTGTTACATTGTCAACAAAAATGATAAATATATATGAATTCATTCGTGAAATAAATCCGGGGATAATAGAAAAATTTGAAAACAGGCATAAAGAAAAATTTGATGTAATATTGTACGGAGCAGGAGCAGTAGGTAAGGATTTTTTGGACAGGTATGATTTATCGGATATAAACATTGTTTATTACTGTGACGATGACAGGAATAAATGGGGCAAGTACTTAAACGGCACATTGATCATTTCTCCTGAAGAACTTTTAAGTATGTCTTCCAATATACCCGTATGTGTATCAATAAATGAGCCGGATGCACCGGCTAGAAAACTATTAAAAGCTGGAATAAAGAATTTGCTGCACAGATATTCGCTTTATTATTTGCTAAACATTGACAAACTGCAAAAAGTTTATGATTTATTGTGTGACAGTAGCTCCAGAAAAGTATTTCTTGGGCTGGTAGAATATGTGTATACTCAGGATCCGGACATATTCGCAAGAATCACTACATCAACAGAACAGTATTTTCTTGACGAAATCTTCAGCTTTGACGATAACGAATGTATTATTGACGGAGGAGCTTATACGGGAGATACCATACAAAGTTATCTGGACATATGCAGAGGCAGCTATGGTAAAATATACAGCTTCGAGCCTGATAAGGGGAATTTTGAGAAGCTTCATTCCAAGCTGATGGAATTAGGCGATACGGCAAAAGGAATTGAGATATACAATAAAGGCATATACAGCAGCAGCGGTGCCGTAGGCTTTTCCAACAACGACAGCTTTAACTCATGTATTATGGAGTCATCACCAAGTAAGGTAGAGGTTATAGCAATAGACAATCTATTCATAGAAGACAGGATAACAATGATTAAGCTTGATATAGAAGGGGCAGAAAACGAAGCGATTCTAGGTGCTGAAAAGATAATAAAAATGCAAAAACCCAAATTGGCAATCTGCAATTATCATTTACCCTCAGACTTGTGGACGGTTATCCTTCAAATCAATGAATTTGTACCTGAGTATAAGTTCTTTTTGAGGCATCATAATGTTCATTCCTGGTATGAATCAGTTCTGTATGCCAAGTTATAGAAAAAATATACATATGCCAATAAATCTCATGGTGTTGACAAGAATGTGAGATAAGTAATATAATTACTATGAAAAACTGAATTTATGCGTTTGTAAATCATGCAACTGGCGGAAAATATGAATTATCATATGGGGAGCATGATTGGTGTAAAATTATCGACCGCCTGGGTAGACTACATACCCAGGTGGTTTTTTATTTTTAAGGAGGGTTTAAAGATATGTATGAATTGAAATATGGCTGTAATCCGAATCAAAGGCCGGCAGAAATTCGTTCTGCTGCGGGAAAGCTGCCCTTTAAGGTTTTGAATGGAAATCCGGGCTACATAAATTTTATGGATGCCCTTAACTCCTGGCAGCTTGTTAGTGAGCTGAAAAATGCTGTAAATATGCCTGCGGCTGCTTCCTTCAAGCATGTAAGTCCTGCAGGTGCTGCAATAGGCCTGCCCTTGAGCGAACAACTGAGGAAGGCATATTTTGTAGAGGACTTTGATCTGTCTCCACTTGCAGCGGCATACGTGAGAGCTCGAGGTGCCGACAGAGTATCCTCATACGGTGATTGGGCCGCACTCAGCCATGTAGTGGACATATCTACCGCACTTGTATTAAAGGGAGAGGTATCAGACGGCGTCATTGCTCCCGGGTATACACCGGAAGCTTTTGAAATACTCAAGCAAAAAAAGGGCGGCAAATATAATATTATTGAAATTGACCCGTCCTATGAGCCTGGTGAAACAGAGACAAGGCAGATATTTGGGGTGGAATTCGTCCAAAAGCGCAATAATTACGTTCCGGGCGCGCAGGACTTGAAAAATATTGTCACTGATAACAAGGAGCTTCCTGACAGTGCAATAAGAGATATGATTCTTTCCATGATAACTCTAAAATATACCCAATCCAACTCGGTATGCTATGTGTCAGGCGGGCAGGTCATAGGCTGCGGCGCCGGACAGCAGTCCAGAATCCATTGTACCAGGCTTGCCGGGGACAAGGCTGATATCTGGTATCTGAAGCAGCATCCGAAAATTCTGGGGCTTAAGTTTAAGAAAGGCGTGGGAAGACCGGAAAGGGATAATTCCATCGACCTGTTTATAAGAAATGATGTTACGGAATATGAACTGAACATGTTGAAGGATGTTCTGGAAGAAGTGCCTGAAAGACTTACGCAAAAGGACAAGGAAGAATGGCTTAAGGGTTTGAAGGACGTAACCTTGGGCTCTGATGCATTTTTCCCCTTCAGGGATAATATCGACAGGGCCTTCAGAAGCGGTGTCAAGTACATTGCCCAGGCTGGCGGGTCACTTAGGGACGACATAGTTATTACTGCCTGCAATGAATACAAAATGGTCATGGCGATGACCGGAGTCAGGCTCTTCCACCACTAAAAGCACAAGATATCACCAGGTATCTCCTGATATGAGCAGCCGGTAAATATTCAGGGCTTTAAAAAATTCAAGATACATTTTACGCCATGCAATGGTCAGTTGACGATAAACTGCCGCTGCATGGCTTTAATTTTACCCCATTAAAGTAATTTTTTATGCAATATTTATAAAAAATTGGAAAATTTGTACGATTTTTGTTGTAAAATAACCTCCGAAGTTATACAATTATATTTATAATAACGTTGAAAACATCTGAGACCAGTGAAGTTAGAACTTATTTTTGGAGAAATCCCCATAACAATCTTTTAGGTATTCAGATTCTTAAGGGAGGATGAATATAAATCCAATCCATTATGTGGTACTGGTTAATAATTTCATTATTAATTGAGTATATTGTGTATATGTGGCGAGCCCCGGGCTCCTGACCAGCTGTAAGGTCAGGGGCCCGGGGTTTTTATATTTTATTGTAAAAAAAACTTATTTATGAAAAAATTTACAAATATAATTACAGCAAATGTAAATAGTGGTAAAATAAAGCTGGAATCCTGTGGCGGGATTTAGGGAAAATCAAATTATCTTGAATAATTTAAGGGGGTAAAAAATGAGAAGGATAAGTATTATTCTGGTGCTCGCCATTCTTCTGGCCGGCATCATTCCTCAAACAGTTGCTGCAGAGGAAACAAATTTCAACTATGTTGATGCTTTTGCCAAATCTATTCTTTTCTATGAAGCAAATTGGTGTGGTCCGGATGCGGGAAACAACAGAATCAAGTGGCGTGGACCTTGCCATATTGAGGATGGAAAGGATGTGGGGCTGGATTTGACCGGGGGCTTCCACGACTGCGGAGACCATGTAAAATTCGGCCTGCCTCAATGTGCCTCGGCATCCACACTTGCGTGGTCCTACTACGAATTTAAGGACGTTTTTATTGCCAAGGGACAGGACGAGTATATGCTTAATATTCTGAAGCATTTTTGTGATTATTTTATTAAATGCTTCCCCAACAAGACTACTTTCTATTATCAGGTGGGAGACGGGGATGTAGACCACCAGTACTGGGGGCCGCCTGAACTCCAAACCTATGACAGGCCCGCATATTATGCCGCCACACCGTCAAATCCAGGCTCTGATGTTGCAGGAGATGCTGCAGCAACACTGGCACTGATGTATCTGAATTATAAGGACAGGGATTCCGTATATGCCGAGAAATGCCTGCAATATGCCAAGGATCTGTATAATTTCGGCATGACCTACAGGGGAAACAGCAAGGGACAAAGCTACTATCTTCCCAGAGATTATCTGGATGAGCTCATGTGGGGCTCAATATGGCTCTATGTTGCAACTAATGATCAGACATACATGAACAATGTGGATAAACTGATGGTCGAGAAAAAAATCAGCGGAGACAACATGTTCAATGACAACTGGACACAGTGCTGGGATTATGTTTTGACAGGTGTATTTATCAAGCTGGCGACACTTTCAAATGATCCCAGGTATAAGATTATTGCGGAGGACCATCTGGACTACTGGCAGAACAGATTGAAGTCCACTCCCGGAGGCCTGAGATACCTGGACAGCTGGGGGGTATGCAAATATCCTGCTGCCGAGAGCATGGTACAGCTCGTATATTACAAGGAAACCGGGGACAAAAAATACCTTGATTTTGCAAAATCTCAGATTGATTACATACTGGGAAAGAATCCGAACAACATGTCATATATGGTGGGTTTTGGCGACAACTACCCCAAATTCCCTCATCACAGAGCTGCCAGCGGTGTGCTGGAAGGGCCTCCCGCAGATGAAAAGAAGGAATTGCCCGAAAGGCATATTTTGTACGGAGCACTTGTAGGCGGGGCAGATATGAAAGATGAGTATCATGATAATGTAAATGAATATGTATACTCTGAAACCGGTTTGGACTATAATGCCGGACTTGTGGGCGCATTGGCGGGAATGTCAAAATACCTGGGGGGAAATCAGATGCCCGGGCCTACTCCAGGAATTGAAGGTGAACCTACAAAGTATTATTCTGAAGCAAAAATATACAAAAAAAGCACCGAAGGCCTTACTATCGACCTTAATCTATACAATATCGTCACTTCACCTCCTAAATATGAAACCGGCTTATCCTGCAGGTATTTCATGGATTTGTCGGAATTCGCAGCAGCAGGCATAAATCCTTCAAAATTTACCACAAAAGTATATTACTCTCCGGCGAAAGCTGAAATATCTGCAATACAGCCCTGGGATAAGGACAAAAACATCTACTATGTGGAGGTTACCTTCCCCAGCAGCCAGTTATATGCAAGGACCTATGTCCAATTTGCTGTATACAACTACGAAAGCAAGCTGTGGGATTCCAGCAATGATTTCTCGGCTGTGGGACTTACCGATTCCGCATATACAAAGTTAGAAAACATACCTATTTACAAAAGCGGTGTCAAGGTATACGGCAAGGATCCCTCAGGTGGAGCAGAAATCCTGTATGGCGATTTGAACGATGACAAGCAGGTGGACGCTATTGACTTTGCCTTGCTGAAAAAGTATCTGCTTAGCTCTGATGCCAGCGGCATCAACTTAAAAAATGCAGATTTAAATCAGGATGGGGAAATAAATGCTTTGGACTTTGCCAAACTGAAACTCCAACTGCTGGGTAAGGTTTAATGCATTAATTTCAAGGGTCATTATCAAATTTTGAAATTATGAATTTTGGGAGGTTAATGATGAGTAAGAAACACGAGAAAAGGAAAATACGGGATTTTAGCTTTATAAAATTCCTGTCGCTTATTTTGACAGCCAGTGTGGTTGCAATACAGCTATTTACGGCAGGGGCGGCATATGCCGAGGCTCCGCCTGCCACCTTTACGCCGGCTGAAAATTGGGAAAGCTATAATTACTTCAACTTTGCAGAGGCACTTCAGAAATCTCTTTATTTTTACGATGCAGAAAAGTGTGGTGTGGAAGCCGGATATGACAAAGGCGGAAAGCTGGAATGGAGAGGCTCCTGCCATGAGGGGGATGCAAAAATTCCACTTACCAACACCTCACTTTCTAAAGCCTTCATTGATAAAAACAGAAGTATTCTGGACCCGGACGGAGACGGAACAATGGATTTACACGGCGGTTTTCATGACGCCGGGGATCACGTCCGGTTCGGACTTCCTCAGAGTTATACTGCAGGTACACTGGGCTGGGGCTTTTACGAGTTCAGGGATGCCTACAAGGCAATTGGTGAAGAAGAGCACATGATAGAAATATTAAGATACTTTACCGATACCTTTTTGCGCTGCTCATTTCTTGACAAGAATGGAGATTTGATTGCATTCTGCTATATGGTTGGAGAAGGTGATGCGGACCATTGCTATTGGGGACCGCCGGAGCTGTATCCAGACAATATCCCAAGGCCTGCGGACTTTGCTACAGCAGAGACACCAGGCAGTGATGTCTGCGCCAGTACAGCCGCATCACTTTGCACCTCCTACCTGATTTTCAAGGATTCCGATCCCCAGTATGCACAGAAGTGTCTGACTGTGGCAAAGGCCTTGTATGAATTTGCAAAGAAATACAGAGGCCTGGCAAAAGGTGACGGCTACTATACCTCCGACTATGATGAGGACGAGATGGCCTGGGCTGCTGCATGGCTTTATCAGTGTACAGGAAATATGAACTATATAAAGGATATAGATTCGGTGGATGAAAAGGGAAATTACACCGGATATATGAAAAGGATAATACCTGAGACTTATAATACAAATACCTGGTACAATTCCTGGGTGCACTGCTGGGATGCCGTATGGGGAGGAACCTTCCTGAAGCTGAACGAGCTGCTGCCTGAAAATCAATTGTTTGATTTCATTGCCAGGTGGAATGTGGAATACTTATCAGGCGGTATGGCAAAGCATAAGGACCCCAACGACAAAAACTATGCAAAGCCTTCTCCTGCCGGATATACCATGATAAATGGCTGGGGCTCTGCCCGCTACAACACGGCGGCGCAATTATCGGCACTGGTTTACATGAAAAACCATCCTGATAGGACCGATTTTGGCGCATGGGCCAAGAACCAGATGGAATACCTTATGGGACGTAACCCCATGGGATATTCCTACATAGTGGGCTATGGCTACGAGAAGGGCCTGCCGTCTGTAAAGCATCCCCACCACAGGGCTGCACATGGTTCAAAAACCAACAGCATGAATGATCCTGTGGAGCACAGGCATATTTTGTGGGGAGCACTGGCAGGAGGACCTGATGCAACTGATTATCACATAGATTCTACCACCGAGTATGCCTATAATGAAGTTGCTGTTGACTATAACGCAGCTTTTGTAGGCGCTTGCGCCGGCTTGTTCAAGTACTACGGTCAGGGCCAGCAGCCAATAACAAATTTTCCTCCCAAGGAGGCCAGAACAGACGATTACTATTGCGAGGCCAGAGTGGAAAGGGAAACTAAAGACAGTACGCAGATTGTTCTGAGGGTTCACAATGAATCCAGTCAGCCCCCTCATTATGAAACAGGGCTTATGGTCAAATATTTCTTTAATATTGATGAGCTTATGAAAAACGGACAGGGCATAGATGATGTCATATTTGCCGTTGAATATGACGAGCAGATTTCCATGCAGCAGGAACCAATAACCTTCAGAGGCCCATTTAAATGGGATGATGCAGGAACATATTATTATGAATTTGATTGGAGCGGCAGGAAAATATACGGTGACAGGGAACTGCAAATCTCCTTCAGGGCAAAGCAGGATTCAAGTTACCTGACCCACTGGGATTCATCCAATGACTATAGCCGGAAGAATGTAACGGGAACCTATGCAGTAACCAAAAACGTACCTGTATATCTGGACGGGGTGTTGGTTTACGGTGAGGAGGCTCCAAAGCTTGAGCCCCAGGATCCCGGTGAAAATCCCGAAACCTCCCCTGCAGCTATAGGCGTAACCTATAAATGCGGTGCAATTGATCCTGCAAAAAATGCCATAAGGGCTACAATAAACATAAAGAATACCGGCAGCGTACCGGTGAATCTTTCTGATATAAAGGTCCGCTACTGGTTTACCAGGGATGGCAACAGTGATAATTCCTTTACCTGTGAGTATGCGGTTTGCGGAGCCGAAAAGGTTATGGGAAAAATCAACAGCATCAGCAATCCGGTTACAGGAGCTGACAGCTATTGTGAGATATCCTTTGCAGACAGTGCCGGCAAGCTTGCTCCCGGGGCCAGTACAGGAAATATGCCCTTCAGGATAGATAGCACTGCCGCCTATGATCAGACAAATGACTACTCCTATAACTCCAAGATGGCAAACGAGCTAGGAGACAATACGAAGCTTTCAGCTTATGTGAAGGGTGAGCTGAAATATGGAACCGAGCCTGTAACAACCGGCTTCCTGGCTGGTGATGTGGACGGCAGCGGTACCATTGATGCAATAGACTATGCCCTTTTAAAGAATTACATGCTTGGCGGAACACAGTTGGATGCGGAGGCGCTTACCCGTGCAGATGCAAATAAGGACGGGGCGGTAAATGTAATTGACCTTGCGGTTATAAAAAAGTATCTTTTAGGTCAATAATAGTTACCATTCCACAAGTAAGATTCTAAATTTACAAGCCTATGTGCTTGTTGTCAATTGAAGTCATAGGCTTTTGCAGAGCTTAAAAATCCAGCTTGTCTTATTATTTAAGATAAGCTGGATTTTTTTGTGAAATTGCCAGTCTTATAAGCCTAATGCAATTAATGCGATATTTCGACTAAATTTAAATAAATATTACAAAATATTATGGTCATTATTGCAGAAAATAATTATAATCTTAATAGCAGATACTTCAAACATCATATATTTCAAACATTATATATACTTCTGACATTATATATACTTCAGACATAATAGTTACTTCCAGCAAGAAGGTTAAGATAAACCGAAGGAGGACGTTCAATTGAAGGCGTTTACAGAGATGAAACTTTCGCTTGTGGCAGCAGGTGAAGCCGCTGCCATATTTATAGATCCTCAGGCAGAGGATTACGCAGGCTTAAGGAGGGTGGCAGATTCCTTTGCAGAGGATATAAAGCTGGTCACCGGCATAAAACCGGCAATAGCAGCAGTAGCAGGTATGCTCAGGGGAACAGTGATAATAGCCGGAACCGTGGGAAATAATCCTCTTATTGACGGATTGGTTCAAAAGGGCCGGTTGGATGTTTCCGAGATAGAAAACAAAAGGGAATGCTTCAAAGTACAGGTGGTTGAAAAGCCTTTGCCTGAAGTGGACAAGGCAGTTGTAGTTGCCGGAAGCGATAAAAGGGGAACTATTTACGGTATTTATCATATATCAGAACTGGCTGGAATCAGCCCCTGGGTCTATTGGGGAGATGTCCTGCCCGAGAGGCGGAAGGAGCTGCTTTTCTCAGAAGAGGAGCTGAGTATTATTTCAAGGGAACCGTCCGTAAGATACCGGGGCTTCTTTCTCAATGATGAGTGGCCGTCTCTTGGAACCTGGGTTACAGGCACCTTTGGAGACTTTAATGAGGAATTCTATGATAAGGTATTCCAGCTTATATTGAGATTGAAGGGTAATTTTCTGTGGCCAGCCATGTGGAGTGCGGTTTTCAGTGAAAACGGCAAGAGCAGTCCTCTTGCCAACGCAAGACTGGCCCATGAATATGGCATTGTTATGGGCACCTCTCATCATGAGCCTATGTTCCGGGCCGGCGAAGAGTGGAAGAATATAAACGGGCAGTATGGGAGCAAGGAGGACTGGGATTTTTCAACCAATGAAGAGGCCATAACCAGGTTCTGGGAAGACGGTCTGATCCGTAACAATGAGTTTGAAAGCCTGATTACAATTGGCATGAGGGGAGAGCAGGACTCTGCTCTGAAGGGGTCCTTAAAGAAGAATATAGAACTGCTGAAAAAAATAATAAAAACACAAAAGAGCCTTCTTAAAAAGCATGGACTGGAGGAGGCTCCACAGGTGCTTACAATATATAAAGAGGTGGAAAAATACTGGTATGGCTCGGACGCCGCAGAAGGGCTCAGATATTGGGACGTGCTGGACGATGTAACTATCCTGCTGGCGGATGACAACTTTGCAAATGTCCGGACTCTGCCGGCTGAAAATGAACGCTGCCGCAAGTCGGGCTGGGGCATGTACTATCATTTTGATTATCACGGCGGCCCCCGCTCCTATGAATGGGTTAACACTACTCCCCTTGAAAAGGTATGGGAACAAATGTCCATGGCCTATGATTATGGAGTAAGAGATATATGGGTTGTGAACGTAGGAGATTTAAAGCCAATGGAATTTCCCGTTTCTTATTTTCTGGACCTGGCCTATGATTTTGAAACCTGGGGGAAAAATGGACTGAATAAGACCAGGGAATATACTAAAATGTGGGTTGAAAAACAGTTTGGAAAAGCCCTGGGGAACACAGCTATAGACGGTATTTCAGATATACTGGAAGACTATACAAAAATGAACGGCGCAAGAAAGCCCGAGGTGACCTATCAGGATACCTACAGCTGTATAAACCATAATGAGGCAAAGAGGGTTTTGGAAATGGCAGCGGACCTGGATAACCGGGCAAATCAATATAATGAGCTGGTTCCTTACAATCTCAGGGCTGCCTATTATCAATTGGTCCATTACTCTGCAGCGGCATCTGCCAATATAGTAAAAATGCAGGTTTATGCAGGTCTTAATAATTTGTACTACAAGCGCAGGAGTGTGCTGGCAAACCATTTCGCCGATCTGGTGCAGGAATGCATGGAGGCGGACAGCAATATGCAAAAGTATTACAATGAAGATATGTCCGGCGGAAAGTGGAAGGGCATGATGAGTTCGCCTCATATAGGCTATACCCAGTGGAGTCCAGAAGGCTGGAAGTATCCCACGGTCAAAAGGATCACGCCCAAAAAAAGCAGCCATATGATTGTTGACGCAGAGGGCAGTGAGCCTGGCTATAGCTCGGGCTGCTGTGAACTTCCGGTATTTTCAAACCTGCGGAAGGAGAGCCGTTCTGTTACAGTCAGCAATGGGGGAAGTGAGGCGTTCGAATACCTGGTTGAAACTGATGCTGCTTGGATCAAGGTTGACAATAAGGCTGGAATAGTAGCACTGGGACAGACAATAGCCGTAACCGTTGACTGGGAAAAGGTTGTGGCTTCCACTCAGGGTGTTCTCACCATTTCCGGTGCAGGAAAAAGCGTACAGGTGAAAGTAGTGGCCGAAGTCACAGACACTGACGGCTTGCAGCCTATGACATTTGTTGAGACACAGGGCGTAGTCTCCATTGAAGCGGAGCATACCGCACACAGGTGTGAAAAATCGGGAGTGGAGTGGAAGACACTTGAAAATTATGGCCGCACCTTGTCGTCAGTCAAGATGTTCCCCTCAACCGTGTCTTTTGCGTCACCGGAAGACGCGCCCTACCTGGAATATAAAATAAAAGTGGACAGGACTTCGGAATATATATTAACAACCTACACAGCTCCCACTAATAATCTGTATGAAAAAAGCAGATTAAGGTACGCTGTTGCCTTTGACGGAGAAACTGCTGCGGTGTCAGATGCACTGCCACCGGAATTTATGGCAGGCAGCTATGTAAATCATATCTGGTGCGATGCGGTGCTGGATAATATTCATATGACCAGTACCACCCACAAGCTGGACAAGGGAGTACACACCCTCCGTTTTTACGGCTTGGATGCGGGGCTGGTTCTGCAAAAGCTGGTGTTATCACGGGAAGAGCTTCCCAAGTCTTATTTCGGGCCTTGTGAGAGTTATTATGTGGGGAGAAGCTAGAATAGTTTTCTCATAGCAGGATTCTATGGAAGTATGGAAGAAGGCTTGGGAAGCGTGAATTTTAAGTCTTTTATCCAGGGATAAAGCTTTGGTCTGCAATATAAAATCCGGCAGTAAAATGCCGGATTTCCAATTTTCAACAATCACGTTTCTGCAACTATTTTACCACAATCTGTCAAGTCATAACCGTTAATACCATGCATTTCCATTTTAAAATCCTCCGATTTCATTATATCCAAAATTGCCTGGTAAACGGGCTGCCCGATATGATTTTTCTTTATGACCAAATCGTAGTATTCCTTATGTGCAGGTATGAAATCAATCTGGCGTATTTTCAAAAACGGAAGGTCCAGACCAACAGCCATATCCGCATTTCCTTTTGCGATGGCACCAGCGAGACCCCTTGCAGAAGTGGATTCGTTTTCATATCCCTTTATTTTATCGGTGGGAATGTCCAGCTTTTTCAGATACTCATCCAGAAGTATCCGTGAACCGCTGCCGGGCTCGCGGTTAATTATACTGATATTCTTTCTGCCCAGGTCTTCAAAACCTGAAATTTTCAGGGGGTTTCCCTTCAGGACATAGATGCCCTGCATACGGGCAGCCAGGCGTATGATTACAGCTGGAATACCAGGGAGCATTCTTTCCACATAGGGGGTGTTATATTGGTTGGTCTTGCCATCCCATATATGAGCGGCTGCAACATTCACTTGCCCACGATATAATGCATATAGGGCGTTATAACTGCTCTCGTAGGATCTGAGGGCCGGAACTCCTCTGGGATGCCTTGCCAGATGACGGCAAAGTATATCGAGCAAGGAGTCTTGTCCGCAAATAGTAAAGAACTCTCTTCGGTCATCCTTACTTGAAGTCATATCAGCTTCTGTTGTCATTTCAGGCTGGGCCTGATAATGACTGTCGCTCTTATTGGTTTTTATACTTTTGCTTTTGTTTTTGTATTCTTCAACATCAAGCAGATCAACCCTGACTTTGTTTCCAACTCTATATCCGTTTAAATCTTTCCTCTTTATTAATTCATAAACAGTGTATTTGGATATTTTTAAAATTTCTGCAACCTCTTGGGGTGTTAGGGATTTATTCTCCAAATCATCCACCTTCCTAACTGAAAAGTTTATATAAATGTTATAAAGCTGATAGAAAAACGATTGAAAACTTACAAAAAACCAATAAAAATCCATATAGATTATAACATTCTATATTAACTTGTTCAATATAGATGAAAGATATAAAGATACATGTGGGTACTCACAAGACTCTAAGATATATTTGGGTTTATAGGTCTGCTTATGTTTGAAATACGTATAACAAACAGGCCCGGCACATTATCTGCCACAAGGCCTGTTGTGACTAACGCAAGGAAATTCCTTCGTCTTATTCTACAGCTATCATGACCGAAGTGGATTTGATGACGGCCTTTGCTTTTACCCCTGCCGCCAGGCCAAGTTCCTTGACCGCAGATATTGAAATGGTTGAAGATATGACACTGCCGGTACTGGTTTTCAAGGTGACAATTGCGTTTACCGCACCGTCCTCCACCGACAGTATCTCTCCTGGCAGCTGGTTTCTGGCACTGATTTTTAAATCTCCCGCACCTATCATAACCTCAGTGGACTTGATAACAGCTATGGCTTCCCTGCCTTCCTCAAGCTCAAGCTCCTTTACGGCAGACATGGATATTGTAGCGGAAATTACTTCATTCCCGCTGGTTTTCAGCACAACAACAGCATTTACAGCACCTTCCTGAATGCTCTCGATTTTTCCCTTAATCTGATTTCTTGCACTTATAATCATTATAAGCTCCCTTCTGACCCTTTATTCTGAGTTACAAATTTCTATTAATATGTAAAATAATAGCATAAGGCTGAAATAAGGTCTAGTGGTCTCCAGCATATAAATTTGTTATTAAACTTTATTAACCGATGGTTAAATTAACCTGTTGTGCTAATTGAGAATGTGATAACAAGAGGAGAATGCTATTCACTCCCGGACAAGCTTCAAATAAATGCTTGTATATAACGCTTTTGCGAAATTGTAATACCTTTCGTCATGCCATTTTAGCCGTCGCAGCAACTCGGCCATCCAGGCCTCGGATGCAGCTTAAATTGACGTCCTGTCAATTTAACTGCATAAGCAGCATGCCCAAAGCCTACAATTTCAGCAAAAGCTTTTAATCATACTGCGCATTTCCTTAAAGTCGTCCTCATGTGAATTACAAACTTGCCTCTTAATGGCTTTATTAGCAACGGGCTAAGTTAATATAAATTCAGCATTTTGTCAACCGATTCAGCAGAATAAACAAAAAATTTATATTAATTCCAGCAAAATTCTATTAAAAAATCTAAATACCAAAATTTTATAACATTGACTTTATTTTACAGTTTATGTATAATGACTTCAAAAGCTGCAAAAGAGGTAATATATATGAATATTCTGGTATTAATCGGGTCATCGAGAAAGAATGGAAACTCAGCTAATATTTTTGAATATATGAAACAGCATGAGCTAAGCAGTAAGTATTCAATTGAAGGTGTGTATATCAGTGACTATAATATTGAAAACTGTAAATCATGCTATGGCTGCAATCAGGGTGGCTGCGTCATAGAGGATGACATGTCCATTATTGTGGAAAAAATGATAAACGCCGATGCAATCATCTATTTACCGGTTGTTTATGCTTTCTCAACAAATTCAACTATGCAGGTGTTTCTTGAAAGGTGCGGTTTCGGCTATCTTAGGGTTCAGGGAAGGCCGTTGAGAAACAAGCTGGCAAATGTCATCGTGGTAGGAAGACGATATGCTCATTTAAATGTCATCTCTCAAATTTTTATGAACATTTATCTTAATGAAATGATTATTCTTGGCAGCGGGTTTCCTCTAGTAGTAATGTGCGACGGTGATTTTCCCGGAGATGCAATGCTTGATGAGGAAGGGAAAAATTCAATAGACAGGTGTATAACAAGAATGGTGGAGTTTTATTATGAGAAGAGGGAAGTAGTCGTCTAGAGTAATTACAGCAGAAGGAGTGGCACGAATTTGATATTGATGATTGATAATTATGATTCTTTTACATTTAACATTGTACAATACCTGAAAGTACTGAAACAAGATATTTATACCGTGCGCAATGATGCCATTGAAATGTCCTTTATTGAAAATTTAAAACCCCAATGCATTATTATATCTCCTGGTCCAAAAGCTCCGAAGGATGCCGGGAAATGCCTGGATATCATCCATGAGTTCAAGGGGAAGATTCCCATATTCGGAATATGCCTTGGGCATCAATGCATCGGTGAGGCTTTTGGAAGCCAGATAGTCCATGCAAAAAGCCTGATGCATGGAAAAATCTCTGTCATTAATTCCTTGGAAAAGGGAATATTCGAAAAGTTCAGCAAAAAGCAATTTATTGCTACCCGATATCATTCCCTTGCAATAAAAAGAGAAACCCTGCCTGACTGCCTGGAAATCACATGTGAAACAGATGATGGAGAAATAATGGGCGTCAAGCACAAGGCATATGACATTGAAGGAGTACAGTTCCATCCTGAGGCCATATTGACCGAAGGGGGCTATGAAATGCTTAAAATATTCCTGGACAGGTGCGGCTGTGACTCAGAAAGCAGCTCGGAAGGCAGCTCCGGCACCCATATTACAGACAATTCCTTGTTCAGTTCCTCTGAAAATTCACTTTTCAGCAGTAAGAATCTCTCACTCACACAGGAAATTGAAACCTTCCACTATGACGGGGATTTCCATAGAGGCTTCTTAAACATTTATAATTCCCTGAATGAGGAGGGCAGCTGTGCCTTTCTGGATTCAGCCGGCGGCCCCGCCACTGACTGCAATTTCTCTGCCATAGCCCTGGACAGGCAGTTCACCTTAAAGCTGAAAAGCGGCATTTTGACAGTTGAAGGCAAAAACCCGGGCTATGTAAGCCATGTGAGGGAAATCCTGTCGGAGCATTTTCAGCCCGCCAATGGCGGCTTTGATATTACAGGCTGCAAATTTTCAGCTATATTCAACCTGCTTAAAAACTCCTTTGTCATTGACAGCAGGCAGGATGAAAAGCTAGTCATATCCGTACCTCTCATAGGCTATTTTACATATGAATACCTGCATTACCTGGAGAACGTGCCGGAGAACCGCGAAGATCCTCTGGACTTCCCACAGGTGGAGCTGAGCTTCTATTCCACTATAATATATACGGAGTACAACAGTAAAAGCTTCTCTGTAATATCCAACTTCACAGAAGCTCCGTACCCAAAGGACGACATAATCAGGTGTTTTATGGATTCGGACTCAAGTGAATTCCGCATAAGTCCTGAGGGCGATTCTGAAATTCTGGATAGCCGGGTTGTGCAGAACATTTCAAAGGAAAGGTATCTGGAGATAGTAGACAAGTGCAAGAAGTATATTGTTGAGGGAGATATATTCCAGGTACAGATAGCCATGCGGGAGGAAATCGAAGTGGACTGCCGGCCTATAGATATCTACAGGCAAATAAGGGCAATGAACCCTTCTCCCTACATGAGTTTTATTCAGGATGAGAATTACACCTTTGCCAGCAACAGTCCTGAACTTCAATTTTCTGTGATGGACGGACACGCCATGATACGGCCTATTGCGGGAACCTCCAAGGGAAAGGGCCGGGACAGCGGAGAAAGAGCGGAGATATATGAGGAGTTCTCAAAGGATAAGAAGGAAAATGCAGAGCATATAATGCTGGTGGACCTTGCCCGCAATGATATGGGGAGAATGGCGGTAGAGGGCTCGGTGCACGTACCGGAGCTTTTGAACATAGAGGAGTATTCCAAGTTCTTTCACATGACCAGTACTGTCAAGGGCAAGCTGCAGTCGGATTTAAATTCCATGGAGCTTTTTGAGGCCACCTTTCCGGCAGGAACCCTGACCGGAGCTCCCAAAATAAGGGCCATGGAAATAATTTCGGAGCTTGAGCCCCAAAAGCGCGGTCCATATGGAGGAGCAATCGGAATCTTCGATTTTAACGGAAACATTGTAAGTTCCATAAACATAAGGACTGTAATAAAAAAAGGCGGAAAGATCTATATTCAGGCAGCTGCCGGTACGGTTGCCGATTCGGTGCCTGAAAACGAATGGAACGAAGTCATAAACAAGCTGGGAACCTTGAGACAAGCCATTACAAATGTGTGCAACGATGAGCTTCAGCTTGTCTGAAATCCTGTAAAAACAGTCATAAAACAATATAAAACAGTATTCTGAAAGGGGTCAAAGAGACAATGGATAACGTAGGAATTGATTTTAACAGTATTGAATGGAAAAAGTGGGACAAGCCGGGTGCGGTGGGCCGTGTAAAAATGGTATTTGCCAATGGCAAGAGAGTAAGGCTGCTGGAGCTTCCGGCGGGCTTTAATGAGGAAAAATGGTGTGAAATAGGCCATCAGGGCTATGTGCTCAGCGGTGTGTTTACCATAATGTTTGAAGACAGCAGCTACGAGTGCAAGCCTGGAATGGGCTTTGTAATACCTGACGGAATAAAACACCGCTCAAAGGGTATGGACGAGGATAAAACCGTTGTGTTTGTAGTGGATGAAATCGGAGTGGATAATATCTATGGAGAAAATAAATGATTTGAGGTCAGCGGTCAGCTTTCTGGAAAGTAACCAGGAGTGCATTCTTTTGCATAATGAGCCCATTGATGCCAATTGTGAAATTGCATCGCATTATGTAGAGCATGGGGCAGGTGTACCCGCATCTCCCAATTGCAGAGAGGGCTCCACCGTTATCTACAAAAAGGTAAAAGGCCATTCCATGCCCGTATTAATGGGCTTGTTCGGAAGCAGAAGGAGAAGCAACCTTCTGCTTACAGGAAAAGATGACAACAGGGCGGCGGAGGTTATGCTGCATGGCTTGAAGCACAGACTTCCCGCGGAGAAAACAGACAAACCTCCCTGCCAGGAAAATGTCATAAGAGCTGTGGACATAATGAAACAGCTTCCTGTTCCCACCATTTCAAAGGCTGATGCAGGTCCCTTCATCACCTTGGGGGTGGTATATGCCGCAGATCCTGAAACCGGGGAAAGGAACTGCTCAATACACAGGTTCTGCATCCACGGCAGGGACACAATGACCATATGGATTGTTCCGGGACGGGATTTGGGCATATTGTATAAAAAAGCACTGGAAAGAAATACTGCACTTCCCATATCAATAAATATCGGGGTTGACCCGGCCATTTATTATGCCTCCTGCTTTTCAAATCCGCCGGTAGCTCCGGGGGAGGATGAACTGTCAATAGCGGGCGGTATCAGAAGGTGTCCGGTGCAGGTTTCAGAGTGTATTTCCGTGGATGCACTGTGCATAAGCAATGCGGAAATAGTTTTGGAAGGAGAAATAACAGGTGAGTTGGCAGATGAAAATATCAGTGACCCTGCAGGCTTTTCACTTCCTGAATTTCTGGGCTACAACGGGAACGCAAAGCCCTCCCTTCCCCTGGTGAAAATCAAAGCCATCACACATAGGAATGACCCGGTGTATCAAGCTTTGCTGGGTCCGGGCAAGGAACAGTCCGAACTGCTGAGCATCCCTGCGGAGGCGGCAGTTATGAAGCTTTTAAAGGAGAATCTGAGGGCAGACATTGTCAATGCACACTACAGCTCGGCAGGAGGAGGACTTCTTTTCCTGATTCTTCAGATAAGAAAGAAAAACCCTATGGACGATGCCTTCGCAAAACAGGCGGGCTTAATGGCACTGTCCTCCTTTCATATGCTAAAGCATGTTGTAGTAGTGGACGAGGATGTTAATATCTACTCCCACGAGGACGTATTCTGGGCAATGACCACCCGGTTCCAGGCAGACAGGGATATAACCCTGATCAAGAACCTGCCCGGCTTCCCGGCAGATCCCACCCAGTCTCCCAAGTACTCTCAAAGCATACCTGCAGCCGGTGTGACAGCAAAAGCAGTATTTGACTGTACTGTGCCCTGGGGGATGAAAGACCTGTTTAAAAGATCCTTCTAGCTGCTCTTTGGCCCATGGTAATTGACTTATTATGATTTTCAAGGGGCGACTTGAATTTCAAGATAAATTGTAATTAAATTTAAATTTTGAAGGAGATTTCAAAATGAAAGAGGAATTAGAAGTAGTAAGAGCAGAAATTGACAATATTGACAATATTATAGTGGATTCCCTGGTGAAAAGGATAAACTGCGTATTGAAGGTGGTAAAATACAAAACCAGCGAAGAGGACGTAATAGGCTGCGACCGGGTGAAAATAGTGCTGGACAAGGTTAGGAACAAGGCAATTGCAGCTGGCGGACACGAGGAATTGATTGTAGATATTTACAAGCATATTATTGATGTGCTTACGGATATGCAGCTGGAAATACTGAGAAGCAGAAATGAATAAAGGCAAAGGAGACGGTTGATGAAGATTGTAGTAATATTAGGACACCCTCAAAAAGGAAGCTTCAATCATGCAATTGCAGAAATGGCGGTTGATACCCTTAGAAGTGAGGGCCATGAAATAATATACCATGACTTGTATGAGGAAGGCTTTGAGCCGGTTGTAACAAGCGAAGAGATTCCCAAGGGAGCCAGGCTTGATGCTGTTATAGAAAAGCACTGCCGGCATATAGCCGATGCCGACGGCATAATCATAGTCCATCCCAACTGGTGGGGAACTCCTCCCGCCATAATGAAGGGCTGGATTGACAGGGTTATCAGGCCGGGAGTGGCCTATACCTTTTTGGAGAATGACAAGGGTGAGGGCGTTCCCTTGGGGTTGCTCAAGGCAAAGGCGGCAATAGTTTTCAATACTTCAAATACTGAAAATTTAAGGGAAATAAACGTATTTGGCGACCCCCTTGAAACCATATGGAAGAATTGCATTTTCAGCCTGTGTGGTGTGGACAATTTTTTCAGAAGGATGTATGGAATAGTTGTGACCAGCACTGAAGAGGAGAGGAAGCTCTGGCTGGAGGATGTAAAGCAGGTTGTTTTAAGGTGTTTTCCTGAAGAAAAATGATATATCAATATTCCGCGGTAAAAAAGACCGGGTCTGACAAGCTCAATTTGCCGCATGGGGCTAAAAGCTTATGAATGAGAAGATTGAAATAAAGAATATATGCATATATGGTGTGGGAGGCGTAGGCGGATATTTTGGCGGACAGCTTTGCCGGGGCTTGCTGGAAGCGCACCCGAAGCCGGATACTGAATACAGGGTTTATTTTGTTGCAAGGGGAAGGCATTATGAAGAAATACGCACATCCGGCCTGACCCTTCATCTGGAAGGGCAGGGAGAGGTAAAAATCAGGCCTTATGCAGTGGTGGATGATGTGGCACTGATTCCTCCTGCGGATATGTATATCATATGCACAAAGAGCTATGATTTATGTGCTGCGGTTGAATCCATAAAAGACCGGCTTACAAAGGATACTGTTATATTGCCTCTTTTAAACGGAATAAACATATATGAGAAAATCAGGGCTGTAAGCCAGGAGGGTATTGTACTTCCGGCTTGTGTCTACATAGCCTCTTACGTGGAAAAGCCGGGAACCGTCAGACAGCAGGGACCTGAGGGGAGAATCGTATTAGGCCGGGATCCCCGCAATTATTCCCATACCCCAAAGGAAATACTGGAGCTGCTGCGCAGTGCGGGAATAATGCATGAGTGGGTGGACAATCCCTATCCTCTGATTTATGAGAAATACATGCTCATATGCTCGTTTGCACTGGTGACTGCCGGGTATGGAGTCACCATGGGCCGGGTGCTTGAGGATGACGCCCTTAAAAGCATTCTTATGAATGTAATGCTGGAAATCAAAAGCATTGCAGAAAAAAAGGGAATAAAAATGTCTGAGGGCATAATTGAAAAATGCATTGACGTGGTAAGGAAATATCCTGCAGACACAAAGACCTCCTTTCAGAGAGATGTTGAACAGATGAAGGAGCACAATGAGGGCGAATTGTATGCAGACACTATAATAAGAGCAGGAGAGGAACTGGGTATAAAAACACCCTTTACACGTATGGTCTCAAACCTGAGGACAGGTGGGGGCCGATAGTGTGACACTCGGATACATGAGGTTTACATGATAGAGATAACCAGAAAGAAAAACCGTTTGGAAGTGAGAATGATGGCCATGAACATGGGTAGTGACCTTTGCGTCATGCTGATGGGAGGGGACAAGCCCCATCTGGGGGCCGTAACAGTGGGCTCCGGCAGCGAAAGCCTGAAAACTTTCGCCTTTGACACGCATAAGGAAAATATTATCACTGAGTTGTTTTCCAGCAGGTTAAAAAGAGAGTATATGGGGAATTTTGCCGTTTGCTGCGGGATACATTTGAACAATATATCCCAGGAAGAAATACAGCTGGTAATTCAATTATGCCGTGACATGGCAGAGGACTTATGTGCAGTGTTAAAAAACATAGCCGGATGAGGGGTTTTAAGGTGAAGCTAATAGTGGGTATAACAGGAGCCACAGGAGTCATATATGCCATAAGGCTTCTGGAGGTGCTGAAGGAAATAAATAATTTGGAAGTCAGCCTTATAATGAGTGAGTGGGCAAAAAAGAATCTGGAGCTTGAAACCGATTACCGCCTGGGTTATCTGGAAGGTCTTGCAGACGAAGTTTTTGACAATGCAGATTTGGGAGCCAGGGTGTCAAGCGGCTCTTTTGTAACTGATGGAATGGTCATAGCTCCCTGCAGCATGAAGTCCTTAAGCGCAATAGCAAACGGTTATTGTGAAAGCCTTATTTCAAGAGCGGCAGATGTGATTCTAAAGGAGGGCAGAAGGCTGGTGCTATGTCCCAGAGAAACTCCTTTGAGTGCGGTCCACCTTGAGAATATGCTAAAGCTGTCCAGGCTGGGTGTAAGA
Source organism: Bacillota bacterium (assembly GCA_023400235.1). Taxonomy (GTDB): domain Bacteria; phylum Bacillota; class Clostridia; order Acetivibrionales; family DSM-1351; genus Ruminiclostridium. The sequence goes on from JAEXFI010000008.1 coordinate 76,889, forward strand.
ATTGTGCCTCCCATGCCGGCCTTTTATAACCGGCCCAGGGGGCTGGAGGAAATTGTGAACCATCAGGTTATGAAGATCCTGGATCAGTTTGGCTTGGATAGTCAAATAGCAAAAAGGTGGAACGGGAATTAAATACTCTCTTTTGGCCTCTGCTAAAAGGAAGCCTTTTTAGGATACTTTTTTATGCCCTGACACATAAAATATATATTGACATTAGTTAAAAAAGGGTGTAGAGTAAATATAAGGTAATAATATCTGGAAAAATTTAATATTTTAAAGTCTATGAATGAGAAAAGTATTTAAAGTATTTTATCACAGCGAGTTGACGATTGGTGAAAGGTTCAACATAAGATTTTTAGAGAAATGGGCTCAGGAGATTTAGAACGAATTTATAGTAGTTTGTTACGTGCTTCTCACGTTATAGGGATAGAATATATAATGTATTTGAAAATTGAGGTTTTTGAGTGGTATAGCGAACTGTTTCGTCTCGAATTGACGAAGCAGTTTTTTTGTTTATCATCAGCGCTGAATAAACAATAATTGTAAAATTCCCATAAGAAACAAAGGAATATTTTTAGGACATTGAGCTGCGGGTTTTTAACTGCCTGGCTTTAGTTCGACATTGCCTTTTGCAGGGCTTAATAACACTATTTAATCAATGGAGGGTGATTTAAATGAAAATATTACTTATAGATAATTATGATTCATTTACATTCAATGTTTATCAGTATTTGAGAGAACTGGGAAACCATGTGATTTCCGTCAGGAACGATGCAATAACGCTGGAGGAAATTCAGGAATTAAGCCCGGAGGCCATATTTTTATCACCCGGGCCAGGTACTCCAAGTGAAGCAGGGATTTGCACAGCCCTGATAAAAAGATTCGCCGGAGAAATATCTATATTTGGCATATGCCTTGGGCATCAGGCCATAGGTGAAGCCTTCGGAGGGAAAATAATACACGCTAAAAGTTTGTTTCATGGAAAAACCTCCAGGATTTTTACCTTTGAAAAAGGAATCATGAGTGGCTTCAAGGAGGGGTTCATTGCAACAAGGTATCATTCTCTGGTGGTAGAAAGGGAGACTTTGCCGGACTGCCTTGAGATTACCTGTGAAACTGAGGATGGCCAGATTATGGGCATCAAGCACAAGGAGTACAATATTGAGGGTGTGCAGTTCCATCCTGAGTCCATAATGACGGAAAAAGGAAAGGCCATGCTCAAGGCATACCTGGATAGAACCGGGGCTCTTCTTAAGAACTGTGGCAATACAAAAGCCTCAGGTGTTGACACAGGACTGGATAAAAAGGACAGGGAGCTGTTTGTGGCTCAGGCAATGGAAGTGGCTCAGACCGCAGTCAAGCTCAAAAGAAACGGCAATGCCTATGAATTGTTAAAAAGAATACAGTACGGCTTCGGGCCTGAAAACAGTTGTATCCTGGAGTCGGTGGACGGTCCTGCTGAAGACTGCGGCAGCAGTTATATGGGTGTTTTTCCCCGCTTTGAGATAATTATAAAAGCAGGCAAAATGACCATTGCTTCCCAAAATGCAGCTATAGAAGATTTGTTTATAAGGAATTTCAGTGATATGTACCATGCAGAGAGCAAGGTTTTCTGTCTGGGCTCTAAGAGGTTTTCGGATTTATTCCCGGTTATAAAAGGGATGTTTCCTACAGTAAAAAAGCATGATCTGGATATAAATATAAGCCAGGGTCTGATTGGATATTTTTCCTATGACTATTTTCACTATATAGAAAAGGTGAAAAAGGAAAATGTGGATGCCCTGAATCTGCCTGAAGTACACCTGCGCTACTATTCCACCTTGATACATGTGCTTAAGGATTCTCAGGATATTATAATTGTCAGCAATCATATTGATAATGAGTGCCTTAGTGACAGGGAAAGGCTGCTGGAGGTGCTGCAGGGTGACCCTGCTTATGGGGAGGAGGTTCCCAGCGGTCCTCTTCTGGATGTAACCTCCAATATGCAAAAGGAAGATTTCCTGAAAAAGGTTGAAAGGGCCAAACGGTATATCTATGAGGGTGATATTTTTCAAGTGCAGATTGGCAGAAGGCTTTGCGTAAGGAGGCAAATAGAGCCTTTGAAGCTGTACGGAAAACTCCGGGAGCTGAATCCCTCACCCTATATGTTTTATTGGGATGCGGGAATGTACCAGCTTATCAGCAACAGTCCCGAGCTCCAGCTCAGGGTTGAAGACCTGAATGTTAAGATAAGGCCAATAGCAGGAACCTCCAAGGGAAAGGGAAATAACCCCGTGGAAAGGGAAGAGAAGAAGCATGAGCTGGTAAATGATGCCAAGGAACAGGCGGAGCATATAATGCTGGTAGACCTGGCCAGAAACGACATAGGAAGGGTGGCTGAGGCAGGGACTGTAAAAGTAAGCAAGCTGATGCGGGCAGAAGAGTTTTCACATGTGTTCCACCTCATAAGCAATGTGGAAGGAAATATTTCTCCCCACTCAAATTCCATGGAGCTTTTCGAGAGTACTTTCCCTGCGGGAACCTTGTCAGGGGCACCAAAGGTGCGGGCACTGGAAATAATAGAGGAGCTGGAGGATGAACAAAGAGGGCCCTACGGCGGAGCCTTTGGAATATTTGATTTCAATGGGAATATTATCAGTTCAATCATAATAAGAACGGTGCTCAGAAAAGGCGAAAATCTTTACCTCCAGGCCTCAGCAGGCATAGTGGCAGATTCCAGTCCCGAATCGGAATGGAATGAAATAGAGCATAAAACCGCCGCTATAAAGAAAGCCCTGGAGGAATTAGACGTTTAATATAAGAAAGGATAAAAGTGTTATGCATATTATAAACCAGGAAAACCAAGAATTTTTAGACAGCTACAAAAAGGTGGTGGACGGTTTTTTTGAGGGCAGCTTGAGGGGAAAGGAGCTGGAGGCATATCAGAATAAGAAGCTCAATGATATACTCCGGTATGTGCATGCCAATTCAAAATACTACAATAAGGCGCTGGAGCAATACAGCGGCAAATTCGGAAGCTATACCCTGGAGACCATGCAGGAGCTGCCCTATACAACAAAGGACACCTTGCGGGAGGCGGATATTGATATACTGTCCCAGCCTATACATAAAAATGCCTATTATTATGAAACCACAGGTACCACAGGAAAGGCCACCCCCTGTCCAAGAAGCATGATTGACGTCATGTCCAGCAATATAACCATATCCCTTATGTACAAGCAGGTATTTGAAAGTGTGTTTGGGGATGAAAAGCCGGTAGTAGGGGTTTATGGTCCCACGGAGGTGCATTCCTTCGGAGATACCCTGGGCAATGTGTGCCACAATCTGGACTTATGTACCGTAAAAGCGTGGCCGTATTCTCCCATAATAGGCTTCGACAAAGCCCTGGAGCTTATAAAGAAATTGAATATCCAGGTGATAATGTGCACACCCGGACTTGCCATGACATTGCTGAAGGCCGCAAAGGTCCGCGGCTATGATATAAATACTGATTTTGACATAAAAATGTTCATGCTGACGGGAGAAATGTGTACTGAGCCTATGATAAGGAACATAGAAAAGCTGTGGGGAGCCAGGGTTTTCAATTTCCTGTATGGTTCTCAGGAAGCGCTGGTAATGGCAACCTGCAACAAGAATAATAAAATGAATATTTTTCCTCACAATTATATATATGAGGTTATAAACTACGAGACCAATGAGGTTATAGGCCAGGAGGGTGAAGGAGAACTGGCGGTCACCATGCTCAACCCCGGCGGAAAACCGCTCATACGATACAGAACAGGGGACATTGTCAAGATACACGGCAATCCGCAAAGCCCAATACCGTCTCCGGAAATGGAAATACTGGGCAGGGTAAAGGACCGCATACTGTTCAACGGGCAGGAGTACAAGGCTTCTGAAATCGAAAAGGCCATAATGACAGATGTGGCCAACTGCTTGGGCTATCAGATAATTATTGACAACCCTGACGGAGAAGATCACGTTGACGTTAAAATCGAGATGCTTCACAAGGAATATGAAAACCCCGGTATATTGCAGGAGATTAATAAGAGGTTCAAGGAGGGTTTTAAGGTCAGCAGCAGCGTGTCTTTTTCAGATGAGTTGAACCCTGTGGTATACACAGGCTCTCTTGTCAGCTGGAAGGCGGCGAGAATAATTGATAAAAGGCTTAAAAAGGCCGGGCACGACGAGCTGGAAAGCACATCTGCAAAGGAAATAATCAGCAAGGAAGTCATAAAAGCCAAATAAATATAATAAAACCAAATAAATACCAGGGGAGACACAATAGGAGACATAATATGAGTTCATTTATAGACCTTGCAAAAACACGGTATGCCTGCAGAAAATATAAGGACTTAAAAGTGGAGGAAGATAAGCTTGAGCTGATTCTTGAGGCTGGAAGAATCGCTCCCTCGGCTTATAATTACCAGCCGTTGTATTTTATTGTAATAGATGATGAAGCTATGTTGGATAAGCTGACGGGTTTCTGCGGGAACAGCGGAGGCTGGCTGAAAAAAGTGCCCGTAATGCTTGCAGTATGCAGTGAATACGGAAAATCGTGGATAAAGGCTGACGGCAGGGCCTCATATGAAATAGATGCCGCCATAGCCATAGACCACATGACTCTTCAGGCTGCCGAGCTGGGCTTGGGTACCTGCTGGGTCTGCGGCTTTTATCAAAATGAGTGCCGTGAGCTACTGGGTATTCCCTCCCAGGTGGAGATTGTAGCATTTATACCTGTTGGCTATCCGCAAGAGGATAGGAACGGCCCCAAGGTTAAAAACAGAAAGTCAAAAGAGCAAATAGTGAGCAAAAATACTTTTGGTGCTTCTTAAGCGGAGCATTTAAGTGCTGTATATGTACAACTGCCTGACCTTTTCAACAACCGGAGGTGTGATAGCCAGCCTCCGGTTGTTGTTATTTCTGCTGCGGGACAGGAGAGGCTGTTGCAAAACGTATAAATGCAGAGTTGAAGCCGGGAATTTTGTACTATATATTAATTATTTTAAAAAAAGTCACAGCATGGTAAAATATTGCCTATATGGTAATGAGACCGGTTAAAATATCTACAGGAAATGGGGGACATTATGCCCGCAATAGGAATTGATCTTGGAACTACAAACAGTCTGGCAGCCTACTGGACTGAAAATGGTGCTGAAATTATACCAAACAGGCTTGGTTCAAACCTTACGCCTTCAATTGTGAGTGTTGATGATAACGGGGAGGTTTACACAGGGCAAATAGCCAGGGAACGGCTGATTACCCATCCCAATCTCACTGCTTCGGTTTTCAAAAGGTTCATGGGCACAGAAAAGCTCTACAAGCTTGGCAAATTTAGTTTCTCCCCCGAAGAGCTGTCTTCCTTTATAATAAAAAAGCTCAAGGATGATGCCGAGCACTTTTTGGGCCGGCAAGTCAAAGAAGCCATTATAAGCGTACCGGCGTACTTTAACGACAGTCAGAGAAAGGCCACCAAAAAGGCAGCCGAGCTTGCAGGATTGACGGTTGAACGGCTCATAAGCGAACCTACTGCTGCAGCTATGGCTTATGGCTTGTATAAGGAAAATGAGTATACCAAGTTTCTGGTATTTGATTTGGGCGGAGGCACTTTTGATGTCTCAATTCTTGAACTCTTTGAAGGGGTTATGGAAGTTAAATCCATAGCAGGCGATAATTTTCTTGGGGGAGAGGATTTCACAGAACTGCTTATATCAAGTTTTTTTAGTAAAAACAAATTGAACCCTGAAAATTTTGATGCGAAGACAAAATCCATCATTTACAAACAGGCAGAGTCCTGTAAATATGGCTTGACAGATAACAGCCTGTCCAAAATGACTTTAACAATAGACGGTCAAATTATTGAAGAGGCATTTTCCCGAGAAGAGTTTGAAAAAATTGCTGCGGGACTTCTGCTGAAATTAAGGCATCCTATTGAACGGGCATTGAGGGATGCGGAGTTATCTCCTCAGGAACTGGATGCGGTTATCCTCATTGGGGGAGCCACCAGGATGCCCATTATCCGTTCTGCAGTTACAAAAATGTTTGGAAAGCTTCCATATTCAAATATAAATCCTGATGAAGCAGTAGCTCTGGGAGCAGCTATCCAGGTTGCGCTGAAGGAACGCAACGAAGCCCTTAAGGAAATAATACTGACGGATGTTTGCTCATACAGCCTGGGTGTAAACGTGGTTAAGCAAATTTTATCAGATAAATATGAGGAAGGTTATTTTCATCCCATAATTCAAAGAAATTCACCAATCCCCGTCAGCCGGGTGGAAAGATTTTTTACCGTACACGATAACCAGAGGGAAATACATATTGAAGTATATCAGGGAGAAAGCAGGAAGGTAAGCGGCAATATCCGGCTCGGAGAACTGACGGTAAAGCTTCCTCCCGCGGTGGGTGAACAGTCTGTAGATGTAAGATTCACTTATGATATAAACGGTATTTTGGAAGTTGAGGTGACCACTGTTAAAACCGGAGAAAAGAGAAGCATGATTATAGAGAAAAATCCCGGTAATATAAGTAAAGATGAAATTGCCCAGCGACTTAAACTTTTAAGCGAATTGAAAATCCATCCCCGGGAGAAAGAGGAGAACAGACTGCTGCTTGCAAGAGGTGAGCGGATTTATGAGGAAGCAATGGGTGAAATAAGGGCTGCGGTTTCTCAGCAGTTGGATATTTTTGAGAGGGAGCTGGCTTCTCAGGACGATAAACGAATAAAAATTGCAGCTAAAAAGCTTAAAGAATTTCTGGATGAATTGGAAAGCAGGTTTCAATTATAATGGACATATGGAAAACCCTTGAGATAGATTATACCGAAGATGTGGGTACAATCAAGAAGGCTTATGCAAAAAAGCTCAGGCTTTGCCAGCCGGAAGATGATGCGGATGGATATCAGAAGCTGCGTGAAGCATATGACCTGGCTCTTAAAATTTCAAAACGTGCAGTCAAAGTACGGAATACTCCGGAGAGTATCCAGAATAACGAGAGCCCGGATAATATGAATATGTCCGCATATGCCGTGGACTCTGGGGAGTATGTCTCATTGGAGCCCTTCAGACCAAGTGTTGAGGAGACCATTTCCAGAACCTTTGAAGACAGCTTGAAAAGCTTGATCTCGCAGCTTGCAGCCATATATGAAGACTTTACTCAAAGGATAAATATAAATTCCTGGATACAGGTTTTAAACCATGAAGCCATGTGGGATTTGGAAAATAAGCAAATATTGTTTGTGGAATTTGTGTCGTTTCTGTCATACCACCGATGTCTCCCAGGGGAAGTATGGATTTTGTTGGATGATGCCTTGAGATTGCAGGAACAGATAGAGCATCCTGTTTTCAGGCAGCACTATGAATTAAGAAATTATTTGCTGGGAGTTTTTAATCAACGTCCCTTGAGTTTCAGATTTTTGCAGGATATAGAGTACGACCGGCGGGAAAAATTCATAGAGTTAAGAGTTAATGCCTTGGATTGCCTGCAAAGAAAAAATTATGACCTGGCCTGGACTTACATAGAGGAGGCAAAGGAAATATTTGACCACGACCCGGAATTGACATGTCTTGAGGGAACACGCTACTCGGTTGCATATAACACAAATGCTGCAATTGAAGCTTTCTCAAAGGTTCTTAAGCTCATGCCTGATTCTGTTGAGGCGCTTTCCGGAAGGGCAAATAACTATTTGCTCAATGACGAGCTTGACAATGCTGAAAAGGATTTTGAAGCATTGCTGGAGTTGGCTCCAAAGGAAGACAAATATGTGACCCAGCTTGCTGAGATTTATTTGAAGCAGGATGACCCCATCAGTGCCAGAAGACTCTATAAAAAAATCAATGCCTATGAGCAGGAACTGGATAAGAATCATATAATTAACCTTATTGCTGTTAACAAGGCTCTTGTTAATATGAGCAAAAAACCCGGCCATGAGCAAGGCTTATATTTTGATAGGGAGTTACCTTTAATAAAGCAGGAACTCAAAAAGCTTCAGAAATATGCGGGCAGGGGTTATAGAACCAATTCCAGCAGTATTTATAAAGGCTATTTCATATTTATCGCAGGCTTGTTACTTGTTCTGGCAGTCTTATTTTCGGCTAATATTTTATACAAGACAATGAATAAGAAGGATAATGTGCAAACAAACAGTTCAGTTCACGGCACAGACCGGACCAAAAGCGGAGAGCCCGTTTCGGTTGCAGCATCAGGTGAGGCTGAAGAGCTTGCTGACATATCTGAGGAAGATTTGGAGCAATTGTCACTGTCCCAAGAAAAGATAGCCATCACTTTTACGAAGCCTCAAATTCTGAATTTTATTATTTTAAGTTCTACAAGAACGGACAGCAGAGTCATTTTTCCATTAGCGTCCCAGGTGGTGTCCAACACCGGTAATGATAAAATATCATATCTGTCAAGGAACCTCTTTATAGGAAAGACAGGAGAAAATTCTATGTTTTTTTACGGAGGTATCCTGGATATACTGGGTAAGCAAAAAATCAAGTATCGTTCTGATGTGAGCCTTCCTGAAAAGTTTACAGTAGAAGGCAGAATTGAAAGAAATGATTTTGCGGATTTTGATGCTACGGTCATGGATTCCATGTCCTTGCGCCCTGAGTACGAAACCTATCTTTCATCAGTAAACACAAAATATCTGCTAAAGGTGGAAGAAAATCACTATATTTCTGATATAGATAATTATTCCAATACAAATAAAGGCACCAATATAGCTACGGTTCTTAAACTGCTGCTGGGATTTTCCATTGTATCTATACTTATTTATAAGACTATAAAGGGAAGCAGATACTAAAGCAACATATCTTACAATAAACCCATAAATAGACATTAATGCACTTATATGTTAAAATATAGAATAATTAGGCGGTTTATACCGCCTATTGTCTAAAGTCAGTTAATTAACTTCGTAAGCTTTTTGTATAAAGCTCGGCCAAAGTCTGCCTGCCTCACCCAATTACTGCCTTGGTCAAGGTAAGCTGCCGCAGCCGGCAAAATACAAAATTAATAAAATTACTGAGGAGGTATTTTAACATGAAAAGGGTTTTAGCGTACTTACTTGTTTTGATTATTGTGTTTACCGCTTTACCTGTTTCCTTTGTCAACGCTGCTACTGGAGGTTACTACAGCACAGGCACCTACAGGAACATATTCGTGGAGACAGGCAGGACGGAATCTCAGGTGCAGGACAAGCTCAGCACCATGTTCGACAAGTTCTTCAAGGGAGACACCAACAATCAGAGGCTGTTTTATGAGACGTCAAGCGACGAAGCTTACATAAGAGACACAGGAAATGGCGATGTACGTTCGGAGGGTATGTCCTACGGAATGATGATCTGTGTCCAGATGGATAAGAAGAAGGAATTCGACATGCTCTGGAAATGGGCCAGAAACCATATGTATCAAAGCTCAGGGCAGTATAAGGGCTTTTTTGCATGGCAGTGCAACTACAATGGCGGCATAATAGATTCTACTCCAGCATCTGACGGAGATGAATACTTTGCCATGGCACTTCTTTTTGCAGCACGGAGATGGGGTAACGGAACAGGCATATTCAATTATGAAGCTGAAGCCCAGGTAATATTGGATGCCATGCTCCATCAGGCAGATGACGGAGTGGGCGTAAATATGTTTAACAAATCGCAGAATCAAGTGGTATTCTGTCCTAACGGAGATGCTGCTACCTTCACTGACCCGTCCTACCATTTGCCTGCTTTTTATGAGTTGTGGGCATTATGGGCCAAGAACTCCAGTGACAGAGCTACCTGGAGTAAGATAGCCTCAACCAGCAGAGAGTTTTTCAAGAAGTCAACACATTCAACCACAGGGTTGAATCCTGACTATGCTAATTTTGACGGTACTCCAAAAGACGTATCCTGGAGTTCGGGACATGCGGACTTCAGATATGACGCCTGGAGAGTTGCTTCCAATATTTGTGTGGACTATGCCTGGTGGCAGAAGGATGCCTGGGCTTCAACAACCTTTGCACCAAGGCTTCAGAGCTTCTTCAAAAAAGAAGGCGTAACCAGTCATGGCAGCAATTACACATTGTCAGGCTCAAGACTCAACAATGACCATTCACCGGGATTGATAGCCATGAACGCGGTTACAGCCATGGCAACCGATGCCTCAACTGCAAAGCCCTTTGTGGATGAGTTGTGGAATACCGCTGTGCCTTCAGGTCAATACCGCTATTATGACGGAATGCTTTATATGCTTGGAATGCTTAATATAAGCGGGAGCTTTAAGATATGGGGCGCAGAACCCACTTTTATGTGCGGTGATGTTAACCAGGATAATGTTATAGATGCATTGGACAGTGCAGCACTGAAATCTTACCTTCTGGGTAAGACGACTACCCTTCCAAGCATGCAGGCAGCGGACACAAACGCTGACAGTTCAGTAGATGCTATTGATTTTGCCATACTTCAGCAGTATCTTTTAGGTAAAATAACTGCCCTGCCTTACAAATAATAAAGTCCCGCTGGAGTGAAATTACATAATATTTTCATATTATTTATTATTTGAGTTTGTTTTTTGCAGTGATTTGTGCACCTGGCAGTAGAAAAGCGGTAAGAAATGTAAAATATTGCAAAACAGTATGAAACCCGAATATATTATGTGTTAAAAATTACCTGTGAAAAAGCCCCTTGAATCCAATTCAATGGGCTTTTTCAAAAATACTTAATTGATTTTAATGTTTATAAGTCAAATGGGAGGCTTGTGCCTCAATCCCAAACTTTTAAAAAAGGGGAGAGATTCATTATGTGTGAGAACAGAGCACGACTCTATAAAAAGCTTTTACGCACTGTGGCCATGCTGCTGGTGACCTCAATGCTTGTATCCGTGGTGTTTTTCCAGCAGGAAGTTAAGGCGGCAACCGGGCCAAGAACCGGCGGCTCCTATTACAATTATGGGGAAGCCATGCAAAAGTCCATACTTTTTTATAAGGCAAATCGTCTTGGGGATTTACCCGATGATTACATTTTACCTTACAGGGGAGATGCCGCCATGACAGACGGACAGGATGTGGGTCTGGATCTGACGGGAGGCTGGGCGGACGCAGGTGACGGGATAAAATTTACACATCCCATGTCCTATGCTGCCGGCCAGTTGGGCTGGGCAGTATACGAATACCGTCAGGCGTTTGAAAAGTCAGGTCAGCTGGATGATATTCTGGACGAAATAAAATGGGCTACGGATTTCTTTATCAAGGCTCATCCCAGTCCTGATGTGCTGTACTACATGTGCGGCTATGAGGAATCCGACCATTCTGTTTGGATACCTCATGAGCTTCTGGACTACAGAACAAAAAGGACCTCCTTCAAGGTTGATGCATCCACTCCGGGGTCGGATGTGGCGGGACAGGCTGCAGCTGCGCTGGCTATAGCCTCCTTGATTTTTGAGCCCACCGATCCGCAGTATGCAGAGACCTGTCTGACCCATGCAAAACAACTGTTTAAATTTGCGGATACCTACAGAGGTAAGAATCCTCTTAAAACCTTGTACCCCTCTGGAAGTTATGTGGATGACCTGGCATGGGGCGCAATCTGGCTCTATATAAAAACCAAGGACACCGCTTACCTGGATAAGGCCAAGACCGTGCTGCCTGCCAAGCTGCTGGGCGGTCAGCACACTCACTGCTGGGACGATGTCAGCTATGGAGCGGCCTTAAAAATTGCACAGGTTACACATGATCCGGATTATACCGCTATGGTTGAGAAAAATCTTGATACCTGGATGCCGGGGGGAGGCATCACATACACACCGGGCGGTCTGGCCTGGCTGTCTCAGTGGGGTTCTCTTAGGTATGCCTCTACGGCTGCGTTCCTGGCTTTTGTGTGGTCTGATGACCAGACTGTAGGAACCGCCTCCAAAAAGGCAACCTACCACAATTTTGCAGAAAGTCAGATCAATTACGCACTTGGAGACAATCCCCGAGGAGGCAGCTATGTGGTGGGCTTCGGGAAAAATGCACCTGAGCATCCTCATCACCGGACAGCCCATGGCTCCTGGACCAGCATGCTGTCCGTACCCTCCTTCCACCGGCATATACTGTATGGCGCACTGGTAGGAGGTCCCACATCAAATGACAGCTGGAAGGACGACATCACCGACTACACCTTGAATGAAGTGGCTACCGACTACAATGCAGGTTTTGTGGGTTCCCTTGCAAAAATGTATGATATGTATGGAGGAAAGCCTCTGGAAAATTGGCCTAAGCCTGAAGATTTCAGAGCAAAGGAGGACAACCTTACAGAATACTTTGTGAGAGGCTGGATAATGTACGAGGGCTATGGAACTCTGAACCTTATGTTCCAAATCAATAATCGCTCTGCCTGGCCTGCGGCCATGAAGGACAAGCTTTCGGCGCGGTATTATATGGACCTCACTGAGGTTTTTGAGTCGGGACACAAGGTGGAGGATGTGGAAATAACCCTTGGACAGAATCAAGGGGCCAAGCTGATCGGCCTGAAGCAGTATAAGGATAATATCTATTACTTTACGGTGGACTTTACGGGTACGCAGCTGATGCCTGCCGAATGGGAGCTGTGTGAAAAGGATGCAAACGTGTCCATTAAGTATAAGGATAACTGCGGTTCTAATGAAAATGATTGGTCCTATAAGAACCTGACCGGTCCGCCGGACTATGATGCAGTTTCCTTTGCCGGCAAGACTCCGTATATACCCATATATGACAATGGAGTACTTTTGTGGGGAGAAGAGCCGTTAAAGAACGAGCCGGACTTTACCTACGGGGATATTAATGATGACGGCGGCATAGACACAATAGATTTTGCCCTGCTGAAGCAGATACTTATGGGAAATACGCCTGCAAATGTGAATATGAAGGCAGCTGATGTGAAGGCGGATGGTGAGATAAATGCTTTGGACTATGCGGTATTAAAGGGCTATTTGCTGAAAATTGTGGATAAATTGCCTCAATAGTCAAAAAAAGAATAAACCTCCGTTTAACCGGAAAGCCCCGGGGGACGGAGGTTTTTATTTTTTCTGTGACGGGTTTTCATATTGCTACCTGCTAAGTGGTGTGATAATATAAAAGTGGCATATTACAAAATATTACAAATTAGTATTGTTTGCTAAAATCCGACACTAAGAAATGAGGCGATAATAATGTTATTTATATTCGGCTGGGGTCATCAAACGGTTAAAAACCATGGTCCTGTAGGTGTTTACCACTGCGAGCACTGCAATAATGAAAAGTATTGGACGCTGTACAGCAGAAGAACCTGGTTTACACTCTTCTTTATTCCCGTCATACCGTACAAAACTGAAAACATGCTGTTATGTCCCATATGCAATCACGGAGTAAAGCTGGAGGCTTTAAAATTCAACGAGTTAAAACAAGTGGCCCAGTGTAATATGGATTTGATAAATAAAAAAATCACACAGGAACAACATGGGCAAATTCTTGCCAGTATAGCGTCCTCTACCGGCAAAAGCCTCAATTCAGGTGATAGTCTCGCAGGCAAAACCGAGACTCAGATTAATTATATAAATCAGATGAAGGAGCTTGAAAAACAGAAGAGCCAGTAAACCTGACAGAATAAAACAGAAGTAGGAAACATTAAAAGCAAGGTCAGAGTCTGGGAAAGCTGAAAATAGCAATAACACATATAGCAATAACACATATAGTAATAACTCAAAATAGTAATAGCATAACTAGCATAAGCATAATTAGCATAAGCATAAAAGTATTATAAACAGTAAAAAGGAATGCCGGCAAAGGTTTGTAAAGTAGTCTTACACCCAGGCACTCACTTTTTACTGTTTTTTGTTTCAGACTATGATTTTAATTCACAGGGAGTTTAATATCTCCCAGTAAATACTTCTTTATCATGGCAAGGTCAATAGCGTCCACACTGCCGTCAATATTCACATCCGCAAGCCTGAGACCGTCCTTTGAGGGGAAGTCGCTTATCTGGCCTGCAAGGTATTGCTTTACAAGTGCAAAGTCAATGGCGTCAACTGCCTTGTCGTCATTTACATCACCATACAGGCCGGCATTAATTTCTCCCACAAAAGTGGTGATAGAGTTTCCTGCCAGGCTTGCTGTGAAGTTTGAACCACTTACGGCTATCTTTGCTCCCTCTGCCAGGTTCTGAGTGGCGGAAGTAGTATATGGTGTGACCGAGGCGGGTGAGAAACCATCCAGAGCATAGGTAAGGGACTGGCTTGTGGAACTTTCATTCATGGCAACTATTGCAAATTTACCTGAGGCGGGGTCTTTATAGGCGGTTACATATACTCCTGAAACAGGGTTTGCGGTTGCCGCTATTCTCTGCCAGCCCGGTCTTATAAACCTTGAATATTGGCCTATGGTATACAGTCTCTTAGCTATCTTGTAGGTTTTTGAATTCATATCCATCTGTATGAGGCCTTCCCCGTTGTATGTCTTGTAACAGGCTCCCCACCAGTAGTTCCAAGCATTACCCTGGGTTATGGTCATGAAATCATATATTTGTCTGGACCATTTAAGACCATCTGAGATTGTTATATCGTTGCCGTTCATATCAGATATTTCAGTTTGCCAGATACCCTTCCCCTTGGCTTTTGTGGTGGGAAAGGTGGTATAGGAGGAGCCGTAATTATGACACCCTACAATATCTGTTCTCTTGACAGCTACAGAATCGTTCAGGCAGTCTATGGCCAGAGACTCGGAACAGGTCATCTTTTCACCCATAATTACCTTGGCAGTTATGCCTTCCTGATCAAAGACAGGAACCAGAGCATCCTTCATAAAGGCTTTGAACTGAGCAGCCGTCCAGGTGCACGAAGAATAGGCGGTTGTCAGGTCCGGTTCATTGGAAATGCCTATATGAGTTATTTCAATTCCAAATTTGGATTTGTAGTTTTTAATATGTTCTGCAAGGTAGGTGGCATAGGCCTGATATTTGTCTGTTCTCAGAGACCCCCCCGCAACAGAGTCGCTGGTCTTCATCCATGCCGGAGGGCTCCATGCGGTGTACTGTATGGTCTTGATGCCGTAGGCAGCCTGAATGGCCTTGATCATGGGTATCTGATCGTCATTGGCTTCCTTCCAGTCCCAGGTGGTCTCAGAGGGCTGCATGGTCTTGTTGGGGCCGTCAGTTGCATTTCCCCAGGTACCGCCGTCGCCGAGAATGGAACGGAATATGGAAAAGCCTGCTCCTTGAGTTGTTGAGAAAAGCAGATCATAAATTTCCTTCTGCTTTGTTTCACCTAAAAGAGCAATATTGTTTGATTGATGAAAGGCTTCAGACACACCAAAGCCATCAATTGACTGATAGACAGTATTCCAGCCCACCGTAACCGTGGATGCTGCAAAAAGCTGCTGAGACAAAGACAGAGATAATAAAATCATTAATACAATCGCCATACAAGTCAAGCGATTAAATTTTTTCATACCATAATCCTCCTGTTTTGGTATTTTTGCTGTAATATCCAGCTTTTTAGATTTGCATAATATTGTTTCCAATATTATTTTTCTTTTGTTCCCCATACCCGTGTCCGGGCAGGTTTATCCTGTGTAGGTTCAATTGCAGACAGCTCTCCTCCTTATAAACATATTTAGGTATTAAAGGATACCTATAAACCTAGTACAACATCCGGTAAATCCTGGCACATAATGTATATTTTTTCGAACTACATCGTTGTCGTCGCTTTGAAATTTGTAATGAAAACTAATAGCTGAAAGAGATGAATTCTAGTGCTATAACTGCGCAAAAATGTGTTAAAAGAGTAGTATGTGATATATATGCAAAGGAAGATTTACAGTCTTTAAGTATTATACCATATATTTACAATAATTTTAAAGTCAAAATTTTTCTGAAGTCAATTACCGTTCAAAGCCTTCACTTTTAAGTGAATATTACCTACAGGTGAAAATTGTTTTTAAGCCGACTTTGAATGCAGTTTGGGTTTATTTGCTCTGTTAATGGGCAAGCAGCCTGTTAAATGAGATTTATTTCAGAAATTGGCCGGTTTTTCCCATTTTATAGGCCAGCAATATAATGTCCTTTTCCTCCGGGGTCATTGCTCTGTCATGCATTTTTTCAAACTGCTCTATAAGCCCCTGGGTATCTATGGTTCTTCTGGGGCTTCTGACTGGTCGGGTGCCCACCCCGGAGGGGTCATATGTTTCCGCCTTTATAAAGGGATTATGGATTTTTTTAAGTATCTCTCCGGTGTAATAGGCGTCATGAAAGGCATCGTGAAAGCTGTGTTCAACAGGGATTCCTAATGCGCGGACTGTGTATTCAAGCCGCAGCTGAGTTTTGGCAGGATAGTGGAAGTACATTGAGGCATAAGGCTGAAGGTTTATATATTTTCTGGTTAAGTTACTGCTGCTCAAATGGTGAAATTCAACACTTCTGTATAATTGTTTCATATCACTTGCTCCCCATACACAAAACACTGAAGCGTCTCCGCCGGAAAATTCTGAAAACTCCCTGTATATTTCAGGAAACGGTTGCTCCCGCTGGAGCTGCTCAGCTGTGATTCCCGTGAGTTCAGCAACAAAGGGATTTATTTTTTCATATAAATAAGGCTTCACCAAGCGGCTAAAGCAAGCCACAGTGTTGAAGTCTGAGTCCAGCCGGACAGCACCTATCTGAATTATTTCAAAAGGCAGCGGCAAGGTTGCACCGGTAGACGGCTTCCTCCTTGGGGCGGTGGTATCCTGATTCAGTTCCAGGTCAAATACTATATAATCCATATAAACTCCTGCTTTTCAAGCTTTGCCTGCTATATACAAACTTTTATTAGAATTATATAATGAAAACTCACCTGTTAAAAGGGGTATAAGAGCAGGATATCCCCCAAAGAAAATCCTGTGTGAATATATTGTTTTTACAAACTGGAGTATAATATATTAAACAATAGTAAAATTTAGTATACCGCAGGGCTCGTAAAGGAGCAATTGAAAATGCGGCAGAGGGAGACATGGCAATGAATAACATGAACTTAACAATGCTCACTGATTTCTATGAAATAACTATGGCAAACGGTTATTTTCAAAATGGGTGGAAGGACAAAACAGCATACTTTGATATGTTTTTCAGAAAGGTTCCCGACAATGGCGGCTTTGCCATAATGGCAGGGGTTGAGCAGGTTATAGAATATCTTAAAAATCTGACTTTTGATAAAGACGACATAGAGTACTTACGAAGCCGGAAGCAGTTTGGTGAGGATTTTTTGGAGTATCTGGAAAATTTCAAATTTAACTGTGACGTTTGGGCAGCCCCCGAAGGAACTCCCATATTTCCAAATGAGCCGGTGGTAATTGTAAGAGGCCCTGTAATTGAAGCACAGTTTATTGAGACAATGGTCTTGCTGACAATCAATCATCAGAGCCTTATTGCTACTAAAGCAAACCGGATTGTCAGAGCTGCACAGGGGCGGGAGGTTATGGAGTTCGGCTCGAGGAGGGCCCAGGGATACGACGGCGCCATATACGGGGCCCGGGCAGCATACATCGGTGGTTGTATCGGAACAGCCTGCACCATTGCGGAAAAGGAGTTTGCCATACCGGCAATAGGCACAATGGCCCACAGCTGGATACAGATGTTCCCCTGTGAACTGGAGGCCTTCCGTGTATATGCCAGGACTTATCCGGATAACTGTACCCTTCTGGTGGACACCTATAATACCCTTAAGTCAGGGGTTCCAAATGCCATAAGGGCCTTCAGGGACGAAATAGTGCCCAGGGGTTTCAGACCCAAGGCAATCAGAATAGATTCGGGGGACATTACCTATTTGTCCAAGGCGGCCAGAAAGCTGCTGGACGAAGCAGGTTTTGAGGATTGTAAAATTGTTGCTTCAAATTCTTTGGATGAATTCATTATAAGAGATATTTTGTCTCAAGGTGCGGAGGTGGATTTGTTCGGGGTTGGCGAAAGACTTATTACTTCCAGGTCGGAGCCGGTTTTTGGAGGGGTTTACAAGCTTGTGGCTGTTGAAGAGGAAGGAAGGCTTGTACCCAAAATCAAGCTGAGTGAAAATGTAGGAAAGGTTACAAACCCTGGTTTCAAACAGGTATACAGGTTGTATGATTTGGCCAGCAACAAGGCCATAGCAGATGTATTGACCTTGCATGACGAGGTGATAGATGAAAATCAGCCTTATGAAATATTTGATCCCGAGTATACCTGGAAAAGAAAAACCTTGACGGGCTTTAGAGCTAAAAAGCTTATGGTGCCCATATTTGAAAAGGGCCAATGCGTATATGAAAGTCCCAGTACCCAACAAATAAAGGAATTTTGCAGGGCGCAGGTGGATACCATCTGGGATGAAGTCAAAAGATTTGAAAATCCTCATAAATATTATGTGGATTTATCCAAAAAGCTGTGGGACATTAAACAGGGACTGCTGGAGGACTATTCTGTCAAGTAGTAGTCTGAGCTGTTATATTAAGGCTATACATAACAGCATATGCGCAGGAATGCAAATACAAAAGAATGCAAAAAGCATATAAGCAAACTTGAAATGGAAGGTTCGCTCATATGCTTTTTATATTTCAATATAAGAGAAAATATGGTATAAAAGGAGGTAGGAAACTAATATATCAATCAATTAAAACCGGGGTATGAAATGAAAAAGATATTAGTCGTGGATGACGAACCATCACTCAGGGACTTGATGGAATTAGTCTTAAAACGTGAAAAATATGAAGTGGCCGCAGCTGTGGACGGAAAGTCTGCCCTGGGCCTTGTCCAGGAGTTCAAGCCCGATCTTATCCTGCTGGACATAATGCTTCCTGATATGAGCGGACATGAGGTTTGCAAGCAGATAAGCGCCAAAAAGAGAATTCCTACCATAATGCTCACTGCCAGGCAGGAGACTATTGACAAGGTGCTGGGCCTTGAACTTGGCGCAGATGACTATGTAACAAAGCCCTTCGAGCTAATGGAGCTGCTGGCCAGGATAAAAGCCCTGCTCAGACGTTCCGGCAAGGAGGAGGAGGGTGAAAGCATATGCCATCAGGATTTAAAAATAGATATGGCAAATATGACTGTTTTAAAGGGAGACCGGGAAATCAGCCTGACGGCAAAGGAGTATCAGCTTCTGGAGCTGATGGCAAGAAATATGAAAAAGACCTTCAGCCGGGACGAACTTCTTCAGAAGGTCTGGGGTTACGACTACATGGGAGACAGCCGGGTGGTAGATATATGCATAGCCAGGCTCAGAAAGAAGATTGAGGCTGACAGCAGTTTCCCTGTACATATTGTAACCGTATTTGGTTTGGGATATCGTTTTGCAGGTCAGGCGTAAGGCAGACCGTTACTTTTTACTAACCCATAGGAAATATGAAAAGTGGAGGAGAGGTTGAAAGAAAACCACTTTCAACCCTTCGAATCTATGTCCGCATAGCGGACAGGGGGATAAAGGTTGAAAGAAAACCACTTTCAACCCTTTGAATCTATGTCCGCAGAGCGGACGGGGGGATAAAGGTTGAAAGAAAACCACTTTCAACCCTTCGAATTTATGTCCGCAGAGCGGACAGGGGGGATAAAGGTTGAAAGAAAACCACTTTCAACCCTTTGAATCTATGTCCGCATAGCGGACGGGGGGATAAAGGTTGAAAGAAAACCACTTTCAACCCTTTGAATCTATGTCCGCAGAGCGGACAGGGGGATAAAGGTTGAAAGAAAACCACTTTCAACCCTTTGAATCTATGTCCGCAGAGCGGACGGGGGGAAAGAAAATGAAATTCAGTACCAGAATGGTTTTATATTATTCCATGACATCCGTGTTGGTGCTGCTCATAGTGGGGGCAGTGGTCATAAAAAGTATTGAGAGCTACTGGATAAGCAAGGTGGACCAGCAGCTGGCAGAGCAGAATATTATGGTTCAGGACTATATAAATCAGTTGTTCCTTTTTGAGAAGAACACCACAAAGGAGCTAAATGAGCAAAATGCTAAAATGGTGTCTGCAAATCTCAGCTCGGGAGTAGGACAGCTTTTGATTTATGACAGGGATTTACGGCTGCTCAGCGGCCTGGTTGACATATTTGAACATCCTGATTTCAGAATGGACGACTTTCAGAAGGAGGTTCTGCTGCCTGCACAAAAGGGAGATACCGTAAATTATATTCAGAACAACATCTGCTACTATGCCTCACCGGCAAAAATAGACGGCAGGAACTCCGGAATAGTAGTAATAAGCTATAAGCTGGACCTGCTGAATCTCATACTGAACAAGGTAATTCTTATCCTGTGTACGGGAGCTGCAATATTCTGCCTTGTAATTTTAATATTGAGCATATTCATATCCCGCAGATTGTCGGTGCCCATAAAAAAGCTTGTAATTACCACTGAAAAATATGCAAAACGTGATTTTGAGCTGGTGGATATGACCCGTAACGACGAACTTGGTCAATTGGGCAGAAGCATAAACGATATGGGACTGCAGCTAAAGGAGCATATAGACAGGCAGAAGCAATTTGTTTCAAATGTATCTCATGAGCTATGTACTCCGCTGGCAGCTATAAAAGGCTATACGGAGTATCTGGCTGATGAGGTTATGGGAGACCCGAGCCTTGACAAGGTAATATTCCACCTGGACAATGAAACCTCCAGACTTACAAATCTGGTCAATGACCTGCTGCAAATGTCACGGATGGACTCGTCTAATGAAAAGTTTTCATTTCATAAACTGGATTTGTGGGCACTTTTGGCAGAGACAACAGAGAAAATGAGAGTCAGGGCATCAGAACACGGGATTGAATTGCGCTGCAGGCTTGAACGCAATATTCATATAGAGGCGGACAGGGATAAGCTTGTCCAGGTGCTGGTAAACCTGCTGGACAATGCCATCAAGTATTCCCGGGAGAAAACGTTTGTTGAGGTAGGTCTGGCGGCTGAAGGAGAATATGCGGTTATAACCGTGTCAGATGAAGGTATAGGTATTCCGGAAGAAGACCTGCACAAGGTTTTTGACCGCTTTTTCCGTTCACAGAATGTCTCTGGTTTTCCCGGCACAGGGCTTGGACTGTCCATATGCAAGGAAATCATAGAAGGACATAGGGGCGAAATCTGCATGCGCAGGAAGGACGCAGGGGGTACAGAGGTGAGGGTACTGCTGCCCCTTAAGTCTTGACCGACTATTTCAGGAATAATGTTACAATTTTGATACAACTATGAATTATGAAAGAAATAAGCCCAATATATAATGATATTGACAAGAGAGAAAACCAAGTTAATAAGGGGGCTTTAAAATGAGTGGCTTTAAAATGAGTGGCTTTAAATTGAAAGGCTTTAAATTGAAAGGCTTTAAATTAAAAGGCTTTAAAATGGCAGAATTTAAGCTGACAGGTTTTAAAAGGAAAGGTTTTATAAAAAGCAGTACAAAGCAGTGGATGGCAGGCTTTATGTCACTGGTATTGGCGGCAGGAATGCTCAGCGGCTGCGGAAATTCCTCGGATACAGCCTCCGCAGGTGTCTCAGTTGCAGCGGACGCATCGGTAGATGTCAAATTCAGTAAGCCCGTTAATGGTGCTGCAGAAAATGTAAAATCCCTTGACGGTACACCAGATATCACCACAAACTACAGCATGCAGACCTCTCCCCGATCGGATGAGTATAAGGAGGAAGACCGGCAAAACCAGGGTACATATTTCAGGGACTATGGAACCAATCCGTTTAAGGATACTTCAGAAAAGCCCTTATCCACTTTTTCACTTGATGTGGATACAGCTTCCTACACAATAGCCAGAAAGTATATAGAATCCGGTTCACTTCCCCCAAAAGAGGCCATAAGGCCGGAAGAGTTCGTAAACTATTTCAGACGGGACTATCCCTTGCCCTCAAAAGACACTTTTTCCATATATACCGAGCTGGCACCATCTGCCTTCAACAGAGGCTGTCATATACTTGAGGTAGGTGTTCAGGGCAAAGATGTGGCGGCCTCAGATATCAAACCCTCCGCCTTGACCTTTGTCATTGATGTCTCAGGTTCCATGGGTATTGACAACAGGCTGGGACTTGTTAAAAAGAGCCTGAAAATATTGGTGGAGCAAATGGGGGAAAATGATAAAATCGGCATAGTTGTCTATGGCACAAACGGCAGAAAGCTCCTGGAACCAACCTCTGGGGAGGACGAGGGACAGATACTGTCAGCCATTGACAGGCTTGAACCGGAAGGCTCCACCAATGCTGCTGAGGGCTTGATTCTGGGCTATGACATGGCGTACAGGAATTATAATAAAAACGGCAACAACCGTTTAATTCTGTGCACCGACGGTGTTGCCAACCAGGGAATCACCGGTGCGGAAGATATTTTGAAAATGGTGGAGGGCTATAAGTCAAAGGGAATAACCTTGACAACCCTGGGTTTCGGCATGGACAATTTCAACGACATATTCCTTGAGACACTGGCAGACAAGGGCGACGGAAACTACGCATACATAGATACCCTGGAGGAAGCAAAGAAGGTATTCGTAGACCAGCTGGCCGGCACTCTGGAGGTTATAGCAAAAGATACCAAGGCTCAGATAGAGTTTGACAAGGGCAGCGTGGAGAGCTATAGGCTGATAGGGTACGAGAACAGAGCGCTGCAAGACAAGGATTTTAGAAATAACACCGTGGATGCCGGTGAAGTCGGCGCCGGACATGCGGTTACAGCCCTGTACGAACTAAAGCTCAAGAACAGCCTGGAAGGGCGGATCGGGGTTGTAAAGCTCAGGTATAAGAGTCCTGATACAGGTAAGGTTACCGAGCTAAGTAAAACCATTGACGCTGCTCAGGTAAAAGACAGCTTTTACAATGCAACTCCACGCTTTAGATTTATTTCCATGGTTGCACAGTTTGCGGAGATATTAAAGGGAAGTCCCTGGGCAAGTAATACCGGGCTGGAGGATGTTTGCAGCATTCTGGAGCACGATATTAAGGACCTGAATTGGACCAATGAGGATAAGGGGTTTGTGAGCCTTGTAAGGAGTGCTGCTGAGCTCAAGTCCCGGTGATGCTGTTTTAGGAAGTTTCAACTTTACATTTTACATTATTAAAAAGTTCCCGGCCGGTCTGTAATAAAAATGTCACAACCGGCCTTGGAACTTTTTTCATTTAGACGGGTCTAATAATTTATAAGCATAACAATAAATTTTTATGAGGTGATTCCATGACCGTAAAGAAGAAATTAATAACATTAGCAGCAGCAGCAATTCTTTCGCTGTCGTTCGCCCTCAGCGGGGCAGAGGCTTCCATACAACTTATGGATTTGCCTGATACCCAGGTTAAAGACAAAATAGTTTCCCTATATGAAAGGGGCATCATCGCAGGCACGTCAGACGGAAAATTCTCCCCAATGTCCAGGGTGACAACAGCACAGACAATACAGTTGCTTGTGAATGCCTTTGATTTAAATCTTAACTTTGTCCGCTTTGCCAAGGAGCCCAAGGCAACCGATTACTTTTCAAAGGCTGATGACAACGCCTGGTACGCAAATGCACTTATCATAGCTTCGGTTAACGGAGTTGAAATCAATAGAGACATTGACTTAAATCAGGTTTGGACCAGAGAGCAGTTTACAAATACTCTCGTTACCTTTATGGAGAAGCACTGCAATCTTCCCATGCTGAAAATATTGCCGGAGACAATAGCAGACGAGTCTCAGATAACCGCCGAGTACAGCGGAGCTGTTCAGAGGGCGTTGCTGTACGGGATTGTAAAGCTGGATGAAGAAGGCAATTTTTATCCTAAAGACAGACTTACCCGCGCCGAAGCAGCCGAACAGATATATAACGCTCTGGAGTATTTACAGGCCAACGTAAAGAAAATTGTGGATTGAGACAAAATGACAGCTTAATTGAAAACATCAAATATTAAAATCAAAAACCAAATATTAATTCAATATTCCGGAACTTGGTGGTATAATATTGTGATAGCAAGAATTGCTGGTTTTAAATCTATCATATCCGGAGAAAAGTATGAAACAAATAATTAGACTTTTTAAACTTGCCAGGCCATGGGCAAAATATCTGGTCATTTCCACGGTTGCACTGTTTATGATTTCAGGCATCAATCTTTTTGCACCATACATAACCTCAAAGATAATTGCAATAATGGAGGACGGTGATTACAGGTCCTCCATTAATACTGTCATATTACTTGCCATGATACTGCTGGGCTGCTTTGCCTTAAGAGCAGTATTCCAGTTCCTGAACAACTATTTTGCCCATGTGGCGTCCTGGCGGCTTGTTGCCCGTTTACGGGGAGTTTTGTATGATCATTTTCAAAAACTGTCCATGAGCTACTACCACGATAAGCAAACCGGTCAGCTTATGTCCAGAGTCGTAAATGACATAAACACCTTTGAAAACCTTATAGCACATGCCATTCCAGATCTTGTCACAAATATTATCACCCTGGTGGGAGTACTGGTCATACTGGTATTTATAAATCCGTTCCTGGCAATGCTGGTCTGTATACCCATACCCTTCATTGCATTTCTGTCTGTGGTGCTGCGCAAAATCCGAAAATATTTCAAGGTGGGGCAGGCCAAGATTGCCGAGCTGAACGCCGTACTTCAGGATAATTTTTCGGGCATGAAGGAAATTCAGGTTTTCAACAAACAGGAGCATGAGCTGGGAAAGGTCTCGGAAAAATCTGAGGAGCATTCATCTGCTTTGATAAAAGCTCTTTATTACTCCGGCATTTTAAATCCCGCAGTCAATTTTATATCTTCAATCGGCACTGTCATAGTGCTTGTTGCGGGACCCTTGCTTGCACTTAGAACAGGCCTTGGCATATCCCAGGTGGTTGCCTTTCTGCTTTACCTGAACCTTTTCTATACGCCAATATCAACCCTGACCCGTGTGGTGGAAGATATGCAGCTGGCCCTGGCGGGAGCGGACAGGGTTTTTGAGGTGCTGGACACAGATCCCGACATAAAGGATAAGCCCCAGGCCAAGAAGGTGGGGAAGCTGTCCGGCTCAGTGGAGTTTAAAAATGTAAGCTTTTCTTATAAAGGTGATATTCCTGTGCTGGAGAATATAAGCTTCGAGATAAAGGCAGGTCAGATGATAGCTCTGGTAGGACCTACAGGAGTTGGTAAAACCACGGTTTCTGCACTGATAGCAAGATTTTATGATCCAAACCAGGGAAAGGTTCTTATGGATGGAATGGATATAAGGGATATGACTTTAGAGTCCTTGAGGAATCAGCTTAGCATTGTTTTACAGGATGTTTTCCTGTTTAACGGAACAATAGCCGAGAACATAGCATACGGCTGCAGCAATACTACCCAGGAGCAGATAGAGGAGGCGGCTAAAACCGCCTGCATACATGAGTACATTATGTCGCTGCCGGAAAAGTATCTTACTGTTATCGGGGAGAGAGGCGTCCGCCTAAGCGGAGGTCAGAAACAGAGAATATCCATTGCCAGGTCGGTTCTCAGAAATTCACCTGTGCTTATCCTGGATGAAGCAACCTCCGCAGTAGATACCGAAACCGAAACCGAGATACAGAGGGCGATAAACCAGATAGCCGGAACAAGAACACTTATTGTTATAGCCCACAGATTGTCAACCGTAAAAAGAGCAGATAAAATAATTGTTCTGGAGAATGGCAAAATAGCCGAACAGGGCCAGCATGAGGAGCTTCTTGAACTAAAGGGTGTATACTCAAACCTCTGCAATATTCAGAGCCTGATGTAAAAAACAGAAAAAGTTAGAGGATGGAGAAGCCGGTGAATATAGTAAATAATATAAAAAATCTGGGAAAGCACCCACTGATTGAATTGCTGAAAAATAACAAAGGAAATCCCCGGACCCTGATTTTGATGGAACCTCTATGGGGTATTCCCTATAACTTAATTGCGCCGTTTGCCACACTGTATATGTATACCCAGGGAATAACCGACGTACAAATCGGACTGATTCTGTCCGTTGCCATGTTCATCCAGGTGTTTTTTTCCTTCTTTGGAGGTATAATCACCGATAAGCTGGGACGTAAATTTACAACCATGATGGGGGATTTCTTTGGCTGGTGTGTTGCATGTCTGGTTTGGGCCGTTTCAGGCAACTTTTGGTTCTTTTTGATTGCAGTTTTATTTAACAGCTTTGAGCAGATTAACCAGACTGCGTGGTATTGTTTATTGATTGAAGATGCAGATCCCAAGGATTTGCTGGGGATATATACCTGGGCCAACATAGGGGGCCTGGTTGCAATCTTTTTTGCGCCAATTTCA
Source organism: Bacillota bacterium (assembly GCA_023400235.1). Lineage (GTDB taxonomy): Bacteria > Bacillota > Clostridia > Acetivibrionales > DSM-1351 > Ruminiclostridium. The sequence goes on from JAEXFI010000008.1 coordinate 103,083, forward strand.
GGACTTTTGATAAATTCCTTTACGGTGGTTCCCGTCGTACGTGTTTTATATATTGTTTTTGCTGTAAATATGCTTATTAAGGTGTTTATTACCTATCGGCATTGTAATGAAACCTGGCAGGGTAAGATTCGTATGGCAGAGACCAGGGATGCCTCTGTTTTACAGATGTTATATGAATACAAGGACCTGATACCAAAAGTACTGATGAATAAGGAAATTATGAAAGTGGTAACAGTCTCTGTAATATTGCATATAACCAATCTTGTCAGTTCTAACTTTTTTAGTTTGTATGTGACGCAAAGACTGGGAATAGCAGATCGTTACCTGGCCTTTTTTCCTATTTTGAATGCGGCTGTAATGTTGATTTTCATGATTGGAGTACAGCACCGTCTGGAAGCCATAAAATTCAGGATACCTATGTGGATTGGTCTGGTATTGTATGCGGCCTGCTCCATTCTTCTGATACTGACACCTATTGGCAGTTTGCCGTTTATTATCATCTATGTCTTTGTTGGGGCGGTAGCAGGTGCGCTTGTCATGCCACGCAAGGATGCCCTGCTTCAGCTAAACATAAATCCCAAGGAGCGGGCACGTATCAATTCCTTGATCATGTCCGTGACTATTGCATTTGCCTCACCCTTTGGCTACTTTACCGGCTGGCTGTCAAGTCTTGACCGCCGCCTGCCCTTTGTGTTCACTTTTACTATTCTAATTGCGGCAATCATAATCGTAGGGCGTATACGTGATCCGGAATTTGCCGAGTCCAGTGAAGGAGATAAGCCTTGAGGCCAGCTGCTTTCAAGGTCTTTTCCCCTCATTATGCCCTGTTTTCATGAAAAAATGGTGATACCTCTAATTTGAACGGTTTTCAGAACTCATGTATAATTACATGTTTTTTAGTATGGATATAAGTAGGTGGATACTGTAATTGTAAATACTATTGTATTCATACCGGGTGCACTTGCTTTTATCTGAATGGGCTGCTTTATACCCTGAAAACTTGAATATATCTGATACCCTTTTCCGATAAAATTTGGATTGGTGCTGACTGCCGAAGCTATACCGTTGTAGTCGGTGTAAACTGTTATTTTATTTTGATTGGTGCCCGGCATAACGACCGTCAAATAGGGGTGGCCGGTCATAAGTTCAAAGGTAACCGGAAAATTGACTAATGGTCTGCCTTGGGAGTTTAGTGCGGCCACCATGAGAGGTTCAGTATAGCCTCGTCCTCCAGGAGCAGCAGCTGTAGGATTTGCCAGCCTCACACTTTGCTGAAGCGGTGAGTTTACTATATCCGTCAGGTAGTCCCCGGCAGCTGCCTTTATAGGCATTGAAGGTACCAGTAGTGCCGTAAGCAGCAGAATTGCAATACAGTATCTGCCTATGGCTTTTTTACCTATAAAAAATTTCTTAGTTTTAAAAGTATTCATTTAATGAATCCTCCTTTTCCTCTTTTAATGATAATAAGGTTATTTTGGATTTGCCTTTTTACTTTTTTTTACGATATTCTACATAGAGGTATCGGCATTATTATACCATATTTAGAATTTAATGTAAGAAAAGAAAAATTAAAGAAGAATTCCCTGATACAAAGAAAATTTGCTTTAAGCGTTTCATAGCCAGTCTTACACACATTTTAGGAGCATTTGACAAAAAAACTATTGCATTAAAGTACACTCTAAGGTATAAACTTATTCCAAGGGTAAAATACAAATATTATGATACTGATTTTTGACTGACAGGAAAAATATTTTTTTTGGAGGGCTGGAAATGCAATACAGAAATTTTGGAAGTTTGGATTTTAAAGTGTCTGCTCTTGGCTTCGGAGCAATGCGCCTGCCTACCAGGACAATAGAGGCGGCAGGAGATAAACCTCAGAACAGGATTGATGAAGCAGAAGCAATTAAAATGATAAGGCATTCAATAGATATGGGCGTCAATTATGTTGATACTGCTTATATTTATCATGACGGCTTCAGTGAAATCGTAACAGGCAAGGCCTTGAAGGATGGCTACAGGGAAAAGGTAAAGCTGGCCACAAAATCGCCTACCTGGCTGATAAATGAGGCCGGAGATTTTGACCGCATACTGGATGAGCAGCTTGAAAAGCTACAGACGGACAGTATAGACTTTTATTTGCTGCACTCCCTTTCCAGAGATTCCTGGAATAATGTAATTTTAAAGCATGATCTGCTCAAGAGGGCCGAGGCTGCCAAGGAGGCAGGAAAGATCAAGCATCTGGGTTTTTCCTTTCATGATGAGGGCTCTGCTTTTACAGAAATAGTTGATGGCTATGACAAGTGGGAATTCTGCCAGATACAGTATAATTATCTTGACATAGAAAACCAGGCAGGACTAAAGGGGTTGAAATATGCAGCTTCAAAGGGTATTGCCGTGGTAATAATGGAGCCTCTTTTAGGCGGAAAGCTTGCCAATCCGCCAAAGGATGTAAAGGCCATACTTGATGAAAACGGAAAAAAACTCACCGGTGCGGAATGGGCGCTACAATGGCTTTGGAATCAGCCAGAGGTATCTGTGGTGCTAAGTGGTATGAGTACCTTGGAGCAGGTGGAGGAAAATCTTGTCTCGGCTGAAAAATCCGGAGTTGGAACTCTCAAGGCGGAGGATTTGAAATTAATAGACAGGGCCATAGTCCAGTACGGCTTAAGGACAGCAATACCCTGTACCGGCTGTCAGTACTGCATGCCATGTCCTAATAATGTAAACATTCCAAGGAATTTTGAACTATATAACAGCAGCGTTATACATGAAGACCTGAGCGGTGCCAGGTTTGCTTACAGCCATTTTTTCAACAGGGAGAATCATGCCAGCGAATGTGTACAGTGCAAGGTATGTGAGGAAAACTGTCCTCAAAAAATTACTATAAGCGAATGGCTGCCCAAGGTACACGAAATGCTTGGCTAAGGCCGGGCGTTTCGTGTTTTCCGGGAGACCTCAGGCACAGAGCAGGACATGTTAATAAAAAATTAATAAATTCGTATCAAAAATACTATATAATATAAGAGGTATTTTCTTAAAACATATGAAAGTTGAGTGTACATATGAATTTGTTAAAAAGAACAATTCCTTTTATATTGGCAGGGAGTATAATACTAATGACGGCCTCGTGTACTTCTGATAACCAGCCTGACTATACTCCGGCCTCCACCTCCGCAAGCACGGATACGTCTGCAGCTTCAGCTACAGGTCAACAGCCGGAAGCCGGTATAATCAGCCAGGACATTCACATAAACCAGATAGGGTATAAAGTTAATGATAAAAAAATTGCAGTAATAAAGGGAGTATATAAAAGCTTTGAGGTATTTGATGCGGAAATCGGCAAGGCTGTCCTTTCAAAGGAAACCAGCGGTAAGGCCAGTGACGGGTCCAGCGGGGATACGGTATGTTATGCCGACTTTTCAGAGCTGAAGGACGAGGGCAGTTATTTTATTTCAGTTGAAGGGCTTGGAAAATCCTACGATTTCAAAATAGGGGCGAGCAGCCTGTTTTCAAAGGTAAATGATACCTTGGTCAAGGCGTTGTATTATCAACGCTGTGGAATAGCGTTGGATACACAATATGCCGGTGATTATATTCACGGTGCCTGTCATACGGCAAAGGCAATACTGTATGGCAAGGAGGAGGTTCAATTAGATGTTTCAGGCGGCTGGCATGACGCCGGAGATTACGGAAGATATGTGGTGCCTGCGGCTGTAACGGCTGCTGATCTTATGCTGGCCTATGAATTCTATCCTCAGAGCTTCACAAATTCTTTAAATATTCCCGAGAGCTCCAACAAGCTTCCTGATATTCTGGATGAGGCAAAATACGGGCTTGAGTGGCTGTTGAAAATGCAGGAGGAAAAGTCGGGAGGGGTATATCACAAGGTTACCTCCAGAAACTTTCCGGACATAGCTGTAATGCCTGATGTGGATGTGGATGATCTTTTAATAATGCCTGTGTCCACTACAGCTACGGCGGATTTTGCAGCTGTGACAGCTCTTGCTTCAAGGATATTTAAGGATTTTGACCCGGCTTTTTCGGCAAAATGTCTGGCTGCGGCAGTTAAAGCATGGAATTGGCTTGAAAACAACAAGACTTTTGTCCAGTTTAAAAATCCACAGGATGTTTCCTCGGGAGAATACGGGGACAGTTCGGGGGAGGATGAAAGAGCGTGGGCTGCTGCTGAGCTTTTGAGAGCCACCGGAAATAAAAAATACAATGAATATTTCAAGTCAAATTATCAGACCGGAGGGTTTGGGCTGGGCTGGCAGAATGTGAGCGGCTTTGCCGCCATAGCCTACTTGTTTGCCGACGCGCAGACGGTGGATTCCGGCAAAGCTGATGAAATCCGCAAGGCTTGGCTGGAAAAAGCTGATATGTTTGTGAGTACTGCACAAAAGGACGGGTATCTGCTTGCCATGCATAAGATGGAATATAACTGGGGAAGTAATATGAATGTGGCAAACCATGCCATGCATATGCTGATTGCAGATAAATTGAGCAACAGTGAAAAGTATACTGAAAGTGCCGCAGACTGCGCCCATTACCTGCTGGGAAGAAATACCCTGAACCAGAGCTACATAACAGGGTGCGGTTCGCAGAGAGTAATGCAGCCACACCACAGGCCATCAGCGGGTGATTCTGTGAAGGACCCCGTACCGGGATTGCTGGTAGGCGGGCCGGATTCGGCTCTGGAGGACGACAGCGCCAGGGCGAACCTGGCGGGAAAGTCTCCTGCACAATGCTATATTGACGATATTACCTCGTTTTCAACCAACGAGGTGGCCACATATTGGAATTCTGCCGCGATTTTTGTCTTTTCCTATATGGGTTCCAATTGACAAATCGATAATTTGATTAATTTAACCCGTTGTGCGAGTTGATAAAGTCATTAAGAGACAAGTTTGCAATTAACGTGAGGACGGCTTTAAAGAAATGCATGCCGAAGGGTATTACAATTTCGCCAAAAGCGTTATATACAAGCATTTATTTAAAGCTTGTCCGGATGCGATACGCTTTGAAAGGGGAGACTAACTTGGCTAAACAGATTTGGAAGCCTTCAACCATGTTAAATCCTGTTCCGGTTGTTATGGTTACCTGTGCGGATAAAAACGCAAAACCAAATATAATAACCCTTGCCTGGGTTGGTACGGTAAATTCCGATCCGCCCATGGTATCTATTTCTGTCAGAAAGCAGAGGTACTCGTATGAATTGCTCAAGGAAAGAGGAGAGTTTGTAATAAATCTTCCCACAAAAGACCTGACCTTTGCCACTGACTTTTGCGGAGTTAAATCAGGAAGGGATACTGATAAGTTTGAGGCAATGAAGCTCACGGCGCAAAGTGCCTCAAAGGTTCAGGTGCCGCTGATAAAGGAATGTCCCGTAAATCTTGAGTGCGTTGTCAGACAGGTAATTGAGCTGGGGTCCCATGATTTATTTCTGGCGGAAGTGGTAGCCACAAATGTGGACGAAGGGCTGCTTGACGAAAACGGCAGATTGAATCTTCATAATGCAGGACTCATAAGCTATTCTCATGGAGAATACTTTCCCTTGGGTGCTTCACTGGGCTATTTCGGATACTCTGTAACCAAGCGGAAAAACTTAAAGAGAAATTTAAATACAGAGCTTAAAAATAAAAGTAAAAAAACCGGACACAGCAAAAAAAAGACAGCGCCCAAGTGACAGGGCACTGTCTTTTTTCTATACGGCCCTGTGGAAGGTTCTGGACAGGACCTCCAACTGCTGGGCTGTGGTAAGTTTTATAAAATGCACTGCATAGCCGGAAACCCTCACGGTCAGCTGGTTATATTTCAAAGGCTCCTTCATGGCTGCCTCCAGGGTTGAACGGTCCAGGACATTTATGTTTATATGGTGGCCTCCGCCTGCCATGTAACCGTCGATTAGCGCTGAAAGGTTAGCGGCCTCTGTAGCCTCTTCCTTGCCCAGAGCGGCGGGAATCACCGAAAGTGTGAGGGAGATGCCGTCCCGGCAATAGCTGTAGGGTATTTTTGCAACCGAATTCAGCATTGCCAGCATGCCTGACTTATCCCTGTTGTGCATGGGATTTGCTCCAGGGGCAAAGGGCTCACCCTTTTTCCTGCCGTCTGGAGTGGAGCCGGTTTTTTTGCCGTAAACCACGTTGGAGGTTATTGTCAGTATGGACAGTGTATGTTCAGCATTTCTGTATGTGGGATGGGCCTTCAGGCTGTTATGGAAATCCTTCACCACCTGGACTGCAATACTGTCAACCCTGTCATCATCATTTCCGAATTGAGGATAGTCCTCTGGGACAGCAAAGTCCGTTATTATGCCTCTTTCATCCCGTATGGCCTTGACTCTTCCATACTTTATGGCGCTCAGGGAGTCTGCCAGCACGGAAAGTCCGGATATGCCAAAAGCCATCAGCCTGTTCACGTCGGTATCGTGAAGAGCCATCATCAGCCGCTCATAGGCATACTTGTCATGCATGTAATGAATTGTATTCATGGTGTTTACGTAAAGCCCTGAAAGCCATTGCTGAAGCTTTTTGAAGTTTTCAAGCACTTCCTCGTATTCCAGGTAATCGCCCAGAAAAGGGGGAAGCTCAGGTGCCACCTGCTCCCCGGTGATTTCGTCCCTGCCTCCGTTTAATGAAAGGAGCAGGAGCTTGGGAAGGTTGCAGCGTGCTCCGAAAAACTGCATATCCTTGCCCAGCCGCATTGCGGAAACGCAGCAGGATATTCCGTAATCGTCGCCGAATACCGGCCTCATAAGCTCGTCACTTTCGTATTGTACCGCACTTGTCTTGATGGACACTTTGGTGCAGTAGAGCCTGAAGCTTTCAGGAAGCCTGCTGGACCATAATATTGTGAGATTTGGCTCGGGTGCGGCACCCAGGTTTGTCAGCGTGTTTAAAAACCTGTAAGCGGTTTTGGTAACCAGGTGTCTGCCGTCGGTACCCATACCTCCCAGGGATTCCGTAAGCCAGACAGGGTCACCTGCAAAGAGCTCATTGTATTCCATAGTCCTCAGATGCCTTATGAATCTCAGCTTGATTACAAACTGATCTATGAGCTCCTGTGCCTCAAGCTCGGATAAAATACCATTTTCAATATCCCTGGAGATATAAATATCAAAAAACACATTGAGCCTTCCCAGTGAGTTTGCCGCCCCATTGGTTTCCTTCATGGCTCCCAGGAAAGCAAGATATGTCCACTGCACGGCTTCAAAGGCATTTTGGGCAGGGCGGCTCAAGTCAAAGCCGTAGGAGTTGCCCAGTATAAGCAAGTCCTTTAGGGCTGCTATCTGATCATGTATTTCCTCCTTGAGGCGTATGAGTTCCTCGGACATCTGGGGGGGCAGTGCCTCAAAGTCCCTCTGCTTTTCCTGTATGAGCCTGTCTGTCCCGTATAGCGCCACCCGTCTGTAGTCACCAATAATCCTGCCTCTGCCGTAAGTATCAGGCAGGCCTGTGATGACGCCGCATTTTCTCACCTTTCGCATTTCCTGGGAATATGCGCTGAAAACTCCGTCGTTGTGGGTTTTTATTTCACTGTTAAAGATATTGTCCAGCTCAGGGGCAGGGGAGGTGCCGAACTGCTGGCAGGCCTGCTTTGAAGTGCGGTAGCCGGTTTTGGCTATGAAGGCCCTTTTTAAGGGAGCATCAGTTTGAAGACCCTTGATAACTTCGTAGGGCTCATCTATAAAACCGGGCTTGTGACTTGTGATTCCTGCAACAGCGCAGGCGTCGATTTCCAGGACACCGCCCTTGAGATGCTCTTCAATCAACAGGCTTTTGCAGGTCTCCCATAAATGTCCTGTCTTTGGGCTGGGACCTTGAAGAAAGCTTTCATCCCCATCATAGGGGGTGTAATTGGTCTGAATAAAATTTTGAACGTCAATGGTGTTCTCCCATTTGCCGGTCTTAAAATCGGAAATATTTTGATTCATAATCCACGCCTCCCGAAAAGTTTATCTGCCAAGGGATTTACTCTGCAAAACGAAGGTAGCAAAATAAAAGCCGCCTGGGCAATTTATGCGCCCAGGCGGCCGGCTTTAAAAGTCATACTCCCATGTGGTAATCTCCACTTCCGCCAGTTGTATAACAGTCTTAATCATCGAAATAAACTATTAACTTATGTATCTAGTATAAGATAAAGTTCGGCTGCAAGTCAATAGAAATAATCAAATATTCTATAAATAATGTATAAATAACTACCATATATGCTAATGTAATAAAGTGATAAACTACATATTGTGCATGACAGCCTGGAAATGGCATGGGTATGGGTGCTTCCGGGAGCATGGGGGACTCGGGAAATTTGCAGGATTACACCAGGCGGAACAAGCGCGGAGAACAAAAAAGCAGGTACAACAAAGGAAAGAAAGCAGTAAAAATAAAGACAGAAAAAATTAAAACAGACAAAATAAAAACAGGCCAAAGAGCTCAAAACTCTTCCAGCCTGCTTTTTTCAGCATATATGCCCATAATTCAATACTATTTATCAAGAATTATTTTGTTGCCAAAACCTTCTTGAGCTTTGCAAACCTTGGAAGTCCATCTTCCTTTGGAGGAGTGGAATCACCCTGGATTAAAGGCAGTGCATAGTCGATAAATCCTTGCTTCAGACCATTTCCGGCCTCATTTATCCACTCTCTTGGAATTTTCTTTTCAGTGTTGGCTACTTCACTTAAGCTAAGCAGCTGGATTTCACACTTGTAATCTTTTCCTTCAGCTCTCTTAAAACCGACCATCTTGTCGGTCATACCTTCAACGGCATATCTTACAGCCATCTGACCCGACATGTAGGATTCGTTTACATCGCTTAAGGAAGCGCAGTGAGCAGCACATCTCTGAAGAAGGCTGAACTCGATACCACGAACCTTTGCACCGGTCTTTTCCTTAACAATAGCAGCCAGTGTGGCAGCAAGGCCGCCAAGCTGGGAGTGTCCGAAGGAGTCCTTCTGCTGAGCCAGGTCTGAGCCGTACTCGGAAATGTATTTGCCGTTCTTGTCCTTTATTCCTTCAGAAACTGCAACAATACAGTTTCCATTCTTCTTGTATATTTCTATACAGTCTGCAAGGAAGGTATCCATGTCAAAATCCACCTCTGGAAGGTAAATCAAATCAGGACCTGCACCCTTGTAAGTAGCAAGGGCTGAGGAAGCAGTGAGCCAGCCGGCGTTTCTGCCCATGATTTCCAGTATGGTAATCATACCGGTGTTGTAAACTCTTGCATCGTGGTATACTTCCATGGTTGCAGTGGCAATATATTTTGCCGCACTGGAGAAGCCAGGGCAGTGGTCGGTTCCGAAAAGGTCATTGTCAATAGTCTTTGGAACACCCATTACCCTGCACTCGTAGCCGACCTTTTGCATATACTTGCTGACCTTGTTGCAGGTATCCATTGAATCGTTACCGCCATTGTAGAAGAAATATCTGATGTCGTACTTCTTGAAAACCTCAACAAGCCTCTTGTAATCTGTTTCATCTTCATCAGCTGATTTAAGCTTGTAGCGAACTGAACCCAGAGCTGAGGAAGGGGTAGTTTTTAATAAATCCAACTCGTATGAATCTTCCTGACTCATATCATAAAATTTTTCATCAAGAATACCCTTGATACCATGAGCTGCACCGTATACTGCTGTAATTACCTCCTGCTTTAAGGCTTCCTGGAATACACCGCAGGCACTGGCATTGATAACTGAAGTTGGTCCACCGGACTGTCCGAAAATAGCGGCACCCTTTAATACTGTCATTGCATATACCTCCTATAATTTATATTAATCTGTTTAAAATTACGCGCCTTTTACCATACCTTTCTTTCAAAGGCTGATATTACAAAACGCAATCACATTAAAATATAGCATATTGAAAAATAAAATGCAATTGCACATATACAATTCCTGCATAAAACCCTGCACTGCATAAACAACATATTCAACATGTGCAATTCCTGCACGAACACTATTATTGAAATAATGGCAATGCCTGCCAATTAAACTGTCACAAACACGTCTTTTTTACAAAAAATAAATATGTATTTTGGGGCCTGACACCCGGGAAGCTTCAAAATAATAGCTTTGACAAAAGAATATCATAAATTCCCTTGATTTTGAGTTGATTTTTTCATAAAATAGAATCGATGGATAAATGGAATTACCTTATTATTTATCAAGAGCATTATTTTGCTAAATAATAATTATATAAAATGGAATTCAAAGTTTTCTGGGCTGAATTATACAGTATATGCAGTTCGAAAAAAACAAAGGGTTTCAGGTAAAAAAAAATAAAAAGGAGTGCATTTTAAAATGGCATTAGTAACTTCTAAAGAAATGTTTAAGAAAGCTTATGAAGGCGGATACGCCATAGGTGCTTTCAATGTTAATAACATGGAGATTGTTCAGGGTATAACCGAGGCGGCAAAGGAAGTAAATGCTCCGCTTATTCTTCAGGTTTCCGCAGGTGCCAGAAAGTATGCAAATCATACTTACCTTATGAAATTGGTTGAAGCAGCTATTATCGAAACAAATCTTCCTATCTGCTTGCACCTTGACCACGGTGATACTTTTGAGCTTTGTAAGTCATGTATCGACGGTGGATTCACTTCAGTTATGATCGACGGCTCACATCATTCTTTCCAGGAAAACATCGAACTTACAAAGAAGGTTGTTGATTACGCACACGCAAGAGGAGTTGTGGTTGAAGCTGAATTGGGCAGACTTGCAGGTATTGAAGATGCAGTAGACGTATCAGATGCTGATGCAGCCTACACGAATCCTGCAGAGGTTGAAGAGTTCGTTACAAAGACTGGAGTTGACTCCTTGGCTATAGCCATCGGAACAAGCCACGGTGCATTCAAATTCAAGCCGGGACAAAAGCCCCAGCTGAGATTTGATATATTGGAAGAAATTGAAAAAAGACTTCCCCAGTTCCCAATAGTTCTCCACGGAGCATCTTCCGTTATTCCTGAATTTGTTGATATGATAAACAACAATGGAGGAAAAATGCCAGATGCTATAGGTATTCCGGAGGATATGCTCAGAATGGCTGCTTCTAAGGCTGTCTGCAAAATCAACATTGACTCTGACTTGAGACTTGCCATGACAGGTTCAATCAGAAAGTATTTTGCTGAAAACCCAAGCCACTTTGACCCAAGACAATACTTAAAGCCAGCAAGAGAATCAATAAAGGAACTTGTTAAGAACAAGCTCGTTAATGTTCTTGGCTGCGACGGCAAGGCTTAATAAATCAAGTACAAACAAAGACAGCTTCTGAGTCTGCGGGACTCGGAAGCTGTTTTACATAACCTGTATTCCGCCTATTAAAAAAATATCAATCCATGCCGTATCTATAAAATTGGAAGTTAAAAAACAGTTCATGGTTACGGGCGGGTTAATATTATTATGGAGGGGAATTTATGAGGTATCCGTCAATCGAAGCAGCCGAAAAGCTTTTGAACGAGGCCGCAGAAATGAATCCTGGAGAATGGGTGGCACACAATCAGGTAGCAGCATTATGTGCAAATATCATAGCCGGCAGCTGCCCGGGTATGGATGAGAAAAAAGCATATGTTCTGGGCTTGCTGCATGATATAGGCCGCAGGTTTGGCCCGGGCGATCTGAAGCACACGCTGGAAGGATATAAATATATGCTTGAGCTGGGATTTGAGGAAAATGCCAGGATATGCCTTACACATTCCTTTCCTGTTAAGGACATACGCAGCTACAACGGGCAAAATGACTGTAAGGCTGAGGAGGCGGGTTTTCTTCAAGCTTATATAACCGACGCAGAATATGACGAATACGACAGGTTGATACAGCTCTGTGATTTGCTGGCATATCCCTCCGGTCCGGCGGCTATGGAAAGAAAGCTTGTGGAGGTTGTTATGAAAAGGGGCTTCAGCGAAGTAACAATTCCCAGGTGGGAGGAGTATTTTAAAATAAAACGGTTTTTTGAAGAAAAGGCAAACTGCACTTTGGAGGACTTATTTAAATAGATATTGGCTACATTCCAGTGTGAAAATTCAGCAGCTTCGTGCTCACCAGAGCAGGGGCTGCTTTTTGTGTGTCCCGGAAAGCAGCACGGTGTTATCCGGCAAAGTTCAACCCGCTAAAACAGATAATATAAATATTTTCTGAATTTTATATTAAGAAAATATTAAATATGCCGGGTTTTGTTGAGAGAGGGAGCCTAAATGCATTATATTTATTATAGAAATGTATTTTTAGATAAAATTTGCTAATTTATTTATTTTTATGGGGGTAAAAATGCGGAAAAAAGCTGGAATAGTATGTCTTTTGCTTGTTATTGCATTGATGGCGCCTATAGTGGGCTCCAGGATTTTCACAGGACAGGAGTACAGCGGGAATGTGACAAATGCACAGGAGACCGTGGCAGTTGAGGATATGAGGGGTGTTTGGATTGCTACTGTAAGCAATATAGATTTTCCTTCAAAGCCTGGACTCAGTGCTGAAAAGCAAATGAAGGAGCTGGATGCTATTATTGAAAATGCACGGTATATGGGACTTAATGCCATATATTTTCAAGTCCGGCCAACAGGGGATGCGCTGTACAAGTCTGCAATCTTCCCCTGGTCCGCCTACCTGACCGGAACACAGGGCAAGGCAAATGACAAGGATTTTGATCCCTTGGCGTACATAATAGAACAGGGCCATAAAAATGGAATACAGATACATGCCTGGTTGAATCCTCTGAGGCTCTCCATGGGTACAGCTTCAAAGCCGGACAAGAGTGTAGAGGTACTCTCAGCAATGCATCCTGCAAGGAAAATACCTGAGGCGGTGGTGGCAGGGGGAAACGGAAAGCTCTATCTTGACCCGGGAAACCCTGAGGCTATAAAGCTCATAACCGACGGGGTTGCAGAAATAGTGAAGAATTATGCAGTTGACGGAATTCACTTTGACGATTATTTCTATCCATCAAAAAGTGAGTGCAACGGTAAGGATTTCAGCGACGGAAAATCCTTTGAAAAATACAAGGGCTCTTTTACCAGCAAGGACGACTGGCGCAGGAACAATATCAACACTCTTGTGAAAAGCACCTATGATACTGTGAAGGCCATCAAACCGCAGGTACAGTTTGGTATAAGCCCCTTTGCCATCTGGTCCAACAAGGACAGGAATGCAGAGGGTTCAGATACTCAGGGAGGTATATCTACCTATTACGACCACTATGCTGATACCAAAAGATGGGTCAAGGAGGCCTGGATTGATTACATAGCACCTCAGATATACTGGAACATCGGCTTTAAGATTGCCGATTACAGCATATTGCTGGACTGGTGGAAAAATGCCTGCAGCGGCAGCAAGGTAAAGCTATATGTAGGACATGCCGCCTACAAGATAAACGATACCTCACAGGCCAACGAGTGGCTGGACCCGCTGCAAATACCCAAACAGATAGCAATGAACCGACAAAGCAAGGCTGTGAGCGGAAGCATATTTTATGGATATTCAAATCTTAAGGGCAACGTGCTGGGAATCAAGGATAAGCTGAGAGGCATATACGTTGCCGGCAGGGATGCGGGAAGCTCCGTACCCGAAGACCGGCAGCTTGTAATAGCAGCGCCGTCCAACGGCTACAGCACCACCTCCTCAAAGATATCCATCATGGGAAGCTGTGACCCGGAGCAACCTCTTTATTTGAACGGACAGCTGCTTACACCTTCAAAGGACGGTTACTTTGTAACCTATCAGGAGCTTAAGGTGGGGGATAACAGTTTTGTATTCAGGCATAAGGACAGGGAAACCGTACTGAAGATAACCAGAAAGGCCGCTTCAGCCTCCACATATAAGATGAACAAGCCGGAATTCCGGCCGGGCAACTTTTCACCGGTTTCCTCCATTACCATGCAAACAGGACAGAAGATAGAATTTATCTGTGTGGCACCGTCTGATGCAAAGGTCTGGGTGGAGATAGGTAAATACAGAGCTGAGCTTTCCAGGTCGGAGCAGCTTCCGGCAAACGGAGGAGCTATCACTCCGGCCAAGTTCAAGGGAAGCTTCACCCTGCCTGCCGTATCCGGCAGCCAGAAGATACTTGCCCTTGGGAAGCCCGTTTTCGTAATGGACTACAATGGACAGAAAATAACCTCCAAGCAGAGCAATAGCATCAGTGTACAATCCGGCAAATATTACAGGTATGCACAGATAAGCACCTCCCAGGCTGAGGCGGTTGCCAGAACCGGACCCTCCACCTCATATTCAAGGATTACTCCATTAATTAACGGAGCAGTTGATTATATTGTGGGAGAGCAAAACGGGTATTATCTTTTAAGAAGCGGGGTATGGACCGACAAAAGCTATGTGAAGATGGTTGAAAACAAGACTCTTGCTGCAAACAAAATAACCTCAGTGGGTATAAAGGACAATGGCAGCTATACGGACCTTACCTTTAAAATGCCTGTGAACGCTGTGTTTGGCGTGGAGGTGTCCGCATCGGCAGTAACCCTGAGCATATATGATACAATGGGTAAGAGCGCAGGCACTGCAATTCCTGCCTCTGGAATATTTAAGGCTGTGAGCCTGCAGAATGTAAACGGCACCGCCAAATATACCTTTAGCTTGAGGTCCCAGGACAACTACTTTGGATATTCCGCCCGGTATAAAGACGGGGCGCTTGTATTTTCCCTCAAAAATGCTCCCAGGATTTTGGGGTCGGGCAGCAAGCCCTTAACAGGACTGAGAGTACTGCTGGATGCCGGACATGGAGGCAGTGAATCGGGAGCAATAGGCCCCTTGGGTAAGAACGGGCTGTATGAAAAGCAAATCAACCTGGCTATTACGCTGAACACCAGAAAGTATCTGCAAGCCCTGGGAGCTACCGTCATAATGACCAGAACCGGGGACAAGACCGTCAGTCTTAACGACAGGGCAAACCTTATAAGAAAGGAAAAGCCTGACATAGCGGTGTCCATTCACAACAATTCCATGGATGTCACCGCGGACTATACAAAGCATACAGGCTTGCTGGTGCTATACTCCAAGGACAGCTCCAAGGCGGCTGCGGGTTTTGTAAAGGACTCTCTGATTGCAGACCTTGGGCGCAAGGATTCAGGTTACAGGTGGCAGAGCCTGTCGGTATGTACCGTAACAGAGTCTCCGGCTATATTGATAGAGGGCGGCTTTATGTCAAATCCTGCGGAGTATGAGTGGCTGGCTGCCTACGACAATCAGGTGCAGATAGCTAATTCCATAGGTAAGGCCATTGAAAGCTGGGCCATGAAGAATTCCAGATAATAAGGCGGTCAGTCCCGGATTAAGGGCTGACCGCTATTAAAAGCCCTTAAATAAAATAATAGTATAACACCTTAAATCCACGTCAATAATGAATTGAGAGTGGATTTTTTTATTATGGAGGCGTTAATGGTCAAAGTAGGCATACCGAGAGGTTTATACTATTATAAGTTCTCAACCCTGTGGGAAAACTTTTTTACAGAGCTGGGGGCGGAAATCGTTGTTTCGGAAAAATCAAATAAGAATATTGTACTGGAAGGCACAAACCACTGTGTTTCAGAAGCCTGTCTGCCAATCAAGGTATATTTCGGGCATGTAATGAACCTGCTGGGAAAAGCCGATTTTATTTTCCTTCCCCGCTTTACCAGCATATCCAGAAAGCAGTACATCTGTCCTGAGGTAGCAGGAGTTCAGGATATGATAAGAAATTCCTTAAAGGTAATGCCCAGAATAATCGATACTGAGATAAATCTGAGAAAGTCTGAAAAAAACTCCTGGCTGGCAGCCCTACACACCGGTGAATTTATAACCGATGACAGGCAGAAAATCAGGACTGCATATAAAAATGCACTGGATAAATACCGCAATGAAAGACAGGTAATGAAATCCGGTGTACTATCGGATGAGTTCAAGCAGGAGACAGGCTCAATGCCCCCCCTGAGAGTCATTCAAAAAAGGAGTACCAGTCTTACCGTAGCAGTGCTCGGTCATTGCTATACGGTTTATGACAGCTTCATAAATATGGAGCTTATAGGCAAGCTGAAGGAATACGGCATAGGAGTTGTGACTCTGGACATGCTGGATTATCAGGAATCAAAGGATAAATGCTCGGAGCTTGACAAGATGCTGTTCTGGGATTATGGAACCCGGGCATATGGAGGCACTGTACAACTTATAGAAAACGGCGGCATTGACGGAGTTATTGCCATAACCTCCTTTGGCTGCGGTGTAGACAGCTTTGTAATTGAACTGGTTGAAAAGAAATTAAGGGCGGAAAGTGATATTCCGTTTATGAAGCTGGTGCTGGACGAGCATTCTGCCGAGACGGGCTTTTGCACCCGACTGGAAGCGTTTGTGGATATGATAGTCAGGAGGGGTATACATGAAGATAACATTTCCTCATATAGGTAATACCTATATTACTGCAAAAGCCTTTTTGGATGACTTCGGCACCGAATATACCATACCTCCCTTCAATACAAATAAAACCCTTGAGCTGGGCTCAAAATATACTGCCGAGTCACATTGCCTGCCTTTCAAGCTTTTCGTGGGAAACATGCTCCAGGCTTATGAGCAGGGGGCGGATACCATGCTGATTACCGGAGGCTGCGGACCTTGCAAGCTGGGGTATTTTGGTGAAATGCTAAAGAAGACCGCATCAGAGATAGGCATAAAAATGGAGATAATAACCCTTGAGGTTCCCGATCAGGGCTTTAAGGAGCTGGCAGCAAGAATCAAAAAGGTCAGCGGAACCTCCAACTACCTGAATGTGGCAAAGGTGGTGAACTCCGCAAAGAATGTGGCAATACAGCTGGACAATCTTGAAAAGCTCTCACGTTTGAAGCGGGCACGGCAGCTTGAGCCCCGCAGTGTTGATAAAATCTATGGAAGCTTTCAGAGAGAGGTGTTGGAGGTCAAAGGCTCCAGGGAGATACTGAAATTTATAAAGCAAACCGAGAGGAAGCTTAAAAGGCTTCCTCAGAATGAGAAGGCCCGCCCCCTTAAGGTGGGGATTGTGGGTGAGATATATACCACCATAGAGCCCTATGCAAATTTTCAGCTTGAAAGGCTGCTGGGGAATATGGGGGTAGAGGTTACCAGAGAGGTGACGGTAAGCGGCTGGATAATTGACGACATGCTGAAAAAAGCGTTAAGGCTGCCCTTGGAGGGGGAGGATGTGCGGGAATCCCGGGCGTATCTCAGCGGTATGGTGGGCGGCCATGCACATCACACCATTGGAAATACCGTGGTTCACGCCAAGGAAGGCTTTGACGGAGTCATTCATCTATATCCCCTGGGCTGTATGCCTGAGATAGTCTCACAGTCGATTCTTCCGGCCGTGGAGGAAAATTACCAGATTCCCGTCATGACTGTAATAAGAGACGAGATGACAGGTGAAGCGGGTTTTAATACAAGAGTGGAAGCCTTTGTGGATTTAATCAGAAAGAGAAGGGAAGAGCAGCAAAATGGACAGAATAAAATGCTATATGGGTATTGATGTAGGCTCTGTGAGTACGAATATCACCCTTATTGATGAAAAGGACAAGGTTATAGACAAGCAGTATATCAGGACGGAGGGACAGCCCATAGAGTCGCTGAGGAGAGGGCTCAGGGACATTGACAAAAGAATAGGGAGAAACATAGCCATAGAAGGTGTGGGAACAACAGGCAGCGGAAGACAGCTGGCGGCGGCCATTGTAGGAGCTGATGTGGTTAAGAATGAAATAACCGCCCATGCAGTGGCTTCACAGAAGACCCTTCCCAATGTGAGAACCATTATAGAAATCGGCGGACAGGATTCAAAAATCATATTGCTTAAAAATCACGTTGTCCACGACTTTGCCATGAATACGGTTTGTGCGGCGGGAACGGGCTCTTTTCTTGACAGGCAGGCTGCCAGAATAGGAATAGCAATCGAGGACTTCGGGGCCTATGCCCTCAATTCACAAAATCCGGTGCGGATAGCCGGGCGGTGTGCTGTTTTTGCCGAGAGTGACATGATACATAAGCAGCAGATGGGACATTCCAGGGAGGATATCATCGGCGGCTTATGTGAGGCACTGGTACGAAACTACCTTGCCAATCTGGCAAAGGGCAAAAAGCTGGAGTCTCCGATAGTATTCCAGGGCGGAGTTGCTGCCAACACAGGTATTGTTAAGGCTTTTGAAAAGGCTCTGGAGGTTGAAATAATCATTCCTGAACATTTTGACGTCATGGGAGCATACGGGGTTGCTCTGCTGGCGGGAGAAAATGCCCGCGCTGGGGAGGGCGGTACGTATTTCAAGGGCTTTGACAAGCTCAACGCCTCTTATACCACACAGAGCAGGGAATGCTCCGGCTGCTCCAACTGCTGTGAAATTATCCAGATAACCATGGACCAGGACCCCGTGGCCTGTTGGGGGGACAAGTGCGGAAAATGGAGCGGGACCGCGTGAGAAATTATAGTTAGAGGATTATAATCAGAGGATTATAATTAAATGTAAAATATGCTATAATAAACCAGATTTCCTGCGTAAGTACATTTACAGCCGGAAGTCTGGTTTATTTGCTTATTTAAGTTTATATTTTAAGTTTATTAATAAAAATAAGGGCGTGTCATATATGAACAGCCGGAAAAAATCCCGTAAAAAAAGAACTATTATACTTGGGGCCGCAGCTGTAGCTGCACTTTTAATCCTGGCTGCCGGTTGGGAAGGTCAAGGCTCTGGTGGAAAAGGCAAAGGTGGAGAGCTTCCTGAAATAGCCTTGGGCAATATTATTTATCCATAAGTAAAATATAAACCCCTCCCTTACGGCGTTTTTACACCATAAAGGAGGGGTTTTAAGCTGCAAGGGAGGGGTTCCTAAATCACATTACCCATCTTATGAGCCCTGTGCCAAACCTGTTTATAAGGTCAGGATGTTTTGGGGTTGCGCGGAAGGTATAGGCATACTCTCCGCCGTCTTCTATTTTAAGATTTATGGAGTACCTATACAGGCTGTCTCCAAGCTTTTCCACACAGTCCATTCCGGCTGACCGCGGGCTGGTTATGCTGCCGTTTTCAAAGGTACCGTAGTAAACCTCCACCTCCACCTGGGAAGGGTCGATTGCCCCCAATTGTGCATTGACCGTCAAAAATAACTCCTGTCCGGAATTTGACTTATAATCCTTAAGCTGGTTTTCATTTTTTTCAGCCATAAGCTGCACCTGTGCCCAATTGTTCTTCAAGTGCTGCTTAAAATAGCTCAGGCTTCTGGCAGCGCCGCAGTTGTCAATATACAGCCTTTCAGAGCCTTCCATGGCGGGCAGGTACATTTTTTCGCTGTATTCCTTCACCATTCTGTCGGTGCTGTAATTCCAGGCCAGAGATTTAATGGAATTTTTCATCATGGCAATCCATTCCACAGGAATTCCCTTTTCGTTTACCTTGTAGAAAAGAGGGACTATCTTCTGCTCCAGCGTATCGTATATGGATTCGCTGTCTATATTGTCCTGGGAGGTTTCATTGTCAAACTCAGTTTCGTCTCCGATCACCCAGCCGTTTTCTCCATTGTAGCCCTCGCACCACCAGCCGTCCAGAATGCTGAAATTGATTATGCCGTTTATGCAAACCTTTTGTCCGCTGGTTCCGCTGGCTTCCAAGGGCCTTCTGGGATTGTTCATCCACACATCCACTCCCTGGACAAGGTTCCGGGCTACGGTCATATTGTAGTTTTCAAGAAGGATTACCTTTCCGTAGAAGCCCTCCTGCCGTGCAATATCATTTATGTTTTTAATGACGTCGTGGGCAGGGCCGTCGGCCGGATGGGCCTTTCCTGCAAAAATAACCTGCACGGGCTTTCCGGGGTTGTTAAGTATGTTTTGTATCCTTGCCAGGTTCCTGAATATGAGGTTTGCCCGCTTGTAGGTGGCAAATCTTCTGGCAAAGCCTATGGTCAGCGCATTTGGGTCAAGGAAGGAATCCACACTTCTTACAGCCTCCATGGACTCGCCGTTGGCCAGCTTCTGGGCCTTCATCCTGTCCCTGACAAAGCTGATGAGCTTTTGCTTCAATTCCAGGTGGGTATTCCACAGCTCTTCGTCAGGAATACTGTCTATGCCCTTAAAGGCTGCACTGTCGTAGATGCTGTTTTTCCAGCCGGGCTCCAGGTACTTGTCATAGAGCTCCTTTATTTTGGGAGACAGCCAGGTCAGGGTGTGTATGCCATTGGTTATATGTGTTATGGGCACGTCGGACTTTGGCACCTCCGGCCACACATCTGCGAATATATCCCTGGAAACGGCCCCGTGAAGCTCACTTACCCCGTTCTTTCTGCCCGCCAGTGTCAAGGCCAGTACAGTCATGTTGAAATTTTGATCCTCCGGCTTTTTAAGCCCCAGCTCCAGAAAATCATATCTGCTGATGCCAAGCTGTCCCCAGAAGTCTCCGAAGTATTTATCCATCATATAAAGGGGGAAAGTGTCATTTCCCGCAGGCACAGGCGTATGAGTAGTGAAAACCGAGGAGGCGGACACCAGCTCCAGGGCCTCCTTAAAGGTCAGATGCCTTTCGTTAATAAGCTTGCGTATCAATTCCAGCCCCATGAAGGAGGAATGCCCCTCGTTCATGTGATATACGCTGGGGTGTATGCCCAGGGCGTCCAGAACCCGTATTCCGCCGATACCCAGGAAGATTTCCTGCTGTATTCTGGTTTCCTGGTCGCCTCCGTAGAGTCTTGCGGTGAGCGCCCTGTCGGAAGGACTGTTCTGTGGAACGTCGGTATCCATAAGATAAAGGTTGATTCTGCCGATCTGGACTCTCCAGACCTTGGCGAACACTGTCCTTCCGGCGAAAGTAATACTTATTTCCGCCTGTCTGCCGTTGGCATCAAGTGCAGGCAAAACCGGCAGCTGTGAAACATTCAGGTTGTTAAAACAGGTCTCCTGCCAGCCGTGGATATTTATCCTCTGGCTGAAATACCCCTGCTTGTAAAAGAGGCCGATTGCAGTAAAGGGCAGCCCCAGATCACTGGCGGATTTGCAATGGTCTCCCGACAGTACTCCAAGGCCTCCGGAATAAATGGGAAGTACTTCGTTGAGACCGTACTCCGCCGAAAAATATGCTATGCTTTTTCCTGTGTGCTGGGAGTAGGTTCTTGAATACCAGGTATCCCTTTCATTCATATATTTGTCAAAATCGTCTACTACAGTGTCCAGCCTGTTCATATAGGCCTGATCCTCCAATTTTGCCTGGAGCTTTTTCTGGCTTACCTCCTGCAGGAAGCGGACAGGATTTTTGCCCACCTTTTCCCACAGCTCCAAATCTATCTCCCTGTAAAGGTCGATAGCCTCCGGATTCCAGGACCACCATAAATTATATGCAATATCATTCAATCTTTTAAATTTATCCGGCAAAGCAGATATTACGTTGATTTTTCCAACAAGATACATAGGTTTCCTCCAATCTGTTGATTTGCTTATAGTATTTCTACCCGTTATTTCTGCAGCTAAGCTATGAAAATTACATTTTATTTACGTTTTCGGTTGCTGATATAATAACACAAACCAGCTTTTATTGGTAGTATTAACATGTAAATCCTTTTATAGCCTGCAAATTTTCATATTATTACAAGTGTTGCAAGCCAATAGTAAGGCTGGAAAAAAATACATTAAATAATTTATGTTTTCCATAAATAAAAAGTACCAAATTGTGATACAAATATATATTATGATAAAACGATTTTTTATTTATGGAATTATCGGCTGGAGCATGGAGATTGTCTGGACGGGACTGTATTCTTTGATTAACGGCAATCTGACCCTTGAAGCTTATACCAGCCTGTGGATGTTGTTTATATATGGCTGCGGTGTTTTTCTGGAACCTATTCATGATATTATCCGTCCTTGGAATATCATGCTGCGTGGTCTGATTTGGGTTGTAATAATATGGGGTATAGAATACTCCACGGGCAAGCTCATACTGGGCATACTCCACGTATATCCCTGGAAGTACTTCGGCAGATTTGCGGTTGAGGGCATCGTGAGACTGGACTACGCCCCCGCCTGGTTTCTGGCAGGACTGCTCTTTGAGAGGGCGCATATGCTTCTGGACAGGGTGAAGCTAGTTAAATGACACAAATATTACAAATATTAATTTTTTGTGATTCATTTGAAATATGTTAAGCACGATATTATAATATAATTACTTTGAATATTTAAACTTAAAAAAAAGTATGCACAATGGTGTATGCTTTTTATTTGTATGTTTGTCTGATTTTATGTTTTTGTTTTATTTATTTTAGGGGGATCAATGAGCAATATAATGATAAATGAAAAGTTTGAGCTTCAAAACCAGCTCAAACAGTCAAGAAAGAAAAAGAAGAAATCCAGATTCAAAAGCTTGCTGGCTTTTTTGATTTTTGAATTCATATTCGTGTCTTTTACCACACCCTTGCTGGTGTTTTACGGACCCTTTGAAAATGTGAAAAGGACTGTTATCGGCATGACCTGGAACTCATTCACCCTGCAGAAGATTCCCAAGGCCTTTTTATCGGACGGAGCAATCGCCCGTATTCTTGGGGACGGGTATGCCATATCCGACGTGGACACCGAAGCCATAAACCTGCTGAAATTTGGTATAAAGCATACCAGGAAGATTGAGCTTTTCGACATAGAAAGCAGCAATTTCAAGGGGAAAATGCTGCTGGTGGAGGACCCTACACGTATCAGGGTGGGATATTCAAACCAGATGCCCCGGGCCGGTGAAACCACCAGCAGTATAGCAAAAAGAAACGGTGCAGTAGCTGCCATAAACGGCGGAGGCTTTATTGACACCAAATGGGCAGGCACCGGGGGAGCACCTCTGGGCTACCTTATCAGCAACGGCAAGTATATAAGCGGGGAAATCAAGGATAAGGACAAGAAGAGGGACACCATCGCCTTTACCCAGGACGGCATGCTTATAGTAGGAAAGCACTCTGAAAATGACCTTAAGAAATACAAGGTGAAGGAGGCCATCAGCTTCGGACCTCCGCTGGTGGTAAACGGAAAGCCTACCATTAAGGGAGACGGAGGCTGGGGTATATCTCCCAGAACTGTTATAGGGCAAAAAGAGGACGGCTCGGTGCTGCTGCTGGTAATAGACGGCAGAAGTCTGAAATCCTTTGGAGCCACCTTGAAGGAAGTACAGGATATAATGCTCAAGCATGGAGCGGTAAATGCAGCAAATCTCGATGGCGGTTCTTCTGCCACCATGTTCTATGACGGCAAGGTAATAAATACTCCCTCCGACGCACTTGGAGAGAGATCGGTGCCATCAGTGTTCATGGTAATGCCGTAAGCAGCAATAAATGTATGAGGACAAGTAAAGTAAGAGAGCCGCAAACAAGCGACACACATGCCTTTCCCGGCTCACGGCAGGCGTGCTGATATAAAAACCCAAGCTGAGCCAGAAAGGCTGACATACCAGGTGAAAACTCTAGTTAAGTGGTATAAATGGATTATATTAGCTATAATATTGCAGTTTTGCTTTTTATTCTACATTAATAACATATTTTTAAATTCAGACGGTTCAGTTAGCGTAGTCAATACCGAAACCAAGGCAGACCCGCTGACGGGAGATTTTAAGGTGCCCCAGGAGGTAAAGCAGGTAAAGGTATCCTTTAACGCAAGATTTGGAGCTTTTGTAGATAAAGACGGGATTCTGCATATAATAAATATTAAGTCAAACAAAGATAAAAAAATTGCAGGCCTGGACAATGACAGGATAACCTTTTTCAAATGGCTGCCTGACAGGGACATGGTTATATACTCCTCGGATACCAAGGACGGAAAAGCCGGTGTAGTGCAGCTCTCCACCTATGAAGCCGACACTGAAACCACCAGGGACTATCCTGAGATAAGGGATTTGACCAAGGACAGCAAGGTGATGGATATAGACCTTTCACCTTATACAAACGTGGTATATGCCAAAATAAACACCTCCGAAACCAGGTCGAAGATTATCAGGTTCAATGTTATGAGCCAATATGCTCATGTGATGAATCTTGGCCCTGATGCACTTATCAAGGAAAGCAATTATTTCAACAAGCTGGTATACCAGAATCCGGGCGAGGCCATATATGTCTATGACGGTATGACCAAGATCAAAAACAAGGTACCTCTGGATGCGGAGAATGTGAGAATACTGGACATAGATTCAAATGACACCTTGTATTTAGGTGTTTTAGGCACAAACGGCATGGTTACCCAGATATACCAGCAGAAGATAGAAGAAGGGAAGCTGACGGACAACTGGACGAAGACTCTCTTGAAGGAGCCTTTGCGGCTTGAGGATATTGTAATATCCATAAACGGCAACATGTATTATATAAACAGGGACGAAAATAAAATAATCAATATTAAAAATGACTTGAAGGCTTCCTTCAGAGGTGATATTCTGGAAGTACTGGACGGTGCGCTGGTGTCCATGGACGGCAGCAGGGTAAACATCACCTCTCTTAAAGAATATTAAGTCAATGGGAATGTTTAATAAATGACAATGTTTATTTAACAGGCAAATGGGTATAAATAAATTAAGTTTAAGTAACAAACACGTAAATCAGGAGGAATTTATTATGTCAGGTAAAATAGTTGATATCACTAACGATATATTTCAGGAGACTGTTGTCAAATCAGATCTACCCGTGGTTGTGGATTTCTGGGCATCCTGGTGCGGCCCTTGCAGACTGGTAGCTCCCATAATGGAAGAGCTGGCCGAGGAATTTGACGGTAAAATCAAGGTATCCAAGGTAAATGTTGATGACCAGGGTGAATTGGCTGCTCAATTCAGAATCATGAGCATACCTACTGTACTTATTTTCAAGGATGGACAAATAGCTGAGAAAATCGTAGGAGCCAGAGCGAAGGGCGAGTTTGTGGAACTGATAGAAAAGCATCTGTGATTGTAACCCCATTGGCAGCTTACCGACAGCCGTAATTACAGTAGATATTTTTATTTTCATATAGCCGGCGCATTAAAGTGAATCTCTTAAAAACAGCTGACATGGTCAAGCTTGTACTTAAGAGATTCATTTGCTATAATGGAAGATATTATGAATTATTAAGTAATATTATCAAGTATTGGTCTTTTTTGGGAGGATGCGTTATGGCAGGTGAGAAAAAGTTTTCAACTTCACTTTTTGGTTTCAAGAAGCAACATGTCAATGATTACCTTGAAAGATTAAATAGAGAATATGAAGAAAAGATAAAAACCAAGGAGAAGGAAATTTCCGAGGTAAGGACTATGTATCGTGACATAAAGTCCAAATATGACGATATGACCAGAAGTCTCGAGCAAATACAGGAAGACCGTGAAAGAATAGCAACCGCACTTATAACTGCCCAGGAAAAGGCAGAGAACATCATAAGTGAAGCAAAGCTTCAGGCCTTAAATGAAAAGAAGGACCTTGAGAAGCAGGTGGAAGAGGAAAAGGAAAAGCTTGTGGATATCAAGGAAGAGCTTAAGATTCTGAAGGTGGAAGTGGTGGACAAGCTCAAGAAGTATGAAGGAGAACTGACGGGTTTTATAAGTGAATGAGCTCCGGAAGTATTTTTGCTTGAATAAAAATTTGAATTAACTTATAATATAATAAATTTATAAATATAGATAGATATATTTTTAAATACTTTTGTTATTGTTTTGCATATAATACATATACTTCATATATTATTTATATATGAACCATATTATTAATAAATGCTGTGAATGGGAAGAGTAAGTGATAAGCCAGTCAAAGAGAGCCGGGAAACAGTCAGCTGTTGGTGGAACCCCGGTACAGGTTTTTACTGAAGGCAGCCCGGGAGCGGCTTTTTCGAAACCCTTGTGAAGCAGGCTGTTCCGGGGGACGGTAGAAAAAGACGTAACGCCACGTTACAGGCGGGTAATGTAAGCATTACAAGGAAGTTGATGCCGCATTATATTAGAGTGAATGCATTTTATTGCATTAATTAGGGTGGTACCGCGGAAACCTTCGTCCCTGTTTTTCAGAGGACTTGGTTTTTTTTTATTGTCATCAGCCGGCTATGGGTAAAACGCAAATTATATAAAGGATATTAGATAACAGGAGGAGATTATTATGTTGGAGATTTTAGAAATTCTGGAGAAGAACAGCAGGGCCACGGCGGAGGAAATTGCAGTGATGCTTGGGAAGTCCGTTGAAGAGGTAAAAGAGGCCATAAAGAAATTTGAAGCGGAAAATATCATAGCGGGCTACAGCACTCTGGTGAATTGGGACAGAACTGAAAGAGAGAAGGTAACGGCGCTTATAGAGGTGAAAGTAACGCCGCAGAGGGGGCTGGGCTTTGATAAAATAGCAGACAGGATATACAAGTACCCCGAGGTCACAGCTTGCTACCTCATGTCGGGGGGCTTTGACCTGACGGTGATTATTGAAGGAAGGACCATGAAGGAGGTTGCACTTTTTGTTTCCGAAAAATTGGCTCCCCTGGAATCGGTACTCAGCTGTGCAACTCATTTTGTGCTGAAGAAATATAAGGACAAGGGCACTATTTTTGAAGAAAAGCAGACTGACAGAAGGGAGCAGATATTCATATGATAATGAAGGATATGATTTTGGACAGAATAAAAAATGTCCCTCCTTCGGGCATCAGAAAGTACTTTGATCTGATAAACGAAATGAAGGATGTGATATCTCTCGGAGTTGGTGAGCCGGATTTTATAACTCCCTGGAATATAAGGGAGGCGGGCATATATTCGCTGGAGCACGGCCATACCCAGTATTCTTCAAATGCGGGCTTTATTGAGCTCAGAGAAGAGATAAGCAGCTATCTTTTCAGAAAGTTCTCACTGGAATACAATCCTGTAGATGAGATACTGGTGACGGTGGGAGGCAGCGAGGGCATAGATGCGGCTCTGAGGGCACTTGTAGGGCCGGGGGATGAGGTGATTATACCGGAACCCAGCTTTGTGGCTTACAAGGGCTGTACAGGGTTCACGGGGGCTACTGCCGTGACCATTCCGCTGAAGCAGGAAAACCAGTTCAAGCTCACTGCTGAGGAACTGGAAAACGCCATAACTCCTAAAACCAAGGTGGTTATTATTCCTTTTCCAAATAATCCCACAGGAGCTATCATGTCCCGGGAGGACTTGTATGAGCTCGTGAAGGTGCTCAAGGACAAAAATATAGTGGTGCTGTCGGACGAAATATACTGCGAACTTACCTATGAAGGCAGTCATACTTCAATTGCAAGTTTTCCTGAGATGAGGGAGCAGACGCTGGTAATAAACGGATTTTCAAAATCCTTTGCCATGACAGGCTGGCGTTTGGGCTATGCCTGCGGTCACAGGGACCTTATCAATGAAATGAAAAAAATACACCAGTACGGAATAATGTGTGCCCCCACAACGGCACAGGATGCTGCCCTTGAGGCACTGCAAAACAGCGAGGAAGACGTGGCCATGATGGCAAAGGAGTATAACAGGCGCAGACGAGTTATGCTGGACGGCTTCAAAAAGTCGGGCTACAGCAGCTTTGAACCTAAGGGTGCGTTTTATGTTTTCCCAAATATCAAGAGCTCCGGACTTAGCTCCGACCAGTTCTGTGAAAGGCTTCTGCTGGAACAGAAGGTCCTGGTAGTGCCGGGTACGGCCTTCGGAGAATGCGGAGAGGGCTATGTACGTGCATGCTATGCCTCATCAATGGACAATATAATGGAAGCGATGAAAAGAATCAAGATTTTTACCGACAGCCTGGGATAACAGGTAAAAAAGTGCCGGGTCGTGTTTGGTGCTTACCTTGTTACTAACGGCGGTCTACTAAGCTGGGGAGAGGTTAATAAATAAAAATGTATAAATTGGTGGCAATAGATCTGGATGGAACACTGCTGAATACGGACAAGGAAATATCGGACAGAAATAAGGAGGCTATTTCCCTGGCAATGCAAAAGGGAGTTAAGGTCGTGGTCTGCTCGGGGAGGGTATATACAGGCGCCAGGCTTTATGCAAAGCAAATAGGCTCCCGGGACCCGATTATTGCCTGCAATGGTGCAATAATAACCGACAGGCTGGACGGGGATATTATTTACTCCGACTATATGGGCCTTGCGGTAAGCCTGAAGGTAAACCATATCTGCAAGCAGCAGGGAGTTTATTTTCATGTGTATGCCGGGGATACCATGCTTACTGAAAAGCTGGGCTTCACCTCCAAAAAGTATTTTGAAAAAAATAAGTTTCTGCCCCCTGAAGACAGGGTAGATATTGAAGTTGTGGGGGATATGCAGGAAAAGCTTAAAAGCATTCCAGGCAAGGTGCTGAAGTTTGTAATAGTCAGTGACGACCCGCGGAAGTTGAGAAAGACCCGGGTGGAAATGGAGAAGCTGGAAGAGGTGGATATTATGAGCTCCAACTTTGACAATTTTGAGGTGATGAACAAAGGTGTCAGCAAGGGGGCTGCTCTGGAGAAGCTGTCCGGGATATATGAAATACCGCCGGAGCAAATGATTGCCATAGGGGACAATGAAAATGACGTGTCCATGTTTGAATACGCAGGGCTTGGTATTGCCATGGATAACGGTGAAGCCATTGCCAAGGCTGCTTCAAAGTACATAACGGCTGACAATGATGCCGACGGTGTGGCTCAGGCAATAGAAAAGTTTGTTTTGGCAAAAGGCTAGACGTTGGATATAATAGTATTGAAGTGTATTCATGCACAAATTAACATATGAGAGGGATGATTAAATGCTGGAGTTAGAACAGTACAAGCTGGAACTGCAAGGCTTGAAAAGCAATTTAGAGGAAATGAGGGCTTCACTTTGACATCGCCAGACTAAGCGATGAGATTGCGGAGCTTGAGCACAAGGCTTCTGAGCCTGAATTCTGGAATGATATGGAGAATTCTCAGAAGATACTGCAAAGAACAAAAAACCTTAAAACCAAAATAGAGAGATTTACGAATCTCACCACCCTTTGGGAGGATATGACCACACTGACGGAGCTGGGGCTTGAGGAACAGGACGAAAGCGTCATACCTGAAGTGGGAGAGGGTCTTGAAAGTCTTACAAAGAATCTGGAGGCCCTGAGACTGGAAACCCTTCTGACGGGGCCATATGACAAAAACAATGCCATACTTACCCTGCATGCAGGAGCGGGCGGAACAGAAGCCCAGGACTGGGTAGAGATGCTTTTGCGCATGTTTACCAGATGGGGAGAGGCAAAGGGCTATGAAGTAAAAATTCTGGATTTTCTCAGCGGTGATGAAGCCGGAATAAAAAGCGTTACCATTCATGTCATTGGAGAAAACGCCTATGGCTATCTGAAGTCCGAAAAGGGAGTACACCGCCTGGTGAGAATATCGCCCTTTGATTCGTCGGGAAGAAGGCATACCTCCTTTGCTTCACTGGATGTCATGCCTGAGTTGGACGATACCATTGAAATCAACATCAATCCCGATGATTTGAGGATTGACACCTACAGAGCATCAGGAGCCGGAGGACAGCACATAAACAAAACCGACTCTGCCATAAGAATCACCCACATACCCACCGGTGTTGTGGTTTCCTGTCAGACCGAGCGTTCCCAGTTCCAGAACAAGGATAATGCCATGAAGATGCTTAAATCAAAGCTCTTTGAGCTGAAGGAACGTGAGCAGAAGGAAAAAATAGAGGATTTGAAGGGTGTTCAGATGGAAATAGCCTGGGGCAGCCAGATACGTTCCTACGTATTTTGTCCCTACACTCTTGTAAAGGACCACCGCACCAATTATGAGGAAGGGAATGTCAACGGGGTCATGGACGGCAACCTGGATGGATTTATTAACGCCTTTCTCTCCAGGGAAAAAGAGGAAGGTAATACTACTGCCTAGTACAGCATTCGATAAAAAGGTGCATATATTTGGAGGGGATTTTTTGGAAATACAAGGCGGAGAAGTGGGGAATAATTGCTTTATTCCAATTTGACGATGCAGTTCCAATATACCCAAATTATGTGCCGGGATTTACCGAGGGTTGTACCGTCTTTGTATATGAGAAGGAAGGGATGGCATGAATTCTGAAGAATTAAAGTCTCTGCTTGAGGGAGTCAAGAACGGAACGGTTGACATAGACCTGGCCTATAAGGAAATCAAGGCTTTGCCTTATGAGGACATCGGGTTTGCCAAGATTGACCATCACAGGAGCATACGTGTGGGCTATCCGGAGGTCATTTACTGTGAAGGAAAGACCAGCGGGCAGATTGCCGAAATAGTAAAAAGGCTGATGGAGAAGAATAACAATATACTTGCCACCAGGGCCTCAAAGGAAGATTTTGCCGCTGTCAGGGAGATAATAACCGACGCGGAATATCATGAGGCAGCCAGAATCATTGTGGTCAAGAGGAGGGAGATAGTTGTGACTGAGAAGCAGATTGCAGTCATAACTGCCGGCACCTCGGATATCCCTGTTGCAGAGGAGGCCGCAATTACGGCGGAGGTTTTGGGAAACAGGGTAAACAGAATTTATGATGTGGGGGTGGCCGGCATCCACAGGCTTTTCTCCAAAATGGATACCATCTCCCAGGCAAATGTAGTAATAGTTGTGGCAGGGATGGAAGGCGCCCTGGCCAGTGTGGTGGGTGGACTGGTGGATAAGCCTGTCATAGCTGTTCCCACAAGTGTGGGCTACGGCGCCAATTTCGGCGGCCTGGCGGCGCTTCTCACCATGCTCAACAGCTGCGCCAGCGGAATCGGTGTGGTAAATATAGATAACGGCTTTGGAGCGGGCTATCTGGCCAGCAATATAAACAAGCTATAGGTCATATGAAAGAGCTGCTTTCCTGTATAAAGCAGGTGTTAACAGGAATTAATAAAGGTGAATAGGGATTATCGGAGAATTAACAGGACTTGCCGGGAAATACGGAGGATTTAATGCGAGTATTATATTTTGACTGTTTTTCAGGAATAAGCGGAGACATGACCTTGGGTGCGCTGCTGGATCTGGGCCTGGACAAAAATGCATTTTTGCAGGAATTGGGAAAGCTCAAGGTTGACGGTTATTCCATAGAGATAAAGAAGGTTGTAAAAAACGGTATTACCGGTACGGATGTAAATGTTATCCTCCACGAGGAAGAAGACAGAGTGCAGGAGGAGCAGCACCACAGCCATGAGCATTCCCATGAGCAAAGTCACGGACATTCTCATGGGCACAGCCACGAACATTCCTCCCAGTACGAGCATGACGTTCATGAGCATCAGCACGAGCATGACCATGGACAGCAGCACGGAACTGAGCATGAGCACAACCATGACCACAACCACGGGCATTCACACGAAAGAAACCTTTCGGATATTGAAGACATAATAATGAGCAGCAGCCTGAAGCCTGCGGTCAAGGCCATGAGCACAAAAATTTTCAGGGAAATAGCCAGAGCTGAGGCAAAGGTCCATGGCAAGGACATCAGCGCGGTGCATTTTCACGAGGTGGGAGCTGTGGATTCCATCGTGGATATTGTTGGCTCCTGCATCTGCATTGACATGCTGGGGGTGGAAAGGATTTATGCCTCCGAGCTCCACGAGGGGAAGGGCTTTGTAAAATGTGCCCACGGACTGTTGCCTGTTCCGGTTCCTGCGGTAATGGAAATGCTTTGCAACAGCAGGATTCCCCTTATAACCGAGGATGTTCCCTTTGAACTGGTCACTCCAACAGGTATCGGAATACTTAAGATGACCTGCAGCTCCTTTGGGAAAATGCCTCCCATGTCCATTGAAAAAAGCGGCTATGGAATGGGGAAAAGAAATACAGGCCGTTTCAACGCCTTGAGAGCTGTTGTTGGCACCATATATGAGCAGGACACCGTTCCAAACGATGAAATATCCATTCTTGAAACCAATATAGACAACATGTCGCCTGAAATACTGGGCTATACCATGGAGAAGCTCCTTGACCTGGGAGCTCTGGATGTGTATTACACGCCTATTTATATGAAAAAAAGCAGGCCTTCTGTAATGCTGACCGTCCTGTCCAGATGCGAGGACGAAAAGAAATTTTCCCAGGTCATATTCAGTGAAACCTCCACTCTTGGCATACGGGTTACAAAATCTGCCCGCTATTGCATGAACAGGGAATTTGTAAAGGTCAATACAAGGTACGGGGACGTTCGGGTCAAAATCGCCAGAATAGGCGATATACATAAGTTTGCTCCGGAATATGAGGACTGCAAGAGTATTGCTCAAAAGACAGGTCTCCCTATTACAAAAATATACGAAATGGTAAATGAAACTTACAGGCAGGAAGGAAACAGCGTTGCTGTACAATAAATTTTCACAGTTTCTCAAAG
The DNA here is from genome assembly GCA_023400235.1 of Bacillota bacterium. Lineage (GTDB taxonomy): Bacteria > Bacillota > Clostridia > Acetivibrionales > DSM-1351 > Ruminiclostridium. Next base: position 135,309 of record JAEXFI010000008.1, read on the forward strand.
ATAAATACGGCGCAAAGGTCTACAAGCTTCCTCTGAACCTGCCTGTGACCTGTCCAAACAGGGATGGCAGACTGGGCAGCCAGGGGTGTATTTTTTGCGGTGAAGAGGGGGCAGGCTTTGAAAACCTGTCCTGTACTTTGCCCGTGGCCGAACAGCTCAGACAGAACGCAAAGTATATAGGCAAAAACTATGGAAGTGAGAAGTTCATTGCGTATTTTCAGAACTATTCCAACACCTATCTCCCATATGATTTATTTGTCAAAAATATTACCGAGGCTTGCGGCGAAGGAATTGTAGCCATATATATTTCCACCCGGCCCGACTGTATCTCAGACAGGTACATGGAATTTTTATCGGAGCTGAAACAGGAAAAGGGCATAGACATTGTCCTTGAGCTGGGGCTGCAGACGGTGAATTATCATACCCTGAAGCTGCTGAAAAGGGGGCACACCCTGGCGGAGTTCATAGAGGCAGCCGTCTGTATAAGAAAACACGGGCTTGAGCTATGTGCCCATTATATAACCGATCTGCCCATGGACAACCTTGACGATGTGATTGAAGGGGCAAAGATAATTTCCGCCCTGGAGGTGTCACAGGTAAAATGCCATTCCTTATATATTCTCAAGGACACAGAGCTTGAGAGAATGTATGCCAGAGGAGAGGTAGAGCCTGTTTCAGCGGAGGAATTCATTAACAGGACTATAGCCTTTCTTGAATACCTGAAGCCCGATATTGTGGTTCAAAGACTTATAGGCAGGGCTCCCGCAGAAAGAACCGTATTTTGCAACTGGAATACCAGCTGGTGGAAGCTTCAGGAAAGAATTGAGGCAGGCATGGCGGAGCGGAACACCTGGCAGGGAAGGCTGTATAAGAGCTGCCGGCAACTGACTGAGGAGATATTTGACGAAGTATAATCTGATGCAGATAATAAGAATTTCGTTATTAAAGGTGAAATCATGATAATGAAACAAAAATTAGCCAAATATATTTCTATTATTGGACACCCTTTTATTACTATATCTGTTTTTGTGATAATAGTATTGTTTGCTACAGAAAAATTGAATAATGCTCTGTTTGTATCTTTTTTAATAGTTGGGTGCATAATATTTCCAGTCACTATAAGAAATTATTTAAAAACTAAAAATGGAGAATATTCAAACTTTGATGTATCTGTCAGAACTCAAAGATATTCAATGTACTTATTTATGATGTTACCTATGATAGCAATAACTATTGTTTTATTCTTTACAAAACAACCAAAAGGCTCATGCTATGGAGTATTATTTGGGTTAGTACTTTTGTTGATTTCATTTATCGTCAATTTTTTTATAAAGTGTTCTGGGCACGTATCTTTAACGATTTATCTTTCATTTTTAATAATTCCACTAAATGCAATAGCTGGTATATTTATCTTATTGCTTTCTGGCTTGATTGGATGGTCAAGAGTAGAATTGAAAAGGCACACTGTTAAAGAAGTATTTGCTGGTGCTTCAATAGGATTCACAGTCGGTCTTTTTATGCTTATAGCAGAAGGAATTATTTAGTCAATATATTTCAATCTTTTGTGGAGCCCAGGAAGAATTCTCGTCACTTTCTACCAGTCCCAGATAGTTGGTCTGGCTAAAGTGCATTCAGGGATTCCACAACCTTTTATATTTTTGCTACCACAATGAGGGCAGTGTGTAATAACAGCGAATTTCGCGAAAACCTCCAAAATGATTAAGCTATATCAAAAAAAAATTGAAAACCCAAGCGGAAAATTGAGTTATAAACTGAGTGAAAAATTGAGTTGAAAACTTATTCTTAAAAATGTTTTTTCATGCTATGCATTCCGGACAAAATTCGATATAATATAGAAATATTAAAGTCAATTGTGTTAAATACTATTAAATAAAGCGTGAAACGGGACTTTGCCTAAAAGCGATGTTTTATAGTTTTTGACTTTATGACTAAATGTTTCAAATTAAAATACAAATTAATTAAACAATAAGAGGAGTGTTATTCTTGAATAATGAGATGGTTTTAGTACTGGACTTCGGTGGACAATACAACCAGTTGATAGCCCGCCGTGTCAGAGAAGCCAACGTGTATTGTGAGGTTATTCCTTACAACGCGTCACTGGAGAGAATCAAGTCATATAATCCCAAGGGAATTATTTTTACCGGTGGCCCCAATTCAGTTCTGGACGAGGGTGCGCCAAAATGTGACCCGGGAGTGTTTGAACTGGGCATTCCGGTACTGGGAATCTGCTATGGCATGCAGTTGATGGGCGTAATGCTGGGCGGCAATGTAGACGCCGCAAAACAGCGGGAATACGGTAAGGTTGAAATAGCTATCGACAATAATCAGCCGTTTTTTAAGGATGTAGATGAAAATACAACCTGCTGGATGAGCCATACTTATTTTGTAAGCAATCCTCCCGAGGGCTTCACGGTTACTGCCAAATCTGCAAACTGCCCAACGGTGGCAATGCAGCATCTGGACAGAAACCTGTATGCAGTGCAGTTCCATCCCGAGGTTATGCATACCCCCAGGGGAAAAGACATGCTGAGAAACTTCCTCTACAATATATGCGGCTGCAAGGGTGACTGGCAGATGTCGGCCTTTGTTGAAGAGTCTATCAAGGCTATCAGAGAAAAGGTTGGAGACAAGAAGGTGTTGTGTGCCCTTTCAGGCGGAGTTGATTCGTCGGTGGCTGCCGTGCTCATACACAAGGCTGTTGGAAAGCAGCTTACCTGTATATTCGTGGATCACGGCCTTTTGAGAAAGCACGAGGGAGACCAGGTTGAGCAGGTATTCAGAAAGCAATATGATATAAATATGATCAGGGTAAACTGCGAAGAAAGATTCCTTGAAAGGCTAAAGGGAGTAACCGACCCTGAAACCAAAAGGAAAATCATCGGTGAAGAGTTTATCAGGGTATTTGAGGATGAGGCCAAGAAAATCGGAAAGGTGGATTTCCTTGTGCAGGGAACGATATATCCTGACGTTATAGAAAGCGGACATGGTGATGCAGCGGTAATCAAGAGCCATCACAATGTAGGCGGACTTCCTGACTATGTGGATTTCAAGGAGATAATCGAGCCCTTGAGAAACCTTTTTAAGGATGAAGTAAGAAGAGCAGGAGAAGAAATGGAGATTCCGGAGGACATTGTATGGAGACAGCCCTTCCCCGGACCGGGTCTCTCAATACGTGTAATAGGCGAGCTGACCAAAGAAAAGCTGGATATATTAAGGGATACCGACTATATATTCCGTGAGGAGATAAAGGCGGCAGGCCTGGGCAGAGAAATCAACCAGTATTTTACAGTGCTGACCAATATGAGAAGTGTAGGAGTAATGGGTGACGAAAGAACCTATGATTATACGCTGGCACTACGTGCAGTGACAACCACAGACTTTATGACGGCGGACTGGGCAAGGATTCCCTATGACATACTGGAGAAGGTGTCAAACCGCATAATAAACGAAGTCAAGTCCATAAACAGAGTAGTGTACGACATAACCTCAAAGCCGCCGGCGACTATAGAGTGGGAATAAACGCCGAAGCGCTGCCCAAAGGCAGAGGAAGCGAGGCGTTTATTGCGCAGTGCAAGGAGCAATGCGACCGGTAGGGAGCAGAGCGACTATGCAGCAAGCCGGGTACAAAAGAAGAGGCGAGCGCTGCCCAAAGGCAGAGGAAGCGAAGGCGTTTATTGCGCAGCGCAAGGAGCAATGCGACCGGAGGGAGCAGAGCGACTATGCAGCAAGCCGGGTACAATAGAAGAGCCGAGCGCTGCCCAAAGGCAGAGGAAGCGAGGCGTTTATTGCGCAGCGCAAGGAGCAATGCGACCGGTAGGGAGCAGAGCGACTATGCAGCAAGCCGGGTACAATAGAAGAGGCGAGCGCTGCCCAAAGGCAGAGGAAGCGAGGCGTTTATTGCGCAGTGCAAGGAGCAATGCGACCGGTAGGGAGCAGAGCGACTATGCAGCAAGCCGGGTACAATAGAAGCGGCGAGCGCTGCCCAAAGGCAGAGGAAGCGAAGGCGTTTATTGCGCAGCGCAAGGAGCAATGCGACCGGAGGGAGCAGTGCGACTATGCAGCAAGCCGGGTACAATAAAAGAGGCGAGCGCTGCCCAAAGGCAGAGGAAGCGAAGGCGTTTATTGCGCAGCGCAAGGAGCAATGCGACCGGAGGGAGCAGTGCGACTATGCAGCAAGCCGGGTACAAAAGAAGAGCCGAGCGCTGCCCAAAGGCAGAGGAAGCGAAGGCGTTTATTGCGCAGCGCAAGGAGCAATGCGACCGGTAGGGAGCAGTGCGACTATGCAGCAAGCCGGGTACGATAAGCGAGGCGAGCGCTGCCCAAAGGCAGAGGAAGCGAAGGCGTTTATTGCGCAGCGCAAGGAGCAATGCGACCGGAGGGAGCAGTGCGACTATGCAGCAAGCCGGGTACAAAAGAAGAGCCGAGCGCGATGTTTTTAAGCAGATAAATATATCAATTAACCGTCTTAGATATTCACTGATTTTAAGGGATATCCAAGACGGTTTTTTATTGTTCTTTATATAACTAAGGTTAGATATGCATAAAGGTGACATCAAACAGTAGAGTTTTATCAAAGAAATCAAGTAAACGTATTACTTTATAGATATGATGATAAGGATAATGAAGAGATTAGCTTGGACATGGAAGATTCTGAGTGTGCGAAATTCTTAAAAGAATATCTTAAAGTATCAACAGCTTATGGGAATCAGGCTGCATACTTCTATAAAAGCTAAATTTTAATGGGCAAATTGAACTGGAGGATGAGGAACAGAATCTGCTTTCTGTAAAAGATATGGCGGAGGTATACCGTATAGGATTACTTACAGGTTTATTCATGAAGGATGAAATAATTAGCCGGGCAGAATATAGAGGATATTTGCAGAGATTTGAAGAAATTTATAGACCAGTATTCCGAGTACACGGGAGAGTTTTATTCTAATTAACAATTTTTATAAAATTGCTCAAAAACAGCTTTAAAAATGGGTATTTATAGCTTCAGCTTCAATGAGAGCTTGAATTAGTATTAACTTTATTAAACGGAGGGTTGCATTGTGGACAGAACTAATTGCAAGACTTATTTCTTAATTACTGGTGATTTCCACCCGGATGAAATATCCGCTATTTTAAAGATTGCTAGAACAGGTGGACATTCTATCGGCGAAAACAAGAAGTATAGTTCCGGAGTTTTTGATTGGGCAGGCTGGGAGTACGGCACAGATTATGCAGATACTCTGTCTGCTGATGAACAAGCAGATTTTGTGGTTGATTAATTGCTTTACAAGGTCGATGAACTACTGTTAATAAGGGAAAAGTATAAATGTAGCTTCATTCTTATGCAAGTACCAAAGGTTGAAGCTGGTCTAACTCCCGCTATGGGATTCAGTAAAAAGGTAATAGATTTCTGTTCAAAAACTGGTACAGAGATTAAAATTGATTTATACGTTAATGATTAAGAATAGAACATCATAATAATAACCTTTATAATCATACTAGAATGGAGGTTTGGTGATGACAAGGCTTATCAGAGAGCTGTGCAGTGTAGCTATCAATCAGTGGAGTAATGAGAACCGCATCGTCGTTCATCCTCTCCTGGGATGTGTGGTTTTAGTAAAACGACCGCTATTATCAGTAACTCAAAGTAACTATCACAGATTGCACAGGCATGGTATAATTATTTTATGAAAACTTCTATCAATATTTCTCTATACAATTTTATACATGTAGATATTTTATCTTCTGGGGGGTGTTTGTGATCAGATTTCTTCGTTTTATCAGTGATAAATTTTTAGACAAACGGCTGGATTTCCGTGTGCGGCTGTTCAATGTGCTGGCAATGGCGGGCATGACGATTGGTATCACAATGTCGGCTGCGGGCCTTTTTACAAACGCAGGATCCTGGAATGTATTGGTTAACCTGATTTCTGCAGCGTTTGCATTCTGCTTGCTGTACTACTCCTACAAGAGCGGCAAATATCAGCAGTGCTACATGTTCACTACGATTATCATATTTCTGATTCTGTTTCCTGTCTTATTTTTTATCAGCGGAGGTTATCACAGCGGAATGCCTTCGTTCTTTGTGTTTGCTGTTTTATTTACGGCCTTTATGCTGGAAGGCAAAAAAATGATTGTGATGGCAAGCATAGAAATGCTGGTCTATATAGGAATCTGCCTGATTGCGTATGCTTATCCCCAAAGCGTCCGCTTTTTTCAAACGGAACTGGACTTTTTAATGGACATCATGATTGGATTTTCCAGCGTCAGCCTCGTGCTGGGTCTTACCCTGTCCATTCATTTCAGAATGTACAACAAACAGCAGAGGGAGCTTGAAACCGCCCGGGAAGAGGCGCTCCGGTTCAGCAAAGCAAAAAGTAATTTTCTCGCTAATATGAGCCATGAAATCCGAACTCCCATCAATGTCATGCTGGGCATGAACGAAATGGTTATCAGGGAAAAGAGATTGGAGCAGGTCAGGGACTACAGCCTGAATATCCAAAACGCAGGCAAGACACTTCTGACTCTCATCGACAATATTCTGGATATGTCAAAAATTGAATCGGGCAAGCTGGAAATCGTATCTGAAAACTACCAGACGTCAGATTTGATTGATGATCTTGTCATGATTGGAATGGAACAGGTGGGCCGGTACGGTCTCGAGTTTGAGGTTCAGGCTGATGAAAGCCTGCCTTGCGGACTGACGGGTGATTTCATACATATCAAACAGGTGGCTGCCAACTTTCTAAGCAATGCGGCAAAATATACAAAGCAGGGCGGCGTCACACTTTCCTTTGGTGGGAAGCCGGGAAAGTCGAACGATGAAATACTGCTCTGCATAGCTGTTTCCGATACGGGAATCGGAATCAAAGAAGAAAACATCGCCCTGCTGTTTGATGCGTTCACCCGAGGGGACCTCCAAACCCACCGGAACATTGAAGGCACCGGGCTGGGTCTTGCTATAGCGAAAAATTTCACCGATCTGATGCAGGGGTGTATTGAGGTAAAAAGCTGCTTGGAGCGCGGCAGCACCTTTTCCGTGGAGATTCCGCAAAAGGTTTACAATAAAGCCCCGCTCCATGCGCGAACGATAACGGCAAAAGAGGAAATGACAAGGGAAGGCAGCTTTATTGCTCCCGATGGTAATGTCCTTGTGGTGGATGACAGTACAGAAAATCTGTTGGTCGTAAAATCCCTGCTTTCGCGGACACTGCTTCGGGTGGATACGGCCATAAGCGGAAAAGAATGTATCAGGGCGGTTACGAAAAAACGGTATCATGTTATTCTAATGGATTATATGATGCCCGATATGGACGGTATCGACACCCTGCGCGCTTTGAAGGAAATACCCGGCTTTGATACGCCGGTGGTGGCCCTGACCGCCAATATTGTGGCTGGGGTAAAGCAAACCCTACTGAATGCCGGGTTTATGGGGTACCTATCCAAGCCTGTCATATGGAAGGATTTGGAGGAGGTGCTCATGGGCCTTCTTCCCCCAGACCTTATCAGGGTCAGCAATCGGTGCGCACAGAAGCTGATTCCCCCCGAGATTAGAAATAAGCTTGCGAGGGAAGCAGCTGTTTACGGCATTACCTTGGCGGAGGGGTTGGACTATTTGGGTGGTGATATACTCCAGTACAAGAATCTGGCGACGTTTTTTGTGGAAAATTACGACAGGGGCAAGCAGGAAGCGGCGAAAGCTGAGTCACAAAAAGATAGGCAGAGCCTGAAATTTACTGTTCATTCCCTCAAGAGCAAAGCAAGAGCCGTGGGGGCTGTCAATCTTTCCGATACTGCTGCCAAGGTGGAAAAGCAGTGTATGGAGGCAAACGATGCGTATATAGAAGTTACCATGCCCATCCTGTATTATGAATGGAGCCGGGCGCAGGAAGGCTTAAAGCAGCTTGTCACAGGAATTAAGGAGCTGATTGCCGGGCAGAGTGAAACAGAAAACACCGGCATCAGCATGGAGGAGCTGCTGGTACTTTTCAAACACAACCGGCAGCCGGATGCTCTTGCGGCACTTGAACGCATGATTGCCCTGTCCCACAGGACGGAAATAAAAGAACGCCTGCGGGAAATCCGGCAAAAGGTTGACGAGGTAGAATTTCGGGAAGCGGAGCGCCTCCTGATCGGCATGGGAGGTGATGCAGTTGGACGATAAAAATGCAGTTTTGATTGTGGACGATGATCCGGTACTTCTTAAGATGGCGGGGGAAATACTAAGGGAAAATTATGCGGTAAGCTGTGTGAAGTCAGGGTATGAGGCGGTTGCCCTGCTGCAGACGGACTATATGCCCGACATCATCCTGCTGGACATCGATATGCCTGGAATGAGCGGCTTTGACACACTGGCCGTGATGAGGGAAATGGAGGATGTGCAGGGTATTCCTATTGTGTTTCTCACGGGGGTGACCAAAACAGAAGCGGAGCTGAAGGGGCTGTCCTGCGGCGCGGTGGACTACATAACAAAACCCTTTATCAAGGATATCCTGCTGGCACGGCTGAAGGTGCATCTGGAAAATGGCAAGCGGCTCCGGCAGCTTAGTATGATGGAGAAAAACAGGCAGGAAATCCGGATTGACGAGGAGAAATTTGAGCAGACCTCCGCCGATTTAAACGACACGGAGAAGAAAATATTACGGCTGATTGCGCTGGGATACACCAATCAGGAAATCGGTGAGACTCTCCACTATTCCTATAACTATGTAAAAAAAGTGATCGGTACGATCTATGAGAAAAAGAGCGTCAATAAAAGAAGTGAATTGAAAAAACTATTTTTATAACAATATTTTATACAAAAGCCGGGAGTGTTAAAAAAAGCCTCTGGCTTTTTTTTTGCCCATTTTAGAAAAGAGGTAACTTTTAGGGTGTACCTGTTGGTTCCAAGAAATGTTATTTTAAACACAGGCGAAAACGGAAAGGGGTGATTTTATGATTTGGCCGATTCGGGGGCCTGTCCACGGTGTTTATTATGCGAACGCCCGGCTGACGCGGGTGGTATCCGACGAAGTGAGCGGCGAGCTTCGGATACGGGCGGTTTTCGATGAACGGGAGGAACGGGTGCTTGTCTACGAAGGCATGTATTACAGCCAGCTGGATGAACGCAGCGTAGGGCTTGTGGTTACCCTTGCTGCCGAAATCACGCCGGTGCAGCTCATAGAGCCGGAGCACAGACAGGCAGCAGCACGGCTCTATGACGAGTGCGGGGCGAACGATGCTTTTCTAGGGGATATGCACAGACGGGGAAGTCGATTATTTATCCACTACACGGACAGGGGCGGGTATCTTGTTCTGGCAAAGCGTCTAATATGGGAAAATCCGGATGCAAGCCTGAAAGCCGACGGAAACACAAACGGAATATCTTCATCCACCGGTTGATATAAGCATCAAAAATCCAATTTATAATGATTCTGGGAAAATTTATACGGAGAGAGGAGGAATAGTATTGGAGACTTGTATAGGAGATATTGGATTATTTTCCTTTGATTTCGCCTTAATGGATTGGCTGCCCTGCGAAGGACAGACCTTGAATATTACTGACTATGAAACGCTTTTTGCTTTAATCGGCAATAGATATGGCGGTAATGGCATAACAACCTTTTGTCTGCCGGATTTAAGAAATGTGTTACCAATGAAGGAGATGGGAATGCATTATTGCATCGCAACTGCTGGTGTATACCCGCAGCGGAATTAATTAAAACGAATGTATGGAGGTTAAAATTATGGATTATTTTTTAGGACAGATCGTACTTTTTCCCTATGGCTTTGCACCCATGGGATGGCTGGTTTGCAATGGGCAGGTATTAAATGTTATGCAATATCAAGCAGTATTTTCTCTGATTGGTAATAAATTTGGAGGGAATGGGTCTACAACTTTTTGTGTACCGAATCTGCAGGGTGCTGAGCCAGTGCCCGGTATGGGTTATTATATTTGCATGCAAGGACTTTATCCGGTAAGAGCATAAGAAGCCTACCAGATAGAATGATGGAAAGGATGGATAACAATATGAGTAATATAGCCTTGAACAGGCCCGCTGATGCCAATAGCTCTGTATACCCCTTTATACCAGGAAGAAGTGTTGATGGCAAAGTAACACCGATTTACCGATGGATGGGTTCTTCTCCGATACCAGCTGCAGGGATACCTGCACCAAACTGGTTAAGAGTTGATTTAGGCAGTAATGTATGGATTAACCGTTGGGTAGTAAGGCAAATGGGAAGCCTTGGGTGGACAGCGGATTATAATCTGTCAGATTACAAATTACAGGGAAGTCTGGACAATGCAATCTGGTTCGATCTGGATGCTGTAGCAGACAATTCCCTGAGCAGCACGGATCGGGCTTTTACGGCTACTAAGGTAAGATGGGTTCGTGTATACATAACAAAGGGACTACGAAACAATACGAACTTCGCATCAATTTCAGAACTGGAGATTTATGATGCACCTGCAACGGACGCCACATTGTCCGCGCTCAGTATATCAAACGGGATAGCCGGGGTTACCCTGACACCAAGCTTTGTAAAAACAACGCTTGTCTATGCAATATCGGTTGGATATGATACGGCCTTTGTGATGGTTACTCCAATGGTTACGGATCCGAATGCGGCGGTTACCGTGAATGGCGTATCAGTTCCATCGGGACAAACATCTGCACCGGTTGGCGTGGCAGCAGGGGTAGTTACGGCTATTCCCATAGTGGTTACTCCGGCTATTGGCGCACCACAGACCTATACTGTTAACGTGACAAGAGCAAGCAGTCCATATCTGAACAATCTGGTAATCGCAGCCGGAAGAAGTACAATAGTCCTCAATCCGAACTTTGCAAAAGGTACATTGGTTTATGCTGCTTCATTACCGAGTGGTACTACTCTGGTAAATGTTACCGCTACAACAGAGGTAAGTAATGTTTCTCTGAAAATTAATAATGAAGCTGCAATCAGCGGAACAGTAAAATCGATTACGCTTACTTCTGCACAAAATCAGATTAAGGTGGACATTACCTCCGGGATTGGTACAGATCAAAAAACATATCTTGTTAATTTGATCAGATAATATCTGGATTAACAATCACTACCCTTGTTTGTGTAGGGGAGTATTAAATGATAAAAATACAATCACAATACAAATTTCCACATCATTGAGATAAGAAACTAATGGTATAGAACGTGGATTCATTACTTTTTGTGCTTTGAATCTGCATTTTCTTAAGGAGGAATTGGCTTTTATGAGAAGAAAATGGAAAGTTAGTATTAGCATAGTATTGGTTTTATTATTAAACCTTATTATGATTCCTTATGCAAAACCGTATGAAGTCATGGCAATATCCCGGACTACTACGCTGACGGATACGCAGGAGGAGGATGCATTTACCGATAATTATCTTTTTGTGGGCAGTGCATATTCAAAGACAGACCGTCAACAATCAGGATTTATGGATGGCTCAGCGACATATTTTTCAAGCTGGGTGGGTGCTGATGAGGGTTTGCCCTCCACTTATCAAAGATCGGCAATTAAATTAGATATCTCCGGTATCAGCGGAACTATCACATCGGCTACGTTAAAAATTCATGTAATGGATGTGGTAGGGGATCCGATTGTGAATTTAATCAAAACGACGGATGACACATGGTCAGCACAAAACAATAAATTTCCAAACTATAGTCCAACGGATTATATTAATGGTTACTCGTCAACACCTGTTACCGATGCAAATTCAGACATTACCTTTACTGTAACCGATTATCTGCAGGACAGGGTAGATGAGGAAGCTTCCTACATCTCCTTTGTCTTAACAGGTCAGGAAGGATCGGGTATAACGAGCTATTTTAGCTTTGTGAATATGCTGAATGCCTCTGGCAGTGGTTTCACACCTTCGCTTACCATTACTTACGACGCAGTCAATGCACCGACTGTTTCCTCATCTGAGAGTATTACCAATGATGCGACTCCCACCTGGACATGGAGCCCCGATAGCACATATCCGGGCAAGGGGACTTACCGCTATAAGCTAGATAGCGATGCCTGGTCGAGTATAACGACGGACACGGCATATACACCCGGCAGTAACCTGGCTGATGGGCTGCATTATTTATACGTTCAGGAATCGAATGGTACAAATTGGTCAAGAAGAGGAAGTTATACAATTACAGTGGATACTGTTCCACCGAGTGCACCGACAGTTTCCTCACCTGAGAGTATTACCAATGATGCAACTCCAACCTGGACATGGACTGCAGGAGGTGGAGGTAATGGAACCTACCGGTATGAGCTGGATGATAGTGAGCTATCCTCCGGTGCAACCGAAACCACCTCAACGACCTTTACAGCCGGAGTACTGAGCGAGGGAGTGCATACCCTGTATGTTCAGGAAGGAGATGCTGCCGGAAACTGGTCAAACAGTGGAAACTTTGCCGTAACAGTGGATACTGCTGCCCCGGCTGCCCCAACTGTCCCGGATATGATTGCGGCTTCTGACACTGGTAGTTCGGATACCGATAATATAACCAATGATACAACCCCAACCTTTACAGGAACTGCTGAGGAGGGCAGCCAGGTGACCTTGTTTGATACGGATGGTACAACTGATCTTGGGACTTGTATCGCAGATGCTTCCACGGGAGTGTGGACGATTACTTCGTCTGCATTTGCTGAGTCAAGCAGCGGAACAATCCACAATATTACTGCGAAAGCAGCGGATGCAGCAGGAAATATCTCGGATGCTTCTGCCAGTGTTTCCATTACCATTGATACAGCAGCAATAGCTCCTTCTGTTCCTGACTTGGCAACGGAATCTGATACAGGATATTCAACTTCTGATGATATAACGAATGATACAACGCCAACCTTTGTTGGAACGGCGGAAGCGGGTAGTACGGTAACGCTGTATGAATCCTCGGCAATTCTTGGCACTGCGGCGGCAGATGTCTCCGGTAATTGGAGCATTACCTCGTCAGAGCTTATGGCTGGTTTTCATTCAATTACGGCTAAGGCAACTGATATCGCCGGTAATGTTAGTGTGGAGTCAGGTGCAATCGTGATTACAATTGACACTGTCAATCCGGCAACAGTGACATCAGTAACGGTAAAGACAGCACCGACCAAGACAACTTATACGGCAGGTGATTCCCTTGACCTTACCGGGCTTGTGGTGACACTGCATAAAAGTGACAGTTCAGCGGAGGAGGTAGCCTTTGCCGATTTCGGAGCAAAGGGAATTACTGCTGCTCCGACAAATGGCACGGTACTTTCCGTCAGCGATACCTCTGTCAACATCAGGTATACAGCAGACAACAAATCGGTGAGCCAATCCATCACGGTCAGCGCGGCACCTGTGGTGAATAGTGCAACTATTAGCCCGACAGGCATAAACTATGATCTTAATTCACCTGCCGATGTAGTCACCACCATCACCTGGAACAGTGCCAGTACGGTTACTGATGTGGTTTACAGCACAACCTCTTTGACAACACCTGACGTTTACGTTGTCTCTGGGAGCGCATTGACTATCAAGAGTAGTTACATCAATACACTGGGAATCTCAGAAGGCGATGACATGAAATTTAAAATCTCCTTTGATAAAGGGAATTCCCTAATCCTTACCGTCAACATTGTTAACAGTTATACTCCCTCTACCAATGCCGGACTGAACAGCTTAACAGTAAATGACAACCCGGTAAGCGGATTTGATCCAAACACAACTATATATAACGTGGCACTTCCCTACGGCACTACTTCGGTATTGGTCGGAGCAGTACCGGAGGAGGCACACGCCGTGGCAGTCATTGCGCAGGCGCAGGTTCTGCCCGGTGATGCAACGGTCGTGGTGACCGCCGAGGATAAGACAACTACAAAAAGTTACACTATCCACTTTACTCTGGGAGCTGCACCTACCACCCATAGCATTACCCTTCAAAGCAGCGGCAACGGAACGGTGAGCGCCAATGTCTACTCTGCAGCAAAGGATACTTGGGTCACACTGACCGCAGCTCCGGATACCGGCTACCGCTTTAAGGAGTGGCAGGTTGTAGATGGCGGTGTGACGATAACAGATAATAAATTCACTATGCCGGACAATCATGTAACGTTGAAAGCAATTTTTGAACAAATCCCTGCAACTGCTTATCAGGTCGCAGTAAATGGCAGTTATGCAACCACAAGCGGTGCAGGCAGCTATTCCGCGGGAGATATTGTCACTGTAAATGCAGGAAGCCGCAGCAGCTATACGTTCAGTGGCTGGACTTCGGCCGATGGTATCATCTTCGCGAGTGTAAACAGTGCGACAACAACCTTTACCATGCCGGCTGGCAATGTGACCGTGACCGCCTCATGGAGTTATAACGGCAGTTCCGGTGGAGGAGGCAGTAATCCCGAAAGCACTGGTAGCAGCACTACGGACGCCCCTGATACTATTGAGGTGCAGCAGGAGACCAAACCGGATCAACCTACGATAGGAGCAGCGTCGGTAAAAGCAAAGAAAGGAACTGACAACTCCGCAGCGGTGGAAATTTCTGAGAAAACAGTTGGAAATGCGATTGCAAGAGCACAGGCAGAAGCAGCAGTACAGGAAAAAACCCAAAATGGAATCGGTGTTTCGCTGTCTGTCAGCAGCCCTGCCGGAACCAAATCCCTTGGAATCGTCTTGACACAGCCCGTTTTGACACAGCTGAACAAAGCCGAGGTATCGCAATTCGAGATAGACGGCAACTTGGGTTCTCTGAGTTTTGATCTGGAAGCCATTAAAGAAATTCATAAGCAGGGCACCGGAGACGTAACGATCAACATCACCCCGGTAACCGACCTTACCGGTGATGCGAAGACATTTGTTGGAACAAGACCCGTATACAACATTTCCATCAGTTATATGAAAGATGGCAAAACGGTGAACATCACTTCGTTGGGCAAGGGCAGCGTTACACTCGCCATTCCCTACACACCGGGCAAGAAAGAGTCAGTAGGCTACCTGTTTGGAGTTTATGTAGACGGCAAGGGTAATGCAACCCGCATTGAAGGTTCGGCCTATGATGCGAACAGCAAGAGCGTTATTTTTGACAGCGATCATTTTTCAGTATATGGCGTGGGTTATACGGCACCAAGTGAGAAATTTAAGGATATCTCTTCTCATTGGGCGAAGGAATCCATCGACTATGTGGTAGGCCGGGGACTGTTTTCCGGTACATCTGCTACTGCCTTCTCACCCAATGCGGATATGAGCCGTGGAATGCTGGTTACAGCCCTGGGCAGGCTGGCAGGTGTGGATGTAAGTAACTATAAGGCCGTCAGCTTCTCTGATGTGGCAGCAGACAAGTATTATGCACCTTATATCGAATGGGCATATAAGAAAGGTATCGTAAGCGGTATCGGCAATAGTAAGTTTGCGCCGGATCGTTCCATCACCCATGAGGAATTTGCACTGATACTCAGTAACTATGCAAAAGCTGCCGGGAACACCCTTCCCGTTACCCGTCAGGCAGTTGCATTTGCAGATGATTCAGGTATCAGAAATACCTATAAGGAAGCAATAAAAGCCATGCAGCAGGCAGGTATCATGCTGGGCGGAGACGGCAACAAATTTAATCCGGGAGCAAACGCTACCCGTGCCGGGGTTTCGACAATGCTGCATCGGTACATCAAGTTGACCATTGACCCTGTCACCGCACAGGGATGGGCTGTGAACGATGCCGGACAGCGTCTGTATTATAAGGGTGGCAAAGCCTTAACCGGCTGGCAGGCCATTGAAAGCAAGGAATATTTCTTCGACAATGACGGTGCTATGCAAACAGGCTGGAAAAAGGATGATAAGGACAGCTGGTATTATCTCTCTGCCAACGGCGCACTGGCAGGATGGAATAACATCGGCGCAAAGCGCTATTACTTCACCGAGGATGCCGTAATGGTATTCGGCAAGTGGCTGGAAATTGACAGCGAATGGTATTACTTCAGCACAGACGGCTCTCTTGCGGTCAGCACAACGGTTGACGGCTACGAGGTGGATAAAAACGGTGTGAGAGAAACCAAGTAGTAATACAAAGCTAATTCCTGCAAGAGAAACGTGTGAGGACACATAAAAAGAGGAGGCTGTTGCAAAACGTATAAATATGTATCGTTCAAGGGGAAAAGTGCGGTTTTGCATCCATTTTCTCAAAAATGGATACAAAATGTGGGCCTTAGCGTTTGGCCCACAAGCAGTTTTTCTAAAGGGGCTGTCGCACTAAGTAATTAGTGTGCAGCCCTTTTAACTCATAAAAATAAATCCCAAACTCCGAAAAGTAAGGGATTTATGGTAAAATTAATGTATGACCAAACACATTAACTTACATAAAAATTATACTGTTAATCAAAGATTTTATCAATTAAAACTTCCGTTGGAAATCGATTGTATAATTCCAGATAATGATTCGGTTCGCTTGCTAAGTCAATTTGTTGAGGAGATGAATTTAGAAAATTTGTATTCGACTTATTCCCGAACAAGGGAAAAGCAGGCTACACCACGTCAGATGCTGAAGATTGTACTCTATTCCTACATGAATCGCAGCTTCTCGTCACGAGCTATGCAAACAGCTTGTCAGCGGGACATCAATTTCATGTACCTTCTTGAGAATTCACCAGTTCCAGACCATGCAACCTTCGCAAGATTCAGAAGTATTCACTTTGCACCATGTGCCGAAGAAATCATGGCAAAAATGTCGGATTTTCTTTACGACATCAGTGAAATCAGCGGTAAAGCCATATTTATTGATGGTACTAAAATTGAGGCATGTGCCAATAAGTACACATTTGTCTGGAAAAAGGCAGTTACTAAAAATCAGGCAAAGTTACTGATAAAGCTGGCTGAATTTGTTTCTGAGTGTGAGGAGATTTACGGAATAAAGCTTGTATATCAGAATCAAGTTAAGATTAAGCATGTGAAGAACCTTAGGAAGAAG